>NZ_CABPSC010000013.1 GCF_902459585.1 Pandoraea nosoerga
CGCCGCGAAGGCGTTGCGGCGCTCGTCGCCCGCCACGAAGCCGCGGCGCGCGAGGCGCTGCGGCGTCGCGAGGCGCGTGAGCTCTCGGAGCAGGCGCTGGCCGCGTGGCGACGCGGCGCCGCCACACGAGCGGCGCTTGCGCGAGGCCACGGCGTCACACCGTCCGACCGCATTGGCCGATCGCACCAGCCGGTCGCACCAGCCGGTCGCATTAACAAAGTCTGCACGATGGTCGCTTTGCCTGGGCAAACCGCGCACGTTGCGCGACCCGCCCATCCGACATCAGGAGTTGCCCCATGCTGCAAGTGAAAGAACGTATCGAGAAGCTGGCCCAGGACGTCGCCTCCACTCGCATGCAGGCGGAGTTCGGCCGTCTCGGCAAGGACCGCACCGACACCGAGGCTCGTCAGAAGGGCGTCGCCACGCTCCAGGAAGTGCTGGGCAACTTCGAGAAACAACTGCGGCGCCTCGGCGAGCGTGCCGATCTGCGTCAGCACAAGGCGACGCAGTCGAGCGACGACGCGTTCTCCGTCACGCTGGAAAAGGGTGCACAGCAGCTCGATTTCGACGTGCGCGTCGAGCAACTGGCAACCGTGCACCAGATACAGGTCCGCGAAGCCTCGGCGTTGGCCGGGGCTGCGCTGACGTTCGGCGATCCGCCACGCACTGTCGCGCTCGACATTGCCGGGCTGGATCTGACCCGATCCGAAGGTGTGAAGGCGCTCGCGACGCGCCTGAACGAACACCCCGCGCTCAAGGATGCGGTGCGCGCCGATCTGCGCCACGCGCCCGGCAGCAGCACGCCCCATCTGCTGCTCACGGCCACGAAGTCCGGGGCTGCCGCCGCGTTCACGCTGGCGTGCGCCGCGGCGACGCAGGGCGGCGCCTTGCCTGGCGTCGACGTGCTCGCGCAGGGGCAGGACGCCGTCGTGGTGCTCGGCAATCGGAGCGAATCGTATGCAAGCAACGAGATCGCGCTTTTCACCGGCGTGAAGCTGTCACTGAAGAAGACGCAGGCGCCCAACGACACCACGCGCGTGTCGATCGCGCCGGACATGGACGGCACGGCCGCGAACATGCGCGCGCTGGTGCAAGCCTACGACACGCTGAGAAAGCAACTGCGCGAGCTGATGGACCCGGGCGCGCCAGGGGGGCTGGCGCCGCTCGAAGGCGACGAGAAGCGCACCGACGTCACGCCGGCCGGGCCATTCTATGCGGACGCAGGGGTGCGCGCGTTGTTGCGCGATCTCGAGCGCCACTTCGAGCGCCCGGTCACGATCGCCGGCAAGACGTTCGATCCCTCGGCATTCGGCGTGAAACGCAGCGCCGACGGCTCCGTGAGCTTCGACCAGAAACGTTTCGAGGCCGCCTACGCGCAGGACAAGGAACTGCTCGCCGCGTGGTTCGGCGAGAGCGCCGACGTCATGAAACGGGACACGGCCGCGGATCTGGACAGGCAGGGCGCGGGCATGCGCCTTGCCGTGCGCATACGCGAGTGGACGGACGAGGTGACCGGTGTGCTCAAACACCGCACGGACAGCGACGAGATCGTCTCGCGCCGGCTCGCGGAGCAGCAGGAGCGCCTGAGCGCACGGTTTCGCACGCTCGTCGCCCGTTACACGAGCGAGTTCGCTCGCGCCGAACAGGTCCGACAACAAATGGAGGAAACACGCAGCTTCGTCGATGCGCTCTTCGGCAGCGGACGCAAATCCGACAGATGAGGCGTGAGTTCCCCTCGATGACACTGGAATACCCATGACTTACCAACGATACCTGGCGTCGGATCTCGACGCCCGCATCGCGGGCGCGACGCCGCTCCAATTGATGCTCATCCTGCTCGATGGCCTGCGCGACGAGCTCGCGCGCGCGCGGGCGCACATCGAACATGCAAGGCATGAAGCGCGCCTGCGCAGCGTCACGAAATGCCTGAATCTGCTCAACGGTCTGGCCTCGCACGTCGACGCCGCCGACGGCCCGGGCGTGACGCAGCCGCTCGCCAAGGTGTACGAATTCTGCATGCGGGCGGTGGCACAGGCGAGTGTGGAGAGCGATGTTGCGAAGCTCGACGAGGTGACGGCCGTCGTCACGCAGCTGGCGGACGGCTGGCGGTCACTGGAGACGCGCCGTGGCTGACGTGGCGACGTTCCAGGCGCTCGCGCGCGACCTGCGGCGGTATTCCGCGGCGCGCGAATGGGAGCGGCTCCAGGCCACCGACGCGCTGCTGCGGCGAGCGTGGCAGCGCGCGAGCGCGCCCGATGCACGCAGCGAGGCGCTGGCCCAGGCGATGGCCGACGTGCTCGTGGCGCACGCGCAGGCCCAGGCGATCGCGCGCCGCGCGGCCGCCGACGCCCGGCGCCGTCTCGGAGAGCTCGGTCCGTGGCGAGACGGCGCGCTCGGCTATCTGAGGATGAACGATGATCGCTGAATCCACGCCTGCCGTGCCATTGACCGCGTCTGCCCGCCATCGCCCGACTCCCGGATCGGTCGAGGGCTCAACGACGGCATCGGGTGAGGGCGCGCGACACGGCGCGTCGTGCGAGGGTCTCGCCCTCGCAAAGGGGGCGCGCGCTTCGACCGATTTCGCCGCCACGCTGCGCCGGTCGTTGGGCGCCAACGCCGAAGCGGGCGCTGCGGGGCGCGGCGTGACATCGGCGTCGCAGACACCGGGTACGGCCGTCGCTGCCGCCGTCGCGCCCGAGTTCGCGCCGCCCGCCCTGGCGACGTCGGACGCCCTGGGCGACGTGGAGCGCGGCCGGCGCACGCCGGGTGACGACGCGCTCGTCGAGCGGAGCGATTCGGCGTTGCCCGTTCACGACGCCGGTGTAGCGCCTGCAGCGCCGGGAGGGCATGTTTCGCTGCCGGACGACGTCCTCGCGCACGACAGCCGTGTGTCTGGCGACGCCGGGGCGTTTGCGCCGATCGAGACGTTACTCGCCGCGCACCTGCACCGCATGCGCGGCGCGTCCGGCACGCCGGTATCGGGTTTCCTGGCGCACGCGCGCTCGGATGGCGACATGGCCTCGCGTATGGAGGGCTTGCACGTCTCGCAGCCAGCGCAGGACGCCATGCTTCAGACGCCCACGGCAAAGGCAGAGGCCGGTCACACCACGCCGCTCCCGTTCCCGCTTCTGTTGCCGGGCACGGGCCGTCATGGCGCTTCCTTCCTGGCGCTCTCGGAGGGGGCCGCGCTCAGGGACGCCGGCGAGCCGAGCGCGCACACGGCGCAGACTGCCGACAGCGCGTCCATTGCGCTCGCACGCGTGGCGCTCGCCGAAGGCGGGTCCACGGGCACGGGCGCTCGCGACGGGATCGCTGCCGTGACGTCGGAAGAGAGAGTCGGCGCGCATGTGCTCGCGGGCGATCGTCCGGCGCTCGCTCGCGCATTGGCCGAGCGAGTGGCATCGATGACGCACGACGGCGTGCACGAGGCGCGCCTGCGATTGACGCCCGCCGAACTCGGCGACATTGGCATCGTCGTGCGCAAGTCGGCGATGCAGCTCAGCGTGACGCTACAGGTCTCGCGTCCCGAGGTGCTCGCCCTCGTGCAGGGCACTGCCGCGCTGCTGCGCGACATGCTCTCGCAGCGTCACACCGGCGAGGTGCAGGTCAGCGCGAGCGCCATGGCGGCATTCGATGGCGGCGGTGCGTCTGGCGACGCGCCGAAGCAGCGTGCACGCGAGACGCCGGAGGACGACGCAGGACCGGGGCTGGCGCTCGGTGCGTCCGGGCAGGGACAGCGTGAAGCGCAGGGGGCGTTCCGTCTATGACCGTGCCCCCTTGCCTCGCTCGCCCCCCTTACCTCTCTTACCTTCCCGACGGCGCCCTCGCCCATGCGCGCCGTGCGCGAGGCGAGCCGTCCGCCCCGCATCGGGAACCGCCTTCCGGGACGTCGGGCGAGCCCCGGCCGGCAAGCGCCGCACCCCCTGCGCCGCGGTCAGCCCGCCACGCCGCACCGGTTGCCGACGAACAGGCGCGCGTGCTGCAACTGATGCCCGTGATCGCGCGCATCGTGCGTTCGCTGGCGCCGCAGACGACGGTCGCCACGTCGCAGGACGACATGACGCAGATCGCGCTCATGGCGGCGCTGGACGCCGTGCGTCGCTATGGCCCGCCGGACGAGCGCTTCGCCGCCTTCGCGGCAACCCGTATCCGCGGTGCGGTGCTCGACGAGCTGCGGCGGCTCGACTGGCGTCTGCGCACGCTGCGCCAGGCGTCGCACCGACGCCGCGATGCGGCGCGCGAACTGACGCGGGCGCTTGGCCGCGCACCGACTCGCGAAGAGCTGAGCGCGCACGCCGGTATGGACGAGGCCACGCTCGAAGCGGCGGAGATGGCCGAGTACGCCGAGAGCCTCGCGAGCTTCGATCAGTTGCTCGCCGACGGCGGGGGCGCCGCCAGCGAGCAACTGGTCGAGCGGCGCAGCCCCGAGGAGCTCGTCGCCACGCGGCAAAGCCTGGTGCGCTCGCTCGCCGCGTTAAGCGAGAGGGAACAGCGCGTGGTGCAGCTCTATTACGAATTCGACCTCAATCTCGAGGAGATCGGCGAGGCGCTGGGGCTGACCCGCGCAAGGATCTGCCAGATCCACCGCAGCGCCCTCGGGAAGATGAGGTCGGCCATGCGGGAAACCGCACCCGGTGCGGCGCAGGATGCGCGCGCGCCGCAACGCAATCGTGGGACGAGGCAAGGGAAATGACTTTACTGATGCTTGGGGCGACGATCATCCTCGCCAGCGTTTTCGGCATGTTCTGGCTCAATGGCGGCCAGTTCGGCGCCATTTTTCACCTGAACGAGTTCGTGCTGGTCGTCGGTACGGCGCTGGGCGCGTTCCTCATGGGCAACACGCCGCGCGTGCTGGGCGATCTGCGCGCCGTGGTGGCGGCCGCCATCAGGCGGCGTCGGCACGGCGAGGCATTCGAGCAGCAACTGCTCACGCTCACCTATACGCTGTTGCAAACGTCGGCGCGCGACGGGGTGCGCGCGCTGGACGAGCATCTCGACGATCCCGGGCGCAGCAGCATCTTCGGGCGTAGCCGGCATGTGCTGGCCAACGCGAGGCTCGTGGACTTCACCGTCGATGCATTGCGGGTGTCCGCACTCAGCAAAGGCGCGCGCGGCGAGCTCGACAGCCTGCTCGGCATGGAGATCGAGAGTCGCGAGCGCCGGATGATGCAGCCGGTGAGGGCGCTCAACAAGCTGGCCGACTCGATGCCGGGCTTCGGCATCATCGCGGCCGTGCTCGGGCTGGTGCTCGCCATGTACGACATTGGCGCGGGCGAGGCGACGGCCACGGTGACGCGTCAGGTCGCCGTGGCCATGGTCGGCACGTTCTTCGGCGTGTTCGCGTGCTACGCGGTGCTCAGTCCGCTGGCCAACCGTCTGTCGCAGGCGGTGACGGTGGAGATGACCGCGTATGAGTGCGTGCGTGCGGCGCTCGTCGCGTTCGTGAACGGCAAGTCGCCGCTGCTCTCGGCAGACGCCGGGCGACGCATGCTGCAATACGGCGCACTGCCCAGTTTCGGCGCGCTCGAAGGCTGGGTGCGGCAGGCCGAGGGCGAGCGATGAGCGCGCGACGCGCCCCGGCGGCGGGGCACGAGGAGTCGGGCGGCGCATGGAAGGTGGCGTTCGCGGACCTTTGCCTCGTGCTCATGTGCCTGTTCGTCGTGATGTGGGTGCTGGAGCGGCGCGTCTTCGAAGCGCCGCAGCCGGCCGGCCCCGAGGTGTCCGAAGCGCTGCAGGCTGCGCGAGGCGCGCCGCTCGCCGGGCTCCCCAGCGGCCAGTTCGAGTCGCCCGCCGATCTCGTGCGCCTCGCCAGCGCCGTGCAGCAGTTGAGCGAAGCGGCCGACCTTTCCGATCATGTGAGTACGTCCATCACGCCCGACGGTTTGCGCGTGCGCCTGTCCGACTCCGACGAGCGGGGGCTGTTCGAGCGCGGCAGCGCGACGCCGTCGTCTGCCGCGACGTCGCTGCTCTCACGCATCGGCCAATTGTTTAGCGGCATCGACAATTCCCTGATGATCGTGGGTCATACCGACGCGGTGCGCTATCGCGCGACCCGGGCCGACAGCTATACCAACTGGCATCTGTCGTCGGATCGGGCGCTCGCGGCGCGCACGGCGCTGGTCGCCGGCGGGCTCCCGCTCGAGCGCGTGCTGATGTCCGTCGGCATGGCCGACCACGCTCCGTTGCGTGCCGACGATCCCACGGCGGCGACGAACCGTCGCATCGAATTCGTCGTGCTCACGCAGGCGAGAGCGCGACAACTGGCCACGATGTTCGGGGCGTCGCACGCCGGCGAGGTCGTGATCACCGGGCGGAACGCCCAGGCTGACGCCGCGGCCATGGCACGGGGCCAGGCGAGCTTAACAAGCGGCGCCGGTGCGTCGCCTGGTTCTAGTGAACCCTGATCCGTGGAACTGCTCATGACCAAGATCGACTCGATTTCATCCATCGCGCCCATCGACGGCGCGCCCGTGCGCCGCACGGCGGCCGAGGCGCGGCGGCCTTCCATGTCCTCGGCGGCGCTGGCGGGCCGGCCGGCGCGCACGGCGCCGCAGGGCGCCGGAGAATGGCTGATGAACGCGCGCGCCGCCATCGAATCGGTACCGCGCGTCGACGCCGTCAAGGTCGCGCGCCTGAAGGCGATGCTGGCCAATGGCGATTTGCCGTTCGATGGCGAGCGCGTGGCCGACTGCATTCTCGATCGTCACGGGATGGTGCGTTGAGCGCCGCCGAACACGAACGCCGCCGCGCCTGCGTCGCGCGCCTCGTGGCCGACGTCGACGCCGATCTTGCGGACTATCGGCGCCTGATCGCGGTGCTCGACGCGTTGCATCGCGCGCTCGCCGGCGAGCATCTCGATGCGCTGGCCCGAACGCACGAGGCGGCGCTGCAACTGGTGAGCCGGCTGCGCACGCGCGCGCGTCGGCGGGTGCAATGCCTCTTGCAGGCGTTCGGCGCAACGTCCGCGAACACGATGGCGCCCGTGATGCGCTGGCTGGCAACCGACGACCCCGAAGCCTACGAGACGTTTGCATCGCGCTGGACGTCGCTTCAGACGATCGCGGCGCGCTGCAAGACGATCAACGCGCGCAATCTGCGCGACATCGGTGCGAGGCTGCAGGCGCTCGACGTCGTTCTCTCCCCTATGGCCACCACCTACGCGCCGCAACGGTAACGCGTCCACGGTCTGCCGCGCGGCAGTCGTGTCCATGGCCAATGCACCTCGACGTCGGCACGTCACCATGGCAGGGCCACGTCGCATTGCGATTTCCGCCAGCCGCCTGCACCCATGCGTCGAGCAAATCGCCCAAAACGCTTCGGGGCGCTTGGGAAAATTGTCAATTTCCCGCGATTTTGCGTCGATTTCCGATAGCTGCGCCGACAATGGGACGGTCATGTCATCAGCCACCCACGGAGGCGAAATCTTGCAAACATTCTTTTCCCAGGCGGTCGGCGTTCATGCGGCCACCCTGCAGGCGCGTGAGGCGCGCACTCGCGTGCTGGCGGCGAATCTCGCGAACGAGGCGACGCCCGGCTATCAGGCGCGCGACCTTGATTTCGCCGAACAGGTGCGCTGGCATCTCGAGGCCGGCGCGCGCGCAGACGCGCTCGGCGCCGCCGGGCCGGCCGACGCCTTGCGCTATCGCGTGCCGATGCAGACGCGCGCCGACGGCAACACCGTCGAGCTTGGCGTCGAGCAGGCGCTCTTCGCGCAGAACCTGTCGGACTGGCAAGCCAGCCTGTCGTTTCTGAACCGGCGCCTCGCCGGCTTGCACAAGATCATCGAGGGAGGCCGTTGACGATGAGCTTCCGGGAGATCGCGGCCATCGCCGGCTCCGCGATGGCGGCACAGACCATCCGGCTAAACACTGTCGCGAGCAATCTCGCAAATGCCAGTGCCGTGGCCGCGGATGCGGACGCCGCCTATCGCGCGCGCAAGCCGGTGTTCGCGACCGTACTGGGCGCGGCGCAAGGTGCGCAGCACGTACAGGTCGTCGACATCTACGAAAGCGAGGACTTGCCTCGCGTGGCGCACGAGCCGGGCAATCCGCTGGCGGACGAGGACGGGAACGTCTTTTACGCGAACGTGAATGCGATCGAGGAGATGACCGACATGCTCGACGCCTCGCGGGCGTTCCAAACCAACCTTGAAGTGCTGGCCCGCGTGCGCGCGGCGCAGCAGGAACTGTTACGACTGGGAGAGCGCGGATGACGCCAATGATCGACAGCGGTGCGGGCGACGCGGCGCGCGCCGCGGCCCGCACGGGTACGGGGATCGGGGGAATCGGGGGAATCGGGGGGGGCCGGGCGATAGGGGCGCCGGCGCCCGGCGAGGCCGCCAGCGACACGCGCGACATGTTCACGAAGCTGCTGGTGGCGCAGATCCGCCACCAGGACCCGCTCAATCCGAGCGATCCGGCGCAGTTCGTCGCGCAGCTCACCCAGATGAGCCAGACCGACGCCATGCACGACGTGAGTCGCCGCGTGCTCGACCAGACCAAGGCGCTCGCGAGCATGCAGGCGTTCGCGCTCGGCGGCCACGTTGGCCGTGAAGTGAGCGTAGCGGTGGAGCGCGTGGTGCGCGCCGACGGCGGCGCGGTCCGTGGCGCTGTCGAGCTGCCCGAGCACACCCGACGCGCCGAGATCGTGCTGCGCGACAGTCGCGGCGTGTCCGTGCGCAAGGCGATCGTGCCGTCGCCCAACGCTCAGACGGCGTTCCATCTCGACGACGCGTGGTTTGCCGAGCACAGGCTCGGTGCGGGAACCTACGCGATTCACGCCGAGGCGGATGGCCAGCGGCTGCCGGTGCGGGTCACCGGACAACTGACGCGCGTGCACCTGGACGGCGGACAGGCGCGCGTCGATGTCGCGGGCGTCGACAGCCGCATCGACGCCGCGAGCCTGGTGGAACTATCGGGCGGCGCGTCGCCGCACGCGAGCTAATCAAGGAGTTCAGCATGAGTTTCGATATCGCCCTGTCGGGCATCAACGCCATCAATCAGTCGCTCGAGACGATTTCGCAAAACATCTCCAACGTCGGTACCCATGGCTACAAGTCGGGCACCACCAGTTTCGCGTCGGCCATGGCGGGAGCGCAGCCTGGAGGAGTACGCGCCAATGGCACACGTTATTCGCTGAACGCGAACGGCAGCCTTCGCACGTCGGCGGACCCATTGCATCAGGCGATTCAGGGCGGTGGCTTCTTCGTGCTCAAGGAGACGAACGGCCAACGTGTGTACTCGCGCGTGGGCGACTTCAGCGTGGACAAGGACAATCGCCTCGTGGACGGCGCCGGGCGCGTCGTGCAGGGGTTCGCCGGTGGCCAGTCGAATGTCTCGGACGTGACGATCGACAAGCGTCCGGTGCCTGCGCTGCCGAGCCGGAGCATTGCCATTGCGGGGCGGCTGCCCAGCCCGCTGCCCCCGGCGCCTACGCAAATCGGCGAGGCGTCCGTGACGTTCCGTGACGCTAACGGCGACGTCGCGGTGAGAACGCTGCGCTTCTCCTCGACGGCGACTCAGGGGGTCGTGCAGGTCTCCGAAGTCAACGGCGGCAACGAAACGGTGGTAGGCACCCTGGATACGGCGACGATGGGGTTCACATCGGCTAACGCCGGCACGCTGCCCGAACTCGACTTCAGCGGCATGACGCATCAGTTGGGCGCCTTCGCCGCCAACGCGACCGAAGTCGGCGGCCGCGAGGCCGGCGAGTTCGTCCGCGCGCGCATCGAGCAGGATGGCTCGGTGGTCGCGGAGTACAGCAACGGCACGACCCAGACGCAGTACCAGCTCGCGCTTGGGGAATTCGCCAACGTCGGCGGCCTGGCGCCGGCGGACGGCACTGTCTGGCGCGAAACCGGCACGTCGGGTCTCGCGCAACTGCGCCGTCCCGGCGAGGGCGCCACCGGCGTGCTCGTGGGGAAGTCGCTCGAAGGGTCCAACGTGAACGTGACGGACCAGCTCGTGGACCTGATGTCCGCGCAGCGCAATTACCAGGCGAACACCAAGGTCATCTCCACGCAGAACGAGATGATGCGCAACCTCATGCAATCGATCTGACGCCATGGACGCCCTCATCTATACGGCGATGTCCGGAGCCCAGCGCGCCCAGGACGCGCAACAGGTCCTGGCGCACAACCTCGCCAACGCGACGACCACAGGCTTTCGCGCCAAGCTGGCGGTCGCGCAGGCGGGCGAACTGCCCGGCGCGGGACTGCCCTCGCGCCACTTCGCCATGCAGGCGCGGGCCGGCATCGACACCACGCCCGGTGTGCTCGAGGCGACGGGCCGGGCGCTCGATGTCGCCATCGACGGCCAGGGCTATCTCGCGCTCGCGGCACTTCCGGGCGACGGCGTGGACGTCGTCTATTCGCGCGGCGGGTCGCTCACGCTCGACGGCGACGGCACGTTGCGATTGCACGGACGGGCGGTACTGGGCGACGGCGGGCCGGTAGTCGTGCCCCCGCATCGGGAAGTCGATATCGACGCGGACGGCACGCTCGCCGTGGCGTTCGACGGCGACAGCGAACTCGTGCCCGTCGCGCGCCTGCGGCGCGTGCTTGCCATGCCGGGTGCCATGCGCGGCGTGGGCGGCGGCGTGCTCGTGGCCGACGGCGACACGTTGCCGGGCGACGGCGTGACGCTGCGCGGCGCGCATCTGGAGGCGAGCAACGTCTCGGCCGTCGGTGCCATGGTGCAGAGCATGAACGCGAGCCGCGACTTCGAGATGCAGATGCGCGTGCTAAAGGTCGCCGACGAACTCGCCGAAGGAGGCAACCGTCTCATGCGCGCCTGATACCGGTGCAGCGCGCCATGGCCCGCATCGCGGACCGTATGGGGCGCCACATGAGCGGCCTTTGAGATGTCTGTAGGAGGCCGCGTATGTCTGTATGTGGTCCACACTCGAGAATCGTCCGACGCCCCCGACTTCAAAAACTCTCTTTTCCTGACATCCGATGAATCCCGCACTTCTCATCGCCCGCACGGCGGTCCATGCGCAGGACGCGCAATTGCAGGCCATCGCCAACAACCTGGCGAACGTCAACACCACGGGCTTCAAACGCGACCGGCTCGCGTTCGAGGACACGTTCTATCGCGCTGTGCGTCCAGCCGGCGCGCGCACCCAGGCCGACACGACGCTGCCCGGCGGTACGTACTTCGGCACGGGCGTGCGGCTGGCCGGCACGCAGAAGCAGTTCACCAACGGCGCGGAAAAGGACACGCACAACGAGCTCGACGTCGCCATCACGGGGCGTGGCTTCCTCCAGGTCGAAATGCCCGACGGCGAAACCGCGTACACGCGTGCCGGCAATCTGCGCCTTGACGTGGAGGGGCGTCTCGTGACGCAGGCCGGTCATCCGCTCGTCGGCGACATCGTGGTGCCGCCCGGCGCCCGCGACGTGACGATTAGCGCGGACGGCGAAGTGAGCGCGGTGGAGGCGGGCGACACCGAACCCACCTCACTCGGCCGCCTGTTGCTGGCCGACTTCGTGAACCCGTCCGGCCTGCAGCCGCTCGGCGGCAACCTGTTTGCGCGCACGAGCGCGAGCGGCCCCGCCATCGAAGGCAGCCCGGGCGAGGAAAACCTCGGTCTGCTGCGACAGAAGGCGCTCGAAGGTTCGAACGTCGTCGCGGTCGAAGAGATGGTGAACATGATCACGGCGCAGCGCGCCTACGAGATGAGCACCAAGGTGCTGTCGGCGGCCGACAACATGATGCAAAGCCTCGCGCAAGTCGCGCGATAACGGGGGAATACGGCAATGACGCACGGAAATGGCGGTCGTGTGCGCGATGTCCTCCCGCGTCATCGCATGGCGGGCTTGCGCACTCGCCAGACGGCGCTGGTGCGGTGGGCGCCGGCAGCGCTGGCGCTCGCGCTGGCCGGCTGCGCGGGCTTCGTGCCGCCCACGCTCGAAGAAAGCGACGACTTGCCGAGCACGGCCGAGATGTCGTCGGCCGGACAGGCGGGCGGTCTGTTCTCGCCCGGGCACGCGCTGTCGCTCACCTCGGACCAGCGCGCCTTTCGCGCGGGCGACGTACTCACCATCGTGCTGCAGGAACAGACGCAGGCGAGCAAGCGTGCGGGCACGCGCATGGACAAGCGCAGCGAGATGTCCGTCGACGACGCCACGCTCATGGGGCGGCCGCTCGTCGGAGATACGTCGCTCGGCGCGAGCCGGAGATTTCGCGGCGACACTTCGAGCTCCGCACAGAACACGTTGCGCGGTGCGATCACGGTGGTCGTGCATCGCGTGCTGCCCGGCGGCCTGCTGCATGTGCGCGGCGAGAAGCGGCTGTTCCTGAACCAGGGCGAGGAGACGGTGCGCGTGGCCGGTTACGTGCGCGCCGGCGACATCGACACGACCAATCGCGTGTCGTCGCTGCGCGTGGCCAATGCGCGCATCCAGTACTTCGGTACCGGCGCACTGGCCGACAGCAACAACCCCGGCTGGCTGACGCGCTTTTTCAACAGCCAGTTCGCGCCGCTCTGAGGACATCGTCATGTTCAGAATGCTCGGCGCGCTCGCGCGCCCGGTCCGTGCGGGGCGGCTATCCTCGCTGATGTCGATGTCGCGGGGGCTGCCCGCCGTGGCGGCCGCCGCGCTCGTCGCCATTGTGCTCCTCGGCACGCTTGGCGCGCCGCTCGCGCATGCGCAGACGGTGCGCAACTACGTCAACGTCGAAGGCGTGCGCGACAACCAGCTCGTGGGCTATGGCCTCGTCGTCGGGCTCGCCGGCACCGGCGACGGCCCGCGCTCGCGGCATTCGAGTCAGTCGCTGGCCAATCTGCTCAAGCAATTCGGCGTGAGCATGCCGGATAACGTGCGACTGCGCTCGCGCAATGTCGCCGCGGTCATGGTAAGCGCGACATACCCGTCCGGCTTCCTGCGAGGGCAGACCATCGACGTCACGGTGTCGTCGATGGGCGACGCACGCAGTTTGCGAGGCGGCACGCTGCTGCTCACGCAATTGCGTGCGGTGGACGGCCAGACGTATGCGCTCGCGCAAGGCAATCTCGTGGTGAGCGCCATGCAGGCCGAGGGGCGCAGCGGGTCGCGCGTTCAGAAGAACACCCCCACGGCAGGGCGCATTCCCAACGGCGCGACCATCGAGCAGGAGATTCCCATGCCGGTGGGCGAGGGCGGCGCCATGCGTCTGAGCCTGAAACGTCCCGACTTTCAACTCGCGGCGAACATCGCGGACGCCATCAATGCGCGCTTCGGCGAGCGCACCGCGCAGGCCAGGAACGGCAGCACGATCGAAGTGGTCGCGCCCGACGACGCCGACGCGCGCGTGCGTTTTCTCGCGGATATCCACTCGCTGCCGGTGCCCGGTGTGAGCCGTGTGCCGCGCGCGGTGATCAACGCGCGCTCGGGGACCGTCGTGATCTCGCAGGGCGTGACTGTGCGCCCGGTAGCCGTATCGCATGGCTCGCTGCGCGTGACGGTGAGCGAGTCGCCGATGCTGTCGCAGCCGGCGCCGTTCTCGCGCGGGCGGACCGCGCTCGCGCCGCGATCGCGCATCGACGTCGAGGAGGACGGCGCGGACATCCACGTGTGGCCGGCCGGCGTGGACCTGCAGACCATCGTCGACAGTCTGCGGCGCTCCGGCGCGACACCGGACGACGTCATCGCGATCTTGCAGGCGCTCGACGAGGCAGGGGCGCTCGACGGCGAGCTGCACGTCATTTGATCGACCGGAGGACCCCATGACACTCGCCATGACACCCCCCATGACACCCCCCATGACACCCAATCACTTGCCAATTTCCGCGTCCGGGTCGCCTGAGTACGGTGCGGGCGCACCGATTCCGCGCCCCGGTGCGGAGCTCGAGGCGGCCGCCGAGCAGTTCGAGGCGATCTTCATCGCCCGGCTGCTGGGCGAGATGCGCCGCGCCACACAGGCCCTCAGGGACGACGGCGAGGGCGCCGGCGGGCTCGGCAGGCGCGAGCGCGCGGCGGACGGCCTGCACGAATGGGCCGACACGCAAGTGGCGCAGGCGCTCGCCGCACGCCGTGCGTTCGGCATTGCCGACACCATCGTGCGGCAGATGGCGCAGCGCTGACATCACCGGAACGGAACAGGCCACTTACGATGAATATGCTCAATATCGCCACGCAAGGCGTGAAAACTGCACAGTCGCTACTCGACAACGAGGCGCTCAACATCTCGCAGATGGGAAACCCGGCGTACACGCGTCGCGAAGTTCGCGTGACTTCGCGCGCCGATGGTACGGCGCAGGCCGGCGACGCGGCGCGCGCAGCGGGCCTGGCGCAACGCGAACGGCTATGGCGCGCGGTGTCGAACGCGAGCGAGCTCGAGGTGCAGAAACCGCACGCCGAGGCGTTGCTCACCCAACTGGGCGGCAGCGACGTGGCCAGCGATCCGCTGGGCTTGCGAGACTTCATCAAGGCGCTCGATCACGAAGCGCAGACCACGGGAGGCGACGTACACGCCGACGAGGTCTTCGCGGCGTTGGGGCGCGTGGCGGAGCGGACCAGCGCGATGTTCGCGTCGCTGGCGCGCCTGCGCGGCGACCTGAACTCGGTCCGGGCGGGCGAGGCGGAAAAGGTAAACCGGCTCACGGCCAGCGTGGCGGAACTGAATCGCCTGCATCGTCTTGCCCCGGATGCGGCCGGACGGCTCGCCATCGAGGATCAGCGCGATCAGGCGCTCGGCGAACTGGCCGCGCTGCTCGACCTCGACGTGCACGAGGACGCGAGCGGTGCGTACCACGTGCTCACGCGCGGTGGGCAGCCGCTCGTGCTGGGCGGGCGTGCCGCGCAGCTCGAGGCGCAGGCGGATGGCGGTTACACGCTGAGTGCCGGCGCGTCGCGCGTGAGCGTGCCGGCCGAGGGCCTTGGCGGCCGGCTGGGCGGGCTCGATCGCTTCCTCACGCGTGAGCTCGACCGGCGCATCGGGGAGGTGACTGAAGTCGCCCGCACCGTGGCCGAGCAGCTCAACCGCGCGCATGCCGACAGGGCGACGGGGCCTTTTGCCGGCACGCCGTTGCTCTCGCTCACGAGCGGTGCGGATGGTGTGCCCAGGATGCAACGCACCATCGGGCGCGCGGAGGACCTGGCGCTGCGCGTCGACAGCGCCCAGGGAAACGGCACGACGCTGCGTCGTCTGAGGGGCGCGCTCGATGCGAGCGTCGCGCTGTCCGGGCGCTCCGGCGTCACGCTCGTCGAGGCAATGAGTGCCCTGGCGGGCGAAACCGGACGTCGCGCGAGCGAGATCGCCGCAAGCGCCGGCTCCGCGGAAGCCGTGCTCGTGTCCGCGCGCACGCAATTTCAGAAGCAGGCCGGCGTGGACGAGACCGAGGCCGGAGGATCGCTCATGGCGTACATGAAGCTGTACCGAGCCAACGCGCGTGTGGCCTCGGTCGCCAACGAACTGTTCGACGCCACGCTCGCGATGGTCTGAGCGGCGCGCGTCAAAGGAAGACATCATGCAAGTGACCCACCTCAGCCGCTTCGAACGCGAGTACGTCCTGCGCGAGATGAAGGAACGGCTCGACCGCGCGACGGAACAGTCCCGGGCGCAAAAGCGCGTATTGCGCGCGTCCGACGACCCGGTCGATTTCGAGCGCATCGCGCGCATCGACCGCGAGCAGCAGGCCATCGCGCGCCGCACGAAACTCATCGCCGGTCTCGACGCCGACCTCCGGCACGCCGGCGCGAGCCTGCGAAGCGCGTTCGACCGGTTGAGCGCGTTCAGGAGCGAGGTGTCGATGAAGGCCGACGCCCTGCAGGTGGGCGACGCGCAGGCGAGTGCCACCCGGATTCGCGAGCTCATGCGCGGCCTTGCCGATGCGTTCAACGCGCGGCGCCCGGACGGCAGCTACGTATTCGCCGGGAGCGGCGCGCCCGTGCACGACGCGGCGGCGCCTGGCGCCGGCGTCGCCGACTTCGTACTGAGCGGCGCTGCCCGTCCGCCGTTGGCCGTGGAGATCGGCGAGGGGGTGTATCAGGCCAATCCCCCGCGCGTTTGGCAGGGCGTGCCCGACCTGCTCAACCGGCTCGCGGCGGCGGCCGCCGACCTGACACACGCCGCGCCCGCCGATGCGACGACTGTCCTGCGTGGCCTCGTCGACCCGCTCGACGCCCAGATCCGGCAGATTGCCGAGGTGCAGTTCACGAACGACCACAGTGCGCGGCGGCTCGAGGCGTTGAAGACGGAACATGCATTGAAAGGCGAGGTGCTGGCGAAGACCCGCCTCGCGCTCGAGGGGCAGGACGCCGCCGAGGCCATGACGGCCTGGGTGACGCTGCTTACCGCCGTTTCGACCGCGCGACAGGCGCACATCCGGGTGGGCGAGCTTTCGTTCTTCGAGGTCGTCTGATGCCGGCACGATGCGTTTTCACTGGCTGAGTTCGTCGGAGACGGTTCATGGTTGAGGCTATCCGCGATATCCCGGGCAACCCGGCGCTCGGCGACGCGCGCGCTGCCGCACGTCCATCGTCCTTGCCGCATGGGCCGGGCGCGGAGCCCGGGACCGGCGCCGCGCGGCCGAAGCAGGTAGCGGCGGCTGACGCGCCCGGGCGCACACGTGGGGCGCGACGCACTGCGACGCCGTCGTGGCCGGTGTCGCCCGCCCGGGCGTCCTTTGACAGGCCGGACGGACTCGACAAACGGCGCGCGGTCCGCACGGCCGACCTGATTTCGCACCATGCCGCGGCCAGTCGTGCCAGCGCGGCGCTCGACTGGCTTGCCAGGCTCCACGCCGCGGCCAATGCCGCGCTCGCGACCCTCGCACGCTGGCGTGATGGCGACGCGGCGTCGCACGAGCGCGCGCAGCGTGCGCTTGCCAGCCTGTGCGCGCAGTGGCAGGGGCGGGATCGGGAAAGTCTCGGAACCGTCGACGATCGTCTGCACTTCGATGCGCGCGGTGCGGCGCCCCGGCGTTTCACCATCGACGGCGTTGCGCCGCAGCAGTGGCGCGCTTCGATGCCGGAGCGGCTGACACTCTTTCCGACCGGTCCTGGCGGCGCGGGTGTGGAGATCGATGTGTCGAACGCGTTGTCCGCCGCGGGGTTGCGCCGTCACACGGCACGTGCGCTGGCAGCCTATGGCATTACGCTGGAGGGCCCCCCGCCCGAGCATATCTGGGTCATGCGCGCCGATGGTGCGCGTTGGCCGTCGATCGCCTCGAAGTTCGCGCTCGCACAGACGGGCGGGGCGAGCCCGCCGCAAGCAACCGGCGCCGAAGCGGATGTCACGGGCACGAGCACCGCCGCATTGGTCCGGGCGGGCGTTCCCGGCGCCGCGCGCCCGGCGATCCTTCGCGATGCGCCCGATGCCATCGCACCGCATACGTGGCGGATCGATGGACGGGACACCGTCGCGCAGGTGCGACAGGCGCTCGCCTCGATAGTGCGCGCGATCCGCGCGGCGCATGCCCAAGCGAGCCAGGCCGCGCGAGCTTCGGCGCAGTCGGTCAGCCAGTCAGTGGCGGACCGGGGCTTCGCCGCTGCGCAGGGCCTCGACTACGACGCGGCGATGGCCTGCGCGACGGCTTGGACGGCGCGGCTCGGCAAGCTGCCGCCCTTTGTTGCAATGGCCCGCGCGATGCCGGGCGGCGTGCCCATGTCGCGAGCCAACGTCCGCGCGCTGCTGGCCGGCTGAAGCCGTGACGGGGAGCGCACCCATCGAGAGTTGGGAAGAATCACCGCGGTGATGCATTAACAAATCCTTCGCACAGACGCCTTGATACGGTGAGGCGGGCCACCCGGCCCGTCGTCGCTCACAACACAAAGGAGCCTGAGCAATGTTGACTCTGCACACCAACGTGGCGCAAATGTCGTCGCTGAACACGCAACGCACGACCGGCGGCAAGCTGAGCGCGATCATGCGCGATCTGTCCACCGGCAAGAAGAACGACCTGTACAAGAACGACCCGGCCGCGGCCCGCATCTCGGCCATGCTGAACATGCACGCCAGCGGCACCAAGTCGGCGATCAGCAACATGAAGTACGCGCAATCGAGCGCACGCGTGGCGCAAGGCGCGCTGGACAAGGCCAACGAACTGCTGGTCACGATGAAGGACCTGGCCACGCAAGCGAAGGACGGTCTGAAGGGCGATGCCGAAAAGGCCGCGCTCCAGCAGCAGTACACCAACAACGCCCAGGCACTCAAGGCGATCTTCGACAACACGACGTTCGCCGGCAAGAATCTCCTGAAGATGGAATTCGGCGGCACCGCGACAGGCATCCTGGCGCAAGGCCAGATCGACCTGCAGGTCGGCGCGGACCGCAGCGAGACCAAGGCGCTGGACATCAGCGCGGAGCTTCAGGGCCTTTTCGCGAGCGTGGGCGACGCGACCGGCAACTTCGGCACGCGGCAGACCCGCCCGTTCGACGGCTCGACGACGGCGTTTGCGGCCATGGGCGCGGCCGACGCGGCGTCTGCCGCCGGCGCGGTGATCTCGGCACTCAAGGCGAATTCGAAAATGGCAGGCATGCTGGCCTCCGTTCATACGGCAGCCTCGGGCGGTAACAGCGCCAAGACGTGGGAGGAAGCGCTCACGGATGCGTTGATTGTCGAGCTGAACAAAACCCCTGGCGATGAAACGGCTTTCGCCAGCAGCCTCGGCGACGCCATGGAAGGCCTGAAACCCGCTGGCGCGGCGGGCGGCGCTCATATCGAGCGCGCGGAACTCGTCATGGAAGTGCGAAACGTGCTGCAATCGAAGCTGACCGCGCAAACGCAATTGGGCGACGGGGCAAGCGCCGGCACCGCGATTCAGAATCTCGAGGCGGCCATTGAAAAACTCGCGACCGTTCAGGCCAGCATCGGTGCGGCCATGATGGACCTCGACGGCCGTGAGGAAGTGCAATCGACGCTGCTGCAGAACACCAGCGAAGCCAACTCGCGTCTGAACGAAGTCGACTTCGCCGAGTCCGTGTCGGAATTGACCAAACTGCAGACGCAGATGAACGTGAACCTGCAGATGCTGCAGAAGGCCGGCGAAATGCCGGGCATGATCCAGATGCTGCTGCGCTGATTCTCGTCGCCCTGGCCGGTCGGATACCGGCCAGGCAGATCCCGGATCGAAGAGAGCCAACGGAGTTTTTCGTTGGCTCTTTTTTGTTTCACGTCAATGTCGCAGTACCGCAGTACCGCAGTACCGCAGTACCGCAGTACCGCGTTGTGCGGCGCCGCCTCAGCCCAACGTCCCTGCCACCTCGATCTCCTTCGTCTGCGGCACTTCGTTATAGGACAGTACATGCAAGCCGCTCGCGAACATGCGCGCGTAGCGCGCGAGCAACGGCCGGATCTGCGGCATGACGAGCAACACCGGAGTGCGTCCCGCGTGTTTCAGGTTCTCGCGCGCCTGCGGCATGTGGAATTGCAATTGCTCGAGCAACTGTGGATCGAGCGGGAAGGCGTCGGCGCTCGTCTTGCCTGCCTGCTGCGCCGCCGTGAAAGCACCCAGCAGCAGATTCTCCAGATCCGTCGTCAACTGATAGACGTGCAATGTCGACTCGTCGCCGATGAGGTCGTGCACCAGGCGTCGCTTGAGTGCGGTGCGCACCTCCGCGCAGAGCGCGAGCGGATCCTTGGTCGTGCTCGCCGCGTGTACGAGCGCCGTGGCCACCACGTCGATGTCCTGCAACGACACTTCCTCGGCCAGCAACAGGCGGATCACGGCCAATTGCTGCTGATGCGTGAGCGCCTTGTCGAGCGCGTCGGCCAGCGACGGCGACAGTTCGCGCAGACGCTCGCCGAGCGAGGTCACGTCCTGGTACGTGAACAGCTCAGCCAGATGCGCCTTCATCGCCTGCTGCACGTGCGTGGCGATCACGCCGGCCGCATCGACGATCTGATATCCCAGCCCGAGCGCGTGCGAGCGCTGCTCCGGCTCGATCCAGACCACCGGCATGCCGAACGACGGATCGAGGGCCGGCATGCCGTCGAGTTCGCCATAGCAGTCCGGCGCGGGAATCGCCATCAACCGGTCGTGCGGCAGCGTCGCGCCGGCCACGCGCACGCCACCGATGTCGATCGCATACTCGCTCGGACCGAGCCCGAGGCCCGTGTCGAGCCGCACCGCCGGTACGACGAACCCCATGGTCTGCGAGAGCGTCTGGCGCATGCCGTGGAGCCGCTGCAGGAGCGGCGCGCCCTCGCGCTTGTCGGCGAGACTCACGATCTGGTAGCCGAGAGTCACGCTCACCGGACAGACGAACGGCAGTTGCTGCCACGTGAGCGCCGGCGGCTCGCTTGCCGAGAGCGCCGCTTCGAGGGTTTCGGCGTCGTCTGCCGCCGCAGGCGTGCGTCGCCCGTTCACACGCCACGCAACGAATCCCATGACGGCGGCGAACGCGAGGAACGGCGCCGTGGGCATGCCGGGAATCAAGGCTAGGACGAACATCAGCACCGCGACGCTCGCGAGCACCGCCGGCGAGGCGAGCAATTGGTCTCCGACCTGCTGCTCGAAGTCGCCGGCGTCGGACACGCGCGTGACGATGATCGCCGCGGCCGCCGAGAGCAGCAGCGCCGGAATCTGCGCTACCAGTCCATCGCCGATCGTGAGCAGCGAATATTGGCGGAACGCATCGCCGGCGCTCATGCCGTGCATGGTCACGCCGATGGCCACGCCGCCAATCAGATTGATGAGCAGAATGAGAATGCCCGCGATGGCGTCACCGCGCACGAATTTCGACGCGCCGTCCATCGCGCCGTAGAAATCGGCTTCGGCGCTCACCTCGCGGCGGCGCGCCTGGGCCGCCTCCTGGTTGATGAGACCGGCGTTCAGATCGGCGTCGATCGCCATCTGCTTGCCGGGCAGGGCGTCGAGCGTGAAGCGTGCCGATACCTCCGAGATGCGCTCGGCGCCTTTGGTGACGACCACGAAGTTGATGATCATCAGAATCACGAACACCACGAGGCCGACGACGAAATTGCCGCCGATCACCACGTTCCCGAAGGACTCGATGACGCGTCCGGCGGCCTGCGTGCCCTCGTTGCCGTTGAGCAGCACCACGCGCGTGGACGCGACGTTCAGCGTGAGCCGCATGAGCGTCGTGGCGAGAATGACCGTGGGGAATACGGAAAAGTCGAGCGGCCGCCGCACCGACAGGCTCACGAGAATCACGACCATCGACAGGACGATGTTGAACGTGAAGAGTGTATCGAGCAGCAGCGGCGGCAGCGGCAGAATCACCATCGCGAGGATGGCGAAGACGAGAAGGGGCGTCAGGAATTTCTGGCGCCGCAGATCGAGCAGCAATCGGGACATGGAATCAGGCGCGCGGTGGCGGTGAGGGTGGATCGGAGAGCGAGGCCGGCACGCGCGGCGAGTCCGGTCGCTCGGGTTGCGTGGCGCGTTCGCCCGCGCGCCAGGCGCGCAGTTGAAGCACGTAAGCCAGCACCACCGCCACGGCGTCGTAGAGCGCGGCCGGGATCTGCTGGTTGACCTGGCTTGTGTGATACAGCGCCCGGGCCAGCGGCGGGGCGCTCACGACGTCGACGTCGTGCTCGCGGGCGATCCGGCGCAGCACTGCGGCCGTCTCGTCCAGACCGCGCGCCACGACGAAGGGCGCTTGCGCCCGGCCCGTGTCGTACTTGAGGGCAATGGCGTAGTGCGTCGGATTGACGATCACGACATCGGCCGTGGGCACCGTGCGGCGCAGGCTGCGCTCGGCCAGGCGGCGCTGAATCTGGCGGATGCGCTGCTTGACCTCCGGCCGGCCCTCGGTCTGTTTGTGCTCCTGCTTCACTTCCTGCCGGGTCATGCGCTGATCGCGCAGGAAGAAAAAGCGCTGCAGCGGCAGGTCGAGCAACGCGAACGCCACGAACGCGCCGCCGAGCACGAGCAGTGCGTCGCGCACCAGATCCAGGCCGACGGCGATGGCCTCGCGTGGCGCGCCCGCCTGCAGCGCGAGCAGGGCCTCCCAGCGCGTGCGTACCACGAGCACCAGCACGCTCGCCACGAGCGCCACCTTGAGGACGGCGGCGCCGACCTGCGCGTAGTGCTTCGGCGAGGTGAGCCGGCCGAGGTTCGCCTTCGGCGAGAGGCGTTGCCATTTTGGCTTGAGCAGCGAGGCGCTCAGGACAGGTCCGCCGGGAAGCATCGCCGCTGCCGCAATGCACAAGGGGATCGCGGCGAGCGGGGCGAGGAGCTTCAGGAGCAGCCACATCGCGGCGGGCAGCAGCGCCGTCCAGGCATCGTCGAAGCCGACGCCCGCCAGATCGGCAAACGCGGCGGCGTAGAGCGAGCGAAAGGCGTCGAGTTGCGACGCAGCGCTCGCGGCAAGTACCGCCACGCTGGCCACGATGCCGACAGCCGTCGCGGTGTCGCGCGAGCGCGCCACCTGCCCCTGCTCGCGTGCACGGCGCAGCTTCTGTGCGGATGGGGCTTCCGACTTGTCGCCGGTGTCGTGTGCGGCCATGCGTCAGTGCCTTCGTGAAACGGGCCCGAGCGCGTCGAGCACGCGCTCGGTGAGCGAGAGGTAATGCGCGGGCAGCGCCGGCACCACGGCGGCGAGTACGACCAGGCCGACGAGCGTCGTGACGGCAAAGCCCAGCGAAAACAGGTTCAATGCCGGGGCGGCCCGGTTGAGCAGTCCCAGCCCGAACTGGACGATGAACGTGGTCAGGACCACCGGCAGGGCCAGCGTCATCGCCGCGGCGAGCGTCCAGCCGAGCGAGCGCAGCAGCGCGCCCAGCGCATCGGGCGGCAAGCCCACGCCTATGGGCCACACGTCGAAACTTCGGGCGACGACGGCGAGCGCGATGAGATGCCCGTCCGCGATGAAGAACAGCAACATGCCGAGGCACATCATGAGCAGCGAGACGGGCTCGGTTGCCTCCCCGTTCATGGGATCGTTCATGGCCGCCATGGCCAATCCCATTTGTGACGCGCATAGATATCCGACGAGCGTGAGCAGGGCACGCACGACGAAGAACGCGAGGCCCAGCCCTGCGCCGATGAGTGCCTGTTGCGCGGCCAGCGCCACGCCGGCGAGCGAGAACGGATCGGTGGCCGGCACGCCGCTGCGCGAGAGGACCGGCCACAGGGCCAGGCTCAACGCCAGCGATGCCAGAATGCGCCAGCGCACCGGCACCGCGCCCTCGCCCACGAGCGGCAGCATGCTGAGCGCGGCGAGAAAGCGGCAGAACGGCCACCAGAGCAGCGCGAGCTGCGCGGGCCATTGGGCGAGCCAGCCTTCGAGGCCGGGCCAGGCGGCAATCGGGAGCGGGGACGAGAATGGCAGCGGAATCGACATGGCCGGACTGCGGCGCGCGCGACGGCGCTAGCCCGCGAGCGACGCCGCACGGGCGAAGATCTCGGCGGCGAAGTCGGTGAGCGAACCCGCCAGCCACGGCGCGGCAAGGCCAAGCGTGAGCAGCGTGACGATCAGCCGCGGCAGGAACGACAGCGTCTGTTCGTTGATCTGCGTGGCGGCCTGAAACAGCGCGACCACCAGGCCGGTGACGAGGCTCGGCACGATCAGCACGAGCACGATGACGATGACGAGGCGCAGGGCGTCGAGCCCGAGGTCGATGGCGATGTCGCTGGTGAGCATTGCGCCTCCTCAGACCGCCTGAACGCTCGTCACGAGCGTGCTGACGGTGAGCGTCCAGCCGTCGATCAGTACGAACAGCAGAAGCTTGAGCGGCAACGAGACGACCAGCGGCGAGAGCATCATCATGCCCATCGCCATGAGCACGGACGCGACCACCAGGTCGATCACGAGAAACGGAATGAACAGCATTGCGCCGACCTGGAACGCCGTCTTCAGCTCGCTTAGCAGGAACGCCGACGCCTTCACGAGGAAACTGTGCGCCTGCGGCTCGCCAACGTCCGTCTCGCCGGTGAGCCGCGCCATCAGGTCGAGCGACGTCTGGCGCGTTTGCGCGAGCATGAAGCGCGAGAGCGGCGCTTCGCCGGCGGCGAGCGCTTCGGTGAGCGTGATGCGGTTCTGGTCGTAAGGCACCACCGCCTGAGTCCAGATCGTCTCGCCCACCGGGCGCATCACGAGCAGGCTGAGCAGCAGCGCCATGCCGGTGAGCACGCGCGAGGGCAGGCCCTGCTGGAGTCCCAGCGCTTGACGCAGCAGCGCGAGGATGATGGCAAAACGCACGAAGGTGGTCATCACCATGAGCAGCATCGGCAGCAGACCGAGCAGCGTCATCAGGATGAGCAACTGCGTCTTGACGGTGAAGTCGGTGCTCCCGCCCTGCGTGCGAATCTGCATCAGGGCGGCGGCGTCGTCCGCGCGTGCACCGGTCGCGGCCAGCGCCAGGCCGGCCGCGACCAGTGCCAGCACGAATGTCCCGGAGGTGCGCGGCACGAGGCGGCGTTCTCGCCTGCGCGGCTGCCGCTGGGGCGCGAGATGGCGCGTGGTGTTCATTGCGCGAGCCGATCGAGCTCGATCGCGTCGAGGGTGAGGATCTTCAGTCCGTACTGGGTTCCCGAGACGACCACCTCGGCGAGCCCGACGGGCACGCCGTTGACCAGCACCGAGAGCGGTGCGCCGGCGGGCCGGTCGAGACTGAGCACGTCGTCGGCGCGCAACGCCGCGAGCTCGCCCAGTGTGAGGCGCGCGGCGCCCACTTCGAGCGTGAGCTTCACCGGCACGCGCCGAAGCGTCTCGCGCATGGCGAGCGGGGCGGGGGCGGCCTGCTCGCCGCCGCCGGCAGCATTTGCGTGGCTGGGAGCGGCGTCATCGAGCCAGTCGGCGCCGAGCTCGTCGGAGGCGCTGCCCAGGGTCGCGAGGTCGTCGTGGAGCGTATCGATGGCGGCGGCATCCGGCGCGTGGGCGTCGGATGCGTTCGGAAGGTCGGCGGACATGAGGGAAGTGGCAGACATGGCGGGGTCATTCAAGGGTTTGAAAGTGCGTGAGGCACAGATGCGCCTCACGCTCGACGATGTCGGCGCTCATCAGCGGATCGTTGTCGATGCATACGAGAGCGCGCGGCATGAAGCGGACCGGCAGCACGTCGCCCGCCCTGGCATCGAGCAGGACGCCCAGCGTCAGTTCGACGTCGAGCCAGTGCGCGCTCAGGCGCACCGGAACCGCGGCTAGCTCGCACGGCGGCGTGGTGCGTTGCGCGGCACGCTCGCCGGCGTCGGGGCCGAGCTTCGACAGCCATTGGCGGGCGTCCTCGGCGGCGAGCCGATACGCGACAGAGCCCAGCGGCGCGCCGGCGGTATGCTCGTCAGGGCCCGCGCGATCCGTGATGCTCGCGACGATCCACAGCGAGGGCGGCGTGAGACGCGGATCGGCGTCGACGTTCTCGACGACGTCCGGCGGCATCGCAGGCGCCTGGGGCGAGAGCGCCTGGCGCAGCGCGTCGAGCATCTGCCGCGCGAACCGCACGACGAAGCGCTCGTAGGTCGCCGCACGCGGTGCGATGTGCAGCGCGGGCGGGCCGACGAAGTCGTCGGCGTCGTATCGAAGCCGGAAGGCGTCGCGCAGCAGGCCCGCATCGAGCGCCACGTCGATGGATTGATCAGCGACGCGAAAACGCTGCACGATGAGGTTGCCGCCCGCGGGCGCGTTCGCGCTTACCGACATGGCCGCCACGCGCCACGCCATAGCATGGCGATGGCGCACGTGCTGCGGCAATTGGACATCGAGCCGCGCGCGCAACCGCTCGGTGAGCGGATCGAGGTGTTGCGTGGGCTGGCCGAGCCGGCACGGATCGAGGGCCCGGATATCCGGGGGCGACGTAGGCGCGTGCATGGGATTCCTATGGTGGGAGACGGTTCGCAGCGCTCGTGAGCGCAGGGAAGTTCGCATCCTAATGGCCGCGCTGGGCCTTGTTGTTGGGGAATGCCCCAACCCGTCGCGCTTTGGGGGGATGCCTATTTATGGCGATAGTGGGCGTGCGTAAAGTGCGGGGTCTTTCAGGCGAAACCCATACGGGGGGACGCCGCCGCCAACGATGGAGAACTGAATGCCCGTCTCGATGACACAAGCGCTGACCAACGAGTTGCATCGCATGCACGCGACACAACGCGAGTTGGGCCGGGCGGCCGGTGCGAGCGAGTCCGATCTCGCGCACGCCGGCACGTCCGGCGCCCCCGATTTCGGTGCCATGCTGCGCGGCGTCGATGCCGCGCAGCGCGAAGCGGGCGAGCGCATGATGGCGGTCGACCTGGGGCACAGCAATGACCTGACCGGCGCCATGCTGGCAAGTGCGCAGGCCGAACTCTCGTTCTCGATGCTGATGAAGACGCGCGACAAGGTTGTCGGCGCCGTCGAGGAACTGGTGCGCATGCCGTTCTGAGCCGGTGCCGCACCGCGGGCCGCCCGGGTGCGGCCCCGACTGTGGTCCCGACTGCGGCCCGGCGGCGCAACGTCGACGCCGGATTCAGCGGTACAGCGCCGGCGATACAGCAATACAGTGCTGCGGCAGCGCGGGGCCGGCCGGCGGACCTCGCCGATGTCTGCCGCCGGCTAGCCGTTCGCCGCCCGGCCGGTCAGCTTCGAGGCCAGCGCGAGCAGCGTGCCGCTCACTGCCATCGACACCACGCCCATCGCCATGCCCTGCCCGATGGAACCCTGCTCGAACTGTCGCCACACGAAGATCGATACCGTCTGCACGCCGCTCGGGGCGAGCAACAGCGACGTGACGAGCTCGCGCGATGCGATCGCGAACACGATCATGAGCGATGCGCCGAGCGCCGGCATCACGAGCGGCAGCGTAATGCGCCGCAGGGCAACGCCGGAGGACGCGCCATGCACGCGCGCGGCCGCCTCGAGCGAGGCCGCCGTCTGACGCAGCGCCGCGCTCGTGTAACGCACCGGGTAGGGCAGCAGCAGGCAGCTATACGACAGCAGCAGAATGCCCCAGGTGTTGTATGGCGTGACGGGCCAGAACGGCAGGTTCCACGCGAGGATCAGCCCCACCCCCACGACGATGCCCGGCAACGCGTGCGGCATGAGCGACAGGCCGTCGATCGCCAGGCGCCCGCGCATCGTCGACTTCACGACGCACCACGCGCACAGAAATCCCAGCACCCCCGTGACGAGCGACGTGCCCAGCGCGAGCGACAGGCTCGTTGCCAGCGCATCGAGCCCTTCCGCGCCCTGGCCGAGCAGCGCCGCGAAGTGCGCCGTCGTGAGGTTGGCCAGCGAAAGCCCGCCGGAGAGCGTGCCCGAGAATGCCGTCGCGAGAATCGAGAAGAGCGGCGCCACGGTCGCGACGAGCGCCACCCCTCCGAAGCCGCACAACACCGGCACGCGCCAGCGTCCCAGCGCGCGCGGCGGCGAGGCGATCGGCTTGCCCGTCTGCGTCTCGAAGTCCTTGCCAGCGGCGAGCCGATGCTGCAGCACGAACGCGAGGAGCGCGATCGCGGCGAGCACCATCGACAGCAGGGACGCGCCCGGCAAGTCGATCGGCCAATCGGCGAAGCGGCCCTCGATGGCCGTGACCAGCACGTCGAAGCCCGCGCGCGCACCGAGCGCGGCCGGCGCACCGAACTCTTCGATCGCCATCGTGAACGCCAGCAGCAGGCTGGCCGCGAACGCGGGCAGCGCCAGCGGCAGGCTCACGCGCGCAAACGCCCGCCACGCCGACGCCCCATGTACCCGGGCCACGTCAGCGAGCCGCGAGCCGGTGGTGGCCAGCGCGCGCGACACGGCGAAGTACACGACCGGGAAGATGTTAAGCGTCATCACGAAGACGAGGCCCGGCAGCGAGAAGAGGAAGCGTCCGGCATCGAGCCCGGCGAGTTGCTGAGCGTAGCCGCCCGTTTGCAGCAGGAGCATCCAGCCCAGCGCCGCGAGGTATGGCGGCACGAGAAACGGCAACAGAAAGCACAGATCCCAGAGCCGCGCGCCCGGCACGTGGAACAGCCCGCGCACCGCGCCCAGCGCGCCGCCCACGAGCGCGGTGCCGAGCGCGACCGAGAGTCCCAGTCGCAAGGTGTTGGTCACCAACGGCCACGTGCTGGCGTGCGAGAGCGTGGGCCACACGGCGGAGAACGGCGCGCGCAACGCGTCGAGCGAGCCTTGCGCCAGGTGCGGAAACACCGCCTGCAGCACAACGAACGCGAGCGGCAACGCCACCACGACGGCGAGCGCCGCGAGCGTCGCCGCCGGCAGTAGTCGAAGCGATTTCACCGTCAGTGCTGGCCGTTGAGTCTGGCGAAGCGAGCCAGGACTTCGGCGCGCGACGCACCCGACGACCGGGCGTCGCCTTGCGGCAGCAGACGCAGGTCCTTGAACGATGCGCGTTTGATGGCGATGTCCTCGCGCGCGGGAATGAGCCACGCCTCGGCGACCATCTGCTGTCCTTCTTCCGAGAGCACGTAGTCGATGAACTGGCGCGCCTCGTTCTGCTGCCTGGAGGTGTTGAGGATCATCATCGGGCGCGGCGCGATGACCGTGCCGCTGGTCGGGAAGATCACCTTCACCGCTTCGCCGTTCGCCGCCGCCGCATACGCGACGTAATCGACCGCGCCGAACACGGCCGCCTTGGCGCCTTGGAGCACCGGGTTGAGCGCTTGCGCATTCGGACCGGAGACGACCATGCCGTTGCGCTTGAGCTCGTCGAAGAGCTTCCACGCCTCGCCGCCCAGACGCGCCTGCAGACCGAGCAGCAGATCAGCCGACGCACCCGAGAGCGCGGGGTCCGGCATGGTGACGAGATTGCGATAGCTCGGCTGGGTGAGGTCGCGCCAGTCGTGCGGCTCGGGCGTGCCGGACTTGGCGTTCCACACGATGCCGAGCGCGGACAAGCCTTGCGCAACGTAATGCGTGGTTTTGAACGGTGCCGGCACGCGCGCGGCATTGGCGCTCTGGAACGGCGCGAGCCAGCCGCGCTTTTCCAGATCCTGAGCGGTGTCCCACGAGGCCGAGATGAGCACGTCGGCGCGCGGATTGGCCTGCTCGGCTTCGATGCGGGCCATCACCTTGCCCGTCGTGGCCTGAAACACGTCGACCTTGATACCGGTCTTCTTCTCGAAACCTGCGGCGAGCTTCTTGCTCAGGTTGCCGGGGCCGGCGGTGTAGACGGTCAGCGCATGCGCATGTTGCACGCCGACGCTTGCAGCAAAGGCCATGGTGAGTGTCGCGATAATTTTGCGGTGGAGCATTATGGGCTACCTCGTAATACGTTTGTCAACGCGCCCGTGGGCGAGGATCACGATCTGGTCGGCCAGCGCCTCGGCTTCCTCACGATCGTGCGTCACGTAGACGGCCGTGGTGCCAAGGCGCGAGAGCAGCGCGCCGATGTCGGCGCACAAACGCGTGCGCAGATCGCGGTCGAGGTTCGATAGCGGTTCGTCAAAGAGCAGCAGGCGTGGCGCCGCGACGATCGCGCGCGCGAGTGCAACACGCTGTTGCTGACCGCCGGAGAGCGACTGCGGGCGGCGCACGCCGAAACCGGCCAGGCCGACGAGCGCGAGCGCCGCTTCCACGCGCTCGGCGCGCTGTGCACGACTGATGTGGTCGCGCATCTCGAGCGGGAACGCCACGTTGGCGGCAACCGTCATGTGGGGCCACAGCGCGTAGTCCTGGAACACCATGCCCAGCGTTCGGCGCTCCGGCGCGAGGCAGACGGTGTCGCTTGCGACGAGCGTGTCGTCGAAGCGAATCTCGCCCGCGGTTGGCGCAAGCAGGCCGGCGAGCAGCCTGAGCAGCGTGCTCTTGCCGCAGCCCGACGGGCCGAGCAGCGCGGTGGTCGTGCCTGCCGGCACGTCGAGATCGACGCCGTCGAGCACGCGCATCGCACCGAAGTGCTGGTGCAGTGCGCGCACCGAGACGGCGACACCCGCTGACGCCCCATTCGGAGCCCCATTCGGAGCCCCATTCGACGTCCCATTCGACGCGCCCGCCGACGCGGCCGGCAACGCCGCTTCCGGCACATCGTTCGATTGCGCCGTCGGCGCGACGCGCCGGAGCGCGCGAGTGTCGCCTGTCATCAGAACGTGTGCTTGATGCCGGCCATCGTGCCGAACTGGTTCTTGCCGGCAACGACGTTGGCGCCGAAACCGTTCAGGCCGAGATCGGAGCCGTTGCGGTTCACGACGTAACCGAGATTCACGTAGACGTCTGTGCGTTTCGAGAAGTTGTAATCGGCGCTCACCTGGAACGACAGCGGATCGCGGTTGGTCCCGTAGAAGTCCTGGTACATCGCCGTCGCCGACAGGTCGAGCGCCGGCGTGGCGTGCCACGTCGTGCCGAGCCAGTAGTAGCTCGAGGCTTCGACCGGGCTCCTGTTCAGCGCCGAGAGGTGGATCGCCTTCGCATTCAGGTAGCGATAGCCGGCGTACAGGTCCACGCGTTGCAGCGAGACCTGTGCGGCCGCCGCAATGCGGCGATCGACGTTGCCTTCATAGCCGCCGACCTTCGCGGTCATGGCCGCATTGGGCAGCACCGAGCCGCCGTTCTTCTGGTCGTAGGCGAGCACGAACGACAGCGGGCCGCTGGCGTAGCGAATGCCGGCGTCGACGACTTGCGCGCGGCGGTTGTCGCCCGGCGTTGCGCTGCCGAAGCTCACGTCGTCATAGCCCTTCGAGTACTGGATCATCGCCTCGAACCCACCGAACTTGCCGGTGTAGCGCAGGCTGTTGTCGAGCCGGTCGGAGAACGCCGTGTCCTGCATCTTGATGGCGTACACGGCGTTGTTCAGCGGATTGAACTTGCTCACCCAGTCGAGGAACACGCCGCCCTGACGGCCGATGGTGAACGTGCCGATGGACTGGTTCGACAGCCCCACGTAGGCCAGACGGCCGAATTCGCGCCCACCTTGCAGCGACTGCCCGTTGCCGAGGTTGAAGCCGTTTTCGATCAGGAACAGCGCCTTGTTGCCGCCGCCGAGGTCTTCGGTGCCTTTCAGGCCCCAGCGCGAGCCGGCGAGGTTGCCCGAGGTGACGCGCGAGAGGCTGACGGTGTTGCCGGCGCTGTTCCTGTCGGCATTGGTGAGGAATTCGACGCCCGAATCGATCAGCCCGTAGAGCTGAACGTTGGACTGGGCCAGAGCGGGCATGGGCAGGCCGCCGGCGAGCGCCAGGCAGCACCCCGCCGCCGCGATGCGGAAGTTGGGTTTCATTACAGGGTCCTCTTTGGGATTAAATTGAGCCGCCAATGTAGGCGCCCAACATGTCGCGAGCATGACAATCGATCGCCATCCGAAATATCGGGTGAGGGCGGGGGTGAGAGCGGGGGGGAGCGAGGGGAGGAGAGCGATGGTCGGGGACGAGGGTTTGGGGGCGAGGACCAGGGCGGACGTGCCGGGAGGGCCGGGCGGCGCGGAACACGGCGAGGTCTCCACCCGCGGGAGAAGGCGCTGCAAACGCGAACGGCCGGCGCGTGGACGCCGGCCGCTCGCCGTCAGAAAGCCATGTGGCGCGCCCTGGCGCTACGCGGCGGGGGTGCCGGGCAGGGTAATGGTGAAGCGCGCGCCGCCGAGCGGCGAGGTGTCGACGCCCACGCGGGCGCCGTGCAGCAGCGCGATGCGGCGCACGATGGCGAGCCCCAGGCCGAAGCCGCCGGTGGCCCGGTTGCGGCTGCTGTCGAGCCGGTGGAACGGCTCGAAGATGCGCGTGCGTTCGGGCGGCGGCACGCCTTCGCCGTCGTCGTCGACGTAAATCATGATCTCGCCGCTTTCGCACGTTTTCGCACCGCAGACGATGCGCCGCGTGGTGTGGCGCATGGCGTTGTTGAGCAGGTTCTGTACGGCGCGCGCGAGCAGCTTCGGCTCGACCTGCACGCAGTCCGCGCCGGGTTCGGCGGCAATGTCGAGCGTGATCGAGCGCGCCGCCAGCACTTCGGTGCAATTCGCGGCAAGGCTGTCGAACATCAGGCGCAACGATACGGTATGGCGCGTGGGCGGCGCAGTGATCTGGTCGAGCCGCGCGAGCGAGAGCAGTTCGGTGACCAGTTCGTCGAGCTCGCGAATGTCGCCCTTGAGCGCGTTGATCCGCTCCTCGCCGTCGGGCAGGTGACGCCGCTGCTGCAGGATTTCCAGCCCGAAGTCGAGGCGCGCGATGGGGGTGCGAAGCTCATGCGAGACCGCGTTGATCATGTCCTTCTGCGTCTTGATGGAGTGCTCGATGCGGTCGGCCATCGTGTTGAAGACGCGCACGAGCGCACTGAGGTTCGAGAAACGCGACACACGCGCGCGCGCGCTGAAGTCACCCTCGCCGAAGCGGCGCGCGGCGCGATTGAGCGCCTGCACGTCGGTCCAGTACCAGCGCACCCAAGTGAGCACCGCGATCAGCATGAGTAGCGCGAGCAGTGCATAGGCCAGGTAGTTGATCTGCTTGAGGCTCAGGTCGGTGCCGGTCGTGGAGGTGAGCACCCATTGCGAGTCGCGAAGCCGCATGGCGTAGTGATCGCCGTCGGTATCGTTGGCTACGGGCAGCCCGGCCTCGAGGTCTTTGCGCACGGACTCGCGCGGCAGCGGGAAATCCTTGAGCGGCCTGATCTCGAGCGTGTCGTTGCCGCGGGCGCCGAACTCGGCCACGAATGCCGGCCAGTCGGCCTCCGGGATCTCGCCCAGAGCGCGGTTGATCAGCCAGGCATAGCCGCCGAGCTGGGCTTGCGCGGCGCGGTTCATGGTGTCGTAGAAGACGGTGCCGAAGGTGTGCGTGATCAGCAGGATGGCCGCGACCACCGAGACGCCGACCAGGGCATAGAGCTTCAGAAGAATGCGAAACATGATTCAACTCTCCCACGCGGACGGGCTGAACAGATAGCCCCGTCCCCACACGGTCTTGATGCGTTGCGGCTCGCCGTCCGTGTCTTCGAAGCGCTTGCGCAACCGATAGATGCCGACATCGACCGTGCGGTCGATGCCGTCGAATTCGATACCCCGCAACTGTTGCAGGATCTCGTCGCGGGTCACGACGCGGCCCGCGCCGCGCGCCAGAATCAGCAGCAGGCTGAATTCGTTGGACTTGAGCTCGACGGGGGCGCCGCGCCAGAACACGGTGCGATCGCGCGGCACGATACGCAGTTGGCCGAACGTGAGTGCGTCCTCGCCCTCGACCACCGGCTCGGCCGGCGGCAGCGATCGACGCAGCAGCGCGCGCAAACGCGCGAGCAGCAGTCGCGGCTCGACCGGTTTGACCACGTAGTCGTCGGCGCCGACTTCGAGGCCCGCGACCTGGTCGTAGGTGTCCTCCCGCGCGGTGAGAATGAGGATGGGCGTGGTGCTGAGCGCGCGCAGCTGGCGGCAGATCTCCATGCCGTCCATGCCGGGCAGCATGAGATCGAGGATCACGATATCCGGCGCAAACGCGCGAAAACGTTCGAGCGCCCGGGCCCCGTTGGCCACCACCATCACTTCGAAGCGGTACGCGTGCAGATATTCCGTGACCAGCGCGGCCAGGCGCGCATCGTCTTCGATCAGTAAGACACGGTACATGGCCGTATTCCTTTCCTGTTATGTGCCGTGCCGCCATCGCGGCGGCACTCCCGTGAGGCGCATTCTACTGCCCCGAAACCCCGCCGGGCGGGCGTTTCAAACCTGCGAACAAATGAAAACATTTATTCACAAAGCTCCTAAATCGAATAACAGCCAAGGCGGCGCTTCGCGCCTACCATGCGCTCAACTTGCCGTCCCTGCGCAGGTTTCCCTTTCCCGGAAAAGACAGAAGTTCAACGGATCTTGTAGGAGTGCCATGAAAAGCCGTCACCATCGTCGCCACTGCCGCCCCCTGTCCCGCTTCGCCGCTGCGGGCGCCGCCGGGCTCGCGCTGGCCGGCGCCGCCTCGCAGGCGCATGCCGTCGATCCGGCGCGCTACAGCGGCATCCAGCCCGACCAGAGCCTGCCCGCGAACAAGCCGGAGAGCGGCTACGAGTTCACGATCGGCGGCGGTGTGGGCTACTCTCCCCGCTATATGGGCAGCGACGAGTACCGCGTCACGCCCGCGCTCAACCTTGCGCTGCAAACGCCGTTCGGCGTGTTCGTCGGCCTGGGCGGCGTCGGCTACCGCCTGACATTGCCCGCCGGGTTCTTCGTTTCGGCCGCGCTGTCTTACGACGAAGGCCGCAAGGACCGCAAGAAGAGCCTTGACACTGGCTCGGACAAACTGCGCGGCATGGGCGACGTCAAGGGCTCGGTGCTCACCACGCTGCAGGCCGGCTATGCGATCGGCGACGTGGCCGTGGTGAGCGTGGCCACCGACATTCCGCTGTCCCACCGCGATCGGGGCAACGTCTACCGCCTGGCCGTGGACGGCCTCGTCTACAAGACGCCGACCGACTCCGTGGGCCTGGGCGCCACGGCGCACTTCGCGAGCGGCAAGTATGCGCAGACGTATTTCGGCGTGACGGCCGACCAGAGCCTGAATTCGGGCTTCCGGCAGTACGCGCCCGGCGGCGGCCTCTACGGCGTGAGCCTCACCGCGAACTGGACCCACAGGTTCACCAAGCACTGGAGCACCACGGTGGCCGGCGGCGTCATGCGCTATACCGGCAACGCCTCGAAGAGCCCGATCGTGTTCAACAAGACCAACTACCAGGCGGCGGCGACGCTCGACTACACGTTCTGACGAGCGCGTTCGCCGCGCGCCGTTTCTTCTCGTTCAATGTGTCCGATGCAGCGGATGCATCAGCGGCACCCTGATGTATAGCGAGGCCATTGCCATGCGAATTCTTGTGACCGGCAGCACCGGTTTTGTCGGCGGCGCCGTCGTCGCCCAGCTCCTCAAGGACGGGTTTGGCCCGTCGTTGCTACTCCTCGTGCGTGCGCGCACGACCGGCGACGGACTGGCGCGCGTGCGCGCAGCGATGGACCGCTTTCGCGTGCCGCCCGTGCATCGGCTCACGCTCACCGAGGCGAATATCGTCTGCGGCGACCTCGCACAGCCCGTGAGCTTCGAGGACGATGCCCTCATGCGGCGGGTAACCCATGTCGTTCACGCCGGCGCCATCGCCAGTTTTTCACCGCACCCCCAGCTCGAATCGGTCAACGTCGCCGGCACGCTGGCCCTCGCGCGCGCCGTGGCGGCGTCGCCGGTGCTCGAACGGTTCGTTCACGTGGGCACTGCCATGGCATGCGGCGACGAGTGGGCGGGCGTCGCCGGCGTCGTCGGCGAATCGCACGAGCTCGCCCGTGCCGAACACCAACTGGTGCCGTACACGGCTTCCAAGGCGGAAGCGGAGCGGCGCCTGCGGCGCGAATGGCCGGGGCTGCCGCTGGTGATCGCGCGGCCATCGATCGTCGTGGGGCACACGCGGCTGGGCTGCGAGCCGTCCGGCAGCATCTTCTGGATGTTTCGCATGGTGCAGTTGCTGGGTGCGTTCACGTGTGCGCTGGACGATCGTCTCGACGTGGTGCCTGTGGATTTCTGCGCTGACGCGCTCATCGATCTTGCGTTTTTGCCGCATCTGCGGCACGACCTGTATCACGTGTCGGCGGGCGCGGCGAGCGCGCGCACGGTCGGCGAGATCGAGGCGGCGCTCGCGAAGGCGCGCGGCGTACCGCCGCTTGGCGAGCGTTTTCGCCGCATCGGCGAGCAGGACATCGAGCGGCTCACGCCCGCACTCGCGCATCAGCTCGGGCACGGCAACGGCCGGCTCATGGCCAAGGCGCTGCGCCGCTACGGCGCGTTCGCGGCGCTCGACTACGTGTTCGACAATCGGCGCCTGCTCGACGAGGGCGTGCGCGCGCCCACGCCCGTGACCGATTACCTGGAAGTGTGCGTGCGCTCGTCCGAGGCGACCCCGGTTGCCGAGCAGATGGCGTGGGATTTCAAATGAGGCCGTAGGAGATCGGCCTGACGCGCCGGTCCGGTGGGCCGTGCGACGAGTGCCGCGGGGCGTTCGATGGGGTCGCCCGCGCGTGTCACCGCACGGTCGCCGGATCGGCGGCGTCGCCCCGGAAACACTGCTCGAGAAAGCGCTCGGTCGGGCGCGACAGTGCGTCGGCATGCGGCACGAGCGCGGTCAGCAGCCGCTTGAGGCCGTGCGGCGGGTCGATGCGCACGGCCGCCAGCGCGGCGTCTTCGTGGCGCATCGACATGGCCGACACGAAGCCCACCCCCATGCCGGCCCGCACCGCTTCCTTGATACTCTCCACCCCGGCGAGCTCCAGCGCCACGCGCGGCGTGAGTCCCGCGACCGAAAACGCCCGCGCCACGAGGGCGCGCACGCCCGAACCCGGCTCACGCAGGATCAGCGGATAGTCCGCGATGCGCTGCAACGACGCGCCTTCCGGCTGCTGTGCGAGCGGATGATCGGCCCGCGCGATGGCGACGATCTCGTCGTCGCGCCACGGACGCACGGCGACCTCCGGCGACAGGCCGGGCGGCACCGCGCCCTCGATGAAAGCGACGTCGAGCCGCTCGAGCTGCGCCACGATCTCGCTGGTGTTGCCGTCGATGATATGCAGCGCCACGGCCGGATAGCGCTGGTGGAACGCGGCAATCACGTAGGGCAACAGATAGCTTGCCGGCGTGGTGCTCGCGCCGATACGCAGCGCACCCGTTTCCATGCCCCGCAAGCTGTCGCGCAGCGCCAGCGCCTGGCGATAGTCCTGGCGCAGTTTATTCGCGTATACGGCGACCTGCTCGCCCACGGGGGTGAGCCGGATGCCGCGCCCGTCGCGGCGGTACAGCGGCTCGCCGAACGACTCCTGCAGCAGCCGCAGTTGGCCCGAAACCGCGGGCTGCGAGAGGTGCAGCGCCTGCGCCGCGTGACTGATGTTGCCCAACTCGGCCACCGTCGCGAACGTCAGCAATTGATCCGGAGTCATGTCGAATGCATCGGCTAAGGTGATGGTTGGCTCTCATCATAGCGATTATTCGGATAATTGGCGCGCCGCGGGCGCGACAGACGCCGGACAGACGCCGGCGGCAACGGGGCGCAACGGGTGACAACGAGTGGCAGCGGGCGGCGTCAGCGCGCGGGCCGCTGCGAGGCAATCAGCGTTTGCACGTCGTGCCACCGCGGAGCGTGGGCGCCCGTGCGCGTGCATGCGAGTGCGGCCGCTGCCGCGGCGCGGCGCAGATGCTCGGCCACGCTCGCCCGCGGCTCGCGCGACAGGCTCGCGAGCCAGCCGCCGATCGCGGCGTCGCCCGCGCCGACAGTGTCGGCCACTTCGACCCGGTAAGCGGGTTGATCGAGCGTGATGCCATCGGGCAGGCGCAGTTGCATGCCACGCTCGCCATCGGTCAACAGCACGCTGGCGCGCGGTGCGATGCGGTGCACTTCGGCGAGTGCGTCGGCGTCCGCGCGGCCGGCAAAGAGCGCGCGCAGGTCCTCCACGGAAAGCTTGAGCCAGCGGGCAAGCCGGGCCATCCGCACAAAGGTCGCGAAGTAGCCAGGCCCCATGAGGTTGCGCAGATTCGGATCGAAGCTGATCGCAACGCCGCGCGCGTGCAGCGCCTCGGCCAGCCCGATGAGCCGCGAGGCCAGCGGCTCGCGAACCAGGCTGATACAGCCGAAATGCGCGATGCGCGCCGCAGCCTCCCAGCCGTGCGGGAGCACTGTCGGATCGAACGCAAGGTCGGCCGCCCCCTCGCCCAGAAAAAAATACGCCGGTGGATCGTGGCGATGCACGACGGCGACGAGCGCGGGCGCGTCCACGGCCTGCCGGTAGCGCGCATCGAGTCCGGCCTCGTGCGAGAGCGCGAGCAGTTCGGCGCCGAACGGCGCGTGCGTGCTGATCGCGCCGCCGAAGCCCGTAGGCACGCCCATCGCGGCGCATACGCGTGCAACGTTCCAGCAGGCGCCGCCGGCGCGGCTCACCCACTGGCGGCCGTCGCCATCGGGCTGGCGAATCAGATCGGTGAGGGCTTCGCCGAAGACGACAAGGGCGGGCAGGGGCATGACAGGGCGCACAGGGCAATGACGGTCGTCAGCATACCCGTTGTGAGGCCGCGCGGCGACCGCCATGGTGCCGGGGTGCCGCCGTGTCCTCATGCGCTCCGGCCCTAGCGACCGCGCAGCAGCAGCGCGAGCCCGGCGGCCAGCACCACGAGATTCACCGCCTTCACGAACTGCTGGCGCGACAGGCGCAGCGTGATGTGCCTGCCCAGCCACATGCCGGCCGCCATCGCCGGGATCAGCGAGACGGCGTTCATCAGCATCGGCAGACTGGCATAGACCCCGGCGAGCAGGAACATGGCCGCGCGCACGAGGGTGCTCAGGCCGATGAGCGTGGCTTGCGTGACGCGCATCGCCTCCACGCGTTCGAGTCGGCTCGTCAGGTAGATCGCATAGAGGAAGCCGCCGCTGCCGAACATGGCGCCGAGCATGCCGCCGGCCGCGCCGAACGGAATCGCCCACGCCTGCGAGAGGCGGGATTTCGCGCGCGGCCCGACGAGCGAGAACACCGCGTAAGCGCAGATGAACCAAGCCAACGCACGCAACAGGACGTCCGGCCGCAGATGCAGCAGCAAGGTCGCGCCGGCCACGCTGCCCACGATGATTGCTGGCAACAGGCGACGCAGCTCGCCGGTGTCGGCCTCGCGCACGTTGCGCAAGACGCTGCCGGAGGCGGCGCCGAAGTCGAGCAGCGCGAGCATTGGCACGATCTGGGCGACCGGCATCGCACAGGCGAGCACGGGGCTTGCAACCAGCGCGGTGCCGAAACCGGCGATGCCGAAGATCACATAGGCGACGATGACGGCGGCGCTCATCAGCAGCCAGTCGCCGGCGGCGGGCAGTGCGCTGATGAATGTGTCGACGAGCGGAGCGGACAGCGAGACGGGCATGGCGAGCTACCGTAGCAAGGCAGGAAGGACGGAGGAGCCGCAAGCCGCATGGCGTGCGGGGCTGCCGTCAGCATAGGGCGGCCGGCGGGCGCGGCGCCAATATAGAATGTGGCGGTGTTCGATCTCGAAACGGCATGGTCATGGTGTCGCTGCGGCAGTTGCGGTATTTCCTCGAAGTCGTCGACGCGGGTGGATTCAGCGCGGCGGCCGAGCGTCTGTTCGTCGCCCAGTCGGCGCTGAGCCGGCAGATCTCGGAGCTTGAACGGGAATTGCAGGCCGTGCTGCTCGAGCGCTCGTCGAAGGGCGTGACGCTCACGCCGGCCGGGCGCACGTTCGTCGACGAGGCGCGGCGCGTGCTCACCGAACTCGAAAGCTCGGTCGCGCTCACCCGCAGCGTCGCGCGCGGCGAGCAGGGCACGGTGCGCCTTGCGCACTCCAGTTCCGTGCCGTTTGCCGGAGCGCTGGCCGCCGCCCTTCGCGCGCACCTGCAGGCCAACCCCGGTGTGAGCGTCGACATCTCGACGCTGTCGTCCGAACAACAGCAGGACGAAGTCGAGGCCGGGCGCATCGACCTCGGGCTGGTGCGGCTGCCCGTGCTGCGTCCTGCGCCGTCGCTCGTTTGCGAGACGATGGCACGCGAGCGGCTGCTGTTGGTCGTGCCGCCCGGGCACGCGCTGGCGCGGCAGACCTCGGTCAGTGTGGCGGCGCTCGCTTCGGAGCCGTTCGTCTCGCTGCCGCATCGCGAGCGTGGCGGCCTGAGCTACCGGGTGGCCCAGTTGTGTCAGCAACACGGATTCTTTCCGACGGCGGCGATGGCGACCTCGCGCAAGGTCACGCTCGTCAATCTCGTGGCCGCGGGCTTCGGCGTAGCCATCGTGCCCGAGAGTCTGGCGGCGCTCGTGCAGGCCGACGTGCGGCGCGTGGCACTGGAGGACGCGAACGCGCACAGCGAAGTCGCCTTGCTGCGCCGGCGCGATGCCGGCGCACTGGCCATTGCCGTGGGCGAGGCGCTCGCCAAGGCGTTGCGCGGCGCGGGCAGTAGCGCGCCAAGCCCGGCGAGCGCCGCCGTGGGTTCGATGTAAATCCGGCGTAATCCCGATCGGATTCGAGCGTAAGTCCAACGTAAGCCCCGCGTGAGAGGGCGCCCCGATAACGTCGGAAGGGGCGAGGAAACCCTCAAGTCGCCCGTTTTTTCTCCCGTTATACTTTTCGACACACCAGCGTGTGGCGCGAGCGCCCGAGCGGCATTTTCGCGGGCAAGCTCAAGGCTTTGGAGGCGATGGCACTGCGAAGCTCGCGCACTCGTCATAACAAGCAGATCAGAGATGCGAGGAGACTGACGATGGGGCTTTTCACGCGCAATCGGGGTGCTGCGCAGACCGTCAACATCATGAACGAGGTGGCCAGGAGTGCCGGCACGCTCGGCATCGAGCTGTGCGACATTGCCGGCAACGTCGACGAAATCGCCGTCCGGACGAAGCGGCAGGCCGAGGTCTTCCAGGAACTGCGTCGCGCCGCTGCCGACACCAGCGAAGGGAACCAGCGCATCGCCGCGGCCGCTCGCGAGGCCCGCGACGTGGCCGATCGCGCCAGCGCCGAGATTGCCGCCTCGCGCAGCACGGCCGACGCATCACTTGCCTCCATTCATGGCCTCGTCGAAGGCGTGTCCGGCATGGCCGAGGAAATCGGCGGTCTGCGCGAGGCGCTCGCACATGTGGGCAAGGTGGCCGAGGGCATCTCGGTGATCGCCCGCCAGACCAATCTGCTCGCGCTGAACGCCGCCATCGAAGCGGCGCGCGCGGGCCAGGCCGGACGCAGCTTCGCCGTGGTGGCCACCGAAGTCAAACAACTCGCCAGCAAGACGGCCGAGGCAACGCAGCAGATCGAACAGACGCTTAGCGCACTCGCGGAGCGCACCGAGCGCCTCATGCGCGAGAGCAACGCGAACGTCTCGCGCGCGAACGACGCGCGCGAGGGTACGCGCGCGATTGCGAGCGTGATCGAGACCGCCGGCACCGCGCTCGACACGTTCGATCGGCAGGCGGGCCAGATCGCGCAGGCGAGCGAGGCCATCGAGCACGAGTGCGGCACGCTTGCCGCGCACGTCGACGAAATGGCCGACGGCGTGGCGCATTCGGCCGAGCACGTGGAGAGCGCGCGCGAGCGCATCAACGGTCTGCTGTCGGTCTCGGAGCAATTGATCGGCCTGATCGCCGAGGCGGACGTGGAAACCGAGGACACGCCGTTCATTCGCGCGGTGCGCCGTGCGGCCAAGCAGGTTGGCGAGGCTTTCGAGGCGGCGCTCGCCAAGGGCAGGATCACCGAGCAGGAGCTGTTCGACCGCCGCTATCAGCCGATTCCCGGCTCGAACCCGCAGCAATTGATGGCGAGCTTCACGCGCTTTACCGACGAGACGCTGCCTGCCATCCAGGAGCCCTTGCTCGCGCTCAACGACCGCATCGCGTTCTGCGCGGCCGTGGACGAGAACGGCTATTTGCCCACGCATAACCGCAAGTTTTCGCAGACGCCGACCAACGACCCGGTGTGGAACGCCGCCAACTGCCGCAACCGCCGGCTCTTCAACGACCGCACCGGCGCGGCGGCCGGGCGCAACACCAAACCGCTGCTGCTGCAAACCTATCGTCGCGACATGGGCGGCGGCCAGTTCGTGGTGATGAAGGACGCTTCCGCGCCGATCTATGTGAATGGCCGTCACTGGGGCGGCTTCCGGATTGCTTACCGGGTAGCCCGGTAGTCGGCCTGCGCCCCGGTTCGGCCCAATGAAAACGCGCCACCGACAGCGATGTCGGCGGCGCGTTCGTTTTCCAGCACGGCGCGACACGGCGCGCGCCGCGGGCGTCGATCAATAGGCGTACCAGCGGCCGTGGCGCCAGTAGCCGTGGCCGTAGCGGCCATAGTACGGGCGGCCGTAATACACCGGCGGCGGGCCGTAGTAGGCCGGGGCCGGCGCCACGTACACGGGCGGCGGCGCCACATAGACCGGCGCAGGCGGCGCCACGTAGACCGGCGCGGGCGCATAGACCGGTGCCGGTGCGATCAGCGGCACGCCAATGCCGATACCGACGGAGACGTGCGCCTGCGCCGTCCCGATCGCACCCGCGGCGAGTGCGATCCCGGCGACGGCAAGGGCGGCAAACTTGGTTTTCATGACATTTCTCCTGCGACTTGGCAGCGTACTGATGACAGCGCCCGGACCGGCACCATGCCGGCCGACGCGCCCGGTGCCCGCCGGCACCCTGGTTCGTCAGATTCCTTGGCTTAACTGTACTGAAGTTCCGAATCGCGAGCGTGGCGCAATTGTTGCAAAGTATGCGCGGTCCCGGACAGTGGGGAACGTTCGGGCGTAGAAAAGCGGCCGCCAAACGTGTGAATCAGGCCCCTATTCTATTCATAATCAACGACTTGCGCTCGTTTCGGTTGACACGATCGGGCGCGGCGGGAGGCCAGGGCGGGCCGGCGCCTCCCGCACTTGTTACATTCATTTACAAGGCGTGCCTGGCCCTGCCTTGGCGTGTGGCGTAAAAACAGCGGCGGATGCCGCCTCGCGCGACATCCGCCTGCTGCCGGCGCCCGCCCGGTCCGGGACCGGGAGCGCGGGCGCCTTCTCCTCCCCGCTAAAAGCTTGCGCCTGACTCGCTGGTTGAAGCGGCTTGCGCCTTATTGGTTGAAGCGGGCCTTGGCGTCGGCCACGCAGGTGTCCTTGCTGTCGCCCGAGAGCGAATCGCACCGTTCGAGTGCGGCCTTGTATCGGGCCTTGTTCGCATCGTCGTTCGCGTCCTGGCGCGCGGCGCGCGTGTCCTTGGAGGATTCACGGCTCGTGCGCATGACCTGGGCGTCGCCGTAGGCCTTCGTCTTGGCGGCCTCGGCGTCCTTCAGGCACACGTCCTTGTCATTGCCCTTCTTGTCGTCGCAGCGCAGCTTGGCGACGCGGTAGTCGGCGTCGGCCTTGGCGATAGCTGCGTCGTAGCGCGCTTTGGGGGTTTGCCTGTAATCCGCCTCGGCGTTGGCCTTGGCGATCTTCTCGTTGCCCTTGGCGTCCTCGATGCATACCTTTTTCGCGTTGTCCTTCAGGTCGTCGCAGCGCGCGGCGGCGGCCTTGTAGTCGGCTTCGGCCGACTTCTGCGCGGCGTCGTAACGGTCCTTGGCAGCGGCGTCGGCCGCGTTGGCCGAGGCGGTCCCCAGCAGGCCGGCAGCTCCCGTCGCGAGGCAGGCGCAGGTAAGCAGGTTCAAGGCAAGTCGTGACATCTCAATGTCCTCCTATCGGCTGGCGATCGTGGGAAGCGATGCCGGGGCATCGCGGATCGTGGGGGGCAATGAAATTACCGTCATTTGTTGCGATCTGCGGCGCCCTGGATGGCTTCGCCGCCGCGCTCGACGTCCTTGCCGGCGCCATGGACGGTGTTGCAGCCGGCCAGACCCAGCGCGAAGCCGCTCAGCAGTGCAATGGCGATCAGTCGTTTCATTTGGATTTCTCCTTTGAGAGGTGAGGTCGTCACAGGCGCGTGGCGGCAATGCGCTGCGCGGGGGGAGCGCCCGCCGCCGGGCGGGCCGGCGGCTCGGGGCTTACCAGAGCTTGTGCTGGTCGTTCCAGGTGTCCACTTCGCGCTCGGCGTCGGCCTTCGCCTTGCCGTAGCGCTCCTGGATCACGCCGACGAACTTGTCGCGATTGCCTTCGATCTTCAGCAGATCGTCGTCGGTCAGGTTGCCCCATTGCTTCTTGACTTCGCCCTTGAGTTGGTTCCACTTGCCCTTGATCAGATCCGAGTTCATGACCACTCCTCAATATTGGGTAGATGGGATTCTCGCGCGGCGGCGATGTCGCGCGCGGTGCCTCGCGCGTTGTTGCCGCGCCCGCAGGACGGCGGGTGATTCCATGGTAGGGAGTGCGAAATGCCCGCGCTGTCAGCCACATCACCGTCGCGGCGTAGGCGGAATCGGGTTACGCTGTCGGCGTATTCCCACGAGCAGCGGGTGTCAGGCGGGGCGCTCGTGCTCGACCACGTCGGCGCTCGAGTCGTCGGCCGGCGCTGCGGCGGCCGTCTCATGCGCCTCGGGGCGTGCGGGGCCGTGTACGGCGGGGGCGGTACTTTCAGTGACTTCCGTGGCGATCTCGGGGGCGTCGGCCGGGTTGCACAGCGGCAGCACGACCTGGATCTCCGTGCCCAGCCGCTGCGGCAACGAATGAATGTCGATGCGTCCGCCCTTGGCCGAGACGCGCTGGCGCATGCCGAACAGTCCGTGCGTCTTGGGTTTGTTGAACTGATCCGGCGTGAGCCCGATGCCGTTGTCGATCACTTCGAGCCGCACGCGCTGATCGTCGCACGCGAGCGCGACGCGCACGGCCGTCGCCCGCGCGTACTTCGCGGCATTGGTGAGCGCCTCCTGCGCCACGCGGAACAGCACGATGGCGGTGGACTCGGGCAACGCGAAGTCGTCTTCCGGCAGATCGAGATCGAGCTCCCAGTGCTGCTGGTCGGCGGTCTCTTCGGCGAGCGAGCGCAGCGCGGTGACGAGGCCGAAGTTGATCAGCACCGTCGGGCGCAGGTTCTCGATGATGCGCCGCTTGATCTGGATGCCCGAATCGAGATTGCGTTGCGCGCGCGCGAGCTTCTCCGCCACGACCGGATCGCTGCTGCGGAGCTTGTGGTGCGCCCAGGTGACGTCCATCTTGCACGCGGTGAGAATCGCGCCGAGCTCGTCGTGGAGTTCCCGCGAAAGACGCGTTTTCTCATCCTCGCTCACGTTTTGCAGGTGGGTGGCGAGCTCGTCGAGCTGCTCGGTGCGCTCGCGCACGAGCCGGTCCAGATGCGCCTGCTGCTCGTGCAGTTGGTCGCGTGCGAGCTGCTCCTGGCGCATCTGCCGCCCGAGCGTGCGAAACAGCAGGATGAACAGCACAATGGTGAGCACCGAGAGCGCGCCGGCGCTCACGGCCGAGATCACTTGATCGAAGCGGCCGTCGTCCTGCGCCACGCGCGCGCGCGCGAGTTCTCGGTTGTAGAGATCGGTGATGCCGTTTTGCACGCGCTCCATCGCGCCGATGCCGAGGTAGTCGGGCGAGAGCGCCTGCTCGAGCGTCATCGTGCCGGCGATCACGCCGGCACGCGCGGCCTCCATCGTGGCGATCCGATTGGAGAACAGTGTCATCACCGCGGCGAAGTCTTTCGTGGCCTGCGTGTCATGCACGTCTTCGTAATGCTGGATGACCAGCGCCGAGAGGTCGCGAATGCGCCGTACCGCCGACAGATAGGGGTCGAGATAGAGGGGATCCTTGGTGAGCAGATAGCCGCGCTGGCTCGAAACCACGGTCGACGTGCGCGCCATGATCTCGTTGAGCTCGTTGGCCGCCGTCATGGCCTGCAGCGCCGATTCGTAGGTGGAGGCGAGACGCCGGTGTGCCGACTCCAGCCCGACCAGGCTGCCGACCGTGATGACGATCGCGGCGATCATGGCGATGATCCAGCTGCGACGACGTAACCAGGACGTAAACAATCGAGGCATGAGGGCGTGTCGAGAAGGGTTGGGCGAAGACAATACCAATCCGCGCATATCCGCAGACTGCGTCATTTCGCTTTGATCATAAGTCGAAAATCGCCTGCACACGGGAATTGTCAGCCAATTCCTACGCAAAAACCAGAAGCGCCCGGGCAGTTCCGGAAAGCCCGTTTTTCTACCATACATTCAGCACCCGATGGATTGCGGGCCGTTCGCGCAAGCTCCGCGCGCAGGGCGAGCGAGACGTGGGGAGCGAAGAAAGTCTCCGGGAATTGAATCGACCAAGGAGAACGCTATGTTGAAGTGGGCTTTGTTGTTTGCACTGATCTCGATCGTGGCGGGCCTGTTGGGCTTCACCGGGATCGCCGCCGGTGCGGCCGGGATCGCGAAGATCCTGTTCGTGCTGTTCCTGGTGTTGTTCGTGATCTTCCTGCTGCTTGGCTTGACCGTCGCCAAGAAGATCGTCGACTAGACGGCGCGCCGCGGGGCGCGGCCGCGCGCCGTGCGCCGCAGTGACCGGGGCGGCGCGGTATGCGTGTCGCCCGAAGCCCGTCCACAATCAAGGAGGTTGCGATGCTTCACTATGCCGTCGTGTTTTTCGTGATCGCGTTGATCGCCGCGGTTTTCGGTTTTACGGGAATCGCCGCGGGCGCGGCCGAGATCGCGAAGATCCTGTTCTTCATCTTCCTCGTGATCTTTCTGGTCACGCTGCTCTTCGGAGTGTTCCGGCGATAGCCGCCCGCACGTTGCCGTCGGGGGCGCCGGCACCGGGCGTCCCCGTTCCCGCCAATACTGACAGGAAGGAGGAATCGCACATGCATACCGCCAAGCACGCCAAGCACCATGCCTCGCAGTCGGTCGACACCGGCAAGCACGCGATGACGGGTAATGGGCACAGCAAGCCAGCGGGCGAGGACTTCCACATCGACGTTCGCGCTTTGCGCGAGCGTGCACGCGAGCACCTCGACGACGGTGCCGTCACGGAGGACTACCGGGCCGATCGCGACGCGGTCGTCCAGATGCTCAACGAAGCGCTCGCCACCGAGCTGGTGTGCGTGCTGCGCTACAAGCGCCACCATTTCATGGCCACTGGCATTCACGCCGAGCCGGTCGCCGCGGAATTCGCCGAGCACGCGGCGCAGGAGCAGGAACACGCGGATCGCATCGCGGCGCGTATCGTGCAACTGGGCGGCGAGCCCGACTTCTCGCCCGACAGCCTGTCCTCGCGCAGCCATGCCGAATACGTGCCCGGCCAGAACCTGCGCGACATGATCCGGGAAGATCTCGTCGCCGAACGCATCGCGATTGAGAGTTATCGCGAGATGATTCATTATTTGGGCGACCGGGATACCACGACGCGGCGCATGCTCGAGGAAATCCTGGCCGTCGAGGAAGAGCACGCCGACGACATGCGTGACCTGCTCGACCGGGAGTGACGCCCATGCTGCGCGCGCACACGCCAGATAGATTCGGCCAGCCGGCCGAGGGGGAAAGTTTCTGGAGCTTAGATGTCACTGACAATAAAAATTCTGATCGCCGACGACCACGCGATCGTTCGCACCGGCTTCAAACAATTCATCGCGGACGAATCGGACATGGAAGTGCTGGGCGAGGCGGCGAGCGGCGACGAAGTGATCCGCGCCGTGCGCGAGACGGCCTTCGATGTCGTGCTGCTGGATATCGCCATGCCTGACAAGAACGGAATCGACACGCTTCGCGTCATCAAGCAATTGCGCCCCGAGCAGGGCGTGCTGTTCTTGTCGACATATCCCGAGGCTCAGTACGCGGTCAACCTGCTGCGCGCCGGCGCCGACGGTTACCTGATGAAGGACGCCGCACCCGAGGAGATCATTCGGGCGATCCGCACGGTGGCGCGCGGCCACCGCTACGTAAGCGAAGTAACGGCCGACCTGCTCGCGCAGAAGCTCGACCAGCCGGTCGACGAGCCGATGCACGAGCAACTCTCGGAGCGCGAATTCCAGGTGTTCTGCAAGCTCGCGCAGGGCCGTACCCCCACGGAGATCGCCGACGAGCTGCACCTCTCGGTGAAGACCGTCAGCACGTACCGCGCGCGCGTGCTGGAAAAGATGCATTTGAAAACCAATGCCGATCTGACGCTCTACGCGCTCAAGAACGGTCTGATCAGTTGACGGAGAGGTTGTCATGCCAACCGGGAAAGCGGCCGCGCTCACGGGGTCCCGATTGCCCTTGAAAGTGCTGCTGATCGAAGACTCGGCGGTCATTCGCGAGAGTCTGTCCGAAGCGCTCGGATCCACGGGGATGCTTCAGGTGACAGGTGTGGCGGAGACGGCCGACGAGGCGGTCCGCACGCTCAAGGAGGACTCGTTCGACGCCGTGATCGTCGACATTCAGTTGCGGCGCGGCTCCGGCATGGACGTGCTGTCCTATCTGCATGACGCCGGCATGCTGCCCAACGTCATGGCGGTCGTCCTCACGAACTATGCGCTCGCGACGTATCGCAAACGCTGCCAGCAACTGGGCGTGCAGTATTTCTTCGACAAATCCCTCGAATTCGACCGGGTCATCGAGGTGCTCGACGACTTCGCGTCCAGCCGCCAGGCCTGAGGCGGGCCGGGGCGGCGCAGTTTCCCGTCGTTCCCACGAAATGGGAATCCACCCCTGCGTAGTGAAATCAACTCACGTTTTCTCGTTGGAGAGGGCGTGAGCCGCGCCGTTTGCGCGATTCTTGTTGCATTGCGGCACGCCGCGCGGCTTTCCCGCGTATCGACAACCCGCTTGCCGCATTTCAGGTGAATTCCAATATAAAGAGATCAAATTTTATTATTTTCAACTATTTAGGTGCATGGGCTAGAATGTCGCCTTTGTGCTAAATACCGAGTCCAGGCGGCGGCACTGCGGGTAGTTTTCGGCAGTGGGGCTGCCATTTTTTTGCATGATCGAACTCCAGAACATCACCCAGCGATTTGCTGGGCCCAAGGGGCCGATCGACGCGCTCTCCAACATCAGCCTGTCGATCGAGCGCGGCGAAGTCTTCGGCATCATCGGCCGAAGCGGCGCCGGCAAGAGCACGCTCGTGCGCGTGATCAATCTGCTCAACCGCCCGAGCGACGGCACCGTGCGCGTCGACGGCCAGGACCTCACGGCAATGTCGACCGACGCGCTGCGCCAGGCGCGTCGTCGTATCGGCATGATCTTCCAGCACTTCAACCTGCTGAACTCGCGCACCGTCTACGACAACGTGGCGCTGCCGCTCGAGCTGGCCGGCACACCGGCGGCCGAGATTCGCGCGAAGGTGCTGCCGCTGCTCGAACTCGTCGGGCTGACGGCGCAGAAGGACCGCTACCCGTCGCAGATCTCCGGCGGCCAGAAGCAGCGCGTGGGGATTGCGCGGGCGCTTGCCAGCGAGCCGCAGGTGCTGCTCTCCGACGAAGCGACGTCCGCGCTCGATCCCGAGACCACGCGCTCGATTCTCGATCTGCTCAAGCGCATCAACCGTGAGCTGGGACTGACCGTCGTGCTGATCACGCACCAGATGGAAGTGATCAAGCAGGTGTGCGATCGCGTGGCGGTGCTCGACGCCGGCCGCGTGGTCGAGCAAGGCCGCGTGATCGACGTGTTCCTGCGTCCGCGCCACGAAGTCACGCGCGCCCTCATCGGCGACGTGATTTCGCAGGAGCTGCCCGCCGGCGTGCGCGAGCGCGTGGCCTCGCGCATCGGCAACGGCCACGATCATCTGTATCGTCTGGCGTTCTCGGGCGCGGGCGTGGATCAGCCGTTGCTCTCCGAGGCGATTCGCCGCTACGAGCTCGACTTCAACATCCTGCATGGCCAGATAGACGAGATTCAGGGCCAGGCGTTCGGCTCGCTTGCCGTGATGGCGGGCGGCACCCCGGCCCGTGTGGCCGAAGCCATGGCGTTCCTCGCCAGCCAAGGCGTCGTCGTTGAGGAGCTCAGCCATGTGGAGTGAAATGTTCGATCTGTTCGTCTCGTCGTTCTGGGAGACGCTGATCATGGTCGGGATCTCGGGCTTCATCGGCGCCGTGGTCGGTGTGCCGCTCGGCGTACTGCTCTATCTGACCGACCGCAATGGCGTGCTGCAGAACCTGCCGACCAATCGCATCATCGGCATCGTGGTCAACGCGGTGCGCTCGACGCCGTTCATCATCTTGCTGGTTGCCGTGATCCCGTTCACGCGACTGGTGGTGGGCTCGTCCATCGGCACGATGGCGGCCGTGGTGCCGCTCACCATCGCGGCCGCGCCGTTCGTCGCGCGCCTGGTGGAGACCGCGCTGCGCGAAGTCGATCGCGGCCTGATCGAGGCGGCGCAATCGATGGGCGCGACGACCGGCCAGATCGTGATGAAGGTGCTGCTGCCCGAGGCGCTGCCGGGCATCGTGGCCGGCCTCACCATCACGTTCGTGAGCCTGGTGGGCTACTCGGCCATGGCCGGCGCGATCGGCGGCGGCGGCCTGGGCGATCTGGGCATCCGCTACGGGTACCAGCGCTTCTTGCCCGAGGTCATGGTCACCGTGGTGCTGATCCTGATCGTCTTCGTGCAGCTCGTGCAGACGTTCGGCGACTGGCTGGTGCGCCGTCTGAGCCACAAATAACGTTTCGAATAACAACGTCGCCGGCGAGCCGGCACCCAACTCACACGCGAGGTTTTCTATGCAACGTCGTTCGATTTTCAAGCTGCTCGCCGGTGTCGGCGCCGCAACGGTTTTCGCCACGCAGTTGGCCGCGCCCGCATTCGCCGCGGACACCGTCAACCTGAAGGTCGGCGTGACGGGCGGCCCGCACGCCCAGATCTTCGATGAAGTGAAGAAGGTCGCCGCCAAGGAAGGGCTCAACATCAAGGTCATCGAGTTCAGCGACTACGTGCAGCCGAACGCGGCGCTCTCGTCGGGCGATCTCGACGTGAACAGCTACCAGCACCAGCCATACCTCGACGCGCAGGTGAAGGACCGCGGCTACAAGCTCGAGTCGATCGCCAAGACCGTGATCTTCCCGATGGGCGTCTACTCCAAGAAGATCAAGTCGCTGGCCGAGCTCAAGACGGGCGACAAGGTGTCGCTGCCGAACGACCCGACCAACGGCGGGCGCGCGCTGCTCCTGCTGCAGAAGAATGGCCTGATCAAGCTGCGCGCCGACGCCGGTCTGAAGGCCACGCCGATCGACGTCGTCGAGAACCCGAAGAAGCTGAAGTTCGTGGAACTCGACGCCGCGCAACTGCCGCGCTCGCTCGACGACGTGACGGTGGCCGTCATCAACACCAACTTCGCGATGGAAGCCGGTCTGAATCCGAAGAAGGATTCGATCGCCATCGAGGACGCTAACGGCCCGTATGCCAACGTGCTGGCAATCCGCACGGCCGACAGGAACAAGCCCTGGGTGGCCAAGCTGATCAAGGCCTATCACTCGCCGGAAGTCAAGGCGTTCATCGAGCAGAAGTTCGGCGGCTCGGTCGTCGCGGCATGGTAAGGAGCCGGTGACGCCTTACCGAGGCGCCCATGAAAACGGCAACGCTTTGTGGCGTTGCCGTTTTTTTTCGTCCGAACGCCGCTGTCTTCGTCTGCTATTTCTGCGTGGTATTCCCGCGTCGTATTCCCGCGTCGTATTCCCGCGTGGTGCGACACCGGGCATTCGCGCCGCTCGCGCGCGTGTGGCAATTCCGACACTGTCACGGATTTGTCAAGGAACGGCGATAGCCTGAACGGCAACTAAAAAGGAGGGCGCCCGCGGGCATCGTCAATGATATGCGGATATGGGCGCGAGCCGCGACCGCACGCGAAACACGGGGAAAGGGTGAGACATGCGCGGAGCATGCGGCTCGCCCGCGGTGCGTCTGAGCGCGCCCGACATCGGCCCGCACGTCGCAATGCTGTTGGCTCGATGGCGGCGCACCGCATCGACTTTCGGAGTACCTCTTGAATCCTCCCCCGTCTGTCGTCATCCGTCCGGAGCGCTTTGCCGCACCGACCGCCGGCGTTTCCGGCGCCGACCAGGCTCGTCATGCCGGCCACGGCGATGACGATGAGAGCGCGATCCTCGCGCAGCTTTGCGAGGGCATTGGCCTGAGCTGCGTCTTTCAGCCGATTCTCGACTTTCGGACGTCCGAGGTGGCGGGCTACGAAGGACTGGTGCGCGGTCCGGCGGGAACGTCGATCCATTCGCCCATGGCGCTCTTTGCCGCCGCGCGCCGCCACGGCCTTTGCGGGCCGCTCGAACTCGCCTGCCGGCGTGCCGTGCTGCGCGGCTTCGTCGAGCAGGACCTGCCGGAGCGGCTGTTTCTGAACATCGGTCCGGTCACGCGCGCGCAGCCCGGCGGCGGCGTGATCGAGTCGCTCGGCCTGGACGAAACGTTCGCCATGCTCCAGTCGTTGCGGCTCGCGCCCGAGCGCGTGGTGCTCGAACTCACGGAACACGCGCCGACACTCGATCTGGCCAGCACGCGCGCGTCGCTCACGGCCTATCGCGCGCTGGGCTTCGAGGTGGCGCTCGACGACATGGGCGAGGGCTACGCCAGCCTGCGGCTGTGGTCCGAGCTGCGCCCCGATTACGTGAAGATCGACCGGCATTTCGTCGACGGCATCGACACCGATACCGTCAAGCTGCAGTTCGTGCGCTCGATGCGGCAGATCGCCGAGACGAGCGGCACGCGCGTGATCGCCGAGGGCATCGAGCACGCCGAGGAACTGCAGGTGGTGCGCGACCTCGGCATCTTTCTCGGGCAGGGGTATTTCATTGCGCGTCCGCAGGCGCAGCCGCAGCGCGCGGTTACCGCGAACGTCAGGGAAGTCGTGAACGAGCGGCGCGCTTACGTGCATCAGCAACCGAGCCAGCTCGGGGCCGGCAATGTCACGCTCGAGCGCATTGCCTCGTTTGTCGCGCCTGTCTCGCCGGACACGCGCAGCGAAGACGTGGTGGCGCGCTTCGAGAGCGATCCGGCGCTCGAGGTGCTGCCGGTCGTGGAGCGGGACCGGCCCGTGGGACTGATCGGCCGGGCGTCGCTCATCGGACGCTTCGCGCGGCCGTTCACGCGCGAGCTATACGGGCGCAAGCCGTGCTCGGCCGTGATGGAGCCGCGCCCGCTCACGTTCGACAAGGGCGCGCGGCTGGAGGACCTGAGCCGCATGATCGCCGAAGGCGCGAGCCGCCAGATCGCGGCCGGCTTCATCGTGACCGACCAGGGGCGGTATTTCGGCGTGGCGCAAGGCCATGCGCTCATGCGCCATATCACCGACATGCAGCTCGATGCGGCGCGCTACGCCAATCCGCTCACGCTGCTGCCGGGCAACGTGCCGATCGACGATTACATGGACCGCATGATCGGCGAGCGCCAGTCGTTTCACGCCTGCTATGTCGATCTGGACAACTTCAAGCCGTTCAACGACGTGTTCGGCTACCGGCGGGGCGATGATCTGATTCAGCTCGTCGCGCGCGTGCTCATGGCCGTGCGCAATCCGGAGTGCGACTTCCTCGGGCACATTGGCGGCGACGACTTTCTCATCCTGTTTCGCAGCCCCGACTGGGAAGCGCGGTGCCGCGAGGCGCTCGCCCGTTTCGGCGAGGCGGTGACGGAGTATTTCCATCCCGACCAGATCGCGGCGGGCGGCTTCGAGGCGGAGGACCGCCGCGGCATGGTCATTTTCCATCCGATTACGAGTCTGTCGATCGGTGTGGTGGCCGTCACGCCGGAGAGCTTTCCGTCGCACGTGGAAGTCTCCGCCGCGGCGGCCGACGCGAAGAAGATGGCCAAGCGCGCGCTGGGCAACAGCCTGTTCATCGAACGCCGTCGCGCCCATCGGTGAGGCGTCGATACCGCGATATGGGGATATGGTCCGGCGTGCGCAATGAAAAAGCCCGCCGGGCGGCGGGCTTGTCGTCGAGTGTCTGCGAGCTCAGTGCGACAGCGCGGGCATGCCTTCCATGCTGGCCGCGTCCTGTTCGCGTTCTTCCGACAGGTACGGCGTGCGCCACCCGGCCTTCACGCCCCAGTGATAGAACGCGAGCGAGAGCACGGCGACCACGCCCATGTCCCAGCCGTATGGCAGCAGGCCCGTGCCGCCGAATTCCTGGCTGCCGACATACGAGCACAGCGCCATGGCCGGCAGGTAGCCGATCAGCCACCACGAAGCCTTCAGATCGCGGCCGAAGCCGGCCCACTTGTCCTTCGCCTGATAGTAGAAGTACACCGGCAGGGCGACGACCACGAGCACGATGATCTGGCCGGTGAGCGGCCAGCGCGCCCAGTACAGGATCAGCGACGCGCACACGAACGCGATGGGGGCGATCACGGACAGACCCGGCAAGCGCAGCGGACGGTGCATGTCCGGCGCCGAATGGCGCAGCGCCATCACGCTGATCGGACCCGTCAGATACGAAATGACGGTGGCGACCGAGATCACGGCGGCGAGCGAGTCCCATCCGCGGAAGAAGAACATGAACAGGAACGATACGGCCAGGTTGAACCACATGGCCTGACGCGGCACGCCGTAGAGCGGGTGCACGCGACCGAAGATCGAGGGCAGCGTGCGGTTGCGCTCCATCGCGTAGATCATGCGGCTCGTGGTCGCCATGTAGGTGGTGCCGGTGCCGCTCGGGCTCAGGAAGGCGTCGAAGTACAGCACGATAGCGAGCCAGTTCAGGCCCAGTGCGATCGCCAGTTCCGCGAACGGGGAGCTGAAGCTCACCATGTGCCAGCCGCCGGCGAGTTGCTCGGGCGAGAGGGCGCCAATGTAGGCCACCTGCAGCAGCAGGTAGATGACGGTCGCGAGCAGGATCGAGCCGACCACCGCGAACGGAATGCTGCGGCCCGGGTCGCGCGCTTCGCCGGCCAGATTCACCGGACTCTGGAAGCCGTTGAACGCGAACACGATGCCCGACGTGGCGACCGCGGTCAGCACGGCCGACATGCCGTTCGGCGCGAAGCCTCCGTGTTCGGCGAGATTGAAGTTGCCCGGATGAAAGCCCGCAATGATCAGGCCGGCCACGGTCAGGGCCGGAATGGCGAACTTGAACAGCGTGATGGCCGTGTTCGCGCGGGCGAAGAGCTTCACGCCCCAGTAGTTCAGCATGAAGTAGACGATCACGAGCAGCGCCGAGAGCGTGAGGCCGCTCGTGGTAAGCGTGCCGTCGACGAAAAGGCCGTGGGTCCAGGCGTAGGGCCAGGTGCTCATGTACTGGATCGACGCCTCGGCCTCGATCGGAATGACCGACACGATGGCGATCCAGTTGGCCCACGCGGCAATGAAGCCCACGAGGCTGCCGTGCGAATAGCGCGAGTAGCGCACCATGCCGCCCGACTCGGGGAACATGGCGCCCAGTTCGGCGTAGGTCAGGGCGATGGCCAGAATCACGACGGCGCCGATGACCCAGGCGAGCAGGGCGGCGGGGCCGGCGATCTTGGCGGCTTTCCAGGCACCGAACAGCCAGCCGGAGCCGATGATCGAGCCAAGGCCGGTCAGCATCAGGGCGAACGGCCCGATGTTGCGCATGAGGGACGGGTGGTTATCCATTGATTGTCTTCTCCACGCCCGGGGGGCAGGTGCCGGCCCCGCCCGGAGCGGAGCGGCCCTGCGCGAGGGCGGACAAACTACCGGCTGGCCGGTCGCCGTCTGCGCGAGCATGACGGCGCGGGGGCGGCGCTCACCGGTGCGACTTCGTTGATGGGTTTCTCGCGAATTTCGACGCGGTTCCGACGCTGCGGCGTCCGGATGAGGGACATCATCCGAATTGGGGTCGGAGTCGCCGTTCGCGAAAAAAGCGCGATTCTACCCGAGCCAGACGGCGTCTGTGGGACTTTGTAACACTTTTGCATTGGCTTGCGGATCGGCGACAAGCGGTCAAAACACGCCCGAACCAGCAAGGGCGCGGCTCGCGCAGGGCGACACGCGCCTATGACGAACCGTTAAAGGGTCAGATCAAAGGTTCCCCTGCGGTTCCATGCGGTTTCATGCCCCGGCAAGGCACAGGTATTTCAGTTCGAGATACTCGTCGATGCCGTATCTGGAGCCTTCGCGACCCAGCCCGGAATGTTTGACGCCGCCAAACGGTGCGACCTCGTTCGAGATGAGGCCGGTATTGATGCCGACCATGCCGGCTTCGATGCCCTCGGCCACGCGCCAGACGCGGCCGACGTCGCGCGCGAAGAAGTACGAGGCCAGGCCGAAGTCGGTGGCGTTGGCGAGGCGCACGCCTTCTGCTTCGTCCTTGAAGCGAAAGACCGGCGCGAGCGGGCCGAACGTCTCTTCCTGCGCGACGAGCATGTCCGCGCTGGCGTCGGCCACCACGGTCGGCTCGAAGAAGCGTCCGTGCAGCACCTTGCCGCCGACCGTCACGCGCCCGCCCTTGGCGACGGCATCTTGCACGTGGCGCTCGACCTTCTGCACGGCGGCGTCTTCGATCAGCGGACCGACCACGACGCCCGGCTCGAAGCCGTTGCCCACGCGCAGCTCGCCCACGGCGGCGGTCAATTTCTCGACGAAGGCGTCGTAGACGCCGTCCTGCGCATAGATGCGGTTCGCACAGACGCAGGTCTGGCCGGCATTGCGGAATTTGGAGGCGATGCAGCCCTGGACGGCGGCGTCCACGTCGGCGTCGTCGAAAACCAGGAACGGCGCGAGCCCGCCCAGCTCCAGCGCGACTTTCTTGATGGTGGGCGCGCACTGCTCCATGAGCCTGGCGCCGACCGGCGTCGAGCCGGTAAACGACAAATGGCGCACGCGCGGGCTGGAGGTGAGCACGTCGCCCACGTCGGACGAGTTTTTCGACGTCACCACATTGAACACGCCCTTGGGCAGGCCCGCGCGCGAGGCCAGCTCCGCGAGTGCGAGCGCGCAGAGCGGTGTGAGGCGGGCCGGCTTGACCACGATCGTGCAGCCCGCGGCGATGGCGGGGGCGATCTTGCGCGTGATCATCGCGATCGGGAAATTCCACGGCGTGATCGACGCGCACACGCCGATCGGCTGCTTGAGCACGAACATGCGCTTGCCGCCCTCGGGAGACGCGAGCACGTCGCCGTCCACGCGCTTGGCCTCCTCGGCGAACCATTCGATGAACGAGGCGCCGTAAGCGACTTCGCCTTTGGCTTCGGCGAGCGGCTTGCCCTGCTCGGCGGTCATGATGGCGCCCAGGTCGTCCTGGGCCTGCATGATCAGGTCGTACCAGCGGCGCATGATGCGCGCACGCTCCTTGCCAGTCCTGGCGCGCCATTCGGGCAAGGCCGCCTCGGCGGCCACCAGCGCACGTTCGGCTTCCTTGGCGCCGAGGTCGGCCACCTGGGCGATCTCGGCGTCGGTGGCGGGGTCATGTACGGCGAACGTGGCTTGCGAGTCGGCCTTCGTCCAGTCGCCGTCGATGTAGGCGTCGGACTTGAGCAGTTCGGGATCTTTCAGCTTGGCCAGCGCGGGATGGGCCTTGGGCGCCTTGGCGGAACGGCCCTGGGAACGCTGCGACGAACGGGTGGTTGACACGATCGACTCTCCTCTCGATGACCGGGCGGCGCGGACTGCTGAGCCCGGGCCGCACGGCGGCAACGGATATGAACGATACGAGCGATACAGACAATACAGGCGATGCGGACGCTACAAACGACAGGAACGGGTGAATCGGATACGGCAGTCTGTCGCGTGTCGGGCGCCGGCCGATACCGGCGTCGGCCTCTCTTATGGGCGCAGAGGCTCGATGTCGCTGCGGGCGACGTGAAATGAAAAACGCCGGCAGCCGCTACGGCCGCCGGCGTTCGCTGCCCGCCCCGCGGGTGGCCGGGCCGGTTTTACAGGCCGAGATCCTGATAGAGCCTGGCCATGCGCGCGTCGACGTCGGCGGTCATTTCGATGGGACGTCCCCATTCGCGCGAAGTTTCGCCCGGCCACTTGTTCGTTGCGTCGATCCCCATCTTCGAGCCCAGGCCGGCCTCGGGAGACGCGAAATCGAGATAGTCGATCGGCGTGCGCTCGACGAGCGTGGTGTCGCGGGTCGGGTCCACTCGCGTGGTGATCGCCCAGATGACTTCCTTCCAGTCGCGGATGTTGACGTCTTCGTCGACCACCACGATGAACTTCGTATACATGAATTGGCGCAGGAAGCTCCACACGCCGAACATCACGCGCTTGGCATGGCCGGGATAGGCCTTCTTCATCTGCACGATCGCCATCCGGTAGCTGCAGCCTTCCGGGGGCAGGTAGAAGTCGGTGATCTCGGGGAACTGCTTTTGCAGCAGCGGCACGAACACTTCGTTGAGCGCCACGCCGAGGACGGCGGGCTCGTCGGGCGGCTTGCCCGTGTAGGTCGAATGGTAGAGCGCGTTGCGCCGCAGCGTGATGCGCTCGATCGTGAAGACCGGGAACCACTCCTGCTCGTTGTAATAGCCAGTGTGATCACCGTAAGGACCTTCCAGCGCATGGGCGTAGCCGGCCGTCGCGCCCCGGCTGGGGGGCGGCGGTGCGCCCTCGGGCACGACGGGCGGCTGCTCGGACGGGTAAATGAAGCCCTCGAGCACGATCTCTGCCCGCGCAGGCACGCGCAGCGACTCCAATCCCGGCGTGAGGCACTTGGCCAGTTCCGTGCGGCTGCCGCGCAAAAGGCCTGCGAACTGGTATTCGGACAGCGTGTCGGGCACCGGTGTGACCGCGCCCAGCATGGTCGCCGGGTCCGCCCCGAGCGCGACAGCGATCGGGAACGGCTTGCCCGGGTGGGTCTGCGCGAATTCGCGGAAATCGAGCGCACCGCCGCGATGCGCGAGCCAGCGCATGATCACCTGGTTGCGGCCGATGACCTGCTGGCGGTAAATGCCCAGGTTCTGGCGTTTGCGATGCGGACCCTTCGTGATGACGAGGCCCCAGGTGATGAGCGGGGCGGCGTCGCCGGGCCAGCACGTCTGAACCGGCAGGCGTGCGAGATCCACGTCCTCGCCCTCCCAGACGATCTCCTGGCACACCGGCGAGCCGACTTCCCTGGGCGCCATGTCCCAGATGGCCTTCGCCATGCCCAGCAGCTTGCCGGCGTCCTTCAGGCCGCGCGGCGGCTCCGGTTCCTTGAGTGTCGAGAGAAGCCGCCCGATGTCGCGCAGCGAGGCCAGTGCGTCCTCGCCTTTGTCGATGCCCATGCCGAGCGCCACTCGTTCAGGGGTGCCAAACAAGTTGGCCAGTACCGGCATGTCGTAGCCTGTCGGACGCTCGAACCGGAGGGCGGGACCGGCCGCTTTGAGCACGCGGTCGGCAAGCGCCGTCATCTCGAGCACCGGCGAGACCGGCACGTCTACGCGACGAAGCTGCCCGGATCGCTCCAGTTGCGCGGTGAAGTCACGAAGATCGAGATATTTCATGAAACAAACCGTTACCAAAAATTTTTTACAGTTTTCATACGCCCGATGAAAACGGGCGTTTGAATCGTGTTTTGTCCGGGTGACACCCTGTAAACGCGGGGTGAGGCAGGGCATTTTACCGGTCGAGGCGGACGAACGTCACGGCAAAACCGCCGTTACAAATTACTTTTAGTAATTATTTTTAGTATTTATAGTATTGACGGTTTATATGTGACTGCTACAATCCGCCCGTTGAATCCAGAAAGGCGGCTTTGACGACGGGTAGGCCGACCCGCGTGAGCTTAGCGACAACTACAACATCGACGTGGATTTTCAGTGGCTGGTTTTCTCACCGAGGTCGGGAAACCAGTGTTTTAGGAAGCAGCGCGAGCGATAGCTCGTCAGCGCCGGGGACCTGAACAGGTCGGCGCGCTGCGGCGGTACCGGCATCGTCCATGACAACACGATGCGCCGCCTTGTCCATATGCCGTAAATGAGCGCTTCACGGGATGCCTGGCGGGCATACCGGCTCGTTTCCTTACGCCGCGGGGCCACCCCGTGGTGACGGCGTAACCGGAGTACGTAGTATGAAGAAGTCTGGTTTATCACCCTGGCTACTGGCCGCTGTCGGAGCGCTTCGTGCGCGCGGCGCGGCGACGGTAGCCGCGGCTCGCCGCGATTGGCGTCGCCTCGCATGGCACGGCGGTCGTGCTGGACTGTATGCGTCCAGCGCGGTCGGTCTGGTGGCCGTGGTCGGCACGCTGGCGTTGTGGGCCCGACCGGCCTGGCGCGCCGATCTGGCGTCGCGCGTCGGTCCGCTGCTCGAGGCAGCCACCGGTTCGGCCGACACGACGGCCGGCCCGGGTGCCAACGGCAGCGTCGTTGCAAAGGGTTCCCCGTCCGATTCGGCGATGATGGCGCAGGCCGCACAGCATGTGCCGTCCGCTGCCGTGCTTGCCGCGTATATCCCGAACCAGCGCGTAGCCGCCGATGCGCGAGCCACCAAGGCGCTGGACACCCGCGAGCAGATCGCCGTGGCCGACTATCTGGCCCGCCGCTATCGGGTCGCGGGCGATGTCACGGGCAATCTCGTCCGCGCAGCGTATTCGACCGGCAAGGAAGTGGGCCTCGATCCGCTGCTGCTGCTGGCCGTGATGGCCATCGAATCGGGCTTCAATCCGTATGCGGAAAGCACGGTGGGCGCCCAGGGGCTCATGCAGGTGATGTCGAAGGTCCATCAGGACAAGCTGGAATATTTCGGCGGTCCGGAGGCAGCGCTGCATCCGCTCGCGAACATCAAGGTCGGCGCCCTGATCCTGAAGGAATGCATCGCGCGCGGCGGTTCGCTCGCCGGCGGCCTGCGCCTGTATGTCGGCTCGACCAGCGCGGGGGATGGCGGCTATGGCGCCAAGGTGCTCGCCGAGCGTGATCGTCTGCGCAGTGTGGCCATGGGGCGCAAGGTTTCGCCCAATGCGCCGCAGGCGCCGGTGATCGTGAGCTCGGCCAAGCCGGTGACGAAGCCGGTCGCGGCGGACAAGGCCGACGACACGACGCAAGCCTCGCCGGCGCCGGCAGCCGCCACGCCGACGGGCAAGGCGGCTGCGGCCAAGCCGCTCGAAGCCGACGATAGCACGGCTGCCTGAGCCAGATCGGCGGCGCCTGCGCATCGCGGCTCCAGCATCGCGAGTTGAGCATCGCGGGTTGAGCATCGCGATTGCAGCCAACAAAAAACCCATCGAATCGCTTCGATGGGTTTTTTGCTTTCCGGCGCGTTGGCGCGTTGGCTTGCGCTTCAGTTCGCCGCGAATACTTTTCCGATGCGCTCCATCGCCTCGTGTAGTTGTTCGAGCGACGTCGCATACGACAGTCGGATGTACTGGCGCGGTTGCGCGAACCCGAAGTCGAGTCCCGGCACCAGCACCACGTCGGCCTGCCGCAGCAGCGACTGGGTGAGGCGATCGCTGTCGGCGGCGTCCGGATGCGACACGCCCGTGCAGTCGGCGTAGACATAGAACGCGCCGTCCGGCATGACCGGCACCTTGAAGCCCAGACGCGCCAGAGCCGGCACGACGAAGTCGCGCCGCTGGCGGAAAGCGTCCTTGCGGGCTTCGTAGATGGCGAGGGTGTCCGGCAGAAAACATGCCGTTGCGGCGCGTTGCGCCACGGCCGACGGGCAGATGAACAGGTTCTGCGCGAGCTTCTCGAAGGTCGGCACCAGCGATGGCGGCACGACGAGCCAACCCAGGCGCCAGCCCGTCATGTTGAAGTACTTCGAGAAACTGCTCACGACGAGCACGTCGTCTCCGAAGGACAGCGCCGTCGTCGGCTTGCCATCGTAAGACAACCCCTGATAGATCTCGTCAACGAGCGTGAAGCCGCCCCGTGCGCGCACGGCGGACACGATGCGCGCGAGTTCGTCCGCTTCGATCGACGTGCCCGTCGGATTCGACGGCGAGGCAAGCAGCACGCCCTTCGTCGCCGGCCCCCAATGCGACTCGATGCGCGCCGCCGTCAATTGGAACCGCTCGGCAGGCCCGGAGGGAATCAGAACCGGCTTGCCGTCGAAGGTCGAGACGAAATGCCGATTGCAGGGATAGCACGGATCCGGCATGAGGACTTCGTCGCCCACGCCCACCAGCGCCGCGCAGGCGAGCACGAGCGCGGCGGAAGCCCCTGCTGTCACGACGATGCGAGACGGATCGACGTCCACGCCATAGAAACTGCGGTAGTAGCCGGCGATGGCTTCGCGCAGCGCGGGAATGCCCATGGCGCCCGTGTACTGCGTGCGTCCGTCGCGCATGGCCTTCGCGGCGGCTTCGATGACGGCCTCGGGCGCCGTGAAATCCGGCTCGCCTATGCCCATGTGGATCACGCGATGGCCGGCCTTTTCACGCAGCGCAGCCTGTTTGGCGAGCTCCATTACATGGAAGGGGGCAATATCGTCGACGCGTTGCGCCAGTGTCAGCGCGGGAGCGAGGTCGGGCGTGCGGTCCATGATGTTGTCGGGGAGGGGGCGAAAGAGGTTACGGGAAGGGGGCGACGGCGGCGTCGCCCCGTCTGCGGCCCGGGTGCGGCCGGTGCGCCGCCCACCGTCGCGTTGGGGTGGGCGCCGGGCGCGTCAGGGGCGCTAGAGGCGTCAGGCGCTTTTGCCGCGGCCGCCGTTGCGATTGGCTGCGTTGGCAGCGACTTCATCCGGGCGCACCTCGGCGGCAAACTTGTCGAGCACGCCGTTCACATAGCGGAAGCCCTCGACGCCGCCGAAGGTCTTGGCCAGTTCGACGGCCTCGTTGATCACCACGCGGTACGGAATGTCCAGATGGTGGATCAGCTCGTAGGCGCCGATCACGAGCACCGCGTGTTCGACCGGCGAGAGTTCGGCGGCCGGGCGGTCGAGGTACGGCTGCAGGCGCTGCGACAAGGCGTCCGCTTCACGGATGCTGCCATGAAGCAGCGCGTCCAGGTGGGCGCGGTCGGCCTTGTCGTAGCCGGGGGTCGTGCGCAGATGCGCATCGATCTCCCCCGCGTGAGCGCGCGAAAGCAGCCATTGATACAAGCCTTGCAGCGCAAATTCGCGTGCGCGGCGGCGGGCACTCTTCATTACCGATCTTCCTCTTCTTCGTTTTCTTCCAATGCGTCGTCGTCGCCGAAAAACTGATCGACGCTTTCGAGCAGATTGGCCATTTCCACTGCCACCCGGGCCGCGTCACGACCCTTTTCCGCGGCGCGCACTTCCGCCTGCGCATCGTTTTCGGTCGTCAGCACCGCATTGGCGATGGGAATGCCGAAATCGAGACCGATGCGCGTGATGCCGGCACCGCTCTCGTTCGATACCAGCTCGAAGTGATACGTTTCGCCGCGGATCACCGCCCCGAGCGCGATGAGGGCATCGAACTGGCCGGTCTCGGCGAGCTTTTGCAGCGCCAGCGGAATTTCCAGGGCGCCGGGCACGGTGACGAGCAGCACGTCGCTCTCGTCGACGCCCAGGCGCTCGAGCTCGGCCACGGCGGCATCGCGCAGCACCGTGCAGAACGCGTCGTTGAAACGCGCCTGGACGATACCCACACGCAGGCCTTCACCGTCGAGTTCCGGCTCCAGTGTTTCGATCTTCATAATGGGCTTCCTTTAAAAAGTGCCGTCCCAGGCGGTGCGACCAACAGGAGGCCGGCACGCCCGAGACAGGCAATGCTCGGCAAGGTGGCGCCCCGCCGGCCATTGGCGGCGGGGCGCAGATACGGGATTGCTCAGGCGGCGTCGGCGCCGGGCATCGGCTGGAAACCGGTGACCTCGAGGCCGTAACCCGCCATGTTCGGAATCTTGCGCGGGCTGGAGAGCACCCGCATTTTACCGACGCCCAGCTCGCGCAGGATCTGCGCGCCAACGCCATGCGTGCGGAAGTCCACCGGGCGACGCTTCGCGCGCGCGACCTTCTGCGTTTCGTCGAGCGCTTCGAATTGGGCGAACAGGTGCTCGGGCGTTTCCACGCAATTGAGCAGCACGACCACGCCCTTGCCGGCTTCGGCGATGGCCTGCATGGCCCCGGCGAGCGTCCAGGAGTGGGTCGAGACACCGGTCTCGAGCAGGTCGAACACCGACAGCGGCTCGTGTACGCGCACCAGCGTCTCGTCGGCGGGCGTGGGCGTGCCGCGCACCAGCGCCAGATGCGGATTGCCGCTCGGCTTGTCGCGGTAAAGCGTGGCCTGGAACGGACCCCATGCGGTCTGCATCTCGCGCGTGGCGACCGTCTCGATCATCGATTCGGTGCGGCTGCGGTAGTGGATCAGATCGACGATGGTGCCGATCTTGATGTCGTGCTGCTCGGCGAACTCCAGCAGCTGCGGCAGACGCGCCATCGTGCCGTCGTCGTTCATGATCTCGCAGATCACGGCCGCGGGCGTGAGGCCGGCCATGGCCGTCAGGTCGCAACCGGCCTCCGTGTGGCCGGCGCGCACGAGCACGCCGCCGGGCTGCGCCATGATCGGGAACACGTGTCCAGGCTGGACGATGTCTTCGGGGCGCGCGTCGCGCGCGATCGCTGTCTGCACCGTGTGGGCGCGATCGGCCGCCGAAATCCCCGTCGTCACGCCTTCGGCCGCCTCGATCGACAGCGTGAAGGCCGTGCCGTATTGCGTGCCGTTGCGATAGGTCATCAGCGGCAGGTTGAGCTGCTTGCAGCGCGCCTGCGTGAGCGTGAGGCAGATCAGCCCGCGACCGTACTTCGCCATGAAATTGATGGCCTCGGGCGTGGCGAACTCGGCCGCCATGACCAGATCGCCCTCGTTCTCACGATCTTCCTCGTCGACGAGGACTACCATGCGGCCGGCCTTCAGCTCGGCAATGATTTCTTCTGTAGTGGCCAACGGCATAGCGGGCAACGCGGGGGCTGAATTTGGAAAGGCTCTATTCTACGCCAAGCCGGTGTCCGGCAGCGGCCGAATCTCTTGCCGCGGCGGCCTGGCGACGTCGGGCAATGCTGTTTCAGGCGCCGTCCGAATCGAGGGCGGACGGATCGCCCCCCGAAATGCGACGTCGATATCGCCATCGTCGGAACATTCTGAAAACAAAGGCATTGACCTAAGTGATATCCGTCTCTATAGTTAGGTGCATGACTAACCAATCGATACCGCTCGATCGTATTTTCCAGGCGCTGTCGGACCCGACGCGCCGGGCGGTCGTCGAGCGTCTCACGCTGGGGCCGGCGTCGGTGAGCGAGCTGGCGCGTCCGTTCTCGATGGCGCTGCCGTCGTTCTCGCAGCATCTGAACGTGCTGGAGGAGAGCGGTCTGGTGGTCTCGCGAAAGCAGGGCCGCGTGCGCACGTACTCGCTCGAGACCGAAACGCTGGCCGGTGCGCAGGACTGGCTGCAACGGCAGCGCGACACATGGACGCGCCGCCTCGATCAGCTCGACAACTACCTGTTACAGATGAAGGAGACGTGAACATGAGCCGTGCCAATCTTTTCTCCGTCGACCCGAAGCTCGACCTCGTGCTCGAGCGCTACATCGACGTGCCGTGCGAGCGCGTCTGGGCCGCGTGGACGCAACCCGAGCACATCAAGAAGTGGTTCACGCCAGCGCCCTGGAAAACGGTCGACTGCGAGCTCGATCTACGCCCGGGCGGCTTGTTTCGCACGGTGATGGCGTCGCCCGAAGGTCAGCAGTTTCCGAACGACGGTTGCTATCTGGAAGTCGTCGAAAATTCGCGCCTCGTCTGGACCAACGCCATGTTGCCGGGCTTTCGTCCCGCACCGCCGCCCGCGACCGATCACTGCGGCAGCTTTCTGTTTACCGCGGCGGTGCTCATGGAGGCGCACGGCAAGGGTACGCGCTACACGGCGATGGCGATTCATCGCGACGAGGCCGCACGCGCCCAACATGAGGCGATGGGCTTTCACGAAGGCTGGGGCAAGGCGCTCGATCAGCTGGTCGAATTGATGCAGTAAGGCGGGGCGCGGCACGGCGGAGCGCAGCTTACCCGCTCTCGCCGTCACGGCGCAAACAGATGCTCGGCGGTGAAGTCGACGAAGGCACGGATCTTCGGCGACAGGTGGCGGCTCGATGGCCACAGTACGTGGAACACCATTTCCTGCGTCGTGTACTCGTCGAGCACGGTCACGAGGCTGCCCCGTTGCAATTGAGCGCGAACGGCAATTTCAGGCACGCACGCGACGCCAAGTCCCTGCTCGGCGAAACACACCTGCGGATCGAGCGTATTCGTCACCATGCTGGGCGGCAGTTCGATCGCGGGCGTCTCGCCCGACGGGGTGCCCAGCGGCCACACGTCGAGCTTGCCCGTGCTGGGGTAGCGATAGAGCAGACAGGCGTGCCGCGCCAGGTCTTCCGGGCGGCGCGGCGTTCCGGCCGCGGCGAAATAGGAGGGTGAGCCCACGACGACCTTGCGGCACGTGCCGAGCCGTCGCGCAATGAGCCGCGAGTCGCTCGGCGGCCCGGTGCGAATCACGGCGTCGAAGCCTTCCTCGATGACGTCGACGAGCCGGTCCGAATAATCGATGTCGAGCTCGATGTCCGGATACTGCCGTTTGAAATCCCCCAGCTTCGGCATGAACACGGTCCCGACGGACGGCAGGCTGATGCGCAGCTTGCCGCGCGGGGCTTCGCGCGTTTGCATCAGTTCCGCTTCGGCCGATTCCACTTCGCAGAGAATGCGCCGGCAGCGCTCGAGGAACATCGCGCCCTCGGGGGTGAGCGTAACGGTCCGCGTAGAGCGGTGAAACAGCCGCACGCCGAGCCGCGCCTCGAGCCGGGCGATGGCCTTGCTCACGGCCGACGCCGAAATGCCCAACTGGCGGCCCGTCTCGGTAAAGCTGCGCGACGTGCAGACGCGAACGAACGCATCGAGCGATCCCAGATTCTCCATCCGACATTCCCTATTGATGACTTTGGTGTCACAAATATTTTGCACTGTAGCCTGTTTTTCTTCGATACGGAGGTCGGCACCATGGCGATGTGTCGCCCGACGGGCGTTGGAATGGTCTGGAATCGAGGAGAAGCGTTCATGAATGAATTGACGGCAGGCGCATTGCCGAAGGATGTGGAGCGGTTGCCCCTCGGCGGGCTGCTCGCGCTGGCCATGGCAGCCTTTATCACGCTGCTGACCGAGATCATGCCGGCGGGCTTGCTGTCGTCGATCGCCCGAGGGCTCGACGTGACGGACAGCCTCGCTGGCCAGTTCATCACCGCTTACGCGGCCGGCGCGCTGGTGGCGGCGATCCCCGTCACGGCGCTCACGCAAGGTGTGCGGCGGCGCGCGTTGCTGCTGAGCGCGATCGCCGGCTTTGCCGTCGTGAACCTGGTGACGGCGCTCTCGGGCTGTTACGCCGTATCCCTGGTTGCCCGATTCCTTGCCGGTGTGTTCGGCGGCATCGTATGGTCGCTGCTGGCAGGCTACTCGGTACGGATGTCGCCGGCGCGCTACGCCGGACGCGCCATTGCGATCTCCGGGGCGGGCGCGACGGCCGCACTGGTGCTCGGTGTACCCGCGGGCACCTTGCTGGGACGTGTGATCGGCTGGCAGGGGGCGTTCGGTTTGATGTCAGGGCTGTGCGCGCTGCTGATTGCGTGGGTGCTGGCCGTCGTCCCCGATTTCCCGGGGCAGTCGCGGCAGCAGCGCCATGCGCTCGGCAAGGTGATCGCGATGCCCGGCATCCGGTCGGTACTGTGTGTGGTGCTCACCTTCGTGGCGGCTCACAACGTCCTCTACATCTACATCGAGCCGTTCTTGCAGCCGTCGGGCCTGTCGGCGAGCGTCGGCGCCGTGCTCTTCGTCTTCGGGGCCGGCTCGATCATCGGCCTGTGGATCGCGGGCGCCATCGTTGACCGCGAGTTGCGGGTGCTGGCGGTGTCCGGCCTCGCAATGTTCGGTCTGGCCGCCCTGCTGCTCGGCCTGTGGGGGCACAACCCCCGCGTGGTGTACGTGGCGGCGCTTGTGTGGGGCCTCGCCTTCGGCGGCTTCTCGACGATCACCCAGACGGCGCTTGCCCGTCTTGCGGGCGATGCAATGGACGTTGCGCAGTCCGCCTACGTGACCGGTTGGAACATCGCGGTTGCGACGGGTGGCGTTGTGGGCGGCATGCTGCTCGATCGCGCCGGCACCGGCGCGTTTGCATGGGCGATGATGGCAATGCTGCTGGCGTCGTGGGCAGCCACGGTGTTCGGCATGAACCGGGCGCTCTCGTCGCGCTCCGCGTGAGCCGGCGCCGGCGATAAAAAAAGACGTGCCCATGGGCACGTCTTTGTCCTGCAGCGCCAGCGCGTGACACGCGCTGTGGCGTGCCCGCATCAGCTGCCTGAATCAAGCGCCAAGATAGGCGCGCTTGATGTCGTCGTTGGCGAGCAGGTTTTGCGCGGAATCGGCCAGCACGACGCGGCCGGTCTCGAGAACATAGCCGCGATCGGCCACATGCAGCGCCTTGTTCGCGTTTTGTTCGACGAGGAATACCGTCACGCCTTCGTCGCGAATGGCTCGAATGATGTCGAAGATCTGGGCGATCACGAGCGGGGCGAGGCCAAGCGTCGGTTCGTCGAGCAGCAGCAGGCGCGGACGGCTCATCAGCGCCCGGCCGATCGCCAGCATCTGCTGCTCGCCGCCGGACATCGTGCCCGCGCGCTGCTTGCCGCGCTGGGCAAGCCGCGGGAACAGCTTGAAGACATGCTCCATGCCGGCATCGATGTCTTCCTTCGAGGCGAAGAACCCGCCCATCTTCAGGTTCTCGATGACGGTCAGGCTCGGGAACACGCGCCGGCCTTCCGGCGAAATGGCGAGCCCCATGCGCATGATCTCGTGCGTGGGGCGGCCGGTGATGTCGTGGCCTTCGAATGTCACGCGCCCGCTCGAGGCGCGCGGCGTGCCGCACACCGTCATCATGAGCGTGGTCTTGCCCGCGCCGTTGCTGCCGATGAGCGTGACGATCTCGCCCTTGTTCACTTCGATCGACACGCCCGAGAGCGCCTCGACGGCCCCGTAGTGGGTGTGGATCTGTTCCAGCTTGAGCATTATTCCTCTCCGAGGTAGGCCTTGATGACGCGCGGGTCGTTGCGCACCTCGTCGGGCTTGCCGATCATGATCGGCTTGCCGTGTTCCATCACGAGAATCCGATCGGAGACGCCCATCACGAGACTCATGTCGTGCTCGATGAGCAGCACCGAGATCCCGAACTCGTGGCGCAGATTGTCGACGAGCTGCTGCAGCTCGATCTTCTCCTGCGGGTTCAGGCCGGCGGCCGGTTCGTCGAGCATGAGCAGACGCGGCTCGGTGATCATGCAGCGCGCGATTTCCAGGCGGCGCTGATGACCATACGAAAGCGTGCCCGCTTCGCGGTTGGCCACCGCCGTGAGGCCCAGGCGGTCGAGCCACGCCTTGGCGCGCTCCAGCGCCGTGCGCTCGGCGCGACGGAACGCTCCCGTGGAGAAGAGTCCCTGCAGGAAGCCGCTGTGCACGCGCATGTGCTGCGCCACGAGCAGGTTTTCCACGACCGTCAGTTGGCGGAACAGGCGAATGTTCTGAAACGTGCGCACCAGACCGCGCCGCGCGACCATGTGGCTTGGCAGGCCGGTGATGTCGTCGCCGTCGAGCGTGATCGACCCGCTCGTGGGACGGTAGAAGCCGCCCACGCAGTTGAACACTGTGGTCTTGCCGGCGCCGTTCGGGCCGATGATCGCGAAGACTTCGTTCTTGCGGACGTCGAACTCGACGCCGTCGACAGCCAGCAGGCCGCCGAAGCGCATCTGCAGGCCGGAGAGTTTCAACAGTTCTGCACTCATTGCGGCAACTCCACATGCGGGCGGGTGGCGGGCAACAGGCCCTGCGGACGCCACATCATCATCAGCACCATCACCAGACCGAAAATCAGCATGCGGTATTCGGCGAAGTCGCGCGCGACTTCCGGCAGGATCGTGAGCAGGATGGCCGCGAGAATCACGCCGATCTGCGAGCCCATGCCGCCGAGCACCACCACGGCGAGAATGAGCGCCGATTCGATGAACGTGAACGATTCGGGCGTGACCAACCCCTGACGGGCCGCGAAGAACGCGCCGGCCAGGCCCGCGAACGACGCCCCCAGCGTGAACGCCGAGAGCTTGATGCGGGTCGGGTTCAGGCCCAGCGAGCGGCATGCGATTTCGTCTTCGCGCAGCGCTTCCCATGCGCGGCCGATCGGCATGCGGATGAGGCGGCTCGTGACGAACAGCGTAAAGCCCACGAGGGCGAAGGCGAGCAGGTACAGGAAGATGACCATGTGCGAGCCGCTGTAGTCGAGCCCGATCAGTTCGTGGAAAGTCTTTGCACCCTCGACGCTGGAGGAGCGCGCCATTTCGAACCCGAACACGCTCGGCTTCGGAATGCCCGACACGCCGTCGGGACCGCCCGTGATGCTGGTGAGGTTGTTGAGCAGCAGGCGGATGATTTCACCGAAGCCCAGCGTCACGATGGCCAGATAGTCGCCGCGCAGGCGCAGCACCGGGAAGCCGAGCAGAAAGCCGAAAGTGGCCGACATGAGCGCGGCGATCGGCAGGCATTCCCAGAACGTGAAGCCGAAGTACTGGTTGAGCAGCGCATACGTATAGCCGCCTACCGCGTAGAAGCCGACGTAACCGAGGTCGAGGAGGCCGGCGAAGCCCACCACGATGTTCAGGCCAAGGCCGAGCACGCAGTAGATGAGGGCGAGCGTCGCCACGTCCACCGCACCGCGCGAGCCGATGAACGGCCACACCAGACCGACGGCGAGCAGCACCCACATCGCGCTCAACTGCTGCCGGCGGCCCAGGGCAGGCACGCTCGGCACCTTGATCGCGCGCGTGGAGCGCAGCAGCAGCGGCTTGATCAGCTGGAACACGAAGATGACGGCCGCGGCGATCCAGACGGGGCGCCAGTGTTGCTCCAGCACGACCTTGTAGCCTTCGAGCTTGAGTTGCAGGCCCAGGATAGGGGCCGTGAGAACGATCGTCATGAGCGCGGAGATGACCGCGCCCTTGAGCGTATCGCCTGCCGGCGCGCGTTGTGCGGTGCCGGACTTTAGCGTGAGTTGTTGTGTCATGGTCGACCTCAGACTTTCTCGACGTCGGGCTTGCCCAGCAGGCCGGTCGGGCGGAACAGCAGCACGAGCACCAGCAGGCAGAAGGCCACGATGTCCTTGTACTCGGAGGGCATGTAGCCCGAGGCGAGGGTCTCCGCCAGCCCGAGCAGCACGCCGCCGAGCATGGCGCCGGGAATGCTGCCGATACCGCCGAGCACTGCCGCGGTAAACGCCTTGATGCCGGCGATGAAGCCGATGTACGGATTGAGCTTGCCGATGGTCAGGCCGATCAGCACGCCGCCCACGGCCGCGAGCATGGCGCCGAGCACGAACGTGAACGAGATCACGCGGTTCGTGTCGATGCCGAGCAGGTTGGCCATGCGCATGTCCTCGGCGCAGGCGCGGCAGGCGCGGCCCATGCGTGAGTTGGCGATGAACAGCGTGAGCAGGATCATCAGCGCGACCGTCACGCCCACGATCAGCATGCGAGCATAGGGAATGGTCACCGTGAACTCGCCCATCGGAATGTCGATGGCGCCGGAGATCAGCATCGGCACGGAAACGTCACGCGCGCCCTGGCCGATCTGCACGTAGTTCTGCAGGAAGATGGACATGCCGATCGCGGAGATCAGCGGTCCGAGGCGAGGTCCGCCGCGCAGCGGGCGATACGCCACGCGCTCGATCGCGAAACCGTAAAGGCCCGTGACCAGCACCGACACCAGCAGCGCCGCCCCGAGCACGAGCGGTAGGGGGTAGCCCGCTGCGGTGCCGATGGCAGTCAGTGTGACGAGCCCGACATAGGCGCCGATCATGTAGATCTCGCCGTGGGCGAAGTTGATCATACCGATGATGCCGTAGACCATTGTGTAGCCAATGGCGATCAACGCGTAGATCGCGCCCAGCGTCAGGCCATTGACCAGTTGCTGGGCAAGCTGTGGGAAAAAATCGTTCATGCGGGAAGCCTCGCGACGAGCGGGGGCCGAACGCGAATGCGCGCCGCCCGCCAGAGGCGGCGGGCGGCAGGGGGTGATTCGCTGGCCGGTAAAGCGTCAGGGAATCAGTTGGCGGCGGTCTTGGTGGCGTCCTTGTGCCAGGTGTAGACCACGAACTTGAACGACTTCAGGTCGCCCGCCGCGTCATACGCGACCTTGCCGATCGGGGTGTCGAACGTGTTCGCGTGCAGGTACTTGGCCACCTTCTCCGAGTCCGTGCTCTTGGCGCCGGCGATGCTCTTGGCGATCAGTTGCACGCCCGTGTAGGCCGGCATCTGGAACGGGCCGTTCGGATCGCGCTTGGCGTCGGCGAAGGCCTTCACCAGCTTGGCGTTGGCCGGATCGGCGGTGAAGTCGGCCGGCAGCGTGACGAGCATGCCTTCCGAGGCCGGGCCGGCAATTGCCGTCACGTCCTTGTTGCCCACGCCTTCCGGTCCCATGAACGTGGCCTTCACGCCTTGTTCGCGTGCCTGGCGCAGCAACAGGCCCATTTCCGGGTGGTAGCCGCCGAAGTACACGAAGTCCACGCCTTGCGACTTGAGCTTGGTGATCACGGCCGAGTAGTCCGAGTCGCCGGCGTTGATGCCTTCGAACAGCACGACCGGGATCTTGGCGGCGTCGAGGTCCTTCTTCACCGAAGTGGCGATGCCCTGGCCATACGACTGCTTGTCGTGCAGCACGGCGACCTTCTTCGGCTTGACCTTGTTGATGATGTACTGCGCGGCGGCCGGGCCCTGCTGATCGTCGCGGCCGATGGTGCGGAAGATGAAGTGGCGCTTCTTGCCTTCGGTGAGCTGCGGCGCCGTGGCCGACGGGGTGATCATCACCACGCCTTCGTTTTCATAGATGTCCGACGCCGGGATGGTCGATCCCGAGCACACGTGGCCGATCACGTACTTGATCTTCTGGCTGACGATCTTGTTGGCGACGGCGACAGCCTGCTTCGGCTCGCATGCATCGTCCATCATCACGGCTTCGAGCTTGTTGCCGTTTGCGCCGCCTGCGGCGTTGATTTCCTCGATCGCGGTCAGCGCGCCGGCCTTGACCATGTCGCCGTATTGCGCGACCGAGCCGCTGAACGGGCCGGCGATGGCGATCTTGACGGTTTCGGCATTGGCAGCCGTGCCGATCACGGCGAGGGCAGCGGCGACGAACAGGGATTTGTGACGGAACTGCATTGTGGACATCTCCTTGATTTGTATTTTTTGACTACCCGAGCGTGCGGGGTCTCGATCGACTGCTGAACCTGTCGGAATTTGATCATTCTTGCCAATTCAGGCGCGAACGATGCGCCATAGTAGCGTAATACGACGTTAATTTGGAACAGATGTGCGGAAGGCCTTCGAGACCCGCATGAATAAAGGATTTCAAAAGGGTCGGAAGCGGGAAATAAGAGTCGTCACACGGCTTCTCGGTAGTACTACGCAGATCGCGAAATGCGCATCCATGCGCCTTCGGCATAAATCGGGGACACGATGAATCCCGGCCATCGGCGCCGAGCCGGGTGGGAATCAGGACATTTTGGATACAATCCGCACGCCAGGGGTATCCAATTCGCCCGCTTTGCATCCGATCCGGTCCGGCATGGGCGGCATGAGGAGATATGGGCCATTCGTATGCTGCGCAGCCGCAGCCGCAGCCGCAGCCGCAGCCGCAGCCGGGGCTGGCGTCACATGGCGAGCGCGCGGCGCTGGGTCCGCGACTGGCGGATGAGCGCCAGAAACGCCGCCAGAATCGGCGAGTCGTCGTCGCGCCGATACATGCAGTTCAGTTCGATGGAGCGCAGGTTCGGTGACTTCAGCGGCCGGTAGACCACGCCGGGCAAGCGCAGGTTTGCCGCCGACTCCGTGGTCACGCATACGCCGAAGCGGCTCGCCACCAGCGCCATCGACGTCACCACGTCCTCCACTTCCTGCTCCACGCGCAGCGTCACGCCCTCCGCGCGAAAGGCCGCGGCCACCTCTTCGGCGAGGCCGGGCACCGGCGCGTTCGGATAGAGGATCATCCGCTCGTTGTCGAGATCGGCCAGGCTGAGCGTGGCGCGCTCGCACAGCGGATGCCCTTCGAAGAGCGCCACGAGAAACGGCTCGCGATGAATCCAGTCGACGACCAGGTCCGGCTCGTCCGGGATCAGGCGATTGAAGCCGATGGCGATGCGACGCTCGCGCAACGCGGCAATCTGCTCGGTCTTCGAGAGGTTGTGCAGGCCGATCTTCACCTCGGGCCGCTCGGTATGGAAGCTCGCGAGCAGCCGGGGGATCACGTTGAGAATGCCGGAGCTGAAGATGCCGACGTCGAGCCGCCCGATATAGCCCAGGCCGGCCAGCCGCGTCTGCTCCTGAGCGCGGCGCGTGAGTGCGAGGATGTTCGGTACTTCGGCGAGCAGCGTCTGTCCGGCTGCGGTCAGCGTGGCGCCCTTGGGCGTGCGCACGAAGAGCGGTGTGCCCAGTTGCGCCTCGAGTGCGTGGATGTGGCGCGTGAGCGGTGGCTGCGCCATGTTCAGTCGCTCGGCCGCGCGTCCGAAATGCCCTTCCTGCGCCACGGCCAGGAAGTAGCGCATTTGCTTGATGTCCATGAAATCCTCGTTGCCCTTTGCGCAGCTTTGCAGCAGCGTGTGTGCGGCTCGCGTGCGACGTGCGCGCCACAGCGGCGCAATGCCGCCAAACTCGATACCGAAATGGTATCGCAATTGGGAAATTTGGTATTGGACGGTATCCTGCCGCTCGCGCATCATGGAGCGACGACGTTGCTCCATTCGGCATTTTCAGGGGACAGAATCATGCCAATCGTACATATCAATCTGGTGGAGGGTCGCGACGACGCTACCGTGAAGGCCTGCGTGAAGGCCGTGGCGCGCACCGTGCACGAAACGCTCGGGGCGCCGCTCGAGTCGATCCGCGTGTACGCCACGCAGGTGCCGGCCGCGCACTGGGCCGTCGGCGAGCGCACCAAGGACGAGCCGGCCGCACCGGCCAGGGCGGGTGCGTGATGGCCGCCCAAACGCAAACCTCACAAGCCGCGCCGCGCGAGGCCGCCACGCAGGCGCGCCTGCAGCAGGCTGCCGACGCGCTGCTCGAGGCCGAGCGCTCGCATCGGTTCATCGCACCGTTGCGCGACACGTATGCGCCGCTCACCATCGAAGACGCCTACGCCATCCAGCGCATCAACACCGAGCGGCGTCTGGCCGCCGGGCGCCGCATCGTCGGCTGCAAGATCGGCCTCACGTCGGTCGCCGTGCAGAAGCAACTGGGTGTCGACCAACCCGATTTCGGCATGCTGTTCGACGACATGGGCTATGGGGACGGGGAGCCGATTCCCGCGTCGATTCTCACGCAGCCGAAGATCGAAGCCGAGATCGCGTTCGTGATCGGCCGCGATCTGAACGTCGAAAACCCGGGGCAGCTCGACGTACTGAACGCCATCGACTACGCGTTGCCGGCGCTCGAAATCGTGGGCAGCCGCGTGGCCGACTGGAACATCCGCATTACCGACACGATCGCGGACAACGCGTCTTCGTCCGCGTATGTGCTCGGCAACACGCCCAGGCAGCTCTCGGAATTCGACGCTCGCATGTGCGGCATGGTGCTCGAGCGCCGCGGCGAGCCGGTCTCGGTCGGCGCGGGCGCGGCCTGTCTGGGCAGCCCGATCAACGCCGTGGTGTGGCTTGCCCGCACGATGGCCGCCGTCGGCACGCCGCTCAAGGCGGGCGACCTCGTGCTCTCGGGCGCACTCGGCCCGATGGCGGCGGTGACGCCCGGCGACATCTTCGAGACCCGTATCAACGGCCTGGGATCGGTCCGCGCCGTCTTTGAACCTGCCAGCGAGGCTGCACGATGAGCCACATCCAAGACTACGCCAAGCTGCTCGACGACGCGGCCCGTTTCGCCCACGAAGTCGAGCAGTTCGACACCGACAACCGTCTGTCGCTCGAGGACGCCTATGCCATTCAGAAGGCGTCGCTCGCGCGCCGTGCCGAGCGCGGCGAGACGCGTGTCGGCGTGAAGATGGGCTTCACCAGCCGCGCAAAGATGATTCAGATGGGGCTCTCCGACGTCATCTGGGGGCGCCTGACTTCGGGCATGCAGGTCGAAGAGGGCACCGCCATCGATTTCAGGCGCTACGTGCATCCGCGCGTGGAACCGGAGATCGCGTTCATCCTGAACAAGCCGCTCGAAGGCAACGTCACCGGTCCGCAGGCGCTGGCGGCGGTCGAGGCGATCGCACCGGCCATCGAGATCATCGATTCGCGTTACAAGGACTTCAAGTTCACCCTGCCCGAGGTGATCGCGGACAATGCGTCGTCGAGCGGCTTCGTGATCGGCGCCTGGCACAGCCCGCACGTCGATTTCTCGAATCTGGGGCTTGCGATGACGATCAACGGCCGCACGGTGCAGGTCGGCTCCACGGCGGCGCTGCTCGGCCACCCGCTGCGCTCGCTGGTGGCGGCGGCGCGGCTGTCGGCCGCGGCCGGCGAGCCGTTGCAGGCGGGGTGGATCGTGATGGCGGGCGGCGCTACGCCGGCCGAATACATCCAGCCGGGGCAGTACGTGTGCGTGGAGATGGAGACGCTCGGTCGCGTGGGTTTTCACGTCTGAGCGCGAGGCGCGGATGAGCGGCCGCGCAGCGGGCGGCCGCCGCGAAGGACGGCGGGGTGTGCCGGGCGGCGCACGCATTTTCCATGTTTTCCGCGCTTTCCGCGTTTTGCGCTTTCCCCGTTCGCGGCGAGGCAGCCCTCCGGCGCGCTAGCCGCAACGTCACTTACTGGCGGCGAAAACGCGCCATGATGCGCAGGTCCTCTTCGATCATGCGCACGTCGGTGAAGGACAACGCGAGCTTGTCGTCGAGCGAGCTCAGCGCGGGCAGGTTGAACATGCCTTGCGCGTCGCCCACGAGGCAGGGGGCAAGATAGGCCAGCAGCTCGTCCACGCAGTGCTCGCGCAGCAGCGAGCCATTGAGCTTGAAGCCGGCCTCCACGTGAATCTCGTTGAGCTGGCGTTCGCCGAGCGCGCGCAGCAGCGCCGGCAGTTCGACCTTGCCGTTCGCATTGGGCAGGTCGAGCACTTCCACGCCGAGCTGGCGCAGACGCGCGGCACGTTCGGCGTCGCCGTTCGCGCACACGACCAGCGCATTGCCGTCCTTGAGAACCCTGGCGGACGGGGAGATGTCGAGCCGCGAGTCCACGACGACGCGCAGGGGCTGACGCGTGGTTTGCACTTCGCGCACCGTGAGCGCCGGATCGTCCTCGCGCACGGTGCCGATGCCGGTGAGGATCGCGCACGCGCGTGCACGCCATGCGTGGCCATCGGCGCGCGCCGCCGGCCCGGTGAGCCACTGGCTCACGCCGTTGTGCAGCGCCGTCTTGCCGTCGAGGCTTGCCGCGACTTTCATGCGGACCCACGGCGTGCCGCGCGTCATGCGCGCGACGAAGCCGATGTTCATCTCGCGTGCTTCCTGTTCCAGCAGACCGCAGCGCACCTCGATGCCGGCCTCACGCAGCATCGCGAGACCGCGCCCGGCCACCAGCGGATTCGGGTCCTCCATGGCCGCAATCACGCGTTTGACGCCCGCTTCGATCAATCCTTTCGCGCACGGCGGCGTGCGGCCGTAGTGGCTGCACGGCTCGAGCGTGACGTAGGCGGTTGCGCCACGCAGCGCTTCGCCGCGCACGCGGGCGTCCTTCATTGCCTGCACCTCGGCGTGGTCCTGGCCGGCGGGCTGAGTGAAGCCTTCGCCGATCACACGCCCGTCCTGCACGATGACGCAGCCCACGCGCGGGTTCGGCGAGGTCGTGAACATCGCGCGCTCGGCCAGCGCCAGCGCGCGGCGCATATAGGCAAAATCCTGGTCAGAAAACATGAGGCGTCAGATCATCAGCGGCCGGTCGGTCAGGGCATTGTCCGACTCGGCGCCGGCGTGAGCCGGCAGGGATTCGCGCGCAATGCCGCGCAGGGTGTCGAGAGCGCCGAGCACGCTCTCCACATAGCGTTCGTCACGGAAGCCGGCGCTCATCTGCGCGACGACGGCATCCCATTTCCGGGCGGGCACCAGCGCGTTGACGCCCTTGTCGGCCACCAGCTCGATATCGTGGTCGGCGACGTTGATATACAGCAGTATGCCCGTGCGCTCGCCGGTGTGCGCAATGCCCAGCTCGCGAAACAGATGCACGGCGCGCTGCCGGCAGCTCTGGCCTTGCCACACCGCCGCGAGCGGCATGGCCGCCTCGATGACCAGACGGATCTCGCAGCGGTGCTCGCGCTCGGACGCGCGGATCGCGGCTTCCAGCGCGTCGAGCGCCTTGTCGGGAAAAAGCCAGCGGGCGTGGGCGCGCCAGGTGCCAAAATGGCGCAGCCAGCGTGAGATGTCGTGTGGCTTGTGCTGCATCGCGATTGCCTCGTGTGTCATGGCCGTCACCAGTTCCCGGACGAGCCGCCGCCGTCGAAGCCGCCACCGCCGCCGCCGCCGAAACCGCCGCCACCGCCGCCACCGCCGCCGCCGCCACCGAAGCCACCGTCGCCACCGCCGCGCCCCCAGCCGCCAAATCCGCCCAAGCCGCCCAAGCCGCCCCCCAGGCCGGTCCCGAAGCCGCCCGCGCCGATGCGGCCGCGCTGGCCGGTGAGCACGCGCGAGCGCGGGTCGTTCAGGTCGGCGCCGGGCAGCCCCGGCCCTCGGAAGCGCCGACGGCTCTCCATGAGCACCACCATGCCGATGATGAAGACAATGAAGAGCAGCGGCAGGAAGTCGGACAGATCGCCGTGCGGCGCGCGCGTCGACGGCAGGTTCGGCGCCGGCAGCGCCTCGTTGTTCATGGCCGCCTGCACCGCTGCGACGCCGGCGGCGAGGCCGCCGAAGAAGTCGCCGCTGCGCAAGTGCGGCGCCATCACGTCACGCAGGATCCGGCCGGCGATCGCGTCGGTGAGCGAGCCCTGCACGCCGCGTCCGACCTCGATGCGCATCTTGCGCAAGTCATTCGGATTGTCCTTCGCGATGAGCAGGATGACGCCGTCGTCCACGCCCTTGCGCCCGGCCTTCCATGCGTCCGCCACGCGGATGCTGTACTGGTCGATGGTCTCGGGCGCGGTCGTCGGCACCATCAGGATGAAGATCTGGCTGCCGCGCTGCTGCTCGTATTGCGCGAGCTGGGTCTCGAGCGCGTTGCGCTGCTCGGCCGTGAGCGTGCCCGTCAGGTCGGTGACGCGCGCGGTGAGGGCGGGCACGGGCACCCCTTCCTCGGCGCTGGCGGGCAGCGCGAACCAGCACAGGCATGCCAGCAGCACGGCATAGAGCGCACCAAGGCAGGCGCCAAGGAGCGAACCAGACGACGAACCGGGCGACGAACCGGGCGACGAACCGGGCGACGAACCGGGCGACGAACCGGGCGACGAACCGGGCGACGCGCCGAGCGGTGCGCGGCGTGCCAGCCTTGGCGCCGGCACGTCCGTGCGCGGCCGACCCAGCCGGTGCGGCAGGTGCGCCGCGGCGGGCGAGGACGATGATCGGAACAGCGCAACGGCGGCCATGGCGCGACTCTCAGAACTTGACAGTCGGCGCCGTCGAGATGGCTTTCTCGTTCTCGACCGTGAAGTTCGGCTTCGGTCCGTAGCCGAACATCTTGGCGGTCAGATTGTTCGGGAATTGGCGCACGTACACGTTGTAGTCCTGCACCGACTGGATGTAGCGATTGCGCGCTACCGTGATGCGGTTCTCCGTGCCTTCGAGCTGCGACTGCAGATCCCGGAACAGGCCGTCGGCCTTCAGGTTCGGGTAGTTCTCCGACACGGCCATCAGGCGCGAGAGCGCGCCCGAGAGTTCGCCCTGAGCCTGCTGGAATTTCTTGAATGCTTCGGGATCGTTGAGCGTCTGCGGCGTGACGGTGATGCTCGTCGCCTTGGCACGGGCGTTGATCACGTCGGTGAGCGTCGTTTGCTCGTGCGCCGCGTAGCCTTTCACGGTGTTCACCAGGTTGGGCACCAGATCCGCGCGCCGCTGGTACTGGTTGACCACTTCGCTCCACGCCGCCTTGACGGCTTCGTCCTTGACCTGAATTTCGTTGTACCCGCACGCGCTGAGCAGCGACGCGAGGAGTCCCATGGCGAGCCAGCGCAAGATCGACTGAGGCAGGCGGGTCGGCAGCAGCATTTGCATGATGAGTTTCCTTGTTATGGTCGAACGGAATGACCGGTAGCGGGATCGGGCGTGCGCCGCGCGCACATGACGCTCATGCGAGCGTGCGGAATGCGTCGCGCGCGGCCTCGAGGGTCGCGTCGAGGACCGCGTCGTCGTGCGCGGCCGAGACGAAGCCTGCTTCGAATGCGCTCGGTGCGAGATAGACGCCGCGATCGAGCATCGCGTGGAAGAACTTGTTGAAGCGCGCGACGTCGGAGGTCGTCACCTCGGCGAAGCTCTGCGGCACGTTCGCACGGAAGTACAGGCCGAACATGCCGCCCACGCTGTCGCCCGAGAACGGCACGCCGGCGGCCTGCGCCGCCTCGACGAGGCCTGTCACCAGTTTCGACGTGCGCTTGGCCAGATCCTCGTAGAAGCCGGGCGCCTGAATGAGCTTGAGCGTCGCGAGGCCCGCGGCGACGGCCAGCGGGTTGCCCGAGAGCGTGCCGGCCTGGTAGACGCCCCCCAGCGGCGCGAGGTGCGACATGATGTCGCGGCGTCCGCCGAAGGCCGCGGCCGGCATGCCGCCGCCGATCACTTTGCCCAGGCACGTGAGATCGGCCGTGATGCCGTAGAGCGCCTGCGCACCGCCCAGCCCGACGCGGAAACCGCACATCACTTCGTCGAAGATGAGCACGGCGCCGTGGGCCGTACACAGCTCGCGCAGGGTCTGCAGGAAATTACGCGAGCCGCGCACGAGGTTCATGTTGCCGGCCACGGGCTCGACGATCACGGCCGCGATTTCGCCGCCCTGGCCGGCGAACAGTTCGCGCAGCTGCTCGACATTGTTGTACTCGAGCACGAGCGTGTCGCGCGTGACCTCGGGCGGGACGCCGGCCGACGACGGCGCGTTGCGCGTGGAGTCGGCGAACGTGAGCAGGCCCGAGCCCGCCTTGACGAGCAGGCTGTCGGCGTGGCCGTGGTAGCAGCCTTCGAACTTCACGATCTTGTTGCGGCCGGTGAAGCCGCGCGCGAGGCGCAGCGCGCTCATCGTCGCTTCGGTGCCCGAGGACACCAGGCGCACCTGTTCGATGGACGGTACGAGACGGCAGATTTCCTCTGCCATGGTCACTTCGGCCTCGGTCGGCGCGCCGAAGCTGAAGCCTTGCGACATGGCGTGCTGCACGGCGGCGACCACTTCCGGGTGGAGATGGCCCACGATCATCGGTCCCCACGAGCCGATGTAATCGATGTAGCGCGCGCCCTCGGCGTCCCACATGTACGGGCCCTGGGCGCGGGCGATGAAGCGCGGCGTGCCGCCGACCGAGCGAAACGCGCGCACGGGCGAATTCACGCCGCCGGGAATGGTCTGCTGGGCGCGCTCGAAGAGCGCGGCATTCGTGCTGTGTTCGGACATGGTGCCTCTTTACCTGATAAGGCCGGCACGGGCGGGGCGTACAACGCGGGCGGGCGAGCCGCGGCGTCGTGCAGCGCGTTGCCGGCACGGGAAATGAAGGATGCGTCTGGCCGCCGGAGGGCGTTGCGGCGCGGCAAAAACGGCTGCGCGACGCAGGCCCGGCGGGCGGTCCCGAATGCGTCGATTCTAGCGGATGCGGCCAGAATCCGGGACTTCTCGCGGCGCGGGCCTTCTGTTAGATTGAAGGCAATTCACTCAACGTCAAGGAAAAACAGGCCCATCGACATGTCCACCGTCAACTCGCAACGTCCTTCGATCACTGTCTCGAGCCTCGACCTCGATCGCCTCGAAGCGCTCATGGCGCAGGCGCCGCGCGCGGCATTGCCGTATGTGGAGGCACTCGAAACAGAGCTCGCCCGGGCGAGCGTCGTCGAGCCGGAGCAGATGCCGGCCGACGTCGCCACGATGAATTCGGTGGTGCGCTATCGCGATCTGGCCACGCAGCAGGAGCATCGCGTGACGCTGGTCTATCCGCAGCATCTCGCGAACACGGAGAACGGTATTTCGGTGTTGGCGCCGGTGGGCAGCGCGCTGCTCGGATTGCGCGTCGGCCAATCGATTCACTGGCAAGTGCCGGGCGGTCATCGCATCGAGCTCGAACTGCTCGGCATCGACTACCAGCCCGAAGCCGCCGGCGAATACCACCGCTGATTTCCCTCCTGGCAACGCCATTGGGAGATTCGGATCTCCCGAGTCTCCCAACCTCCCGCCCCCTCAGCCGTTTCGCGACACCTTCGCGCCGCTCCCGGCAAATTCCTGGCAAGGCCTCAGACAATCTTCGGCAGATCGACGACCGGTCCGGTATTGGCGAGCATTGGCGGGCATTGGCGCCTGGGCGCTTCGCGTCATCGACGCAGCCAGCCGCGCGCGATCGGCCAGGCCAGCAGGCGGCGGTAGACGCCTTCGAGCACGGCGGCGGCAATGCGGCTCGTCTCGCGCGCGGCGCCCGTGCGCATGACGAGCGCGGCGACGATCGACACGCACAGCCCGCCGAGCATGTCGATCGGCCAATGCACGCCAAGATAGACGCGCGCCCAGCACACGGGCAGGGCGCAGAGCAGCACGAGCTTGCCGAGCATACGGGGCGTTCGCGCCACGGTGCCCATCAGCACGAACGCCGAGGTGAACATGATCGACGCGTGATTGCTCGGAAACGCGCTCGTCGGCGCATGCGCCAGCAGGTTCGTGCCGAGGCCGACGACGAACGGACGCGGCTCGAACCACGCCCGCCCGATGACGAAGTTGATCAGCAGCACCAGCGCCACGCCGAGCAGGCCATGCACGGCCCCTTCGCGATCGCGCCCGCCGGCGAGCCACAGCGTGACGAGCCCGGCCGGGAGCAGCAGGATCAGGTACTTGGCGAGGAATACGGCGATGGCCAGTTCGCCTTCGCTGACGTTGGGCGAGGCGTTGATGGCCAGAAAGACGGCGCGGTTGAGCGATTCCATGAGTTCCGGAGCGATGCCGGCCGCGGGGCCGCAATACCGTCCGGCAGCATGGGGCTTCACGCGCGATGCCGGCGTATCGACGGCCGCCGGCAGGCGGTTGATGACGAAAACGTGACAGATTCTGACTGAGTCGCCGCGCACTGCAAAGTTTCCATTGTCATCATTTTGTAACACCTTGAATTGTCACTTTTCTTTCGACGCACTCGAGGGTAGAATCGCGCCGTCATAGCTCTCAGGAGATCCTTCCGTGGACAGTTGTTCTAGTGGTAGTTGCCGGTCGACGCAGGTCGACACCACCACCGCGAGTTAGTCCCCGGGATTTCCCCGCCGCTGACTCGCATAGCCGGGTTGGCGCGCACCTCTGATGTTCGTCTCGAGTTCGTCTCAAGTCCGTCGCGGATTGTCTCGATTCGCGGATTTCGCGGATTCCTCTGGCCTTCGCGCGCCTGGCGCGCGGCGACGCGCCGGATCGCAGACGTTCATCGTTCGTAGCACGCTCCCTAACCAGTTTTACGTTTGCCGCACGGGCGACTCGGCCGTGCGCATGCGCTTGCTGTCCGACCGTTCGCCCCGGGTCAGATGATCCGGGCGGCGGCGACGACCGCCCGCGCATGACGCGCGCCGGGCGCGACGCCGTGCGGCCGGGAGATTCGTCGTGTTCCGTTATTCCATGACCCTTCGCGCGGGCAATCCGCAAGCCCTCATGCTGCCGGCCGAGTGCCTGCATCACTATCGCGTCGGTGCGCCCCCCGAAGCTGGCGAGGCGCGGGGCGAGCGTGGCCGGGGCTGGGGCGGTCTTGGCCCTCTCGATCGTCTCGGTCGTCCCGGTCGTCTCGGTCGGTGGCTGCGCGCGCAGGTCCGTCGCGCGAAAGCGACCCGCTGACACACCGTTTCATGACTTTGGCGAGGCGCGGCCGACGCGCCCGCCTCGCATTTCCTCAAGGATGTATCCGATGCAACAAGCTCTCACCCTCGGCGAGCGTTTCATCGCGGTGCTGGGCGCGCGCCTTGGCCTGCGCCTTTTCCGCCGCGGCGACATGCTCGAAACCCTCGATGCGCCGAATGCCGGCCACCTGGCACCACCCGGTCTGCCCGGTCTGCTCGATGCCGCGCGCGAGACCGGCCCGGATCTGCTCGCGCGCCTGGGCACGACCCGCCAGGGCCTGTCCGACGACGAAGCCGCGAGCGTGCGCGCGCACGTTGGCACCAATGAAGTGGAGCACGAGAAGCCTCTGCCGTGGTGGCGTCATCTGTTCCAGTGCTATCGCAATCCGTTCAACCTGCTGCTCTCGGCGCTGGCCGCCGTGTCGTATGCGACCGACGACACCGAGGGAACGATCATCATCTCGTCGATGGTGATCATTTCCACGGTGTTGCGGTTCATGCAGGAGGCGCGCTCGAACAAGGCGGCGGAAAAGCTCAAGGCGATGGTGAGCACCACCGCGACCGTGCTGCGCCGCGAAGCGCTGAGCGGTGCGACCGCAGGGCTCGACAATGTGCGGCACCTGGGCCGCATGGGGCGCGAGATTGCGCTCGCGCAGCTCGTGCCCGGGGACATCGTGCTGCTCGCGGCGGGCGACATGATCCCGGCGGACGTGCGCATTCTCGCGGCCAAAGACCTGTTCGTCTCGCAGTCGGCGCTCACCGGCGAAGCGCTGCCGGTGGAAAAATTCGCGCATGCGGGCGAGGGCAGCGTCGGCGACAATCCGCTCACCTACGACAATCTCGCATTCATGGGCACCAACGTGGTGAGCGGCTCGGCCACGGCGGTCGTGGTGGCGACGGGCGCGCGCACCTTCTTCGGCTCGCTCGCCCAGCGCGTGACGGCGCAGCGTCCGGCCGTCACGTCGTTCCAGCAAGGCGTCAATCGCGTCTCGTGGGTGCTGATCCGCTTCATGCTGGTCATGACGCCGATCGTGCTGGTCGTCAACGGCCTCACCAAACACGACTGGCTCGAAGCGTCGCTCTTCGCGCTGTCGGTGGCCGTGGGTCTCACGCCCGAGATGCTGCCGATGATCGTGACCGCCACGCTCGCCAAGGGCGCGGTGGTGCTCTCGCGCAAGAAAGTCATCGTCAAGCGGCTCGACGCGATCCAGAACTTCGGCGCCATGGACGTGCTGTGCACCGACAAGACCGGCACCCTCACGCAGGATCGCATCTGCCTGGAGCGCCACACCGACGTGTGGGGCCACGCCAGCGAAGACGTGCTCGAGTACGCCTACCTGAACAGTTTCTACCAGACCGGTCTGAAGAACCTGCTCGACGTGGCCGTGCTCGATCACGCCGAGCTGCACCAGCGTCTGGACGTGGTGAATCGCTATCGCAAGATCGACGAGATTCCGTTCGACTTCGAGCGCCGTCGCATGTCGGTCGTCGTGAGCGAGAACGGCGAGCATCACGAGCTCATCTGCAAGGGCGCCGTCGAGGAAGTGATGGCGGTGTGCAACCGCGTGCAGCACGGCGCGAACGTCGAGCCGCTCACACCGGACGTGCTCGCCCGCCTGCGTCGGGTAACCGCGGACCTGAACGCCGAAGGCCTGCGCGTGGTAGCGGTGGCCACCCGCCATCTGCCGCCCGTGCGCGAGCGCTACAGCGTTGCCGACGAGCGCGAACTGGTGCTCGTGGGCTACATCGCGTTCCTCGATCCGCCCAAGGAGTCGACCGCACCGGCGCTCCAGGCGCTGGCGGCTTGCGGTGTCGACGTGAAGGTGCTCACGGGCGACAACGACCTCGTGACCGTCAAGGTGTGCCGAGAAGTGGGGCTTGCGGTGACCGGCTGCGTGCTCGGCGATGCGATCGAATCGATGAGCGACGCCGAACTGGCCCGCACTGTGGAGCGCGCCAACGTGTTCGCGAAGCTCACGCCGGCCCACAAGGAGCGCATCGTGCACATGCTGCGCGCGAACGGCCACGTGGTGGGCTTCATGGGCGACGGCATCAACGACGCGCCGGCACTGCGCGCGGCGGACATCGGCATTTCCGTGGACACGGCGGTGGATATCGCGAAGGAAGCGGCCGATCTGATCCTGCTGGAAAAGAGTCTGATGGTGCTGGAGCAGGGGGTGATCGAAGGGCGTCGCACCTTCGCGAACATGCTCAAGTACATCAAGATGACGGCCAGCTCGAACTTCGGCAATGTCTTCTCGGTGCTGATCGCCAGCGCCTTCCTGCCGTTCCTGCCGATGCTGCCGCTGCAGCTGCTCACGCAAAACCTGCTCTACGACCTGTCGCAGACGACGATCCCGTTCGATAACGTCGACCCCGAGCAGCTCATGCGCCCGCAGCAATGGAACCCGGCCGACCTGTCGCGCTTCATGGTGTTCTTCGGGCCGATCAGCTCGATTTTCGACGTACTGACGTTCGTGGGGATGTGGCATCTGTTCGGCGCGAACAGCGCCGCGCACCAGAGCCTGTTCCAGTCGGGCTGGTTCGTCGAGGGCCTGCTCTCGCAGACGCTCATCGTGCACCTGATTCGCACGCGCCGCATCCCGTTCGTGCAAAGCCGCGCCGCGTGGCCGCTCCTGCTCATGACCGGCGCGGTGATGCTGATCGGCGTGATGCTGCCGCTCTCGCCGTTCGCCGAGACGTTCCGGCTGCAGGCGCTGCCGCTCGCGTACTTCCCGATGCTCGCCGCGATCCTGCTCGCCTACGCGGTACTCACGCAGATGATGAAGGGCATGTTCGCGCGTCGCTTCGGGTGGCAGTAACGCGCGAGCGCCGGTTCGGCGACACGGCGATGTCGAGCGCCGCGTAGAGCTCGTCGAGCGCCTCGCGCGTGCCGACGAGCCGCGCGGTGACCTCGCCCGTGAGGTCCGTGACGACGCTCACGAGCGTTTCCTGGCGCGTTTGGGCCTGACACGCCTCGCGTGCGGCCACGAAGCGCGTGGCGGTGAGCGCGGCGAGGGTGGCGAAGCGCTCGGCCTGCACGAGCCCGTTGATCCGAAAGACGGGCTGTGCCGCCCCCGGGGCGCGCGGTGCGAGGCGCACGTGCGTGCCGTCGCTGACCGCGCCGAGCGCGGCAAGCAGCCTGTCACGGGACGAAGCGCCCAGCACGCAGCGCTCGCCGTGGACCCAGCGAGAAATCGTGCTGGCGGCGATTCCGCTCGCGCAGGCGAGCCGCGCCAGCGTGGTGCCCGAGAGCTTGATGAGCAATCGGGCGACGGTGCGGTGGCGTTGATCGATGTCATCCATGGGCGAGCTCACGCAAGGGGGAAGGTCGCGTGTGGCGGTGCGGCTCAAAAGGCCATCGTCACTTCGAGCTGCGCGTCGATGTCCCGGCGAAGCCCATCGGTACATGGCATGAGCGGCCGGCGCACGGCCGGCCCGCACAAGCCGAGCGAGGCGAGCGCGGCCTTGATCGCTACCGGATTCGGTTCGCTAAAGAGTCGCCGGATGAGCGGCCTCATGCCATTGAAGAGCGTCGCGGCGCGCGACAGATCGCCATCGCGCACGTACCGCACGAGCTTCAGATAGAGATCGGGGCGCACATGCGCCGCGGCCGAGATGCCGCCGGTGGCGCCGGCGCGCAGCGCGGCGAGCAGCTGCATGTCGTCGCCGCACAGCACGCGCAGCGTCGTCTGCGACGGCAGATGCACGAGCGGATGCGCGTCGCATTCCTTGATTGCGGCGAACGCGTCGTGCGATGCCAGCTCGCGAATCGTCTGCACCGCGAGCGTCACGCCGGTGCGCAGCGGTACGTTGTAGAGCACGAGCGGCTTGCGCGTGCCGGCGGCGAGCGTGCGGTAATGCCAGAGAATGCCTTCCTGCGACGGACGCAGATAGTACGGTGGCGGCACGAGGTAGCCGGCAAGCGGCAAATCGTCGAGATGGCGCATCTGCCGCGCTGCATTGGCGGTGTCGGCCGCACCCACCCCGGCGAGCACCGGCGCGTGGCCGTGCGCGAGATGGCATGCGGTCTCCACGAGCCAGCGGCGTTCGTCTGGCGCGAGCAGGGCGCCTTCGCCGGTCGTGCCGGCCACCACGAAGCCGTCCACTCCCGCGGCAAGGTAGTAGTCGACCAGCCGCGCGAATGCGTTGCGATCGATGGCGGCGCCATTGGCACCGGTCATTGGAGTGACGAGCGGAATCCACACGCCCTGAAAAATGGTTGCGTTCATGGTGAGAAAAAACGGAAACGAATCGGGGCGACGCCAAAATGGGCCGGACGGCCTGGCGCTCAGGCGGCAGGCTGCCGGCGCAGCGCGCCGAATTCGGCCTCGGGCAGCGACTGCATGACCACGTGCATGGCATGCGAGGCTTGCCCGCGCGGCAACGCGATCGACACGACGGCCGCCGTGTCGCGCCGGATCGGACGGATCGTCTCGACGCGCCACGGCAGCGGCAGGCTCATCGCGAGCGTGATGGCAAGCGAGGAAACGGCGGCGCGGCTCAGCGTGATGTCCAGCGTGGTGTCAAGACGCAAGCGCGGGGAGGTCGCGCGGCGCGCCTGCAGGGGCGAGGCTGGCGCATCGGGTGCACCGGGTGCATCGGGAGGTTCGAGACTGGCGCGTTCGGCAATGACGGGCATGGCGGCGTGTCGATAAAGACGGGAGTGAGGACGAAGCCAGTCTAGGGACGCGCGAATAAAAAAGGCGTCAAGATTCTTGACGCCTCGATTCCTCGATTTTGGCGGTGGCGCGGCCGTCTCAGGACGCGTCGGGATGCTGCGCGTCGCCGTATTGCGCATCATTGAAGAGCACGCACGCGCCGTGCGGCGCTGCACCGACGTTGTCGCGAAACAGTTGGAACAGGTTGCGCCACGGATCGAACGGCCGCGGCGGCACCGGCTCGGGCGCGCGGGCGGCGAGCGTGGCGTCGTCCACTTCGCAATGGAGCAGGTTCTTCTCGCAGTCGATCGAGATGATGTCCCCGTCCTGCACCCTTGCGAGCATGCCCCCGTCGTGCGCTTCAGGCGAGAGGTGAATGGCCGCCGGCACCTTGCCCGACGCTCCGGACATGCGGCCGTCGGTCACGAGCGCCACATGGTGGCCCTCGTCCTGCAGCAGGCCGAGCATCGGCATGAGCTTGTGCAGCTCGGGCATACCGTTCGCGCGCGGCCCCTGGAAACGCACCACCACGATCACGTCGCGCGTGAGCTCGCCCGCCTTGAATGCCGCCTGCGCCGATTCCTGATCGGAGAACACGCGTGCCGGTGCGCGCACTGTCCGATGCTCCGGCTTCACGGCGGACGACTTGATCACCGCCCGACCGAGGTTGCCGTGGAGCATGCGCAGGCCGCCCTCCGGCGCGAACGGGCGCGAGGCCGGCCGCACGATGGTCTCGTCGAGACTCTGTGCCGGTGCTTCCTGCCACGAGAGCACGTCGTCGCGCAGGAAGACTTCCTGCGTGTACGCGCGCAGGCCATGCCCCATGACGGTCGTCACGTTCTCGTGCAGCAGGCCGGCGTCGAGCAGCTCGCGGATCAGGAAGTTGAGCCCGCCCGCGGCGTGGAACTGGTTCACGTCGGCCTTGCCGCTCGGGTAGACATGCGCGAGCAGCGGCGTGACGTTCGACAGATCGGCGAAATCCTCCCAATCGAGCAGAATGCCGCCCGCGTGCGCCATCGCCACGAGATGCAGTGTGTGGTTCGTCGAGCCGCCGGTGGCGTGAAGTCCCACCACGCCGTTCACGAAGGCGCGCTCGTCGAGAATTTGCGACGTGTTGATGCCCGACCTGGCGAGCGCCACGGCGCGCGCGGTGGCCGCCTGCGTGAGCGCGTGCCGCAGCGGCGTGTGCGGGTTGACGAACGACGCGCCGGGCAGGTGCAGGCCCATGAATTCCATGAGCATCTGATTGCTGTTGGCCGTGCCGTAGAACGTGCAGGTGCCCTGGGTGTGATAGGCGGCCAGCTCGGCGTCGAGCAGCGCGGCGCGCGTAATGCGTCCGGCCGCGTATTCCTGCCGGATGCGCGACTTTTCGTCGTTCGGCAGGCCGGAGGGCATGGGGCCGGCCGGCGCGAATACGGCCGGCAGATGGCCGAACGCCTGCGCGGCGATCACGAGCCCCGGCACGATCTTGTCGCACACGCCAAGGAACATGGCGGCGTCGAACGTCTGGTGCGAGAGCGCGACGGCCGAGGCGAGCGCGATCACGTCGCGCGAGAACAACGAGAGCTCCATGCCGGCGTAACCCTGCGTGACGCCGTCGCACATCGCCGGCACGCCGCCGGCGACCTGCGCGCTCGCGCCGTGCGCGCGCGCGGCGGACTTGATGATGTCGGGAAATTCGGCGAACGGCGCGTGCGCCGAGAGCATGTCGTTGTAGGCGGTGACGATGCCGATGTTGGGCGCGCGTTCGGTGCGCAGCTTGAGACGGTCGTCGGCGGGCGCGGCGGCCATGGCGTGCGCGAGGTTGGCGCAGCCGAGCTTCTCGCGCCCGGGCTGCCCGTGCATGGCGCGCGCGACGCCTTCGAGATACGCCTGGCGGGTCGCCCGGCTGCGGCGGATGAGTCGCTCGGTCACGCGCTCTACCACGGGATGCAGCGACACGTTGTGCGAAGACTGAGTCATGGTGATTCCGGGACGTTGTGGGTCGCCCCATGCGGGTCACGCGCCCGAAGCCTGCGGCGTGTCTCGCATGCTGGCTGGGTGCGCCTTGCGCTGCATCGCCTTCGATGTAGTCAAAGCACGAGATTTTGTTGATTTGCAGTGTAGTTAAACTACAATGCAGTGTCAAAGTTGCGCTTTTCCGGTGACGCCGGCCGAGTCCATCCGCGCTTTGCGCAAGCCTCGGACGCGTCTGACTGCACGGAGTCCACGCTGTCCATGAACACGCTTTCACCCTATACCTTTGTCCTCTTCGGCGCCACCGGCGATTTGTCGCTGCGCAAGGTGCTGCCGGCCCTGTTCCGGGCGTTCTGCACCGGGCAACTGGAAGCCGGCGCGCACACCGACACCGCCGGACGCATCCTGGCCGTGGCCCGCACCCCGATGGACGCCGCCGGCTATCACGCCTGGTGCGAGCAGCACGTGCGCGCGCACATCAAGCCGGACGTGTGGGACGAGCCGACGTGGAAGCGCTTTCTCGCCACCATCGATTACATGCCGCTCGATCTCGGCCGCGAGGCCGAGTTCCGGGTGCTGGCCGAGCGGCTGGCCAAGCGCCAGGGCGTGCGCATCTTCTATCTGGCGACCGGGCCGTCGCTGTTCATCCCGATCTGCGAGGGCCTGCGCAGCGCCGGGCTCAACGAGAACAGCCGCATCGTGCTCGAAAAGCCGCTCGGCAACGATCTGGCGTCCTCCGAAGGCATCAACGACGCCGTCGGCGCCATCTTCCGCGAAGACCAGATCTATCGGATCGACCACTACCTCGGAAAGGAGGCGGTGCAGAACCTGCTCGCGCTGCGGTTTGGCAACGCGATTTTCGAGCCGCTGTGGCGGCGCGAGCTGATCGATAGCATTCAGATCACCATCGCCGAGGCCATTGGCGTGGAAGGGCGTGGCGAGTTCTACGAGCAGACCGGCGCGTTGCGCGACATGGTGCAGAACCACTTGCTGCAACTGCTGGCCATCGTGGCCATGGAGCCGCCGCTGTCGATGAACGCCGATGCGGTGCGCGACGAGAAGCTGCGGGTGCTGCGCTCGCTGCGGCAGATGGACGACGAGAGCGTGGCGCACAACGTCGTGCGCGGCCAGTACGGCGGCGGCGCCATCGACAAGTCCGCCGTGCCCGCCTACGTGGACGAGCCCGGCGTGCCCCCGGACAGCCAGACCGAGACGTTCGTCGCGCTCAAGGCGGAGATCGACAACTGGCGCTGGGCCGGCGTGCCGTTCTACCTGCGCACGGGCAAGCGGCTCGGCGAGCGCGTTGCGGAAATCGTCGTCAACTATCGCGCCACGCCGTACCCGCTGCTTGGCGAAGCCACCGCGCAGCCCGGCGCAAATCGTCTGGTGATCCGCCTGCAGCCCAACGAGTCGATCCGCCTGTACTGCCTCGCCAAGCAGCCGGGCGAAGGCATGAACCTGCAGACCGTACACCTCGATCTGGCGTTCGACCAGTTCTTCAAGGGGCACCGGATGGACGCCTACGAGCGGTTGCTGCTCGACGTGATCAACGGGCGTCTCGCCCTCTTCGTGCGCCGCGACGAGCAGGAGCAGGCATGGCGCTGGGTGGCGCCGATCCAGGCGTACTGGGCGCGGCAGGCCAAGGGGCCGAAGCGCTATGCCGCCGGCACGTGGGGGCCCCCGGCGGCGAGCGCATTGCTCGCGCAGTCGGGCCGATGCTGGGTGGAAGAAGAGAACTGACGCCGCCCCGGCGAACGGGCCGGGGCGCACAAGGGCAAAGCCCCAAGTCTTCGGAGACGGACGCGCATGATCCGCTGGAGAACCTATCCTACGCGCGAAGCGCAGGCGCTCGCGCTGGCCAACGCCGTCGTGGCAGGCATCGACGAAGCGCTCACGATCCGGCCGCGCGCGTTGCTCGCCGTCTCGGGCGGCACGAGTCCGCGGGCGTTTCTCGCGCAACTGGCGCGCCTGCCCGTGGCGTGGCGCGACGTCGACATCACGCTGGCCGACGACCGCTGGCTGCCGCCCACGCACGAACAGAGCAACGCACGCCTGCTTGCCGAGACGCTGCTGCCCGGCGCAACGGGGGCGCGCTGGCTGCCCCTCGTCGACACGTCGAGTGCCGCCGCGCTGCACGTGCGCACGCTCAACGACACATGGACGCACGGCGTGCCTCAGATCTGCGTGCTGGGCATGGGCGAGGACGGCCATACCGCGTCCCTGTTCGCGGATGCGCCGCAGTGGCGCGAAGCGATCACCACGCGCGACAAGTTCGTGCTCGTGCAGCCGCAGCGCGCGCCGCATCTGCGCGTGTCGTGGTCGCTCGCCGCGCTTGCCTCTTGCGAGCGCCTCGTCCTGCAGATCCAGGGCCCGGCCAAGCGCGCCGTGCTCGAGGCGGCGCAGGCCGAGCCGCAGGACAACGCCATCTCCCGGTTGATTCACACTGAAGGAGTCTCGATCGATGTCTTCTGGAGTGAGACATAGTCCACCGCACGTGAGCGGCCCGCGTCTTCTGGCCGACATCGGCGGCACCAACGCCCGCTTCGCGCTCGAGATCGCGCCCGGCGAGCTCGTGGAGATCCGCGACTACGCCTGCGACGACTTCGCCGGCGTGCCCGAAGTCATCCGCGCCTATCTCGAGGACGCCGATCACGCCGAACCCGTGCAGCACGCGGCCGTCGCCATCGCCAACCCGATCGAGGGCGACGAAGTGCGCATGACCAACCGCGACTGGCACTTTTCGATCGAGGCCACGCGCCGCGCACTGCGCTTCGAGACGCTGCTCGTCGTCAACGATTTCACCGCGCTCGCCATGGCGCTGCCTTATCTGTCCGAGCACGAGAAACGCCAGGTGGGCGGCGGCGAGCCCAGGCCCAACGGCGTGCTCGGCTTGCTCGGACCGGGCACCGGCGTGGGCGTCTCCGGCCTGATTCCGGCCGGCGATCGCTGGATCGCGCTGGGGAGCGAAGGCGGGCACACGACCTTCGCGCCGGCCGACGATCGCGAGATCGACGTGCTGCGTTACGCCTGGAAGCACTTCCCGCATGTGTCCTTCGAGCGTCTGGTGGCGGGGCCGGGCATGGCGCTCGTCTATCAGGCGCTCGCCGCGCGCGAGGGGCGAGCGCTCGACGCGCTGGAGACGCCGGCGATCGTGAAGCGCGCGCACGCGGGCGATGCGCTCGCGCGCGAGACCGTCGACTGCTTCTGCGCGATGCTCGGCACGCTTGCCGGCAACGTCGCGGTGTCGCTGGGGGCGGTCGGCGGCGTGTATCTGGGCGGTGGCGTGATCCCCAAGCTCGGCGATCTGTTCGAGGCGTCGCCGTTTCGTCAACGCTTCGAAGCCAAGGGGCGCTTCGAGGCTTATCTGAAGAAGATTCCGACGTTCGTCATCACGGCCGCACACCCGGCGTTCCTCGGCACGTCTGCGATCCTTGCGGAGCAGCTCGGCTCTCACGCGGCCGGCGCGGGGGCGTTGATCGACCGGCTGCACCGGTTGCGCGATCGCCTGAGCCCGGCGGAGCAGCGCGTGGCCGACCTCACGCTCAAGCAGCCGCGCGCGCTGCTGGCCGAGCCGGTGGCGGACATCGCGCGTCTCGCACGGGTGAGTCAGCCCACCGTGATCCGTTTTTGCCGCAAGCTCGGCTGCCAGGGACTGTCCGACTTCAAGCTCAAGCTGGCGAGCGCCCTCACGGGCACGCTGCCGGTGCGTCACGGTCAGGTGCACGTGGGCGATTCGGCGGCCGAATTCAGCGCGAAGGTGCTCGACAACACCGTGTCGTCGATCCTGCAGATGCGCGAGCATCTCGACGCCCGCACCGTCGAGGCGGCGGTGACGCTGCTCGACGGCGCACGCCGCATCGAGTTCTATGGCCTCGGCAACTCGGGTGTCATCGCGCAGGACGCGCACTACAAGTTCTTCCGCTTCGGCATGCCGACCATCGCCTATGGCGACCCGTACCTGTTGCAGGCGTCGGCCGGGCTGCTCGGGGAAGGAGACGTCGTGGTTGCCATTTCGGCGTCGGGCCGTTCACCGGATCTGAATCGCGCCGTCGACATCGCGCTCAAGCGCGGTGCGAAGGTGATCGCGCTCACGGCGCGCAATTCCCCGCTGGCGCGCAAGGCAACGCTGGTGCTGCCGAACGATCACGTCGAGACGATGGGCGCGCACGTGACGATGATCGCGCGCATTCTGCACCTCGCGGCGATCGACGTACTGGCCGTCGGCGTGGCCGTGCGGCGCGCCGGACCGGGCAGCGAAGGCAGCCGGGGCGAGGGCGCGCTCGACTGGCTCGGCCATGGCAGCGGTCGCGATTCGGACGTGCAGGCCGCCTGAGTCGCCGCGTATTCCGGTGCGCGAAACACGCCGGGAACCTCCCTGAACCGGCATGCGCCGCGAGCGGGCGGCCCGCCGGCCGCGGCGCTGGTTGCGGCTTGATATCGCTAAACATGTTTAGCATAATGCGGCCTATGAAAGTGTCCGATTCCGCCCAACGTTTCGGCTTTCTCGTGGCAGACATCCAACGTCTGTTCGGGCGCCGCTTCGAGCAGTTCGCGCAACGCACGCTGCCGATGACGCGTGCGCAGTGCCGCTTGCTCGTCTACCTCGCCGACAATCGCGGCGTGAGCCAGACCGTGCTGGCCGACATTCTCGAAACTCCGCCGCAGACGCTCGCCCGCATGCTCGAGCGCATGGAAGAGGCGGGCTGGGTGCGTCGCCGTCCCGACGCGCGCGACCCGCGCATCGAACGCCTGTTTGTCACGCGCGCCGCGGTCGAGCAACTGAAGATCGCCCGCGCGCTCTCCGACGAAGTGCGCAACGAGGCGTTGCACGGGCTGACGGCCTTCGAGACGGTGCAGCTCACGCAGTTGCTGCAGAAGGTGCGCCGCAATCTCGTCAATGTCGTGCCGACGCCGCTCGACACCGTGGTGCCGGCCGTGCTGCGTCGCGCACAGGAGGACGCGCAGCGCTTGCCGCACGCGTGTGCGCCCGGGCTCGAGCGCGACGACGGGGCTGCCGGCCGTCCCGGTGGCGACGCGCCCGATGACACCCTGTCGGAATACACCGACTTGCGGCCGCAGTAGCATGCGCCTAGGATGGAAAGTCTCCTCACTCACCCGGAGACTGTCATGACCGATCACGTCTACAAGCACATCGAGCTGACGGGCTCGTCGACGAAGTCCATCGACGACGCCGTCAAGTGCGCCATCGAACGCGCGAGCAAGACGCTGCGCAACCTGAACTGGTTCGAGATCACCGAAACGCGCGGCCATATCGAAGACGGCGAGGTCGCTCACTGGCAAGTCACGCTCAAGGTGGGCATGCGGCTCGAAGACTGAGCGCTGCCTCGCTGTCGTCGCATTCGCGCAGGACGGCGCGGGATGGCGCGGGATGGCGCGGGGCGGCGCGGGCCGGCACTTTCGGCGGCACACGCATGCCTCGCACGCCACCGCGCGCGTCATACAGTCGTGTCACAATAGGCGCATACTCGACATCATGAAAAAGACAGAAGAGGTTTGCGCATGTCAGAACAAGAACCGGTCCATGCCACCCGATCGATCACCGATCCGGTGGAAGCCGTCGCCTACCTGAAGACGATCTACGACGCCAACACGGCCTATCTGCGCGCCGCTTTCGAACGATTCTCGACCGACAAGGATCTCGCGCGCCGCGTGAGCGCGCATTACCCGTTCATCCGCATCACCACCGAAGAGATCACCCAGCTCGACAAGCGTCTGTCGTATGGGTTCGTGTCCGGGCCGGGCAGCTACCAGACGACCGTCACGCGTCCCGACCTGTTCGAGAACTACTACGTCGAGCAGCTTCGCCGGCTGGCGCACAACCACGGTGTGGCGTTCGAAGTGGGCGTCTCCGACGAGCCGATCCCCGTGCACTTCGCTTACCAGGACGGCGTGTATCTGGAAGGCGACCTCGACCAGACGCACCTGCGTGCCATGCGCACCGTGTTCGACGTGCCTGATCTTGCGACGATGGACGACAGTATCGTGAACGGCACGCGCGACCCGCTGCCCGACGAGATCCTGCCGCTGGCGCTCTTCACGGCGCCGCGCGTGGATTATTCGCTGCACCGCCTGCGTCACTACACGGCGACCTCGCCCGAGAATTTCCAGAACTACGTGCTTTTCACGAACTACCAGTTCTACATCGACGAGTTCGTGGAGTTGGGGCGGGAGTTGATGAGTGCGAGCGACGATCCTGCCGTGCGTGAATACCGCAGCCAGTACACGGCATTCGTCGAGCCGGGCAATGTCACGCACTGGAATCAGAACATCGCCGCGCGGGCGTCGGAAGGCACGGCGCCCGGGCGCCTGCCGCAGATGCCGGCGTACCATCTCGTGCGCCCCGACAACACGGGCATCACGATGGTGAACATCGGCGTCGGTCCGTCGAACGCCAAGACGATCACCGACCACATCGCCGTGCTGCGCCCGCATGCGTGGATCATGCTCGGCCACTGCGCCGGGCTGCGCAACTCGCAGCGTCTGGGCGACTATTGCTTGGCGCACGGTTATGTGCGCGAGGACCACGTGCTCGACGACGATCTGCCGCTGTGGGTGCCGGTGCCGCCGCTGGCCGAGGTGCAGGTCGCGCTCGAGCGGGCCGTCGCCGACGTCACGCAACTGGACGATTTCGAGCTCAAGCGCGTGATGCGCACGGGAACGGTCGTTACGGTCGACAACCGCAACTGGGAGTTGCGCGATCACCGCGAGCCGGTACAGCGCATGAGTCAGAGCCGCGCGATTGCGCTGGACATGGAAAGCGCGACCATCGCGGCGAACGGTTTCCGCTTTCGCGTGCCATACGGCACGCTACTGTGCGTGAGCGACAAGCCGTTGCACGGCGAGCTGAAGCTGCCCGGCATGGCAGACCGCTTCTACCGCGAACGCGTCGACCAGCATCTGAAGATCGGCGTGAAGGCAATGGAACTGCTGCGCGACAACGGCCTGGACCGGCTGCACAGCCGGAAACTGCGCAGTTTCAACGAAGTCGCGTTTCAGTAACGTCTGCCGAACGGCGTGTTCGCTCAGGCGAACACGCGCTTGGCGTGAATGCCGAGGCCCAGCGCCACGCTGGCCAGACGATCGCCGAAGACCGGCGCCGCGTTGGGGAATGCGGCGCACATGGCGCCGGACAGACAGCGAAGACCGGTCGAGCCGCCGGTGAAGTAGAGCGCGTCGACGTCCTCGGCCCGCAAACCGGCCAGCGACGCGGTATGCACGGCGCCCGCCGTAATGCGCGCGATCTCCTCGCTCACCGCTTCCACCAACGAGGCTTCCGAAAATGCCACGCCGAGGTCGCGCTCGATGACGCCGAGGTCGATGCGCGTCTCGCCGCCCGAGGCGACGTCGATCTTCGCAGCTTCCGCATGCCCCACCAGCGCATGGCCGAGGCGCTGCTCGACGGTGCGCATGAGGCGACGATGATGCGCCGGATCGGCGTACAGATGCGCGGTGAGCGCGAGTTCACCCACGCGCTTGGGCGTGTACACGGTGTTGATCAGGTGCCAGGTGGCCAGATCGAAATAGATCCGGCTGGGCACCTCCTTGCCGTCGGGGCCGAGCGACTTGTAGCCGAGCTCGCGCAGGATCGTGGCGAGCTCGATGCGGCGATCGAAGTCCGTCCCGGCGATGTGCACGCCGTGATGCGCCAGCACGTCGTCCTTGCGGTTCAGATGGCGCGCACGTTCCGGACCCACGCGAACGAGCGAGAAGTCGGACGTGCCGCCGCCGATGTCCACGACGAGCACCTGCTGCTCCTGCGTGAGGCGCGACTCGTAGTCGAAGGCCGCGGCGATCGGCTCGAACTGGAACTGCACGTCCTTGAAGCCGACGTCGAGAGCGCTCTGTTCGAGCGAGCGCTGCGCGGCGGCGTCGGCGCGCGGATCGTCATCGACGAAGAATACCGGCCGCCCGAGCACCACTTGCTCGAGATCGCCGCCGCTCGCCCTGAGCGCGTGCGAGCGCAGGTGGCGCAGGAACGTGGCGATGATGTCGATGTAGCGCATCGCGCAGCCGTTGCCGAGATCGGTGGTGCTCTCGATCAGGGACGAGCCGAGCAGGCTCTTGAGCGAGCGCATCAGGCGCCCGTCGTATCCGTCGATATATTCGGAGATGGCCTGACGGCCGAACGACGCGCGACCGCCTTCGTCGGCGTTGAAGAAGACGGCGGTCGGCAGCGTGCCGTAGCCGGCTTCGAGCTCGACGAGACGCATGGCCGCGCCGTCTTGCACGGCGACGGCGGAATTCGAAGTGCCGAAATCGATGGCGCAGAAACTCATGGCATTTGCGGCCCGCGCGCGCGAGCCGTAAAAGGTCGGCAGTGTAGCACGGCTAGGCGGCTGGCCAGATGTCGGCCCGGCACGCGTGCGGGCGCGGGCGTCATCCGCGTGCGGAGCGTGCGCCCGGCTGCGCGGACGGCAGCGTGCGCAGGCTGCTGACGACGGCCGCAACCGCGGCGAACGCCGCGGCCACGTAGAGCGATGCGCGCGTGCCGGCGCCCTGTGGCGCCACGCTGAAGACAAGGGCGACGAGTGCCGCGCCGGTCGTCTGTTCGGTCAGGCGCGCGGTGCCCAGCATGCCGCTCGCGCCGCCGCTGCGGTGGGCCGGCGCGGACATGAGCATCGCGTAGTTGTTGGGTGACTGGAACAGGCCGAAACCGAAGCCGCACAGCGCCATGCGCCATACGATGTCGCCGGTCGTCGCATGCTGTGGCAGCAAGCCGAGCGCGAGCAGGCCGAGCGCGAAGGCCGCAAGTCCCACTGCGCCGAGCAGGCCCGGCTTGTAGTGTTCGAGCAAACGTCCGGCCATCGGCGCCACGACCATGATGGTGAGCGGCCAAGCGGTCATCAGCAGGCCGGTCTGCACGTGGTCGAAGCCGAGCGTGTCCTGCAGGAAGAAGGGCAGCGACACGAACGCGAGCATCTGCGCGCAGAACGACGCCATCGACGTGCAGATCGACAGGCCGAAGATCGGGATGCGCAGCAAGTCGACCGGCAGCAGAGGCACCGGCTGTGTGCGTTGACGGCGCACGAACACCGTGCCGATGACGACCGCCGCGGCCAGTTCGAGCCCTACGAGCCAGCGGTCCTGACCGTGCCCGAAAGCGTCGATGCCGGAAATCAGCAAACCGAAGGTCAGCGCGCTGAGCACGGCGCCAGTCCAGTCGAACGCATGCGAGGCGCGCTTGCTGTCGGGCAGCGAGCGCACGGCGATCGCGAAGGCGACCACGCCCAGCGGCACGTTGATCGCGAAAAGCCATGGCCAGTGCGCGACCGAGAGCACGCCCGCCGCGATGGTCGGACCGGCTGCCGACGAGAAGGCGACGATCAGCGAGTTGAGCGCGACCCCGCGCCCGAGCCAGCGCGACGGGTAGATCGCCTTCACGAGCGCGGTGTTGACGCTCATGATGCCGGCCGCGCCGAAGCCTTGCGCCACGCGGGCGACGGTCAGGGTGACGAGCGAGTCCGAGAGTGCGCAGGCGAGCGATGCCAGCGTGAAGAGCGCCAGCCCGACGGTGTAGACCTTCCGATAACTGACGATTTCACCGAGCGCGGCGAGCGGCAGCAGCGAGATGGTGATGGCGAGCTGATAGGCGTTGACGATCCAGATGGATGTGGCGGGGCTCGCGTTCAGATCGCGCGCGATGGTGGGCAATGCCACGTTGGCGATCGCGCCGTCGAGCACCGAGAGCGAGATGGCAAGCATGACGGTGGCGACCGCCCAGACTCGGGCGGGCATGGGCATGCCGTCGGTTTGTGTGTTGGACATGAGTGCGATGCTGGACAAAACGGATCGCGTGCCCGCAAAGAACGGCCCGGGCGCGCGCAGACTTGCATCCTGCCTCAATTTCGCCAATGCGGCGGCGACGGCCCGCAACGCCTTGTCGTTAAAGGCTTTCCGATTTTGACTGCGTGTTTTGTCTGATGAAATTTAAGTTTCGTCCAGTAAAACAAATGCTCCGACGTGAAGCGACGAATGTATCAATCCGCCGGCGGCATGAAGCGCGCGATGCGGATATTGCTCAGCGGATGGTAGGTGATGCCGGCGGCCACGGCGGGCAGATCGATGCCGGAATCGAGTACCGTCTGGACGCCCACGGCCGCGATCGTGCCGGCGGGCGCGCGGCCCGGGCAGGCATGTGCGCCGCGACCGAAGGTCCAGGCGCTGTCGTCCGCCGCGGCGCTGGGCGCCGCCGACGCCAGCACCACGAGCACCGATTCACCTCGCGCGATCGTGCGCTCGCCGATGACGGCCGGCGCATGCAGGAAGCGGCGCGTGTTCTGGACGGGAGGGTCGAAGCGCGTGACGTCCGCGATGGCGCACTGGGCGTGCCTGAAGCTGTCCGGCGGCGGAGCGTGGTCGGATGTCAGCGGCCCGCGAGCACGCGTTTCGCGGCGCGCGAGCCAACGCAGTCCGTTCGCCACGAGCCCTGCGGTGGCGTCGTGCGCTTGCGTGAAGAGACCGACGATGTTCGCCGTGAGCCCGCCGAAGTCGATGGCCTCGGCGCGCTGCGCGCCGCGTGCCGTGGCGTGCAGCCAACTGCCGGACGCGGCGTCGCCGTCGAGCCAGCGAGTCGCGCGAGCCTGCATTGCCGATGCGGCGTAGTGTCCGCGCGCGATCGTGTCGTCATCGAGCGTCGGGCGCGCCGCCCGCGCCACGGCGGCCACGAGGCGCCGGACGTCGTCATGTATGGCGCGCCACTGATCGTGCGGCACGCCGATCCACGCGGCGAGCGAATAGACGGGCTGGCGGAAGACGAAATCGTCGAGCCGTGCGGGCAGGGCGCTGGCGTCGGCCGCCAGGGATTCGGCGGCGTGGCTCCAGGCACACCGGCTCGCATGCCGAAGCCGCGCCAGCGCATTGGCGTCGGGCTGCAGCGTTGCGAGCCGCGCCTGCAGCCAGGACTTGAGCGCCGCATGCCCCGGGCCGTCGTTCATGCGAACGAGGGCGCCGAACCACTCGCCCGCGGCGCCTCCCGCCAGCGCCGCAGGAACGACGGCCCCCGCAGGGCGAACGCCGCACGCCGGATGCCGGAGCACGGCGCTCACTGCCTGCTGTCCGGCCGCGATCCACATGCCGAGCGATGCGTCGAAGTCGAACGAGCGGCACGCGGCCAGTGCCTCGTAGTAGGGATAGGGGTCGGGATGCGCTACGGCGGCCAGCGCGTTTGCCGGTGCGCTTCTTAGTGTGTCGGTGAGTGCGTCTGTCAGTGCGCCTGTCAGTGCGCCTGTGGGTGCGTTCGTTGGCGCGTTTGCCGACACCGGCATCGCATCGGAACTCGTGTGAACGTCGGACATGAAGGCACCTCCGGTGTGGGGTAGTCGAAGATCGCGGTGAAATCATGTTGCGACAGTCGATGCGCGGCACGTTTCACCACGCGCTGAAGTATCGAACGCGCAGGCCGGCCTATACTGCGGGCATGTACGGCAAAGGAGCGGTGCGATGGACATTGCACGAGACCATGCCCCGAGCGTCAGTTCGCTGGCGGCGCTGCTCGCCGACGCGGGGCGCATGACGATGCTCTGGGCATTGATGGACGGTTCGGCGCGCCCGGCCGGAGAGTTGGCGCTGGCGGCCGGCCTGTCGCCGTCAAGCGCGAGCGCTCACCTGGCGAGACTGGTCGACGGCGGCGTGCTGGCGCAGGAGGCGCGCGGGCGTCATCGGTACTTTCGCATTGCCACGCCGGAAACGGCCGCGGCAATCGAAGCGCTGGCGAGCGCGGTGCTGGCCACGCAACAGGTGCGCCCACGTCCGGCGCCGGTGAGCCGCGCCACCCCGGCGCCGCTGCGCCACGCGCGCACCTGCTACGACCACATGGCGGGCGAGATTGCCGTCGAGTTGTTCGCGCGCATGCGTGCGCACCGGTGGATTCGCGTCGACGGCAGCGACGTTGTGCTGACCGACGCGGGCACGAGCGGCTTCGCCGCGTTGGGCGTCGATCTCGACACCGCCCGCGCCCGCCGCCGTCGTTTCGCCTGCACCTGTCCCGACTGGAGCGAGCGCAAGCCGCATCTCGGCGGCGCCTTGGGGGCGGCGCTGCTCAGCGCCTGTCTCGAAGCGAAGTGGCTGGAGCCGGCGAGCGAGCCGCGCGCCTTGCGCGTCACGCCACTCGGGCAGCGCGAGCTTGCCGCCCTTGCCGTGTGATCCGATTGCACGACGCATCATCCGCACGATTCCCGCCATCAAAAAAACACCCCGCCCAGATGCGGGGTGTCATTCACTGCCGGCGAGCTATCGGCCGATCAGTTGCCTCGATAGGTCGAGTTCATCAGCACGGTCGAGCCCTGCACACGCGCGGCGAGCGGCGTGCCGTAGGGTTTCAGGACCGGATACTGGCTGTCGGTTTGCGTGAGCGCGCCTTGCGCGTCGATCAGCGCCTCGCGCACCTGCGCGCGCGGCACGGCAAGTTTTTCGCTGTACACGCTCGACTGCCAGAAGAGATTCTCGTTTGGATAGCCATTGCCACCGGTGCCGGCGAACGCGGCCGGAGCAGCGGCCACGGCAAGGGTCGCGGCCAACATCAGACGGGTAAGTGTGCGGCTCATGATTTTTCTCCTGTCATTGCTTTCCGGGTGGTCGGCCGGCGCACTCGAGTGCCCGGCACCGCCTACGCTTCTACGGTAGGACGACCACGCCGCGGGAGAAACCGCACGCGACGCAACAGTGAATTGCGGATAACGCATCGCCGCGAAGCCCTTGCCATGCAAGGGCTTCGGGCTCATCGCGCTCATCGCGCTCATCGCGCTCATCGTGCTGATCGCGCATTACGGAGGCAATCGAGCCGCGACTCTAATGAAGACGTCAACTCCCCGCGACGCGACGAACTGTCGCAGGTGGCGGCGGTGACGTCGCTGCGGCTCAGAACCGGTCACCCACAGCCGCGAGGAAGATGTCGCTGTCGCGGTCGTAGCCAGCGACGACGCGATTATTGTTGGCAGCGTCCTGACTTCGCGAGTTCGGCGTCGATGGCGGCGAGCAGGCGCGGGTCGTCGGCCTTCACGTCGGGTGAAAAGCGCGCGACCACCTGACCATTGCGGCCGATCAGGAACTTCTCGAAGTTCCACAGGATGTCGGCGGGGTTCTCGCGCTCGATGCCGAAGCCCTTCAGACGCTCCCGGAACGGGCCTTCGCCGATGGCTTCCGGCTTTGCCTGGACGAGCGCCGTATACAGCGGGTGACGATCGTCGCCGAGCGCGGAAATCTTGGCGAACAGGGGGAACGTGACGTGGTACTGCGTGGTGCAGAAGTCGCGGATCTGCGCATCGGTGCCCGGTTCCTGGCCCTTGAAGTTGTTCGCCGGGAATGCCAGCACTTCCAGACCCGCCGCGCGTTTCTCTTCGTACAGGCGCTGCAGCCCTTCGTATTGCGGCGTGAGACCGCACTTCGAGGCGACGTTGACGACCAGGCGCACCTTGCCGGCGTAATCGGCCAGTGACGCGTCGCTGCCGTCGTTGCGCTTGACGGCGATGGTTTCGATGTTCGTGCTCATGAGATTCCCTGTGTTGAGTCGTTCGCCGAGTTTAGTCGAGGTGGCGGGAGTTCGCTGGAGGGACTCGGCGCGCCGGATTGACATGGCCGCGACCGGCATGGAAGTATCGCGCATTGTCCGGCGCTCCCCGATCCCTTTTCAATGTCTTCCTCTTCCCCCGGTACGCTGACGTTCGCGCAGGCGATGACGCTGGCGAATTCCCATTGGCAGGCCGGACAGGCGGCGCAGGCCGAAGCCTTGTGCCGGCGGGTGCTGGCAGTCGCTCCCGAGCATCCTGACGCCCACTATCTGCTGGGGCTCATGGCGCACGCTTACGGCAAGCGCGACATGGCGATCGGGCATCTGGAGACCACGTGCCGGGCGCCGCATGCCCACGCCGCATGCTGGTCCGATCTCGTGGAGATGTATCGTCAGGCGGGGCGGCTCGAGGACGCGGTGCGCGCCGGGCGGCGCGCCGTCGAAATCGATCCGGCCTTCGCCGCCGGCTGGAACAACCTCGGCATTGCCCTGCAGGAAACCGGACAGCTCGAGCAAAGCCTGTCCTGCCTCACGCGTGTGAGCGAGCTGCAACCCGGCTCGGCCGATGCGTACAACAATCTCGGCAACACGGCGCGCTTGCTGCGCCGTTTCGATTCGGCCGAAATGCATTACCGCCAGGCGCTAGCGCTTGACCCGCAGCGCGCCGATACGCTGAGCAATCTCGCCTCGCTGCTCAGTGCGCTGCGGCGTTTCGACGAGGCCGAGTCGCTGGCGCGGCGCGCCATCGACCTCGCGCCGGACTTTGTCGACGCTTACCGGAACCTGGCCGATATCGAGCTGTCGCGAGGCAACGTGGCGGCGGCATTGCAGATCGTGGAGGCGATGTCGGCGTTCGCGGCGCAGCACCCGTCGACGCTTGTGGCGCGCGCCACGGTTCTGCGACTCGTGGGCCGTCTGGACGAGGCTCTGGCGAGCGCACGCGCCGCTGTCGAGCTCGTGCCGGAAAGCGCCGGCGCGCGGGCGGCGCTGGCGGCGGCAGAAGCGGCGGCGGAAGCGGCGGCAGAAGCGGCGGCAGAAGCGGCGGCAGAAGCGGCGGCAGAAGCGGCGGCGCAAGCGGCGGCGGGAGGGCGTGCGGCGCGAAGCGCTTCGGACACCGCGACAGCGCTCGTTGCACCGGTTGCCAACGCGTCGCAAGGGCAGACGACGCAGACGCTGGCCGCCATCCACGAGGCGGCCGCCAAGCGCATCGAATCGCAGGATTTCGAGGGCGCGGAGGCACTGCTGCGGGAGGTGGCTCGCGCGGGAGCGGCACCGATGTCGGTGTGGCGCCTTTTCGCGCTGGCCTTGCGCGCCCAGGGCAAGGCGCATGAAGGTCGGGACATTCTCGAGATGCTCGCACGCCAGGTGCCGGGCGATCTGTCGAATCGCTTCGATCTTGCCGAGACATTGCTTCTGCTGGGCGACTTCGAGCGCGGCTGGCGGGAATATCGCTATCGCTACAGTCTCGTCCACACCCAGTCCATCGAGCGCAAGGTGCAGCGTCCGCGCTGGGAGGGGCAGCCGATTCCGGGGCAGACGTTGCTCATTCACGACGAGCAGGGCTATGGCGACACGTTCCAGTTCATGCGCATGGCGCGATGGGCTCGCGAGCGCAGCCAGGCGCGCGTGATCTTCGAGGTCAATCCGCAAACGCTGTCGATCGCGAAGCGCATGTGGGGCGAGGCGGACCTCGTCGCGCGCGGCACGCTGCCGGTCGCCTTCGATCAGCATTGTGAACTGATGAGTCTGCCCATGGCCATGGGCCTCAAGCTGGAGGACCTGCCGGGCGACACGGCGTACCTGAGCGCCGATCCCGCCCGGGTCGCACATTGGCGCGATCGCCTGGCCGACGTGCCCAGACCGTGGGTCGCCGTGGTGTGGGCCGGCAGGCCCGAGCATCCCAACGACCGCAACCGCTCCATGACGCTCGGACAGCTCGCGCCGCTGGGTGCGAGCGGCGCCACGTTCCTGTCGATTCAGAAAGGCCCGGCCTCCGCGCAGGCCGCTACGCCGCCGGCAGGCATGTCGATGGTGTCGCTGAGCGACGAGATTCGCGATTTTGAAGACACGGCCGCCATCCTGCATCTCGCCGATCTGCTGATCTCCGTGGACTCGTCGCCCGTGCATCTGGCGGGGGCGATGGGGCGTCCGGTATGGGTTCTGCTGCCGTTCGTTCCCGACTGGCGCTGGCTGCTCGATCGCGACGACTCGCCGTGGTATCCCGGCATGCGCCTGTTCCGGCAGCCGGCGTTGGCACAGTGGCAGCCCGTGGTGGAGCGTGTCGCAAAGGAACTGGCGGCTTTCGCGAGCGCCTGTCGTCATGGCCAAGGCTGAGGCGCGCTCGCACCGGCACGGGGCCGTGCCGCATGCGCTTCATTCGCTTCATGCGGCTCGTGCGGCTCGTGCGCCGTGGCGCATTCCAGGTCGTGTGGCGGCGCTTGTCGCGCTGACGCTCGTTTCCGGCTGCGCGAGCTTCGATCGCAACGCTCACGCCGACTCGCTCGCGCGGCCCGCAGGACTTCGCCGGGAAGTGATCACGGCGGGGGAATTCAAACTCACGGCCTTCTCCCGAATCACGCGTGCAGACGCGCCGGTGCGCATCTATATCGAGGGCGATGGACTGGCGTGGGTGTCGCGCACGGAGCCGTCGCTCGATCCCACGCCCGTCGCGGCGACAGGGCTCGCGCTCGCTGCCGCCGACCCGGCCGGGAACGTGGTGTATCTCGCGCGTCCGTGCCAGTACACACCGATGGAGGACGACCCGCACTGCGAGACGGCGTACTGGACGGGCAAGCGGTTTGCGCCGGAGGTCGTCGCGTCGATGGATGCGGCCGTCGGACAAATGGCGTTGCGCGTGCCGGGCCAGCCCGTGGAACTGGTCGGTTATTCGGGCGGCGGCGCAATTGCCGTGCTCGTCGCGGCGCGCCGCCGCGACGTGGCATCGCTTCGCACGGTGGCCGGCAATCTCGACGTCGAATACGTCAACCGAATGCATCGGGTCTCGCCGATGCCGGCCTCGCGCAACCCCATCGACGTCGCCCGCGAGGTGGCGACGATCCCGCAGACACACTTCAGCAGTGCGCAGGACACCGTGGTGCCGCCCGAGGTCGCACGCCGATTTGCGCGGGCGGCAGGCGGCACATGCGTGAGAACGCCCGTGGTGCCCGGTGTGGCGCACGACGGCGACTGGGCGCGACGATGGCGCGCGCTGCTGGCACAGGCGCCGTCGTGCGGCGCGCCGTGAGCCGCCTGCGCGCAGCAGGTGCGTTGACGATATCCCGCCTCAGCTCTCGCGCACGAGGGCCGCGATGGCTTCGTTGAGCGTGACCTCGCCGCGCAGGGCGTGCTGCCCGCCGTCGCGAAAACGGAAACTGCCGTCGTTGAAGCCGTCTAGCATCTGAATGCGCGGCAGCGGATTACGCATGCCCTGCGCACGAAACAGGGGGTCCCAGGCGGCGCGCGGTACGGCTTCGGCGTGCACGTCGCGAACGAGCGCACGGGCGAGGGCGGCGGCGATGTCGTCGGGGGAGTAGCGCTCGGGCCCTTCGATTTCCCAGATGCGCTCGTCGTGGAAGTCGTCCTGCATGGCGCGCGCCGCGAAGTGTCCGACGTCGCTCGTCGACACCATCGGAATCGCGCGGTCGACCGGCTGCAGATAGCTCGGGAACACGCCGCGCTCGCGCGCCGGGGCGATGTCCCATGCGAAGTTCTCCATCAGCCATGCCGGGCGCAGGAACGTCACCGGCAGCGCGAGCGACGTCATTGCCGTCTCGAACATGCCCAGCGCACTGAGCAGGCTCGGCGCGTCGCGGTCCGCGCCGATGCTCGACAGGCACACGACGCGCTTCGGACGCGTGGCCGCCAGTGCTTGCCGGACGGCGTCGATCAGATGCCGCGCGTGCGAGAAGTCGGGTTCGGGATCGGCGTTGGGCGGCAGCATCACGAATACGGCCTCGCTGCCGCGAAACGCATGGGTGAGCGCCTCGACGTCGCCGTGCTCGGCCACGGCGATCTCGCCGCCCAGCGTCGCCCATCGGCTCGATCGGACAGCGTCCTGAACGACGGCCCGCAGCGGCAGTCCCGCCGTGAGCAGATGATGCCCGATCACCCCGCCAACCCGCCCCGTGATGCCCATCACCGTGTACATGGCCACTCCTCGCGCGCTTGAACGTTGCCGTAAAAGTAACACGGGAGCGGTGGTGGCTCACAGGTGAATGGCGTCCGCGGCGGAGCTCACCCGCGCTTGCGGCGGCTGGCGCCGCGCGTTGAGCAGCGCTGCCCCGGCGTCGGCCAGGCGCACGGCTTCGCGCGCACGCTCGCACATGTCGCGCTCGTGCGACGCGATGGCTTGCGCGAGCGTGATGTGTCCATCCGCGACATGCTGCAGATGCGCCGCCAGCCGCTGGGCGTCGCGCAGCGCGGTATTGGCGCCAAGGCCGCCCGCGGGGCTCATGGTGTGGACGGCATCGCCGAGGCCCGTCACGCCGTCGATCTGCCACGGCAGCGGGCTCGCCGTGCTGCGCACCGGCATTGTGCGGACGGTGTCCGGGGCGGCGTGCGTGAACAGCGAGCGCAGGTGCGGGTGCCACGTTTCGGTCAACGATTCGATGCGCGCGAGCGGCGCGCAGCCGCTGAACTCTGCGCTGACGGGGGGCGGGCCCAGCAACGTCTCCGACGGGCCCGCGAACGCCCAATAGAGGTAATCGGCCACGGGCGAGAGCGGCATGTGCTCCGGGCCGGCGTGCGCGGGCACGGACGGCGCCGGGCGGCGGAACAGCATGGCGTCGATGACGACGGCGAAGCCGTCGGCGAAGACGACCGTACTGCCTTCCATCACCGTGGCTTCACCTTGCCGGTCCATGAGCACGAGCAGTGCGGTGGTGAGCGGCGTGAGGCCATAGACGCACACGTCGCCCGTGGTGCGCGGCGCCATGCCCGGCAGCACGTACTCGCGCACGCGCGAGTGCGTGCCGTCGGCGGCGACCACGAGGCCCGGCGCGCTGCGCGTGCCATCTTCGAAGTGAGCGATGCGACGGCCGTAGTCGTCGGTCGTCGTGCGCACGAAGGTCTTGCCGAAATGGACGCGATCGAGAATGCCGTCGAGCAGGATTTCACGCAGCGTCTGGCGGTGCAGGCTGAGGTCGCCGGGAATGCCGTTGGATGCCGAATCGCGGCGTGCCGCGGCTGACGGCCCGCGGCGGCCATGGCCGCTCACGCCTGCATCGGTGTGCGCGTCATGCCAGCTCGGCGGCAGCGCGACGTTGGCCGCGTCGAGTTGCGGCGTGACGAAGCGCCCGCCCATGCGCGCGACGGCGGCACGCTCGCGCAGGCGCTCGGCGTGCGCTTCGGGCACGCATTGCGAGAGCGCATCGAAGCCGTCGGCGTCGATGCGCAGACGGTATCCCTGAAAGCGGGCGGCGGGCGCTTCGTCGCGCTCATAGACGTCGAACGAGATGCCCGCGCGGCGTAGCCCCTGGGCAAGGCACAGGCCGCCAAGACCCGCGCCGACGATGGTGACATGCAAGGCTGACATGGTGTAAATGGGCCGCCCCGAGGCGGCCGGCAGTGGCACTTCCGCCATTGTCTGCGCGCTCGACGTTGACCTGATAACATCGTTTGGTCATAAAACAATGTGAAACGGACAAAGCGATGCTGACCGATCTGTCGCCTGTGCCGATGTTGACGCCACGGATCGCGCTGGACGATACGCCGCTCGCCCGCGCCAAGCCGAACGACCGCCTCGATGGCCCGCCCGTATGGGCGTTCGGCGGACGCGACCAGGAGCGCAGCCTTTTCCGCGTGGGCACCCGCGAGCTGGACTGGCATTCGCACGTGCGCGGGCAACTGTTCTGTATTCATTCAGGGCTCGTTCAGGTTCACACGCCAATGGGCGCGTGGCTGCTGCCGCCGTATCGGGCGGGGTGGATTCCGCCGGGGATGACGCATCGCGTGTCGCTCACCGGCGTGGTGAGCGGATGGATCGTGCTGGTGGCCCCGCATGCGGCGGCGGGGCTACCCGACGCGCCGCGTGTGGTCGGCGTGTCGGAGTTGCTGGCGGCGCTCGTCAATCGGGCGTGTTCGTGGGCGGCGCGCGAGACGTTGAGCGAGGACGAGATGCGTCTGTCGCAGGTGCTTGTCGACGAGATCGGGCGCTCGCCGGCCGAGCCGCTCGGGCTGCCGATGCCGAGTGACGCGCGGGCGCTGCGGATCGCGCGCACGGTGCTCGGCGATCTGGGCGCGCATACGCCGCTCGAGGCGCTCGCGCGGCGCGCCGGTGTGTCCTCGCGCACGGCCAGGCGGCTGTTCGTTGCCGAGACCGGTATGGCGTTCACGCAGTGGCGTCAGCAGGCGCGTCTGGTCAGCGCGCTCGAGCGGCTGGCCAACGGCGAGCCGGTTGGCACGATCGCAGACTCGCTGGGTTATTCGACGCCGAGCAACTTCATTGCGATGTTTCGGCGCGCGTTCGGTGAGTCGCCGGGGCGCTATTTCCGGCAGGTGGGGCCGCGCGTGCAGGCGCATGAGGAGGACGCGGCATGACCGGGCGCGACGCGGCAGCGATGCGGCACGTCGATACGCTCGTGGTCGGCGGCGGCCAGTCGGCGCTCGCAACGGCATATTTCCTGCGTCGCTGGGCGGTGGACTACGTCGTACTCGACGATCAGCCCGCGGCGGGCGGGGCGTGGCAAAACGCGTGGCCGTCCTTGCAGCTTTTTTCCCCCGCGCAGTGGAGTTCGTTGCCCGGCTGGCCAATGCAAGGCGGCGAGCGGCACTACCCGTCGCGCGACGACATCGTGGCGTACTTGCGCGAGTACGAAGCGCGCTACGCCATACCGGTGCGCCGGCCCGTCCATGTGTCGACGATCGTCGCCCGCAACGACGGGCTTCATGTGCGCACCGATCACGGCGACTGGCTGGCGCAAACGGTCGTCAGCGCGACCGGGTCGTGGCGCGCGCCGTATGTGCCGGCATATCCGGGGCAGGAGGCGTTTCGGGGGCGTCAGATGCACTCCGCAGACTACCGGGGGGCGCAGGCGCTGCAGGGGCTGAAGGTGCTGGTCGTCGGGGGAGGCAATTCCGGGGCGCAGATTCATGCCGAGGTGTCGCGATGGAGCGAGGCGACATGGGTTACGCTCGCGCCGCCGTCGTATTTGCCCGACGACGTCGACGGGCGGGTTCTGTTCGAGCGTGCGACGGCGCGATGGCAGGCGGCGCGACGCGGCGAGCCCGATCCGTACCCGAAGGGCGGCTTGGGCGATATCGTCATGGTGCCGTCGGTGCGCGAGGCACGCGCGCGCGGTGTGCTGCACGCGGTGCGACCGTTCTCGCGCTTCGTCGATGATGGCGTGGTGTGGCCGGACGGCACGCATTCGCACGTCGACGTCGTCATCTGGTGCACCGGCTTTCGCCCAGCGCTGCAGCATCTGGATGGGCTGCAACTTGCCGACGCGCAGGGGCGAATACGCGTGTCGGGAACGCGCGCCGCCGACGAGCCGAGGTTGTGGCTGGTGGGCTATGGCGAGTGGACGGGCTACGCGTCGGCGACGTTGATCGGTGTCATGCGAAGCGCGAGGGCAACGGCGCAGGAAATCGTCGCCCATCTCGAAGGACGGCCAACGTTGGGAGATTCAGGCGCGCCAGGTGAACACGCGTGAACGATCGTTTCCACGAGAGCCTGAAGCTCCTGTTGTTTGTCCGTCGCGAACACATCAAACGGTTCGAAAACCGAAAATGCCCAGGCCAGCAAGCGTGGAGAGCACCGAAAGTGCGCCCCTTCGGATGCGGACGATGCTCGTTGAGCTCAGGAAAGGTTCTCAGGAACGTGGCAAAGAACATCCTGTCCCTGGTCTCGCGCTTCGCGCTCGCACATGCGGAAAACATCAACGCACGACGCGATTCCTCAATACGCCGATGCCCTCCACCTCCAGCTCGACGGTATCGCCCGGCGAGAGAAACCGCATAAGCTCAAGTCCGCAACCGCCTTCGACGGTGCCTGACCCGATGAATTCGCCCGGGTAAAGCGTTTCGCTGCGCGAGATATGCGCGATCAGGTCTTCGAACTTCCAATACATCGTGTTCGATCGGGCACGTGTCCATTCTTCGCCGTTGACGCGGGCAATCATCGTCAGGTTATAGGGGTCGGTGAGTTCGTCGGCAGTGACGAGGCAAGGCCCCATCGGATTTGCCGTGTCGAAATCCTTGCCTTTTGCCGGACCCAGTTGACCTCCCATTTCGGCAGTCTGTGCGTCGCGGGCGGTCATGTCGTTGAAGATCGTATAGCCGTATATGTAGCTGCGCGCCGCTTCCTTCGACACGTCCGTGGCTTGCTTGCCGACGAAGAAGCCGAACTCCAGCTCGAAGTCCAGGACATTGCTGTAAGCGGGCCAGCGAACATCGTGGTCGGTGCCGATCACGGCGAACCGGTTGGCCTTGTAGTAGATGGGCTGCTCATAGAACGTCTTCGGAACGGCGAGAATGCCCTCGCGCTCCAACTCGGCGAACTTCGCTTCGGGGTCGGGAAACTGCTGCGCACGCAGCCTTCGGGCATTGCGAAACGCCTGGACCAAATGGCCTTCGAAGCACAGGCAATCTCTCATCTGTACGGGGGGCTGAACCGGGGCGTCCAGAATCGCGTCGGCGCGCGGAATGCGGGCGCTGGCGGGAGCACTTCGGATAGGGATTTCGCGCTCGCTGTTCCACTACGAATCACGCCGCCGAGTTGACGACGAAGCGCTGACTGGCCGGATGATGGCCATCGCCGCGCAGAAGCGTCGCTACGGCTATCGCCGGATTCACGTGCTGTTGCAGCGGGATGGGCCTACGAAGCCGGTGTCACGCTGTCGTTCATTCGGCCTGGCAAGCCGGTGGAGAACGCCTATATCGAGAGCTTCAACGGGCGGTTCCGCGATGAATGCCTGAACGAGCACTGGTTCGTCTCAATGCGCCACGCCAAGCGACCGATTGAAGAATGGCGTATCGAGTACAACACCGAGCGGCCTCATAGTTCGCTCGGCTATCTGACGCCTGTGCAGTTCGCCCGGGCGCACGACGCGAAGCAGTAGTTTTTAACCTCGAGCTCTAACTGCAGTCCGGACTAAAACCGGGGGCAGGTCAATCTCGATAGAAGTCCGATTACTGGGATGCACTGCTCCTCACGCTTGCCGACAGAGTAATGGATCGAGGCAAAAAGCCACATCCCTGATCGGGGCATTGCAGCGTGCTCCATGGTGATTTTGCGGAATATTCCGCAATCTGTGGATAACTACGTTGGTGAGTGCTTCGGCGGAACGCCAAGAATTCTAGTGGTGCCCAGGGCCGGAATCGAACCGGCACGCCTTGCGGCGGGGGATTTTGAGTCCCCTGCGTCTACCAATTTCACCACCTGGGCGGGTGTGCGTTCACCGGACGGTGTCGCAGCGTGGTTCGTGCGATGCCCCATGGGCTACCGGACGAAGGCGAGATTATGACCGAAATTCGCCGCGGCCACAAGCCCGCCCACGGCCTTCAGTGGACCTGTTGCTGGCCCTCCAGCACGCGCAGCAGCGACGACGTGTCGTCATGCCCCCAGCCGTTCTCCATCAGCGCCGTCAACTGTCCCTTCACCAGCGACAGCGCCGGCAGCGACAGGCCGGCCTCGGCGACCGCGTCGAGGATCATCGAGAAGTCCTTGTCGTGCAGCCGCGCTTCGATGCCTGCGGAGAAGTCGCGATGCGCCATCTTCGGACCCATCATGTCGAGCATGCGGCTGCCCGCGAGTCCCTGCGAGATCGCCTCGATGACCTTGTCCTGGTCCACGCCGCTGCGCGCCGCGAACAGCATTGCCTCCGCAATGCCCTGGATGTTGATTACCTGCACGATCTGGTTGCACGCCTTCGCCACCTGACCAGCGCCGACCTCGCCGACGTGCGTGATGGTCGTGCCCAGCACCGAGAGCAGCGGCTTGACCGTCTCGAAGTCCTCGCGCGAGGCGCCGACCATGATCGACAGCGACGCCTGCGCCGCGCGCGTGGGGCCGCCAGACACCGGCGCGTCCACGAATCGAATGCCCCGGCGCGCCAGGCGCTCTGCTATGCGCCGCGTCGCCTCCGCCGAGATCGTGCTGTGATCCATGCAGATGGCGCCGGGCCGGGCGCCCTGCGCCACCCCGTTCTCGCCGAGGAGCACCGCCTCGACGTCCTGGGTCGTGGTGACGTTGGTAATGACGAAATCGGCCTGCGCCGCCGCGAGGGCCGGCGTCTCGAAAAACGTCGCGCCCTTTTCGACGAACGGCGCGGCCGACTCGGGGCGGCGGGCGTACAGATGCAGCCGATGGCCCGCCGCCATCAGATGACGAACCATCTGGCCGCCCATGGCGCCCAGCCCGACGAATGCAATGGTGGATGTCGTCATGCCGCTATCAATCCGAGACGTACACGAACTTCCCGTTCTTGATCTGACCCATCACGCCCGCGCGCTGGTCCAACCCTACGTGATCCTGCGGGCTCAGGTTCATGATGCCGTTGGGAATCGCGAGATTGCGCGTCGATTCGAGCGCGTCGCGCAGCGCCGAGCGAAACGCCGGCGTGCCGGGGGCGGCCGTCTTCGCCGCGCGCGGCACGGCGTCATTGAGCAGGTCCCACACGCCATAGGCGTCCGCCGCGAACTGGGTCACGGTGTCCGCGCCATATTTCGCCTCGTACTTTTTGGTAAAGGCCAGCGCGGCCGTGCGCGCCGGATGGCCCGCCGGCAGCGTCTTGGCAACGACGCCCGGCTGGGTCGGGAACAGCGTGCCCTCGACGTCCTTGCCGCCCACGCGAACGAAGTCATACGTGGCGATACCGTGCGTCTGGTAGATCTTGCCGCCGTAGCCTCGTTCCTGCAGCGTGCGCTGCGGCAACGCGGCAGGAGTGCCCGAGCCCGCGACGAGGATCGCATCGGGCTTGGCCGCCATCAGCTTGAGCACCTGGCCAGTGACGCTCGTGTCCGTCCGGTTGAAACGCTCCTGCGCCACGATCTTGAGCTTGCGCAACTCGGCGAACTTCGAGAATTCCTTCCACCAGCTCTCGCCGTAGGCGTCGGCAAAGCCGATGAAGCCCACGGTCTTGACGCCGTGATTGGCCATGTAACGGGTCATCACGTCGGCCATGGCCGAATCGTTGGCGGCCATCTTGAACGCCCAGCGCCGCTTGGCGTCCTGCGGCTCCACGGCGACGGCCGAGCCGATCAGCGTGATCATGGGCGTTTCGGCCTCGGAGATTGGATCGAGCATGGCCAGCGCGCTCGGCGTGATGTTCGGCCCGACGATCACGTCGACCTTGTTCTCGCTGATGAGCTTGCGCGCGTTCTTCACGGCCGTGCCCGGATCGGAGCCGTCGTCCAGGAACACGTAATGCGCTTTCTGGCCGCCGATCTGATCCGGCCAGAGCTGCATGGCGTTCTTGCTGGCAATGCCGATGGCGGCCGCGGGGCCGGTCGACGACAGGTCGATGCCGACGGTGATGTCGGCACGGGCCGCCGTCGTCACGCCGGCGAGGGTCATGGCAAGCACCACGCCCGAGAGGCGGATGCCGCGAAGAGCTGAGCGCATGGGGTCTCCTTGTAGACGAATCGCATAAGCATACCGCACCGCTTGCGTTCCTCCAGCCAGGAAAAATAGTTGGTCCGCGGGTGTCGGTCGACCGGTGCGGGTGACCTCCGGCATCCGGTCGCCCACATCAGCGCGGCATGGAACTCAATATTCGGAAAATTGTTTTTGACGAAACCTTGCTGTCTGATTTAGTGTTTTGTTGTGAATTCTTGTTTTTGATTGTGAGTGGGTAATTAAACCGTAATTTAAATTACGATGATTTTTTCTGTTGCATGAATTTCCATGTCTGAACCGGGCAGCCGGGCAGCCGGGCAGCCGGGCAGTCGGGCAATAGGCGCGCCGCTTCTGCACGCGGTGAACGGCGGGGCGTGTCGTGGCGCGCGCATTTGCACCGTGGCGAGGGGCGTGCGGCAGCGACGAAATGCGCCATGTGGCGCCGTCTAGTGCATGCGTAATGCCGCGCAACGCCGTGCAATGCGACGTAATGGTCTGCGCCAGCCACAGATGGCCGGTATTCGAGGGCAAGGCGACTTGATGAGGATTCGGTGATCGTTGTTTTATCGAAATTGATTGTGTTTATTGTTTTTCGATGAGGTGATTTGATTTATTCGAGGGTGATTATTTAAATCGTCATGAAGTACTCGCTTCCGGAGGGCGAATAACTCATGCGGAATCTGTTGCGGATTTGCCTGCGCCGCGCAGCCGTGGGCTGGAGCCTGATACTGCTCGCGCCGATCGCTTATGGCCCGCCTGTGCGGCGTATGCCGAGACGATGGCCACCGTCGCGCCGCCGTCGGCGGAGCCGACTCCGACTGTCCCGGCCGCTGCCGCCGATGCGTCATCGAAGTCCCGCAAGGTGTCCTGGCACTCGCCGGAGGATGGCAAATTCGACGCGAGCGACTTTTTGCTGAACCATCGCGGCGCGCTGCCGGTGCCCATGATCATCACCGAGCCCGCCGTTGGCTACGGGGGCGGTGTCGCATTGATGTTCTTCTCCGAGTCGATGGCCGACGCCGCGCAAAACGCCAGGGAGACCGGTGTGATGTCGCCGCCGAACATTACCGCCGTCGGCGGGATGTACACGGAAAACGGCACTTGGGGCGCAGGCCTCATGCACTTTCACACCTGGGGCGGTGACTCGATTCGCTATCTGGGCGGCCTTGCCAAGGTCAACATGAAGACCGACTACTATGGGCTGCTCAATTCACCGCGCTCTTACCAGCTCAATGGCTGGCTGCTGGTCCAGCAGGTGCTGTTCCGGCTGGGGCACTCGCATTGGTTCGTGGGGCCGCGCTACACCTATTTCGACTCGAACACGCATTTCACCGGCCAGGTGGCCCAGGAAGTCGGGGTGCCGGATGCCCAACGGCGCATCGGCAAGGTCGGCGTCGTGATCGATTACGACACGCGCGACAACATGTTCTTCCCGAACCGCGGCAGCTATATGGAGCTGGAGATTCAGGCGGCGCGTCCATGGGCCGGCAGTTCGCAGTCGTTCGAGACGTATAACGGACGCGGCTACACGTGGTTGCCGCTCGGTCGCGCCTGGGTGCTCGGCCTGCGAGTCGACGGACGCTTCTCTGCCGGCGACACTCCTTTCTACGCGCAGCCTTACGTGAAACTGCGCGGCGTCCAGCAAGGCCGGTATCAGGACCGCAACGCGGCCATGCTCGAAGCCGAACTGCGATGGAACGTCGTACCGCGTTGGTATGTGCTCGGCTTCACGGGGGCGGGGCGAGCGTGGGGCAAGTGGAAGACGTTCTCCGACGCCGACAACGTGATCAGCGTGGGGGCCGGCTTCCGCTATCTGATTGCGTCCAAGCTCGGGCTTGCCGTTGGCATCGACGTGGCGCACAGCAAAGGCGAGAACGCGTTCTATATCCAGGTCGGCAGCGCCTGGCATTGAGGCGCGCGACTGTCATCCACCGGACGAGACGATAGGACGAATGCATGCGAATGGGGCCAAATGCGCGTTTCCGCAAGGGTGTGGCGCTCGCGGCGGTGTGCCTGTGTGGCGCGGCGACCGATGCCGCCGCCTGGAGCGCGGGGGCGACGGGGGCGACGATGGTCTCGCCCACCGCGTCGGAGAGCGCCGACGGCGATGTCGCGGCGCGGCGCGGGTGGTATCGCGGCGTCATCGGCCCGACGGCAACCCCGGACACAGGCGCGGCGCCGACCCCAGCCGCCCCGGGCGACGCCGCGACGGCGAACGCCTCCGCATCGGCGGGCGGCACGGCGACCACCGCTGCGCCGGCGCCCAGGCATTGGGACCGGGCGCTGCCGTTTTTCGCGCAACGCGTCATCGACCGGGGATACGATCTGCCCAATCCCTATGACATCGGCTATTCCTATTTCAACGGCACGCAGCGCTACCAGCTCAGTCACCTGATGGTCGGTGCGAACGGCAACCCACTGCGCTCGGCGGACTTCGTGCAGTTCGATCAGTCGCGCATTCGGAGCGAGTCGAACCAGTTTCAGCTCGGCGCGTGGCTGTTCCCGTTCATGAACGTGTACGCGATCGTGGGCAATGTGCGCGGCGGCGGCGACATCAACATCAGTTTCTCCTCGCTCACGGCGCTCGAGCAGTTCTTCGGCCTGAACGTCGGTTGTGCCGGCAGACGGCCACGGCCCGACTGCGCCAACCCGATCAAGCTTCCCACGCAGCGCGCCAACTATAGCGGGCACACATATGGCGCCGGGTTCACGCTCGTGGGTACGTATGGCGACGTGTTCTTCTCGTTGCCGGTGACGTATACGGTGTCGGACATCTCGATGTCCGAGTCGTTGATTCAGTCATGGAACATCTCGCCGCGCGTGGGCTGGAATCTCCGCCTGGGCGCCTACGGGATCCTCACACCGTATGTCGGCGCGACGTGGTTCCGCACCCGGGCCACGATCACCGGCCACTTCGATATCCCGATCGAGGCGGCGCCCGGGCAGACGCAGCGGCTGGACTACCGGATCGACGAGTCCGTGACGGGCAGTTGGAGCGGTGTGGCCGGAGTGAGCTGGGCGGCGAGCAAACGTTTCGGGCTGCTTGCGGAGTTCGGTTACGGCTATCATCGCAACGACGTCATCCTCACGGCGTTTCTGAGGTTCTGATGCGCGCGCCGCGGATTGCCACGGCGGGGCGGGATATGCGGCTCGGCGGCACGGCCGCCGTGCTGCTCGCCGTCAGCGCATGTGCCTGGGCGCCGCCGGCGTGGGCCCTCGACGCCGGCACCCAGACGTCCGTTGCCGCACCCGCGGCCGGCTCGGCGACGACCGTGCCGGCCGACACATCGGCGACGGGAGCTTCGCCTGCCACGCGGCAAGGCTGGATCGATCGCCTGCTCGCGAAGCTCGGCGCGGCCGACAAGGTCGACGTGAGCCACGGGATGGACTGGGGCGTCATGCCGGGCCCGTTCTACAACCCCGAGATGGGGTTCGGCATTGGCGCGGCCGCCGTTGGCCTGTACAAGACGCGAGATGCCTTGCCCACGACGCAACTCTCGACCATGACGATCCACGGCTTCGGTACCACGACCGGCGCGTTCGGTATCGGCGTGGACAACACGACGTTTTTCACCGACGACCGGTTTCGCTTCGTCTTCGCGGGTGCGCTGGTCAATATGCCGACGCAGTACTGGGGAATCGGCTACACGAGTGCAAGCAACGACGACAATCGGGAGAAGTACACCAAGCGCAGCGCCTTCGTGCGGCCGACCTTCCTCTGGCGACTCTGGCCCAGCGCCTACGGCGGCTTCGGCGTCGACGCGCACTTCGATTCGGCGGTGAACCGGGACAAGGGTGACGCCAGCGCGTTCGTTACGGACCCCATCGGTCCGTATGTGCGCAGCATCGGCGTGAGCGCCAACTTTTCCTACGACACCCGCGACTTCATTCCGAACCCGTACCGCGGCCAGGCGTTGATCCTCACCGGCACTTTCTACCGGCGCGCCTTCGGCAGCAGCACGGCGTTCGAGTCGCTGGAATGGTCCTACGATCACTACACGCGGTTTCGCGAGCGCGATGTGCTGGCGGTGGACGTCTACGGGAAGTTCAGTTGGGGCGACGTGCCGTGGAGCATGATGCCGACGTTTGGCGATGGCAAGCACATGCGCGGCTATTTTCTCGGCCAGTACCGGGACAGGAACATGCTCACGGCGCAGGTGGAATACCGACTGCATCTCACGGGACGCCACGGGATGGTCGTGTGGCTGGGGGCGGGGGCGATCGCCGATCGCCCCGGTAACCTGGCCTCGGCGCACTGGTTGCCCAACGGCGGCGTGGGCTATCGCTTCGAATTCAAGCCACGAGTAAACGTGCGATTCGATGTCGGTTTCGGTCGCCAGACGCGCGGCGTCTACTTCCAGATCAACGAGGCGTTCTAGCGCGCTGATCCATCACGCCGAAAGCGGGGAGGGTGCCGCCCGGTTCGTTGTCGCCGGCACAGCGGCCGCGGGTGGACCGCCTCCGCCTCGCACTCAAAGCTCGTAGTTCTCGTGCTCGCCGCGCAGCGCCTGCTCGACGAGCTTGCGGGTGAGGATCGGCGAGAGCAGCTCCACCATGGTGAAGACGTAGCCGCGCAGGTATGCGCCCTGCTTGAGCGCGACGCGCGTTACGTTCGTGCCGAAAAGGTGCCCGACCTGGATGGCGCGCAGATTGCGGTCACGCTCCGGATCGAACGCCACCCCCGCGAGAATCCCCACGCCCAGACCCAGTTCCACGTAGGTCTTGATGACGTCGGCATCGATCGCCTCGAGCACGATATCCGGCGGTACGTGGCGCAGGGCGAACGCCTGATCGATCTTGGCGCGTCCGGCGAACTGCGGGTCGTAGGTGATCAGCGGATACTTGGCGAGATCTTCGATGCCGACCGACGATAGTTGCAGCAGCGGATGGTCGGGTGGCACCACGGCCACATGCTGCCACTGATAGCACGGCAGCGAGACCAGATCCTTGTAACCGGCGATGGCTTCGGTGGCGATGGCCAGGTCCGCCTGGTCATGCAGCACCATTTCTGCGATCTGCGTGGGGCTACCCTGGAGAATCGACAGCCGCACCTTGGGGAAGCGCTTCTTGAATTCGGCCACCGCGTGCGGCAGCGAGTAGCGCGCCTGCGTGTGCGTGGTCGCGATGGTGAGGCTGCCCTGGTCCTGGGCGGCATAGTCCTTGCCGATGCGCTTGAGGCTTTCCACCTCTAGAAGGATGCGCTCTATCGATTCGAAGATGATGCGCCCGGGCTCCGTCAGGTTACGGATGCGCTTGCCATGCCGGGCAAAGATGTCCACCCCGAGTTCTTCCTCGAGTTCGATGATTGCCTTGGAGACCCCCGGCTGAGAGGTAAAGAGCGCCTTGGCGGCCTCCGTCAGATTGAAATTCTGGCGGACGGCCTCGCGCACGAAACGGAACTGGTGCAGGTTCATTTGTATAACTTTAGAAAATATACAAACAATTTTTAATTCGTTTGAAGTATATAGCCTTTTCATTACAGTGGGTGCCACTGTTTCGATAACGTTATTCCCGCCAGGCATTAAGCATTCGACAGGCATTCGACACATTCGGCAGGCACCTGGCCTGCACCCAACCCGCACCCAACAGGAACGTCATTCATGTCGCTGTGGCTCGAACCCATTTCCGGATTTGGCGTCGGCCTGCTGGTCGGGCTGACCGGTGTGGGCGGCGGCTCGCTGATGACGCCCCTGCTCACGTTGCTGCTCGGCTATGCCGCGCCGGTCGCGGTCGGCACCGATCTGGCGTTCGCGGCCATCACGAAGAGCTTCGGCACCGTGGCGCACCGCGCGCACGGCCACGTGAAGTGGCACATCGTGCGCCGCCTGATCCTCGGCGCGCTGCCCGCGGCGCTCGTCACGATCCTTGGCCTCAAGCGCCTGGGCGAGATCGACGACGGGGCCTTGCACGTCATCAAACTGACGATCGCCGCATCGGTGTTGCTCACGGTGCTCTCGCTGCTTTTTCGCGCGAAGCTGCTCGCCACGCTGCGCGCCCACCCGAACTGGCAGTTGACGGGATCCGCGCAGGCGGGCGCGACGGTGCTCGTCGGCGCCGTGCTCGGCGTGCTGGTCACGATTTCCTCGATCGGCGCGGGCGCCGTTGGCGCGACGCTGATCCTGATGCTGTACCCGCAACTGGAGCCGGCCGAAGTCGCCGGCACCGATATCGCCTACGCGGTGCCGCTCACGGCCATTGCCGCGTTGGGCCATATCTGGCTCGAGACGGTGCATTGGGCACTGCTCGGCAGTCTGCTGATCGGCTCGCTGCCCGGCATCTGGCTGGGCGCGAAGCTCGCCCGTCACTTGCCCGAGCGCATCGTGCGCGGGGCGCTGGCGGCGACGCTCACGCTCGCCGCGGTGAAGCTGGTCGGCTGACACCCCACGGAACACAAGGAGTTCGCGAGATGCGAAACGAAACCCGTCCCGAGGCCGCGATTCAGGCCGACAAGACCACGGTGCCGCCAAGCGCTGCCGATGCCGAGCATCAGGACATGGCGCTGCTCGACGAAATGGAGGCCGTGCTGGCCGAGCGCCTCACGCGCATCGCGCGCTCGCATCGCAACGTGAAGTTCGCGAGCAGCCTGGCTGCCGAGGACATGCTCATCACGCACGTGATTCTGCGCGAGCGGCTGCCGATCGCCATCTTCACGCTGAACACCGGGCGGCTGCATGCCGAGACGCTGGGCATGATCGATCGCATCAAGTCTCGCTACGGTTATGACGTCGTGCAGTACGCGCCGCAGGCCGAAGCCGTCGACGCATACGTCGCCGAGCATGGCGCGAACGCGTTTTACGAAAGCGTGGACCTGCGCAAGGCGTGCTGCCAGATCCGCAAGGTCGAGCCGCTCGGCCGCGCCCTTGCCGACGCCGATGCATGGCTCACCGGCCAGCGCCGGGAGCAGTCGGTCACGCGCGGCGAACTGGCCTTCGCCGAGCACGACGACGCGCGCGGCATCGCCAAGTACAACCCGCTGTTCGACTGGACCGAAGCGCAGGTGTGGGCGTATCTGACGGCGCGCGACGTGCCCGTCAATCCGCTGCACGCGCGAGGCTACCCGAGTATCGGCTGCGAGCCGTGTACGCGTGCCATCCGCCCGGGCGAAGACAGCCGCGCCGGACGCTGGTGGTGGGAGTCGCGCGACAGCAAGGAGTGTGGGCTGCACGCGAGCAATCTGAGCAAGATCCCGGTCTCGGTGCAATCGGGCTGAGCGCCTGCGGGCGCGACGCCGGCGAGCGAGGGGAGCGAGGCGAGCGAGGGGAAAGAGGGCCGCCACGGCAGAACGAATGAGGATGCGAGGCCGCGCATGGCGGACATCGCGGCAAACCGAATCTACGGAATCACGGAATCATAAAGGAAGGAACACTATGGGTGCGATGCACGAAGTCGCGCAGGCCAACGGCGCGCGCATGGACCATCTGGACTGGCTCGAAGCCGAATCGATGTACATCCTGCGCGAAGTCGTGGCCGAGTGCCGCAAGCCGGCGCTGCTGTTCTCGGGCGGCAAGGATTCGGTCGTGGTGCTGCATCTGGCGCTCAAGGCATTCGGCCTGGGCCCGAATCGCAAGACCGTCCTGCCGTTCCCGCTCGTTCATATCGACACCGGGCACAACTATCCGGAAGTGATCGAATTCCGCGACCGTCACGCCAAGGCGCTCGGCGCTGAACTGGTCGTCGGCCATGTGGAAGATTCGATCCGCCGCGGCACGGTGCGTCTGCGTCGTGAGAACGATTCGCGCAACGCCGCGCAGGCCGTGACGCTGCTCGAGACGATCGCCGAACACGGTTTCGACGCGATGATCGGCGGCGCGCGCCGCGACGAGGAAAAGGCGCGCGCGAAGGAGCGCATCTTCTCGTTTCGCGACGAATTCGGCCAGTGGGACCCGAAGGCGCAGCGCCCCGAACTGTGGCATCTGTTCAACGCGCGTCTGCACAGCGGCGAACACCTGCGCGTGTTCCCGATCTCGAACTGGACCGAACTGGACGTGTGGCAGTACATTGCCCGCGAGAAGCTCGATCTGCCCTCAATTTATTACGCGCATGAGCGTGAGATCGTGCGCCGCAACGGCCTGCTGGTGCCGGTCACGCCGCTCACGCCGAAGCAGGACGGCGAGTCGAGCGAGTACGCTTCGGTGCGTTTTCGCACGGTCGGCGACATCAGTTGCACGTGCCCGGTGGCGAGCGTCGCGGCCAGCCCGGTGGAGATCATCGCCGAGACGGCCGTGACCGACATTACCGAGCGCGGCGCCACGCGCATGGACGATCAGGCGTCCGAGGCGGCGATGGAGCAGCGCAAGAAGCAGGGGTATTTCTGAAGCTGCGACGCGTCGCCATCAGCCCCAACGTTCAGAGACACCGGCCCGACGGGCGCGCCGCAACACCGCGCCGGGGGCCTTGCAATCGAGTTGAATAGACCATGAGCCTCACCCCGCATCAGGAAGACCTCGGCGTGCTGCGTTTCATCACGGCGGGCAGCGTCGACGACGGCAAGAGCACGCTGATCGGCCGTCTGCTTTACGACAGCAAGTCGGTGCTCACCGACCAGCTCTCCGCGCTCGCCCGCGCCAAGCACAAGCGCACCGCCGGCGAGGACATCGACTTCGCCTTGCTCACCGACGGCCTCGAAGCCGAGCGCGAGCAGGGCATCACGATCGACGTCGCCTATCGCTATTTCACGACGGCGCGCCGCAAGTTCATCATTGCCGACACGCCGGGCCACGAACAGTACACGCGCAACATGGTCACGGGCGCCTCGACGGCGCACGCGGCGATCATTCTCGTCGACGCCACGCGCGTGAGCGAAGTGAACGGCCGCACCGAATTGCTCGCTCAAACCAAGCGCCATAGCGCGATCGTCAAGCTGCTGGGCCTGCAGCACGTGATCGTCGCCATCAACAAGATGGACCTGGTCGATTACAGCGAGACCACGTTCAACGCCATTCGCGCCGCCTACCTGGAGCTCGCCCATCGCCTGGGTCTGGAAGGCGTGCGCTTCGTGCCGGTCTCGGCGCTCAAGGGCGACAACATCGTGTACGCGAGCGAGCGCATGCCCTGGTATCAGGACGAGCCGCTGCTCGACGTGCTCGAATCGCTGCCCGTCGCGCAGTCCGGCGGCGAGCTGCGTTTCCCGGTGCAACTGGTCGCGCGCCAGGACGGCTCGCATGCCGACGATTTTCGCGGCTACATGGGCCGTGTCGAATCCGGTACAGTGCGCGTGGGGCAGGCGCTGCGCGTGCTGCCGGCCGGGCGCACCGCGACCGTGGCCGAGATCGTCGGGCCGCGCGGTTTGCTCGACGAGGCGTTCGCCGGGCAGTGCGTGACGATTCGACTGGCCGAAGACGTCGACGTCTCGCGCGGCGACACGTTCGTGGCGGCCGAGTCGACGCTGGCGCCGTCGCGCAAGGTGGCCGCCGACGTCTGCTGGTTCGACGAGGAGGCTCTCGCCCCGCAGCGCAAGTACCTGCTCAAGCAGGCGACCAGCACGGTGTACGTCAAGATCGGCAGCGTCGATACGGTGCTCGACGTGAGCACACTCTCGCACGGCACGGACAAGGCCACGCTCACGATGAACGACATCGGCCGCGTGCAGCTGAGCCTGCAAAAGCCGCTTGCCGCCGATACTTACGACGCGAATCCGGCCACGGGCGCGTTCGTGCTCATCGACGAAGCGACGCACCATACCGTGGCGGCGGGCATGATCCGTTCGCTCGCCGCGTAAGCCGCCGCAGGCGTTATCCATTGGCGCGCATGCCTCGGCATTCCCGCGCATTCTCGCTACTTCGGATGCTCGGATGCACGGCCCCCGCAAAGGGGCCGGCCTCCGGCTCCACCAAAACGGTCGCATCATGACGACGACGCACTCACAATCCGCTCCGGCACCCGGCAAGGTGTACCTCGTTGGCGCCGGCCCCGGTGCGGCCGACCTGATCACGGTGCGCGGCGCGCGCCTGTTGGCCGAGGCCGACGTCGTGCTGCACGACGCGCTCGTCGAGCCCGAGATGCTGGCCCTGTGCCCACAGGCGAAGCTCGTCGCCGTGGGCAAGCGTTGCGGCAAGCACTCGAGCGCGCAGCACTTCATCAACAAGCAGCTCATCGATCACGCGCGCACGCACCGGCGGGTGGTGCGCCTGAAGGGCGGGGACCCGATGCTGTTCGGCCGAGCCGACGAGGAACTGCGCGCACTCGAAGGCGCGGGCATCGAAGTCGAGGTCGTCCCGGGCATTACGGCGGCGCTGGCCGGTGCGGCGGCGCTCGGGCGCTCGCTGACGTTGCGCGGCGTGGCACGCAGTGTGGCGTTCGCCACGCAAAGCCGTGCGCCCGAGTCGGCCGAGATCGCGGCACAGGCGTCGGCGGATTCGCTGGTCTACTACATGGGGCGCGACGCAGCACAGCGCATTGCGGGCGAGCTGATCGACGCGGGCAAGCCGGCGGGCACGCCCGTTGCGATCGTGGAAGCGGCGACGACGCCGCGCGAGCGCCGCGCACTGCTTTCGCTGCAGGCGTTGCGCGACGGCGCCGCCTCGTCCTGGTTCGATGCCGCCCAGCCCAGCGTGCTGCTCATCGGCGACGTGTTTGCCGGCGCGAACGCGCAGCGCATCTCGCGCTGCACGGCGCAGGTCGCGCGCGAGGCCGCTTGAGGTCGCGCGAGGTCGCCTGAGGTCGCCTGAGGTCGCGTGAGATCGCTTGAGGCGTCGCGGCAGGGCGGTCAGGCAAGGTCGCCGGAAGAGGCTGAAAGAGGCTGAAAGAGGCTGAAAGAGGCCAGGAAATCAGGCGCGGTCGAGTTCGCTGGCGCAGAAGGCGACGATGGCCTGCAGCACGGTATCGTCCTCCCCAACGGGGACGCTCACGCGCACCGTCAACCCCGCATGCGCCTGACGGCAGGCCTCGACGAGCACGGGCAGGTCGCGCCGCACATGCCCGCCCTGGCCCAGGAACACCGGCACCACGGTGACCGTGCGACAACCCTGCGCCGCGAGTTCGGCGACGGCGTCGCCGAGACTGGGCGTCATCAATTCCAGAAAAGCGAGACGGACGACGGCGTCCGGGCGTTGCGCACCGAGTTTCTCGCGCAGCCGCTCGAACGGCTCGGCCCAGCGCGGATCGCGCGAGCCGTGAGCGAAAAGGACGATGCCGGCCGGGCCACTCATGGGTGTGCGCTCAGTGTTTGTCGACCCAGCGCAGCGCGGCGACGGCGAGCACCAGATAGAGCAGTGAGGGCAGCGCGGCGGTGAACCACGCGGGCCAGGTATTGAGCAGCCCCAGATGCGAGAACAGATTGTTGAGCAACTGGAAGCTCATACCGAGCATGATGCCGCCGAACACCTTCAGGCCGATGGCCCCCGCGCGCGCATGCAGGTACGCGAACGGCAGCGCGAGCGCCATCATCACGAACACGGCGAACGGGTACAACAGCTTTTGCCACAGCGCGAGGCTGTAACGGTCGGTGTTCTGCTGGTTTTCCTTCAAGTGACCGATGTATTGGTACAGGCTGCCGATGGCCATGTTGTCCGGCGAGACCATCAGCACGGACAGGATCTGCGGCGTGAGCTCCGAGCGCATCTGCACGGTGCCGATGTGCACCTGCTTGCTCTGCACCAGCGCGCGCAGCGGATCGGTGCTCGAGGCGGCGTCGTCCGCGGCGGTAAACACCGTCTCCGAGACATCGGTGAGCTTCCAGTAGTTGGGCGACTGGAACTGGCCCTTCTTGGCGAGGCGCACGCTGTCGAGCCGCAATGCGGCGTCGAATTCGTAGATGCGCACGTCCGCGATGGTGTTGTCCGGGTTGAGCGTGCCCACGTTGATGAAGCGGGTGACGCGCGTGCCGTTCTGATCGACCGTGTCCTTGACCCAGACGCCCGAGCGGAATCCGGCCGAGACCGAACTGCCCAGCGCCTCGAGACGAATTTTCTGGGCGAGCTGCTCGGCGTTTGGCGCCACGTATTCGCCGATCAGGAACGTGATCAGCACGATCGGAAAACCGATCTTGAGCAGCGAGCGCAGCGCCTGTCCGGTCGACAGCCCCGAGACGCGGAAGATCGTGAACTCCGAATTGCCGGCCAGTTGCGCGCAGACGTAGATGGCGGCGATCAGCGAGGCGACCGGAATGATTTCATACATGCGCTGCGGCGCGAACAGCATCACATACGCCAGCGCGTGCTGGAAGCGATAGCCGCCGCGGCCCACGTCGCCGAGCTCGCTCACCAGATCGAAGAAGACGAACAGGCCCACGAACGCGAGCAGCACGAACAGGAACGCCAGATAGATCTGGCGCGCGAAGTATTTCTCGTAGACGCGCATCAGCGAACGCCTCCCGAGGCGCGAGCCGCCGTATTCGTCGAATTCCGGCGTCGGCCGAACAGACCACGGAAGCGCACCCGGCGCACGTAGAGCAGCACGATGATGCACAGCGCCAGCGCATGCAGCAGCCACACGCCGATGGCCAGCGGCAGGCGCTCCTGCGCCACGTAGGCCTGCGAGAGACTGAGCAGGTTCGTGTAGGCGAGGTAGATGAGCACGGCCATGACGAGGTTGATCGTGCGGCCATGGCGCGGGTTCTGATAGGCGAGCGGCACGGCGAGCAGCACGAGCGAGAGCGCGAGCAGCGGCAGGCCGACGCGCCAGACGATTTCACCGCGGAAGATCGGATTCTGGATCTCGTGCAGCAGCCGCATGGTCGGCACGCCCTTGGTCGGCGTGTTGTCGACCTCGGCGGTGGCCGGGTTGTCGATCTTCACGCCGTAGCGTTCGAACTCCATCACGCGATAGTCGGGCTGGCCCGGTACGCCGTCGTAGCGGCGGCCCTTCTCCAGCACGATGTAGCGGTTGCCGTCCTTGGCCGTCTCGATGTGGCCGTCCTTGGACACGACCACGTTGACCTTGCCGTTTTCCGTGCCGGAGACGAACACGTTGTGGACCCTGGTTGCGTCGGAGGACACCGTCTCCACGAAGAACACCCGATGGCTCGACGCGCTCTCGCGGAACTGTCCCGGCGAGATCATGGAGACGTCGTCGCGCTGCGCGAAGCGGGTCTCGAGCGCGGAGATCTGCTGGTTGGCCCACGGCCAGGCGACGAGCGCGCAGAACGTGATGACGGCGAGATACGGCGCGGCGAAGCGCAGCACCGGCCTGATGAAGTCGGTAATGGACAGGCCCGAGGCGAACCACACGACCATCTCGGAGTCGCGGTACCAGCGGGTGAGGACGAACAGGATCGAGACGAACAGCGTGACGATCAGGATCACGGCGAGGTAGCCGATCACGGCAAGGCCGATGAGTACGAGCACATCGCGCGGATCGGCTTTCCCCGACGCGGCGAAGCCCAGGATGCGGATCATCATGGTCGTGAGCATGACGGTGATCAGCACCATGAAGACGGCCCCGGCGGTGTAGTTCAGCTCGCGCTGCAGGGAACGCTGAAAAATCATGTGATGGCGATTGGGGAGCTCTCGCGGTTGGGCGAGCGCAGAAAAAAAGCGGATAATTGCGGCTCGAACGAATTTTACCCGAGGAAAGCGCGATGGACTTTAGCACAAAAGCCTTCGATTCGACCAAGGCGGGCCAGGCCGGTCTTGCCAACGCAAAGACCGAGTGTCTGGTGGTCGGCGTGTTCGAGCAGCAGCCGCTCGCGGGCCTTGCCAAGGCGCTCGACGCGGCAAGCAAGGGCCTGCTCGCACGCATGGTCAAGCGCGGCGAACTCGACGGCAAGCTCGGCAGCACGCTCATGCTGCACGAGGTCGCCGGCTGGAGCCCGGCACGTGTGCTGTTCGTCGGTCTGGGCCGCGAGGACCAGCTCTCGCAGAAGGGGTTCAACGAAGCCACGCGCGCCGCGGTGCGCGCCGTGCTCGCCTCGCGCGCCGCGGACGTGCTGTGGACGCTGCCGCAAGCGAAGGTCGCCCAGCAGGATACCGCCTGGGCCGTGCGCGCTTCGGTGCTGGCCCTGCGCGAGGCCACCTATCGCTTCACGCAGATGAAGAGCAAGGTCGAGCCGGCCAACACCGCGCTGCGCAAGGTCGTCTTCGCGGTGGCGCCCGAGGCGCTCAAGGCCGCGCGCCAGGCCGCCAGGTACGGCGAAGCGATCGCCAACGGCATGGCGCTCACCAAGGATCTGGGCAACCTGCCCGGCAACGTGTGCACGCCGACCTATCTGGCCGACACCGCCCGCAAGCTCGCCCGCGAGTTCAAGCTCAAGGCCGAGATTCTCGGACCGAAGCAGATCGAAGCGCTCAAGATGGGGGCGTTCCTGTCGGTCGCCCGCGGTTCGGTTCAGCCGCCGCAGTTCATCGTGCTCAGGTACGAAGGCGGCGCGGCCAAGCAGGCGCCGATCGTGCTGGTCGGCAAGGGCGTGACGTTCGACTCGGGCGGCATCTCGCTCAAGCCGGGCGAGGGCATGGACGAGATGAAGTACGACATGTGTGGCGCCGGGTCCGTGCTCGGCACGATCCGTGCGGTCGCCGAGATGGGCCTCAAGCTCAACGTCATTGCCATCGTGCCCGCCACGGAGAACATGCCGAGCGGTCAGGCGACCAAGCCGGGCGACGTGGTGACGAGCATGTCGGGGCAGACCATCGAAGTGCTCAATACCGACGCCGAAGGCCGCCTGATCCTGTGCGATGCGCTCACCTACGCCGAGCGCTTCAAGCCGGCCGCCGTGATCGATGTCGCCACGCTGACCGGTGCCTGCATCATCGCGCTGGGCCACGTGAACTCGGGCTTGTTCTCCAGGAGCGACGCGCTTGCCGACGAGCTGCTCGCCGCCGGCCGCACGACGGGCGACACCGCCTGGCGCCTGCCGGTCGAGGACGAGTATCAGGAACAGCTCAAGTCGAACTTCGCCGACGTGGCGAACATCGGCGGGCGCCCGGCCGGCAGCGTGACCGCGGCCTGCTTCCTGGCGCGCTTTACCGAGAAGTACGAGTGGGCGCACCTGGATATCGCCGGCACCGCGTGGAAGAGCGGTGCGGCCAAGGGCGCGACGGGCCGGCCGGTGCCGTTGCTCACGCAGTTCCTCATCGATCGCGAAGCCCGGTGACACGCGTCGATTTCCACACTCACGTCGCGGACCGGCTCCAGTATGCGTGCCGGTTCGCGCGCAAGGTCTACGGCACCGGGCAGACGCTCGTCGTCGTGGGCGAGCCCGATATTCTGCGGGCGTTCGACCAGACGTTGTGGACGTTCTCGCCGCTGGAATTCGTGCCGCACTGCTTCGCCCGCGATCCGCTCGCGCCCCGCACGCCGGTGGTGCTGGCCGCGCCCGACGAAGAGGCGCAGCACCACCAGGTCCTGCTCAATCTGGCGGCGAGCGTGCCCACGCACTTCGCGCGCTTCGAGCGCGTGGTCGAGATCATCGGCGACGCCCCCGAGGAACTGTCCGGCGCGCGTGAGCGCTACCGGTTCTACCGCGATCGCGGCTACACCCTGAACAATTACGACCAGAGAGGCTGATCGTGACCCACGAGCCCGAGCGCGCCGACCCCGGTATTCCCACGCTGACCGAAGTGCTCGCGCCGGGCGACGCCGCGCCCGCGCCGGCGGCCGAGCAGGCGGCCGAGCGGGGCGTGCCGGCCGACGTCGCGGTCTTTGCCGAGCGCGTGAGCACACGGCTCACGCGGCAACTGGCCGACGAGATCACCACGATGGTCGAGCGCCGCTGCCACGATGCGCTGATCGACCAGACGTCCTGGCTCGTGCAACTGATCGGCAAGCAGGTCGCCGACGCCCTGCAAGCGCAATTGCCGGACAGGATCCGGCAGGCGGTCATCGACGAAGTCGCGAAGCAGTCCCGCTCGCAGGGATAGCACGAAGCCGCGAAGCGGCCGGACGCGCGGCGCGGCCGTGCGCCCGGTCGATGATGACGGCGTGGGCAGCAAGTGGGGGCTCGGAAAGGCGACGGTGGGCGCTCTCGGGAGTGCGCAGGCCGGCATGCACCGGCGCGAGCCGCCTCAAGCCAGCTCAAGCCACCTCAAGCCCCCTCAAGCCCCCTCAAGCCGCGGGTTCAGCGTGCCAGCCCGAGAATCCAGCGTGCCAGCCGATTCGCCTCCTCCGGGGCGACCTGCGGGCCGGCGGGCATCGGAATGCTTCCCCACTTGCCACGGCTGCCCTCCGCAATGGAGTGCGCGATGACCTCGGCGGCCTTCGGCTGTCCGGCATACCGCCGGGCGATGTCACGATACGACGGCGCCAGCAGCGTGCGATCCGTGGCATGACACGTCATGCAGTTCCGGTCTCGGGCGAGCTTCTCGACGGCGCGAGCGTCGGTGGCGGCGTCGGCGGTGGCGGGGCCCGTCTGCGCGGTTGCAGCGCCTGCCGCGAAGAGGAGCCCCGCAACGATCATCGCAGTCGCAGACTGGCCGGCAAATGGCTTCATTCGAGCGTCGTATCCGGGAAGTGGAGGGTGGTTTCGGCAGCAATATAGCACTTGCGCACCGCTGCACGGACCTCCTGCCGGGCGGATTTGCGCCATCGGCGCAAGCCCTGCGATGCGAAATCGCACGCGCGCGAAAAAAAACGACACGTCCGCGGGCAGGCCGGACGTGTCGTCGGTGCAGCGCGAAGTCGTGCGATCGGGTCAGCCGGTCACGGCGCCCTTGTTGGCCGGCTGGGCCAGTGCCGCGTACTTGGCGAGCACGCCTCGGGTATAGCGGGGTGCGGGCGCTTTCCACGCCGCGCGGCGCCGCGCGAGCTCGTCGTCGGGCACGTTGAGCTGCAGCAACAGCTTGTGCGCGTCGATGGTGATCGAGTCGCCTTCCTGCACGAGCGCGATGGTGCCGCCCACGAACGCCTCGGGCGCCACGTGCCCGACCACCATGCCCCACGTGCCGCCGGAGAACCGGCCGTCGGTGATGAAGCCCACCGATTCGCCCAGACCCTTGCCGATGATGGCCGACGTCGGCGCAAGCATCTCCGGCATGCCCGGGCCGCCCTTCGGGCCGAGGTAGCGCAGCACGAGCACGTCGCCTGCCTTGATCCTGTCGGCGAGAATCGCCTCCATCGCACTTTGTTCGTCGTCGAACACCCGCGCCGGACCCGTGATGACCGGGTTCTTCAGCCCCGTGATCTTGGCCACCGCGCCGTCTTGCGCAAGATTGCCCTTGAGGATGGCGAGATGGCCTTCCTTGTACAGCGCACGCTCGATCGGGAAGATCACTTGCTGGTCCGGGCTCGGCACGGACGGCACGTGCTCGAGTTCCTCGGCGATCGTGCGGCCGGTGATGGTCATGCAGTCGCCGTGAAGCAGGCCGGCATCGAGCAGAATCCTGAGCACTTGCGGAATGCCGCCGGCCCTGTGCAGGTCCGTCGCGACATACTTGCCCGACGGCTTCAGATCGCAGATGACCGGCACGCGCGCGCGAATGCGTTCAAAGTCCTCGATGCTCCATTCCACCTGCGCCGCATGCGCGATCGCGAGATAGTGCAGCACGGCGTTGGTCGAGCCCCCGGTGGCCATGATGAGCGCCACGGCGTTTTCGATGGACTTGCGCGTGATGATGTCGCGCGGCTTGAGGTCCTTTTTCACGGCTTCGACCAGCACGCGCGCCGATTCGGCCGCGGAGTCCACTTTTTCCTGATCGGGGTTGGCCATCGTCGACGAGTAGAGCAGCGACATGCCCAACGCCTCGAACGACGAGCTCATCGTGTTGGCCGTGTACATGCCGCCGCACGAGCCGGTCGACGGACATGCGTTCTTCTCGATACCCTTGAAGTCGGCCTCGGTCATGCGCCCGGCGGTGAATTCGCCGACGGCCTCGAACGAGGAGACGATCGTCAGATCCTTGCCCTTCCAGTTGCCCGGCTTGATGGTGCCGCCATAGACGTAGATGCCCGGCACGTTCATGCGCGCGAGCGCAATCATGCCGCCCGGCATGTTCTTGTCGCAGCCGCCGATGACGACCACGCCGTCCATCCATTGGCCCTGCACCGCGGTCTCGATGCAGTCGGCGATCACTTCGCGCGAGACGAGCGAGTACTTCATGCCCTCCGTGCCCATCGACATGCCGTCGGAGATGGTGGGGGTGCCGAAGATCTGGGGATTGGCCTGATGGGCCTTGATCGCTTCGACAGCGGCGTCGGCAAGACGCTGCAGCCCCGCGTTGCACGGGGTGATGGTGGAATGGCCGTTGGCCACGCCGATCATCGGGTTGTCGAAGTCTTCTTCCTTGTAGCCCAGCGCGTAGTACATCGAGCGGTTGGGCGAACGCGCCACGCCCTGCGTGACATTGCGCGAACGACGGTTGAATGCCATGACGTCTCTCTCCTGTGGGGATGCGCTACGCCGCGGCCTGTCGCGGCATAGCGCATAGGCGTTGTTGTATCACGCTGGGATGCCGGGCGCACGACCCGGGCTGCGACGTGCCGCCCGCGGTGCGTGTCGAGCGCGGTCCCGCGATCGGGGACGGCGGGGGCGGCGGCAAGCATCTGGCGTGCCGCCGCGCCGGGTCAGGCGCCGGCGCGCTCAACCGCGCTTGGCGAGCTTCAATTGCGACAGGTCGCGCACGGCGCCGCGGTCGGCCGACGTCGCGAGCGCCGCATAGGCCTGCAGCGCCTGCGACACCACGCGTTCGCGCGCCACCGGCTGCCAGGCCTTGTCGCCGCGCGCTTGCATCGCCGCGCGACGACGCGCGAGTTCCTCGTCCGACACGGCCAGGTGCATCTTGCGCCGGGTGATGTCGATCTCGATCACGTCGCCGTCTTCGACCAGGCCGATCGTGCCGCCTTCGGCCGCTTCCGGCGAGGCGTGGCCGATCACCAGGCCCGACGAGCCGCCCGAGAAGCGGCCATCGGTGAACAGGGCGCAGGTCTTGCCCAGGCCCTTGGACTTCAGATACGAGGTCGGGTAGAGCATTTCCTGCATGCCCGGGCCGCCCTTCGGGCCTTCGTAGCGGATCACCACTACGTCGCCCGGCTGCACCTTGTCGCCCAGGATGCCCTCGACGGCGTCGTCCTGGCTTTCGAACACGCGGGCGCGGCCCGTGAAGACCCATTGCGATTCGTCCACACCGGCCGTTTTCACGATGCAGCCCTTCTCGGCGAGGTTGCCATACAGCACGGCCAGGCCGCCGTCCTTCGTGTAGGCGTTTTCCTTGCTGCGAATGCAGCCCGTCTCGCGGTTGAGGTCAAGCGACGGGTAGGTCGACGACTGGCTGAACGCGATGGTGGTGGGCACGCCGCCCGGCGCGGCGCTGTAGAACGTCTGCGCCTTGTCGCCGGCACCGCCGGCCACGTCCCACTGCGCGATGGCGGCGCCCAGCGTGCCGCTGTGCACGTTGCCGCACGAGGTGTCGAGCAGGCCGGCGCGCGAGAGCTCGCCGAGAATGCCGATGATGCCGCCGGCGCGGTGCACGTCCTCGATGTGGTACTTGTCGGTCGCGGGCGCCGCCTTGCACAGGCACGGCACCTTGCGCGAGATGCGGTCGATGTCGGCCATCGTGAAGTCGACGCCGGCTTCCTGCGCGGCGGCGAGCAGGTGCAGCACGGTGTTGGTCGAGCCGCCCATGGCGACGTCGAGCGTCATGGCGTTCTCGAACGCGGCCTTGGTGGCGATGCTGCGCGGCAGGACCGAGGCGTCGTCTTCCTGATAGTAACGGCGGCACAGATCGACCACGAGACGGCCGGCCTGCTCGAACAGGCCCCGTCGCCAGGCGTGCGTGGCCACGATCGTGCCGTTGCCCGGCAGCGCGAGACCGATGGCTTCGGTCAGGCAGTTCATCGAGTTGGCGGTAAACATGCCGGAGCACGAGCCGCACGTGGGGCACGCGCTGCGCTCGACTTCGGCCACGTCGGCGTCGCTCACGTTCGGGTCGGCGGCCTTGATCATGGCGTCGATCAGGTCGATCTTGGCGATCACCTGGCCGTCGCCTGACTTCACCTTGCCGGCTTCCATCGGGCCGCCCGAGACGAAGACGACCGGGATGTTCAGGCGCATGGCGGCCATGAGCATGCCCGGGGTGATCTTGTCGCAATTCGAGATGCACACCATCGCGTCGGCGCAGTGCGCATTGACCATGTACTCGACCGAGTCGGCGATCAACTCGCGCGAGGGCAGCGAGTAGAGCATGCCGCCATGCCCCATGGCGATGCCGTCGTCAACGGCGATGGTGTTGAATTCCTTGGCCACGCCCCCGGCCGCCTCGATCTCCTTGGCCACGATGGCGCCGAGATCGCGCAGGTGTACGTGACCCGGCACGAACTGCGTGAAGGAGTTCACCACGGCAATGATCGGCTTGCCGAAGTCGCCGTCTTTCATGCCGGTGGCGCGCCACAGCGCGCGGGCGCCGGCCATGTTGCGGCCGTGGGTGGAGGTGCGGGAACGGTATTGAGGCATGGTCGTCTCTGGAACGCTGTACTTATGGGGAAGGGCCGTCGGGCCGTCCGGCTTTTCTTGTCGGCGTCCGCGCGCTGGGAGCGCACGGCGCCGGTCTGGCCGGACGTCAAGATTCGTCTTTCCTTGAGTGCTTGTCAAATATATTATTTGACTCGAATTGAGTCGAAAAACATATCATGGACTTACGCCAACTCCGGTATTTCGTCGCGGTCGCCGAAGAGCGCCATTTCGGCCGTGCGGCGCAGCGCCTGTCGATGACGCAGCCGCCGCTCTCGCAGCAGATCCGGGCACTGGAGACGTCGCTCGGCGCGCCGCTTTTCGTGCGCACCAACCGTTCGGTCGAACTCACGGCAGTCGGGCGGCAGCTCTTGCCCGAGGTGCGGCGCGTGCTGGCCGATGCGGACGCCTTGCCCGCGCTTGCGCAGGGTCTCGCCCACGGCGAAGTCGGCACGCTTTCGCTGGGTTTCGTATCGACGGCCGACTACGGCGTTCTGCCCCCGCTGCTGCGCGAATTCGGCGAGCGTTATCCGCGCGTGCGCCTGCAATTGCTCGAAGCGACGAGCGACGTGCAGGTCGAGGCCCTCATGGACGGGCGCATCGACGCCGGTCTTTTTATCCCGCCCGTGCCGGCGCGCTACGCCAGCGAACTGTCGTACCTGCCGATCGTGCGCGAGCCGCTGATGCTGGCGCTGCCGGCCGGCAAGGGCGAAGCGGCCACCGGCGCCGACGGGCTGCCCAGCGGCACGGTGAGCCTGGCCGACTACGCCGACGAGCCGCTCGTCATCTTTCCGCGCCGCGTGGCGCCCGCGTTTTACGACATCATCATGGAATGCTATGCGGCGCTCGGTCTCACGCCGCGCGTGGGGCAGGAGGCCATTCAGATGCAGACCATCGTGAGCCTGGTGTCGGCGGGCATGGGCGTGGCGCTCGTGCCGCAGTCGCTGTGTCACCTGCGCCGCACCGGCGTGACGTACCGGTCGTTGCGCGAGACGAGCGCGCTCATCGAGACCGGTCTGCTCTGGCGCACGGCCGAAGTCACGCCCGTGCTCGAAGGCTTTCTGCAGACGGCCCGCGGTATTGCGCTCACCCCGCCGGGCGCGATGCTGGCCGGCTGACGGCGCCTCACCTTCGCGACGGGACGGCGATGCCGCACGCGAGCAGGCTCGTGGTATCGTGCTGCCCATCCCAGCGCGCCCCCGGATTCGTTGCAAGCGCAGCGCCGGGAAGTGTCACACGCACACGGCAGGCTTTCGGCGCAATGCCCGGGCGCCGCGCGCCGCCATGGAACTTTCGTTCACGAACCGATTCTTCTCATCCATGCTGATTCATCCTCAATTCGACCCGGTCGCGATTCATCTCGGCCCACTCGCCATCCGCTGGTACGGCCTGATGTACCTGGTCGGCTTCATCCTCTTCCTGCTCGTCGGCCGCCTGCGCGTGCGCCAGCCGTCCATGGCGGCGCAAGGCTGGAAGGCGCAGGACCTCGACGACATGCTCTTTTACGGCGTGCTCGGCGTCGTGCTGGGAGGCCGTCTGGGCTATGTGATCTTCTACAAGCTGTCGTTCTATCTGGCGAACCCGCTGGACATCTTCAAGGTGTGGGAAGGCGGCATGTCGTTTCACGGCGGCTTTCTCGGCGTGCTCGTTGCGATGTGGCTGTTCACGCGGCGCCGCGGCCATTCGCTGCTCGAAGGCACCGACCTCATCGCGCCGATGATCCCGCTCGGCCTGGCCGCCGGTCGCCTGGGCAACTTCATTAACGGCGAGTTGTGGGGGCGCGTGACGAGCCCCGATTCGCGCTGGGCGATGCTCTTTCCGCAGGCCGCCGTCGAGGACGCGCGGTGGGTCATGGCGCATCCGCAGGCGATGGCCGACAGCGCCATGCAGATGATCTTCGCTCAATACCATGGGCTGCCGCGCTATCCGTCGCAACTGTTCGAGGTGGCGCTCGAAGGCGTTGCGCTCTTCGTGCTGCTGTGGATCTTTTCGCGCCGCGCGCGCCCGCTCGGCGCCGTGTCGGGCATGTTCCTCGTGGGCTATGGCCTGTTCCGCTTCCTCGCGGAGTTCACGCGCGAGCCCGACGCTTTCCTCGGGCTGCTCTCGTTCGGCCTGTCGATGGGCCAGTGGTTGTCGCTGCCGATGGTGCTCGCGGGCGTGATCATGCTCGCGTGGTCTTATCGCAGGCCGGTGACCTCGGCCGCCTGAGGCTTCTCCGGCGGCCTCTGGGCGTCCCTTTCGGGTGGGGCGCCCCCAAGGACCACTCGCGGGGCCACCCCAGGCCCCCCCCCGCCTTTTCTCAACCGGCCTTGCGCTCCAGGGCCCGCAGCGAAGCCATCAGATCGGCGAAACGCTCGCCCTGCACGGTGACGTGCGCGCGCAGCCGCTCGGCTGCCGCCTCGGCGTCTCCCGCCTCGATCGCGCGGAACACGCCGTCGTGCTCCGAAAAGGAGTGCTGCGGCCGGTCGCGCACGCGCAACTGCAGGCGCCGATAGACGCGCAGCCGCCGGTGCAACTGCAATGCGGTTTCCTGCAGATACGCATTGTGGCTCGCCTGATAGATCAGTGCGTGAAAGTGCGCGTTGACTTCGTAATAGGTGTCGATGTCGCGCGCCTCGGCCGCCGCGCGGCTCGCTTCGTGCGTGGCGCGCAGCGCTTCGAGTTCGTCTTCGGTGATGCGGCGCGCGGCCAGCCGGCCGCACATCGATTCGAGCTCGGCCATGACTTCGAACATCTCGCACAGACGCTGCGGATCGATCTGCGCGACTACCGCGCCACGGCGCGGCCGGATTTCGATCACGCCGGCCGACGCGAGCTGGATCAGCGCCTCGCGCAAGGGGGTGCGCGACACGCCGAACGCGCTGGCGAGCTCGACCTCGTCGAGCCGCATGCCCGGCGGGTATTCGCCCACGGCAATCCTTTCCTCGATGGCCTGTCGCAGCGCCTCCGATCGCTTCGGTTTTACGCTCATGACGCTCTCGCTCGGTCGTGGTCCTGTCCCGCCGCGCGGCGGGACGAACGGTCAGTCGGGGCTGCGGGGGGTGTCGGGGCAGTGGGCTTCATCGTCGCCAAAGTAACGCGCGAAAGTCGCGCTGAAGATCGGGGTAAACGCCAGAAATGTATTTTTTGTGGCGTCGATTTGTATACACGGTGTTGGAATAACTATACGATTTGATTCCGAGAGCGGCAACTCGCGCACTCAGAACACCCAAAAACAAGCAGTCATCCGTACATGCAGTGCCGGCGGAGCCGGTGCACCCCGGGGCGGGAACCGATCCCACCGATGTCGTCCATGTTGTCAACGTCATCGGCCTGGTCGGACCTGTCGCGGGCGATGTCAGGCACCGGTTGCGCTGGTTCATCACTGACAGAAGCGACAGGAGACGCCATGGAGACAACACCTTCCCCGCTGCGGCGGCAGCTCATGCTCGGGGCCGCGTCGGCCCTCGTGACCGGCGGTCTGGCCGGCCCATGGGGCGGCGCATTCGCGCAGTCCGGCCCGCTCAAGATTTCCCATCAATTCCCCGGCGGCACGCTCACGGAAGGGGACTTCCGCGACCGGTTGTGCCGCAAGTTCGCGCAGGAAGTCGAGAAGCGCACCAACGGCGCACTCAAGTTCCAGGTCTATCCGGGCAGCTCGCTCATGAAGACCAACGCGCAGTTCTCGGCGCTGCGCCGCGGCGCGCTCGACCTGTCGCTGTATCCGCTGCCGTATGCCGGCGGCGAAGTGCGCGAGCTCAACATTGGCCTGATGCCGGGGCTCGTCACCTCGTATGCGCAGGGCAACGCGTGGCGCAATGGCGAAATCGGCAAGGTGCTCTCGGGCGTGCTCGCCGAAAAGAACATCGTGATCGTGAGCTGGGTCTGGCAGGCGGGCGGGGTGGCGAGCCGCACGGCGCCGCTCGTGGCGCCGGAGGACGCCAAGGGCCTCAAGGTCCGCGGCGGCAGCCGCGAGATGGACATGATGCTCAAGGAGGCGGGCGCCGCCGTCATTTCGCTGCCGTCCAACGAGCTTTATGCAGCCATGCAGACCGGCGCGATGGACGCGGCGATGACCTCGTCCACGAGCCTGATGTCGTTCCGTCTCGAAGAGGTGTCGAAGCATTTGACCACCGGCCGCAACAAGTCCTATTGGTTCATGCTCGAGCCGCTGCTGATGTCCAAGCAGGTCTTCGACAAACTGCCGAAGGACCAGCAGCAGGTGATCCTGCAGGTCGGCGCGGAACTCGAGGCGTTCGGCACCGAAGCGGCCAAGGCCGACGACGCCCAGATCGCGAGCGTGTATACGAAGGCCGGGGCGAAGGTCTATGACCTGGACGAAGCAACGGTCATGAAGTGGCGCGAGATCGCGCGCCGCACCGCGTGGAAGGATTACGCGAGCAAGTCGGACACGTGCGCGAAGCTGCTCGCACTGGCCGAGAAGGTGCCCGCATGAGCGGGGCCGACGTGAGGGCCGTGCCGGCGGCGGCGCGCTCGCGCACGCTGCGGCGGCTCGACGCCCTGCTGCAGGGCGTGAGCCGCCTGCTCATGGTCGTGTGCATGTTCGCGCTCGTCGGGGCGGCGCTGGTGCTGAGCTACAGCGTGTTCGCGCGCCACGTGCTCAAGCTTGCCACCGACTGGCAGGACGAAGCGGCGGTCTTCATGCTGGTCGGCGCGACGTTCGTGTCGGCCGCGCACGTGCAGCACCTGCGCGGGCACATCGGCATCGAAGCGATCACCACGCTGCTCTCCGCGCGCGTGAACCGGGTGCGGCGCTGGCTCGTGGACATCGCCACGCTGGCGTTCTGCGCCTTCTTCGCGTGGAAGTCCTGGACGCTCTTTTGGGAAGCCTATGTCGACGGGCAGACCAGCAGCTCGACGTGGGGGCCTCCACTGGCGATTCCCTACGGACTGATGGCGTTCGGCATGACGCTGCTCACGATGCAGTTGCTTGTGCAGGTGGCGATCGGCGCGTGTGAGATGCGAGGCGCGGAGGCCGCCGGCGGCGCAGCTCACGCCGGCGCGCCGGTGGGGCCGGGGCGGACGGGAGGGCACGCATGAGCGAGCTTGGCATTGGATTGCTCTACGGCGGCGCAACGCTCGCCGCCATGTTCTCGGGCATGCCCATCGCGTTCGCGCTCGGCGCGGTCGCGGTGGTATTCATGTTCGGCTTCATGCCCGCGTCGTCGCTCGATACGGTGACGCAGAACGTCTACGAAGAGATGGCGAGCATCACGCTGCTGTCGATCCCGTTGTTCATTCTGAAGGGCGCGGCGATCGGCAAGTCGCGCGCGGGGCAGGATCTCTACCTCGCGCTGCACGCGTGGATGCGGCGCATTCCCGGCGGTCTGGGCATTGCCAACGTATTCGCCTGCGGGCTGTTCGCGGCGATGGCCGGCTCCAGCCCCGCCACGTGCTCGGCCATCGGCAGCGCCGGCATTCCGGAGATGCGCCAGCGCGGGTACTCGCCCGGCTTCGCCGCCGGCATCATTGCCGCGGGCGGCACGCTCGGCATTCTGCTGCCGCCGTCGATCACGATGATTCTCTATGCGGTGGCCGCCGAGCAGTCGCTCGGACGTCTGTTCCTCGCGGGCATCGTGCCAGCCCTGCTGCTGGTGGGGCTCTTCTCGTGCTATGCGGCGTGGCGTTATCGCAAGGAGTACGGGCTTGCGCAACTGGCGCTCGCGCGCGACGGCACGCCCTCGCCGTTTCCGACCGAGCCGCCGGCCACGATGCGCGAGAAGCTGGCGCTGCTGCCGCGCGTGCTGCCGTTCGTCACGCTGCTCATCGGCGTGATGGCGGCGCTCTACGGCGGCTACGCCACGCCGTCGGAGACGGCCGGGCTCGGCGGCCTGCTGGCGCTCGCGCTCATCGCCGTGATCTATCGCATGTGGCGCCCGCGCCAGCTCGCCCCGATCCTCACCGGCACGCTGCGCGAATCGACCATGCTCATGTTCATCATCGGCATGTCGCTGCTGTACTCCTACGTCATGAGCTATCTGCACATCAGCCAGTCGGCCGCGCAGTGGATCGTGGGGCTGCATCTGTCGCGCTGGGTGCTGCTCACGGCGATTCTCGTGATGGTCGTGGTGCTCGGCTTCTTCCTGCCGCCGGTGAGCATCATCCTGATGACGGCGCCGATCATCCTGCCGCCGCTGCGCGCCGCCGGTTTCGACCTCGTGTGGTTCGGCGTGGTGATGACGATCGTCATGGAACTGGGATTGATTCATCCGCCCGTGGGGCTCAACATATTCGTTATCAAGAACACCGCGCCCGATATCGCGCTGCGCGACATCGTGTGGGGCGTGATGCCGTTCGTGGCGCTGATGATCCTGGCCGTCGTTCTCATTTGCGTGATGCCGGGTCTGTCGCTGTGGCTGCCGGACCGGTTGATGGGATGACGGCAGCGGGCGGCATGGGCGAGGCGGGGGATGGACGCGGCCACGGCGGGCGCCGCAAGCGCGATGCACTGTCGTGCGGTTTTGTCGTGGAGATCCGCGCCGCAGGGCGCAAGCATTGAGAGGAAGCCATGAAGGATGAGCCGAACACGTCTGCAACGTCTGCTACCGCAACCTCGGGAAGCGCCGCGTCGATCGCCGCCGCGTCTTCGGGCCGCGGCTCGCCCGATGCGGCGACGGAGGTGAGCGCGCCGGTGCCGTCGCCCAAGCCGTCGCTTGGCGAGCGGCTCGGTCAGTGGTTCGGGCGCGGCATGGGCAGGTCCGGGGGGCAGGGCGGTGGGCCGGGGGGCGGCAAGGGCGACGGCAAGGGCGATGGGAAGGGCGAGGGCAAGATCGAGCCCGTGAAATTGTCGACGCGCGCGGAAAATGCGCTGCGCCGTCAGTTGTCGCAATGCCTGTCGGCGCGGCTCACCGATACCGCGGCGAACGAGGCGGCGCGCGAATTCATGGCGCGTTACACCGGCGCGTCGCCGGCCGAGCAATTGGCGTTGCTCGGTGTGGTAGCGGACATTTGCGCCAACGACGGCAACCCCGGCACCCATCCTGGCCTCAATGCGCGCGAGCAGAGCACGAAGGACGGCAGCAGGGACGGCACCAGGGACGGCGAGAGCGCCAGACGCGGCGCTGGCGGGCTGGCCGGCGCGCTCGGCAGCGCGCGCGTGCGGTTCCTCAAGCGCTTTAACGCGTTGCCCGACGGTTTGCCGTTTCTGGTGCGCTGGCGTGCGGATATGCTGCATCATCGCGCCGCGCTGCCCGGCCTCGCGGCACTCGAAGAGGACCTGGGCAGCCTGTTCTCCACATGGTTCGACGTGGGCCTGCTCGAGCTGCATCCGATTACCTGGGACTCGCCGGCGTCGCTGCTCGAAAAGCTCATGCGCTACGAGGCCGTACACGAAATCTCCTCATGGACGGACCTGCGCAACCGGCTCGATTCCGACCGACGTTGCTACGCGTTCTTCCATCCGCGCATGCCGCGCGAGCCGTTGATCTTCGTCGAAGTGGCGTTCGTGCCCGACATGGCGGCCGAAGTGCACCTGCTGCTCGACGAGCAGGCGCCGCTCGAGGACCTGCGCCGCGTGCGCTGGGCCATCTTCTACTCGATCTCCAACACGCAGCCCGGGCTGCGTGGCGTGAGCTTCGGCAACTTCCTGCTCAAGCGCGTGATCGACGAGCTCCAGGTCGACTTCCCCAAGCTGCGCAACTTTGCCACGCTCTCGCCGATTCCCGGCTTCAACGAGTGGCTGCGTCAGCTATCCGCGCAGGCGCTGGCCGAAGTGCTCGGCCCGAAGCGCCAGAAGCTGCTGGCGCAGGAAGCGTCGCTGGCCGACGGCGCGTCGGGAGCGCAGATGGTGGCGTGGCTGCAGGCGTCGCCCGAGCGCAAGGGCACGCAGGCGTTGCAGCGCACGCTGGGCGAGGCGCTGGCGGCGCACTATCTGGCGCGCGAGTTCGTGCGCGGGCAGCCGCGCGACCCGGTCGCCCGGTTCCACCTGGGCAACGGCGCGCGCGTGGAGCGCATCAACTGGCATGCCGACCTGTCGAAGAAGGGCGCCCGGCAGTCGTGCGGCATGATGGTGAATTATCTGTACGAGCCCGAGGAGCTCGACGCCAATCTGCAACGGCTCATCGACGGCCAGCCGGCGCTCGGACGCGCGGTGGCGCGCCTGCTCTGAGCACGGCGGCGATCGACACGAAAAAGGGAGACATCTGTGAGTGAAGTGCTGCGCGACGACCGCGCGCTCGACGAAGGGTGGGTCACGCTGACGCTGTCGAACCCGGCGCGACTCAACGCCATCTCGGTGGCGATGTGGCGCTCGCTGCGCGAGCATGTAGAGGCGCTCGACGCCGACGCGCGTGTGCGGGCCATCGTGATTCGCGGCGCGCAGGGCAACTTCGCGGCCGGGGCCGACATCGAGGAATTCCCGGCCGAGCGCGGCAGCTACGACGCGTTGCGCCGCTATCACGGCGAGATCATCGGCCCGACGCTGGAGGCGCTCGCGCGCTGCCGGCATCCGAGTGTGGCGCTGATCGAAGGCGTATGCGTTGGCGGCGGACTCGAGATCGCGGCGCACTGCGATCTGCGCATTGCCGGCGAGAGCGCGCGCTTTGGCGTGCCGATCAACAGGCTCGGGTTTCCGATGGCGCCGGGCGAGCTGCGCGGCGTGCTGGCGCTCGTGGGCCGGGCGGTCGCGCTCGAGATTCTGCTCGAAGGGCGCGTGTTCGGCGCGACCGAGGCGCGCGAGAAGGGACTGCTCACGCGCGTGGTGGCCGACGAGGCCGTCGAGGAAGCCGGCCGTGCCTGCGCGCGACGTCTGGCGGCTGGGGCGCCGCTAGCCGCGCAGCTCAACAAGTGGCTGATCGCGCGTCTCGCGCCGCCCGTGCCGCCGCTCTCGGAAGCCGAGTGGCAGCAGGCCTTCTCCTATTGGGATTCCCAGGATCATCGCGAGGGCGTCGCTGCATTCCTCGAGAAGCGGCCGCCGAAATTCGAGGGGCGCTAGCAGGCAGGTACCGCGCTTTCCTTGGCGGCTCCAATGGTGGTTCCCATTGCCGCTCGATCGCGGCTCGATCGCGGCTCGATTGCGGCTCGATTGCGGCTCGATTGCGCCTCGATGGCGGCCCCCAGGGCGCCCCAATGGCGGTCGCGGCCGCGCCGGCGCGCGGTGCCGACGAGATGCAGTATGCTGCCGCGTCTGCCGTTGAAACCTTTTTTCTGTTGATGCATTCATCGTTTCGTATCCGGTTCCGTTTATGACGCAAGACGCCAACCTCTATCGACTGTTCGCCGAACGTTTTCCCGCCGACAAATCGGCGTGCGCCATCGAGACGCCCGAGGGGCTTTACTACAGTTGGGACGACATCGAGCGCGCCAGCGCTCGCATGGCGAACCTGCTCGCCAGCCTCGAGCTCACGCCCGGCGCACGTGTGGCCGTGCAGGTCGAGAAGTCGCCCGAAGCCCTGTTGCTGTATCTCGCGACACTGCGCGCCGGCTACGTGTATCTGCCGCTCAATACGGCGTATCGCGAAGCCGAGATCGCGTATTTCGTCGAGAACGCGCAGCCCGACGTGGTCGTGTGCAGCCCGGCCAATTTCGGCTGGGTCTCGAAGATCGCGTTCACGAGCGGCGCGAAGCACGTATTCACGCTGGGCGAGGACCGCACCGGTTCGCTGCTCGAGCGCGCCGCGTGGTTCGGCGACACGTTCGAGACCGTGCCGCGCGCGCCGCACGATCTGGCGGCCATTCTGTACACCTCGGGCACGACCGGGCGCAGCAAGGGCGCCATGCTCTCGCACGGCAACCTCGCGAGCAACACGCGTGTGCTGCATGCGTTCTGGGGTTGGGGCGAGCGCAGCGGCGGCGACGTGCTGCTGCACGCGCTGCCGATCTTCCACGTGCACGGGCTGTTCGTCGCGAGTCATGCGGCGCTGTATTCGGGCAGCAAGATGATCTGGCTGCCCAAGTTCGACGCGCGCGAGGTGCTGCGTCAGTTGCCGCGCGCCACGGTATTCATGGGGGTGCCGACGTATTACGTGCGGCTGCTGGCCGAAGCGGGGCTCGATCGCGAAGTCTGCCGCAATGTTCGTCTGTTCATCTCGGGCTCCGCGCCATTGCTGCGCGAGACGTTCGACGCGTTTCGCGAGCGCACCGGTCACACGATTCTCGAACGGTACGGCATGTCGGAGACGGTCATGCTCGTCTCCAATCCGTATCACGGCGATGCGGCGCGCGTGCGCCGGGCCGGCACCGTGGGCGTGCCGCTGCCGGAAGTGTCGGTGCGCGTCGTCGACGATGAGGGCCGGCCGTGCGCGCAAGGCGAGATCGGCCACATTCAGGTGAAAGGGCCGAACGTGTTTGCCGGCTATTGGCGCATGCCGGAGAAGACGGCCGAGGAATTCACCGCCGACGGGTTTTTCAAGACGGGCGACGTCGGCAAGTTCGACGAGGATGGCTACGTGCACATCGTCGGCCGCTCGAAGGATCTCATCATCTCCGGCGGCTACAACGTCTATCCGAAGGAAATCGAAGGATTCATCGACGAGATGGACGGCGTGGCCGAGTCGGCGGTCATCGGCGTGCCGCATCCGGATTTCGGAGAGGCGGTGGTCGCCGTGGTCGTGCCGCGCAACGGCGCGGCGACGCCCGACGAGCGCACCGTCATTGATGCGCTCAAGCATCGCATCGCGAATTTCAAGGTGCCCAAGCGCGTGCACTTCGTGCCCGAACTGCCGCGCAACACCATGGGCAAGGTGCAGAAGAACGTGCTTCGCGAGCGCTTCAAGTAAGCCGCGGCCACTCGCACCCGCGACATGTGACACGCGACCACGCCACATGGTGTGGTGACGCCTTGTTGCGGTGTGGGGTGCGGTGCGGAAACGTCGCGATGTGATCCGTAGTGCTTCGTTGGCCGAATAAAGCAACGCCGCCCTCGAGGGGCGGCGTCTTTCCATTGCGAGGACGGCGACCGGCCGCCGACGCCGGCTTACTTCATCTGCACGGTGCCGGAGACGGTCACGGTGACTTGCGTCTTGCCGCCTTCGAGCTGCATCGGCGGCGCGGCGTCGGCGCTCGCGCTCATCGCCATTGCCTTCATGGCATACGGACGCGGCATGACCGGGGCGTTCGTGCCGACCTGCACCTGGCGGATGGTGTAGCTGCCATAGCCGAACGCCTTCGTGTTGCTCTGCGCCTGATCGCGGAACGCCTGGATGGCCTGGTTGGTCAGCTCCGCCTGCGTTTTCTCCTGCGCTTCACGCGAGAGCGAGAACGATACGCCGTCCATCTGCATCTGGCCCGAGATCTGGCTCGCGAGGCGCGATGCCGCGCCGAAGTCCTTCGACGTCATCTGCAATTCGGTGCGGCCGCGCCAGGCGGTGATCTTGCCATCGCGATTGGTCGTCGGATACAGCGAAACGTTGCCGGTCTGCACCTGCACGGTGTTCTGGCCCTTGGCAATGGCCATCGCGCTGTTGGCCTTTTGCGTGAGGTTGCGCGAGACGGTGGCGGCGTCGGGACCTTGCTCCTGCGCGGACATCGTGATGTGCACGGTGTCCTGCTCGACTTCCTTCGTGGCGTGGGCCTCGAGGCCCAGCACGCCCGCGACATTGCGGTTCGGATCGTCACCCGACTGGGCGTAGGCGGCATTGGCGGCCGTGGCGATCAGGAGAGCGGCGGCGAGAGATTTGCGCATAGTTGTGTCCTTTTTCGAATGTGAGTTCGCGTCTTGGCGGCGAACGTTTGACCGGTTGCCGACTCACACATGCACGCGTTCCGGCAGCGCCGAGAGCGCTAGTGGGTACGTACTATGCGTGTGCCGATAACGTTATACAGACGCTATCGCCACAATTTTGGTTCCCTGGATACCCGGCTCCTAGAGTAAGTGCTTCGTGATGAATCGCCAGTGCTCGGGCGAGACCGGCGTGATCGACAGCCGGTTGCCGCGCGCGAGCACCAGCATGCCTTCGAGTTCCGGCGTCTGGCGCATTTCCGTGAGCGGCACGAGGCGGGTCTTGCGATCGAGCTTGACGTCGACGAGCAGCCAGCGCGGCGCTTCGGGCTTCGACTTGGGGTCGAAGTACGGGCTCTTCGGATCGAACTGCGTGGGGTCGGGGTAGGGGGGGGAGGCCACGGTCGCCAGACCGGCAATGCCGGGTACGGCGCAACTGGAGTGGTAGAAGAGCACGCCGTCGCCGACTTGCATGTCGTCGCGCATGAAGTTGCGCGCCTGATAGTTGCGCACGCCTGTCCACGGCAGGGTCTTATGTCTGGCAGCGGCAAGATCGTCGATGCTCGCCTCCTCGGGTTCCGACTTCATCAACCAATAACGTTGCGTCATGACGTTTCACGGTTCGGATGGGTGCAACGCAGGCAAACGTCGGTCATCGGCGCCGGAAGGCCTCTCATTTGTCGCCGATCGTTTGCCGCGCTGCGATATTGGGCCAATTCCTATACTATGCCTTTGTGACCTTCGTGTGACGTTTCATGTGGCCTGTCCGTGCCACCGGGCAATGGACGCAGTGCACCACCCGTTTGCCGGCAGCCCGGCCCGCCAGCGTCGCACGCACGTGCTTGGGCGATTCATGTTCAACCCCCTATGCCGATAGGAGAGTGTGTCATGGCAGCAGAGCCGTCTGTCCGAAGCAATGCGTTTATCTTCTATTCCCTTGCCACGGTGTCGTTCATCGAGACCAGTGTCCCCGAGTTCGTCGCCACGCTCAATCAGATGTACAGCGACGATGACGAGATGCGAACGTGGCTGCGCGACACCTGGCTGCCCGAGGAGGTCGAACACGGGCGCCTCGCCAAGGACTATATCGCACGCGTATGGCCCGAGTTCGACTGGCAGAACGCCTATGACGCGTTTCTCGAGCGCTACAAGCCGCGGTGCGATGTGGAGTACATGCGGCCGTCGCTGGCGCTCGAAGCCTTGTCGCGGTGCGTCACGGAAACGCAGACGGCCATGATCTACCGTTGCCTCGAGTCCTACATGCCGGTCGAGGAACTCAAGCAGATGATGCACAAGCTGAGCAGCGAGGAGGTCGGCCACTATCGCTACTTTCGCAAGACCTTCGATCGCTACAACGCGGTGGAGCGGCACGGCGTGATCAGCCGCCTGCGCACGATGGTCGCGCGCAGCGAACTGGTTCGCGACGAGGACATTGCCTTCGCGTTCGAGCCGCTCAACCGGTTCTGGCGCTCGCCGCCGCCGTTCGAGACGATGACCTGGGAGGCTTTCCTCGCCATGTCAGGCGACGTCATGAAGCAGTACATGCCGGTCGAGGCGGCCACGCGCATGATGTTCAAGCCGCTCGAGACCGGCTCGTGGTGGCGCGATCGTCCCGTCAAGGCGCTGATGTCATTCATGGTCAAGCGCCAGTATCCGCAGTTGGCCGGCGAGGCCTGACTTGCCCGGGGTGGCCCGCGATGGCAGCGGGCGCGCGGCAGAGGCAGACGGCGTGATCGGCGGGAAAGGCCGTCAATCACGCTGTGCCGGAAATTGCCGGGGCTCCCCGTTGCGGCGGCAACAGACGAAAAAAACCCCGCCGAGGCGGGGTTTTTTCGTAGTCGGTGAACCGTATTACTTGTTCGTGCCGACGACTTCGACTTCCACGCGACGATCCGGTGCCAGGCACTTGATCAGCTGAGCACGGTTCTTCTGGTTGCAACCCGTCGTGACCGGGTTACGCTTGCCCTTGCCTTCGGTGTACACGCGGTTGGCTTCGACGCCCTTGCTGACCAGGTAAGCCTTCACAGCTTGAGCGCGACGCAGCGACAGACGGTCGTTGTACTTGTCCGAACCGATGCGATCGGTGTAGCCCGTGGCAACCACGACTTCGAGGTTCAGCGCCTGGACCTTGCCGGCCAGATCGTCCAGCTTGGCCTTGCCTTCCGGCTTCAGGATGGCCTTGTCGAAATCGAACAGGGCGTCAGCTTGGTACGTCACCTTCTGCGAAACCGGAGCGACCGGAACCGGAGCCGGTGCCGGAGCCGGAGCCTGGGCGATGATCGAGCCATCGCACTTGGCATTGGCCGTGGCCGGGGTCCAGTAGGCGTCGCGCCAGCAGAGTTCGTCCGAGCCGTTCTTCCACACCCACTCGCCGCTGCCGTTAACCCAGTTGTCGTTGACAGCTTGTTTCGAGGCCGCGATCGGGCCCGGAGCGGTCTGGACATAATTTTGAGCCATAGCCGAAGCAGCCATCACTGCGGTAGCTGCAACGATCGCGAGCTTAGCGAATTTATTCATATTTCTCCTCTCGAAATGAGATTACCGCAGGTTTACTGCGAGCCTAGACGACGGAACCAAAGTCTTACATCGCTCGAAGTATAACATCGCCGAGTGCGCGAAAGCATGGCCCATGCACTTCGAATAATGTCTAACTTATGCCACGGCATTTTGCCATAGCGCTCCAGCCGGCCGCGAGAAAAAACCCAGGTTTGCCGCCCCTCGTGGCGCAGTTGTGGTTTGAGCGCAACACCTTTTGAAGCGCCTCGCCAACCGTTTCATTGCCCGTGATTACGCGACGTTTTGGCCTCCTCTTCATGTCTTGTGCATCGCATCACGCTCGTTTCGGATGCCTATGACGGGCATGTTAGAATCACGTGATCATATCGCCGGCAGCCGCCTATCGCGATTAGGGCTTGATAGACACGGATAATGGATCAGTTCGCCAAAGAAACTCTCCCGATTTCGCTCGAAGAAGAAATGCGGCGGTCGTATCTCGATTACGCCATGAGCGTGATCGTCGGCCGCGCCTTGCCGGACGTGCGCGATGGCCTGAAGCCGGTTCACCGCCGTGCGCTGTTCGCCATGCACGAGTTGAACAACGACTGGAACCGTGCGTACAAGAAATCCGCGCGTATCGTCGGTGACGTCATCGGTAAATATCACCCGCACGGCGACGCTTCCGTCTACGACACCATCGTGCGCATGGCGCAGCCGTTCTCGCTGCGCTACATGCTCGTCGACGGACAGGGCAACTTCGGTTCGGTCGACGGCGACAACGCCGCCGCCATGCGATACACCGAAGTGCGCATGGCCAAGATCGGCCACGAACTGCTCGCGGACATCGACAAGGAAACCGTCGACTTCGGTCCGAACTACGACGGCAGCGAAAAGGAACCGCTGATCCTGCCGGCCCGCATCCCGAACCTGCTGCTCAACGGCTCCTCGGGGATCGCGGTCGGTATGGCGACCAACATTCCGCCGCACAACCTCAACGAAGTCGTCGAGGGCTGCCTGCACCTGCTCAAGCACCCCGACGCCAGCGTCGACGAACTCATCGAGATCATCCCCGCGCCCGATTTCCCGACGGCCGGCATCATTTACGGTATCTCCGGCGTGCGCGAGGGTTACCGCACCGGCCGCGGTCGCGTCGTGATGCGAGCGAAGACTCACTTCGAAGACATCGATCGCGGCCAGCGCGTGGCGATCATCGTCGACGAACTGCCTTACCAGGTCAACAAGCGCTCGCTGCTCGAGCGCATTGCCGAGCTGGTCAACGAGAAGCGTCTGGAGGGCATCTCCGACATTCGCGACGAGTCCGACAAGAGCGGCATGCGGGTGGTGATCGAGCTCAAGCGCGGGGAAGTGCCCGAGGTGGTGCTCAACAACCTCTACAAGCACACCCAGCTGCAAGATACCTTCGGCATGAACATGGTGGCGCTCGTCGACGGCCAGCCCAAGCTGCTGAACCTGCGCGAGATGCTGGTGCACTTCCTGTCGCACCGCCGCGAAGTGATCACTCGCCGCACGATCTACGAACTGCGCCGCGCCCGCGAGCGCGGCCACGTGCTCGAAGGTCTGGCGGTAGCACTCGCTAACATCGACGACTTCATCGCGATCATCAAGGCCGCGCCCACGCCGCCGATCGCGAAGGCCGCGCTGATGGAGAAGTCGTGGGATTCGTCGGTGGTGCGCGAGATGCTCGCGCGTGCCGAGAGCGAGACCCAGGGCGGCCGTGCCGCCTATCGTCCGGAAGGGCTGGACGCCGCGGTCGGCATGCAGGCCGACGGCCTGTACCGCCTGTCCGAGACGCAGGCGCAGGAAATCCTGCAGATGCGTCTGCAGCGCCTGACCGGCCTGGAGCAGGACAAGATCGTCTCCGAGTACAAGGAAGTCATGGCGCAGATCGCCGACTTGCTGGACATTCTGGCGCGTCCGGAGCGCGTCACCACGATCATCGGCGAAGAACTCACGGCCGTGCGCGCCGAGTTCGGCGACGCCCGTCGCTCGACCATCGAACACAACGCTACCGAGCTCGACACCGAAGACCTGATCACGCCGCAGGACATGGTCGTGACCCTGTCGCACTCGGGCTACATCAAATCGATGCCGCTGTCGGAGTACCGCGCGCAGAAGCGCGGCGGCCGCGGCAAGCAGGCGGCTGCGACGAAGGACGACGACTGGATCGACACGCTGTTCATCGCGAACACGCACGACACGATCCTGTGCTTCTCGAACCGCGGTCGCGTGTACTGGATCAAGGTCTACGAGGTGCCGCAGGGCTCGCGGAACTCGCGTGGCCGCCCGATCGTCAATATGTTCCCGTTGCAGGACGGCGAGAAAATCAACGTGGTGCTGCCGGTCAAGGAGTACACGGAAGATCGCTTCGTGTTCATGGCAACGAGCCTGGGCACGGTCAAGAAGACGCCGCTGGCGGCCTTCAGCCGTCCGCTCAAGAAGGGCATCATCGCCGTGAACCTGGACGAGGGCGACGTTCTGATCGGTGCGGCGATCACCGACGGCGCTCACGACGTCATGCTGTTCTCGGACGCCGGCAAGGCCGTGCGCTTCGACGAGAACGACGTGCGCCCGATGGGGCGCGAAGCGCGCGGCGTTCGCGGCATGCAGCTCGAAGACGGCCAGACGGTCATCGCGCTGCTCGTCGCCGAGAACGAACAGCAGTCGGTGCTCACGGCCACGGAGAACGGCTACGGCAAACGCACGTCGATCACCGAATATACGCGCCATGGCCGCGGCACTAAGGGTATGATTGCGATCCAGACGAGCGAGCGCAACGGCCGGGTGGTCGCCGCGACGCTGGTCGAGCCGGATGACGAGATCATGCTGATCACTACCGGCGGGGTGCTGATCCGTACGCGCGTGTCCGAGATCCGCGAAATGGGCCGCGCCACGCAGGGGGTGACGCTGATCAGCCTGGACGAGGGCACGACGCTCTCAGGTCTGCAACGCATCGTCGAGTCCGATGCCGAAGTCGCGGACACCGCCGAGAACGGTGGCGACGGCGAGGCGCCCGAAGCGGATGTCACGGAGTAATTCAGGCGTAACTCGATGTAAGCTTCGGGTGCATTGTCCCGAAAAGTCAGTAGAATCTGGCTCGATGCAGTGAAGTGACCAGGCGAGGATGCATCTATTTATCGCCGGCGGGAGCTGGCGAACTTTGGAGTGACTATTACTATGCAACACAACGTCAAGAAGTGGATGTGGCTGCTGCTGGCAGCACCGGCAGTGGCAATGGCCCAGCAGAGCGCTCCGCTGGATGCCGACAAGAAGGCAGCCATCAAGGATCTGCTTGATGCCATCGACTCCAGCAAGCTCGTGACCGCCATCGGCGAAGGTGCTCAGGCGCAAGCCAAGCAACTGGCGCCGCAAGTGCTGGAGCGCCAGCTGGTCGAGAACAAGACGTTGAGCGACGCACAGAAGCAGGCCATCGTGCCGACGCTGCAACAGAATTCCGTGCAGAAGCTGGTTGACGGTGCGGGCAAGGTCTTCACGACCGACTCGTTCAAGAACGACGCGGTGCAGGCCCAGTACGCCGCCTATGGCAAGTACTACACGACCGACGAGATCAAGGGTCTGACGGCGTTCTACAAGAGCCCGGTCGGCCAGAAGTACATCAAGGTGCAGGACCAGGTTGGCCAGGAAGTGGTCGGCGGCCTGATGCAGAAGTACATGCCGCAATCGATCGACGCGACCAGCAAGCAGGCTGACGCCGAAATCGCCGCGGCTGCCAAGTCGGCACCGAAGGCTCCGGCCAAGAAGTAATTCGGTACGATTCGGCGGGCGCCGCCGGGTTTGACCGATAATGGCCGTTTGCGAGCGATCGCAAACGGCCATTTTGCGTTGAGGAGGCAAATCGGCAGATTCGGCTCGGAATTATCCAGAATCCCTTCGTCCAACGCCGGAAAACTCGCCCGGCCCCGCACGCGAAGTGCAACTGGCGGTATAGTTGGCCCTTATCGCCGCCGCGCAACCGAATCATCGTCCAGACGTGAAACGCAAGCCGCACGGGTGCCTGTCCGACGGCTTGCGTTTCACTTTTACTGCAGCAAACGATTATGACGCGTGCTTTCAATTTTTCCGCCGGTCCGGCGGCGTTGCCCGCCGAAGTGCTCGCGCGGGCGGCCGAGGAGATGCTCGACTGGCACGGGGCCGGCATGAGCGTGATGGAGATGAGCCATCGCGGCAAGGAATTCATGAGCATTCTGGCGCAGGCGCAAGCCGATCTGCGCGAGTTGCTGGCCGTGCCGGAGAACTACCGCATCCTGTTCATGCAGGGCGGCGCGCTCGCCGAGAACGCGCTCATTCCGATGAACCTGCTCGGCGCGCGTGCAGACGGGCAGCGCACGGCCGACTATGTCGTCACGGGTTCGTGGTCGGTGAAGTCTCAGAAGGAAGCGCGCAAGTATTGCGAGGTGAACATCGCGGCGAGCACGGAAGACGAAAAGTTCACGCGCCTGCCGTCGATGGCCGAATGGAAGCTGTCGAAGGACCCCGCTTACGTGCACATCTGCACGAACGAGACGATTCATGGCGTCGAGTACTTCTGGACGCCGGACCTGGCCGCCGCGGGGTTGCCCGATACGCCGCTCGTGGCCGACGTCTCCTCGCACATTCTCTCGCGTCCTATGGACGTCTCGAAGTTTGGCGTGATGTACGGCGGGGCGCAGAAGAATATCGGTCCGTCGGGGCTGACGGTCGTCATCGTGCGTGACGACCTGCTGGGCCGTGCATTGCCGATCACGCCGAGCGCGTTCGACTGGAAGATCGTTGCGGAAAACGATTCGATGTACAACACCCCGCCGACTTATGCCATCTACATCGCGGGGCTGGTGTTCCAGTGGATCAAGCGTCAGGGCGGTCTGGCCGCGATGGAAGCGCAGAACAAGGCGAAGGCGGAACTGCTGTACGGCTATCTCGATGGCAGCGACTTTTATCGCACGTCGGTGGCTGCGGATTGCCGCTCGCGCATGAACGTGCCGTTCTTCCTGCATGACGACGCGCTCAACGAAACTTTCCTGGCCGGCGCTCGCGAGCGCGGCCTGCTGCAGCTCAAGGGCCACAAGTCCGTGGGAGGCATGCGCGCCTCGATTTACAACGCGATGCCGCTCGCCGGCGTCCAGGCGCTGGTCGACTATCTGCGTGAATTCGAACGCAGTCACGGCTGACGAGGGTGGACCGGCGGCGTGACGCGAGCGTTCCGGGCGCCCGAGACGGGGCCGGAACCACAGAGGCAGCGCGCCGGAGAGCACCTGACCATGTCCCATCGCAAGAAGACAATACGTTCCATGGATGACGATCTGAATGCATCGCTGCGCCCGCTGCGCGAGAAAATCGATGCCATCGACGCGCAGTTGCTCAAGCTGCTCAATCAACGTGCGGCCATCGCGCTGGAGGTCGGCGAGGTCAAGAAGCGTTTCGGCGCGCCCGTGTTTCGGCCCGAGCGGGAGCTGCAGGTGATTTCGCGGCTCCAGCAGGCGAACGACGGGCCTTTGTACGGCGACAACCTCGCGTCGATCTGGCGCGAGATCATGTCTGCGAGCCGGGCGCTCGAGAAAGTCATGACGGTGGCCTACCTGGGACCGGCGGGAACTTACAGCGAGCAGGCCGCGTTCTCTTATTTCGGCCAGAGCGTGAAAGGGTTGCCGTGCCCGTCGCTCGATGAAGTGTTCCGTGCGGTCGAGGCCGGCAGTGCGGACTTCGGCGTCGTGCCGGTCGAGAACTCGACCGAAGGCGTGGTGTCGCGCACGCTGGACCTGTTGCTCCAAAGCCCCCTGACGATCGGCGGCGAAGTGGCGTTGCCGATTCATCACAATCTGATGTCGCAGTCCGGCACGCTCGAGGGCGTGACACGCATCTGCTCGCACGCCCAGTCGCTCGCACAGTGCCAGCACTGGCTGTCGGCGCACTTGCCCAAACTCGAGCGGCAGGCGGTGGCGAGCAATGCCGAAGCGGCGCGCATGGCGTCGACCGATCCGACCGTGGCCGCCATCGCAGGTGAATCGGCGGCCACGCAATACGGCTTGCAGATCGCGTTCTCGCACGTGCAGGACGATCCGCACAACCGCACGCGCTTCGTCGTGATCGGCACACAGGATGCCGCCCCGAGCGGCCGCGATCAGACGTCGCTGATCCTGTCGGTGCCCAATCGCGCCGGTGCCGTCGTCGCACTGCTCGAGCCGCTCGCGAACAACGGCGTGTCGATGACCCGTTTCGAGTCGCGTCCGGCCAAGAGCGGTGCCTGGGAGTATTACTTCTACATCGACTTCGAAGGCCACAGGGACGATCCGAACGTGGCCCGGGCGCTCGACGCATTGCGCCAGAACGCGGCCTACTGCAAGGTGCTCGGGTCGTACCCGCGCTCCGCATGAACACCATGCGCGTGAACAGACTTGTCATCTGCGGCGTTGGCCTGATCGGTGGCTCGCTGGCGCGTGCGCTCAAGGCGGCGGGCGCCGTGGGCGAAGTCGTTGGCGTCGGGCGCAGCGAGGCATCGCTCGCGCGAGCGCGCGAGCTGGGCGTGATCGATCGTGCCGCGACATCGATGGCGCAAGCCGTGCCCGGCGCAGACATCGTCGTGCTCGCCGCGCCGGTGGCGCAGACGCCCGCGTTGCTCGCCGCGATTCGTCCACATCTGGGCGGCGGCACACTCGTGACCGACGCGGGCAGCACGAAGAGCGACGCGGTGGCCGCTGCTCGCGCGGCGCTGGACGACGAGGCGTGGCGCTTCGTGCCGGGCCATCCGATTGCGGGCGCGGAACTGTCCGGCGTCGACGCCGCGAAGGCCGACCTCTATCGCGATCGGCGCGTGGTGCTTTGCCCACAGGCGGTGAACCGTGCGCAAGACGTCGCCCGGGTGCGCGCCATGTGGGAGGCCACGGGCGCGCTGGTGTCGGAAATGTCAGAGACGCAGCACGATCGGGTTTTCGCGTCGGTCAGCCATCTGCCGCACGTGCTGTCGTATGCGCTTATCGCGCAGATTCTGGAGGCCCCCGATGCCGCGCTGAAATTCGGTTTCGCGGGCGGTGGCTTTCGGGATTTCACGCGCATTGCCGCCTCCAATCCGGAGATGTGGCGCGATATCTGCGTGGCTAATCGCGACGCCCTGCTCGCTGAGCTCGACGGCTATCTCGCCACGCTCGGCGCGTTGCGCCAATTGATCGACGCCGGCGATGGCGCTGGTCTGGAGGCCGTCTTCGCTCGCACGAGTCAGGCGCGAACGGACTGGGCCAAGCAACAGGAAAAGTAATGGAAACGCTCGATCTCGGCCCTTACGGCCATGCCGAAGGCACGCTGCGCCTGCCCGGCTCCAAAAGTATCTCGAACCGTGTGCTGCTGCTCGCCGCGCTCTCGCACGGCACGACGCGCGTGCGCGATCTGCTCGCGTCGGACGACACGCAGGTCATGCTCGACGCACTGGCCGCGCTGGGCGTGACGTGCACGCAGGTCGGCAACACGCGTGACTTCGTCGTCGAGGGGTGTGGCGGGGAGTTTCCGGTGAAGGCGGCCAAGCTGTTCATGGGCAATGCCGGCACGGCCATTCGTCCGCTGACGGCAGCGCTCTCGCTCAGCCACGGCGACTACGAAGTCTCGGGCGTGGCGCGCATGCACGAGCGTCCGATCGGGGATCTGGTCGACGGGCTGCGGCAACTCGGCGCGCACATCGACTATCTGGGCAATCCGGGTTACCCGCCGTTGCATATCAAGCCTGCGGACGTGGCTGCGCCCACTGCGCCGATTCGCGTGCGCGGGGACGTCTCGAGCCAGTTCCTGACCGCGTTGCTGCTCACGCTGCCGCTACTGCCCTCGGCCTCGGGGGAGATTGTCGTGGAGGTGGAAGGCGAGTTGATCTCGAAGCCATACATCGAGATCACGCTGCGTTTGCTGCGCCGTTTCGGCATCGACGTCCGCCAGGACGGATGGTCGCGCTTCGCGTTGCCCGCGGCTGGCGCCGACGGCCCGAAATACCGGAGCCCCGGGGAGATCCGAGTGGAGGGCGATGCCTCGTCGGCGTCGTACTTCCTCGCGGCAGGCGCCATCGGCGGTGGGCCGATGCGCGTGGAGGGCGTGGGCCGCGACAGCATTCAGGGCGACGTGCGCTTCGTCGACGCGCTCGCTGCGATGGGGGCGAAGGTCACGTTGCACGACAATGCGATCGAGGTGCATGGCGTGGACACGCCGAGCGGCAAGCTGCGCGCGCTGGATATGGACTTCAACCACATTCCGGATGCCGCGATGACAATCGCCGTGGCGGCGCTGTTTGCTGACGGTACGACCACCCTGCGAAACATCGCGAGCTGGCGCGTGAAGGAGACCGACCGGCTCACGGCGATGGCGACGGAACTGCGCAAGGTTGGCGCGACCGTGGAAGAGGGGGCGGACTATCTGCGAGTGACGCCTCCGACGGCGCTCACGCCGAACGCCGCCATCGACACCTACGACGATCATCGAATGGCAATGTGCTTCTCGCTGGTAAGCCTTGGCGGCGTGCCGGTGACGATCAACGACCCGAAGTGCGTGGGCAAGACGTTCCCGACTTACTTCACCGAGTTCGTCCGCGTCGCGTCGTAATGCAGATTCGTGGTTTGCGCCTCGCCGCCGTGACCGTCGATCAATAGCGCCGGGAGGAGTGCCAGTCCGCGCGAGAGGACGGTGTCCCGGCGGGTGGCGCGCAACGTGCGTCGCACTGTCGCCGGAGACGATCGCGATCTCGCAGAGTCCCCACAACGCCAGCGAGGTGCGGCGGCTATACTGGCTACGAGAGAGCTGCGCGAGGTCGCGTCCGGTGACGAGGCCGACGCGCTGCCAGCCATTGCAGCAACAGCGCCATCACGCTCGAGAGCAGGACGACGCACAGCAGCGTGTAGCCGTAGCGCGCGCCTCCGGCAATGGCGGTTGCCTAATTGCCCGGATCCATATAGCCCGCGGCAACGAGCGTGCCGGCGCCCGCGAAACCCATCCATCCCCGGCCAGGCGCGGGAAGGGTTCCCAGGCGTTGGGCGATGGCCCTCGATCGGGGCCGCCTAAGCGATAATCGCGGCTTTGCACGTCGGTCACTTCTTCCGGAACGCCGGCGGTGCATACATCTAAATGATAATCATTGTTATTTAGATGGGAAGTATATTTTCAATGTGTTGGATAGACAGAGACGAAGGGATGCCTGATTTGACGGTGGTGGACGACTCAATTCCGGTCATTACGGTGGACGGCCCGACGGCGTCCGGCAAGGGCACGGTGGCGCACCGCGTGGCCGACGCGCTGGGCTTTCACTACCTCGACAGCGGGGCGCTGTACCGGTTGACGGCGCTGGCCAGCGCGCGCCACGGCATCGATCCGGACGACGTCGGCGCGCTCACGGTGCTGGCCGAGACGCTCGACGTTCGTTTTCGCGACCAGCGCGTATGGCTGGCCGGCGAAGACGTGACCGACGCGATCCGCGCCGAAGCCATCGGCAACCGCGCATCGAGCATTGCCGTGCACAAGCCGGTGCGCCAGGCGCTCGTGGGCCTGCAGCGGGGCTTCAAGACCGCGCCGGGCCTGGTGGCGGACGGTCGGGACATGGGGACGGTGATCTTCCCGGAGGCCGATCTCAAGGTGTTTTTGACCGCCAGCGCGCAGGCGCGTGCCGAGAGGCGGTATAAGCAATTGATAGAAAAAGGATTTTCTGCTAACATAGACAGTCTCATGCTGGATCTTGAGGCGCGTGACGCGCGGGATCGTACCCGTGCCGAGGCGCCGCTGCGGCCGGCAGAGGGTGCGCGGGTGCTCGATACATCGGGGCTCAACGTCGAACAGGCGGTGGCCCAGGTGCTCGAATGGTTCGCGCAGGTGCAGTACCCGCAAGGCGCCTGACCGAATGTTTCATGCAGTCATTCGGCCCGGCTTTGTTTAACCTTTAACCCAACCGTTGTACGTGAGCGTCAGTCCCCCTTACGGCAGACGAACGTCAGCGGCGTAATCCACTTTTATGTCCGACCTGCAAACCTCGACCAACGAATCTTTCGCGGCGCTTTTCGAAGAGTCGCTCTCCCGCCAAGACATGCGTGCTGGTGAAGTCATCAGCGCAGAAGTCGTGCGGGTTGACCACAACTTCGTGGTCGTCAACGCCGGCCTCAAGTCCGAAGCGTACATCCCCATCGAAGAATTCCTGAATGATCAGGGCGAGGTCGAAGTTCAGGCCGGCGACTTTGTTTCCGTGGCGATCGACGCCCTGGAAAACGGCTACGGCGACACCGTGCTGTCGCGCGACAAGGCCAAGCGTCTGGCTTCGTGGCTGCAACTGGAAAAGGCCCTGGAATCGGGCGACCTCGTGACCGGTACGATCACCGGCAAGGTCAAGGGCGGTCTGACCGTGATGGTCAACGGCATCCGTGCGTTCCTGCCGGGCTCGCTGGTTGACACGCGTCCGGTCAAGGACACGACCCCCTACGAAGGCAAGACCCTCGAATTCAAGGTCATCAAGCTCGACCGCAAGCGCAACAACGTTGTGCTCTCGCGCCGCGCGGTGATCGAGGCCACGCAGGGCGAAGAGCGCGCCAAGCTGCTCGAAACGCTCAAGGAAGGCGCGATCGTCAAGGGCGTGGTCAAGAACATCACCGACTACGGTGCATTCGTCGACCTCGGCGGCATCGACGGCCTGCTGCACATCACCGACATCGCATGGCGCCGCGTGCGTCACCCGAGCGAAGTTCTGTCGGTCGGCCAGGAAGTCACTGCGAAGATCCTCAAGTTCGACCAGGAGAAGGGTCGCGTCTCGCTCGGCGTCAAGCAACTCGGCGAAGATCCGTGGGAAGGCATCGCTCGCCGTTACCCGCAAGGCACCCGCCTGTTCGGCAAGGTCACCAACATCACCGACTACGGCGCGTTCGTCGAAGTGGAATCGGGCATCGAAGGCCTGGTTCACGTCTCGGAAATGGATTGGACGAACAAGAACGTTGCTCCGACCAAGGTTGTCCAGCTCGGCGACGAAGTCGAAGTCATGGTGCTCGAGATCGACGAAGACCGTCGTCGTATCAGCCTTGGCATGAAGCAGTGCAAGCCGAACCCGTGGGACGACTTCTCGCGCAACTTCAAGAAGGGCGACAAGATCAAGGGCGCGATCAAGTCGATCACCGACTTCGGCGTGTTCATCGGTCTGCCGGGCGGTATCGACGGCCTGGTCCACCTGTCGGACCTGTCGTGGAGCGAAGCTGGCGAAGAGGCCGTGCGCAAGTACAAGAAGGGCGACGAAGTCGAAGCCGTGGTGCTGGGCATCGATGTCGAGAAGGAGCGCATCTCGCTGGGTATCAAGCAACTCGAAGGCGATCCGTTCAACACCTTCGTGGCCATCAACGACAAGGGCTCGATCGTCAACGGCACGGTCAAGTCGGTTGACGCCAAGGGCGCTGTCGTGTCGCTGGGTGAGGATGTCGAGGGCTACCTGCGCGCTTCGGAAATCTCGCAGGACCGAGTGGAAGATGCTCGCAACGTGCTCAAGGATGGTGACGCCGTCAACGTGATGATCGTCAACATCGACCGCAAGTCGCGCAACATCAACCTGTCGATCAAGGCTAAGGATTCGGCTGAGCAGCAAGAAGCGATGAGCAAGCTGTCGTCGGATAGCTCGGCAGCGAGCGGCACCACGAACCTGGGTGCGCTGCTCAAGGCCAAGCTGGACAGCCAGAATCAGTAAGGTCCACGGCCTATGACCAAGTCTGAATTGGTCAACCAGTTGGCGGCGCGGTTTCCCCAGTTGGTGCTCAAGGATGCCGATTTCGCGGTGAAGACGATTCTCGACGCGATGGCCGATGCGCTTGCGCGCGGCCATCGAATCGAAATCCGCGGTTTCGGCAGCTTCGGGCTCAACCGCCGGCCACCGCGCGTCGGCCGCAACCCCAAGTCGGGCGAGAAGGTGATGGTGCCGGAGAAATTCGTGCCGCACTTCAAGCCGGGCAAGGAGTTGCGTGAGCGGGTTGATCACAAGGCGTCGGACCAATAAGGCCCTTTGGGATCTACTACGCAAGAAAAGCGCCTTCGGGCGCTTTTTTTGCATCTGGCGCATGCGTGTGCGCGCATTTGCCGAAATGTGAAGCGCACTGCAGGAACGACGCCTCTCAGGGCACATCCGGTACAATACGGGCACGTGCCGGCCCGGCGCGGCGACGGCATGGCAGCGGCGTGCGCGGGCGGTTCACATCGCACAACATACGGCAGGCCTGCCGCAGGAGCCTTTCGGCATGAAGCTGATTGTTTGGATCATTCGTCTCATCGTGTTCGTGGTGTTGCTGTGTCTTGCGCTCGCCAACACGGGAGAGGTCACGTTGAACCTGTTCCTGGGCCGCACGTGGACGGCGCCGCTGATCATGATCGGCCTGGCATTTTTCGTCGTGGGTGGCGTCATCGGGGTGCTCGCTACGCTGCCGAGCCTGATGCGGCAACGTCTGGAACTGCGTCGCGCGCGACGCGATCTGGCCCGTGCCCAGCGCGATCCCGAGGCGAGCGATCAGCCCCCCATGCTGCCGCCGGTCTAAGGCAACAGCGACGCGGCACGCGAAGCGCGCCATCTTCATCGACTGTTTCAACGACAACACGCTTTCATGGAATTCGAGGTCTGGTGGCTTCTGGCCATCCCCGTGATCTTCGGCTGCGGCTGGGTGGCCGCGCGCCTGGATCTGCGCAGCCTGCTCTCGGAGAGCCGCAATTTGCCGGCGTCCTATTTCCGAGGGCTGAACTTTCTGCTCAACGAGCAGCCCGACAAGGCCATCGACGCCTTCATCGAGGTCGCCAAGCTCGATCCGGAAACCACCGAACTGCACTTCGCGCTGGGCAGCCTGTTCCGCCGTCGCGGCGAGACGGAGCGCGCCATTCGCGTGCATCAGAACCTGCTCTCACGCGACGATCTGCCGCAAGCCGACCAGGAGCATGCGCTCTACGAGCTTGGCCACGACTTCCTCAAGGCGGGGCTGCTCGATCGCGCCGAAGAGGCGTTCGGCCGTCTGCACACGGGCGCCTATGCAAAGGCCGCGCAGCACGCCAAGCTCACCATCTATCAGATCGAGAAGGAATGGCGCAAGGCGCTCTCCGAGGCCGAGACGCTGAGCGAACTCGATCCGGCGGTGTCCTACCGCAAGGAGATCGCGCAGTTCCACTGCGAGTTGGCGCAAGAAGCGTTGCAGCGAAAGGACACCGAAGCGGTCTCGCGCGAGCTCGACGCCGCGCTCGCCGTCAACCCCGCCAACGTGCGCGCGCCGCTGTTGCGCGGCGACATGCTGCTCGCCGCGGGCGATGCGGCCGGTGCGCTCGCCGTACTGCGCACCATCGAAGCGCAGAATCCCGTGTATCTCGGCCTCGCGGCCAAGCGCCTGATGCGCGCCTACGAGGCGCTCGGTCGTGCGCCCGAAGGACTCGCCACGCTGCGCGACGCGCTGCGCAGGAATCCGTCGGACGATCTGCTGGAGATCGTCTATGAGAAGACGGTGGCCCTCGAAGGCCCCGAAGCCGCGCTCAAGCTCATGCGCGAGCTCATGCACCGGGCGCCGAGCGCGCCGGGCATGGCGCGTCTGCTCGAAGCGCACGCCGCCACGGCGCACGGCGACACGCAAGCCGATCTCGCGCTCATGGGCAAGCTCATCACGCAGCGCACCAAGTCGCTGCCGCGCTACGTGTGCGATCAATGCGGCTTCCGCGCGCGACTGTTCTACTGGCAATGCCCCGGCTGTAACGGCTGGGAGACCTATACGCCGCGACGTGCCGACGTGCCGGCGGCCTCCTAATTTCCTCAAGTTCGCGCAATCATGAAAGTCACCATCATCGGCTCCGGTTACGTCGGCCTCGTTACGGGCGCCTGCCTGGCGGACGTCGGCAACGACGTGTTCTGCCTCGACGTCGATCCGCGCAAGATCGACATCCTGAACAACGGCGGCGTGCCGATTCACGAACCCGGCCTGCAGGAAATCATCGCGCGCAACCGCGAAGCCGGCCGTCTGCAATTCTCGACGGATGTCGAGGCGTCCGTCGCGCATGGCGACGTTCAGTTCATCGCCGTGGGCACGCCGCCGGACGAAGACGGCTCGGCGGATCTGCAATACGTCGTTGCCGCCGCGCGCAACATCGGCCGCTACGCGAAGGGTTTCAAGGTCATCGTCGACAAGTCGACGGTGCCCGTCGGTACGGCGGACAAAGTCCGTGCCGCCGTGGCCGAAGAGCTCGCCAAACGCGGCGAAAACGTGGCGTTCTCGGTCGTCTCCAACCCCGAATTCCTGAAAGAGGGCGCGGCGGTGGACGACTTCATGCGCCCCGATCGCATCGTGATCGGCGTGGATGACGACGCCAACGGCCAGCAGGCGCGCGCCATGATGAAGCGGCTGTACTCGCCGTTCAACCGCAATCACGAACGCACCCTGTACATGGACGTGCGCTCGGCCGAATTCACGAAGTACGCCGCCAACGCCATGCTGGCCACGCGCATCTCGTTCATGAACGAGCTGGCCAACCTGGCCGATCGCGTGGGCGTGGATATCGAAGACGTGCGTCAGGGCATCGGCTCGGACCCGCGCATCGGCTACCACTTCCTGTATGCGGGCTGCGGCTATGGCGGCTCGTGCTTCCCCAAGGACGTGCAGGCGCTCGTGCGCACGGCGGAAGACTACGGTCTGCCGCTGCGCATCCTGAACGCGGTCGAAGCCGTCAACGAAACGCAGAAGGCCGTGCTGATCGACAAGATCGTGGCGCGGCTGGGCGAGGACCTGTCGGACAAGACGTTCGCTCTGTGGGGGCTGGCGTTCAAGCCGAACACCGACGACATGCGTGAAGCGCCGAGCCGCCGTGTGATCGCGGAGCTGGTGCGTCGCGGCGCCCGCGTGCGCGCCTATGATCCGGTCGCTCTCGAAGAGGCCCGGCGCGTGATCGCGCTCGACTTCGCGAACGATCCGGCCGCGCATGCGCGCGTCGAGTTCTGCGCGACGCAAAACGATACGCTCGCCGGCGCCGACGCGCTCGTAATCGTGACCGAATGGAAAGCGTTCCGCAGCCCCGATTTCGCGCGCGTGAAGGGCGCGCTGTCGCTGCCGCTGATCTTCGATGGCCGCAACCTGTACGATCCGGAAGCCATGAAGGAACTGGGCATCGAGTACCACGGCATTGGCCGCGGTTTGCACGAAGCCGCCTGAATCTCGAGGAGTGACGGATGATTTCGACGGCAACTTCGCTCACACGCACGGTGCAGGCGCCGGGCGTGCCCAACGTGCCTCGTGAGGCGTTTGCGCGCGCGCGCGTGCTGATCGTCGGTGACGTGATGCTCGACCGCTATTGGTTCGGCGACGTCAACCGCATCTCGCCCGAGGCGCCCGTGCCGGTGGTGCACGTCAAGCGCAACGAAGAGCGTCTCGGCGGCGCCGCAAACGTGGCGCTCAACGCAACCTCGCTCGGTGCGCAGGCGGGCCTGCTGTGCGTGCTCGGCGAGGACGAGCCGGGCGCGCGCGTGGCCGAGCTGCTCGGTGCGAGCGGCGTGAACGCGTTCGTCACGCGCGACGCCGATCTCGCCACGACGATCAAGCTGCGCATCGTCTCACGCCAGCAGCAACTGCTGCGCATCGACTTCGAGAACCAGCCGGCGCGCGAAGTGCTGCTGGCGGTGCTCGACCAGTACCGTCAACTGTTGGCCAACTACGACGTCGTGCTGCTCTCCGACTATGCCAAGGGCGGCCTCACACACGTGCAGCCCATGATTGAAGCGGCGCGCGCGGCGGGCAAGCCGGTGCTCGTCGATCCCAAGGGCAGCGATTACGAGCGCTATCGCGGCGCGACGATCCTCACGCCGAACCGCTCGGAATTGCAGCAGGTCGTGGGCGAATGGCGCTCGGAAGACGATCTCATGGCGCGTGCGCAAAACCTGCGCGAGTCGCTGAGTCTCGAAGCGTTGCTGCTCACGCGTTCGGAGGAAGGCATGACGCTTTTCACCGCGGGCGGCGCGCTGCATGTACCGGCACAAGCGCGCGAGGTCTATGATGTCTCGGGAGCGGGCGACACCGTGATCGCCACGCTTGCCGCGTCGCTCTCGGCGGGCCTGCCGCTCGAGCAGGCCGTCGTACTCGCCAACCGTGCGGGCAGTATCGTCGTGGGCAAGCTCGGCACGGCGACCGTGAACTACACCGAACTCTTTTCCGAACTGACATGACCATCATCGTGACCGGCGCCGCGGGCTTCATCGGCGCCAACCTCGTCAAGGCCCTCAACGAGCGCGGGGAGACCGACATCGTGGCGGTCGACAACCTCACGCGCGCCGACAAGTTCCGCAATCTGGTCGACTGCGAGATCAGCGACTACCTCGACAAGAACGACTTCGTCGCGCGCTTCGAGCGCCGCGAATTCGGCCGCGTGCGGGCGATCTTCCACGAGGGCGCATGCTCCGACACCATGGAGACGGACGGCCGCTACATGATGGAGAACAACTTCCGCTACACGCGCGCGTTGTTCGAAGCCTGTCAGGCGCAGACCGTGCCGTTCCTCTACGCGTCGTCGGCCGCCACGTATGGTGCGTCGGAGACCTTCGTCGAGACGCGCGAATACGAGAAGCCGCTCAACGTCTACGGCTACTCCAAATTCCTGTTCGACCAGATCGTGCGTCGCGCCATGCGCGAGGCGGGCGGCAAGTTGCCCAGCCAGGTCGCCGGCTTCCGTTACTTCAACGTGTACGGCCCGCGCGAAGCGCACAAGGGCCGCATGGCATCGGTGGCGTTTCACAACTTCAACGAATTCCGCGCCAACGGCCGCGTGAAGCTCTTCGGCGAATACAACGGCTACGCCGCCGGCACGCAAAGCCGCGACTTCGTCTCCGTCGAGGACGTCGTCAAGGTGAACCTGCACTTCTTCGATCATCCCGAGCGAAGCGGCATCTTCAACCTCGGCACCGGACGCGCCCAGCCGTTCAACGACATCGCGCTCGCCGTGATCAACACGCTGCGTGCACAGGCGGGCGAGGCGGCGCTCTCGCTCGACGAGATGGTGCAGCAGGGCCTGATCGAATACATCCCGTTCCCGGACGCGCTGCGCGGCAAGTACCAGTGTTTCACCCAGGCGAATATCGACCATCTGCGCCAGGCCGGCGGCTATCAGCAGCCGTTCTACACCGTGGGCGAGGGGGTGTCGCGTTACGTGCGCTGGCTGCTCGCGCAATAAGCGGCGCTCACCGAAGGTGATGCGGACGGGGAGCCCAGGCGGCTCCCCGTCTCGTTTGATGTCATCCGGAAGCGATCCGCGGCGTTAACATGAAGTAGGGAAGTCGCGAGGAAGCAGAGAGGTCCGGCCCGACGGAAAAGACGGAAAAGACGGCGAAGGGCGCACATCGATGAGGCGCCGGAGGGCAGGCGGGACACGAGGCCGCCCGCGAGGCGGGACGGGGGCGGCAGTCCCGGCCACTCATGGCGGGTGCGCGGCTTGCCGTGGCAGGTGTTGTGATGTGGCAGGCAGTGCCGGGCGCGAGTTCGCGGCGGCGAAAGGGAGGGCGTGATGCCCGGCTGTCGTATGCCGTGCGTCATTGCCATTGGCGTGAGCCGGGCCGTTGCCGTTCGAATGCACCGGACGCGAGACGGAACAAGGCGGCAGCGGTGGCCGGCTCGTCTTGACGAGGATCGCATCATGCTTCGCAAACTCTTGCTGGCGGTGGTTGCCTTTTTCACCCTCTGCGGCCTGGCGATGGCCGCGGTCGACATCAATACCGCCGATCAGGCACAACTCGAAACGCTCAAGGGCATCGGGCCGGTCAAGTCCAAAGCCATTATCGACGAACGTATCGCTCACGGCCCTTACAAGGACGCCGCCGACCTGGCCAAACGCGTCAAGGGGCTCGGTAGCAAGTCGGTCGCCACACTGCAGGCCGAGGGCATGACGATTGGCGGGCAGGGCGCTGTCGCACCGGCCGCCCCCGCTGCCACGGCGTCCGCCAAGCCCGCGCCGGCGCCGGCCGCGCCGACGGTGCCCGCCACGCC
>NZ_CABPSC010000014.1 GCF_902459585.1 Pandoraea nosoerga
CGGGCCGGGCGGCCGCCGCCTGCGCGCCTGGTGGCTCGCGGCGGCGTTCGCGGCCGGCGTGGCGGCAGGCGCCGTGGCCTTGCCGCTGCTGTCCTCGCTGCCAGGGGGCGCGCACAAGGGTGGCCCGGGCGAAGCGAGTGTCACGACTGCGTCGGCCGCCCCGCCGAAGTCGCCCCAGGGGGTGACGTGGGTGCGAGCCGCCGCCGAATACCAGCAGATGTACGTGCGCGAGACGATCGCATCGCTGCGTGTGGACGAAAGCGAGACCGCGCGCACCGTGAGCGACATCCGCCGCGACGACAGGCTCGACGTGCGGGTGCCCGACCTGCGTGCGCAGGGCCTGACGTTCAAGCGCGTGCAGCGCCTGCGCTGGCAGGACCGCGCGCTGGTGCAGATCGTCTATTTGCCCGAGCACGGCGATCCCGTGGCGCTGTGTCTGGTGCCCGACGCGCGCGCCGATCAGGGCGTGGCCGAGCAGCGGATCGAGCGCATGGGCGTGCTCACGTGGCGCAAGGCGCAGATTGGCTACGCGCTGATCGGTGCGCCGGGATCGGTCGACCTCAAGGCCGTGGCCGACGCGCTCGCTAATGGGCCCGTCGCGCCGCTCTACGGCTCGCTGATGGAGCGCGATCGGGAGGGCGGACGGGCGTCGTGAGCCCTCGCAGCGCCAGGACGAAACGCCTTCGACATCGAGAAGACGTTCGTCCTTTGCGGCGCGGTGTTCGCGATCAGGCCTGTGAGAGCTCGCCGTCGCGCAGACGCCACAGACCCAGCGGGTTGCCATCGCGCAGGGCTTCGGGCAACAGGGCGTCGGGCAGGTCCTGGTAGCACACCGGGCGCAGGAACCGGTCGATGGCCGTCGCGCCGACCGACGTGAACATGGCGTTCGACGTCGCGGGGAACGGGCCGCCGTGCACCATGGCGTGGCACACCTCGACGCCGGTGGGCAAACCGTTGGCGAGAATGCGTCCGGCGCGCCGCTCCAGGCTTGGCAGCAGGCGCCGTGCGGCGTCGGTGTCGCCCGCGTCGAGCTGCAACGTGGCGGTGAGCTGACCTTCGAGCCGTTCGGTGACGGCGATCATCTCGTCGAGGGTGTCGCACGCGATCACGATCGACGCCGGGCCGAAGACTTCCTCGTGCAACGTCGGGGTGGCGAGAAACCGGGCCGCCGTCGTGCGAAAGAGCGCTGCCTGTCCCTGGTATCCCGCGCCTGCCTGACCACGGCCGAGCAGCGTCACGTTCGGTTCGCTCGCCAGTCGCGCAATGCCCTTGTCGTAGGCCTGGTGAATGCCGGGTGTGAGCATCGTGCCCGCCGCCTTGGCCGCGAGCGCTTCGGCGGCCGTGCGGCAGAAGCGCTCGAGGGCGTCGCCGGCAAGTCCCAGGACCAGTCCCGGATTCGTGCAGAACTGGCCCACGCCCAGCGTGAGGGAGTCGACGAACGCGCGTGCGATGGCGTCTCCTCGCGCGGCAAGCGCCTCGGGCAGCACGTATACCGGATTGATGCTGCTCATCTCGGCATAGACGGGAATGGGCACCGCGCGCGCCTGCGCGATGCGTTGCAGCGCCAGGCCGCCCGCGCGCGAACCGGTGAAGCCGACCGCCGCGATTGCCGGATGCGCGACGAGCGCTTCGCCCACGGCGCGCTCGCCCACGAGCAGCGAAAACACCCCTTCGGGCAGATCTTGCTGTTGCACGGCCGAGCGCACGGCGCGCGCTACGAGCTCGGACGTGCCGAGATGCGCCGGATGCGCCTTGACGATGACGGGGCAGCCGGCGGCGAACGCCGATGCCGTATCGCCGCCCGCGACCGAGAACGCAAGCGGGAAGTTGCTCGCCCCGAACACCGCGACAGGGCCGAGCCCGATCTTCGCGAGACGCAGATCGCTGCGCGGCAGCGGCTCACGCGCGGGTTGCGCCGGGTCGATGGTGGCGCGCAGGAAGTGGCCGTCGCGAACGACGCGCGCGAACATGCGCAACTGACCGACGGTGCGGGCGCGCTCGCCTTGCAGGCGCGCGAGCGGCAGCCCGCTCTCGGCATGCGCGCGTTCGAGCAGCGAGTCGCCCAGATCGAGAATGGCTTGCGCGACAGCTTCGAGGAAAGCCGCTCGCTTGGCGAGCGGCAGCGAGCGGAACGGATCGAAGGCCGCGCGGGCGAGTTCGCAGGCGCGCTCGACATCTTGCGCCGTGCCCGCGCCGAACGTCGGCGCGAGCGTTTCGCCACGCGCCGGGTCGAACGCTTCGAGCGTTCCGGCACTGCCGCGCACGTCGGCGCGGCCGATCAACATCTCACCGGTGATCTGCATGGGCGCCCCTTAGCCTTCGACTTTCTGGATGAGGGCGTCGAGCGCTTCGAGCTCGGCCGGCAGCAGGTCGGTCAGCGGCGCGCGCACCGGACCGGCGTCGTGTCCCACGAGCTTCGCGCCTGCCTTCACGATGCTCACGGCATAGCCGGCGCGGCGGTTGCGGATTTCGAGGTAGGGCAGGAAGAACGTGTCGAGCAGATGGCCGATCGTGTCCTGATCGTTTTCGCACACGGCCCGGTAGAACTTCATTGCCGTTTTCGGGATGAAGTTGAACACGGCCGACGAATAGACCGGCACGCCCAGCGCGCGATACGCCGCGGCATAGACTTCGGCCGTCGGCAGCCCGCCCAGATACGAGAACCGATCGCCCATGCGGCGACGAATCTGCACCATGCGTTCGATGTCGCCCACGCCATCCTTGAAGCCGATCAGATTCGGGCATTTCTCGGCGAGGCGCTCGAGTTCGTCGGCGCCGAGTTTCGAATTCGCACGGTTGTAGACGATCACGCCGATCTTCACCGAACGGCATACCTGTTCGACGTGCGCGGCGATCCCGTCGAGGCTGGCTTCGGTGAGGTAGTGCGGCATCAGCAGCACGCCCTTGGCGCCCAGGCGCTCGGCTTCCTGTGCGTATTCGATGGCCAGGCGGGTCGGGCCGCCCGCTCCCGCGAGAATCGGCACCTTGCCCGCGCAGGTGTCGACCGCGGTCTTGATCACGGCACTGTAGTCCTGCGGTGTGAGCGAGAAGAATTCGCCCGTGCCACCCGCCGCGAAGAGCGCCGTCGCGCCGAACGGCGCCAGCCACTCCAGACGCGCCGCATAGCCGCGCGCGTTGAAGTCGCCATTGGCGTGAAAGTCGGTCACGGGGAAAGACAACAAGCCGTCGGAGACGATCTGCTTGAGTTCTTGAGGTGCGGTCATTTCCAGAGTTCCTGTCGGCCCGCGGGGCCGGATTCGGTGATTGAGAAGGCGCTCGAACCCGCGCTTGGCGCTGAGTTATATGTCATCGTATAACATGTCATTCGAGCGAACAAGAGGTGAGTGCCGTCGGGGACAGTGGTATAAACCCGCAAAAGCTATCGAAAAGCGCGATCGAGGGATTCTCCCGGGGCGTCGAAGGCCATGAAAGGCCGAGCGTCGGGAGAATTCTAGATGTATGATGACGCATAAGTGACGGGTGGTTGAAGCGGCATCAACGACGCCCGCGGTCATTGCGACGTGTCGCGCCTTCTGGCAGGTGCGCGCGTCGTTTATCGTCAAGGAAAGTGCAGAGGAGCGAGCAACATGGCAGCAACGACGCCGAAGGGCGACTCAGGGCAGTCGGGCGGCAAGGACGTGGCCGGCGCGGCTGGCGCTGCGCGGGCGGACGCGCCGCGCTACATCCGCATGCAGTCGGAGGACAACGTCGCCATTGTCGTGAACGACGGCGGTCTGCCCGCAGGCAGCCGTTTCCCGGACGGGCTCACGCTCGTGGACGCGGTGCCGCAGGGGCACAAGGTAGCGCTGACCGATCTGGCGCAGGGCGCGCCGGTGATTCGTTACGGCGTGGTGATCGGCTACGCGGCGCGCGCGCTGCCCGCCGGCAGTTGGGTGAACGAGCGCAATCTGACGATGCCCGAGGCGCCGTCGCTCGACCGTCTGCCCATCGCGAACCGAGTGCCGGCCGCGCTGCCGCCGCTCGAAGGGTTCACGTTCGAGGGGTATCGCAATGCCGACGGCTCGGTCGGCACGCGCAACATTCTCGCGATCACGACGACCGTGCAATGCGTGGCGGGGGTGGTGGAGTTCGCCGTCAAACGCATCAAGGAGACGCTGCTGCCGCAGTATCCGAACGTCGACGACGTGGTGGCGCTGGAGCACACCTACGGCTGCGGTGTGGCCATCGACGCGCCGGATGCGGTGGTGCCGATCCGCACGCTGCGCAATATCTCCACCAATCCGAACTTCGGCGGCGAAGTGATGGTGGTGAGCCTGGGGTGCGAGAAGCTGCAGCCCGAGCGTCTGCTGCCGGCGGGCAGCATTCCTATCGAAAGCACGGACGGCCAGGGTCGGCCCGACACCGTGTGTCTGCAGGACGAGGCGCACGTCGGCTTCCTCTCGATGATCGATTCGATCCTCGCGACCGCGCGCGTGCATCTCGAGCGGCTCAATGCGCGGCGTCGCGAGACGGTGCCGGCGTCCGAGCTCGTGGTCGGCGTGCAGTGCGGCGGCAGCGACGCGTTCTCTGGCGTCACCGCCAATCCCGCCGTGGGCTTCGCCACCGATCTGCTCGTGCGCGCCGGGGCGACGGTCATGTTCTCGGAGGTCACCGAAGTGCGCGACGGAATCGACCAATTGACCTCGCGCGCCGCGACCCCCGAAGTGGCCGAAGCGATGATTCGCGAGATGGCCTGGTACGACGCGTATCTCGAGCGCGGTCGCGTGGACCGCAGCGCGAACACCACGCCCGGCAATAAGCGCGGCGGCCTGTCGAACATCGTGGAAAAAGCGATGGGCTCGATCGTGAAGTCGGGCACCGGGCCGATTCATGGCGTGGTCTCGCCCGGCGACAAGCTCGATCGCACGCGCCAGCGCGGCCTCATTTACGCGGCCACGCCCGCGAGCGATTTCATTTGCGGCACGCTGCAACTGGCGGCGGGCATCAATCTGCACGTCTTCACAACCGGGCGCGGCACCCCCTACGGGCTGGCGGAAGTGCCTGTCATCAAGGTGGCGACGCGCTCGGATCTTGCGCGCCGCTGGCACGATCTGATGGACGTCGACGCGGGACGCATCGCGACAGGCGAGGCCACCATCGAGGACGTGGGCTGGCAGCTCTTTCACCTGATGCTCGCCGTGGCCAGCGGCGAGAAGACCTGGGCCGAACGATGGGGGCTGCACAACGCGCTCACGCTGTTCAACCCCGCGCCGGTGACCTGAGGCGAGGGGGTGACGCGCGACGCCACATGCAGGCGCGGCGCGCGAGGCTCAGAGGTCCGCTTGCGTCCTCGCGAGCCCGAACTCGAGCATGGCCGGCACGAAGCAGTGATTGAGCGTGTCGCGGCGCGAGAGCTTCGTGAGCACGTAGCGTCGAAATGGCGTGAGCGTCGCCCAGTCGCTGACCTCGGGCGGCAGCAGGTCGGCCATCTCGCATTGCCTGAGCAACCCCGGGGGCAGGGCGTTCGTGTCGCGCCACGCTTCGGGCGCGGGGTCGACGCTGCGCTCGATCGCCTTGCCCAGATGCCGCCGTGCGATCTCGTCGAGGCGCGCGGCGAAGTCGTCGTCGCCAGGCGGGCACGACGCGAGCGTCTCGCGCGCTTGCTGCGGCAGTGACTGCCAGTCCGTCAGCGACAGGTGCTGGCCGTTCCGATCCAGATTGAAGCGAATCGCCATCGTGATGAACTTCAGGTTCTCGCAGGCTTCGATCTCGAAGACGAAGATCGGCAAACGCTGATAAAGATGCATGACGGATACTCCTCGCGTGGCGACGTATGGCGTGCCGTCGATTGTACTCGCGGCTTGGCGGGCGTGACGGTGGCCCGCGCCGTGTGACGGGATGCCGGCGGCCTTGCCGACGTCTTCTGCATCGATGGCTTGGGAAACGTCTGAATTTTGTGCGGGAGCAAAGGCTAGCGGAACCGGTCCGGAACCGACGCCGCACGGGGCGTGGGCTCGATCGGCACGTCGTTTCCCAAGGGGGAACGAGAGTGCGCGCTCTGCATCGTTGTGAATAATCCTAGCGTCCCGAAGTCTTCCGCAGGCGCCGCAGGCTTATTTGAGGTAGACGCTTTTGTCATCGCGCCGACGAGGTGCCTGGCGCGAGCGGCTGTCTCCCGGGGCACCGTCGCCTGCGTCACTTGCCATGCTGCAAACGCTGCATTCGCCAGGAGCCGCCATGCCCGCCCGTCCTTCGTCCCCGCCGTTCCCTTTCCTTCCCGTCGTGCTGACGTCGCCCCCGGCCGCGCGCACGCGTGCGTCGTCGTCATCTGACGCGACGGTGCGCACGAATCGTCCACCCACGACTCGTTCACCGAAAGCCGAGGCGGCCGACGCCTCGCGTGCTGTCGCCAACGCCAGGCCGCGCACGAGCCAACGCGCGGGCGTGGCGTTGGCGCCGCCCGCACCGGGCATCGATGGCGGAGTGCGCGTGGAGATCGTGCGCCGTATCGCCCGCGATGAAGTGACGTTGCTCGGCGCGATCGTTCGATGAGTCCGACGCCCGATACGTCAGCCATGCCCGCCACGTCCGCCGTGCCGGACGCCGGCGGCGCCCCGCGCATTGCCACGGCGTCGGGCAACGCGGTATGGGCGATGGTCTCGCCGCACGCGCGGTGGGCGAGCGACGCGAACACCGTCACGGTGTCGAGCTCCGAGGTCTCCTGCTCGGTGCATGGGGCCGCCGACGACGCCATGCTCTGGCTCGAGCGCATGCGGCACGGCGTGCTGCTCGCCGAAGCGCCCGCGCCGGGTACGTGGCTGGCGGCGCTCGTCGACGAAGATCTCGTGCATTTGCTGCCCGCCACGCACCCCGATGTGATTCCGGCCTTCGGGCGCATCTGCGACGCGTGGGTGCGCGGCGTTTTCGCCGTGCCGTTCTGGGCGCGGTTCCTCGCGGGCGAGTCGAGCGAGATCCAGGTGCTCGCGTTTCTCGCGCAGCTCTATCACCGCGCGGCGGGCGCGGACGTCCATTATCGGATCGCGGTCGAGCGATGCACCGACGCCGTGCTGCGGCCAATGCTCCTGCGCCAGTATCGAGAGCAGCGCGGGCAGGCGACGATGCTCGCCGCCGGGCTGCTGCGCTGCGGACCCGCGGCGCGCACGTTTCTCGACAGCGGTGCCTTCGACGCCACGCATGCGCTGATCGATTTCATCATCGACGCGGCAGGCGACATGCCGACCTACGTCGGATGCTGCTCGCTATGTCAGGCTCCGGCCACGCTGCGCGCGGCGAGCGAAATCGAAGCGCAATTCGACGAGCTCGCGCAACGCTATCCATTTGCCGCCGAGGGCTTCGCGGCGGTGTGCGCGCACGCGCGGCACGATGCGAGCGTGTGCGGCGGCGCGCCGCTGCTCGCGCAATGGGTCGAGGAGGCAGGCGTGCCCGACACCGCGGCGCGACTGCGTTGGCTGCGCGGCGCCCATGGCGTTGCGGCCGCCTACCGGACGATGTTCGAAGCGCTGCACCGGCTCGACGAAGACGTCTGAGCGGGGCGCCGGGCAATATTCGATTCGGGCAACCCATCATGTCCCCGAACGGGGCGCGCGACTCGTATAATGGCGCTCCAACGGCGGGGGCGGTTGCGGCTTCGCGTCGTCTGCCCCCTGACCATGACAACCCATCTCGCCTACCTCGCCGCGCTCGGTGCCGCGCTCTGCTGGGCCTGCAGCGGCATGATCGCCATCACGCCCGTGCGCCAGGCCGGCTCCTTCGCGTTCAACTACGCTCGCATGCTGCTGGTCTTCGCGATGCTCCTCGCGGCGCTCGCGGTACTGAGCGGCTGGCCTTCGCTGACGCTGGAGCAGTGGCTGCGGCTGACGGCGTCAGGGCTGATTGGCATTCTGGTGGGCGACACGATCCTTTACACGTCACTCGGCCGGCTCGGGCCGCGACGCAACTCCATCATCTTTGCGACGAATGCCCCGATGACGGCGGTGCTCGGTTACTGCTGGCTCGGCGAGGCGCTGGGCTGGCAGGCCGTGGCGGGGGTGGCGCTGGTGACGGCCGGCGTCGCGATGGCGATCGCGTTCGGCGGCCGCCGCGAGGACGCGCATCACTGGGAGTCGGTGCGAGGCGACGTGCGTGTGGGCGTCGCCATCGGCCTGACGGCGGCGCTGTGCCATTCGATCGGCACGTTGATCGCGAAGCCGGTGATGGCGGCGGGCGTTGACCCGGTCGGTGCGTCGGCAGTGCGCGTGGGCGTGTCGGCGCTGGGGCTGACGATCGTGGCGGCGCGGCGCGGGCGCGCCGTGTTCTCGGCGTTCACGCCGGGCACGCTGGCATTGACGGCGGCGTCGGGCTTCGTGGGCGTGGCGCTGGGCATGACGCTGTTGCTCTACGGCATGGGGCACGGCAACACGGGCGTGATTGCGACGCTCTCGGCCACGACGCCGGTCATGGTCCTGCCACTGCTGTGGATGCGGACGCGTCAGCGCCCGGCGCCCGGCGCCTGGTGGGGCGCGCTGATCGCGAGCGCCGGCGTGGCGCTGATCTTCAACCGGTGAGCTGGCCGACCCGCGCGCTCCTGCGCGCTGACGCGCTCAACGCGTGAGCGGCGATTGCAGCGGATCGGAGTTTTGACGTGCGATATCGGGCGCGGTCACTGCGGCCATCGCGGGTGGGGCCGGCGGCGCGTCCGTGCGCGGGCGCGCCGGCGTGAGCAGGCGACGCAGCCAGGCGGCCAGGCGTTCCAGCACGCCCGGATCGTCGTTGAACAGTTCGGGGCGCAGCACGCGCAGGTAATCGAGAATCTGTTCGGCTTCCTGACTACCGACCGAGCCATAGATCACGGCGAGATCGAGCAGCGCGCGCAGTTCGCCGAGTTTCTCCCGCGCCTGCAGCGAGCGGGCAGTCTCCACGGCGCGCTTGGCCTCGAATACGCGCTCGCGCAGCACCGAAGCGGTGCGCCACGCGGGCGTCTGCAGCGTGGCTTCGAGCGTGCGCAGGTCCTGTGCGGAGCTCACGATCTGCCCGGCGAGCGATTCGACGATGCGCTCCTCTCCCTTTGCCTCGCGCACGATGCCCTCGGCCCAGCGGCTCGCCTGACGCGACATGTCCTCGCGCGTCCATTCGGGGCGGGAGACGAAATAGAAACCGTGCTGGCGCGCCTGATTGAGAATGATCGAGACGACGTCCGGAAACTGCTTGTCGAAGGTGCGTTTGGCCCACGCGTAGTGACCGCCCGCGAGCAATTGCGCCACGGCGGCTTCGGTAAGCGGCACGGTGCTGTCGAGCAGCCGGGCGCGCAGGAAGTCGTCGAAGGGCGGCGGCGTGAAGTGACGGTCGACGGCGGCGGAGATGCGCACGAAGGCGTCGAAATCCTTCTTGAGGTCGGCGAGGGCACTATCGGACAGGGTGAGGGCAATGCGGCTCATCGTAACGGGCTCCCGGCCACTGCAGCGATGGCGCGAGGCCCGCGCATGCGCGAGCCTGCGTCGGCCCGTCGGGCGTCTGCCTGAGTGCAGCGGGCGAGAGGCGCTGTCGCCGAAGCCCGTGCCACGTGCATCCCCATTGCGCGTGAAGTCATGTGCAGCGATACGTGTAGTCGGTGCGTCGCGGTCGTGGCCGCGCGCTGTGAAGACAGCCTCCGATGTACCGCGCAGCGTCGCGGCATGCGTGGCCCCATCTGGCGCTATTGGCGGCGATTCTAGCGTATGCGCCGCCAGCGAGTCACCGCATGCCGGCCGTGCGTGCGCGGAATTCACAATTCGCGTTTCCGCAAGGCATACGGCATGGCCTGCCTGCTTAACGGCATATCGGCGCAGAACTTTAGCGATTCTGTCGTTATTTTTCGTCAACGCACTGGTCGTGCCCGACAAGGCGACGCGGGAACCCGGCGCCGCCCCAATGGAGCGCGCTCTCAGGGGGCCTCGACGCTTGCCGCGGGACGCAGCAGATAGACGGCGAACCGCTCGCGGGTGTCGAGCCAGACGCGTTCGATGTCCCAGCCCGCGGCGCTGGCCAGCGCCCGGAACTCGGCCTGCCCGTACTTGTAGGAGTTCTCGGTGTGGATGGATTCGCCGGCGGCGAACGCGAAGCGGCGGCCCAGCACGCTCGCCTCGCACGGGCGCTGCGCGACCAGATGCATCTCGATGCGGCTCGCCTTGGCATTGAAGCGCGCTTCGTGCCGGAAGGCGTCGAGCGGCAGATTGCCGTCGAGCTCGCGGTTGATGCGGGCGAGCACGTTCAGGTCGAACTCGGCGGTCACGCCCCGAGCATCGTCATAGGCGGGCAGCAGCACGGCCGGATCCTTGCAGGCGTCGACGCCTACCACCATTCGACGGCGCGCACCGAGCATCTTGGCCACGTGCGCGAGGAAGGCGGCCGCTTGCGCCGGCGCGAAGTTGCCGATCGTCGAGCCGGGGAAGAAGCCCAGGCGCGGGCCATGTGCGGTGGCTTCATCCTGCAGTTGGGGCGGCAGCCGGAACGGTCGCGTGAAGTCGGCGCGCACGGGCAGGATCGGAATGCCAGGGCAGCGGCGGGCCAGCGTGGCGACGGCGTCGTCGAGAAAATCGCCGGCGATATCCACCGGCACGTAGGCGCGCGGCGTGATGAGGGCGTCGAGCAGCAGCGGCGTCTTGCGGCTCGACCCGCTGCCGAATTCGACGACGACGGCGTCCGGCCCGACCACGTCCGCAATGGCGGCGGCGCACTGAGCGAGCAGGGCGGTTTCGGTGCGCGTCTGGTAGTACTCGTCGAGTTCCGTGATGGCTTCGAACAGTTCGCTGCCGCGCCGGTCGTAGAGCCAGACACTCGGCAGCGACTTGGGCGTGTGGCCCAGACCGGCGAGCACGTCCGTGGCGAAGGCGTTCTCAGGCAGTGACGGGCAAACGAACGCGGTAGCTTGGGTAGCTTGCGACATCAGCGATCCTCCGCGAGCCTCAGGCCGCAGAATTGCCAGCGCTGATGCGGGTAGAAGAAATTGCGATACGTGGCGCGCGCGTGACCGGGCGGCGTGGCGAGCGAGCCGCCGCGCAGCACGAACTGGCCGCACATGAATTTGCCGTTGTATTCGCCGACGGCCCCCGCTGCCGTCCGAAACCCCGGATAGGCGACATATGGACTCGCCGTCCATTGCCATACCGGGCCGAAGCACTGCTGCATCCGTGAGGTGGGCGACGCCGGCGACGATGCCGACGCGTCATCCACGGCGATTGCCGCAGCCATCGCCGATCTCGCCGCGACTTCCCACTCCTGCTCTGTCGGCAGCCGCTTGCCCGCCCAGCGCGCGAACGCGTCGGCCTCGAAATAGCTCACGTGCTGCACCGGCGCGTTGTCGTCAACGGGCTGCATGCCGGCGAGCGTCATCGATTGCCATTGGCCGTCGTGCAGTTCCCAGTAGAGCGGATGTGCCCAACCTTCACGTTGCACTGTCGCCCACCCGTCCGAGAGCCAGAGGCCCGCCATGCGGTAGCCGCCGTCTTCGATGAATGCGCGCCATTCGCCGTTGGTCACCACGCGCGACGCGATCGCAAACGGCCGCAGCAGCACGTCGTGCGCGGGTGTCTCGCAGTCGAACGCGAAAGTGTCCCCCGAATGCCCGATGCGATGCTGCCCCCCGTCGTGAGCGATCCACTGCAACGGGCCGGCGTCGTGCACCGGAACGGAGGGCGGGCGATGGGCGGGACGCAGCGGGTTCTGCGCGAACAGGTGCAGCAGGTCGGTGTGCATGAGCTCCTGATGCTGCTCCTCGTGATGGAGGCCAAGCGTGACGAGCGCGGCGACCTCGCGCGGCAGGTCCGCGTGCAGGAACCTCTCGTGCATGGCCGCGTCGACGTGATTGCGATAGCGCAGCACTTCGTCGAGCGTCGGGCGCGTGAGCAGGCCGCGTTGCGGACGCGGGTGGCGCGGGCCGGCGGCTTCGTAGTAGGAGTTGAAGAGGTAGGCGAAGCGCGCGTCGTAGGGGCGGTAGCGCTTGCCGAAGCGCGCAGCCGACTCGCTGAGCAGGAACGTCTCGAAGAACCACGTCGTGTGAGCGAGATGCCACTTGACGGGACTGGCGTCGGGCATCGACTGCACGGTGGCGTCGGCGTCCGAGAGACCCTGGGCAAAGGCGACCGACGCGGCGCGCACGGCGTCGTAGCGCTCGGCTAGCGTCCCCGTGCGGCTCGTGTCGCCGTGTGGCGCGACGCGGGGCATGCCGAGCGCGGCGCGTGCAAGGGAATCATTGAGGGAGGTGCCGGAGGGCGCCTCGGCTTGCGACGTACAACAGGGGAGGGTCATGGGACACACCGTGTTGTGAAACGTGCTGCCTATTGTAGACCCGTTGCTCCGCGGGTGTGTGACGGTTCGTAACGAGACTTGCCAGCCACGTGCGGGCGGCCAAGGGCGGCCACGGGCGGCCGGCGAGCGGTCGGGGAGGCGTTGACGCCGGCCGGCAGGCCGGCGCATCGATGCATCGCGCCTTACATCAGCCAGCCCGTCAGGCCGAGCAGACTGCCGCCTGCGACGAGCCACAGCGGATTCCAGCGCGTGCGCAACGTGATGACGATGGCCGCGATTGTGACGAGTCCGCGCGCGACGTTGACGTCGACTTCGCGCGCGAGCACGGCGCTGCTCGCGGCCAGCAAACCGACGGTGATGGGGGCGAGGCCCGCGCGCACGGCGCGCACCCATCGCGAGCGCTCGTGCCGGTCGACCCAGCCCCCGACGAGATAGGCGAGCAGTGAGCTCGGCGCGCATTTGGCGAGCGTGGCGCTAAGCGCGCCGGGCAGTCCCGCCGCCTGCAGGCCGATCAGCGTGACGGCCATGCCGTTCGGGCCGGGAGCGGCCTGTGCGAGCGAGAAGAACGTGACGAACTGGGCATCGGTGATCCAGTGGCGCGTTTCCACTGCATAGCGGTGGATATCGGCAAGCGTGACGTTGGTGCCGCCGACGGCCAGCAGCGACCAGAGCGAGCCGTGCAGGAACAGGTCGATGAGTGTGTTCATGAGACGCGGTGTGGGCGATGGCGGTCCGGCGATGTCGGATTGGCGCGGCCGGGTTGGCGGTGTCGGATGGGGGGGCGGATGGACGCTCTCAGCAGGGCGGTGTGGCGGCGTCGCGGCGCTGCGACCGGTACGCGGTCACGACGGCACACGGGCCGAGCACGGCCAGCACGAGCAGCAGCGGCAAACCGAGCAGGAAACTGGCGATGAAGGTGGCCGCCGCGAAGGTCAGCGTGCTCCAATGCCGCTGCAATCCTGCGAGCAAGCGCACGGCCGTGGCGATCACGAGGCCGGTGGCGGCGGGCATCAGCCCCGAGAGCAGGTGCTGGACCAGCGGCGTTTGTCCCCATTGCGCGTAGGCGAAGCCGATCAGAATGATGACGATGGTCGGGCAGAAGTACAGTCCTGCGACAGCAGCCGCGGCGCCGCGCGGGCCGCGAAAGCGCCGGCCGAGGACGGTGGCGATATTGGCGACGTTGGGGCCGGGCAGGAGTTGCGCGAGCGGGAGGAGTTCGGCGAATTCGCGGTCGCTGAGCCAGCGGCGCTGGTCGACGACCATGCGCCGGGCCCTTGGGAGGACGCCGCCGAAGCCGGTGGCTCCGACCGAGCCGAAGGCTACGGCCAGTTCCCAGCAGGACGGGCGATGTGCGGTGGCGTTGTTGTCAGAGGTGTCTGATGTGGCGAGTTGCGTCACGATTGTCCGTTGCCGATCGAGCCATGAATTTCGTGTTCGAGACGCACGACTTCCTGAGCGACGAGCGCAATGGCGTTCCGGATTTCCATGAGCGCGACGTAGAGGGCCTGCGCGTTTTGCGGGGATTGCTGGGCGACATCGCGCGCGGCGGTTTCGATGGCGTCGAGCGACAGGGCGATGCGGTCGAGATTCTCCAGCATGGGATCGATCTCCATTGACGCGCACGGAGCGTGCATACGCCCATGATACCCAACTGACGTATCCCGGTGGGGGATGTTAGAATGCGTGCCCTTGCCGGGGTGATGAAATTGGTAAACATAGCGGACTTAAAATCCGCCGCCTTCGGGCTTGCCGGTTCAAGTCCGGTCCCCGGCACGCCTACTCCAATTTTGATGCAGTTTGAAGGGCCTTTTTTGAAAGGCTGAAGTCGGCCAGAAGCGGTCGTTCGACATCGCTGGCTGGATCGCTGACAATCCAGCGTCTCCACATTTTGCAAGGCTTTCGATTAATGAGTTCGACTTGCCCGTTCCGGGCGATTACAGATCGCTCATTGTTGGAAGGTACCGCCTATGTAGAAGTCATGGCAGGCGCCTATACAGGTCGATGCTGGAACGACGGTTCACTGTTCTTTGAGGAAGAGGTATTTGGGTATATCGAACCGACGATCGCGAAGTACAAGTCAAGTTTCGATCACTACGCTTTTACGCAAATCAGCATGCCCGACTGGGAGAAGATTCTCAAAGCCCTCACGGACATCCGAAGTGGGCTGGAAGGCGAGACATTCAGACCGGCCATGCTCGAGCGGATCGGCTTCCTCTTCGCCGATTCAAAAACAAGATTTATTGAGAACCTAGGCACAAATTGTGTCGCCCTCGGCTCGATGATTTCGCAGATTGAGGCGTGGACCAGTGGCAATCAGTTCGGGCATGACTGTGTCACGATTCTCGGCCTGTAGTTCCCCTGTAGCTGCCTGAACGTCATCGCCTTCATTCGTTCGACGCACAACAAGCGGGCGGCTATAGCCACGCATCTGTCGGTAGTCGACCAAAACCGGTCACTGGACAGTACAACAAGCCGACCGCTCGAAGGCCGCGACTATAGCTAGCAACGAACAATCGTGCTCCATGCCCTGTGAGCCACAATGAATACCGTCCAACAGCACCTCGCTAACTGGAAGCACGCGCTCGTAACATTGCCAATCATACGCAATATGAACTGACCGTCACCGGTTGAATCCACATCCAAACCCGGATGCTCTTGGTATATCATTGCTACGCTTCGATTCCCGGTGTCGATTCCGCTTCAGTGAATCGGGAGCAAGATCACTAAGTTGCGCCGTTTAAATTGGTTAAATCATTCAGACAAGCCTGGGCCGGGACAATTTTTATTGCACGTCTCAGCATCGGTTTCGATAACAATTCATAAAAGAAGCGGGGAACAATGAGCGCATTTTTGAGAGGGGCGCGAATAAGAGCTGTTGGGGTTGCCTTACTTTGCGGTGTTCTAGTGGGCTGTGCGACGTACGAGCCGCCTAAGGACGGAGATACCGCAACAATCGCTTTTACCGGCGGCGCCAGGTACGCGTACATCGATACCGCTTCACACGCAGGGAGATCTTGCAGTGCGGTACCCCAGGCCAGAGGGGAAAACTGGCAGAACCAAATTCTCCCTGCAGGTCGACAGGTCTGGATTCGGCAAGGGATTGACACCACTGGGCTTGCGTACGGCGTGTCCTGCGGCTTCACGTATTCGTTCATTCCTGAGAAGGGTGCCGAGTACGTCGCTGAATACTCCTTTGACATGAAGAGGTGTTCTCTCCACCTATCGCAACAGCTTTCCTCCGGAGCTCGTGTCGCTGTGCCGACTTATAAACGTGAGTCTGGATACTGCTGGTAGTGGGTGACATAAAACGGTCTCGGGATTGTGACCATCGGCTGCATACTCGCTTGTACCGACGGATCGGCACTGAGTGGAAGACACTGCCGCAATGACTGCTTTTGGAAAATGTGAAAGACCGCTTCGGGTCGGAATCCGCCAGTCATGACGAAAAATTTTCCTCGGCGAGAACTCCAGCATCGGTGCACCAAACGTGCGCCGATTGACCATAGGTTATTGATATTACTGCTTATTGGATTCTGGTCCCCGGCACGCCTAGCCCGCCATATCTCGAGGGCTTGGGCTTCTCTCCTTGTCCGCATTCGGCCAGCCGCGGTTGATCAGGCGGCGAGATCAAGTTCGTTCACGCCGCCACACGAAGTGCGGGACGCCGCGTGCCTTTTCAGCGAAAATGGGGATCCTCGTACCATTACCGACTGATTCGATTGGGGGGAAAGTGGCAGAGCAGCGAACCGCACTTGTAACTGGCGCAACGAAGGGGATTGGTCTAGCCCTGAGCAAGCATTTGCAGGAGACCGGATGGAGCGTCATCGGCGTGGCGCGCCATGCGGCGGAGGGCTTCCCCGGGCGGCTTTTTACGGCGGATTTGGCCGATGTTCGGCAGACGGGCGAGGTAATGGCGCAAATCCTGGCGGCATCAAGAATTGATGCGGTGATCAATAATGCCGGTATTGCCCTTCCGCAAAAACTCGAATCTCTGGATCTGCCATCTCTTGAGGCCGTATTTGACTTGAACGTCCGGGCTGCGGTCCAAGTTACTCAGGCCTGCCTTCCCTCACTGAAACAGTCGTCGGCGGGGCGCATCGTGAATGTATGCAGTCGCGCGATTCACGGTGCGCGTGACAGGACTTCATATGCTGCCGCAAAGAGCGCATTGGTCGGGGTCACGCGTACTTGGGCGCTCGAACTGGCGCCGCTAGGCATTACCGTCAACGCCGTGGCTCCCGGCCCCGTTGAAACGGAGCTTTTTCGTTTGACGCGCCCGGTTGGCGGAGACGAGGAAAAAAAGATTCTCGCTACCATTCCCATGGGGCGCTTGGGCAAGCCGGAAGAGGTGGCGTCCTTGATCTCATACCTCATCTCAGACGGCGCATCCTTCGTTACGGGTCAGGTAATTGGCGTAGACGGAGGCGGAAGTTTGGGGGGGCGCTAGGACACGGCCTCGTAGCCACAACTGACCGCTTGGGCAGGAAGCCTCGTTCTGCTCATGACAGTTTGGGAAGGTCTGCAATGCGTCGGAATCGGCCCTCCGCGACGATCCATTTCCCTCGGTGAAAACTTTCGCATTGGTGCACCAAACGTGCACCGATTGCGGGCGGTTATTGATCCAATTGGCTATAGGTTTCCTGTTCCCGACACGCCTCCTCCATTTGATGCAGTTCAAAGGGACTCCTATGAACGGCTGAAGTCGGCCGGAAGCGGTCCGTCGATGTGATTGGGCATCTGCGTAGGACTTTAGTCCGATGCGCCCTGCGCCGCATTGAGGCACATTCTCCCCATCCGAAAAGAACAAGAGGGGACCTGGGGAATGAACAGCATCCATCCGCGCACGTCGGGGGCGAGTGCAAAGGCCACTCAAGTCACGGCATCGGCACGCTCACCGCACACATGTGATCTTGCACTCACTCGTCTGCGTGTCTCGATTGTCGTCGCTGCGCTAGGTTTCGTTGCGAACTCTGGACCGGCACAGGCGCAAAGTTCCGGTGGCTTGGGCGGTTACATCAACCCCAACGCTCCCAACGGCGCCGATGGGAATATCGCCGGGGGCGATGGCGGAGCGCAGGGTGTCGACGGCGAGAGTGTATCTGGCGTACTGAATTCAATGGGAGGAGCCGGGGGGCGCGGGACGTTCATAGGACCCACCGGAGTCATTACCGGAAACGCTGGCGGCGACGGGTCAGGCGCATTCATATCAGGGAATTGGATTTGGAGCGGGTATGGAGCGGGCGGTGGCGGCGGTGCTGCAGCGCTTTCAGGCGCCGACCTGTTCCTGGACAGCCATAGCACGTTCGTTGGCGGACACGGCGGTCATGGCGGAGCCAGCGCTGCTTACAAGCCAAATGTCGGCGCCACTGAAGGTTCATCCGGAGGAGGTGGTGGTGGCGCGGGCGGTGATGGGGCAGACGTTCTCTCGGGACTTGCCACGCTTCTCCCAGGCGCCACTATCAACGGTGGTGCGGGAGGAGACGGCGGAGACAGCAGCACCTACGGGGGTGGCGCTGGTGCAGGCGGTGACGGTGGCGTTGGTGTTCACCTCCTGGGTGTTTCCGCCCTCCATAACAAGGGAAGCATTGTTGGTGGCACCGGCGGACTTGGAGGGTATCGGTATTATGCGTACAACAGTATCGAAAGCTACGGGGCCTCAGGCGCAGGTGGCGTTGGCGTGCTCGCGGACGGTGGCAACTCGATCATTAACGCAGGCACAATTGCCGGTGGTATGAGCGGTGATGGCGTGACCCGCGCCCCGGCGATTCTCTTTGCAGGTAGCAATAATTCGCTGGAGCTTTGGGCAGGGTCCGCTATTTCCGGAAACGTTGATGCGACGGCGGGCACGAACAATGCCCTCATCCTCGGGGGCGCCACGGATTCGAGTTTTGACCTCTCGCAGATCGGTCTCACCGCGCAGTATCGCGGCTTCCGCGTTTTCAGGAAAACCGGCACGAGTCTCTGGACGTTGACCGGAACCGGCGCGTCGATCACACCATGGAGCGTTGAAGCGGGGACGCTGCAAGTTGGCAGCGATGCCAGCCCGAACACCCTACTCAACGGTGATGTACAGGTCGACAGTGCTGGTACGCTGCGCGGTCGTGGCACGATTGTTGGCAATGTCACAAACAATGGCATCGTGCGCCCGGGTGCTTCCATCGGTACGCTGACCATCGATGGCAATTACGTCCAAAATGCCAACGCGACATTGCTCGTCGACGTATCGAATGCCCCGACCACGAAGGGGCAGACAAGCGACACCGGCTACAGCCGATTGGTCGTTACCGGCAACGTCACCCTCAGTCCCGGCGCCAGCATCAGCCTGAGTGGTACCGGCGCCGCTTACGGTTTTGCCCTCGCGCAGCGCTTCGTGGTGATCCAGGCGAGGACTGGTGCTACCGTGAGCTACAACGCCGGTTTGCTGAACTACGGCGTGAGCGATGCACGTTATGCGCTTACGGGCGCCGACGTGACGGACGCTGCGTCGGGGGCGAGGAACCTGGTCGTCACCGTAGGCGCTCAGCCCGCTGAGCCGACAATTCCTTCCGATGCGGGTGCCACCCCGTCGATCCCGTCACCGATCCGGCCAACCACGCCCGCTGCTATCGCCTCGCTTGGCGGCCTGCAAAGCTACACTGGGGTCGGCAATCTTGCGCTGCTCAATCTTTACAATGCGTCGCTTGCTATTGGCAGCGTGAGCGAAGCCAATCATGCGGGGGCACAGCTATCGCCTGCGCACCAACTTGCCGCCTCACGGGCGGCCGCCGCGCCGACGTTCAACACGTTGAGCCTTGTGGGCGCCCGCGCCGACTCGTTGCGTCTGGCGCAGTCCGGGAGTCGCGGTATCGCCACGGGCGATGGCGCACCGGTGTTCGGTCTATGGGGGCAGGGCTTTGGCGGTCATGCGAGTCAGGGCATGGTTGACGACATCGCAGGCTACAGCGCGAACTACGGCGGTCTGATGCTCGGCGTCGACCGGGCGCTCGGCGACAAATGGCTGGCGGGCGGCGTATTCTCGTTCAGCCACACGAAAATCAACGGTTCGGACGACAACTCGGGCACTTCAACGCAGGTCAACGGCTATGGCCTGCTCGCTTACGCCAGCTATTTTGGTTCGCCGTGGTATGTGAACCTGTCCGGCGGCGTCGTGCAGCAGCGTTACAACACCACGCGCGTGATGGATTTCACGGGATTCTCCGGTGTCGCGAAGGGTGCGTTTTCCGGACAGCAGTACGTCGCGCGCACCGAGTTCGGGTATCCACTTGCGCTGGGCAGCGGCACGCTCACGCCGCTCGCGAGCCTGACCTATAGCTATCTGCATCAAGGCAGCTATACGGAGACCGGAGGCAACGGTGCGGCACTCTCCGTTGGCACGGCACACACCAGTTCGCTTCGCAGTGCATTGGGCGCACGACTGGAGAAGGCGTATGCGACACGTTATGGCGACATCATGCCGTTCGTGCAGGTGCAGTGGATTCATGAGTTCGTGAACTCGCGTGCGCTCACCGGTGCGAGCTATGCCGGTGACTTCACCGGCGAGACCGCCTTCACCGCAGTCGGTCCGTCACCGGTTCGTGATCTGGCTGACATCACGCTAGGGGCGACGCTGATGCGTCGGAACAATCTCTCACTCACCGCTCGCTATGAACTTCAGGTGGGCGCGCGGTTCGTTTCCCAAACGGGTAGCCTGCGGTTGCAGCAGCGGTTCTGAGGCGCTGGCGTGCTGTGGTGCGGTGCGACGCAAGGGCGCGCTTGCAACGGCGTGCCTATCGATGAAAATCGCCCGCCGCTTCAGGCTGATACAGCACCTTCTCGATCCGGATGCAACGCGTGCGCTCGCGCACCCGCCAGTCGATGACATCGCCCTCCCGGTAGCCGAGAATCGCGGAGCCCACCTCTGAGCGGACCGACAGTTTCCTGGCGCTGCCGTCGGCGTCCTGCGGGTAGACCAGGTCCACCTCCATTTTCTCGTCGTCCAGATGCAGCACCGCCCGCGAGTTCATCGTGATCACGTCGCCGGCGACTTCCCGCGCGCCGACGATGACGGCTCGTTCGATTTCGTGCTCGAGTTCGACCACTTCGGGGCCCGGCTCCCGCGCCACCAGACGCCTGAGCCGCGTCTGATCGATTTCCGTGACGTAAATATCCGACGGCCCGCCGAGCGCGCCTTCGCGCAGGCGTTGGAGATAACGCTCCGAGCGCATGACGTATGACTTGAGCGTTGGCGTCTCGGTGTCGAGCACGAAGCCGCAGCGCAGAAAGGCCTTGAGCGAGCGCGTGTTGTCCGGGTGAATCTTCGCGATGACCTTCTGGGCGCGCATATCGAAAAACGCGAGCTTCATGCCTTCGCGCAGGGCGCTCGCGCCGAGCCTGCGGCCCCAGTTGTCGCGATTTCCGATCACCAGGACGATCTCGCAGTCCGAACCGGTCTTCACGAGGCGCACGAATCCCACCGGCTGGTCGTGCCGGTCGCACGCCATGAAGAATCGGCCGCCCTGGTTGAACAGATGCGTGAGGATCGGCAACTGGACGCGATCCACGACTTGCTCGATGAAACGGCAGACGTGACGCGAATCGCTCAGATAGCGGACGACATTTTCGTCTTCCAGCCAGTCCATCAGATTTCGCGCGTTGGCCCGGGTGATCTCCGGGCAAAGAGAAATGAAAGGCTCGCTCATCTTCGCCACACGGGGTTGCAAGAATGAAAGCCTTTCACGGCTGCGGCCATGACGGTTCTTTCGACAGAGCGGCCATTCTAAGGCATCCGAACGAAAGGCGCGAGCCGCGCACGCCGCGCGGGCTGCGGCGGGCCCCCTTGGGGCGGCGGACCCGCCCCTGCGCGCGGCGTTGCGCGCGAGCCGGGCGGTGCGCGATCTAAGGCTCGTTACGTCGCGTATCGAACGTGGCGTGGCCGCAGTGCGGGCAGCGGGGAATCGTGTGCCCCTTTGTCACGTGCGTCGTGCGATGGCAGTGGGCGCACCGGAAGTCTCCCGTCTGTTCGGCTTTTTCGCCGGCTTTGGCGGACATGGCAGGAGGCTCCCGGTTCAGCGGTTCGGCTCCGACGGCGACGACACCTCGGCGACCATCTTGCCGCAGGTGGCTTCGTCCGCGGCCTTGGTCGCGATGTCGCCCATCGAGACCATGCCGACGAGCTTCTGGTTGTCATCCACGACCGGCATGCGGCGAATCTGTTCGCGGCACATGGTGTCGCAGGCCTGCTCGACGGTGTCGCCCTCGCGGCACCACGTGGTGCCTTCCGACATGGCGTCGCCCACCTTGGAGTCGGCGCTCTTGCCGGAGGCGACGCATCGCACCGAAATGTCCCGGTCGGTGATCATGCCTTCCAGATGGCCGTCGGCGCACACCGGCAGCGCACCGATGTTCAGGTCCGCCATCAGTTTTGCGGCATGCTGGATCGTGTCCTCACGGCGCACGAATGCGGGATCGCGAGTCATCACGTCGCGCAGGAATTGACCGGACGGCGAACGCGACTGTTGCGACTGGTGTGTTTGCATGGTGGATTCCTCCGAAAGGGGCCCCGCTCGCGAGCGGCGGGACCGGATGAAAAGGCGCTGAGCGAAGGGACTTCGCCACGCGCTCCACACCGCCGCATATTGTGTGCCACTACGCGACGTTGCCGGACGTCCGGATGCCGCGCGAGGCCGCCGGGGGCGTCGGGCGGAATTTGCATCGCGTTGCACATTTCGCCCGGTCGGGCTCGGCATGCCCTACGGGCATGCGACGCGCTTCTCACGCGCTCTCGCTCGTCCTTACGCGCTCTCGCGCGCCCCGGGGGCGGCCGCGTCCCACCGATGCCGCCGGGGGAATTTCGGCTAGTATGCGAACCAGACGCCGTGCGAACGCACGCGTCGTATCGCCGTTCGGCGCCATTCGAAGCCTTGCCGGCCGTCACGGGTGACGGCGTGGGCTCGAGCCGTGCGCGGGCCGTCGGCGCGGCCATCGTCAGGGAGCGGGAATGATGTTCAATCGTGGAATGGGCCGTGCCATGCTGATGGCCGCTTGCGTGGTGCTGCCGACTTGGGCGGCAAGCGCGTGGGCACAGGCGGCGGGGGCCTCGGGGGCAGCGTCGGTGGTGACGTTGCGTGGCGTGTCCTACGAGCATCGATGGTCCAAGGACGGGCAGAACGAATTCACGCCGAAGGGACAGGCGGATCTCGCCTCATGGACCGATATGGTCACCGTCAACGTCCACGACGGCGTTTCGAGCGGCGAGCAGTTGGCCGATATGGCCAACAAGGTGCTGAGCAACTACCAGCGCAACGGCAAGGTGTTGCGCACCGACTCGAAGGCGCGCACCGCCGAGCGTGCCGCCGAGCACCTCATCGTGGCGGTGCTGGGCGCGCCGGACTTCCTCGAGGTGGCCTTTGCGCGCTTCCTGCTGCTCGACGGCAAAGGCGTCGTCGCGGTGTATTCGCACCGCGTCTACGGCAAGCCGGCTGGCCCTGCAATGAGCGACTGGTTAAACGCCAACGGAGCGCAAGTGGAGAAGGATCTGATGGCGTGGAAGACGGTCCCCGCGCCGGCAGCGCTGGCGCGTCTGCCTCAGAGCCGGTAACGGGCGCGGCCCGCGCGCAACGGCACATTGGCGAGCGGTGCGCCGAGCACGTTTCGCGCCAACGATGGACTCGCCGTTCCGATAGCCCGAGCGCCGGCCGCAGACCCTCGCGCGGGCTGGCTCGACCGCTCGGCCCGTATCACCTGAACGTATGCAGATACGCGATGAGATCCGCGACCTTGCGTTCGTTGCCGATGCCCCAGAAGCGCATCTTGGTGCCAGGCACGGTCTTGCCCGGATTCGCGATGAACGCGGCGAGCGTCTTGTCGTCCCATACGATGCCGGACTGCTTCATCGCTTTCGAATATTCGTAGTCGGACAGGCTTGCCGCGCGGCGTTTGGCCAGACCGTTGAGTTGGGGGCCGAAGCCCGATGCGGCCATCGGCCCGACCGAATGGCAAGACGCGCAGCGCGACGCGAACAACGCCTTGCCCGCTTCGATGTCGCCGGCCGCGCGTGCCGGCGTGGCGAATGCCGTCAGCGCGAGCGCCAGGGCGCCGGACGCGGCACAGGCGGCGCGAGCAATGCGACGGAAGCTGCTGGAGCGGCGGGGTGCGCGAGCGCCGCGGCCTCGCGCGGTGCGGGCAAACGGAGCGGGCGGCAGGGCCGAATCGGCGCGGGGCGGGAAAGTCATCGGATGGCGTGATGCGACAGGGGGGCTTTCTGGGGCTTGCCGGGGCTTTCCGGGCCCTTCCGGGCCCTTCCGGGGCCTTCCGGGGCCTTCGGCAACGAGCCGCTAACTTACCCGTTTCCGTCGCGCCAGGCCAGCGTTTCCGATGCGACGGCATGCGACATCGTGTCGCGGCCCGGCTCGCGCCCTCAAGCGCACGCGAGCCGGTTCAGCCGGTCCGTCGGTGGGCCGAAACTCAGGACGCTGCGATCTTGGTCACGCTGTCAGGCAGGTCACGGCCATGATATTTCTTGTAGATCGCGTTGAGCTTGCCGTTCCTGAGATTGGTCTTCACCCAGTTGTTGATCCACTCCTTGAGCGCCGGCTGATTCTTGTTCAGCGCGATGCCCAGATCGAACTCCTTTTGCGCAAACTTCAGCTCGAGGTGCTTGTCCGGCGCGCGCTTTTGCATTTCGCCCAGATTCGACGGCGTGCTCGAGAAGATGTCGACCTGACCGGTCACCATCGACGTGATCAGCGTAGCGTCGTCTTCGTAGCGCACGATCTGCGCGCCCTTGGCGTTCTGCGTGGTCAGCGTGTCGTTGACGGTCGCACGCGTGAGCCCGATGCGTTTGCCGTTCAGATCCTCGTAACCCTTGATCGGAATGTTCTTGGGGCCGCCCACGATGATCGAGATGACGGCATACGGCACCGAGAAGTCGACCACCTGCGCCCGTTCGGGCGTGATCGACAGGTCGGCCACCACGATGTCGGCACGATTGGCTTGCAGCGTCGGCACGCGCGCCGCGTTCGTGACCGATACGATGTCGAGTTTCACGCCCAGGTCCTTTGCCAGCAGTTCGGCCGTCTCCACGTCCGAGCCCACCGGCTTGAGATTGGCGTCGGCGTATGAGTACAGCGGCGTGCCCATGGCGATCGCCACACGAATCTTGCCGGCCTTCCTGATGTCGTCGAGCTGATCGGCCAGCGCGGCGTGCGCCATCGCACCGAGCAGGACGGCGGCACAGGCCTGGACGAAGCGCGTCTTGAGTTTCATGCTGGAGTCTCCTTGTGATGTCTGGTGAGGCAGGGGATTTACAGCCCGTTCGCGAGGAAGGCGCGCAGCTCTGGCGTTTGCGGGGCGTCGAGCATCTCGCCCGGACCGACTTCCCACACCTTGCCCTGATGCATGTAGATGATCTGGTCGGCCACCCGCTTGGCGAACGCCATTTCGTGCGTGACGAGCAGCATCGTCATGCCGTCGGCGGCGAGGTCTTCCATCACGCGCAGCACCTCGCCGGTGAGTTGCGGATCGAGCGCGGACGTCACTTCGTCGAACAGCATGACCTTCGGCGACATGGCGAGCGAGCGCGCGATCGCCACGCGCTGTTGCTGGCCGCCCGAGAGTTGCTCGGGGTAGCTCCCGGCCTTGTCGGACAGGCCCACCTGCGCGAGCACGCGCTTCGTGACGTCCTCGGCCTCGCCGCGCGGCATGCGCTTGACGTGGCGAAGCGCGAGCATGATGTTCTCGCGCACGCTCAGGTGCGCAAACAGGTTGTAGCTCTGGAAGACGATGCCGACTTCGCGGCGCAATCGATGCAGATCGACGTGCGGATCGTCCACGCGAATGCCGCACACTTCGATGGAGCCGTCGTCAATGGTCTCCAGGCGGTCGATGCAGCGCAGCGCCGTGCTCTTGCCCGAGCCGCTCGCGCCGATGATCGCCACCATCTTGCCGCGCTCCACTTCGAACGACACGCCCTTGAGCACGGGGTTGTCGCCGAAACGCTTGTGAATCTGGTTGACCTTAACGATTGCCGACATTGAGCCTGTCCTCGAGTAGCGAGCTCCAGCGCGAGAGCGGATAGCACAGCAGGAAATAGAACACCCCGACCAGCGAAAACACGAGAAAGGGCTGGAAAATCGAGTTGTTGATGATCTGTCCCGCACGGGTAAGCTCCACGAAGCCGATCACCGACGCGAGCGAGGTCACCTTGATGATCTGCACGAGAAAGCCGATGGTGGGCGGCAGCGACAGGCGCACCGCCTGCGGAATGATCACGAGCCGCAGCGTTTGCCAGCGCGAGAACGACAGACACTCCGCCGCCTCCCATTGCGCACGCGGCATGGCTTGTACGCAGCCGCGCCAGATATCGCCGAGGTAGGCGCTCGTGTAGACCATCAGCGCGAGCGCGGCGGCCACGATGGCGGGCAGTTCGAAGCCGTACACCGACAAGCCGAAGTAGACGATGAAGAGCAGGATCAGCAACGGGATGCCCTGAATCGCTTCGATGAAGACCTGCGCCGGCAGACGCAGCCAGCGGCGCGGCGAAATGCGCGCGAGCATCACCAGAAAACCGCCGGCGCTGCCGAGCACGAATGCGAGGGCCGAGAGCACGAGCGTCCAGCCGGTGGACTGCACCAGATAACCGAAATAGGTCCACGAAAAGTTGGCGATCATGGCGCGCTCCGTTGCGCAGTGTTGGCGCCTGGCGCACCCTGGCCGGCGGTGCGCGACATGGCCGCACGCCGGCGCGCCGCCAGCGCGGTTTGCGCCGCGGCGCGGCGCACGGTGCGGCGGCGCTTGAAGAAGTACTCGCCCGCCGCCCACGCCACAAGCTTCACGAGCAGCGACAGCGCGAGGTATAGCGCCGCGACCACGATGTAGGTCTCGAGCGACCGGAAGGTGTCCGATTGCACCGTATTGGCCACCGCCGTGAGCTCTTCGGCGGAGATTTGCGAAGCCATCGCCGAGGCCTGCATCATCAGGATGAATTGCGTGGTGAGGGCCGGATAGACCTTCTCGATGGAGGGTTGGAGCATGACGTGCCACGCAATACGCCACTTCGACAGGCCAAGACACTCGGCGGCCTCGATCTGTCCGCGCGGCACCGCTTCCAGGCCGGCACGGATGATCTCGGCCGCGTATGCGCCGATGTTGATCACCATGGCGATGACGGCAGCCGCGAACGTCGGCATGTGCACGCCGACGCTGGCCAGCCCGAAATACAGCAGAAAGATCTGCACGAGGAACGGCGTGTTGCGCACCGATTCGATGTAGACGCCGCACAGGCGAGAGAGCCAGCCACGGCGGCTGCGCCTGGCGAAGGCCACGAGCGTGCCTACCGCCGTGCCGATGACCACGGCCAGCACGGTCATCTTCAACGTGAGCCACGCCCCTTCGAGGAAAACCGGCCAGTAGGGCAGCAGCGGAGCGAAATTGAATGTGAAGTGCATGGCAAACGCCTGTCTCCGGTGACGTTCGGGCCGATGCACCGCGCCATACTGCCAGGCTCGGGGCATCCGCGATTGCGTGATCGGCCTTTCTTGTACGTCGTCATATAAGTGATGTGATTTTGCGCAGCGCGAAACGACGCTGTCAATAGCGGCGGGTTGCGGGGATACCCTTGGGTACTGCGATGATTAGTGCAGGACTAGTGCGGGATTAGTGCGGGATTTTGGACGGAATGACCCATGCGACGGTGATCTGGCGGTGCGCGGGTGAGGCCGGTTCAACACCGGATTGAGGTGCGGCGTGCGGCAATTTGTCGTCGTATCTCTTTGTTGAGTCAGCCTCAACGGAGGGAACCGGACATGTAAGCTCTATAATCGCGCATTGCCGCCGGGCCTCAGGTGTCCGGGGCGCCCCGGCGATCAGCCGCCGTGATGACACACAGACCAACATGACGACCACGACCGCACGCACATGCCTTGCCCCGCCCCGCTGCCGCCGTCATGGGCCCCGGTACGGCGGGCCCGCGTGCGCCCGTGGCGCGAGCGAGACGGTGCCGACTCTGTGTGCCGACAACGGCATGGGGCCCTCCGGTGAGCCGCCGCGGACAGGGGAGGCGGTGTGACGCTGTCCTCCACGTCGCTCGACGAGCTTGATCGCAATCTGCTGGCGCTACTGCGCGTGAACGCCCGCGAGAGCGCGGCGAATCTGGCGCGCCGTCTGGGCGTGGCGCGCACCACGGTGCTCGCGCGCCTGAGTCGACTCGAGCGCACGGGCGTCATCGCCGGCTACACCGTAAGGCTCGGGCAGGACGCCGCTGGCGGCGGCCTGCAGGCGTGTGTGGGCATCAGCGTGCAGCCGCGCTCCGGGCGCGACGTCTTGCGACGGTTGAACAAGATGCCGGAAGTCCATTTGCTCTGCTCCGTGAGCGGTGAATTCGATTACGTCGCCTGGCTGCATGCGGCGTCGGCCGATCAGCTCGACGCGCTACTCGACGCCATCGGCGAAATCGATGGCGTGACGCGCACGACCACCTCGGTCGTCCTCGCGCGAAAGATCGACCGGGGCGGTGTGCTGCCCTGAGGCCGCGCGCCACGGTAATTTTCCGTAACCCGCGCCCTAAGAATCGCCGGCCGGCCCGTCCGGCGGCGTTCGGCCGCCACTTCACCTGTCCCGCCCCGTGCGTTCCCAGTGGGCGGCGTTTGTCTGGCCATGGCGATAGTGCTAAACTTATTGAGAATTGTTTGCATTAACTTCTTCACCTTCCGGAGTGTGTATGCGCGTGAAATCCCTCGTGGCAGCGGTGCTGCTGGCCGGTGCGGCCACCATGGCTCAGGCCGCCGAGTTCCCGATCGGCAAACCGCTGAATGTGGCGGGCATGGAAATCAACACCGTCTATCTCCAGCCGATCACGATGGAGCCGGCCGGCATGATGCGCGACGCCAAGGCGTCGGACATCCACCTCGAGGCCGACATTCACGCCATTGCGAAGAACCCGAACGGCTACGCCGAGGGCGACTGGATTCCGGGTCTGGAAATCACTTACAAGCTGCAGAAGGCCGGCAGCACGAAGGTCATCGAAGGCCTGATGATGCCGATGGTCGCGAGCGACGGCCCGCACTACGGTGACAATGTCAAGCTCGACGGCCCGGGCAAGTACACGCTGACGATGGTCGTGAACGCTCCGGGCACGCTCGCCGAGTTCGGTTGCAAGATGGGCGCAGCCGCGCCGGCCGCAGGCGCGCACGCGGCGCACGGGGGCATGGGGCCGTGGTGCTTCGGCCGCCACGTCGACAAGGAAACGGGCGTGGGCCCGTGGTTCAAGCCGATCACGAAGACGGTCGAATTCACGTTCGCCGGTGTCGGCAAGAAGGGCGGCTATTAAGCCCGGACAACTTTGATGCAGCGTTGGCCTGCGGGTCAGCGCTGTTTTCGTTTGGAGCACAGGGATGAATCAACGCATCGCGCGCCTGGGGCCCACGATGGCGGCCGTCGCGCTCACCTTGTTCACGTTGGGCGGCCCGGCGCTTACCCGCGCGGACGACCTGCCTACGTTCAAGCTGGAAATGAACAACGGCAAGCTCAATCCGGCGCGCATCGAAGTCCCGGCGGGCAAGCGCATCAAGATCGAGGTGCACAACACCGGATCGAACGCCGTGGAATTCGAAAGTCTGCAACTGCGCAAGGAAAAGGTGCTGGCGCCAGGCGCGCAGTCGTTTGTCGTGATCGCGCCGCTGCAGCCGGGCGAGTACAAGTTTTTCGACGATTTCCATCAGCAGGCGCAGGGCGTGATCGTCGCCAAGTAAGCGCGCGGGAGTCGTGTTGGTCACACGGTAAGACAAGTCACACAAGAGGAATCGCACGATGGGTCAGGTCATGTTCATCGTCTGGCGCGAAAGCGTCGAGGCATTGCTGGTCGTAGGCATTCTCCATGCCTGGCTGGCCAACCCCGATCATGGGGCGAGGCGCGGCCTGCCCTATCTGTGGGCCGGCGTCGCGCTGGGCATCGCCGCGGCCGTGGCACTGGGCGCCGCACTTGTCGGCTTCACCGAAGTGCTCTCGGGCGACGCGCAGGATTACTTCCAGACGGCGATGGTGCTCATCGCCTGCGTGCTCATCGTGCAGATGGTGTTCTGGATGAAGCGCCACGGGCGCACCCTCAAGCGCGACATGGAATCGTCGCTGAAGAAGAGTCACGACCAGGGCACCTGGTGGGGCGTGCTCGTGCTCGTCGCGCTGGCCATCGCCCGCGAAGGCAGCGAGACGGCCATCTTCCTGTACGGCATCGGCTTCGGTCAGCAGGGCAGCGTGCCGCTCTCGATGTGGCTGGCCGTGCTGATCGGTTTCGCGCTCGCGCTCGTCACGTTCTGGCTGCTGCAACTCGGCGGCAAGGTCTTCTCGTGGCGGCTGTTCTTCCGCGTGACCGAAATCATGCTGCTGTTCCTTGCCGCCGGCCTGCTCGAATCGGGACTGGATCGCCTGATTTCGCTCGAGCTCGTGCCCACGCTGGTCGACCAACTGTGGGATACTTCCGCGATTCTTGACGACGCCAGCCCGTTCGGCAGCCTGGTGGCAACGCTCACCGGCTACCGCGCGCATCCGGCCGGCATGAACCTGTTGGTCTATGTCGTGTATTGGCTGTGCATCTGGGCGCTGCTCAGGCGAGCGGGCGCACCGGCAAAGCAGGTCAAGCCCGCCTGAGCGGGCAGCGCGCACCGGCGGGATTGCCGCGCGGTGCGCCCCACGGGCTGAACGGACACGCCGCACGTGGATTTCGCGGTAATCGCCAGATCCGGCAGCCCGGCCAAGGCAATCCCCCGACGTAAGAGTTGAGCATGAGCATCGCCATACCTGTCCCGAACCGACTGGCCCGATTGGGCCTGTGGATGCAACGCCACGGCAAGCTGATACGTGGCGTGCAGTGGGTCATCGTGCTGGTTTATGCGTTTCTCATCTGCGTGCCGGTCCTGCTGCCGCTTCCCGACGAAACGGCACACATCCTCGACAATCTCACCGTCTTCGCGCAATTCACGTTCTGGGGCATCTGGTGGCCGTTCGTGCTGCTCAGCATGGTGCTGATGGGGCGCGTCTGGTGCGGCGTGCTGTGCCCGGAGGGCACGCTGTCCGAATTTGCGAGCCGCCACGGGCGCGGCCGCGCCATTCCGCGCTGGATGCGTTGGGGCGGCTGGCCCTTCGTGGCTTTCGCGGGCACCACGCTCTACGGGCAGATGGTCAGTGTGTATCAGTACCCGAAGGCCGTGCTGCTGGTGCTCGGCGGCTCGACCGTGGGTGCCATGGTGATCGGTTACTTCTACGGCCGCGACAAGCGCGTGTGGTGCAAGTACCTGTGCCCGGTCAACGGCGTGTTCTCGCTGCTCGCGCGCCTCTCGCCGTTTCACTTCAAGGTCAACGAGGACGCCTGGCGACAGTCGTATCACACCAACGGTCACAAGATCATTCCGGTCAATTGCGCGCCGCTCGTGCCGCTGCGCAACATGAAGGGCGGCGCGCAGTGCCATATGTGCGGCCGCTGCGCGGGCCATCGCGACGCCATCTCGCTCGTGAGCCGCTCGCCCAGCGAAGAGATCGTGACCTTCGGCGCCACGGAAAACAACAGCCTGTGGGACAGCGTGCTGGTCATGTACGGACTGCTCGGCGTGGCCATCGGCGCCTTCCACTGGACGGTCAATCCGTGGTTCGTCGCGACCAAGACCGCGATTGCCACATGGCTCATCGATCGCAACATCATGTGGCCGTTCGAAACCAACGCGCCTTGGTTCGTGTTCACCAACTATCCCGACCAGAGCGACGTGTTCACGTGGCTCGATGGCGGCATGGTCGTCACTTACATCCTGGGCAACGGGCTGATTCTCGGCCTGGCGTTCACGATCATCTTCGCGCTCGCCAATCGTGCGATGGGGCCGTGGCAGACCTCGCGCTTCAACCATCTGGTGCAGTCGATCATTCCGATTGCCGGCGCCGGCGTGTTCATTGGCCTGTCGGCGACCACGATCAGTCTGCTGCGTGCCGAGCATCTGCCGGTGTACTGGGCCAACGACGTGCGCGCCGCGATTCTGGCCGCCACCACGCTGTGGAGCCTCTGGCTGGGCTGGCGCGTGACCGGGCGGCACACGCGCTCGCCGGGGCGGCGTCTGGCCGGGATGGCCGGCGTGGCGGCCGCGCTGGCGCTCGTGAACTGGCTCTGGCTGCTGATGTTCTGGATCTGGTGAGCCTGGCGTGACGTGAAGTGACGTGACGTCCGGCCGCCGGACGGCAGCCGTGCCGTTGGCGGGCCCCCGCCGGTGGCCTACAATGTCGTCACAAGTCTTTCTGTGTAGTCTTCCCGTGTGACGCCCATGTTGCTCGCTCAACGCCTTCCGCTGTATTTCCGCCTCGTTCGCCTCGACAAGCCGATCGGCACCGTGCTGCTGCTCTGGCCGACGCTCTCGGCGCTGTGGATCGCCTCGGACGGGCGTCCCGAGCCCTGGATGGTGGTGATCTTCACGCTCGGCACCTTCCTGATGCGCTCGGCCGGTTGCGCCATCAACGACTATGCGGACCGCGATTTCGACAAGTTCGTCAAGCGCACCAAGGAACGTCCGATCACCTCGGGACGCATCCGCGCATGGGAAGCGCTCGCCGTGGCCGCAACGCTCGCGCTCGTGAGCTTCCTGCTGATCCTGCCGCTCAACGCACTCACCAAGGGGTTGTCGATCCCCGCGCTGTTCGTGGCGGGCACCTATCCTTTCACCAAGCGCTTTCTCGCCATTCCGCAGGCGTATCTGGGGGTGGCTTTCGGCTTCGGGATTCCGATGGCCTTCGCCGCCGTGCAGGATCAGGTGCCGATGCTCGCGTGGCTGTTGTTGCTCTCGAACGTGTTCTGGTCGGTCGCATACGACACCGAGTACGCGATGGTCGATCGCGACGACGACCTGAAGATCGGCATCAAGACATCGGCCATCACGTTCGGCCGCTTCGACGTGACAGCCATCATGATCTGCTATGCCGCAGCGCTCGGCATTCAGGCGGGCGTCGGCGTGTGGCTCGGTTTCGGCTGGCCGTTCTGGCTCGGCATGGCGGTCGCGGCGAGCTTCGCCGTCTACCACTACTTCCTCATTCGCGGCCGCGAGCGCATGCCTTGCTTCGCCGCGTTCCGGCACAACAACTGGCTTGGCGCCGCGGTCTTCGCGGGCATTGCCGGGCACTATCTGCTGAGCGCCCGAGGCTGAAGTCCGGCGCGCCCGGCATGATGGGCGTCAGGCGTCGCCCAGCTCGTCGCCCAGTTCCTTGGCGCGCGTGTTGGCGGCATGCACGCCGCGCACGATTGCAGCCTTGATGGCGTCGCGATCGAACGAACTCAGGGCGGCAAACGTCGTACCGCCCTTGGACGTCACGCGTTCGCGCAGCACGCTCGCCGGCTCGCTCGACTGCGCGGCCAGTTGCGAGGCGCCTGCAAACGTGGCGATGGCGAGCTGACGGCCCTGCTCGGGCGTGAAACCCAGTTCCTCGGCGGCTTGCTCGAGCGCTTCGATGAAATAGAACACGTAAGCCGGACCGCTGCCCGAGATGGCAGTCACGGCGTCGAGCTGGCTCTCCTTTTCCACCCAGACGATCTGGCCGGCGGCGCTCAACACGGTCTCCGCGCGCTTGCGTTGGTCCGAATCCACGCCCGAAAGGGCGGCCAGACCGGTAATGCCCATGCCGATGAGCGCCGGCGTATTGGGCATGCAGCGCACGATCTGGTTGTGCCCGCCGAGCCAGCGCGCCAGGTCGGACGCGCGAATGCCGGCGGCAATGCTGATGACCAACTGGCCGTTCAGATGCGGCGGGAGCGCCTGCGCGACATCCTTGAGCACCTGGGGCTTGACGGCCAGCACGAGCGTGTCGTAATCGCGCAGGCGATCGTTCGGGGCGCCGGCGGTGTCCACGCCGTACTGCCCGGCGAGGCCCTCGCGGGTCGATTCGTTGACGTCGATCGCGAGAATGTCGCGCGGGGCCGTGCCGCGCTTGACGAGTCCGCCGATCAGGGCGTTGGCCATGTTGCCGCCGCCGATGAATGCAATTCTCATAACCGTCCTTTGCGTTGCGTATGTCGTAACCGTCACTACCTGTTGCCGCGGCGAACCGTCGCGAGGCGTCTGTCGACGCGTCGATCCCGGAAGCCGCAGGGGCCACACGCCGATTACGCCCGGGGGCCGTAGTCGCGTGCGCCGAAAATCGCGGTACCGATGCGGACCATTGTCGCACCTTCGGCGATCGCCGCTTCGAGATCGCCGGACATGCCCATCGACAGCGTGTCGAGTGCAAGACCGTCGGCGCGCAGCGCGTCGAACAGCTCGCGCACCGCGCGAAACGGCGCGCGCTGACGCGCCGGGTCGGTCTGCGGCTCGGGGATCGCCATCAACCCGCGCAGCCGCAGGTTGGGCAGGGCAGCGATGGCGCGTGCGACGGCCGGCACGTCTTCGGGCGGCACGCCGCTCTTGCTTGCCTCACCGCTGATGTTGACCTGCAGGCAGACCTGCAGCGCGGGCATGCCGGCCGGGCGCTGCGCGCTCAGACGCTCGGCGATCTTCAGCCGGTCGACGGAATGCACCCACGCGAAGTGCTCGGCCACCGGGCGGGTCTTGTTGCTTTGCAGCGGGCCGATGAAGTGCCACTCGAGCGGCTCGCCATCCACCGTCTCGCGCGCCAGCACCGCCATCTTTTCGAGCGACTCCTGCACGTAGTTCTCGCCGAACGCGCGTTGGCCCGCCGCGGCCGCCTCGCGCACCGCGTCGGGGCCGAACGTCTTCGACACGGCAAGCAGATGCACGCTGCCGGTCGGCCGGCCGGCTTGGGCGGTGGCGTTGGCAATCCGGGAAAGGACGTCGTCGAGGTGTGCGGCGATGGTCGACATGAGGCGGTTCAGGTGGCGCTAAGCGTGTCGCTGATGCTGAGGGGGCGCGTCGGGCAGACGTTGTCGGTCAACGATTATAGCCGTGGCGCATGCGCAGGTGCTACCCCGGAAAAAACGAGGTGCTACCCGGGGGAGGATGGCGCAGGCCGCGCGCCGGAGCCCGCGGGTTGTGGCAGACTCGCCATGCCGACATCCACACGGAGCCAGAAATGAGCGCGGATTCACAGCAGCTCTACGATTTTTCGGTCAATACGCTCGCGGGCGAGACCGTCAGCCTGTCGCACTATCGCGGCAAGGTGCTGCTCATTGTCAATACGGCGAGCGAGTGCGGCTTCACGCCGCAGTACGCCGGCTTGCAGACGTTGTACGAACAACTGGGCCCGCGCGGGTTCGAGGTGCTCGCGTTTCCTTGCAACCAGTTCGGCAAGCAAGAGCCGGGCGATGCGCAGGCGATTCGCAGTTTCTGCGACCTGCGCTTTCACGTGACGTTTCCGATGTTCGCCAAGATCGACGTCAAAGGGCCGGACGCCGCGCCGCTATACCGGTATCTGACGCGCAAAAAGCGCGGCGTGCTGGGTACGAAGGCAATCAAGTGGAACTTCACGAAGTTTCTCGTCGACGCGTCGGGCAATGTGGTTGCGCGCTATGCGCCGACGGTCAAACCGGAAGCCATCCGGGCCGACATCGCGCGGCTGTTGCCGGCCTGAGGCCGGCGCGGGTAGGGCGCGAACCTGGTCGCCGTGCCGTGAGCGCGGCGGCGGACGCCGGACCGCCGGAATGCGGCAGCCGCGCCACCGGGCAAGGCGCTCGATGTGGCAAGGACCGCGACGCTTAGCGTGCGGCCGATCTCCGCCATGCGAGCAAGCCGCGCCACACGCTCGCGAGCCACGTCGTCGTTCGCACCTCGGGTGCGGTGTCGTGACATGCGAGTTCCGCGCCATCTTCGCTCTCGATCAGCAGCCAGCCGGTCGTTTCGTTCACGTAGGCCGCACCGGCGCCCAGGGACATCGGCGCGGCCCACACCGTGGCGGCCAGCCATCGCGGCGCGGGCGTGAGCCGCGCGCGGCCCCTGCGCACGTGGAAGATCGCGCCTTCGCGGGCATACACGTGAAACGCCGCGCCGCGTGCGAGCGTGAGGCGCTGGGGCAGGGCGTCGTCGGCCGGACCCGGGGCGCGCCGGCAGGCGCCGGCCGTCCAGATGCTCCGGACGCTCCGGGACAGACCAAAATCGTGGGAAACGAAGGGGATGGGGCGCTTTGACATGAGGCTCTCCGGGCGTTGAACAGGTGAGTACAGCGTATCGACCGCACCAGCGCGCCGGTAGGCACACGGATCATGGCCTGCGCCCGTAACAGAGGGGCGTCCGGCGATCTGTTACGATGCCGATTCACTGAATCTGTATCTGTTATGGTCGAGTGCAATGTCAGATGATCCGCGCATGGAAGCCGCCACCCCCCCCACCACCCCCGCCGTCGCGCTGCCGCAGGCGTCGGCGGCGCTCAGCCGCGCCGCTGGATCCGCCGCCCAGGCGGCGCCCGGCGAGCGCACGCCGCTCTACCGCCAACTCGCCGACCATTACCGCCGCGCCATCGAAGCCGGCACGCTGGCGCCCGGCGATCGCATGCCGAGCGTGCGCGTGCTGATGGATCGGCATCAGGTGAGCCTGTCGACGGCGCTGCAGACATGTCGTCACCTCGAAGCGCAGGGCGTGCTCGAAGCGCGGCCGCGCTCCGGGTACTTCGTGCGTACCCCGGCGCGTGCGAGCGTCGCGCTCGTCGCCGAGCCGCGCGAGTGGGTGCCCGATCTGGCGCAATACGTGGGCATCAACCAGCGGGTCTCGTCGATTCTTGCACGCGGTCTGCAGGCGAACATCAAGGTCAATCTGGCGGTGGCGCACGGCTCGGCGTCTCTCTACCCCGTCGCCGAATTGCGGCAAGCGACGATTCGCGCGTTGCGCGATCATCCGACGCTCTATGGCGAGCCGCCGCCCGGCGGCGGCGAACCGCGTTTTCGTGCGGTGCTCGCGAGGCGCGCCCTCGAAGCGCGCATGAGCATCAATCCCGACGAGATCGTCGTCACGCACGGCTGTATCGAGGCGATCAATCTCGCGCTGCGGGCCGTCGCGGGCGCCGGCGACGTGGTCGCCGTCGAATCGCCCACTTACTACGCGCTGCTGCAGACGCTCGAGAGCATGGGCATACGCGCGCTCGAGATCCCGACGAGTCCGCAGACGGGCATCTCCCTCGAGGCGCTCGACCTCGCGAGCCAGACCTACGACAACATCAAGGCCGTCATTGTCGTGCCGCACTTCCAGAACCCCCTGGGGTCGGTGATGCCGGACGCGCACAAGGCCCGTCTGGTGGCGTGGGCGGAGTCGCGCGGCATCGCCATCATCGAAGACGACACCTACGCGGCGCTCGGCGACGACGACAACATTCCGGCGGCAATTCGTTCGTGGGACAACGGCGGCAATGTGATCCACTGCGCGTCGCTGCACAAGACCCTGGCGCCCGGCATGCGGCTCGGCTGGATTGCGGCCGGCAAGTGGCAAGGACGCGTGGAGATGCTCAAGTATGCGCAGACGCGTCCCAATGAGGCGCTCGCGCAGATTGCCATGGGCGAATTCATGGACTCGCCGCGCTACGACCGGCATCTGCGCCGTCTGCGCGCGCAGTTGCGGGAGCACCGCGCCGCGATGGCCGACGCCATCGCCACGTATTTCCCGACCGGTACACGGCTGACGCTGCCTGCCGGCGGGCTGAGCCTGTGGGTCGAGATGCCTGGTGGCGTGAATTCGGAGCAGCTGTTCGACGCGGCGTTGGCCAAAGGCATTCGCGTGGCGCCGGGCAGCCTCTTCTCGAATTCGGCGCGCTACGATCACTTCTTGCGCGTGAACGGCGGCCAGCCGTTCACGCGTGAGGTCGAGCGCGCGGTGCGCACGCTCGCGAGCGAAGTCGCGCGTCTGCTCGACGCCAAACGGTGAGTCAGAACTCCGGGTACATCCGTCCCGGATTGAAGATGCCCGCCGGATCGAAGACCGATTTCAGGTTGCGGTGAATGCGCATGACAGGCGCCGGCAACGGCGTGAACACGCTCACGCCGGGCTCGCCGTAGCGAAAGAGCGTGGCGTGGCCGCCGTCCTGCCTCGCGGCCGAGCGCACGATTTGTGCGTCGGCGTCGGTGATCCACCAGCGTTGCGCGCCGCCCCATTCGATCAGTTGTTTGCCCGGCAGGCGATGCGGTTCGGCCGTCGACGGCACCGCCAAACGCCATAGCGCTTGCCCCGGCCCCGCATCGGCGAAGAAGTTGTCGGTCTGCTCGCGGATCGCGTGCCAGAACTTCGCGGCGTGAATCGCATCGACCAGTTCGCCCCCCATCTTCACGCGCGCCGCCTTGATCGCCGCCGATGCGCCGGCGAGCCGGATGACCAGCAAATCGCTGCGCCAGGCGCTGCCCGTGATCGGCAGCGGCTGTCCGCCCCATTCGTTGAGCTTGCGCACGGCGTCGACGGCGTTCATCTCGAACTGCAGGGTGAGTTCGGCAAACGGCTGCGGCAACACCTTGAGCGAGACTTCGAGAATGAGACCCAGTGTGCCCAGCGATCCCGCGAGCATGCGCGAGACGTCGTAGCCGGCAACGTTTTTCATGACCTGACCGCCGAAGTTCAGCACGTGCCCGCGCCCGTCCATGAGCTTCGCGCCGAGCACGAAGTCGCGTACCGATCCGACAGCGCTGCGCCGTGGCCCCGCCAGGCCGGCGGCCACGGCGCCACCGATCGTAGCGCCCGGGCCGAAATAGGGCGGCTCGAATGGCAGCAACTGATTGCGTTCGGCAAGCGCGGCCTCCACGTCGGCGAGCGGCGTGCCGCAGCGCGCCGTGATGACGAGTTCGGCCGGATCGTAAGCGACGATGCCGCGGTAGGCGCGCGTGTCGAGCACATCGCCCACGCGTTGCTGCCCGTACCAGGCCTTGGTGCCGCCACCGCGCAATTGCAGTGGCGTGCGGCGCGCGGTGGCCTGCTCGATGATCGTGCGAAAGCGCTCGAGCGTCTCCTTTGGCGAAACCGCGGGCGCGGCCGCGACCGATGCGCACGACGGTGTGGGGGAGTCCGGGGCGAGCGAGGCGCCCGGCGAGATGGGTGGGGTGGTGTCGGTCATCAGCTCGGTTCCGGCGGCGGTGGCATGTCGGATTGATAGGGCCCCAATTCGCTACCGCAATGCTTGCAGTAACTCGCGTCGGGATCGTGACCTTCGGTGTGGCATTGCGCGCAGGTGCGCGTGGTAATCGTTCTCTTGCGCATGACCGAGTGGATCTCGGCGCCCATGATGCCGGTCGGAATGGCGATCACGCTGTAGCCGAGCAGCATCACGAAGCCGGTGATCGCCTTGCCCAGGCCGGTGACCGGCACCACGTCGCCGTAACCGGTCGTCGTGAGCGTGACGATGGCCCAGTAGATGCCCACCGGTATGCTCGTGAAGCCGTGCTGCGGCCCTTCGATGATGTGCATGAGCGTGCCGAAGATCACCACGATGATCGAGATGAAGCCGAGAAACACGAGGATCTTGCGGCGCGCGTTGTACAGCGCAATGCTCAGGATCCCGGCTTCGTTCACGTAGGCTGTGAGCTTTAGGATCCGGAACGCGCGCATCAGCCGCAGCAGACGCACGTCGATCAGCCCATGCAGTTCGGGCACGAGAATCGCGAGATAGGTGGGCAGGATCGCGAGCAGATCGATGATGCCGTAGAACGAGAGCGCATAGCGCACCGGCCGGTGCGCGCACAGCAGGCGGGCAATGTACTCGGCCGTGAACAGCAGCGTGAAGAACCATTCGAGAATGGCCATCGGCAACGCCGCCGTGTTCTGTACGGACGGGATGCTCGAGACGACCACCGTCAGCACCGACAGGATGATGGCGATCAGCAGGGCGATGTCGAACAGCCGCCCCTCGCGCGTATCGGCCTCGAAGATGATGATGTAAAGCCGCTGCCGCCAGTCGTGCGGCAGCCATTCCGACAGCCCGCGCATGTCAGAACCTCGGCAGATCGGGGTGGGGCAGCAGGCCGCCGCGCACGTGGAGCTTGCCGTACTCGGCGCAGCGCGCCCGCGTCGGGATGCCCTTGTCCGGATTGAGCAATCCGACCGGATCGAACGCGCGCTTCACGCCGAAGAATGCGTCGCGCTCCTCGGGCGAGAACTGCACGCACATCGAGTTGATCTTCTCGATGCCCACGCCATGCTCGCCGGTGATCGTGCCGCCGAGCTCGACGCAGGCTTCCAGAATGTCGCTGCCGAACGCTTCGGCCCGGCGCCACTCGTCGCGATCGTTGCCATTGAACAGAATGAGCGGATGCATGTTGCCGTCTCCCGCGTGAAAGACGTTAATACAGCGCAATCCGTACTGTTGTTCCATACTTTCGATGCGTTTGAGTAACGTCCCAATCGCACGGCGTGGAATGGTGCCGTCCATGCAGTAGTAGTCCGGCGAGATGCGTCCGGCGGCAGGAAACGCGTTCTTTCGGCCCGACCAGAAGCGCAGTCGTTCCTCTTCACTGCGAGAGATCTGCAGACGCGTTGCCCCGGACGTGCGCAGCACGTGCGAGATGCGCATGATCTCTTCGGCCACCTCTTCGGGCGTGCCGTCCGACTCGCACAGCAGGATGGCCGCGGCATCGAGATCGTAGCCGGCATGCACGAATTCCTCGACGGCCTGCGTGGCGGGCTTGTCCATCATCTCCAGTCCGGCGGGGATGATGCCGGCGGCGATAATCGCGGCCACGGCGTTGCCGCCCGTCTCAACATCGTCGAAGCTCGCCATGATGACTTGCGCCGTCTGCGCTTTGGGCACCAGCCTGACGGTGATTTCGGTTACTACGCCGAACATCCCCTCGCTGCCGATGAACACCGAGAGCAGATCGAGACCCGGTGCATCGGGCCCGAGCGAGCCGAACTCGATGGCCTCGCCCGACATGGTGATCGCGCGCACGCGCAGCACGTTATGCACCGTGAGGCCGTACTTCAGGCAGTGCACGCCGCCGGAGTTTTCCGCGATGTTGCCGCCGATGGTGCAGGCGATTTGCGAGGACGGGTCCGGTGCGTAATACAGGCCGTAAGGCGCAGCGGCGTCCGAGATCGCGAGATTGCGAACGCCGGGCTGCACCGTTGCCGTGCGCGCATAAGGATCGATCTCGATGATCTTCTTGAACTTCGCGAGCGAGAGCACCAGGCCCTCGGCCATCGGCATTGCACCGCCCGACAGGCTGGTGCCGGCGCCGCGCGGCACGACGGGGATGCCGAGTTGATGACAGGCCTGCAAAATGCGCTGGACCTGCGACTCCGTCTCGGGCAGCACCACTGCCAGCGGCACGCGACGATACGCGGCCAGGCCATCGCACTCGTATGGCGTGGTGTCCTCGCGGCGATGCAGGATGCAGTGGGGCGGCAGGATTTGTGCGAGCGCGTCGAGCAACTGCCGCTGCCGTGCTTCCAGGACGCGGGTGGCGTCGGCGCTTTCGTTCGCTGTGCCCGCCGTGCCCGCCGCAGCCGCCGAGGGTGCGGCGCCGGCGTGGCCCGCGGCCGTGCCCGCCTGAAGCGCGCTGGAGGGTCCTTGCGAGGTGACGGGCGCGTTCATGCGGCCCTCAGCCCGCCGGGCGCAACCGGAAAATCTTGCCCGGATTGAGCAGGTTGTGCGGATCGAGCGACGTCTTGATCGCGCGCATCACGTCGATGGCGTCCTCGCCGTGTTCGGTCACGAGAAAGTCCATCTTGTGCAGCCCTACGCCGTGTTCGCCGGTGCACGTGCCGCCCATGCGAATCGCGCGCTCGACGATGCGCTGGTTGAGCCGTTCGGCCTCCGCGATTTCTTCGGGCTTGTCCGGGTCGATCAGGATCGCCACGTGGAAGTTGCCGTCGCCCACATGGCCCACGATCGGACAGGGCAGGCTCGACGCACGCAGGTCTTGCTCGGTCTCGCCGACGCACTCGGCCAGACGCGATATCGGCACGCACACGTCCGTCGTCACGGCGCGGCAGCCCGGCTTGAGCTGCAGCATGGCGAAGTACGCGCTGTGGCGTGCGCTCCAGAGGCGATTGCGGTCTTCGGTGCGAGTGGCCCATTCGAAGCCGGTGCCACCGTTTTCCCTGGCGAGCATCTCCACCGTCTCCGCCTGTTCCTTCACGCCGGCGTCGCTGCCGTGGAATTCGAAGAACAGCGTTTGCGTTTCGGGCAGTTCGAGCTTCGAATGCTTGTTGATGGCGCGCACGGCCAGCGCGTCCACGAACTCCACGCGCGCCACCGGCACACCGAGCTGAATCGTCTGGATGACGCAGTTCACGGCGTCCGTCATGCTCGGGAACGAGCAGATCGCCGCCGACACGGCTTCGGGCTGCGGATACAGGCGCACCGTGGCTTCGGTGATGACGCCCAGCGTGCCTTCGCTGCCGACGAAAAGACGCGTGAGGTCGTAGCCCGCCGACGACTTGCGGGCGCGCGTGCCCGTGTGGATCACGCGGCCGTCGGCGAGGACGACCGTCAGTGCGAGGACGTTCTCGCGCATCGTGCCGTAGCGCACGGCATTGGTGCCGGACGCGCGCGTGGCGCACATGCCGCCGATGCTCGCATCCGCGCCCGGATCGATCGGGAAGAACAGTCCGGTGTCGCGCAGGGCCTCGTTGAGCGCCTTGCGCGAGATGCCGGGCTGCACGGTAACCGTCAGGTCCTCGGCGTTGATCGAGACGATCTGGTTCATCTCCGAGAGGTCGAGCGACAGCCCACCCTCGACGGCGAGCAGATGCCCCTCGAGCGAGGAGCCGGCGCCATACGGAATGATGGGCACGTCGTATCGGGCGCACAGTTTGACGATCTGCGAGACCTCTTCGGTGCTGTGCGCGAACGCGACCGCATCGGGAAGCATGGGATCGAACGGAGATTCGTCGCGGCCGTGATGCTCGCGCAGCGCGTCCTTGGTGCTGATGCGCTCGCCCAGCAGGGCTTGCAACTCGCTCAGTAGCGCGTCGGGGAACGGACGCCTTGCAGCGAACGGCAGATGGGGGTGATTCACGGCTTTCTCCTTCGGGTCTCCGGGGCCAGCGCCGTCAGGCGGTGGCGCGCTCCATATCGGGCGGGGTCTCGGACACGCCATGGCGCGCCCCTGACACCTCATGAGCGGGGATTTTACGCCGTGACGGCGTTTTTCCCCACCCTTTGCGTCATATCATACGGACTTGCCGCGCCAGCGCGCCATCGGAATTGCCCGAAAAATGGGCAGCCGCGCGCCGGCCGGTCAATGTCAACCAGGCACGGCAAGCGGTCCCGGTGGCCGGCATCGGGCGCCGGCGGGCCGCACGGGCCGCATGTGCCGCATGTGTCGCAAGGGCAGGTATCGGAAGATGGGTAATCGTTTGAGCAAGATCGTCACGCGCACGGGCGACGGCGGCAAGACCGGCCTCGGGGACGGCGCGCGGGTGGACAAATCCAGTGCGCGCATCGTCGCCATCGGCGAGATCGATGAAACGAATTCGCATATCGGCGTGTTGCTGTGCGAAGCGCTGCCGGAAGACATCCGCGCGCTGCTGCTCGACATCCAGCACGATCTGTTCGATCTCGGCGGCGAACTGAGCATGCCGCGTCACACGCTGCTTGGCGAGGCCCAGGTGGCCAAGCTCGACGATTGGCTCGCACGGCTCAATGCCGATCTGCCGCCGCTGCGCGAGTTCATCCTGCCCGGCGGCACGCGTGCCGCGGCGCTCGCCCATGTGGTGCGTACCGTGACGCGCCGGGCCGAGCGGGCGATGGTGGCGCTTGGCGCCGAAGAGACGGTGGGGCCCGCCCCGCGTCAGTACATCAATCGGCTGTCCGACCTGATGTTCGTGCTCGCCCGGGTACTCAACCATGCGGGCGGCGGCGCTGACGTGCTCTGGCAGCGCGCTCGCGCCGGCAACGCCGCGGGCTGACCGCGCACGGGCGTTCGCGCCGCACCCGCGCTCGGGTCCGCTCGGGTCGTTTGCCGGCGGCGGTGCACCGGCATGAGCGCCGCTCAGTTGCCGGCGCCGCGTGCCAGACGGCGCGCCCGCACGGCGTCGGCGAGCGTGTCGAGCACCTTCAGGCTGTCTTCCCAGTTGATGCAGGCATCGGTGATGCTCTGCCCGTAGGTGAGCGGCTGGCCGGGCACGTGGTCCTGGCGGCCGGCCACGAGATGCGATTCCACCATCACGCCAATGATGCGGTCATCGCCGGCGGCGATCTGACGCGCGATGTCCTCGCACACCGGGATCTGGTTTTCGTGCTTTTTCTGGCTGTTGGCGTGCGAGGCGTCGATCATCACGCGCGCGGCCAGTCCCGACTTGGCGATCTCTTCGCAGGCGCTTTGCACGCTTGCGGCGTCGTAGTTGGGCGCCTTGCCGCCGCGCAGGATCAGGTGGCAGTCCTCATTGCCCGAGGTCGACACGATGGCCGAATGCCCGCCTTTGGTGACTGACAGGAAATGGTGCGGCTGCGAGGCGGCCTTGATGGCGTCCACGGCGATCTTCACGTTGCCGTCGGTGCCGTTCTTGAAGCCGACCGGGCACGACAGCCCCGAGGCCAGTTCGCGGTGCACCTGCGATTCGGTGGTGCGCGCGCCAATGGCGCCCCACGACACGAGATCGGCGATGTACTGCGGGCTGATCATGTCGAGATATTCGGTGCCGGCGGGCAGGCCCAGTTCGTTGATCTGCGCGAGCAGATCGCGCGCGAGGCGAAGACCGTCGTTGATCTTGAAGCTGTTGTCCATGTGGGGGTCGTTGATGAGCCCCTTCCAGCCGACCGTCGTGCGCGGCTTTTCGAAGTACACGCGCATCACGATTTCGAGCTCGCCCTTGAGGCGTTCGCGCTGTTCGACCAGGCGCGAGGCGTATTCCAGCGCAGCCTTCGGATCGTGGATCGAGCACGGGCCGATGATCACCACGAGACGGTCTTCCATGCCATGCAGCACGCGGTGAATGGCGCCGCGCGAGCGGTGGATGAGATCCGCGCTCCGTTCGGAGCAGGGGTATTCGCGAATCAGATGCGCCGGCGGCGTCAGTTCCTTGAGCTCGCGAATGCGGACGTCATCGGTGTTGTGGGGAGGCATGGTCGTTTTCTCCTGGGCAGTGCTGAGTGCGTTTCGTTTCTCGGGATACGGGTCAAAAAAAAACCGCCAGACTCGCTGGCGGTTTTTCAGGATTCGTTTCGTTGCTTACTGCTGCAAGTACCCCTCTCCATCCGCCAGCGGTGTGAGATTCGCAAAAAAGTAAAAATAAAACTTGCTGGCGATCATGAATGGGTCTCGGGTGTTGCACCGCGGACTTGCGCCGTGCACAGAAACAGCTTTATACGCCGAATCGTATGGCGCTGCAACCGCACCATCAAGCTAAAGCAGCGAAAAACGTGCGGAAATGTCGCAATTCTGTTGCCAATTTTGCGTCGATAAAATGAGTTCTCTGGAAAACATGCGAAGACGCCCGGTTTGGGCCGGGCGTCTTGCTAAGCTTTGCGCATTTTTTGCGTTGCGCCAAACGCGGCGCGAACGCGGCCTCAGGCGGTGCCGCCCACGGTCATGTTCTCGATGCGCAGCGTCGGCTGGCCCACGCCGACCGGCACGCTCTGACCTTCCTTGCCGCACACGCCCACGCCGGAGTCGAGCGACATGTCGTTGCCGATCATGGTCACATCCTTGAGCGATTCGGGGCCGTTGCCGATGAGCGTCGCGCCCTTGACCGGGTAGGTGATCTTGCCGTCCTCGATCATGTACGCCTCGGACATCGAGAACACGAACTTGCCGTTGGTGATGTCGACCTGCCCGCCGCCGAAGTTCACGGCATAAAGGCCGCGCTTGACCGACTTGATGATTTCCTCGGGGTCCTTGTCGCCGCCGAGCATGTATGTGTTCGTCATGCGCGGCATCGGCAGCGCCGCGTATGACTCGCGGCGACCGTTGCCCGTGACCGGCATTTTCATCAGGCGCGCGTTCATGCTGTCCTGCATGTAGCCCTTCAGGATCCCGTCTTCGATCAGTGTGGTGCACTGCGTCGGGTTGCCTTCGTCGTCGATGTTGAGCGAGCCGCGGCGGTTCGACAGCGTGCCGTCGTCGACCACGGTGACGCCCTTGGCGGCCACGCGTTCGCCGAGGCGTCCCGAGAAGGCGGACGAGCCCTTGCGGTTGAAGTCGCCCTCCAGGCCGTGGCCGACCGCTTCGTGCAGCAGCACGCCGGGCCAGCCCGGGCCGAGCACGACGGTCATGGCGCCGGCCGGGGCGGGGCGGGCGTCGAGCTTGACGATGGCGCCGTCGACCGCCTCCTTGACGTACTTTTCGAGCAGTTCGTCCGTGAAGTAGCCGTAATCGAGGCGCGCACCGCCGCCGCTGTTGCCGATCTCGCGGCGTCCGTTGGACTCGACGATGACGGTGACCGACACGCGCACGAGCGGACGAACGTCGGCCGCGATCACGCCGTCGCTGCGCGCGACGAGCACGACATCGTACTCGCCGGCGAGGCCCGCCATGACCTGCGAGACGCGCGCGTCGCGCGCGCGGGCGAGCTTCTCCACGCGCTCGAGCAGCGCGACCTTGCCGTTGGCGTCGAGCGAGGCGAGCGGGTCGGCAGGCAGGTACAGGCCGTGGCCGCTGGTGCTCGAGAGCTTGCTGCCGACCTTTACGCGTCCGCGTCCGGCCGAGGCAATGCTGCGCGTGGCGGCAGCCGCGTCCTTGAGCGCGACCTCAGAGATGTCGTCCGAGTACGCGAAAGCGGTGCGATCACCCACGATGGCGCGCACCCCGACGCCCTGATCGATCGAGAACGACCCCGATTTGACGATGCCTTCCTCGAGGCTCCACGCTTCGCTGCGCGTGTACTGGAAGTACAGGTCGGCATAGTCGACCCGGTGCGTGAAGATGTCGCCGAGCGCGCGTTGCAGGTGGCTTTCGTCGAGGCCATACGGCGTGAGCAGGAGCTCGCGCGCCGTGGCCAGGTTCTGGATGCCGGTGTCGATGATTTTCATGCGGTGTCAGGCCAAGGAAAGGTATTCGGTGGATGAGGGCGAATATGGGAGCCAGTTGGGGGCGAAAGCCCGGAAATCAACCTCGCAGCACGCGGTGCCGCCACGCGGGCAGGCTCTCGCGCACACTCGCCAGCCGTGCGGGATCGATGTCGCCGACGACCACGCCGGCGCCTTGCGTTTCACGCTGGGCGACGATATCGCCCCAAGGGTCGATCAGCATGGAGTGTCCCCAGGTGCGCCGCCCGTTCTCGTGGTGGCCGCCCTGCGCGGACGCCAGCACGTAGCACTGGTTCTCGATGGCGCGCGCGCGCAGCAGCAATTCCCAGTGCGCACGGCCCGTGGTGTAGGTAAAGGCGGCCGGCACCACCACGAGCGTACAGTCGCCCATGGCGCGGTACAACTCGGGAAAACGCAGGTCGTAGCACACCGACAGGCCCACGCGGCCAAATGGCGCTTCGAAGGTGCGTACCGCCTCGCCGGGGCGAATCGTGCGCGCCTCGTCGTAGGCCTCGTCGCCCTTGACGAAGTTGAACAGGTGGATCTTGTCGTAGCGCGCGGCCGGTGCGCCGTGCGGATCGAACACGAGCGTGGTGTTGAGCACGCGCTCCGGTTCCGGCGCGGCCAGCGGCAGCGTGCCGCCGATGAGCCAGACGCCGTGGCGGCGGGCCGTTTGCGACAGGAAGTCCTGGATCGGCCCGCTGCCCGGCGTTTCGCGCAAGGCAAGCTTGTCCGTGTCGCGCTGCCCCATGTAGCAGAAGTACTCGGGCAGCAGCACCAGTTGCGCGCCGGCGTGAGCCGCCTCGGCGACCAGACGGGCGGCTTCGGCCAGATTGCGCCCAACGTCGGGCGCGCTCACCATTTGCACGGCAGCCACGCGCACGGGCGCGGCCGGGAACTGGGCGGACTGTGTTTCGGTACTCGTCATTTCTGGGCGAATCGGGCTCGATTTGAGACGGATATGGGCGGGCGGGAGCGGGCGGCGGCAGGCGCGGCAAAGGCGCTCAATTGCCGCGCATGCCGAGCGATCGCGCGCGGTCTTGCGTCTGCGGCCGGGTCTCCGGCGTTGTTTCGATCTTACTCTTATTGTCGCTTCCCTGTCCGATGACCGGATTGTCCCAGGAACCGGTCACGTGATACCGGCTCGAGAGCGTGCGCGAGAGCTGATCGCCCAGCGCCAGTTGCGCAAAGAAGGAGCCGATGCCCAGCGCCGGGTTGATGATTGCCCACGCAAGCGAGGCCGACGCCGCGTTGATCTTCGGCAACACCAGCACGTTCAGATCCTGCGTCTCGCGTGCGAGGTCGGTGTGGCCGTCGATCTTGATGGTGGCCGCGTTGGCGTTGATGGTCAGGTCGTTCGTCGTGGCCACGCCGGCCTGCATGGTGGCGTTGCCGTCGATGCTGTCGAACGGCAGGCCGCTGCCGATCACGCTGTTGAAGTCGAACGTGATGATCTTGGTGAGCGTCTGCAGCGAGAGCACGCCCAGCAGCTTCGCGAGCCCCGGGTCCGCTTTCAGGATCTGTCCGCGCCGCAGATCGACCTTCACGCGCCCGCCGAGCGTCGGATAGTCGATGGCATCGGGCCCGCCGCGCCAGCCGAAGCGGCCCGACACCGTGCCCGAGCCGTCCTTGAGCGTCTTGGGCAGCCCCAGCCGGTCGAGCAGGCCGCCCGCGTCCTTCACGTCGAGATTGAAGTCGAGCACTGTACGGCGCGGCACGTCCTCGTTGCTGCCGGCGGCCGCCGCGCGCCGCCGCGACGTGCGCCAGTTGCCGCTCACGTCCAGCGTGGCGGCGTTGTTGCTCAGCTGCAGTTTCGTGAGCTGCCAGACGGGCACGCCGTCCTCGACGTCGTTGTGCGCGTTGAGCGTGAGCTTGCCCAGCGGCTTGTCGCGCAGCACGAAATCGTTCGCGACGAGGTCGATGGCGGGGAATTCATCGCTCGGCTCGTCGAGCACCTGCGTGAGAACGTCCTCGCCGTGCTCTTCGCGCGGGATGACGAGCTTCGCGAGCCGCGCGCGAATCGCTCCCGACGGACTCTTCGCGTCGGGCGCATGCCACTCGGCGAAGCCGGACACCAGATCGGACGCGAGGCTGACCTGCCAGTCGCGATCGTTGCGCTGCGCGCCGACGACGAACTCCGGCCACAGGCGCGACATCAGGCGCACCTGCCTCGCGTGCAGCGCGAGGCGCGTGGGAATGTAAGGCGTGAGCGCGCCGAATTCGTCACGCGCGGCCGCGGCGGTGGCGGCCGGTGCGGGCGGCGTGCCTTGCGTGCCGGGCGTGACGGCGGCGCTATCGAGCGAGGCAATCACGCTGCGCCAGGCGTCCACGTCGAGCGTGTCGAACTGTGCGGCCGCCTGCACGCCTTCGCGCGGGGCCGGCACCGGCTGATTGACGCCGATGCCGCCGCGCAGCACGTCGACGCGCGTTCCGATGCGCTGCTGCACGTAGTTGGCCTGCACGCTGCCGATGGCGAATTCGAGCGTATCGATGCGGCGCCCGCCGGGGTTCGGCTGGGGCCGCAGCGTGAAGCGTGCGGGCAGGGACGTCTCCGCACTCTTGCCGAGCGGCGCCGGCAGATTGACGGCGAGGCCGGCGAGCGTCGATTGCACGGCCACTTCCGTCATGCCCTGGCGCACCGCGACCGTCGCGGTGTACGGCGTGCTGCCCGTCATGCGCTTGGCGAGCTGCGCGAGCGAGGCGTTCTCGCGGTTCTCGCGCAGTCCTTGCGCGCTCATCGTGCCGCTGATGTTCAGCGCGATGGTGCCGTCGTCGCGACTGCCGCCCGAGGCGCGCACCTCGCCGCCGAGGAACGTGCCGCGCAGGTTGTCGAGCGAGATGCCACGCTCGGTGAACGCGAGTTCGCCGTCCACGGCGCCGAACGTGGGCAGGCCGCCGAGCAGCGTCACGTCGTTGCGCAGGAAGCGCGCGCGTCCGGTGACCTTCGAGCGGTCGGTGTGCTCGAGCGGCATGGACAACTGCATGGCGAGCTGTGTGGTGCCGCTCGCCCGCGTCTCGTCGGTGAAGTCGCCGATCCAGTGGCCTACCGGGCTGCTGTTGAGGTACTTCACGAAATCGGCCGCGGGCCCCTTGGCGTCGCCCTTGAGCGTGAGCGTCGAATCGTTCTGACCGATGTTGCTGATATCGCCGAGCACCTGCGTGAGCGTCACGCCGAAGACCGTGCCGGAGTCGATGGCGATGTGCAGCTTGTCCGCGTCGAAGCGCAGGTTGCCGCGCACCTTCTCGAACGAGGGCCAGACTTCCGTATGGCCGGGACGCAGCGGCGAGGGGTTGAACGTCACGTCGACGAGCGGAATGTCGACGTTGAACCTGCCGCCGCCCTTGCCGTAGGGGAAGTCCTCGAGGTCGCCCTGCACGGCGAACGGCGCGTTTTGCACCGTGCCGGCGAGCAGTGCGCGCTGCAGATAGTCGCGCACGCCGGCGCCGATGTCGGTCGGCAGATAGCGCGGCACCGCGTTGGCATTCGCGCGCGCGATGTTGCCCTTCAGGTCGACGATGCCGTTGCCCTTGCCGCCGTTGTGCCAGGTGCCGCTCACGTCGCCCGCGAGTTCGGCGTTCTGCACATGCAGCGCATCGATACGCACCTGCACGTTGGCCGGCGCATCGCGCCGGGCCGCGGAACGCGACACGCGCCACGACGTGCGCGCGCTCAGCGTGTCGAGATCGATGCGCGGCTGGTCGAAGCGGCCGGGAAAGTCCAGCGTGGCATTCCTTGCGTCGAGCGTCAGAGCGCCGCGCGTCTGGTCGGCATCCACGTGGCCGCTCAGGTTCGAGAAGCCGGGGCGCCCGGCGTTTGGCGCGCCGGGTTGCGCCGGCGGGCGCTGACTGGCCTGGCTGTCGATGCCGAGGCCCTCGAAGTCGGCCACCACGCGGTACCGGTCGCGCTCGGGCGGCAACTGCTTGAGCCCCGGCAGGTCGCGCCAGTTGCCCGATCCATGCGGCTTGGGCGCCTGGTAGCTGAGATCGAAGTTGGCGAGGCGGCCGCGCGGGCGGAAGCTGGCGAGCGTCTCGCGGGTCTGGGCGTCGATCGGCAGCGACGGCACGAGCGCCATCGCCGCGCCGATGTCGAAGCGCTGGCCGGCGAGCGTCATGCGCTGGCCATGCTCCTGCGAGCCGGGGGCATAGCTGCCCCGGAGGTCCGGCACGTCGAGCGTGGGACGGCCGGCGGCCTGCAGCGTCAGGTCGCGCGCGCGCAGGTTCCAGCCCGCGTCGGCCTGGGCGCCGGCGCGCGTGAGATCGATGCGCCCGCCGGTGGCGTCGAACGTGAGCGGCGGCAGATCGTCCGCCAATTGCACCGACGTGTTCTCGCCGGCCGCGCGCAGCGTGGCGCCGATGAGCGCGCCGCTGTCGAAATCGACCCAGGCGCGAGCGGCGACACGCCCGCGCGAATCCTTGCCCGGCAGATCGACGTAGCGCGCCAGCGCGCTCAGATCGAGCGTGCCGAGCTCGGCGTAGACCTGTCCGCGCCAGCGCTCGACTTCGCCGGGGCGCGTGAACAGCGGGCTCGTAAAGCGCGCCCGGATGTCGAGCGGCGCGACCATGCCGGCCGGCGGCGTGGCCTGCAAGCCAAATCGATGCTCGAAGCCGCGATTGCGCAGCATGGCGTTTACTTGCGTGACGACGAGCTCGGGCACGTCGCGCGTGGCGTCGCGCCAGCGCACCGTGCCGCCGCGAACGACGACGCGCGCCTGACGCATCAGCCAGTCGGCGGCCTGCGTGTTCGACGCGCCGGTGTTGCCGCTGATGGGCAATCCCGCCACGAGCACCGAGCCGTCGGCCAGACGCTCGACCGTCAGGTCCGGCTGATACAGCGTGAGGTCGGACAGGCGCAGATCCAGATGGAGCAGGCTTGTCCACGAGAGCACGGCGTCGAGCCGGTGCAGCGTGAGTCCCGGATCGGCCGGCGGCGGGGCGCCCGGCGGAGCATAGGCGACGGCGGCGTTCGCCGTATCCCCGGAATGGCGCGCGTTGCCCGCAGCGGACGCCGACGCATCGGCACGGCTCGCGGGCACGGGCACCGCCACGCGCGCGAGCGGGTGCGCCTTGGGCTTCGGGGCCGGCGCGGCGCGCGCCACGCGCACGTCTTCGAGCGTCAGATACGGATGCCAGCCACGCCAGACGGCGTCGACGCGGCCGATGGTCACGGGCAGGCCGATGGCGCGCGTGGCCGCCGCTTCGATTTGCGGGCGGTAGTCGGCAACACGGGGGAGGATCACGTACCGGGTCGCGAGGACGACGGCACCAAGTCCGAAATAGACGATGACGACGAGCGCCAGCAGCCATTCCAGGGCCAGGCGCAGGCCACGCGGCAGTGACGAGAACCAGGACCGGGTCGCAGTGGGCGAGGCGGGCGGCTTACGGTCGGTCATGCTGCGCGTCTACGAGGGAATGTGGTAGTTTCTGTGGCAAAGACTGTAACACAAGCCCAGTGCCGCCCGAGCGGCCGGCCGTCGCGCAAACAGACGGGGGATCGGGTGTCTGATCGCGCGCAGGTAAGCCTGTGAAAGCTCGCGAAAGCCGCCGGGCCACCGAAGGGGCGAGGGCGGATGAGGGGGGAGCGTGGACGACGGCGGCCAACGCCGGCGCGAACGAACCTCCTCGCACGCCGCGCTTGCATGGCATGCCGGACCGCCGTCGTTCGCGCCGTCGTTCGCACCGTCGTTCGCACCGTCGTTCGCACCGTCTGGCGCCGCAGGCCCTGGTGCCGCAGGCGCGTTCCGGCTTGGGTTTCGGTCTTGCCGACAGACATCGCGTCTCCTCATTCCCTGTGCTGACCGGAAGCCCGCCCGTGAGTTCACCCGAAGACCCCATCGACATCACGTCCTACTCGCGTTACGCCGCGCGCATGCTGGCGAGTCGCCCCGCGCTGGCCGAAGCGCTGCCGACACTGGCCGAGCATCCGGTGGACGCCTGCTGGCTCGCCCGTCGCTTCGAGGCCATCACCGGCGCCACGCTCACGGCGCTCATGCCGCCCACGCCGCCCACGTCACCTGAACAGCCCCCGGGCGTGCCGGGCCTGGACGAGGCCGGGCTGGCACGCGCGCTGCGCGTGTTGCGTGCCGAGGCGATCTGCACCGTCATGCAGCGCGATCTGGACGGACGCGCCGAACTCTCCGAAGTCACCGAGGCGATGACGGCGCTCGCCGAGTTTGCCGTGCAGGCGGGCATCGCGGTGCTCTCGCGCGAACTCGAGGCGATTCACGGCGTGCCGCGCAATGCCGAAGGCGAGCGGCAGACGCTGGGTGTGGTGGGCATGGGCAAGCTCGGCGGGCGCGAACTGAACGTCTCTTCGGACATCGATCTGATCTTCCTTTATGAAGACGACGGCGACACCTGCGCGCCGGACGGCGCCGATGCGGCCAAGGCGAGCCGGATTCGCCCGCTCTCCAATCACGAATTCTTCACGAAGCTCGGTCGCAAGCTGATTGGCCTGATTTCGGAGCTCACGCCCGACGGCTATGTGTTTCGGGTGGACATGCGTCTGCGCCCGAACGGCGATTCCGGCCCGCTCGTGTGCAGCCTGCCCATGCTCGAAGAGTACTTCTATGTGCAGGGGCGCGAGTGGGAGCGCTATGCGTGGATCAAGGGACGGCTGGTCTCGGAGGTGGCGAGCGAGCCGGGCAAGCGCATCGAGCGATTGCTGGCTTCGCTGGTGCAGCCGTTCGTCTTCCGTCGCTATCTCGATTACGGCGTGATCGGAGCAATTCGCGCGCTGCACGAGCAGATTCGCCATGAGGCCGAACGGCGGGCGCGTGCCAAGCCGGCGCGCATCAACGACATCAAGCTAGGCCGCGGAGGCATTCGCGAAGTCGAGTTCTCCGCGCAGGTGTTTCAGCTGATCCGGGGCGGGCAGGAGCCCGAGCTGCGTGTGCGGCCGACGCTCGCCGTGCTCGGCGTAGCGGCCCGGCGCGGCTGGCTCGCGCAGCACGTGGCGGATCAGTTAAGCCACGCCTACGTCTTTTTGCGCAAACTGGAGCACCGTATCCAGTATCTCGACGACGCGCAGACGCACATCCTGCCCGCGCCCGGCGACGACCGTCTCGCCGTGGCGCGTGCCATGGGCTTTGCGGACGAGGCGACGTTCATGACCGTGCTCGATGAGCACCGCGAGTTCGTGGCCGCGCAGTTCGATGAGATCTTCGCCGACAAGGCGAACGGCAACGGACAGAAGGGCGGCCGGGCGTCGACCGGCGCGGGCGATTGCGAGTGCCCGCCCGAATTGTGGAGCGAATGCCTCGCCGACGAGGCGCAGACCGGCGATCTGGGCAACCAGCTCACGCGCCTGGGCTTCACCGATGCCGAGGGTGCGCTCGAGCGGCTGCGCGCCGTGTGGACGTCCTCGCGCTACAAGGCGCTCGGCGAGCAGAGCCGGCGGCGTTTCGATCAGCTCGTGCAGCGCGCCGTGGAGGGCGCGGCGGGCACGGGCGAAGCGGACGCCGTGCTCGCGCGCATGCTCGGTCTGCTCTCGAGCATCAGCCGTCGCAGCTCGTACCTCGCGCTGCTCACCGAATATCCGCGCGCGCTCGAGCGCGTGGTCAAGGTACTGGCCGGCTCGCGCTGGGCGGCGGGCTACCTGATCAGCCACCCGCAACTGCTCGACGAATTGCTCGACGACGAAGCGCTCGCCGCGCCGTTCGACTGGCCGGCGTTCAAGACGCAACTGCTGCTGAGCCTGAACGCCGCCGGCGCGGCCGGCAACGTGGAAGTGCAGATGGACATCCTGCGTCGCGCTCACCACGCCGAAGTGTTCCGGATTCTGCTGCTCGATCTGCAGGGCGCGCTGTCGGTCGAAGCGATCGGCGACCGGCTCTCGGAGCTGGCCGACATCATCGTCGACGTGACCATCTCGACGGTGTGGCCGCACGTGGCGACGCGCCACCGTGAAGTGCCGCGCTTTTCCGTCATCGCTTACGGCAAGCTTGGCGGCAAGGAGCTCGGCTACGCGTCCGATCTGGATCTGATCTTCCTGTACGACGATGACGACGAGCGCGCGCCGGACGCCTACGCCGCACTCGCCCGCCGCTTCGTGACGTGGCTCACGACGCACACGGGCGCCGGCATGTTGTTCGACGTCGACCTTCGCTTGCGACCCAACGGCCTGTCGGGCCTGCTGGTGACGAACATCCAGAGTTTCCGTCAGTATCAGTTCCGCGAGGGCAATGCCAACACCGCGTGGGTGTGGGAGCATCAGGCGCTCACGCGCGCGCGTTTCTGCGCGGGGGACGAGGCCATCGGGGCGGCGTTCGAGAGCATTCGCGCGCAGGTGCTCGCCACGCCGCGCGAAGCGGGGCCGCTCGCGCAGGAAATCGTGGCGATGCGTCGCAAGGTGCTCGAGGGGCATCCGAATCCGACGGCGCTGTTCGACCTCAAGCACGATCGCGGCGGCATGGTCGACATCGAATTCACGGTGCAGTATCTGGTGCTGCTGCATTCGGGCGCGCACCCGGCGCTGCTGCGCAATGCGGGCAATATCGCGCTGTTGCGCGAAGCGGCGCAGCTGGGGCTCATCGACGCGAAGCTCGCCGAGGACGCCGCGGCCGCATATCGCACGTACCGCAAGCGTCAGCACAAGCTGCGGCTCGACGGGGTGGAGGCGGCGCGCGTGCCGGCCGATCAGGTCGCCGCCGAACGCGACGCGGTCGTCGCGCTATGGGATTCCGTGTTCGCGGACGCCGGGCCGGTGTAACGGCGGCCGCGGTTCAGAGCGCGAGCATCTCGCGCGCGTGCTTGCGCGTGGTCGCCGTGATTTCGACGCCGCCGAGCATGCGCGCGATCTCCTCGACGCGTTCCGTGCGACCCAGCGGCTCGATCTCGCTCATGGTCGTATCGCCGTCGCTGCGCTTCTTCACGCGCAGGTGCTGATGGCCCAGGGCCGCCACTTGCGGCAGGTGGGTCACGCACAGGACCTGCCGCCCCTGCCCCAACTCGCGCAGCAGGCGGCCCACGACCTCGGCAACCGCGCCGCCGATGCCGGAATCGACTTCGTCGAAAATCAGCGTCGGCGTGAGGCTGGCGCTGCTCGCGATCACCTGCAGCGCCAGACTGATGCGCGCGAGTTCGCCGCCGGAGGCCACCTTCGCCAGTGGCCGCGTCGGCACGCCGGGGTGGCCGGCGACGAGAAACTCGACCGTCTCCAGGCCGAAAGACTGCGCCTCGCCGGCCGGATGGAGGGCCACTTCGAAGCGGCCGCCCGGCATCGAGAGGTCCTGCATCGCGCGCGTGACTTCGCGCGAGAGCGACGCCGCGGCCTGTGCGCGCGCCTTCGAGAGCGCCCCGGCGAGCTCGAGGTAGGCGGTGTGCGCGGCGTCGGCGGCGGCCTGCATTGCCGCCGTGTCCTGTGACGCCGTAAGTTCTTCGAGCTGCGCGCGCCGCTCAGCCAGTTCGGCGGGCAATTGCTCGGGCGTCACCCGGAACTTGCGCGCGGCCGAGTGCAGCGCATCGAGCCGCTGCTCGACCACGGCCAGACGCTCCGGGTCGAGGTCGATGCGTTGCGCATAGTGCGTGAGCGAATGCACGGCCTCGCGCAACTGAATTTCGGCGGGTTCGAGCGCGGCCAGCGCGTCGGCGAGTCCGGCGTCGATCTCCGCCAGCTCGCGAATCTGATGCACGACGTGGCCGAGCGACGGCACGATGGCGCCATCGGCCTCGGCGAGCGCGTCGAGCGCGCCCTGAACGCCGTTGATGAGGCTCGCGGCGTGGGACAGGCGGCGGTGCTCGGCGCTCACCTCGTCCCACTCGCCCTCCTGCGGCGCGAGCTTGTCGAGTTCGGCCGTCTGCCATTCGAGGCGCTCGCGCTCCAACTGTAGCTCGCGGTCGCGCCCGTGCGCCTGCTCGCAACGCTTGACCAGCCGGCGCCATTCCTTGTGCGCCGCGGCCGTGTCGGCCGCCAGTGTGGCCGCGCCGGCATGCGAGTCGAGCAGGCGGCGCTGCGCGTCGGGGCGTAGCAACTGCTGGTGAGCGTGCTGGCCGTGAATGTCGACCAGCATGTCGCCGAGCTCGCGCAGCTGCGCGAGCGTGGCCGGGGTACCGTTGATGAAGGCGCGCGAGCGGCCGCTGGCGTCGAGCACGCGGCGCAGCAGCACGCCGCCGTGCTCCTCGAGCGAGAGGGCTTGCGCCTGCAACCAGGCTTCGAGATCGGGACGGGCGGTGGCGTCGGCGGCGAATTCGGCGGTGATGTCGGCACGGGGCTGCCCCGTGCGCACCATGCTGGCGTCGCCGCGCTCACCCAGGGCCAGCGCGAGCGCGTCGATCAGGATCGACTTGCCCGCGCCGGTCTCGCCGGAAAACACGGTGAAGCCGGCGGAGAACTCCAGGTCGAGACGATCGACGATCACGAAATCGCGAATCGAGAGACTGCGTAGCATGAGGTGTCGAAGAAGGCGTGGGTCAGTTCTGCGGCGTATCTTCGTCGGAGATATGCTCGTTCCAGTGCAGCTTGCGGCGCAGCGTGGCGTAGTAGTTGTAGCCGACCGGATGCAGGAACGTTACCTGATGCTCGGAGCGGCTCACCAGGATCTTGTCGCCCTGACGCAATTCGGCAAACGACTGCATATCGAAATTGGCGCCGACCTCGCGCCCGCCCGTGATCGTGATGACGATGTCGCTGGAGTCGGGCAGCACGATCGGGCGGTTCGACAGCGCGTGCGGCGCGATCGGCACGAGCACCACGCCGCCCAGGCGCGGATGCAGGATCGGGCCGGTGGCCGAGAGTGCATAGGCGGTCGAGCCGGTCGGGGTGGCGACGATCAGGCCGTCCGAGCGCTGCTTGTACATGAAGCGGCCGTCGACGTCCACGCGCAGCTCGACCATGCCCGAGATGCCGGAACGGTTCACGACCACGTCGTTGAAGGCGAGGGTGTCGTAGAGCGTCTTGCCGTCGCGCTCGATGCGCGCGGCGAGCAGCGTGCGCTGCTCCGCTTCGAAATGCCCTTCGAGCATGGCCGGCACGACCTGACGCATGTCGTCGAGCGGAATATCGGTGATGAAGCCGACGCGCCCGTGGTTCACGCCGATGAGCGGCACCTTCGACGCGGCAAGCTGGCGGCCGACGCCGAGCATCGTGCCGTCGCCGCCCACCACCACGGCCACATCGGCGCTCGTGCCGATCTCGAGGATGTCGAGCGTGCCGTACCGGTCGGCGGCAGTGCCGATGTTGCGCGCGGTATCGCGCTCGAACACCACGTGGTGCCCGCGCTGGGCAATGCATGCCGCCAGCGTGAGCAATGGCTCGGCAACACCGTCGGCATGGTATTTCCCGACGAGCGCTACGGTCTTGAAAGGGCTCCCTGTTTTCATGCCGCCATTACACCATAAGTCGATGACAGCAACCATTGGCAAGCGCGCCACACCGAGGGCCCGGTTCCGGGGGTGACGCACGCCGCGTATGCATATTTCGCGTTACAATTTTTGCCATGCTAGATCAACGTGCGCAAACCCTCCTCAAGACCCTGATCGAACGGTACATCGAAGATGGCCAACCGGTCGGCTCGCGCACGCTTTCTCGCTACTCTGGACTCGACCTGTCGCCGGCCACGATCCGCAACGTGATGGTCGACCTGGAGGCGCTTGGTTTCGTGTCGAGCCCCCATACATCGGCCGGGCGCGTGCCCACGCCGCGAGCCTACCGGCTGTTCGTCGACACCATGCTCACGGTGCGCCCGCTCGAGGAAGCCGTGCATCAGCTCGCGTCGCAGGTGCAGAACCGCCTGCAGCCGGCCGGCCCCCAGCAACTGGTCGCTTCGGCCGCGCAGGTGCTCTCGAACCTGTCCCAGTTCGCGGGCGTGGTGCTTACGCCGCGCCGCAGCCAGACCTTCCGGCAAATCGAATTCCTGCGCCTGTCCGACAAGCGGGTGCTGCTGATCATCGTCACGCCCGAAGGCGACGTGCAGAACCGCATCATCCTGACCGAGAAGGACTATTCGCCGGCACAACTGGTCGAGGCGGCGAACTACCTGAACGCCCACTTCGGCGGCCACAGTTTCGACGATGTGCGCGCTTACTTGCGCGGCGAGCTCGACGCCTTGCGCTCCGACATGAGCGCGCTCATGCAGGCCGCCGTCGAGGCAGGCTCCGACGCCATGGCCGACACCACGCGCGAGAGCGTGCTCATCTCGGGCGAGCGCAACCTGCTCGGCGTGGAGGACCTGTCGTCGAACATGGAGCGGCTGCGCAAGCTTTTCGACGTCTTCGAGTCCAAAACGAGCCTGTTGCAGTTGCTCGACGTCTCGAGCCGTGCGCAAGGCGTGCAGATCTTCATTGGCGGCGAATCGAGCCTGGTGCCGATCGAGGAGATGACGGTCATCACCGCGCCCTACGAAGTCGACGGCGAAGTCGTCGGCACGCTCGGCGTGATCGGTCCGACGCGCATGGCTTACGAGCGCGTGATTCCCATCGTCGACATCACCGCCAAGCTGCTGTCGAACGCGCTCAGCCAGCATTGAGACGCCGCGCCGAGCGCGGTGCAGCCGCGCCCGGCGGCTCCCTTCCGGTTACATCCCAGTAGCATTCCTTTACACGCTGTCACATACGGCGGGCTTAGGCTCGAAGTGTCACTCGTGGTGAGCCGAAGCGGTGTTCCGGGACCGGCGTTCCTGGCGGCACCCCGACGGCGGCCGACGCGATGGCGGCCGCCGAAAGATTCGGACAGAGCGACGAGATGGCGCGCCCGCCAACGCATGCCGCGTTCGGCGTCATGGGTGCGATCGATGTGATGGCCCGGAGTGGCCCGGAGTCTTTATGAAACCCCTCATTTCCTGGCGGACGGTGGTTCGCTATCTCGGCGTCGGGCTCGCGTTGGGAGCCCTGGGCGCGGCCGGCGTTCCGGCGCTCGCACAGGCACAGAGCGCGGACCCGCCGAGCCGGGTCGCGCGTCTGAACGAGTTTGCCGGCACCGTGACCTACGCCCCGGCCGGCACCAACGACTGGCGTTATGCCGATCGCAACCGGCCGCTCACCACGGGCGACGCCGTGTGGGTCGAGCGCAACAGCCGCGCGGAAATGCACGTGGGCGGCACGGCCGTTCGCATGGGGCCCGCCACCAGCGTCGCGCTCTCGGCCGTCACCGACGAGAATGTGCAACTGAACGTAACGCAGGGCACCCTTGGCGTTCGCCTGCGCAGCTATGACCCGAACCAGCCCTACGAGATCGATACGCCGAATCTGGCGTTCGTGCCGCAGCAGGCCGGGGAATACCGCGTGGACGTCGACCCGAACGGCGTGACCACGGTCAGCGTCTGGCGCGGGGCGGGCACGGCGTATGGGCAGGGCGCGTCGGTGCCGCTGCAGCAGGGGCAGCGCGTGGCCTTCGTCGGGCAGAACCTCACGCAGCAACCGAGCGGGCCGCTCGTTGCCGACACGTTCGATCAGTGGATGCGCGAGCGCGATGCCCGGGAGGACGCATCCGTGTCCGCGCGCTACGTGCCGCGGGACATGACGGGCTTCGAAAGCCTGGACGACTACGGCCAATGGCAGGAGACGCCGACCTACGGCGCCGTGTGGGTGCCTTCCAACGTACCCTCGGGCTGGGCGCCGTATCGGACGGGACACTGGGTCTGGGTCGACCCGTGGGGCTGGACGTGGATCGACGACGCACCCTGGGGCTTCGCGCCGTATCACTACGGCCGCTGGGCATATGTCGACGCGCGCTGGTGCTGGGTGCCGGGGCCGGCCGCCGTGCGACCCGTGTACGCGCCGGCGCTGGTCGGCTGGGTTGGCGGCAGCAGCGGCGGCAATGCGTGGGGCGTGGCGTTTGCGGCGGGCGGCGTGGGCCTCGCCTGGTTCGCGCTGGGTCCGCACGACCCGTATCGTCCGGCCTATCACGCGAGCTCGGCGTACATCACCAACGTCAATCGCTCCACGATCGTCAAGACGACCAACATTACCAACATCAACGTCAATAACGTGTACGTGAACCGGAACGTTCGCGGCGCCGTGTCGACGCTGCCGGCGCAGGCGTTCGTGCAGGGGCGTCCGGTGGGGGCGCCCGCGGCGTTGGCCGCACCGCGCCAGGGACAGGGCTGGCGCGTGGGCAACACGCCGGGCGTGGCGCCTGTGCAGCAGAGCCTCGTCGGCAGCAGTCGTCCCGCGGCGGGCGCGCCGCCGGCCGGGGTGTTCAACCGCCAGGTGCTCGCCACGCGCGCGCCGGCCGTTCGCGCGATGACGTCGCGCGAATTGACGAGCAACCTGCATCCCGTGCCCAACGCCGGCGGGACGCCGCTGGCATTCGGCGCGAACGGGCGGCAGGGACGGGACAATCCGGCCGGTCGGGCCAATGCCGCGAACGGCACCGTGCCAGCCCGCGTGCAACCTCGCGTGATGGTCGTCAGTACTCGCACGCCGGTGGGCGCGCCGATCAGCGGTGATGGTGAGAACCGCGCCACGGAACCCGCCCGGGCTGCCCGAGGGGCGGCGGGGGCAGCGCCGGCGCAAGGCGGTCTGCCGCCAACGGGCGCGGCGCCGTCCGCGCACGGCGTGCCGCAGGCGCCCCAGCCGGGACGTAGCGTGCCGCATCCGCCGGCCGCCGCGACGCCGGGGCAGCCCTCGTCGACGATGCAGCCTCCGGCACGAGGCGAGGCGCCGCAAGGCCTGATGCAACCGGGCCACGACGCCGCGCAGCGCGACATGCAGATGCGCCGCCGGGCGCCGCAATCTCCGGAACCACCGCAATCGACGCAGTCTCCGGGCGCCGCGCCTTCGGCGCGTCAGGTGCCGAACGCCCCCAACACGCCGAACGAAGGCGAGCCGGCGCGCCGGGCGCAGCAGTGGCAGACTCGCCCCGAGCCGTCCGTGCCACAGGGGCAGTCGGCGGCGCCGGTACGCCCGCGACCGCAGTACGAGCGAGCGCCAGTACACCCGGAGTCCGGTCCGCAGTCTCGTCCCGAGCGTCGTCCGGAAACCCAGCCCATGCCAAGTCCGCAGCCGCAGCCGCAGACCGAGCGCGCGCAGTCGCGCCCGGCGTTGCCGGCTGCGCCGCAAGCACGTCCGCAACCTCATCCGGAACCGCAGCCCGCGCCGCAAGCGCGTCCGCAGCCACAGCCCGAACGTCCGCAGGCTGCACCGCATCCCCAGCCGCAGGAACGCCCGCATCCCCAGCCGGCGCCGCGCGAGAACCGTCAGAACCATACTGAGGGCTCGCGGGCACCGGCGCACGACGAGCGCTCGTCCGTCGCCCATCGCCCGTCGCACGAAGGCGTTCCCCCACGCGGCTGACACCCCGCCGCGAAGGCCGGCCTCCCTGCGGCCTCACTGCCTCGCTGCGCCGCTGCCCCGCCGCCTCGCGTCGCGGGTGGGCGTGCGAGCGAGGGGGCCCGCCGTGGCGCGAACATTCGCGCCACCGTGCCACCGTGCCGTCGCTGCGCCTCCGGAAGCGCGCCGGGTTTGCGGTAAAGTACGTTTCATGCGCTTCGATCCCGAACCCATTTCGCATGGCCAGACCGGCAAGACTGCCGTTCTGCTGATCAACCTCGGCACGCCCGATGAGCCACGCCCCGCGGCGGTGCGCCGCTACCTGCGCGAATTCCTGTCGGATCCGCGCGTCGTGGAGATCCCGCCATGGGTGTGGCAACCGCTGCTGCGTCTGGTGATCCTGCCGTTGCGCTCGCGCCAGTCCGCACAGAAGTATGCGACGGTGTGGACGCGCGAAGGCTCGCCGCTCAAGGTCAACACCGAATACCAGACGAACGCGCTGCGCGCACTGCTGCACGCGAACGACTACGACGTCGTGGTGGACTACGCCATGCGCTACGGCAACCCGTCGATTCCCGACCGGATCCGCGCGCTGCGTCAGAGCGGCGTGGAGCGAATCCTCGTCTTGCCGCTTTATCCGCAGTACTCGAGCAGTACGACGGCCACCGCCTGTGACACCGTTTTCCGCGTGCTCGGCCGACTGCGCAACCAGCCGGACGTGCGCACGGTGCGCGACTACCACGACCATCCCGCTTATATCGAGGCGCTGCGCCAGCAAGTCGAGGGCTATTGGCAGCAGCACGGCCGGCCCGACTTCGCGGCGGGCGAGCGTCTGTTGCTGAGCTTTCACGGCGTGCCGCGCCGCACACTGGACCTGGGCGACCCCTATCACGACCAGTGCGTGCGCACGGCGCGTTTGCTGGGCGCCGCGCTCGGGCTGGACGAGACGACTTGCCGGCTCACCTTCCAGTCGCGCTTTGGCAAGGCCGAATGGCTTCAGCCGTACACCGCGCCCACGCTCGAAGAATTGGGCCGGGGCGGCACACCGCGCGTGGACGTGTTCTGCCCGGGCTTCACGTCGGACTGCCTCGAGACCCTCGAGGAAATCAACATGGAAGGCCGTCACGCCTATCTGTCCGCGGGCGGCAAGGCGTTCCACTTCATTGCCTGCCTGAACGGCGCGAGCGCCTGGATCACCGCGCTCGGCGAGATCGCGGCGCGCCACCTGCAGGGCTGGCCGGTGCTCTCGCCCGAAGGGACGGCCGAAGCCGCGGCCGCTGCGGCTGCCTCGACACGTCAGCGTCAGGCGGCGGCCGTGGCTGCCTTCGACGAAGCGGCCGCCGCCGCGGCCTCGGCGGCCCAGGCCCACCCAGGAGCCGGCGCATGACGATCAAGATAGACGATTCGCCGCAGGCCGCCACGCGCATCGACAAATGGCTGTGGGCGGCGCGCTTTTTCAAGACGCGCTCGCTCGCCACGCAGGCCATCGACCGTGGCCGCGTGCTGTGCAACGATGCACGCATCAAGCCCGCGCGCGACGTGCATCCGGGCGATCTCCTGTTAGTGGACAACGGCAGCACACGGTGGGAAGTGCGCGTGAAGGCCATTGCGGAGGTGCGAGGCCCGGCGTCGGTCGCGCAGTCGCTCTATGAGGAGACGCAGGCGAGCGTTCGCGCGCGCGCCGAGGAAAGCGAGCGCCGGCGCCTCTTCCAGGAACCGGCCGCGCAGATGCACGGCCGCCCGACCAAACGGGATCGCCGCCGGCTGGGCGGTCTCGGCGAATAGCCGCCCGCACCCTTCTCCGGTTTTCTTCGGCCTTCTTCCGCCTTTTTCTGCTTTTTCCTACTTTTTTACCTTGTCCTGCCCTTTCCTGTCCTTTCCTGCCTTTTTTGTTTTCTCCAGTTTTTCGTGGCCAAAATGGACGCCGCCGCCGGGCCGAGGCGCGGCGGCGGGCGTATGAGGGCGCGCAAACAACACGCCTCGCGAAGACGAGGCGGCCGGGACGCCTGCACGGGGTGGCAAGCGGCGTAGTCCCGGGGCGATCAGTGCGAGGGAATTCCGGAATTGGACGAGTGCGACGGCATGCCCGGCATTTCGACGAAATGATGCAGCACCGCGCGCACGCCACCATATTCGGTGTCGCGCCGGGTGACTGCGCCAGACAGGCAGATCGTAATCGTCACCGTCGTCACCAACGCAAGGATGAAGACAACAGCCAATGGCAGCTTCATGATGCGCTCCTGAAAAACGCTGCGTCGGACAGGGCGACGTTCGGCGCAGCGGCCGGGTCCGGCGCGGCACACCATCGACCGGACCGTAATTCATGTTAGGTCGCAGCAACGGCCGATACAATAGAGGACTCGTAACGCGTGTAACCGGATATTTGCCGGTCTGCCGCGCGCACCGGTCTGGCGCACGAAATGCCCGCCAGCTCTTGAAATCGGTGTGGACGCCCCTACTATCCAAAGGGATTTGAACCGGTGGCGCATCGTCTTGGTGCGCCGCAAGAACCTTTTGACGACTCAAGCTCATGACTGAACAGCAAAACACCCCCGATCAGCCGATTCCGTCCCAGGCCGACACGGCCCCGAACGATGCTGCGGGCGCGAACGACGCGCTGCCCTCGGTCGAGGCTCAACTGCTGGCGGCACAGGCCGAAGCGGCGGATTTCCGCGACCAGTTGCTGCGTGCACGTGCCGAAGTGGAAAACGTTCGCCGCCGGGCGGAAGAAGATGTGGCCAAGGCGCGCAAGTTCGCCGTCGAGAGCTTCGCCGAAGGCCTGCTGCCGGTGATGGACAGCCTGGAGGCGGCCGCGGCCGACAAGAGCGGCGACGTCGCCAAGCTCCAGGAAGGCGTGGAGCTCACGCTGCGCCAACTGGTGCAGGCGCTCGAGCGCGGCAAGGTCAAGGTCATCGACCCGGCCGGCGCGAAGTTCGACCCGCATCAACATCAGGCCATTTCGATGGTGCCGGCCGACCAGGAGCCGAACACCGTCGTTACCGTACTGCAAAAGGGTTATCTGATTGCCGATCGCGTGCTGCGCCCGGCGCTCGTGACCGTCGCCGCCGCCAAGTAAGCCGGGTGCCAGCGGCGGCGAAGGCCGCAGGTCACGGCATGACATGATGGGAAGGTTTGCGGCAAGTGCAGGACCCAACACAGGAGCGAACGATGGCAGCCGGTCTTCCGGGAATGGCGGGCGTGGACGGCACGGCATTCGAGGCGTTTTCGATGCGCGAGCTCACGCTGGCCACGTTCGACGAGCGGCTGCGCGAGGCGGGCGACGCGCTCGCCGTCGTGTTTTTCTGGGGCGTCGACTGCTTCAACTGCGAAGTCGCCAAGAAGACCATGCTCGCGCAGCGCGAAGCCATCCAGTCGCTCGACCTGCGTTGGTTCCATGCCAACGTGTACGCCGACATGGCGCTGGGCAAGCGCTTCGGCCTGCATGGCGTGCCCACCTTCGTCTTTTTCCACAGGGGGAAGACGCTGGGCCGGGCGACCGGCTGGCACGGCCTGCCCCAGTTCCGGCTGGCGGTGGCCGCCGCCCGTGAGAAGATCGCGGCGGCACAAGCGAAAACCGGGTTGCAGAAAGGGTCTTGAAATGCACCGCGCTGCACCCATATGTCGTGCAGATCAACGAATTGACCGGGCTTCGGGCCCGACAGAAAGACGCAAAGGACGCTAGGAGAAATTCATATGGGCAAAATCATCGGTATTGACTTGGGCACCACCAACTCGTGCGTTGCCGTGATGGAAGGCAACCAGGTCAAGATCATCGAAAACGCGGAAGGGGCCCGCACCACCCCCTCGATCATCGCCTACATGGACGACGGCGAGATTCTCGTCGGCGCGCCGGCCAAGCGTCAGGCGGTGACCAATCCGAAAAACACGCTGTACGCCGTCAAGCGCCTGATCGGTCGTCGTTTCGACGAGAAGGAAGTGCAGAAGGACATCGGCCTGATGCCGTACAAGATCATCAAGGCCGACAACGGCGACGCCTGGGTGGAAGCGCGCGACCAGAAGCTGGCCCCGCCGCAGATTTCCGCCGAAGTGCTGCGCAAGATGAAGAAGACCGCCGAGGACTACCTGGGCGAGCCGGTCACGGAAGCCGTGATCACGGTGCCGGCCTACTTCAACGACAGCCAGCGCCAGGCCACGAAGGACGCCGGCCGCATCGCCGGTCTGGAAGTCAAGCGCATCATCAACGAGCCGACCGCCGCCGCACTGGCCTTCGGTCTGGACAAGAAGGAAGGCGGCGACCGCAAGATCGCGGTGTATGACCTGGGTGGCGGCACGTTCGACATCTCGATCATCGAAATCGCGGATGTGGACGGCGAACACCAGTTCGAAGTGCTCTCGACCAACGGCGACACGTTCCTGGGCGGGGAAGACTTCGACCAGCGCATCATCGACTACATCATCGCCGAGTTCAAGAAGGAACAGGGCGTCGACCTGTCGAAGGACGTGCTCGCGCTGCAGCGCCTGAAGGAAGCTGCCGAAAAGGCGAAGATCGAGCTGTCGTCGAGCCAGCAGACCGAAATCAACCTGCCGTACATCACGGCCGATGCCTCGGGTCCGAAGCACCTGAACCTGAAGATCACGCGCGCGAAGCTCGAAGCACTGGTCGAGGACCTGATCGAGCGCACGATCGAGCCCTGCCGTCTGGCCATCAAGGACGCCGGCGTGAAGGTGAGCGACATCGACGACGTGATTCTCGTCGGCGGCATGACGCGCATGCCGAAGGTGCAGGACAAGGTCAAGGAGTTCTTTGGCAAGGATCCGCGCAAGGACGTGAATCCGGACGAAGCCGTGGCTGCCGGTGCCTCGATTCAGGGCTCGGTGCTCTCGGGCGACCGCAAGGACGTGCTGCTGCTCGACGTGACCCCGCTCTCGCTCGGTATCGAAACGCTGGGCGGCGTGATGACGAAGATGATCACGAAGAACACCACGATCCCGACGAAGCACTCGCAAGTGTTCTCGACGGCCGACGACAACCAGCCGGCCGTGACGATCAAGGTGTATCAGGGTGAGCGCGAGATGGCCGCCGGCAACAAGCTGCTCGGCGAGTTCAACCTCGAGGGCATTCCGCCGGCAGCTCGCGGCACGCCGCAGATCGAAGTGACCTTCGACATCGACGCCAACGGCATCCTGCACGTGGGCGCGAAGGACAAGGCGACGGGCAAGGAAAACAAGATCACCATCAAGGCGAACTCGGGCCTGTCGGACGCCGAGATCGAGAAGATGGTGAAGGACGCCGAACTCAACGCCGAGGAAGACAAGAAGGCACGCGAGCTGGCCGACGCCCGCAACCAGGGCGACGCACTCGTGCACAGCACCCGCAAGGCGCTGACCGAGTACGGCGACAAGATCGAGGCCTCGGAGAAGGAAGCCATCGAATCGGCCATCACGGCGCTCGAAGGCGCCCTGCGCGGCTCGGACAAGGCGGACATCGACGCCAAGGTCGAAGCGCTGGGTACGGCAAGCCAGAAGCTCGGCGAGAAGATGTATGCCGACATGCAGGCACAGGCGGGTGCCGGCGCCGCGGGCGCCGAACAGGCCAAGCCGCATGACGACAACGTCGTCGACGCCGAGGTGAAGGACGTCACCGACAAGAAGTAAAGCGTGCGTGGCGCGCGGGGCGCACCCATGCGTCCCGCGTGTGGGCCGGGTATCGAAGTTCTCTGCGAAGGGAATCTCGACCCGGCTTTTTGCCTGATGGCGACATGCGCCAACATTGGAAAGACTTATGGCCAAACGTGATTACTACGAAGTCCTTGGCGTCGCCAAGAACGCCACCGACGACGAAATCAAGAAGGCGTATCGCAAGCTGGCGATGAAGTACCATCCGGACCGCAATCCGGACAGCAAGAGCGCCGAAGAGAAGTTCAAGGAAGTCAAAGAGGCCTATGAGATGCTCTCCGAGCCGGAGAAGCGCGCGGCCTACGACCAGTACGGCCACGCCGGCGTCGATCCGAACATGGGCGGCTTCGGGGGGGCGGGCGCTCAGGGCTTTGGCGGCTTTGCCGACGCATTCGGCGACATCTTCGGCGACATCTTCGGTCAGGGCGGCCCGGGTGGACGTGGTGCGCGCGGCGGCCCGCAGGTGTATCGCGGCGCGGATCTGCGCTACAACATGGAGATCACGCTCGAGCAGGCCGCGAACGGCTTCGACACGCAGATTCGCGTGCCGAGCTGGGAAGAGTGCGAAGTCTGCCACGGCAACGGCGCGAAGCCGGGCACCAAGCCCGAGACCTGCCCGACCTGTAACGGTTCGGGCTCGGTGCGCATGTCGCAGGGCTTCTTCAGCATCCAGCAGACTTGCCCGAAGTGCCACGGCACCGGTTCGTACATTCCCGAGCCCTGCACCAACTGCCACGGCTCGGGCAAGATCAAGAAGACCAAGACGCTGGAGATCAAGATCCCGGCGGGTATCGAAGACGGCATGCGCATCCGTTCGTCCGGCAACGGCGAACCGGGCGTGAACGGCGGGCCGGCGGGCGACCTGTATGTGGAAATCCACATCAAGCCGCACAACGTGTTCGAGCGCGACGGCGACGACCTGCATTGCCAGATGCCGATCTCGTTCGCCACGGCGGCCCTGGGCGGCGACATCGACGCACCGACGCTGCATGGCAAGGCGACCTTCGAAGTGCCCGAAGGCACGCAGACGGGCAAGACGTTCCGCCTGCGCGGCAAGGGCATCAAGGGACTGCGCTCGAGTTATCCGGGCGATCTGTACGTGCACGTGCAGGTGGAGACGCCGGTCAAGCTCGACGACAAGCAAAAGCAGATGCTGCGCGACTTCGACGCCTCGCTCAAGGCGGGCGGCGCGCGCCACAGCCCGCAGACGAAGGGCTGGTTCGACCGTGTGAAGCAGTTCTTCGAGTAAGTCATGCCAAGTGAAGCGCCCGTGGCCGCGTTCGCGCTGTTGGACGACAGTGCCGACCCGGCCGGCGGGGCGCGTCTGTATACCGGGCTCGTGCGCGAGGTGACTTGCGCCGAGCCCGCTGTGCTTTCGGACGCGCTTCGCGAGATGGAAGACGCCACGCGCCGCGGCCTGTATGCCGTGCTGCTGGCCGACTATGAATTCGGCGTTCGCCTGGGTGGCGTGCACACGATGGCGACGCGCCGCGCGCCGGGCGAGTTCCGCGCCTTGCTCTTTCGTGACTTGCAGCGTCTCGATGCGATGCAAACGCAAGCGTGGCTGGCGGCCCAGGAGGCCGCGCAGCCGGACGGGGACGCCGCCTGCGCGCCCGTGCCGGCCGTCCCGGCCGGTCAGGCCGCCATCGACGGCTTTCTTGCCACCCCCGCCACCCCCGCCGGCCCCCCCACTACCCCTCCCGGCGTTGCGGGCGTGGCCGCGCTGCGCAGCGACGTGAGCGACGAGGCGTTCGACGACGCGATCGCCCGCATCCATGCATGGCTCTCGCAAGGCGAGTGCTATCAAGTCAACTACACCTACCGCCTGCATTTCGACGCCTTCGGCTCGCCCGTGGCGCTGTATCGCCGCCTGCGCGCACGCCAGCCGGTACCGTATGGCGCGCTCGTCGTGCTACCGGGCGCGCAGGGCGGCGCGGGCCGCGCGATTGTCTCGCTGTCGCCAGAACTGTTCCTGCGCCACTCGGCCGGGCACATCGAAGCGCGGCCGATGAAGGGCACGGCCCCGGCCAGTGGCGACGCGGCCGTGGACGCCGAACGCAGCGCCGCGCTCGCGGCCGACGAGAAGAACCGCGCCGAGAACCTGATGATCGTCGATCTGCTGCGCAACGATCTCGGCCGTCTTGCGACACCGGGCACCGTCAGCGTGCCGAAGCGCTTCGAGGTCACGCGATTCGCCAGTGTTTTGCAGATGACCTCGACCGTGACGGCCACGCTGCCGTCCACGGTGACGTTTGCCGACGTGCTGCGCGCGTTGTTCCCCTGCGGCTCCATCACCGGCGCGCCGAAGCACCGCACGATGCAGTTGATCGGCGAGCTGGAGTCGTCGCCGCGCGGGCTCTACACCGGCGCCATCGGCTGGTTCGACGCGCGTGGCGACGATCCGCACGCGCTCGGCGATTTTTGTCTGTCGGTCGCGATCCGCACGCTCGAGCTCGACGCACCGGCCGCCGATGGCATACGCCGCGGCAGGCTCGGCGTGGGCGCGGGCATCGTACTCGACAGCAAGGCGGACGAGGAGCGCGAGGAGTGTCGCCTCAAGGCGCGCTTTTTGAGCGCACTCGATCCGGGCTTCGAACTGTTCGAGACGATGCGGGCGTCGCGCGAGGGCGGCGTCGCGTACATCGAGCGACATCTGGCGCGGCTGGGCGCATCGGCCGCGTATTTCGGCTTCCGCTTCGATGCGGCGGCGTTGCGCGCGCAGCTCGATGCCGTCGTCGCGACGTTGACCACCGGCGACATGCCGCATCGCGTGCGTCTCGCGCTCTCGCACGGCGGCACGGTGGCGATCACGCACGCACCGCTCACGCCACTGCCGGCCGGTCCGGTGAAGGTGCGGCTCGCCGACGCCTCCGCCGCCACGCGCGCGAACGATCTTTTTGTGCGTCACAAGACGACCGTGCGCTCGCGTTACGACGCGGCGTGGCGCGCCGCCGAAGCGCACGGTGCGTTCGACACGCTGTTCTTCAACGAGCGGGGAGAGTTGACCGAAGGCGGGCGCTCGAATGTGTTCGTCAAGCGCGACGGCCGGTGGGTGACGCCACCGCTCTCGTGCGGCGTGCTGCCGGGTGTGATGCGCGGCGTGATGCTCGACGATCCGACGTGGGCGGCCACCGAAGGCGTGATTACGCGCGAGGACCTGCTCGCCGCGACGGCGATCGTCGTGTGCAACGCGCTGCGCGGCGCACTGCCTGCAAGACTGGTGACGGCCTCAGCCGTGTGACGCGGCCAACGCGAGGTGCGGTCGCCCCGTCGCCCGCCGTCGCCCTCGCCGCCAGTCGTCGCCAGTCGTCGCCAGTCGTCGCCAGTCGTCGCCCACCACCGTACCCCCGTCGCGGATGCCCATCCCCGCGCGCCGGCCTCGCGCCGATACGTCAACTGCCCTGACGCGCTGCCATCTGCGGCACGAACAGCTCGCTCCACCTGGCCGGGCGCGTCTTGATCGTGCCCGCGCGTCCCATGAACTCCACGTACTGCATCAGCCCGTTGGGCGTCGTGGTGAACTGCAGGCCCGGGTCGGCGAGCATCTGCTCGATCTCGGCTTGCGGCAGGTTCATCTTCGACACGCGCAGGAAGGTTTTCGCCGCGCCGACCTTGTCCTTCGCGATGTAGGCGGCCGCTTCCTCCTGCGCGTCCAGGATCGCCTGCACGAGTTTGGGGTTCTGCACAGTGAACTGCTTTGGCGCGAACACCACGTCGATGGTGATGTTGCCCAGCACGTCGGTCGAATTGAGCACGCGCCTGATGCGCGGATCCTTGAGTTCCTGATACGAGAACGGCGGCGACGTGAAGTGCGCCGTGATCTCGGTCTTGCCCGAGAGCAGGGCGCTCACCGCTTCCGGATGGCTCAGGCTGACCGTCTGCGGATCGAGTTTCGCGTAGTTTTCAATGCCGAAGGTCTTCGCCACGGCCATTTGCAGCAGTACGGCCGACAGCGACGTCTTGATGCCCGGAATCGCGATCTTGTCCTTCGGCGTGAAGTCCTTGAGCGACCTGATGTTCGGGTTGTTCGTGTTGAGCCACAGCGGGCCGGTCGAGAGCGCCGACAGGCCGATGACTTCCGAGCGCGGAATGCCGTGCGCCTTCGACCACAGCGTGACGAAGCCGGGCGCGCCGGTGCCGGCGACATCGAGGTTGCCGGCGAGCATGGCGTCGTTGATGACGTTGCCGCCGTCGAGAATGGTCCACGTCGTCTTCACGTCGCCCAGCCCTAACGCCTTCGCATGCTTCTCGACGAGATGCTGGTCGCGCATGACCATCAGCGGCAGGTACAGGATGCCGTAGCCGTGCGACAGGCGCACGGTGCTCGCTTCGGCGTGTGCTACGCTGCCGAGCGTCGATAGCGTGGTGGCCGCGGCCAGCGCGAGGGTGCTCGCCCAACGGGTGAAATGGCGTCGATTCATGAGGTTGTCGTCTCCGGATAGTTGGAATTATTCATGGCCCCGAAGGGGCGTCAATCTCGCGGCACTGCGTCGCGGCATCGCATCGCAGCCCCGCGCCGATCGCGGTGCCGTCAGTGCTGCATGCCCCAGCGGTGCAGCGTGCGCCTCTCGATGCGCGCAAACAGCAGGTTCTCCACCGCCAGCCCGATCAGAATCACGAAGAACAGCCCGGCGAACACGTTGGCCGTCTCCAGCGAGTTGCGGTTCTCGAAGATGTACCAGCCCAGCCCGCCCGAGCCGGACGACACGCCGAACACGAGCTCGGCCGCGATCAGCGTGCGCCAGGCGAAGGCCCAGCCGACCTTCAGACCGGTGAGAATGCTCGGGAACGCGGCCGGGACGAGCACGTGCCGCACGAGCGCGAAGCGCTTGAGGCCATAGTTCTGCCCGACCATGCGCAGCGTCTTCGATACGCCGCGAAAGCCGCTGTGGGTGTTGAGCGCCACCGCCCACAGCACCGAGTGCACGAGCACGAAGATCACGCTGCCGTTGCCCAGCCCGAACCAGATCAGCGCGAGCGGCAAGAGCGCGATGGCCGGCAGCGGGTTGAACATGGCGGTGAGCGTCTCGAGCAGGTCGTTGCCGATCTTCGAGCTGATGGCCACGGTGGTGAGCACCGCGGCGAGCGCGATCCCCGTGCCGTAGCCGACGAGCAGCGTCTTGAGCGAGATCGCGGCGCGCAGCAGCAGCACGCCGCTCGTCAGGCCGCTCGCGAATGCGGCGACCGTATCGGAGAAACTGGGAAAGAGCAGGGCGTTGTCGAGCCAGCGGCCGTAGATTTCCCAGATGACGGCCAGCACGCACAGGATGACGGTCTTGCGCAGCCAGCTCAGGCGATAGAGCGTTTCGAAGGCGGAGAGCGGGCGCTGGACCGAGGAGAGCTCCGCCGGCACGGGCTCGAGCACGAATTCCGGACGATGGACCGGTTCGATGCGCGGCGTTTGTTCGGCCGGCGCGGGATATTCCGGGGCAATGGCGTTCATGGTCGTGTCCTCAATGCGCGGTGAACAGCAGTTGATCGATGCGCGACTCGAGCGCGCTCTGGTGCGCCGTGCCCAATTGGTCGGGGGCGATGCTATTGAGCTCGGCCTTGACCTGACCCGGATGCGGTGAGAGCAGCAAGATGCGGGTGCCGATGCGAATGGCCTCGTCGATGCCGTGCGTGACGAACAGCACCGTGAAGCGCGTGTCGTCCCACAGGCGCAGCAGTTCGTCCTGCATCTTGCGGCGCGTGAGGGCGTCGAGCGCGGCGAACGGCTCGTCCATGAGCAGGACGTCCGGCTCCATCGCCATGCCGCGCGCGATCGACACGCGCTGCTTCATGCCGCCCGACAACGTGTGCGGATAGCTGTCGATGAACTTCGCGAGGCCGACCTTCTCGATGTAATGCGCGGCGCGCTCGGCGGCGTCACGCCCTTTCAGGCGGCCGCTCGCGGTAAGCGCGAACTCCACGTTCTGGCGCACCGTCTTCCAAGGCAGCAGTTGGTCGAATTCCTGGAACACCATCATGCGATCGGGGCCGGGCTCGGTGATGGTGCGGCCCTTGAGGCGAATTTCGCCGTGCACCGGCGGCAGATAGCCGCCGATGGCCTTGAGCAGGGTGGACTTGCCGCAGCCGGAGGGCCCGAGCAGCACGAAGCGATCGCCCGGATAGACATTGAAACTGACTTGCTGGGCGGCGGTGACGAGGTAGTCGTCGGTCTTGTACTGCAGCGTGACGCGGTCGATTTCCAGCAGCGGGGGCACGGCGGCCGCCGCGGGGCCGGGCGCGCCCGTCGGGGGGGCGATCTGCATGGTTTGTCTCCTGAGGGATACTCTTATAATCGGCTCCGATACTAAGCAGCCAAGCTGTAGCGAAGCTGACATCGCGGGCCCGCGGCTGCCCGATTCAGGGCAAACACCGAGGCCGCCGCCGGGGATTTCCCAGACAATGCCCGCAGAACGCCGGCGGGCCCGCGCAAGGGACCGGCCGCCTCGCGGGCCACGGCGCAGGAAATCGCAACGCGCGCGAGAGCGCACGGCAACGCAGCGGCCGGCGCGCCAGCTTGCACAGAAGGAGACACAGGACCATGCGCATCATGCTGGTGGAGGACACCGCCGATGTCGCCGAAGCGATTGCCACGCAGTTGCGCAAGCTCGGCCATGCGCTCGATTGCGAGACCGACGGCGCGGTGGCGGCGTCGCGCATCGGCGACGACTACGACCTGTTGATCCTCGACGTGATGCTGCCGCATGTCGACGGCTTCGAGCTGTTGCGACGCGTGCGCGAGCGCGGCCTGTCCACGCGCGTGCTCATGCTCACCGCGTGTGCCGAAATCGAAGAGCGGGTGCGCGCGCTCGATCTCGGCGCCGACGACTACCTCACCAAGCCGTTCGACTTTCGCGAACTCGAAGCGCGCGTGCGCGCCCTCATGCGTCGCACGGGGCAGGACGCGACGAACCGGCTCGCGTGCGCGAACCTCACGCTCGATCGCAAGAGCCGCGGCGTCGAAGTCGACGGTCGGCCGGTCGAGCTCACGCGCCGCGAAGTGACGCTGCTCGAAATCCTCGCGGCGCGCCCGGGACGCATCTTCGGCAAGGACGAACTCATGGACCGCCTGTACGGCGACGAGCCCGCACCCAACGCGAACGCCATCGAGCAATACGTCGCGCGTCTGCGCAGGAAGCTCGCTGCGGCGCAGTTCCAGATTCGCACGCTGCGCGGACTGGGCTATCAGCTCGTGCTGTCATGATCGTTCCGGGCCGCTCGCTCTATTTGCGGCTCGTCATCCGCATGGGCGCCGTGCTGGCGTTTGCGGCGGTGGCGGTGATGCTGGGCATCTGGTTTTCCACGCGCGCGGCCGTCGACCGCGCCTACGACCGCTGGCTGCTCGGCAGCGCGCTGCAGGTCGCCGAGAACACGTGGTACCAGAACGGCGAAGTCAACGTCGACGTGCCGCTCGCCGCGTTCTCCGCGCTCGCGCCGGGCGATCAGATTTTCTACACGGTGCTCGATCCGAATGGCCGCTCCGTGGCGGGAGATTCCGAGTTCCGTCCGCCGATTCCGTGGGACAAGCTCGACGACGGGCCCATCGTCGTCGATGGCACGTATCAGGAGATGCCGATCCGCATCGCGATCGTCGGGCGCCGCATGCCGGTGAGCGCCCCGCATCCGTGGGCCGTGGTGGCGCTGGCGCATACCCAGAACGCGCGGGTGCGTTTCACGCGCGGGCTGGCGGACAACACGCTGCTCATCACCATCGCGACGGGCGTCCTGACCCTGCTCGCCGCGCTGTGGACGCTGCGCCAGGCGCTTGCGCCGCTCAAGCAGATCGAGGCGGCGATCCGGACGCGCGACTCCAGCGACCTCGTACCGCTCGCGGTGACGGCACCCGCGGAGACACTGGCGCTCGTCGGCGCGATCAACGACTTCATGCGGCGGCTCGCCATGTCGCGCGCGCTCATGCGGCGCGTGATCGGCGACGCCGCGCATCAGTTGCGCACGCCGGTGACGGCGCTTACGGCGCAGGCCGAGATGCTCACGCAAACGCAGGACGAGGCGCAGCGCCAGCAGCATATCGCGCGCATCCAGAAGCAGGCGCGCGGGCTCGGTGGGTTGATCCATCAACTGATCAATCACGCGATGGTGCAGCACCGCGCGGACAGCGTGGCGCGCGTGCCGGTCGACCTGGGCGAACTGCTGTCCGAGGCCATGCGCGAAACGTTCTCGTATGCGAGGCGCGACATCGACGTTGCGCTGCATGTGCCGGACGGGCCCTGCCGGGTCGTCGGCGACGCGCTGAGCCTGCGTGAAGCGGTCAAGAACGTGCTGGTCAATGCGCTGGCGTATGGCGCGCCGCACCGCCTGCACGTCGACGTGACGCGCGTGGACGGGCAATGGCGCGTGCGCTTCTTCGACGACGGTCCGGGCATTCCGGCGTCGGAATGGCAGCGCGTGCGCACGCCGTTCGCGCCGCGCGCCGATGGCCGGGAAGGCGCGAGTCTCGGGCTCGCCATGGTGGCGGAGGTGATGCAGGCGCACGGCGCCCAGATGGCCTTCGAGCGCGCCGAAGGCGAAGGCTTCGCCGTTGTGCTGACGCTGCCTGTGGCGCCGGGCGAATCATAAAAAAAAAGCGGCTCGTGCGTGAGCCGCTTCCGTTCATCGTCGGCGCGCTGCCGACGCGCGCTCAGAAGCAGTGCTCCGGCGACGGGAACGTGCCGTGCTTGACCGCTTGCACGTAGGCTTCGATCGCGGCCGCGATGCTGGGCTGGCCTTCCATGAAGTTCTTCGAGAACTTCGGCGACTTGCCGGGGAACACGCCGAGCATGTCGTGCAGCACGAGCACCTGGCCGTCGCAGTCCGGGCCGGCGCCGATGCCGATGGTCGGCATCGTCGGCAGCTCGGGCGTCACGCGCGAGGCGAGGGCCGCCGGAATCGCTTCGAGCACTACGAGCTGCGCACCGGCCGCCTGCAAGGCGCGCGCATCGTCGAGCAATTGCACCTGCGCCGCGTCTTCACGCGCCTGCACCTTGAAGCCGCCGAACGCGTGCACGGATTGCGGCGTGAGGCCCAGGTGCGCGCACACCGGAATGCTGCGCTCGACGAGAAAACGCACCGTCTCGGCAAGCCATGCGCCGCCTTCGATCTTGACCATCTGCGCGCCGGCCTGCATCACGGCCACCGCGCTCTGATACGCCTGCTCCTTCGTGCCATACGTGCCGAACGGCAGATCGGCGAGCACCAGCGCCTTGCTGGTCGCGCGCGCGACGCATTCGGTGTGATAGCAGATATCGCGCAGCGTGACGGGCAGCGTCGTGCCCTGGCCCTGAATCACGTTGCCGAGCGAGTCGCCGATGAGAATGGCATCGACGCCCACGCGGTCGAGCAGTGCGGCGAAGCTCGCGTCATAGGCGGTGAGCATGACGATCTTCTCGCCGCGCTCGCGCATCTGGGCAAGACCGGGAACGGTCACGGCCTTGCGGTTGGATTCCTGCAGATAACTCATGTCAGCCTCGGTTCAGGAGGTTTCACCCGCGTGCTGGGGCGGGCCCGGAGACGATCAGGGGCGTGCGCCCTTGACGAAGACTTCCTTGCGCCCGCGCATCTGGTCGATGCGCTCGACCAGCAGGGCGAAGTCGCTGTCGTTGTGCGCCGGATCGAATTGTTCCGTGTCGACGGTCAATACCGGCGCAGCGGCGTAATGATAGAAGAATTCACCGTAGATGTCGCACAGCGCACGCAGATACGTGTCGGAAATCTGCTGCTCCATCGGGATCGCGCGCTTCTGGATGCGCGAGAACAGCGTCTCGGGGCTCGCCTGAAGATGAATCACGAGATCGGGGGCGCGATTGGGCCGCTCGATGTGTGCGACGAGCTTGCGATACAGCTCGAGCTCGTCGTCGGCCAACGTGAGCCGTGCGAACAGACCGTCCTTCTCGGGCAGAAAATCGGTGAAGACCGGTTTGCCGTCGATCTCGCGTCGCGCGATCTCGAGCGCTTCGTCCACGCGCTCCAGGCAGAACGTCAGTTGTGCTGCGAGTGCATAGCGCGCACTGTCTCGATAGAAGCGTTCGAGGAAGGGGTTGAGCGCGGGCTGCTCGAGCATCACGTCGGCGCCGGCGGCTTCGGCCAGCCGGCGGGCGAGCGACGTCTTGCCCACGCCGATCGGGCCTTCGACGGCCAGATAACGGAAACGCCCCAGGACGGGCGACCTCATGAGACGTAGGCGCGCTTGGTCGGGCAGCAGCACTGCGCGACGCGTTCGATGCGCTGATCCGCGACTTGCGGCAGCAGCGCGCTCACGCGGCCAACACCGGGGATGTCGAGTTCGGGGGCGAGATCGGCCAGCGGGCGCAGCACGAAGGCGCGTGAGGCCATGCGCGGATGCGGCACGATCAGGTCAGGTTCGGCGATGCGCTCGTCGCCGTAGAGCAGCAGGTCGAGGTCGAGCGTGCGCGGCGCGTTCTTGTACGGCCGCTCGCGCCCGAAATGCAGCTCGATCTTCAGGCACAGCGTGAGCAACTGACGCGCGGTGAGACTCGTCTCGACGGCGACGGCGCAGTTGAGATAGTCGTCACCGCTCGAGTCGATGGGTGCGGTGCGATAAAGGTCGGACTTGCCAATGATGGTGACGCCGATTTGCTGCGCCAGACAGACGATGGCGTCCTTGATCGCTTGGCGGGCGTCGCCGAGGTTGGCGCCGAGCCCGATATAGGCAACAGTCATGAAGCACCTTCGGAACCATGCTGTGGCGATGATACCCGCTTGCCATGATTCTCGCTGACACCGTTCTCACCCGCGCCGCCCGCGCCGCCCGCGCCACCCTGGCCGCCGCCCCCGCCCGATGGCTTGCGGCGACGCCGGCGGCGCTTCGCCGCCGGCGTACCGCCGCCGGCACCGCTGCCCTGCGCGAGCAGGGCGTCGCGCGCGGCCGCATCGCCTTCGAGGAAGTCGGTCCACCACTGGCCCGCTTCGGCCGGCACTTCGCCCGACTCGCAGCGCAGCAGCAGGAAGTCGTAGCCGGCGCGCAGGCGCGGATGTTCGAGCAAACGCAGCGGCGTGCGGCCCGCGCGTTTGTCGAGGCGCACCTGCAGTCCCCAGATTTCCTTCATGTCGGCAACGAAGCGACGCTGGATCGCGAGCTTGCCGGTCTGCGCGTCGAGCACGTCGTCCATGGCGAGGTGCAGCGCCGGAATCGGGTATTCGCCCGCGCTCTGGTAGGCCTGCCACTTCTCGAGCACGAGATGCCAGAGCAGTGCGGCAAACAGGAAGCCGGGCGAGACCGGCTTGCCCGCACGAATGCGGGCGTCGGTGTTGGCGAGCGCGAGCGTGACGAACTTCTCGCCCAGCGGCTGCTCGAGCACGACGTCGAGCAGCGGCAGCAGCCCATGGTGCAGGCCTTGCGCGCGCAGTTGCTGCACGCACGCCCAGGCATGGCCCGAGAGCAGCAGCTTGAGCATTTCGTCGAACAGACGCGCCGCGGGCACGTTGTCGATGAGCGGCGCGAGCTGCGGGATCGGCGCGGCCGTGGCCTCGTCGATCTTGAACCCGAGCTTGGCCGCGAAACGCACCACGCGCAGCATGCGCACGGGATCTTCGCGATAGCGCGTGGCCGGGTCACCGATCATGCGCAGCACGCGTTTCTGAATGTCTTCCCAGCCGTGGTGATAGTCGTGCACCGTCTGCGTGGCCGGGTCGTAATACATGGCGTTGACGGTGAAGTCGCGCCGCGCGGCGTCTTCGTTCTGCTCGCCCCAGACGTTGTCGCGCAGCACGCGGCCCGATTCGTCGGTCACGTGCGTCTTGCGGTCGAGCTCGCCCTTTTTCGGACGACGCGCACCGATCTGCTCGCTGTCCACGGCGTCGACCAACGCCCGGAACGTGGAGGTCTCGATGATCTCCTGCCCGAACTGCACATGCACGATCTGAAAGCGCCGGCCGATGATGCGCGCGCGGCGGAACAGCCGCTGGACCTGCTCGGGCGTGGCGCTGGTGGCGACGTCGAAATCCTTCGGGGCGATGCCCAGCAGCAGATCGCGCACGGCGCCGCCGACGATGAAGGCCTTGAAGCCGGCTTGCTGCAGCGTGTCGGTCACGCGCACGGCGTTCTTCGAGAGCAGCGTCGGGTCGATGCCGTGCACGGAGGCGGGAATCACGACCGGCATGCCGCTCGGGGGTGGGCTGCCCGCGCCGCCGTTATCGGTCTGGCCGTCCTTGCCCAGCAGCTTCTTGATGAGTTTGCGGATCACTGGAACAACTCGAGAATGGGCCAGCGACGCGCCAGCGCGATTGCCCGCAGCGTCTCATCGGGATTGGTGGCCACCGGATGGTTGACCTTCTCCATCAGGGGGACGTCGTTGGCGGAGTCGCTGTAGAAAAATGCGTGGTTGAAGTCGCTCCACGTCTTGCCGAGGCTCGCGAGCCAGGCTTCGGTGCGAGTGATCTTGCCCTCGCGAAAGCTCGGCGTGCCAACGTATTCGCCGGTGTAGCGGGCGTTCGGGCCTTCGCCGGCCGTCGCCGGCTCAGTGCCGATCAGGTGCTCGATGCCGAAGGCCTTGGCGATCGGGCGCGTCACGAACGTATTGGTCGCCGTCACGATGGCGCACAGGTCGCCCGCCTTGCGATGCATGTCGATCAGCTCGAGCGCTTCGGGGCGCACGTGCGGCAGGATCGACTCCTCCATGTACTGCGCATGCCAGGCGTCGAGCTGGTCGCGCGGGTAACGCGCAAGCGGCGCCAGGCAGAAACGCAGATAGGCCGGCATGTCGAGCCGGCCTGCACGGTAGTCCTGGTAGAAGGCCTCGTTGGCCTGCGCGTACGAGTCACGCTCGACCGCGCCCTGGCGCACGAGGAAACGGCCCCACTCCTTGTCGCTGTCGGTCGGCAGCAGGGTGTGGTCGAGATCGAAGAGAGCTAAATTGGTCATTGCGCGAATTTTACCTGAAGCGAACAACAGTCAGTGCTTGCCGTCGGGGGAGGCGGAATCGGTGTGGGTGAGCATCTGGCGCAGCAACGGCAGGGTCACCGCGCGCTTCTGCTCCATGGAAAAGCGGTCCAGGCGGTCGAGCAACGCCATGAGGCTCGACATGTCGCGCTGGAAATGCGTAAGCAGATAGGCGGGCACGTCCGCGGCGAGCTGCAGGCCGCGCTCGCGCGCCGCGTTCTGCAGCGCCTGCTTCTTGCCCGCGTCGTCGAGTCCCACGATGTGAAAAACGAGCCCCCAACCGAGGCGGGTGCGCAGGTCTTCGCGCAGCGGCATATCCACCGGCGGCTGCGAGCCTGCGGCCACGAAGGCGCAATGAGGACGGGCGCGGGTTTCGTTGAACAGGTTGAAGGCGGCGATCTGCTGCGTGGGCGAGAGATCGTCGCAGTCGTCCACGCAATAGACCGTACTCGCGTCGTCGAACGTGAAGGCGGCCAGCGGGCTGCGCGCCCTCAGGTAGCGCGCGCTCGGGCCGACGGCATGGCACAGGGCTTCCATCAGATGGGTGCGCCCGGACCCCACGGCACCCCACAGGTAGATGCCGCGGTCGCGCGCCGTGCCTGCCGACAGATCGGCGGGAAGGCCGGCGAGCGTCTGCGCCGCCTCGCGATTCGGCCCGACAATGAAATTGTCGAACGTGGCGGGCGGCGGGGTGCCGAGGTCGAGATACAGTTGCTGGATCACGAACGAAGAAAGCCGGCGCAGACGCCGGCACAGTACGGTTTGCAGGGCACGCCAGCCGTGGTTGGCGTCCGATATCCGGGTTGCGCGCCGAAAGGGCACGCGCATCGGGTAAAATCGCATTTTACCGAACCTTGATGCATTCCCGTCATGTCACACCCTAACGAAACCTCCGGCCTTTCCTATCGCGACGCTGGCGTCGACATCGAAGCGGGCGACGCGCTGGTCGAAGCGATCAAGCCGTTTGCCAAGAAAACCCTGCGCGACGGCGTGCTGGGGGGCATCGGCGGCTTTGGCGCACTGTTCGAAGTGCCCAAGCGCTACAAGGAGCCGGTGCTCGTTTCGGGGACCGACGGCGTGGGCACCAAGCTCAAGCTCGCCTTCACGCTGAACAAGCACGACACGGTCGGCCAGGATCTGGTCGCCATGAGCGTGAACGACATTCTGGTGCAGGGCGCCGAGCCGCTGTTCTTCCTGGATTACTTCGCCTGCGGCAAGCTCGACGTGGCCACCGCGGCGACCGTGGTCAAGGGCATCGCGCACGGCTGCGAGCTGGCCGGCTGCGCGCTGATCGGCGGCGAGACGGCCGAAATGCCGAGCATGTATCCGGACGGCGAGTACGATCTGGCCGGCTTCGCGGTCGGCGCGGTCGAAAAGAGCAAGATCATCGACGGCACGACCATCGTGCCGGGCGACGTGGTGCTGGGCCTGGCTTCGTCGGGCGCGCACTCGAACGGCTACTCGCTCGTTCGCAAGATCATCGAAGTGGCCCGACCGGACCTGGACGCCGACTTTCACGGCCGGCCGCTGCGCGACGTGCTCATGGCGCCCACGCGCATCTATGTCAAGCCGCTGCTGGCGTTGATGCAGACGCTCACCGTCAAGGGCATGGCGCACATTACCGGCGGCGGTATCGTCGAGAACATCCCGCGCGTGCTGCAGGACCATCTGACGGCCGACATCAAGAAGGACGCCTGGACGTTGCCGCCGCTGTTCCAATGGCTTCAGGAGCACGGCAAGGTGGCCGACGCCGAAATGCACCGCGTGTTCAACTGCGGTATCGGCATGGCGGTGATCGTCTCGGCGGCGGACGCCGACGCGGCGCTCAGGCACCTCGAAGCCTCGGGCGAGACGGTCTACCGCCTGGGCACGATCCGCGAGCGCAAGGAAGGCGAAGCGCAGACGATCGTCTCCTGACGTAACGCGACATCGAGGCACCGGCCGGCTGGGCGGCCTCTGCAACATTTGCAGCATTTGCAACATGCGCGCCGCCGGGTGCGCGCGACCGAAGCCCGTCAGGGCCCCCCTGACGGGCTTGCGCTTTTATCGGAGCGAGCCACGGCCTCCCGAGCGCGCATGCCGACCAGGCCGCAGGCGGCGCCACACCACCACACCCGCACCACCCACCACCCGCGCCTCACGCCCGCTTCATCCGCGCCTGCACGGCCCGCATGACGTCGTCGAGCGTGGCTTCCATGACACGCACGAGATCGTCGAGCTGTGCGCTGGGCGCCGCCGCGCGAGGCGTCACGCGCAGCGTGTGAAAGGGCATGGACGGCTCGAACCGTCGCAGCACGAGATTCGAGTCGAGAAAGTCGTAAGCCGAGACCGGGTGCAGCAGGCCGATGCCCACGTTCTCCTTGACCATCGTGCCGATGTTGATCGAGTAGCGCGCGGTGGCCACCACCTGTCGATGCAGATTGCCTTCGGCGAACAGGCGGTCCATGCCCCAGCGCACCATGTCGGTCGGCTCGTATGACAGGATCGGCTGATCCTGCAGGTCGGCCAGGCGCACGACCTTCTTGCGCGCGAGCGGATGGCCGGCCGGCAGCGCGCAGATGGCGTCGAGCTTGGCGAACGAGACGGCGTCGGTGGCCGCCACGTCGATGGTGTCGGTCACGAGTCCCAGCGCCAGTTGATGCGTGACCACCTGATCGCGGATCAGGTCCGACGCGCCGGTCGTCAGCGCGAGCTGCACGCTCGGATGCAACGCGCGGTAGCCGGCCATCACACGCGCGAAGAAGCCCAGCCCGAACGACACCACCGAGCCCACGCGGATGACGGCCTTATCGGGATTGCGCAGGTTGAGCGCGAACTCGCGGATGTTGTCGAGCCCGGCGTAGCGGCGCTCCACTTCCTCGAAGAGCGCAAACGCCTCGGCCGTCGGCTCCAGACGGCCGCGCGCGCGATCGAACAGCGTGAGGCGCGTCGAGCGTTCGAGATCGGCGATGAGGCGACTCACCGCCGACTGCGACGTGCCGAGCACCTGGGCCGCCTTGGTGGTCGTGCGCGTGAGCATCAGCGCCCGAAAGGCGTCGATGTGCCGGAAATCCATCGGTTCTCCACGGAAGGGTTGGCGGGTTCGATGCGCCGCGAAAGTCTCGCGGGCGGCTTGCGAGGCAGGCCGCCTGCCGCGCCTGCCTTACAGCGCGAAAGCGTGGATTTTACCGCCCTTCATGACCACGGGAATGCGCTCTCCCTGGCCGAGCAGGCAGTCGAGCGACTTCAGCGGATTGCCGTCGACGACGAGCACGTCGGCATGCGCGCCGGGCACGATCTGGCCGAGCTGCCCTGCCTGGCCGAGCACCTCCGCGCCGATGACCGTTGCACTGCGCAGGATCTCGGCGGGCGTCAGCACTTCGGCGCGCAGCCGGAATTCGTCGCTCTGCAGCCGCTGCGACTCGCCCAGCAGGTCCGAGCCGTACCCCATCTTCACGCCGGCCTCGCGGAAGATCTCGAGCGAGCGCAGGCCGGCCGCATGCACGTCGGCAATCTTCGCGACGCTATCCTCGGGCAGGCCGAGCGACTTGCCTTCGCTCGCGAGGGCGTCGTAGGTCACGAGCGTCGGCACGGCGTAAGCGCCTTGTTCGGCCATGTAGCGCGCGGTCGGCGCGTCGACGAGGTTGCCGTGCTCGATGGTGCGCACGCCGCAGCGCACCGCGCGCTCGATGGCCGGCGCCGTATAGGCATGCGCGAGCACGTAGGTGCCGCGCGCGCGCGCCTCGGCGACGATCGCGCGGATCTCGTCTTCCGAATAGCCCCACGCGCCCACGGGATCGGTCGGCGAGGCCACGCCGCCAGAGGCCATGATCTTGATCTGATCGGCGCCCATTTGCAGTTCCTCGCGCACGGCGCGGCGCACTTCGTCAACGCCGTCCGCCACGCGCGAGAGGGCGCCGACGCGCACGCAGCACGGGCACGGCCCGTCGGTGCCGATGTAGTCGGTGCGCGCGCGGCCGTCGCCGTGTCCGCCGGTCTGGCTGATGGCGCGGCCCGACACGAACAGGCGCGGACCTTGTGCAAGGCCGCTCTCGACGGCCTGCTTGATGGCATGCCCCGCGCCGCCGGCGTCGCGCACCGTGGTGAAGCCGCGTCGCAGCATGCCCTGCAGGATCGGCACCGATTTGAGCGTGACGAGCACGTTCGGCAGATGCGCCTGCGCCGACAGGTTGAGCTGCGTGGCATGCACGTGCACGTGCAGATCGATGAGACCGGGCATGACGGTGCGCCCGCGCGCGTCGATCTCGCGGGCCGACGCGGTGCGGATCGGCCTGTCCGAGACTTCCTTGATGCGACCGTTTTCGATCAGCACGGCGTGGTCTTCGCGCAGCACGCCCTCGATCGGGTCGAGCAGCGCGCAATTCGACAGCAGGATCGACTCCATGACTTTTCCTCCCGAGTGGTGATGATTTTTTTCGTTGCGCGGCGCGCTCAGTCGATGGTGGCGTGCGCGAGCGTGCGCGGCGTGCGGGTGAGCACGCGCGGCGTGTCGCCCGTGACGACCGAGTCGTCGAGACGGAAGCCGCCCAGTCCGTAGACGTAGATGCCCGGCTCGGCCGAATAGACTTCGTTGGCGAGCAGCGGACGATGGCTGAACGCCATGTCGTCGGGGTACTCGTGGCCGATGATGCCCATGCCGTGCCCGGTCCGGTGACGGATGTACGCGCCGCAGCCGGCCTTCTCGATCACGGCCTGCGCGGCGGCGTCGATGCCCGAGACCGGCCGGCCGGTGATGGCGGCGCCCACGGCGGCCTCGTTGGCGGCGCGCGCGACTTCATAGAAGCGCGCCTGCTCGCTCGAGGGCTTGCCGCAGAACCATGTGCGCTCGTTTTCGATCACGAGGCCGTTCAGGCGCGGGATCACGATGTTGACGAGACCGTCGCCGGCGTTGATGCGCGCGCCGCACGACGCGCCGTCGCCGTGCGGCGAAGCCGAGGCGGGGCCCGAGAGCGTCCAGCAGCGCATGACTTCCAGGTTCTCGCCGGGAAAGCGTTTGGCGCCTTCGGTGACCATCAGCGCGGCCATCGAGTAGTCGAGCTCCTGCACCAGACGTCCCGGACGGATGTTCTCGCGATAACGCTCCTGCACCCAGTCGGCGAGCGCCGAGGCCGCCTGCATGATGGCGATCTCTTCCTCGTGCTTGACCCAGCGCAGCGCGCGCATGTCGGCGAGCATCGGGACGAGCTTCGCGTCGGGCATCGACGCGGCGGCGCGCGCGAGCGGCCCGCCCGCGGCGTCGACGCCGATGCGCGAGGCGCCAAGCCCCGCCGCCCGCAGGCGCTCGGCGATGAGCGCCGGGACTTCGGCGAGCAGCGGCAGGCGTTCGGTCACGCGCGGGTGCTCGGCATAGAGCGCGACGCGATCGAGCTCGAGCCAGAGGTGGCCGCGCTCGCGCGCCATCATCAGATGGTGCGTGGACAGCTCGTTCATCACCGCGAAAGGCTCGCCGTTGCGCGGCACGCAAACGGCGATGGGGCGCTCCCAGGTCTGCACGTCGACGTGGAAGTTGGTCGCCCACTGGAAGAAATCGGCGGCGGTAAACACGAGCGCATCGACGCGCGCCCGGTCCATCAGGTCGTGCATCAGGCGTTGCCGGTATTGACGGGTGGCGTGAGAGAGGGTCGGCATGGCGGAGTCCTTTGTGCGAGATGTCGGCGGTGTCGGGGCGATCGGACCACTGCGGCCGGATCGCTGTGACCGGGCGGGTCGATCGGGGCGATCAGGTCATCATGGTCTTCGCGTAACGGCGCTGGATGAGCCAGTGCGAGGCGATGGCGAGGGCGAACGTCACGACCATCGACACGATGGAGAGCACCGCGCCGAACGGCCAGTTGTTCGCCTTGGCGATCTGGTCGTAGATCGCGGGCGTCATCATCGTGATGCCGGTGCCGCCGAGCAGCACGGGCGTGGCGTAGGCGTTCATGCACAGGATGAAGACGAGCATGGTGCCCGCGGCGATGCCGGGGGCGGCCATCGGCAGGATCACGCGCGTGAGCGTTTGCCGGAACGTCGCGCCGAGGTTGCGCGCCGCTTCCTCGACCGAGAAATCCATGCCCTCGAGCACGCTTTGCAGCGTGAGGATCATGTACGGCAGTACCACCGCGGTGGTGCCGACGACCACGGCAAACGGCGTGTACAGCAGGCGTACCGGCTCGGCCACGATCCCCAGCGAGACGAGCAGCGAATTGACGAAGCCCGCGTTGCCGAGCATGACCATCCAGCCCGCCGCGCGCACGACGTTGCCCACGAGCAGCGGAAACACCAGCAGCATCACAAGCAGGCTCTTGAAGCGGCTTTGCGTGCGCGCGAGCACGTAGGCGACGGGAAAGCCGAACACGAGCGCGAGCGCCGTGCACAGCGAGGCGACCTTGATCGTCGTCCAGAGCACCGTCAGGTAATAGGGATCGGTGAAGAACTTGACGTAGTTCGCGCCAGTGGTCGCCGCGCTCATCATCTCGACGGGATCGAAGCGATTGAAGCTGTAGCGAATCAGTTGCAGGCCGGGCAGGACGATCACGAGCAGCACGACGAGGGTGGCCGGTGCAACGAGAGAGCCGCCTGTGAACGCGCCGCGCACCGTCCGCGCGAGCCCTGTGGCGCGGGTGGCCGTGGGCGACGAGTTCACGAGCGGGCTGTCGAGTCGCGCTTCGTGGGGCGCTTCGTGGGGCGCTTCGTGGGACCCTCCGAGGGGGGCGCCCGAATCGGGCGGGGCGGCGCTCACAGGCCCACCTTGAATTCCTTGTTCCAGAAGTCGAGCAGCGCGGGCTTGTCCGCGGTGAAGCGTGCGTAATCGAGCTTGACCATGCGATCGAGTTCGGCGCCGGTAAATCCCACGCTCTGCTGCAGCGACGGCGGCAGGTTGGCGTTTTTCACCGTCGGCGCGTAGCCCATCGTCTCGGCGAAACCGATTTGCGCGCGCGGGTCGAGCATCGCGTCGAGGTAATTGAAGCCGCAGGTCTTCGATTGCGAGTTCTTCGGCACCGCCGCTTCGAACGTGACGGGCACCGCGCCTTCCTTGGGCACCACGTAGTCGATCGGCACACCGGCCTTCTTCCATTGCAGGGCGCGCGCTTTCCACATGCAGGTGAACCAGATGTCGCCGCTCTTGAGCGCCGAGGCGACCGCCTCGTTCGACGGATACACCTTGGGCTGCTGCGTCTTGCGCAACTCGCGCAGGAACTGCACGCCGCCGGCCGTATTGCCGTCCTTGTGGCCGGCGGCGAGCGAGCTGCTCACCACGTTGAAGTTGTAGAGGATGTCGGAGAAGCCAACCTTGCCCTTGAGCCTGGGGTCGAGCGCAGCCGTGAACGAATCGGGCTTCGTGCCGAGTTTTTCGGGGTTGTAGACGATCACCATGGCGCTGAAGATGTGCGGTATCGAATACGGCCGGCGCAGCGCTTCGAGCGTGTTGGCGAGATTCGGTACGAGCTTGGTGTCGACCGGCTCGAGTATGCCGGAGCGGTTGATGTCGTACATGTCCAGATCGGCCAGGCACGCCACGTCCATCGAGCCGCGCCGCGACGTCTTTTCGGCGCGCAGCTTGGTCATGCGATCGACCTGTCCGGCCGAATCGTATGTCACCTTGCCGCCGGCGGCTTCGATGATCGGCTTGCCGATGTTCTGCTCGAGCAGATTCAGATAGTCGCCGCCCCAGGTGCCGACGACCACGTTCGGACACGCCGCGCCAGCGTGTGCGCTAAGCGCGTCGAGGCCGAGCGCGGGGGCGATCACCAGCCCGGAGGCGGTCTTCAGGAACGTGCGGCGGTTCAGGGCGTGCGTCATGTCGTCATCCTTCGAAACGTGGGCGGAATCGTGTGCGGGTGATACGGGTTGCGAGTGATCGTCAGGCGTTGAAGAACAGGCAGTCGCTGCTCGCGAAGCAGGCCTTGAGCGCGCGCCCGGGGGCGTAGCGGCTCGTGTCGTCGCGCGCGATGTTCGGGACGTGCGCGACGAGCGTCTCACCGTGTGCGCTCTTGAGCCGAAGCTCGAGCGTGGCGCCGAGATAGATCGTCTGATCCACCGTCACGGGCAAGGCGGTTTCATTGCCGGCGGGCGCATCGGCCAGCCGCAGGCGTTCGGGACGAATGCCGAGCGTGGTCGCGTCCGCGCCCGCGCCGGCCAGGGCCAGGCGCTCGCCTTTCGCGGTGATGAAATGGCCGTCATGCACCTGACCGGCGAGGAAATTCATCTTGCCGAGGAAGTTCGCGACAAACGGATTGGCCGGACGTTCGTAGAGCGCGTCTGCGGTGCCGATCTGCTGCACACGGCCGTCGTGCATCACGGCGAGCCGGTCGGCGATGGCGAGCGCTTCCTCCTGATCGTGCGTGACGAAGATCGTGGTCAGGCCGAGCCGGCGCTGCAGCGCGCGGATTTCCTCGCGCACTTCGGTGCGCAGCTTGGCGTCGAGATTCGAGAGCGGTTCGTCGAGCAGAAACACATCGGGCCGGATGGCGAGCGCGCGCGCGATCGCCACGCGTTGCTGCTGGCCGCCCGAGAGCTGGCGCGGGTAGCGCCCGGCGAGTGCGGACAGGCGCACCATGTCGAGCGCTTCGCGAATGCGCGTGTCGCGCTCGGCGCCCGATAGGCGCCGCATCTCGAGCCCGAACGCCACGTTCTCGGCCACGGTCATGTGCGGAAACAACGCGTAGCGCTGGAACACCATGCCGGTGTTGCGGCGATGCGGCGGCAGGCGCGAGACTTCCCTGCCGCCGATCCAGATCTCGCCCGCCGTGGGCTCGACGAAGCCCGCCACCATGCGCAGCGTCGTGGTCTTGCCGCAGCCGCTCGGGCCGAGAAAGGCGACGAGCTCGCCTTCGGCGATCTCCAGCGAGAAGTCGGCGACGGCGGCGGCATTGCCGTACTGCTTGCGCAGCCCGCGAAGCGAAACGTTGGCCATGTCAGATCACCTGGCTGAGTTTGACGAAGCGATCGGTGATCAGCATGACGATGCCGAGCAGCACGATCTGCGCGGCGGAGACGGCCGCGATCGTGGGATCGAGATTGAATTCGAGGTACTGCATGATCGCGATGGGCAGCGTGGTCTTGCCCGGGCCGACCAGCGGCAGCGTGAGCTCGAGGTTCTCGAACGATACGATGAAGCTGAACAGCACCGCCGCGACGATGGCCGGACGCAGCATTGGCAGCGTTACGCGCCATAGCGTGCGCCACGGCCCCGCGCCGAGGTTGCGCGCGGCCTCCTCGATGGTGCCGTCGATCTGCGCCAGGCTGGCGCCGACGAGCCGCATCGTCCACGGAATGGTCAGGCAAACATGTGCGACCACGAGGCCGCCGAAGGTGCCGACGATGTCCGCGTCCAGAAAGTTCTCGGCGCGCAGATAAAAGAGATAAGTGGCAATGCCCGCCACGATGCCCGGCACGACGAGCGGCAGCAGCAACACGTTGCCGAGCGTGCGACGGCCCGGGAAGCGATAGCGCGCGAGCGCGAGCGAGGCCGCCACGCCGAGGATCACGCCGCCGATGGCGGCAAAGGCCGCGAGTTTGAGCGAGAGCAGAAAACCGTCCGCGAACGCGGCGTTGCGCCACGCGTTGAGATACCACGACACCGTGTAGCCGCTGGGCGGGAAGGTGATGATCGCGTCCTTGAAGAAGCTCAGCCACACCACGAAGATCAGCGGGCTGAGCATGAACAGGTAGATGAGCGTGATGCCGGCGCGCACAGCCCATCGGGCCACGGATGCGCGGCGCGGTCCACCCGCCGGCAACGCGAGCGTGCTGCCCGCCACCCCACCTGGCTCCATCGAAGTCTGCGTCATTGGCGTCCTTCCGGCATCGTGGATTCGATGCAAATTTGCATTGCACGAAACGTTGATATGCAAATTAGCATATCAAAATCGACATGCAAACCGGAAAGCTGTCAGGGTTTCAACGGAGACGGGGGCGCCGGTCAGTACGTCGCGATGCCTCGCACAAGGTGCGAGAGGGCCGTTCGGTGCGCGCAGCAGGCGCGCCGCGCATGGAACGGCTGCGAGGGCGGTGCAACGCCTGCTTACGACCGAACCCGCGAAGCCGTGAAGCCGCGAAGCCGCGAAGCCGCGAAGCCGCGAAGCCGCGGAGGGCGGGCCGCGAGGCGTTCAGTCTTGCCAGAGGGCGCGCACGGTCGCGAGCGCGCGTGGTAGGGCGTCGGGGGCGGTGCAGTCGACGACGTGGCGCTCGGGCATCGAGCGCAGCCACGTGAGCTGGCGCTTGCACAACTGGCGCGTGGCGAAGATGCCCTTGTCGCGCATGGTGTCGTAGTCGGTCTGGCCGTCGAGGTATTCCCACACCTGGCGATAGCCGACGCAGCGCATGGAGGGCAAGCCGGGATCGAGATCGCCGCGCGCGCGCAGGCGCGCCACTTCCTCGACGAAGCCGGCCGCGAGCATGGCGCGAAAGCGCTCGGCGATGCGTGCGTGCAGAACCGAGCGGTCGCCCGGCTCGAGCGCGACGGGCACGAAAGTGGGCGCTAGAGCAGGCGCTCGGGCGGCCACTCCGGCGGGCGCATTGCCGTCCTGCGGCGTCGGCGCCTGTTCCGCCAGCCACTGCGACATCGCTTTGCCCGTCAGCGCGAAGATCTCCAGCGCGCGCTGGATGCGTTGCGAGTCGTTCGGCGCGAGGCGCGCGGCCGTCACCGGATCGACCGACGCGAGGCGCGCGTGCATGGCAGGCCAGCCTACGCGCGCGGCATCTTCGTTGAGCTGCGTGCGCACGGCCGCATCGGCGCGGGGCAGCGGCGAGAGGCCTTGCGTGAGCGCCTTGTAGTAGAGCATCGTGCCGCCGACGAGCAGCGGGCGCCGTCCGCGTGCGGCGATCTCGCCGACGAGTCGCAGCGCGTCCTCGCGGAACTGCGCGGCGCAATAGGCGTCGCGCGGATCGATGATGTCGATCAGGTGATGCGGGACCGCGGCGAGTTCGGCGGCGCTTGGCTTGGCCGTGCCGATGTCCATCTCGCGATAGACGAGCGCGGAGTCCACGCTGATGATCTCGAGCGGGGTGTCCCGCGCGAGCGCGAGGGCCGCGGCGGTCTTGCCGGAGGCCGTCGGACCCAGCAGACAGACGATCGGGGGAGATGCCTTCATGAACCGCTCAACGTCCGCGCATGAACAGCTTGTCGAGGTCGCCGAGCGTGAGCTGGTACCAGGTGGGGCGGCCGTGATTGCACTGGTCGGCGCGCTCGGTGGCTTCCATCTGGCGCAGCAGCGCGTTCATCTCCTCGTGCGTGAGGCGGCGATTCGCGCGCACGGCCGTGTGGCAGGCGAGCGTGCCGAGCAGTTCGTGCTGGCGTTCCGTGAGCACGCGCGAGCCGCCGTACTGGCGCAGATCGGCGAGCACCGCGCGCGCGAGCGCCTGAACGTCCGCACCGTCGAGCAGGGCCGGAATGGCGCGCACGGCGAGCGTGGTCGGCGACATGGCGGCCAGGTCGAAGCCGAGCGCGGTGAGCGTCTCCCGGTGCTCCTCGGCGGTGCCGATCTCAATCGGGTCGGCGAAGAACGTCACCGGAATGAGCAACGGCTGCACCGGCACGCTGCGCGCCACGAGGGCCTGCTTGAAGCGCTCGTAGAGGATGCGCTCGTGTGCGGCGTGCATGTCGACGAGCACGAGGCCGTGGGCGTTCTGCGCAAGGATGTAGATGCCGTGCAACTGCCCCAGCGCGAAGCCGAGCGGCTGATCGAGCGCCATGGCCTCGGCGCTGCCGGCCGGCGCCGCGGTGCTGCCCGCTGCGCCGGCGAGGCCGATGCCGTCGGCCGGCAGTGAACCGTCGCGCGCAGTGGCGCTGCTATAGGTCGGCGCGGGTACGTCCGTGACGCCCGGCTGGCCATACGGGCGCGGCGCGGGCGGTGCGGCCCGGCCGAACAGGTTGTCGTAGACGGACAGCGGCTGCGCGACCGGCAGCGTGCCTTGCTGCATGCGCGGTGTCCAACTGGCGCCGCCCGGCATGCCGGCGCTGCCGGCCGACCGCGCGCTGCCGAACATGGGGCTCGCAGCGCCCGGCCCGGCGGCGAGTCCGCCAGCATCGGTCAGATGCGCGGCATGCGATGCCCCGCCGCTGCCGGCCGCACGCGCGAGCGCACGCTGCACCGCGTGGAACACGAACTGATGAACGCTGCGGGCGTCGCGAAAGCGCACTTCGATCTTCGACGGATGGACGTTCACGTCCACCAACTGCGGCGGCAGCTCGAAGTACAGCACGTAGGCAGGATAGCGGTCGCCGTGAAGCACGTCCTCGTAGGCGGCGCGAACGGCGTGCGTGAGCAGTTTGTCGCGCACGAAGCGGCCGTTCACGAAGAAGAACTGCTGGTCGGCGCGGCCGCGGCTCGCCGTGGGCAGGCCAACGAAGCCCGACAGACGCAGGTCGCCGGCGCCTTCGTCGAGCGCGAGGTGCGCGTCGGCGAAGTCGCTGCCGAGCACGCGCTTGACGCGCGTGGCGGCGTCCGAGGCGTTCCAGTGTTCGACCGCGCGGTTGTTGTGCAGGATCGAGAAGCCGACGTCCGGACGCGCGAGCGCGCTGCGGCGAATGACGTCCATGCAGTGCCCGAATTCCGTTTGCTCGGTCTTCAGGAATTTGCGGCGCGCCGGGGTGTTGAAGTACAGGTCGCGCACGTCGACGGTCGTGCCCACGGGGCCGGCTGCAGGCGTGAGCGCGCCGGTGTTGCCGTCGATGGCGGTGGCATGCGGGGCATCCGCCTGACGGCTCGAGAGCGTGAGCTGCGCCACCGAGGCGATGGAGGCAAGTGCTTCACCGCGAAATCCGAGTGTCAGCACCGACTCGAGTTCGTCGAGCGTGCGGATCTTGCTCGTGGCGTGCCGGGTAAGCGCGAGCGGCAACTGGTCGGCGGACATGCCGCCGCCGTCGTCCGTGATCGCAATGCGGCGCACGCCGCCTTCTTCCAGCTTGATCTGGAGCGCCCGCGCGCCGGCGTCCAGCGCGTTCTCGAGCAATTCCTTGACTACCGACGCGGGACGTTCGACCACCTCGCCGGCGGCGATCTGGCTGATGAGCTGATCGGGGAGAACGCGGATCGGGCGCGCCGGCGCCAGGCCCGCCGGCATGGGGCCGGGACGGCGCTCGGGAACGTCGGCAGAAAGGTCGGCAGAAAGGTCGGCGGCCGCGCCAGGGGCGGCGGCCGAAGCGGCGTCAGCGGGCGCGGTGGCCCGGGCTGGCGAGGCGGAGGCGGAGGTGGGGGTCGCGGACATGGGAACCATTATAAAGGCTGCCCTCAAACACATAAGCCGACCGACGTTTTAACCTGTAATACCGTTAGAATCCGACGCATTCCTGTCATGGGAGCGTTCGGGCATTCCGGGCATCCGAGGGCATCCGAGGGCATTCGGGGGCGAAATGCTGCCGCGCTCGATTCCCCATGTCCGACGCTAGCCGACTGTCATGGGGACTTAACGACGCCCGATGTGCGCGCTGGTATGATGCGAGTCGTCGCGAGCCCGTGGGGACGGGCCGGCGTCCTTTATCTTGAGGAATCGTCTTGGATACTTTGGTGCAGTTGCTGGAGATGGTGCTCCACATCGATAAACATCTGGGCGTGTTTATCGATCAGTACGGAAACTGGGTGTATCTGTTCCTTTTCATGATCGTGTTCGTGGAAACGGGGCTGGTGCTCTTTCCGTTCCTTCCGGGCGATTCCCTGCTGTTCATCGGCGGCGCCTTTGCCGCCACCGGCGCCATGGACCCGTGGCTGCTGGGCGTGCTGCTCTTTGTCGCGGCCGTGACCGGCAACACCCTCAATTACTGGATCGGCTCGAAGATCGGGCCGCGCGTGTACGAGAAGAACTGGCGCTTTCTCGATCGCGACGCGCTGCGCAAGACCCATGACTTCTACGAGCACCACGGCGGCAAGACGATCGTGATGGCGCGCTTCGTGCCGGTGGTGCGCACCTTCGCGCCGTTCGTGGCGGGTGTATCGGCCATGTCGTGGGCGCGCTTTCAGCTCTACAACGTGCTTGGCGCCGCGATCTGGGTGGTGCTGCTCGTGGGCGGCGGCTATCTGTTCGGCAACCTGCCGGTCGTCAAGCAGTACCTGAACATCATCGTGCTGGTCGGCATCTCGGCCGCGGTGGTGCCCATCGCCCTCGGCGCACTGTGGAAGGTGCTCACGCGCGGCCGCCGGCGCGTGCCGCAAGGCCAGGGCGAGTAAGTCCGCTGCGGATCGGCGCGACGCGAAGCCGTCGCTTCCGAAAGACTCCTGCAGCAAACATGGCGCGTTCCGTCTGAAGCGCTTCCCAAAAGCTGGCCATGACGCCAATGCCCGGGAGGCAGTTCATGGCCGGGCGCGCCATTTTCTTGCGAGCGGCGCCGGCATCGGCGCGCACCGCGCCGCCCTCCCGCGCCGTTCTCACGCCCTTCTCACGCCGTTCGGTTTTTCGCAATGGGCGGGTTCTTGGCGAAGTACGCCTTGATGCCCCTGAGCAACGCGTTGGCGAGCCGGTCCTGATAGGCGGGATCGTTCAGATAGCTCTCTTCCTTCGGGTTGCTGATGAACGCCGTCTCCACGAGCACCGATGGAATGTCGGGCGCCTTGAGCACGGCGAACGCGGCCTGTTCCACGTTCTTGCTGTGCAGCCGGTCCGCCACCGTGCCGATCTCGGCGAGCAGCGCGGTGCCAAAAACCTTGCTGTCGCGGATCTGCGCGGTCGTCGACATGTCGAGCAGCGCGTGTGCGACGGCACGGTCATTGGTCTTGATGTTGACCCCGCCGATCAGGTCGGAAGCGTTCTGCGTCTTTTCGAGCAGGCGCGCCGTGGCGCTCGTGGCACCGCGCTCGGACAGCGCGAACACGGACGCGCCGTTGGCCGACGGCGACGTGAACGCATCGGCGTGAATCGACATGAACAGATCGGCGTCCACGCGGCGCGCCTTCTGCACGCGCACGCCGAGCGGCACGAAGAAGTCCGCGTCGCGGGTCATCATTGCGCGCATGTTGGGCTGCGCATCGATCTTCTCGCGCAGGCGCTTGGCGATTTGCAGCACGACCACTTTCTCGTATGTGCCCGCGCTGCCGATCGCGCCCGGATCTTCCCCGCCGTGGCCGGGGTCGATGGCGATGGTGAGCAGGCGCGCAGTCTTCGGCCCGCGAGCGGGCGCCGGCGCAGGCAGGCCGTCGTCATCGTCCTTGCGCTGCGCGAGAGGCGGCGCCTTGTCCTGCGTGGAAGCGCCGGCCGACGGACCAGGGCGCGACGGACGCGAACCGGGCTCGCGCTGCGCGTAGCGCTGGAAGAATGCCTCGCTCTCGTCGGTGCTCGGCGTGCCGGCGCCAGAAGACGGCGGCGGGTTCTGCGCCAGCGCCTCGGCCTTGTGTCCCGACTTGGCGAGCAGCTCCATGAGCGGATCGGGTTCGACGGCCGGGTAGAGATCGAACACCGTGCGGTACTTGTAGCCCGCAACGGGGGGCAGCGTGAACGACTGCGGCTTCACGCCGGCCTTCAGGTCGAACACCATGCGTACCACGCCGGGCTTGAACTGGCCCACGCGCACCTGGATGATCTGCGGGTCGTTCGGCTGGATCTTGGAGACGAGGTCGCGCAGCGCAGGGCTCAGATCCACTTCGTCGAGATCGATCACGAAGCGGTTCGGGCTCTCCATCAACTGCTGCTGAAACTTGACCGGGTTGTCGGTCTCGAGGGTGACCCGCGTGTAGTCGCGCGCCGGCCACACGCGCACGGCGACGATGGCATTGGCGCGGGCGAGGCGAGGGCCGGTGAGGGCGAGCACGAGGGTGGAGGCCCCGGCACGCAGCGCGCGGCGTCGGCCGGCATTGGGCGATGAGGCGTCGTCGGTTCGGGCGAAGCGTTTGATCAGCATGAGTTCAGGCAAGCAAGACCGGCCGGCGTGTAGGCGCTCGTCGTCAGACGGCGGCTGTTGCCGACAGGTTCCAGGCAAAGGCGCAAATCGGGCGTGCCCAGCAGGTCTTCCGCCTTTTCGGGCCATTCGACCAGGCACAGGGCGTCGCCCGCGAAATGCTCGCGAAAGCCCGTGTCGTGCCATTCGGCCGGATCGTCGAAGCGGTACAGGTCGAAATGATAGACCGGCAACACGCCGTGCGGTGTGTCGATGTTGTACGGTTCACACAGCGCGTAGGTAGGGCTCTTCACGCGCCCCGTGTGGCCGAGCGCGCGCAGCAGCGCCCGCACGAGCGTGGTTTTCCCCGCGCCGAGGTCGCCCGAGAGCTGCACGTGCAGTCCGGCGTGCGCGGCATCGGTATGCGCCATGCGCGCCACGATGACGCGTGCGAGCGCCGCGGCGAAGGCCTCGGTGGCGGCTTCGTCCGGCAGCGCGAAGATGCGCTCGCCCAGCGGGGGCGGCGCCGAGGAATCGGGCATGGCGGGCATTGCGTAAAATGGAGGGGATGAAAGCTTCCGTGATTTTCCCCGCTACCGCCGCACAAGTCGAGCCGTCGACGCTTCCGAGCGCCTCGGAAGTGTCGCCATCGCGCGACAACGCGAGCCCCGCGCCACTCGATGCCGCGGGGCTGCGTGCGCTCGCCTTGCGCATTCGCGAGTGGGCGCACGAGCTCGGTTTCGGTGCGGTGGGCATCACGGACACGGACCTCTCGCACGCCGAAGCGGGCCTGCAGCGGTGGCTCGACGACGGCTGCCACGGCGAGATGGACTACATGGCCGCGCACGGCATGAAGCGCGCGCGGCCCGCGGAACTGGTGCCGGGCACCGTGCGTGTGATCAGCGCGCGCATGAATTACCTGCCGGGCGACACCGACATGGCCGGCTGGCGCCGTCACGAGGCCGAACGGGCGAAGCAGCCCGGCGAGGCGATCGTGTCGATCTACGCGCGCGGACGCGACTATCACAAGGTCATGCGCCACCGGCTCCAGCAGTTGTCAGAGCGAATTGCGCAGGCCATCGGCCCGTTCGGGTATCGCGTGTTTACCGACTCCGCGCCGGTGCTGGAGGTCGAACTGGCGCAAAAGGCCGGCCTTGGCTGGCGCGGCAAGCATACGCTGCTGCTCTCGCGCGACGCCGGTTCGCTCTTTTTCCTCGGCGAAATCTTCGTCGACGTGCCGCTGCCGGTCGATGCGCACATCAACGCCGATGGCGATGGTGGCGGCGATGGCGCCGGCAGGACCGGCGAGAGGGGCGCGATGCGGCCCGGCGAGCACTGCGGGCAATGCCGGAAGTGCCGCGACGTGTGTCCGACGGGCGCGATCACCGAGGCGTTTCGCGTCGACGCGCGGCTGTGCATTTCGTACCTCACCATCGAGCACAAGGGCGCGATTCCCGAACCGCTGCGCGCGAAGATGGGCAACCGCATCTATGGTTGCGACGATTGCCAGCTCTTCTGCCCCTGGAACAAGTTCGCACAGCCTTCGCCGCTGGCGGACTTCGCGCCGCGCAACGGACTCGAGCGTGCGTCGCTGGTCGAGCTGTTCGCGTGGACGGAGACGGCGTTCATGGAACGGCTTGCCGGCAGTCCGATTCGCCGCATCGGGCACGAGCGCTGGCTGCGCAATCTGGCCGTCGGCCTCGGCAATGCCCTGCGCGGGACCTCGGACGCCGCCGCGCGGGTCCAACTGCGCAACGCGCTGCTCGCCCGCCGCGATCACCCTTCCGCGCTCGTGCGCGAACATGTCGAATGGGCGCTAGCCCAGGAAGGAGCCACGGTTTGAGTCCGCGCTCCCGCAACTTGGCTGATGCCATTGAGACGGCTCATGCCGTCGATGCCGGCGATCGCGCCGACGCCATCGATGCCGGCAATGCCCTGGGCGACGCCGACGAGCCGTTCGAGCAGGCGGCGCGCAGCGGGGCGCACGATGGCGCCGATGGCGCCGATGGAGCCGATGGAGCAGCCGCCGAAGCGGACCCCCCTTCGTTCGACTCCGACGGCAAGGCGTTCCGCCGCAGCCTCGCGCTCATCGACCAGTTTTGCGACACCCTATGGCTCGAAGACGGCCTCTCGCGCAACACGCTCGACGCCTACCGCCGCGACTTGCGGCTTTTCGCGGAATGGCTGGGCGCCAAGCGCGACACACCGCTCGACGGCGTGGACGAGGCGGCGCTCTCGGCCTATCTGGCGTGGCGTCGCGACAGCCTGGCGAGCAGCATCAACCGTCGCCTGTCCGTCTTCAAGCGCTTTTACCAGTGGGCGCTGCGCGAGCACGTCGTGCAGCGCGACCCGTGCCTGCGCATCGCGTCGGCCAAGCGGGCGCAGCGTTTGCCTTCGACGCTGTCCGAGGCGCAGGTCGAAGCCCTGCTCGCGGCGCCCGACGTGTCGCAGCCGCTCGGACTGCGCGATCGCGCCATGCTGGAGCTGATGTATGCGAGCGGACTGCGCGTGTCCGAGCTCGTCGCGCTCAAGACCATCGAAGTGGGGCTGAACGAGGGCGTGCTGCGCATTTTCGGCAAGGGGGCGAAGGAACGGCTGGTGCCGTTCGGCGAGGAAGCCAACGGCTGGCTCGCGCGCTATCTCGCCGAGAGCCGCGGCGTGCTGCTCGCGGGCCGTGTGTGCGACACGCTGTTCGTCACCCAGCGCGGGGAGGGCATGACACGTCAGGCGTTCTGGTATTTGATCAAACGCTATGCGCTGCAGGCCGACATTCGCGCGCCGCTCTCGCCGCATACGCTGCGTCACGCGTTTGCCACGCATCTGATCAATCATGGTGCGGATCTGCGCGTGGTGCAGTTGCTGCTCGGCCACGCGGACATCTCCACGACGCAGATCTACACGCACGTGGCGCGCGAGCGCCTCAAGGCGCTGCACGCCCAACACCATCCGCGCGGCTAGGCCGGTGCGGGCCTTCGCTCACAACAATGCCCTGAGCTTGTGCCTGAGCACCTTGCCCGTCGACGCGGCGGGCAGGGCGTCGAGCACGAGAATCTGCGCGGGGCGCTTGTAGGGGGCCAGGCGCCCGGCTGCCCACGCTGCGAGCGCGCTCACGTCGATGTCATGGCCGGGGCGCGCTTGCACGAACGCGACGACCTCCTCGTTGCCGTCCCGCGCGCGGCCGAGCACGGCGGCCTGCAGCACGTCCGGATGACTCGCAAGCGCCTGCTCGACCTCGGCCGGGTAGACGTTGAAGCCGGAATGGATGATGAGCTCCTTGGCGCGCCCCGCGACAAACAGCGCGCCGTCGGCCTCGCGGTGTGCGAGATCCCCGGTGCGCAGCCACCCGTCGGCATCGATGGCCGCCGCGGTCAGTTCGGGCGCGCGGTAGTAGCCGAGCATCACGTTCGGTCCACGCACCCGGAGCTCGCCGACTTCGCCGTCCGGCAAGTCGCGGCCGTCGGGCGCGACGATGCGCACCGCGACGCCGGGAATCGCGGGCCCCACGGCGCAGTCCTTGCGAGGCGCGTCGAGACGGGTCTGGGAGACGGTCGGGCTGCTCTCCGTGAGCCCGTAGCCGTTATGGACGGGCAGGCCATAGAAGGCCTCGACGCGCGCCTTGAGGGCGGCGTCGAGCGGCGAGCCGCCCGAGTAGACGAAGCGCAGGCGCGGCGCAACGAGCGGCGCGTTACGACTTGCCACGTAGGCCATCAGCCGCGCGTGCATGGCGGGCACGCCCTGCAGGATCGTCAGGCCGTCGTGCGCGAGGGCGTCGAGCACCGCTTCGGGCGTGAAGCGCGCGGCGAGCCGCAGTGTCGCGCCTGCGTAAAGCGTGCCCAGGCACACCGAGGTGAGGCCGTACACGTGGGAGATGGGCAGCACGCCGTAGGCGACGTCCTCGACGCACACGCGACGCAGCGTGCTCGACACCGCCGCGACGAACATCAGGTTGCGGTGCGACAGGCACACGCCTTTCGGCGTGCCGGTCGTGCCCGTCGTGTAGATGAGCGCGGCGCACTGTCTGGCAGGATCGGCTTGCACCGCCTCCGCTTCGCTGGCGGGGTCGGTGTCGGACACGGCGATGGCGCCCGGCGCGAGTTCGGGCCAGGCCACGGTGGCCGCGTCGGCGCGCGCATGCACGGCGGCGTCGGGCGAGGCGTCGACGGTGTAGGCGGCGCAACGCGCGCGCGCGTGCTCGCGGATCGCACGCAGCTCCGTCGCGCTGAGCCGTGCGTTGCACAGCAGCGGCCATGCGTCGAGCGACGCGGCGGCGAGCAGCAGCACCACGTAGGCGATGCTGTTCTCTCCGACGATCATCACGCGATCGCCGCCGCGCACGCCGTGCCCGCGAAGGCGTGTGGCGCAGGCCGAGACGGCGCGCGCGAGTTCGCCATAGGTCACGCGACCGAAGTCGTCGATCAGGGCGGTGCGAGCAGGCGCGTGCGCGGCAATGCGCGCAGGCAGGGTATCGATGCGTGCCGGCAGGTTCGCCAGCAGCGAGGCGGCGAACGCGTCTTCTCGCGAGGTATCGGGGGGCGCGGACATGGCTGGCATTGTAATGCGGGCGCCGGCACGCGGCAGAACAGGCGCGGCGCCCCCTGTTTCATTACAATAGGCGCCCATGAGCAAGACCAGACACGTCTCGGAAACGCCGGCCACGCAGTTTCTGAAGCAGAAGAAGGTGGCCTTTACGGAACACGTCTACGAGTACGTCGATCATGGCGGCACCGGCGAGTCGGCGCGCCAGTTGGGCGTGGATGAACATTGCGTCGTCAAGACGCTCGTCATGGAAGACGAAAAGGCGCGTCCGCTGATCGTGCTCATGCACGGCGATCGCACCGTGTCGACGAAGAATCTGGCGCGCCAGATCGGCGCCAAGCGCGTGGAGCCGTGCAAGCCCGAAGTCGCGCAACGGCATTCGGGCTACATGGTGGGGGGCACGTCGCCGTTCGGCACCAAGAAGGCCATGGTCGTCTACGTGGAGTCGTCGATTCTCGATCTTCCGCAGATCTATATCAACGGCGGGCGCCGCGGCTATCTCGTCGGCATCGCCCCGCAAGTGCTTCTCAACACGCTGGCTGCCAAGCCGGTCGCCTGCGCGCTCGACGAGTGAGGCGCCGCGCGCCGCCGTCCACGCGCGGGACGGCCGCGCGGCGCAACCCCGTGTTTGCCAGAATGGGGCGGCGGGGCGGCTCAAGTAGAATGGCGCCCATCACAAAAACTCATCACGCACGAAGTTCATGGCCACACTGGTTTTTATCGTTCTCGCGTATCTGATCGGCTCGGTGCCGTTTGCGGTGATCGTCAGCCGCACCATGGGGCTGGCCGACCCGCGCAGCTACGGCTCGGGCAACCCCGGCGCCACGAACGTGCTGCGCTCGGGCAACAAGAAAGCGGCCGTGCTCACGCTCATCGGCGACGCCTTCAAGGGCTGGCTCGCGGTATATCTCGCCGAGCGCTTCGCCGGTGAGTGGGGCGTGGGCGAGTTCGGGCTGGCTGCCGTGGCGCTGGCGGTATTCATCGGCCATCTGTACCCGGTGTTCCTGCGCTTCGCGGGCGGCAAGGGCGTGGCGACGGCCGCCGGTGTGCTGCTCGCCATCGATCCGATCCTCGGTCTGGCGGTCATTGCCACCTGGCTGATCATTGCGGTGTTCTTCCGCTATTCCTCGCTGGCCGCGCTCGTGGCGGCCGTGTTCGCGCCGCTCTACTACGTGTTCATGTTCGGGCTCGGCCCGTATGCGCCGGCGGTGATCGTGATGGCGATCCTGCTCGTCTACCGGCATCGCTCGAACATCGGCAAGCTCATCGCCGGCAAGGAAAGCCGCATCGGTCAGAAGAAGTGACACCGGGGGGCTTTTCCGCAATGAAAAAACCCGCAGGCGCTGCGGGTTTTTTTTGTGCCTGACGGCGCCCGAGAGCGCCGCAAGCGCACGATGCGCGCCCGTGCTCAGTCGCGGAAGTTGTTGAAGTCGAGCGGCGTGTCGGTCACGTCCTTGCGCAGCAGCGCGATGGCGCTTTGCAGATCGTCGCGCTTGGCGCCCGAGACGCGCACCGTGTCGCCCTGGATGCTCGCCTGCACCTTCATCTTGCTGTCCTTGATCAGGCGCACGATCTTCTTGGCCAGGTCACCTTCGACGCCCTTCTTGACCTTGACCACCTGCTTGACCTTGTCGCCGCTGATCTTCTCGATCTTGCCGTAGTCGAGGAAGCGCACGTCCACGTTGCGCTTGGCCATCTTGCTCACGAGCACCTGCGTGACCTGATCGAGCTTGAAGTTGTCGTCCGCGTACAGCGTGAGCTCCAGCTCCTTGTGCTCGATGCGCGAGTCCGATCCCTTGAAGTCGAATCGCGTCGAGATCTCCTTGTTGGCCTGCTCGACGGCGTTCTTGACCTCCACCATGTTGGCTTCGCTAACCACGTCAAACGACGGCATCTGGCTCTCCTGAAATACAAAGGGTTCGTGAAATGGCGGCCGCGCCCGGCAACAGTATCGGCACGCGTCGCATGCCGGTGCGGCGTTCCGAACGGCGGCGACGGCGCCGGTATAATGCGAAAACCCGTGCACGCCCGTGCACGGGTTCGTGCGGAAATTCGTGTGCAAGCCCGCGCGCAAATGCTTCTCGCCCGACATTGTAATTCAGCCGTCGGTTCCGCGTCCCCTTCCGGCGATGACCGGCGATGGCCGGCGCGGCCCGCGCCCAATGGTGTCTTCTTACTTCATGCTCCAGTTGCAACGCGACGTCAGTCTGCGCGAATTCAACACCTTCGGTTTGCCCGCCACCGCCCGCTATGTCGCGACGATCGACAGCGAGGCGGCGCTGCTGGAGGCCCTTGCCATGCCCGAGCTGCGCGGCCTGCCCCGGCTGGTGCTCGGCGGCGGCAGCAACGTGGTGCTCACGCGCGACTTCGACGGCGTGGTGCTGCGCATGGCCATTCGCGCTCGCGAACGCCTCGCCGATGATGCCCACGCCCGCTACGTGCGCGGCGGCGCGGGGGAAGTCTGGCACGACTTCGTCGACTGGACGCTCTCGCAGGACTGCCCGGGTCTCGAGAACCTCGCGCTGATTCCGGGCACGCTGGGCGCGGCACCCATCCAGAACATCGGCGCCTACGGGCTTGAGTTGGCCGAACGTTTCGCCGAGCTGCGCGCGCTCGATACGACGACCGGCGAATTCGTCACGCTCACGCGCGAGACGTGTGCGTTCGGCTATCGCGACTCGTTGTTCAAGCGCGAGCCGGGCCGCTACATCATTGTCGCCGTCACGCTGCGGCTGCCGCAGCCGTGGCAGGCGGTCACGGGTTACGCCGACGTCTCGCGCACGCTCGCCGAGGCGGGCATCGATGCGCCGCACGCGCGTCAGATCTTCAACGCGGTCGCCGACATTCGCCGCCGCAAATTGCCCGATCCGATGGAACTTGGCAATGCGGGCAGCTTCTTCAAGAACCCTGTCGTCGACGCAGCCACATTCGCCGCGCTGCGTGAGCGTTTTCCGCAAGCCGTGGGCTACGCACAGCCGGATGGCACTTCCAAGGTGGCCGCCGGCTGGCTCATCGACCAGTGCGGCTGGCGCGGCAAGTCGCTCGGCAAGGCCGGCGTGCATGAGCGTCAGGCGCTGGTACTCGTCAACCGGGGCGGTGCGAGCGGCGCGGATATCGTCGCGCTCGCACGCGCCATACAGGCCAGCGTGCACGAGCGCTTCGGCATTACGCTCGAACCCGAGCCGCTCGTGCTCTGACGCTGCCGGGCGGCGCGCGGGAGGCTCGATCCCTCACGCCTTGATCGCCGTGGCGTCGGGCAGGCGCTGCAGGTAGTCGCGCCGCAGATCGACCGACGAGCGCACGCCCACGTCGGCGTAGTGCGCATCGAGCCAGCGGCTCGCGGCTTCGCGGCCGCGGTCGCGCAGGGTCGTCAGGAAGTGCCAGTCGGTCACGAATTTCGTCGACGACGACAGGTCGTAGAGCGCCTTGTCGGCGCGGATCGAGTGAATCAGCGGGTATTTCAGGCGTTTGCGGAATTCCGGCTTCAGCCAGCCTTCGTCGATCAGCTTGTGGACGAACGAGATAGCGCGGAATTCGCGCTGCAGCGAGGCATTGAACGTGATCTCGTTCACGCGGTTCATGATCTGTCCCGGCAATACCGGCTTTTCCTTGCGCTCGATCGGGTTGATGTGAACGATCAGGATATCGCTCGTGACGGTCTCGTAATAGAACGGGTAAAGCGCCGGATTGCCCAGGTAACCGCCATCCCAGTAATAGTCCTCGTCGATCTTCACCGGCTTGAACAGCCACGGCAGGCACGCCGATGCCATCGCCACGTCCAGCGTGATCTCGTGCGTGCGGAAGATGCGGATGTTGCCCGTGCGGATGTTGGTTGCCGACACGAACAGATGCGTTGCCGTACTCTCGCGAAGCCGCTCGAAGTCGACCTGCGCTTCGAGCACCGTGCGCAGCGGATTGATTTCGGTCGTGGGCTGCGAGAACGGCATCATCCACTGCTGCATGCTCTGCATCCAGTCATGCCAGACCGGATATTCGGTGGGTCGCCCGTTGAGCCAACTGAAGACGGTCTGCGCCCACGCCGTCGCCGACGATCCCGCTTGCGACACGCCAAGCCAGAAGCTGTGCAGCGCCTCGCGTGCTTTCTCCCGTGGATCCACACCGGGACGGTCGAGCAGGCCGTGCGCGAGCACCACGGCGTTCATCGTGCCGGCCGACGCGCCGCTGATGCCTTCGAATTCGAGACGCCCGTCTTCGAGCAACTTGTCGAGCACGCCCCATGCATACGCGCCGTGCGCGCCGCCGCCTTGCAGGCCCAGATCGATGCCTTTGCGTCGGGGGCTGACGCGTCGGCCGCGGGACGGTTTGGCCGGGTTCGTGCTGGGGCTGCGCGCGCGCGCGTTGCCGCCGGTGCCGGCCGGCGCGTCGGTGCCGCCCCTAGCTTGGGGGTTGCCGCCGTCGCCGTCGCCATCCGCCGGGGCGGGGCGCTTGCGGGCGCGCGGCGCGGGCGTCTTGCCCGACCGGGTGCGGCCGTCCGGCGGAAGCAGCGGGACGTCGCTCGGCTCGAGATCGGCGCCCGCACCGTGGGATGGTGCGCGTTCTGCGCGGGCGTCGTCAGCGGCGCGGGAGGCGTCGGAAGTGTCGGCAGTGTAGGAAGTGCCGGCGGATGGCGCAGTCGCCGGAGCCGGTGTCGGGGAGGTCAGGTCGCCGGCAGCATCGTCGGCGGATTCCGGGGGCAGACGCGACATAGTGAGTAGCGGCGCCGGGCCGCGCTGAACCGGCCGAGAGGGCAACGCGCGAGACGTCGATCCCGCGCGATGGCTGTGGCCGTCGGTTAGCCGTAGTGGCAGACGTAATCGAGCGTCTCGACGACCTCGATATCGAACTTGCTGTTGCCGGGCACGGAGAACTGCTGACCGGCGGCGTACTCCTGCCACTCGGTCTGGCCGGCCAGGCGAATGCGGCAGCGGCCGCCCGTGACTTCCATGATTTCAGGGGCATCGGTACCGAACTGGAGCGTGGCGGGGAAGATCACGCCCAGCGTCTTGCGCGTGCCGTCCGGGAACAGCACGGTGTGCGAGACACACTTGCCGTCGAAATAGGTGTTGGCGCGCTTGATTACGGAAACGTTGTCGAACTGTGTAGCGTTTTGCGTCATGACCGATTGCGGTGTCGAGTGCGAGGGAAATCGCGATGAGGAGCCGTGCGAATGGCTCGGTAAGCCGGCCCTGGCGTGGGCCGGCGTGAATTCATGCTAGCACGTTTCGAACGTCGACTCGCCAGGCATTTGTGCGATGCACAACGAATTTGCACTGTGATGGTGCAAATTGCGAAATGTTCTGACGGCGGCGTCCGACTGTGGCGCGCCGACATGAAGCGCGTGCCGATGCGTGACGGCAGCGCGTCAGCGATGATAGCGGAACGCAGGTCGCGGCGGGGACTTGAGAAAGGCGCCTGAGGGACGCAGGCGGGGGCGGCGATGCAGGAAAACAAGAGCCCGGACGGCTCGCACCGGTCCGGGCTGACGATTCGCGTCTCGATGGACGTCGACGGGCGAGTTATACGCGGCCGAGCATCAGGAATTCCATGAGAGCCTTCTGCACGTGCAGACGGTTCTCGGCTTCATCCCAGACCACGCTCTGCGGGCCGTCGATTACATCGGCCGAGACCTCCTCGCCGCGGTGGGCGGGCAGGCAATGCATGAAGAGCGCATCGGGTTTGGCGCGCTTCATGAGATCGGCATTCACGCACCATTGCGCGAAGGCGGCCTTGCGTGCCTCGTTCTCCGCTTCGAAGCCCATGCTGGTCCATACGTCGGTCGACACGAGGTCCGCGCCCTCGCAGGCCTCGCGCGGGTCGTCGAACTCGCGCACGAACGGGCGGCTCGACTCGGCCACCATCGCCTGATCGAGGCGATAGCCCGGCGGCGTGGAGATGTTGAACTGAAAGCCGAAAATTTCGGCGGCCTGGATCCACGTGTACGACATGTTGTTCGCGTCGCCGATCCACGTGACCGTCTTGCCCTTGATGGGACCGCGGTGCTCGTAGTACGTGAAGATGTCCGCGAGCACCTGGCAAGGGTGGTACTCGTTGGTCAGGCCATTGATGACCGGCACGCGCGAGTGCAGTGCGAAGCGTTCGATGATTTCCTGACCAAAGGTGCGGATCATGATGATGTCGGTCATGCGCGAGATGACCTGCGCGGCATCTTCGATCGGCTCGCCACGGCCGAGTTGCGTGTCGCGCGTGTTCAGGAACACCGCGTGGCCGCCCAGTTGGTGAATGCCGGCTTCGAACGACAGGCGCGTGCGGGTCGAGCTTTTCTCGAAAATCATCGCGAGCGTGCGGTCGTGCAGCGGGTGATAGGTCTCGTAGTTCTTGAACTTCTTCTTGAGAATGCGGGTGCGCTCGAGCACGTAGTCATACTCGTCGAGCGTCAGGTCCGAAAACTGAAGGTAATGCTTGATGGGTTTGGCGGTGGTCATTTGGATGTTCTGCTGGAGGCCGGTGGCGGGAGCCCGACGGGAACTCATCCGCCCGCGGCACGACGAACAAGCCTTGAGGCCTGTCCCCCGGTCAGGCTCGTGAAGGTGTTCTACCGGTTGCTGGCGTCAGGGGAACAGCCCCTAGTCTACCAAATCGTTTTGTCGTCACACGAAAAGCGTATGATCGAGGCCGTTGCTGCACAGCCGAAAAGCGCTGGCAAGTCCGAAAAAAACATCTGCAGCATGGGTGGGGGACAGGTTCGAGTCTTATATAAGATATAATACTGTCTCTGCCGGCAACGTTACCCGCGTATGGTCGGCCAGATGTTTTTTTAGGTGATTGAGCGATATGACCGACCAGGTTTCCGCGCGCGAGTATTTCATCCAGGGCATCACCCGGGGTGGCAAGAAGTTCCGGCCGAGTGACTGGGCGGAACGCCTGTGCGGCGCTGTGTCGTTCTGTGGCCGAAGCAATATCGGTCCGAACGCATACATGCAGTATTCCCCCTATGTGCGCCCGATTATGGTGGGTGACGTCAAGTGTGTCGTGGTCGACGAGCGGCTGCGCGAGATCGAGCCGAGGGCCTTCGATTTCGTGATGAACTTTGCGCGTGACAACGATCTGCAATTGACCGAAGCCTGTATCGTCCCCGACATCAAGTAGATCCTCCCGGCCGGCTTCCGGCCAGACGTGAGTACCGGGCCTCCGGCCCCGGCTCACCGTCGTCTGCCCCGTTCCCCCGTTCCCCCGTTCCCCCGTTCCCCCGTTCGTCGTTCGTCGCTCTCCTGCCGTCCCGATCTTTCTCCGCTTTTTCGTTTTGCCATCGATTCGCGCCGCGCCGGCCGGGCGGGGAAGGGGTAAAAAGAGATCGCGGAAAAGAAAAAAGCCCGCGTGGGAGCGGGCTTTTTAGTGTTCCGACCGGAGTCGGAACCGGCAAGCAACTGATTCTGCTTTGCAGCTGACGCTGTCTCAGGCAGCCGCCGACATCGCCTTGATGGCGGCCGACAGACGGCTCTTCTGGCGAGCCGCGGTGTTCTTGTGGACGATCTTCTTGTCAGCGATGATGTCGATCGTCTTGGCCGAAGCGCGCAGCACTTCCTTGGCGGCAGCCTGATCGCCAGCGGCGATGGCCTTGCGAACGGCCTTCACAGCCGTGCGCAGGCGCGAACGCAGCGCCGAATTGTGGGCGTTGATCTTGACGGTTTGACGCGCGCGCTTGCGTGCTTGTGCGGTATTTGCCATGTTCGGTGAATTCCTTGAATTGCTCCGCCTGATGCGGCTTCTATGCAGTTTGGCTCGGCTCCCTGGGAGACACGGTGGCCAGGAAGCAATCCATTGACTTCGAAACCGACGATTATAGCCGAAGACCAACGGAATTTGCAACTTCTTTGCTGCAGGGCTGTGCGTATAATACGCGCAACATGAATTTGCTCAAAGCCCTCGCTACGGTCAGCGGTTTCACGATGCTTTCGCGCATCACCGGTCTGGTCCGTGAAATCCTCATCGCGCGCATGTTTGGCGCGGGTCCCATGACCGACGCCTACAACGTCGCGTTCCGCATTCCCAACCTGCTGCGCCGCCTGTCCGCCGAAGGGGCGTTTTCGCAGGCATTCGTTCCGATTCTGGCCGAATTCAAGTCCCAGCGCAGCCCGGAGGAGACCAGGACTCTGGTCGATTCCGTGACGACCGTGTTGTTCTGGACGTTGCTCTCGATTACCGTCGCCGGGGTGCTGGGCGCGTCGGCGGTGGTCTATGCCGTGGCGACGGGGCTCTCGCGCGAGAACGGTACGTTCGACGCGGCCGTCTTCATGACGCGGGTGATGTTTCCCTACATTACCCTGATCTCGATCACGACGCTCGCTGCCGGCGTGCTCAATACCTGGCGCCAGTTCTCGATGCCGGCGTTCGCGCCCGTGCTGCTCAACGTCAGTTCGATCGTCGCGTCGCTGTGGGTCGCGCCGCACCTGGACACCACGCCGGTGTACGCGCTCGCGTATGCCGTGATCGTCGGTGGCGTGCTGCAGCTCGTCATTCAGCTCCCGGCGCTGGCGCGCATCGGCATGCTGCCGCGTATCCGCCTGAACGTGCTTGCCGCCCTGCGCAACGCCGGGGTCAAGCGCGTGCTTGCGAAGATGGTACCCGCCACGCTGGCCGTCTCGGTCGCGCAGGTCAGCTTGATCATCAATACCAACATTGCGTCCCGTCTGGCGCAGGGCAGCGTGTCGTGGCTCGCCTACGCCGACCGTCTGATGGAGTTTCCGACGGCATTGCTGGGCGTGGCACTGGGCACCATTTTGCTGCCGAGCCTGTCGCGGGCACATGCCGATGGCGACGCCGCCGAGTACTCGGCACTGCTGGACTGGGGGCTGCGCCTCACGTTCTTGCTGGCCATGCCGAGTGCCGTGGGCCTGTTCGTCTACGCCGAGCCGCTCACGGCCACGCTTTATCAGTACGGACGCTTCGACGCGACCGACGTGGCAATGACGGCGCACGCACTGACAGCCTACGGCGTAGGACTCGTTGGCCTCATCCTCATCAAGATTCTGGCGCCGGGCTTCTATGCCAAGCAGGACATCAAGACGCCGGTGAAGATTGCCGTGGTCGTGCTCGTCGCCACGCAGCTCTCCAACCTGCTGTTCGTGCGCTGGTTCGCGCATGCGGGACTCTCGCTGTCGATCGGCGTGGGCGCCTGCATGAACGCGGCGTTGCTCTTCGCGGGACTGTACCGGCGCGGGATTTACCGCCCGGCGCCGGGCTGGGGGCTGTTCTTCGTGCAACTGCTCGCGGCCTGCCTGATCCTGGCCGGCGTGCTGCTGTGGTTCACGCAGAGCTTCGACTGGGTGGCGCTCGGCGCCCGACCGCTCTCGCGCATCGCACTGCTCGGCGCGAGTCTGGTCCTATGCGCGGTAGTGTATTTCGGGGCATTATTCCTTATGGGTTTCAACTTCTCGTTCTTCCGCCGGCGCACGCATTCGTAAGCCGCCAAGGCGAAGCACGCCGCGGAATACACCCACGGAATACACCACGGATACCGCATGGCGAACCGAATTCTCGAGTACTTTGCCGCGCTGGTGGCCTCCGACGAGGGGCTGCCGCTCACCGAAGCCGCGATAGCCATCGCGCAGGACGTCTATCCCGACCTCGACGTACAGGACACGCTCACCCAGATCGACATGCTGGCGGCGCGACTGGCCAGACGTCTGCCGCCCGATGCCGGGCCGCTGCAGAAGCTGCAACTGCTCGATCACTTCTTCTTCCGCGAGCTCGGCTTCACCGTCAACCAGAACGACTACTACGACCCGGACAACAGCCACCTGCACGTGGTGCTGGACCGGCGCCGCGGCATTCCGATCTCGCTGGCCGTGCTATGCATGGAAATCGGTCACCAGATCGGCCTGCCGTTGCGCGGTCTGTCGTTTCCGGGGCACTTTCTGCTGCGTCTTGCCGTGCCGGCAGGCGACGTCGTCATCGACCCGATCTCCGGGCATTCGCTCTCGCCGCAACGGCTTCTCGAGATGGTCGAGCCGTACCTGAAGCACTACCGCGACGAGAGCGCCGAGCCGATCCAGGAGCTGGCGCTGTGGGCGCTGCTGCATCCGTTCCTGGAGCCTGCGACGCCGCGCGAGATTCTTGCGCGGATGCTGCGCAACCTGCGCGCCATCTATACCCAAAGCGAGCGCTGGGAACGGCTGCTCGCCGTGCAGGAGCGCATGGTGCTCGTGCTGCCCGATCAACCGATCGAGAGGCGGGACCGCGGGCTCGCGTATGCGCGGCTCGGACTGGTGCGTCCGGCGCAGGACGATCTCGAGCTGTACCTGAGCAAGCGGCCCGAGGCCGAAGACGCGGATGCGATCCGGCAGGTGCTCGACGACCTGAGCCGTCGTCCCGGCAGCCACGGCTGACGCCGGACGTCGGCAATCGGGATGCTGTCGGCGCCGCCAACGCCGCGCGTTCGCCGGCGCGCCTGCCGGTCGGCTCGTCAGGCCGACTGCGCGGCCAGCTCCTGCACGCGGCGTTGCAGGCCGGGCTTGTAGCCGAAGTGAAAGAAGATCTCCGCCATCAGGAACATCGGCGCAATGAAGATCTGGAAGAAGTTGTCGAGCAGCGCGGGCTTGCGTCCCTCGAAATGATGGCCGACCAACTGGATGATCCAGCCGCCGACGAAGAGCACGCCGAAGACCGTCAGCGCCCAGGGCCACGGCAGCTTCGCGAGATGTTGCGTCACCGCGAGCAGCACCGCAAAGAAGGCGGTCATGGCCAGTGCGAGCGGGACGTCGAGCAGGAAGTAATACATCAGCAGGACCAGCACGATCACATGCGTGGCATTCAGGCCGCTGGGGCCGAGCGGCACCCAGGAGAACGCCTGCATCACCGCCAGGATGATCATGGGAACGCCGAAAAAATGGGTCAGACGATTCTTGGGGCTGCGGTGATAGCGCTGGTAGAACGACATCTGTTGCGCCAGAGATTTCATGCCAGCCTCCTGCCGCAGGGGCGCAGAGTATGGGGGGATGCCGGCGTCGACGCCGGCGGCCGTCCGGTCGCGCGACACGACCGGCATTCCATTGTAGTCACAGATCCGACGACATTTTGTTGCGGTGCGTCAACGTGACGCGAGCCCGGCGGAAAGCGGGCAAGCCTTGCAGGGGAGCCCGCGCACGAAGTCTATTTGGGTTGCATGCGGATGGCGCCGTCGAGCCGGATGACTTCGCCGTTGAGCATGGGATTGCGCACGATCTGCTCGACGAGCATGGCATATTCCGAAGGTTTGCCCAGCCGCGGTGGAAACGGCACCATCTGGCCGAGCGAAGCCTGCACTTCGGCGGGCATGGCGAGCATCATCGGCGTCTCGAAAATGCCGGGCGCGACTGTCATGACGCGGATGCCGCTGCGTGACAGGTCGCGCGCGACGGGCAGCGTCAGGCTGGCCACACCGCCTTTGGACGCCGCGTAGGCGGCCTGGCCCATCTGCCCGTCATATGCCGCGACCGAAGCCGTGTTGACGATCACGCCGCGCTCGCCTTCGCCGTTGGGCTCCTCCCGGCTCATCGCGGCAGCGGCGAGCCGGATCATGTTGAACGTGCCGATGAGGTTGATCTGGATGACGCGCGCGAATGCATCCAGAGGGTGCGGGCCGTCGCGGCCGACGGTCTTGCTGCCGATGGCGATGCCGGCACAGTTGACGAGCCCGCGCAGCGCGCCCAGCGATTGGGCGGCGGCCACGGCGGCGTTGCCGTCGTCTTCACGCGTGACGTCGCATCTGACGAATTTCCCGCCGAGCTTTTCGGCGAGCGCTTCACCTTCGGCGACGTTGACGTCGGCGAGCACGACATGCGCGCCCAGTCCGGCAAGCCAGCGCGCGGCCGCAGCGCCGAGCCCCGAGGCGCCACCGGTGATCAGAAACACATTGCCCTGAATTTCCATGCGTCATCCTCCTCTGGCAAAAAAGGCGGCGCAGTGGGAACTGGCCGCCTTCTTCATGGCGTCATCGACGTCGGCCGAACCACTGGCGTTGTGTACAGCGCCAGGGCACGGGCCGCGGCAACGGCTTACTTCAGCGCTTCGAACACGCGCGCGCGGATGTCTTCCACGCTGCCCTGGCCCGAAATCTTGCGGTACTTCGGTGCTGCGACGATCGCGCCTTCGCTGCCGTGCTTGGCCCAATCCGAATAGTAGGCGACGAGCGGCTTGGTCTGCGATTCGTACACGGCCAGACGCTTCTTGACCGTCTCCTCCTTGTCGTCGTCGCGCTGCACGAGCGGCTCGCCCGTCACATCGTCCTTGCCTTCCACTTTGGGCGGGTTGAACTTGATGTGGTAGGTGCGGCCCGACGCCGGGTGGGTGCGACGCCCGCTCATGCGCGTGATGATTTCGTCGAACGGCACGTCGATCTCGAGCACGAAGTCGATGGCGACGCCGGCGTCCTTCATGGCTTCGGCCTGCGCGATGGTGCGCGGGAAGCCGTCGAAGAGGTAGCCGTTCTTGCAGTCGTCGGCGCTCAGGCGCTCACGCACCATGCCGATGATCACTTCGTCCGGAACGAGGTCGCCCGCGTCCATGAAGCGCTTGGCTTCGAGGCCGAGCTGGGTGCCTTCCTTGATCGCGGCGCGCAGCATATCGCCGGTCGAGATTTGCGGGATGCCGAATTTTTCTTTGATGAAAGTGGCTTGGGTGCCCTTGCCGGCCCCGGGTGCCCCCAACAAAATCAGACGCATCGATGACTCCTGAAAGTTTGTGATTTGTGAATGCTGTGCGTGCGGCAGGCAGGTGCGTCTCCGGATGTCGGCAGCGGTTTCGGCCTGCGTGGCCGGCCCAACCACGCTTCGCGCGCACGACGCGCTCGGCAGGGGCGCATCGCGCGCGACCGGGGTCTGCTCGCGAGAATCAGAGCGATTATGCCACGACGCACCGGCCCGACGGCGTTTTGCCGACGCCGTCCCGTTCACCCGGCACGATTTCCGGGACGCATGGAAAGGGAGGACTCGCGGCGATATGACGATATGGCGATATGGCGTGGGGGCGCTGCGGACTCAGCCGCGTAGCAGCGCCCGCACGCGCTCGAGGTCTTCGGCCGTGTCGACGCCGGGCAACGGGGCGTCGTCGGTCACGAGCACGGCGATGCGCTCGCCGTGCCACATGGCGCGCAGTTGCTCGAGCGACTCGGCCGTCTCGATCGGCGCCTGCGGCAGGGACGGGTAGTGACGCAGGAATTTGGCGCGGTACGCGTAAAGCCCGATATGCCGGAAGATGGGCGCTGCGCTCGCGGGCAGCGTCGCCATGCTGGCCAGGCCGGCGGACCAGGCATCGCGCGACCAGGGGATGGGCGCGCGCGAAAAATACAGGGCGCGGCTGTGGGCGTCGAGCACGACCTTCACGACGTTCGGCGAGAAGATCTCGGCGTGGTCGGTGATCGGGTGCGCGGCCGTCGACAGGGCGCATTCCGGATGCTCGGCCAGATGCGCCGCCACGGCGCGCACCAGACGCGGATCGATGAGCGGCTCGTCGCCCTGAACGTTGACCACGATGGTGTCGTCGGGCCAGCCTTGCTGCACGGCCACTTCGGCCAGGCGGTCGGTGCCGGTGGGGTGGTCGGCCCGTGTGAGCGCGACGTCGAACCCGTGCGCGCAGACGGCGTCCACGACGCCCTGCGCGTCCGTGGCGACCACGACCTGGCGGGCCCCCGACTCGCGCGCGCGTTCCGCTACGCGAACCACCATCGGCTTGCCGCCGATGTCGGCGAGCGGCTTGTTCGGCAGACGCGTCGACGCCAGACGCGCAGGCACGACGGCGACGAAATCGACGGTGTGGACTGGCTCGCTCACGATGCTCACTTGTCGTCGTCGAGCGGGACCGGCGTGCCTTCGACAGACTGGCGCGCTTCGTCGGCGAGCATGACGGGAATGCCGTCACGGATCGGATACGCGAGCTTGTCGGCGTGGCAAATCAGTTCCTGGGCTTTCTTGTCGTATTCCAGGGGCCCCTTGCACAGCGGGCAGACGAGAATCTCAAACAGTCGGGTATCCACGCAATTTCTCCACTACCAGTGATACGAGGCGCGCGTCGAGCGCCGCCTCGGCAGGCACGGCCCACACACGCGGGTCCGACCAGGTCAGGCATTTTACTGCATCCTTTTCGGTAATCAGGATGGCCTCGGCCGCCACGCCGTCAAACGGATTTGCCGCGAAGTCGTAGTGATCGGGCAGCGCCAGCGTCTCGATCTGCAGTCCCGCGCCGCGCAGCGCCGCGAAGAACCGTTCCGGCGCACCGATGCCGGCCGCGGCCAGCACGCGTCGTCCGGCGAAGTGGGCGAGGGCTCGCGTGAGCGACGGCTGGCTCACACACCACGCGTGGCCGAGCGTGAGCGACAGTCGCCAGGTGTTCGGCCATGCCGGAAGCGTCTTGCCGTAGGGATCGTTGATGAGACTGGCATCACGCCGGCGCGACAGCGGCTCGCGCAGGGGACCGGCCGGCAGCAGGAAGCCGTTGCCGCCCAGGCGATGGTCGAACACGGCGATCTCGACGTCGCGCTCGAGCGCGTAGTGCTGAAGGCCGTCGTCGCACACGATGACGTCGCACTCGGGCCGCGCCGCGAGCAGCGCCCGCCCACCTTCGACGCGTGAAGGCCATACCCACACAGGAGCACCGGTGCGCCGCGCGATCAGCAACGGCTCGTCGCCCACCGCTTCAGGCGTTGCGTCGGCGCCGACTTCCGTCGGCCGGGATAGCGCGGCCCCGTAACCGCGTGAGAGCACGCCAGGCGTATAGCCCTGGGCGCGCAGCGCGGCGACGAGCGCGATGACCGTTGGCGTCTTGCCCGTGCCGCCGACGGTGAGATTGCCCACGACGACGACCGGCACCGGCAGACGGGTGGACGTCTTCCAGCCCCGGCGGAAACACACGCGGCGCCATGCCGCGACGGCCCCGAAGATCCAGGACAGCGGCCACAGCAGCCAGGCGAGGAGCCCGCGGCGCTGCCACTGCGCCGTCACCCAATGCGCGAGCGCGCCGGACAGGCGCGGCACCACGGCGCGCGAGCGCGCACGTGGGGCGTGGTGGGCATGGGGAGCGTCCGGCGTGCCTGGCGTGGTCATCGGGACGGGGACTTCGCGGCGCCTTGTGCCGCTGTCGAACGGGCCGAGAACGTCAGCCGCGTCAACCCGGCTTCGCGCGCCGCTTCCATGACGTTGATGACTGACTGATGGGCGCTCTTGGCGTCGGCGTTGACGATGACGACCGGCGCTTCGGCGCCGTCGTTCGCCGCACCGGCGGCCTGGCGCAGTGCGGCGGCCAGGCTCGCGACATCGCGCTGTGCGAGGGCGTGGCGGTCGATGGCGTAGCTGCCGTCCGCGCCGACCGACACCACGATCTGCCGCGGCGGCACGAGCGCCTTTTCGGCGTCGGCGGTCGGCAGGTTCACCTTGAGCGCGGTATAGCGTGTGTAGGTCGTCGTCACCATCAGGAAGATCAGGATCACGAGCAGCACGTCGATGAGCGGAATCAGATTGATCTCCGGCTCGTCGCGCGTGGAGAGGCCTCGACGGAAATTCATCGCGCGTCTCTCGCCTCAGTGCCGCGGCAGCGTGGCATCGAGGAAGTGAACCGCCTGCGTCTCGAGTTCCACGAGGAAGGCATCGACGCGCGTTCGGTAATAGCGATAGAAGATCATCGCGGGAATTGCGATCATCAGGCCGAAGCCCGTGTTGTAGAGCGCTACCGAGATGCCGTGCGCGAGTTGCGCCGGATCGGTGCCGGTTGCGTCCTGCGAGCCAAAGATCTCGATCATGCCGATGACGGTGCCGAACAGCCCCATGAGCGGTGCCACCGACGCGATGGTGCCCAGCGCGGGCAGAAACCGCTCGAGCTCGTGCGCGACTGCGCGCCCGGTTTCCTCCAGCGCTTCCTTCGCGCCGTCTCGCGCACCGTGCGGATTGCGCGAGACGTAACGCACGCCCGTGGCGAGCACACGGCCGAGCATCGAGCCTTGCGCGAGCGCGTCGGTGGCCTCCTGCTTCGCATTGCCGCGACGGGCCAGCGTGATGGCGTTCTCGAGCACGCCGCCCGGCAGCACGCGGGCGCGGCGCAACGAAAGGGCGCGCTCGACGATCAGGGCGAGTGCGATGACGGAGGCGATGAGAAGTGGCCAGATGGGCCAGCCGGCGGCCTGGATGACGGCGAACAAAGACGACCTCTTGCTTGTGGCGGGGATAGGCAAACGAGTCCGCACTGTAGCGTGCAGGGGGGGGATGGGCAAGCACCGTTTTCCACACCGGACGAGCACAAGGATGTGGACAACCTTTGGATACGTCAGACAACCCGTTGACGCGGCGGGACTTTTCACTTCGTGATGAAAAAATGGGCAGCGCATCGTTTCAGAAATGAACACCGCCGCAAGCTCAGCTTTCCCAATGCTCCGCGCACAGCCTGTGGATAACTGTGTGTACATGTCGGCTGTGGATAATATATCTTCCCGCCGCGCTCGAATTCGCTTCGCCCGTTGGCTGCGAATCGAAGCGTAGAGCCCGATAAATCAAGGGCTTGGCGCCGGCGCCAAGGAAATATGCGGCGCCCGGCCGAGAAAACCCGTAAATTAGCGGGCCTGTGGACAGTTATTCGTCAGCGCACACGCATGAACTCATCTTTGGACGACATTCGGCACGATCGTGGTGCAGACCGCGTGCTGAGCGTTTCAGATCTGAACAAGGCTGTCGCCGGCATGCTGGAGCGGACTTTCCCGCTGGCGTGGGTCGGCGGCGAAATCTCGAACTTCACGCGCGCGGCCAGCGGCCACTGGTATTTCTCGATCAAGGACGCGCAGGCGCAGATGCGCTGCGTGATGTTCCGCGGTCGCGCGCAGTACGCCGATTTCTCGCCGAAGGAGGGCGATCGCGTGGAGGTGCGCGCGCAGCTCTCGATGTACGTGCCGCGCGGCGAGGTGCAACTCAACGTCGAGGCGATCCGCCGCGCGGGGCAGGGCAATCTGTACGAAGCGTTCCTGCGGCTCAAGGAGAAGCTCGCCGCAGCCGGGTTGTTCGACGCGCAACGCAAGCGCGCGTTGCCCCGATATGCCCGCCGGGTGGGCGTCGTCACGTCGTTGCAGGCCGCGGCATTGCGCGACGTCCTCACGACACTGGCGCGGCGCGCCCCGCATGTGAGCGTGGTGATCTACCCGGCGCCGGTGCAGGGCGCCGATGCGGCGTCGCGCCTGGCGGCCGCCCTCGACATGGCCAACGCCCGTCGGGAAGTGGACGCGATCCTGCTGTGCCGCGGCGGCGGCTCCATCGAGGACCTGTGGGCGTTCAACGAGGAAGTGCTGGCCCACGCGATCGCGCGCAGCGAACTGCCTGTGGTTTCGGGCGTGGGGCATGAGACCGACTTCACCATTGCGGATTTCGTCGCGGATGTGAGAGCGCCGACGCCCACCGCCGCCGCCGAGCTGATCAGCGCCGCGCGCGACGAGTGTCTGCGTGAGGTCGACCGGCAACGCCAGCGCCTCACGCGGGCCATGTGGCGCATGCTCGAACAGCGCGCGCAGCAGCTCGACAGCCTCTCGCGCGGTCTCGTCTCGCCGCGCGAGCGTCTGGCCCGGCAGCGCGGGGAACTGGCGCATCTGGGCGACCGCATGCGTCACGCGCTCGAACGCCCGCTCGCACAGCGGCGCAACCGGTTCGACATGCTGCGTCTGCGCCTGGCACGTGCGGTGCCCGATGTCGCGTCGCAGCATGAGCGCGTGGCACTGCTCTCGCAGCGGCTCTCGAGCGCCATGTCGCGCCGCGCGGAGCGTTCCGCGCAACGGCTCGCCGATGCCGCGGCGCAGCTCGAGCTGCTCAATCCGCGTCGCACGCTGCAACGGGGCTATGCCGCCGTGCTCGACAGCCGCGGCCACCCGGTGCGCGACCCGCGCAGGCTGCAGCGCGGCCAATCGGTGACGATGCATCTGGCCGAGGGCGCCGCCGACGTGGGCATTGGTGACGTCCAGGTCAGGCTAGACGATACTTTTTAGCGCGGCCCGCTTCGGCTATCCCGGCAAACTGCACGCATCGTGCATCGATCGGCGGGGATCGACAAACAATCGTCACATGCGCGGCGCACTGTGCGGTAAAGCCGGTAACCGTGCGGTTTGCGGGGTTTTTGCATCTGCCCTAGAATCGATGGCTCCGGATAATGCAAATCGGGTTCCCCTCAGAGCACAAAGGACAATCGCCATGGAACACAAGCTCCCTGAACTGCCGTACGCCATCGATGCGCTGGCGCCGACCATCTCCAAGGAAACGATGGAGTATCACTACGGCAAGCATCACCAAGCCTATGTGACCAACTTGAACAACCTGATCAAGGGCACCGAATTCGAAAACGCCAGCCTCGAGGACATCATCAAGAAGTCGTCGGGCGGCGTGTTCAACAACGCTGCACAGGTGTGGAACCACACCTTCTTCTGGAACACGCTGTCGCCTAAGGGCGGCGGTGCGCCGAGCGGCGATCTGGCCAAGGCCATCGACGCGAAGTTCGGCTCGTTCGACGCCTTCAAGGAAGCCTTCACCAAGTCGGCTGTGGGCAACTTCGGTTCGGGCTGGACGTGGCTCGTGAAAAAGACCGACGGTTCGGTCGACATCGTCAACACCAGCAACGCCGCGACGCCGATCACCGGCTCGGACAAGCCGCTGATCACGATCGACGTGTGGGAGCACGCTTACTACATCGATTACCGCAATGCCCGTCCGAAGTTCGTCGAGGCATTCTGGAATCTCGTCAACTGGGACTTCGCCGCGAAGAACTTCGCATAATCGCGAATGCCCGGATTTCGCCGGTAAAGCGTCTGGCGCCCGACCCGAGCGTCCGGCGTTCGCGGCGAAGCAAGAAGCCCACTGCATGCAGTGGGCTTTTTTGTTTTCAGCGGTTGCCGGGGCCGTGTCATCCGCAGCGACGTTGATCGCGATCAACGCTCATGCAAGCTCGCGTCGCTAGAGTGTGAGCTTCAAACTCGACGGCGGGACATATGCCAGAAGACCCTGCGCCAGCGAACGGCGCGCATTCCGCAACATCCACGCGCTTCTCCTTCACGCCTGACGACCTCGCCCGCGGCGGCCCGCGGCACGACGACGCGCCGCGATACTGGCTCGCCGACGCGAGCCTCATGCGAAGCCTGCCGCCCGCGGCCTGGACACTCTTTCGCCTTGCCGAGTACAAGCGCGGCGGCACGGCCGCCCACATGTGGCGCGTCGGTGCGCTCACGTGGCGCTTCGCGCAGTCGCTCGGCATGCCGGCGATCAGGGCGCAGGCGCTCGGACTGGCCGCCGCATTGCACGATACGGGCAAGCTTTGCATCCCGAACGCCATCCTCGAGAAGCCGGGCAGACTCACCGCGGAAGAAATGCGCGTGATGCGCGCGCATCCGCAACTGGGCGCCGATGTCCTCAGCGCGATCGGCGGTGCGGCGTGCGAGTTGGCGTCAACGGTGGCGCGCTCGCATCACGAGCGCTACGACGGCAGGGGGTACCCCTATGGACTGTCGGGCAACCGGATTCCGCTGGCCGGGCGCATCGTTGCCCTGGTGGACGTGTTCGACGCCCTCGCGAGCCACCGTCCGTATCGCACCGCATGGAGTCCGGCGAAGATCGTCGGCGCCATGCTCGCCGAGCGCGGTCGACACTTCGACCCGTGGTTGCTCGATCGTTTTCTGGAGCGCTCACTGGGCGCGGCCCTGCAAATCTCGAGCGGCGCGCGCTAACGACGCACCGATAGCGCGCAGCCCCGCCGGCGGCGAATGAGGCGCCCGGACGAAACGCGAAGGGATCAGCGCGGCAGCCCGGAGATCTTCGCGCCGGGGCCGATGCCCTTGCTCTTGAACCAGCCCTGATTCATCTCGAGCGCATAGCGCACGGCAGCACGCGGGCAGTGGTTGTCTTCGGTCTGCGGAGCCATGTCCTCGATGTTGACGATGGTCCCGTCGTCAGCGAGAAACGCGATCGACAGCGGCAGGTTCGTGTTCTTCATCCAGAAGCAGTGTCCGGCGCGCTGCTCGAAGACGAACAGCATGCCGGCGTTGGCGGGCATGCTCGTGCGGTACATCAGACCCTGCTCGCGATCGGCTTCATTGGCGGCCACTTCGGCCTTGATGAGGAACATGCCGGCGGAGAGCTGGACCGTGGGGAACTGTCCGGGCTGCTTGATCTGGGCGTCGGCGGCGGCCGGGACGAGCGCCATGACGGCGGCGACGGTGCTGAACGTGGCGCTGGCGGCGAGCGCGGCCAGCTGACGTGAAATCCGGATCACAACGACTCCTGGGAAGATCGGGGGAACGTCAGATGAGTGGCGGGTCATTGTAGCCGCCGGACGAAAAAAAAGCAGGTTGCACGAGCAACCTGCTGATTACCGTCCGTTGCGCAGCCGGGCTGCGCGACGTGGTACTTACTTGCTGGCAGCGGCCGGAGCTTCGGCAGCCGAGGCCTTCTTGGCCGACTTCTTGTGCGACTTCTTGTGCGACGACTTCTTCTTTGCGGCCGGCTTGCTTGCGGCGGCCGGAGCAGCACCCGCGTCAGCGGCCGGAGCCGAAGCTTGGGCGAACACGCCAGTTGCGAACAGGCCAGCGACCAGGGCAGCGATCAGTTTTTTCATGAGATTCCTCTTTGGAGCTCGATGTTTGGGTGATGTACTCGTTGACCCGCGAAGTGAGTCATCTCCTATAACGTCCGTTCAGGACATCGGTTGACAACCGGTTCGCGGATTTTTCGCGCGGCAAGTATTACGGCTTGTTACCGGTGGCCGGCTGGGTCGCCGGACCCTTCTTGCCAGACTTGTTGTGGTGATGCTTCTTGTGCTTGGCAGTCTTCTTCGCCGGCGCAGCGTGATCGGCCGAGGCCGGCGCCTGCGCTGCCGGACCTGCTGCTGCAGGCGCAGCCGGTGCGACAGGCGCCGTGGCCGGCGCCGATTGTTGGGCCATCGCGGCGCCGGACACCATCAGGCCGGCGGTCAATGCGAGCAGCAGTTTGTTCATGACTGGGTTTCCTCGTTTCGGTTGGTGGTGCGTATGTTGCGCACCTGCTCCCTCAACGAGAGGCGCGTGTGCCGCGTTGACCGGAAAGTGTAAGTATTTGTTGCGGCAGCTCGCACCATTGACCCGGTGCGAGTTTCAGGGAGAACACGTCGACCGGCCCGATCGCCACGCGCACCAGGCGCAGGGTCGGCTTGCCCACGGCGGCGGTCATGCGGCGCACCTGCCGGTTCTTGCCTTCGACGAGTTTGATTTCGAGCCAGTGCGTTGGGATACTGGCCCGGTAGCGGATAGGCGGGTCGCGCAGCCAGAGACCGTCCGGCTCGGCGATTTGCCGGGCCTCGCAGGGCAACGTGACGAAGTCGCCCAGGTCCAGCCCCCTACGCAGGCGCTCGAGCGCGGCCTCGTCGCAGGCGCCTTCGACCTGCGCCCAATAGGTCTTGGGCAGCTTGCGTTCGGGCTCGGCAATGCGCGCCTGCAGCCGACCGTCGTCGGTGAGCAGCAGCAGGCCTTCGCTGTCGGCGTCGAGTCGGCCTGCGGGATACACGCCGGGACGTTGCACCCACTCGGCGAGCGTGGGTCGCGTCGGGTGCGGCGAGAACTGACAGATGGTGCCGAACGGTTTGTTGAGCGCGAGAAGTGTCATACGGTGAAACGAGAGTCGGAGCTGCCAATGCCAGGGCTGGCCTCTGGTCAGCCTGGCCATGTTAATGCATAATCGGTGACCTGAGTCTTATGTCTTATATAAGACTCAGGTCTTGTCATACGCGCGGATGAGCGCAGTGACTACAATAGGACGGAAATGTGCCGGCGAGTCCCCCCATGTCGCTCGTGCCGGGCACTCAGTTCGATCTTTCATTGGAGCCCCACCATGTCGTATCAGCACATCAAGGTACCGGCCGGCGAGAAGATTACCGTCAACAAGGATTTTTCCCTCAACGTGCCGGACAATCCGATCATCCCGTACATCGAAGGCGACGGCACGGGCGTGGATATTACGCCGGTGATGCTCAAGGTGGTCGATGCCGCCGTGCACAAAGCCTATGGCGGCAAGCGCAGGATCAGCTGGATGGAGATCTACGCGGGCGAGAAGTCGACGCGCGTGTATGGGCCGGACGTGTGGTTGCCCGACGAGACGCTCGAAGTCGTGCGCGATTACGTCGTCTCGATCAAGGGGCCGCTCACGACGCCCGTCGGCGGCGGCATTCGTTCGCTGAACGTCGCGCTGCGCCAGCAACTCGATCTGTACGTGTGTCTGCGTCCGGTGCAGTACTTCAAGGGCGTGCCCTCGCCGGTGCGCCAGCCGGAGAAGATCAACATGGTGATCTTCCGCGAGAACTCGGAGGACATCTACGCAGGCATCGAATGGGAGGCCGAGTCGGCGGGCGCGAAGAAGCTCATCGCCTTCCTGCGCGACGAAATGGGCGTGAGCAAGATCCGCTTCCCGCAGACCTCGGGCATCGGCGTAAAGCCGGTGTCGCGCGAGGGCACGGACCGGCTGGTGCGCAAGGCGATTCAGTACGCCATCGACAACGATCGCGATTCGGTCACGCTGGTCCACAAGGGCAACATCATGAAATTCACCGAGGGGGCGTTCCGCGATTGGGGCTACGCGCTCGCCAGGAAGGAGTTCGGCGCCACGGAGATCGACGGCGGTCCGTGGTGCAAGGTGAAGAATCCGAAGACGGGCAAGGACATCGTGATCAAGGACTCGATTGCCGACGCCTTCCTGCAGCAAATCCTGCTTCGCCCGGCCGAATACGACGTGATCGCCACGCTGAACCTGAACGGCGACTACATCTCGGACGCGCTCGCGGCGCAAGTCGGCGGCATCGGTATCGCCCCGGGCGCGAACCTGTCCGATTCCGTGGCGATGTTCGAAGCGACGCATGGCACGGCACCGAAGTACGCGGGCAAGGACTACGTGAATCCGGGTTCGGAAATTCTTTCGGCCGAGATGATGCTGCGTCATCTGGGGTGGACGCAGGCCGCCGATCTCATCATCGCGTCGATGGAAAAGTCGATTCTCTCGAAGAAGGTGACCTACGATTTCGCGCGTCTGATGGAAGGTGCGACGCAAGTGTCGTGCTCCGGCTTCGGCGACGTGATGATCGAGAACATGTAAGCGTCATCGGCGTGCCGCGACAGGTTTCGGAAAAGCGGGAAGGCGCTCGTCACGGGCGCTGCATGGGGGGCGCTATTGCACGACGACGGTGGTGGTGACCCGATGCTCGCCGCTGCCGGGAACGCGGCTGGTGAACTCCCGCGGGAAGCCGACCGTCCACACCACCACGTCGGTGCCCGCAACCTGTCCGGCCTGATACCAGACGACCATGCCGGGAAAGCGCATCGTCTCGCAGCGCTGGCCGTCCGGCACCGTGTACTCGATCCATTCGGCCATGACCTCGCCGAGCGCCGGTGTCGAGTCCAGCTCGAAGGTCGGCTGCCCGAGCGAGCGGCACAGCACACTGTAATTCGACTGCACCCAGATCGCGACCTTCTGGCCAACGGCCACGCTCACTTCGAGGGTCCGCGGCGGATACGCCGACTGCGCCCGCACCGCACACGCGCCTGACATGCAGGCGACGACAACCATGACGCGCAACACCGTTCGTATGGCGTCCATGACGGATCTCCCGCCCCCCCCCCTTTAAGGCCGACGCTGCGGCGTTCTCGCGTCCAGGCAACGCGTCGGTCAGACGCTTTCATTACAGTGCACGAGCGCGTGCATGGCAAGGCGACATCGCACGCGGGCGTCGTGCCGCGCCGGCGGCCGTTCATCAACGTCCATCGAAACAGGCCGCAAGCCGCTGTTGCTCGAACGCCTGCGCCACGTGGTCCACGAATACTCGCGTGCGAAGCGGCAATTGCTTCTTGTTCGAGTAGTAGATGAACACACCACCGTACTCTTCGTACCAGCCGGGCAGCAGACGCCGGAGGCGGCCGTCGGCCAGCAGGGGGGCTGCGTGCGGCATCGGCAGCAGCGCCACACCGTAGCCGAGCGCCACGGCATGGGCCATCGCTTCGGGGTCGTCGAAGATCATGCGCGTGCGCGCCTCGACGTTTGCGCGCTCGCCGATGGCGTTTCTCAACTCCCACGCACGCAGCCGTCCGCTGGTGCCCGAGCGGCGGAGGATGGCGTCGAACGCGACGAGCTCCGACGGATGCGTGGGCGCCGCACGGCCCGCCATGTACGCCGGCGCGGCACAGATCACGGCATAAGTCGGTGCGAGACGACGGGCGATCACACCGGGCGTCAGTTCGATGCCGCCGCCGATGGCCGCGTCAAATCCTTCGGCGACCACATCCACGCTACGGTTCTCGAAGCGCCAGTCGGGCACGATGTCGGGATAGCGCGCAAGGAAATCCCCAAGCAGCGGCACCAGGTACTGCCGGCCGAACGAGTGCGCAACGCTCACCTTGAGCACGCCGGACGGCGCGCTCTCGCGCTCGGCCGCACGCGAGAAGGCGTCGGCGAGCGCGGCGAACGGTGCGTCCACGTCGAGCAGGAAACGCTCCCCGCCGGCCGTCAACGTAAGACTGCGCGTGCTGCGATGAAACAGCCGCAAGCCCAGCCTCGCCTCGAGTCGTGCCACGTTCTTGCTCACCGCCGCGGGCGTCATGCCCAGCCGACGTGCGGCCGCGGAGAAACTTCCGGCACGCGCGCTCAGCACGAACGATTCGATCAGGTGCATGGCATCCATCGTTTATCTATTCCTGATGGTTGAAACTGATGATCTTTATTATCGCCTAGTTGCGATGTAATCGGGCGACCATACTGACGCTACTTTCAACCGAAATGGAGTCAACCATGGCAACGAATTTCCGGGACAAGGTGGTTTTCGTGACGGGCGGTTCGCGCGGCATCGGCGCTGCGATCGTTCAGCGTTTCGCGCACGAGGGCGCTGCCGTCGCCTTCACGTACAAGGGCTCGAAGGCCGCGGCCGAGACCCTGGCCGCGCGCATCGAGCAAGCGGGCGGCCGCGCGCTCGCTTTGCCGGCCGACGCTGCCGACGCCGCAGCGCTCGCTCGTGCGGTCGACGACGCCGCGCATCGGTTCGGGCGCATCGACATTCTGGTCAATAACGCCGGCGTGTTTTCCATGGCGCCGATCGCCGATCTCGCGCTCGAGGAATTCGACCGGATGGTGGATGTGAACGTGCGCTCGGTGTTCGTCGCGTCGAAGGCGGCGCTCGCGCACATGGGCGAGGGCGGCCGCATCATCAACATCGGTTCGTGCAATGCGGATCGCATGGCCTTCGTGGGCGGTGCCACGTATTCGATGAGCAAGGCGGCGCTCGTGGGGCTCGTGAAGGGCATGGCGCGCGACCTTGGTCCGCGGGGCATCACCGTCAACAACGTGCAGCCGGGGCCGACCAACACCGACATGAATCCGGCGACAGGCGAGTTCGCCGGCGGCATGCACGAGCTCATGGCGCTCAAGCGCCATGCCCGGCCGGAAGAGATCGCAGCAATGGTCGCATACGTCGCCAGCGAAGAAGCCGGCTTTGTGACCGGAGCGAGCCTCACCATCGACGGCGGCTACAGCGCGTGATTCGCCCCGGTGTGACGCGTGGTGCAGGGCGGCCGCGGGCGGCCGGGCGTCTCACTCCGAGAACAGATCGAACAGCAGCGCGCGCATCCACTGGCTGGCCGGCTCGCGGTGGTAGCGCGCATGCCAGAAGAGGTTGATCTGCACGTCGGGCAGTTCGAGCGGATGGTCGACGTAGCGCAGGCCGAAGTGCTGTGCGCTGCGTTGCGCGAACTTCTCCGTCACCGTGGCGATAAGGTCAGTGGCGTGCAGGATGTCGGCCAGCGCCACAAAGTGCGGCACACGCAGCCGGATATTGCGCTGCACGTGCGCGCGTGCCATCAGGTCGTCGACCTGCCCGTGGCCGGTGCCCGCCGCGACCACCATCACCTGTTCGGCCCGCTCGAAATCCTCGCGCGTCATGCGGCGGCGTCCGGGCCGGTCGAGCGGGTGTCCGGGCCGGAACATGCACACATATCGCTGGCGAAAGAGCCGGCGCTGAAAGAACGCCGCCGTGAGGTCCGGCAAGTGCCCCACCGCGAGATCCACCTGACCGGCCGCCATCTCCTCGTGCAGGTTGATCGCCGTGTTGCGCACCGTGCTGACCGTAATCCCGGGCGCCCGCGCGCCCAGTGCATGCATGAGCTTCGGCAGGAAATGGACTTCACCGATGTCCGTCATGGCGATCCGAAACGCTCGCTGGCTGGTGGCCGGATCGAACGCGAGCTGCCGGTTGAACACGCCGTGCAGCGCGTCGAGCGCGGCGGCCACGGGCTCGGCCAGCTCGATGGCGAGCGGCGTGGGCAGCATGCCGCGCGACGTCCGGATGAACAGTTCGTCGTTGAACAGCTTGCGCAGGCGCGCGAGCGAGTTGCTCACGGCCGGCTGCGTGACACCGAGCGCTTCGGCCACGCGTGAGACGCGTCGCGCGTTGTACAGATGCTGGAAGACCACCAGCAGATTCAGGTCGACGGAATGCAGGTCCATGGAGTTTGCCCCGTGGGCGCCAGGCCCCTCGGCGATGGCTCAGTGAAATCACTGAAATTTATGAATTATATAAACGAGATTCTATTGGTTTATATAACGTGTTGCGCGATGCTACTTGCAAACGGCGTCGGAACGCCACCGACGGCGCCCCGCGGGCGCCGCGAGAACGGAGACGAATCCCCATGCAAGTTCACGTGCGACCGCTCGGCGAGCGCATCGAAGTCGCCGCCGGCGACAACCTCCTGAAGGTCCTGACGGACCGGCAGATTCCCATCTCCCATAGCTGTCTTGCCGGACGCTGCGGCACCTGTCGGTGCCGCGTCGTATCGGGCGACGTCCGGCAGGCCGAGCATGTCGAATACCGCCATCACGAAGCCGATGCCGCACGCGGCGAGCGCCACGTCCTCGCGTGTCAGTCGAGCGTGCATGGCGACTGCGAAATCGAGCTGCCGGAACTCGACGAGGTCGTGGTCCACCCCGCGAAGATCCTGAAGGCGACGGTGCTTGCCATCGAGCCGCTCACGCACGATATCAAGCGCCTCGTCCTCAAGCCGGCCAAGCCGCTCAGCTTCTCGCCCGGTCAGTACGCCACGCTGCAATTCACACCCGAGCACATCCGTCCGTACTCGATGGCCGGGCTCGCCGACGACGATACGCTGGAGTTCCATATCCGCCGTGTAGCGGGCGGCGCCGTCACCGGGTATGTCGACGAACGGCTCAAGGTTGGCGACGTCGTGCGGGTGTCGGGGCCGCTCGGGACGTCGTATCTGCGCACGCGTCACGACGGTCCGATGCTCTGCGTGGCGGGCGGCACGGGTCTCGCGCCCGTGCTGTCGATCGTGCGCGGCGCGCTCGCGCGGGGCATGACCAATCCCATCGAAGTCTACGTTGGGGCACGCTCGCCGGCCGACGTCTACGGGCTTGGGTGGCTGCGTGAACTCGCATCGCGCCACGAGGGCATTCGTTTGCACGTCGTGACGACGATGGGGGCGCCGGGTGTGCCCGATGCGACGGGTGCGCCGGGTGCGCCGGGTGCGCGGGAGGCCGCGCTCGCCGGCTCGCGCATCGGCCACGTCACCGACGTGCTCGCCACCGACTTTTCCCATGCCGATGCGCTGCGCGGCTGGCGCGCCTACCTGTGCGGCGCGCCGCCCATGGTCGATGCCGCCGCCCGGCTGCTGCGCGCGCGCGGCATCGGAGCGTCGCACATATACGCCGACGCGTTTTACGCGAAAGCCGCGTGACGCCGCCCGCGTCCCCCAGCATTTCCCTCAGGAGACAACCATGAGCACTACACCGCACGCCGCGGTCGATCCGTCGCACGGCGGAGGCGAGCCGACCCCGCCGATCTGGCCGTCCGACGGCTCGAGCCGCATTCCGTTTCGCGTCTACACCGACGAGCAGCTGTACCGCCGCGAGCTGGAACGGTGCTTCTATCGCAAGCACTGGAACTACGTGGGGCTGGAGGCCGAAGTGCCGAATCCCGGCGACTTCAAGCGCACGGTGATCGGCGAGCGCTCGGTGATCGTCACCCGCGATGCGAGCGGCGAGATCAACGTGATCGAGAACGTCTGCGCGCATCGCGGCATGAAGTTCTGTCGCGAGAAGCGCGGCAATCGCACCGACTTTCACTGCCCGTATCACCAATGGAACTACGACCTCAAGGGCAACCTGCAGGGCGTGCCGTTCCGGCGCGGCGTCAAGCAGGACGGCAAGGTCAACGGCGGCATGCCCAAGGACTTCCGCCCGGAAGATCACGGGCTCACGAAGCTGAAGGTGGCCACGCGCGGCGGCGTGATCTTCGCCTCCTTCGATCACGACGTGGAGTCTCTCGAAGCGTTCCTCGGCCCGGAGATCTGCGGCTACTTCGACCGGCTGTTCAATGGCCGCAAGCTGCGGCTGCTCGGCTACAACAAGCAGCGCATTCCCGGTAACTGGAAGCTGATGCAGGAGAACATCAAGGACCCGTACCATCCGGGGCTGCTGCACACCTGGTTCGTCACCTTCGGGCTCTGGCGCGCCGACAACAAGTCTCGGCTCGTGATGGACGAGCATGGCCGCCACGCCGCCATGATCTCCACGCGCGGCCAGGGGGGCGGCGGCGAAGTGACCTCGGGCGTGTCGAGCTTCAGGGCGTCGATGTCGCTCAACGACACGCGCTTTCTCGACATCGTGCAGGAAGACTGGTGGCAGGGACCGACGGCCGTGCTCATGACGCTTTTCCCCAGTGTGATCCTCCAGCAGCAGGTCAACTCCGTGTCCACGCGTCACATTCAACCACGCGGCCACGACTCGTTCGACTTCGTGTGGACGCATTTCGGATTCGAGGACGACACCGACGAAATGACCCGGCGCCGCCTCCGTCAGGCGAACCTGTTCGGCCCCGCGGGCTTCGTTTCGGCCGACGACGGCGAGGCGATCGAATGCTCCCAGGAAGGTTTCGAGCAAAAGCCCTGGCATCGCGTGATTGCGGAGCTGGGCGGCACGGGCGTGGAGAACACGGACCACATGGTCACGGAAACCCTGATTCGCGGCATGTACGCCTACTGGCGCCGCGTCATGGGTGTTTGAGGAGGCTCGCGAGATGGTCGATTTTGCAACGTTTCAGGCCGTGGTCGAACTCAATGCCGCCTATGCGGCGGCGCTCGACGCACAACAGTGGGATGCCTGGCCCGAGTTCTTCCTCGACGAGTGCGTCTACCGTATTCAGCCGCGCGAGAACCACGAGATGGGCCTGCCGCTCGCCACGCTGTCTTTCGAGAGCAAGGGCATGCTGCGCGATCGCATCTGCGGGATCCGGGACACGCTGTTTCACGACCCGTACTATCAGCGCCATGTGATCGGGCTGCCCGCCGTTCGGGAAGTCGACGGCGACACGCTGGATGTAGAGGCGAACTATGCCGTATTTCGCACGAAGCCCGATCAACTCACCGACATTCTGTCCGTGGGGCGCTACCTGGACGTCGTCAAGCGCACCGGCGACGGGCTGAAGTTCGCCTCGCGCCTGTGCATCTTCGACAGCGAGATGATCCCCAACTCGCTGATCTACCCCATCTGATCGGCCCCCGATCGATTCGACGAGAGGACACCATGAGCGGCAACTGGATTGAGGCGGCGTCGCGCGACGCCATCCCCGAGGACGACGTGATCGGCGTGAGCGTGGGCGGCCGGGACATCGCCCTGTATGGCGTGCAAGGCGAGATTTTTGCGACCGACAACGTCTGTACGCACGGCAATGCCCGGCTGTGCGACGGCTTTCTCGACGGGCACGAGATCGAGTGCCCGCTGCATCAGGGCAAGTTCGACGTGCGCACGGGGGCAGCCCTGTGCGCGCCGTTGACGGAGCCGGTGCGGGCTTACCCGATCCGCATCGAGGGCGGCAAGGTGTACGTGGACCTGGCGTGAGAGGCAGGGCGGCCCGTCGCATTTGTACGACACGATGCGCCGGCGCCGCTCGCCGCGCCGGCTCCCGTTGTGCGATGAATCATTCGGTTCATTTGCTGCGAGAATGAATCATGCGATTCTTCCGACCCGCGAGCGGGCGGGCGCCGGCGGCGCGCCGGACCAATAAAAAGTCTTTCCTTTTCCGGGGTTTAACGCGCGAAGGTATTGGTGTCGACCGGTCGACCCGCTGCGTAGAAATACCGAGGCGGTTCGGGTAATTGCGTAATTGATTTCCGCAACACGGGATTGAACACCGTTATTTTAATAACGGAGTGGAATATTGCGTTGAATCGAATTTTATAAGGGATTTAATGCAATTGAATTCGGAAAATTTTCCGGTCCAGAGCGGAAAGTTGCGCCATTTTTGCATTCAAAACCGGATCCAAAAAATCCTCGCCGCCGAGACGTTTGTTGCGATGCAATAAAAAACCCGGCCGAGGCCGGGTCTCCAATGCGTCAGAAGCGTGTCACGTCAGCTCGGCGACTGAATATTCGACGCCTGCTTGCCCTTCGGGCCCTGGACGACGTCGAACGTCACCTTCTGACCTTCCTTCAGGGTCTTGAAGCCGTTCATCTGGATCGCCGAGAAGTGAGCGAACAGATCCTCGCCACCCTCATCCGGCGTGATGAAACCAAAACCCTTGGCATCGTTAAACCATTTGACCGTACCGGTTGCCATACAAACTTCCCCTAAACAATTACGACTACTACATATCACCGCAACAACGAGCACATCTGAAAAACCCGCCGGCTGGCGGCGGCTTCTTAGGCTCACCCAGGCATCTTTTCTTTTAAAACGCTTATAGAGGAAAAGCGCCACGATGATTGTTTTCGCTAACTGCCAATAGTGTCAAGCCCTTTTTGAACGATAGAAGTGGCGTTCGATCAGGTATTACCCTTATATGTCGGAAGGCATAAGGCGTGCCGCGACACGCCCTTGAAATTTGGGTTAAGCTGACTCATATGGGTGTGGCACCCCGGCGCCCGGGGCTGCAGCGCCATGCTGGCAATATTGTGCGGAGATCGACGAGTGTTGGCTTGACCGGTGGAGAACCGGCCGGCAGGCGGCAATGAAGCTCCGATTGCTTCCTGCACCCGGGGAGTTGTTTAGAATCCACGTATGGCAACCTTACCGACAACGCATGACGACACCGTACAGGAGCGGCAGGAGCAGCAGCTCAAGCCGCCATCGATGTACAAGGTGGTACTGTTGAACGACGATTTCACCCCGATGGAATTCGTGGTGATGATCATTCAGGAATATTTCAATAAGGACCGGGAATCTGCCACGCAGATCATGCTCAAGGTCCACCGCGAGGGCAGGGGAGTTTGTGGGGTCTTTACGCGCGACGTCGCGGCGACCAAAGTTGAGCAAGTTGTTAGCCATGCAAGGCAGTCCGGGCACCCGCTGCAGTGCGTGATGGAGGAAGCATGATTGCCCAGGAATTGGAAGTCAGCCTGCATATGGCGTTTATGGAAGCGCGCCAGGCCCGACATGAATTCATTACGGTCGAGCACCTGTTGCTCGCCCTCTTGGATAACCCCACTGCAGCGGAAGTGCTGCGCGCCTGCGCGGCCAATCTCGACGATTTGCGGCAGAACCTGCGCAACTTCATCGCGGACAATACGCCGACCGTGCCGGGCAGCGACGAAGTCGACACCCAGCCCACGCTCGGCTTCCAGCGCGTGATCCAGCGCGCGATCATGCACGTCCAGTCCACGTCCAACGGCAAGAAGGAAGTGACCGGCGCCAACGTGCTCGTCGCCATCTTCGGCGAGAAGGATTCGCACGCCGTCTACTACCTGCAGCAGCAGGGCGTGACGCGGCTGGACGTCGTCAACTTCATCTCCCACGGCATTACCAAGACCGGTGCGTCCGGCGAGTCGGCCAAGGCCGGCGAGGGCAGCGCCGAGGGCGAAGAGGGCGCCAACACCAAGGAAAGCCCGCTCGCGCAGTACACCCAGAACCTCAATCAGATGGCGCGCGACGGCAAGATCGATCCGCTCATCGGGCGTGAGGCGGAGGTCGAGCGCGTGGTGCAGGTGCTGTGCCGCCGCCGCAAGAACAACCCGCTGCTCGTCGGCGAGGCCGGCGTGGGCAAGACGGCCATCGCCGAGGGCCTGGCCTGGCGCGTGACGCGCGGCGAAGTGCCGGAGATCCTGCAGGACGCCACCGTCTACTCGCTGGACATGGGCGCGCTGCTGGCCGGCACCAAATATCGCGGCGATTTCGAGCAGCGCCTCAAGGCGGTGCTCAAGGAGCTCAAGGAGCGCAGCAACGCAATCCTGTTCATCGACGAGATTCATACGCTGATCGGCGCGGGCGCCGCATCGGGCGGCACGCTCGACGCCTCGAACCTGCTCAAGCCGGCGCTCTCCTCGGGCCAGCTCAAGTGCATCGGCGCGACGACCTTTACCGAGTATCGCGGCATCTTCGAGAAGGACGCAGCCCTGTCGCGGCGCTTCCAGAAGATCGACGTGAACGAGCCCAGCGTCGAGCAGACGGTGCAGATCCTGCGCGGCCTGAAGTCGCGTTTCGAAGAGCACCACGGCGTGAAGTACTCGTCGAGCGCGCTCTCTGCCGCGGCCGAGCTGTCCGCCAAGTTCATCACCGATCGCCATCTGCCTGACAAGGCCATCGACGTGATCGACGAGGCGGGCGCGGCGCAGCGAATCCTGCCGAAGTCCAAGCAGAAGAAGACGATCGGCAAGGGCGAGATCGAGGAGATCGTCTCGAAGATCGCGCGCATTCCGGCGCAGAGCGTGTCGGCGGACGACCGCGGCAAGCTGCAGACACTCGATCGCGACCTCAAGAGCGTGGTGTTCGGGCAGGACCCTGCCATCGACGCGCTGGCCGCCGCGATCAAGATGTCGCGCGCGGGACTGGGCAAGACGGACAAGCCGATCGGCGCGTTCCTGTTCTCGGGCCCGACGGGCGTGGGCAAGACCGAGGTTGCCAAGCAGCTCGCGTTCACGCTCGGCATCGAGCTGATCCGCTTCGACATGTCGGAGTACATGGAGCGTCACGCGGTAAGCCGGTTGATCGGCGCGCCGCCGGGATATGTCGGTTTCGACCAGGGCGGCCTGCTCACCGAAGCCATCACGAAGAAGCCGCACTGCGTGCTGCTGCTCGACGAAATCGAGAAGGCGCACCCGGATATCTTCAACGTGCTGCTGCAGGTCATGGACCACGGCACGCTCACGGACAACAACGGTCGCAAGGCGGACTTCCGCAACGTCATCATCATCATGACGACGAACGCGGGCGCCGAGACGATCAACCGTGCGAGCATCGGGTTCACGAACGAGCGCCAGGCCGGCGACGAAATGGCCGACATCAAGCGCATGTTCACGCCGGAGTTCCGCAACCGCCTGGACGCGATCATCAGCTTCAAGCCGCTCGACGAGCAGATCATCCTGCGCGTGGTCGACAAGTTCCTCATCCAGCTCGAAGACCAGCTCCATGAGAAGAAGGTCGAAGTCGTGTTCAGCGACAAGCTGCGCGCGTTCCTCGCGAAGAAGGGCTTCGATCCGCTGATGGGCGCGCGTCCGATGCAGCGTCTCATCCAGGACACGATTCGTCGCGCCCTGGCCGACGAGTTGCTGTTTGGCCGGCTGACCACGGGCGGTCGCGTGACGGTCGATCTCGACGAGCACGACCAGGTGCAGTTGTCCTTCCCCGAGGACGGCAATACCCGTGCCGAACCGGAAGCCGCCGAAGTCGAGTAGTCGTCCGGGTCGGGCCGGAAAGAAAAAAGCGCCGCTTCATGCGGCGCTTTTCTTTTGCACGCTCGCGACAGCCGGCGCCGCCGCATGGAGCAGCCGTCAGTGCTTGCCCGTGCTGCCGAAGCCGCCCGCGCCCCGATCGCTCTCGGGGAATTCGTCGACGATGTTCAGTGTCGCCTGCACGACCGGCACGATCACGAGTTGCGCGAGGCGCTCGAACGGATTGAGCACGAACGGCTCGTTGCCGCGGTTCCATGTCGAGACCATCAGCTGCCCCTGGTAGTCCGAGTCGATGAGCCCGACGAGGTTGCCCAGCACGATGCCATGCTTGTGCCCGAGGCCCGAGCGCGGCAGGATCAGCGCGGCGTAGCCCGGGTCGGCCAGGTGAATGGCCAGCCCCGTGGGTACGAGCACGGTCTGGCCCGCCTCGATGGTCAGCGGGGCGTCGAGGCAAGCGCGCAGGTCCAGCCCGGCACTGCCCGGCGTGGCGTAAGCGGGCAACTGCGAGCGCAGGCGTTCGTCGAGAATCTTGACGTCGAGTTTCATGGCGTTGGCTTGGGTCGATGCAATCAAAAGGTCAGTCGGCGGCGCGCAGCGAGAACGCCTGCGCGAGCAGTTCATGCGAACGCAGGCGCGCACGGTAGCTGCCCGCCACCGTCAGCACGACGATCTCGTCCGCCTCGAACTGCGCCTGCAATTCCAGCACGCGCTCGGTCACGCGTTCCGGGGTGCCGATGATACTACGGGCTTTCTCGCGGGCAATGACGGACCGCTCGCGCTCGCCGTACTGCGACCTGGCCTGCGCTGCCTGGGCCAGGCTCGGAATCGGCTCGTTCATGCCGTATGCCATCTGCACGCGACGCAGGTCGACGCCGGCTTCGAGCGCCTCGGCTTCGGCCTCGGTGTCGGCGCAAATGACGAAGAGCGCAACGGCGCAATAGGGCCGGGCGAGTTGACCCGGCACGAAGCGTTCGCGATAGGCCTGCGCGACGCGATGGCCGTAATGGGCGTTGATGAAGTGCGCGAAGCAGTAGCGCAGTCCGAGTTGCGCGGCGAGCAGGCCGCCGAACTCGCTCGAGCCGAGCACCCACAGCTCGGGGCGCGTGTCGACGGCAGGTTGCAGCAGTACGCCCCGATAGGGATGATCGTCGGCGAGCGTATCGCCAAAGAGGCCGGCCAGCTCGGCGACCTGCTGGGGGAAATGCTCGCCGGCGTCGTAAGGGCCCTTGGCGACCGCGCGTGCGGTGCGCATGTCGCCGCCGGGCGCGCGACCCACGCCGAGGTCGATCCGGTTCGGAAACAGCGCCTCGAGCATCAGGAACTGCTCGGCCAGTTTGAAGGGGCTGTAGTACGGCAGCATGACGCCGCCCGAGCCCACGCGCAGCCGTTTCGTCGCGCTCGCCAGACGCGCGATCATCACTTCGGGCGCCGGGTTGGCCACGCCGCGCAGCCCGTGGTGCTCGGCGCACCAGTAGCGCGTATAGCCGAGGTCGTCGGCGGCCTGGGCGAGCTCGACGGTCGCGGCGATGGCGTCGGCCACGCTGTGGCCGTGGATTACCGGCGTCTGATCGAGGATCGAGAGCTTGATGGGGGCGCGGGGATGGTCCATGAGGTCGGTTCCGGGCGGCCGGCGTTGGCGCGGGCCCAGGGTTGCGTCAATGTCAGTGGCCGCTGCCGGGGGCTGCGTGCGGCAGGCGCGCAATCATCAGGATCGCCACGATGCCGCCGAGCGCACCACACAGGAAGATCGAGGCGTAGCCGAAGTAATTTGCCACCAGCCCGGCCATCGGGCCGATCAAGCCCAGCGCGAGATCGAAAAACGCCGAATAGGCGGCCAGTGCGGCCCCGCGGTTCTGCGGCGGCACCGAGCGCAGCGCCTCCACGCCAAGCGCCGGGAACACCAGCGAGAAGCCGATGCCGGTCAGGCCGGCGCCGGCGAGCGCCATGTGCGGGTTGACGGCGCCCCACAGCAGGAACTGGCCGATCGCACTGAAGACGAGCGAGAACATGGCGACGCGGCGCCCGCCGAAGCGATCGACCGCATGGGCGAGCAGGATGCGCATGCCGATGAAGCAGGCGCTGTAGAGCGTGAGTGCGTATGCCGCGCCCGACCAGCCATGGCTCGCGTAGTACAGCGTGATGAACGCGGCAATGACCGCGTAGCCGATGCTCCCGAGCGTCATCGCCAGTCCCGGGCGCCATACGAGGCCCACCACCCGGAAAAACGGCAGGCGATTGCCGCCCACGGGGGCCGCGGCCGGCAGGCGCAGCGCGATGGCGAACGCAATGGCGGGCAGGACGATGTTGACGAGCGACACCACGGTGAAGCCCGCCGCTTGCAGCAGATACGCGCCCAACGGCGCGCCGGTGGCCAGCGCGGTGTACATCGATACGCCTTGCCACGAAATCGCCTTGCTTGCGTGCGCGGCGCCCAAGAGGCCAATGCCCCAGGACATCCCGCCGGTGAGGATGAGGCTTTCGCCGAAACCGAGCACCACGCGCCCGGCGATGAGCACGCTGAGCGCGAGCGCAGGTTGCGGCACGATCGACGCCACGAGATAGAGCACACCGGCCGCGCCGCAGCCGCACAGGCCGGTGAGCACCGCGCGACGCGGGCCGCGCGTGTCCACGGTACGCCCGGCGTAGGAGCGCAGGACGAGCGTGACGACCGACTGGATACCGATGGTGACGCCGACCACGAACGAGCCGTAGCCGAGCGTCTCGTGAACGTACACCGGCAGCACGGGCAGGGGCATGCCGATCGTCATGAAGCCGAAGAACATGATCGCGGCGAGCATGCTCAGTGTCCCGTAGACACTGACGGCGGGCCGCACGGGCGAGGAGGGTTGCGTCATGTTGTGATGGTTATCGTGTGCGACGGCCCGAAGGCGTCGATCAGCGGGGCGCACGCGAGGGAAGACGGGCGGCGATCTCGATGATCAGGCTTCGCGCGAGCGCATGCTTGTCGGCGCGCGGCAGGCGTTTCTGGCCGGCGTCGTCGAACAGGATGACCTCGTTGTCGTCCTGGCCGAACGTGGCCGGTCCGAGGTTGCCGACGAGCAGCGGGATTTGCTTGCGGGCGCGCTTTTGCGCGCCGTGCTTCTCCAGATCGCCCGATTCGGCCGCAAAACCCACGCAATACGGCGGCTTTGGCAACCGCGCCACGGCCGCGAGGATATCGGGGTTCTGCACGAACTCGAGGGTCGGCACGTCGGTCTCGCCGGTCTTCTTGATCTTCTCGCGCGCCACGTCGCGCACGCGCCAGTCGGCAACGGCGGCCACGGCAATGAAGATGTCGTTGCGTGCGGCGTCGGCCATCACGGCGTCGTACATCTGCCGGGCGGTCTGCACGTTGCTGCGCGTCACACCCCACGGCGTGGCGAGCGACGTCGGCCCGGCCACCAGATGCACGTCGGCGCCGGCCTGTGCGGCCGCGCGCGCGAGGGCGAAGCCCATCTTGCCGCTCGAAAGGTTGGTCAGGCCGCGCACCGGGTCGATCGGCTCGAACGTCGGGCCGGCAGTGATCAGTACGCGGCGGCCGGCCAGCCGCTTGGGCTGGAAGAAGCTGATCATCGCCTCGCAGAGCGCTTCGGGTTCGAGCATGCGCCCGTCGCCGACTTCGCCGCACGCCTGATCGCCGCTGTCCGGGCCCAGGAGGGTGACGCCGTCGCCGCGCAGCGTGGCCGCGTTGCGTTGCGTTGCCGGATTGGCCCACATCTGACGGTTCATCGCCGGGGCGACGAGCAAGGGGCAATCGCGCGCCACGCACAGCGTGCAGAGCAGATCGTCGGCCATGCCGTGCGCGAGCTTGGCGAGAAAGTCGGTCGAGGCGGGGGCGATGAGGATGGCGTCGGCCTCGCGCGAGAGATCGATGTGCGCCATGTTGTTGTCGATGCGGCTGTCCCACTGGCTGGTGAAGACGGGCCGGCCCGAGAGCGCCTGCATCGTGAGCGGCGTGATGAATTGCGTGGCGGCATCGGTCATGACGACCTGTACCGCCGCGCCGGCCTTGATGAGCAAACGCGTGAGTTCTGCCGACTTGTAGCAGGCGATGCCGCCCGTCAGGCCGAGAACGATGGTCTTGCCCGCAAGTTCACCGCGATCCATAGGAAAATGCTCCTCCAAAGTGCCGCGCGGCGCCTCCGGGGCGCCGCGACGGTGTGCGCATCGCCGCGTGTGCGGTGCCGTGGCACCGCGCACGCGGCGCGCCGCAAGTCCTGCCGCGGCGGCGCTATTTGCCGCGCCGCACGCGTCGCAACTCGTCGATCACCAGCAGCACCGCGCCCACGCAAATGGCCGAGTCGGCCACGTTGAACGCCGGCCAGTGCCAGCCGCCGACGTGAAAGTCGAGAAAGTCGACCACATGTCCGTAGATCACGCGATCGATCACGTTGCCCAGCGCGCCGCCGAGAATCAGCGAGAGCGACAGGCAGAACATTTTCTGACCATGGTGACGCTTGAGCAGCCAGATGATCACCGCGGCCGCCACCACGCCCAGCAGCGTGAAGAACCAGCGCTGCCAGCCGCCGGCCGCGGCCAGGAAGCTGAAGGCCGCGCCCTTGTTGTACACCAGCACCAGATTGAAGAACGACGTCAGCGGACGGAATTCGCCGTACTGAAACGTTTTCAGGATGGTGAGCTTGGTGACCTGGTCGAGCAGAATCGCAATGACCGCAATGCCAAGCCACGGCGCCAGACCGAAGCCTGCGCTGCCGCGGGCCCCGCTGCCATTTCCGCCGTTACGCCTTGCGCCCGCACGAGCGCCTGCTTTGCCCGCCATTATGCCGCGCTCCGGTGTTCGCCGCTGCCGAACAGGTTCGACACGCAGCGCCCGCACAGGGTCGGATGCGCGGCGTCTGCGCCCACGTCTTCACGGTAGTGCCAGCAGCGCTCGCACTTCTGGTGCGACGACGGCGTGACCACCACGCCTTCGTCGGCTTCGGTCGCGACCTGCGTGACCGAAGCGGCCGACGTGATCAGCACGAAGCGCAGGTCATCTCCGAGGCTGGCGAGCACGTCGAACTTGCGACCCGATACGCGCACCTCCACCTCGGCCTGCAGCGACGAGCCGATCTGCTCGGCGGCGCGCGCTTCTTCCAACGCCTTGGTCACGTCGCCGCGCACCGTGCGCAGCAGGTGCCACTTCTCGAGCAGACGCGTGCCTTCGGCGACTTCCGGATAGGTGTAGAACGTCTCGGTGAAGATCGTGTCGTTGCCCGGCTGGAACACCTGCCACGCTTCTTCCGCCGTGAACGACAGGAACGGCGACATCAGCTTGAGCAGCCCGTGCGTGATGTGATACAGCGCGTTCTGTGCGGCGCGGCGTGCCGGCGCGTCTGGTGCGCTCGTGTACAGCCGGTCCTTGAGGATGTCGAGATAGAAGCCGCCGAGATCCTCCGAGCAGAATGTCTGCAGCTTGGCCACGACCGGGTGGAATTCGTAGCGGTCGTAGTGGCTCAGCACTTCAGTCTGCAGCGACTGCGCCAGCGCCACCGCGTAGCGATCGATTTCCAGCCATTGGTCCTGCGCCAGCGCGTGCTTCGCGTGGTCGTAGTCGGCCAGGTTCGCGAGCAAAAAGCGCAGCGTGTTGCGGATGCGGCGATAGCTCTCGACCACGCGCTTGAGAATTTCGTCGGAGATCGACAGCTCGCCCGAGTAGTCGGTCGATGCCACCCACAGGCGAATGATCTCGGCGCCGAGCTTGCCCGCGACTTCCTGCGGCACGATCGTGTTGCCGACCGACTTCGACATCTTGCGGCCCTGGCCGTCGACGGTAAAGCCGTGCGTGAGCAGCGCCTTGTACGGCGCGCGGCCGTCGAGCATCGAGGCGGTGAGCAGCGACGAGTGGAACCAGCCGCGGTGCTGGTCCGAGCCTTCCAGGTACAGGTCGGCGGGAAAGCCCAGCTCGTGCGCGTGCGAGCCGCGCAGCACGTGCCAGTGCGTCGTGCCCGAGTCGAACCAAACATCGAGCGTGTCGCGGTTCTTCACGTAGTCCCTGGCCTCATCGCCCAGCAGTTCGACCGGATCGAGCGTCTGCCAGGCCTCGATGCCTTCGGTTTCCACGCGCTTGGCCACGGCTTCGAGCAGCTCCGGCGTGCGCGGATGCAGCGCGCCGGTTTCCTTGTGCACGAACAACGCCATCGGCACGCCCCACTGGCGCTGGCGGGAGAGCGTCCAGTCCGGGCGGTGCGCGATCATGTTGTGCAGGCGCTGCTTGCCCCAGGACGGGAAGAACTCGGTCGCCTCGATGGCGGCCAGCGCGATCTCGCGCAGCGTCTTGCCGCCACCCGGCGCACCGGCGGCCGGCGCCACGTCCATGCCCGCGAACCACTGGTTCGTCGCGCGATAGATGATCGGCGTCTTGTGGCGCCAGCAGTGCATGTAACTGTGCGTGTACTTGAACGAGTGGAACAGCGAGCCGGCTTCGCGCAGCGCTTCGACGATGTGCGGATTGGCGTCCCAGATCGACTGGCCGCCGAACAGCGGCAGGCTGTCCTGGTAGCGGCCGTCGCCGAGCACGGGCATGCGGATCTCCGAGTCAGGCATGTCGTGCGCCTTGCATGACAGGAAGTCTTCCACGCCGTAGGCCGGCGCCGAGTGGACGATGCCCGTGCCGGTATCGGTTGTCACGTAGTCGCCCAGATAGATCGGCGAGGTGCGATCGTAGCCGGCGTCGGCCTTGGCGAGCGGATGACGAAAGCGGATGAGCGAGAGTGCTTCGCCCTTCGTGCGCGCGATGATCTCGCCATGCAGGCCGTAGGTCTTCAGGCACGCTTCGACACGCTCGGTCGCGAGGATCAGCAAGCCGCGCTCGGTCGAGACCAGCGCGTATTCGACTTCCGGATGGACGTTGAGCGCCTGGTTGGACGGGATGGTCCACGGCGTGGTCGTCCAGATGACGATGTAGCCGTCTTCGCGCGGGAGCCTGGACAGACCGAATGCCGCGGCCACTTTCTCCGGCTCGGCGAAGGCGAAGCCCACGTCGATCGCCAGATCGGTCTTGTCCTTGTATTCGACCTCTGCTTCGGCCAGTGCCGAGCCACAGTCGAAACACCAGTTCACCGGCTTCAGGCCGCGGTACACATAGCCGTTCTCCATGATCCTGGCGAGCGCACGAAGCTCGTCGGCTTCGTTCGAGAAGTTCATGGTCTTGTACGGATTGTCCCAGTCACCGAGCACGCCCAGACGCTGGAAGTCCGCCTTCTGCCGCTCGATCTGCACGGCCGCGTAGGCGCGCGCCTTCTCCTGCACTTCACGCACAGGCAGGTGCTTGCCGAACTGCTTCTCGATCTGGATTTCGATGGGCATGCCGTGGCAGTCCCAGCCCGGCACGTAAGCGGCGTCGAACCCCGCGAGGCTGCGCGCCTTGACGATCATGTCCTTGAGGATCTTGTTGACCGCGTGGCCGATGTGGATGTCACCGTTCGCATACGGCGGGCCGTCGTGCAGGATGAACTTCGGGCGGCCCTTGCTCGCGCGGCGGATCTTGTCGTAGATCTTTTTTTCCTGCCATTGCTTGACCCACAGCGGCTCGCGCTTGGGCAGGTCGCCGCGCATCGGGAACGGCGTGTCCAGCAAGTTGACGGGATATTTGCTCGGTGCTTTCTTTTCGCTCATGGTGCTTCGCTACGAATTTTGGAATATCGGGTGTGGGGCGCTCGCGCCGGCCGTCTCGCCGTGCGCTCTTGTGCGGCGCCCGCGGCCAGGGCCGAAGGCGGCGGGTCGCGCGCGTGGCGCGGGGCGCCGGCGCACGCGGGCGAAGATCAACTAATTCGGTCGGTGGCCGAGGTGGCGAAGTCGCGTCGTGCGCTCGGACCGTTGGCGTCGAGCGCATGGGCGAAGTAGGCGCGCGCCTCGCGCGTGTCCTGCGCGATGGCGGCTTCGAGTTCGGCCAGGCCGTCGAATTTCGCTTCGTCGCGCAGTTTCTGCAGGAATTCCACGCGCACCAGCTTGCCGTAGCAATCGCCGACGAAATCGAGCAGATGCACTTCGAGCAGCACGCGCCCGGAGTCGTCCACGGTGGGGCGCAGTCCCATGCTGGCCACGGCCGGCAGCGCCCGCTCGGCCAGGCCGTGCACCTGCACCACGAAAATGCCCGAGAGGGCCGGGTGCTTGTGCGCGATGCGCAGGTTCAGCGTGGGGAAGCCGAGCTTGCGGCCCAGCTTCATGCCGTGCACCACGTGGCCCGTGATGGCGTAAGGGCGGCCCAGCAGCGCGTGGGCGCGCTCGAAGTTGCCGTCGGCCAGCGCCGCGCGCACTTCCGAGCTGGAGATGCGCACGCCGTCGTGCGCGATGGTCGGCATCTGCTCGACGACGAAGTCGAAGCGCCGGCCCGCGTCGCGCAGGTACTCGATGTCGCCTGCGCGCTTGGCGCCGAAGCGGAAGTCGTCGCCCACGAGCAGCCAGCGCGTGTGCAGGCCGTCGACGATGATGTTGCGCACGAAGTCTTCGGGCGATTGGCCGGCGAAATGGGCGTTGAAGTGCTCCACTACCAGCCGGTCGACGCCGTGCGCGCGCAGCGCCTCGAATTTGTCACGCAGGTTCGAGATGCGCGCGGGTGCCTTGTCGGGCGTGAAGTACTCGCGCGGATGCGGCTCGAACGTCATCACGCACACCGGCAGGCCGCGCGCGGCCCCTGCGGCGCGCACGCGCGCGAGCAGCGCCTGATGGCCCAGGTGCACGCCGTCGAAATTGCCGATCGTCAGCACGCAGGGCGCTTTGCTTTGCGCGTTGGGTAGACCCCGGAAGACTCGCACGATAAAGGAAGCGTCAGTACAGGACGTTGAGTGAGCGTTGGTGGAACCGGGCGGCGGGCAGCGAGGGGCCGGCGGCCTGCGGCGGCGGGACGGGCCCGGTGGCGCAGGACGGCCGATCCGACATTGCGGCGCCGCAGAACGTTGAATTATAAACGCTTCGGGGCCTTCGCGGCGCGGATCGGCTGTCTGGTGCGACGCGCCAATGATAAAATCCGCCGATGAAGAACATTGTGATCCTGATTTCCGGACGAGGCAGCAATATGCAGGCCATCGTCCGCGCCTGTACCGCCGAAGGCTGGCCGGCCCGCGTGGCCGCCGTCATCGCCAATCGCGCCGAGGCCGAAGGCCTGGCGTTCGCGCAGCAACACGGCATCGCCACGGCTGTCGTGCCGAGCCGCGGCAAGACCCGCGAGGCGTTCGACGCCGAACTGGCCGCCGAAATCGACCGCCATCGGCCGGATCTGGTCGTGCTCGCCGGTTTCATGCGCATTCTCACACCGGAATTCACCGAGCGCTACGCGGGCCGGCTCGTCAACATCCATCCGTCTTTGCTGCCCGCGTTCACGGGCCTGCAGACGCACGCCCGCGCGCTCGAGGCCGGCTGCAAGATCGTCGGCGCGACCGTGCATTTCGTCACGGCCGATCTCGATCACGGCCCCTTCGTGCTGCAGGCGGCGGTGCCCGTGCGCGCCGGCGACACGCCGCAGACGCTCGCGGCGCGCATCCTGCCGCTCGAACACATCATTTATCCGCGCGCCGTGCGCTGGTTCGTGGAAGATCGTCTGATCGTGGCCGATGGCCGCGTGACGGTCAAACCCGCCGCCGACGGCACGCCTGAACCGCAATGGCTCTTTGGTGAGGACGCATGAGCACACGCCCGACCCAGCGCCGCGATGGCGCACACACCGGCAGCCGCCACGGCGGCAAGTCATTCGATTCGCGCAACGCGGCCAAGGGCAGCCGGGGCGGCCGTCCCGGCGCCGAACGTCGCCACGGGGCGCCCGAAGCGCCGCCGGCCGAGAGCGCGCGCATGCGCGGCGAGCGACTCTCGCCGGCGCTGTTCGAGCACACGCAGATGCTGCTCGGCAGCGTGCTCAAGTTCACCGGTCCGGCCGACACCCTCGTGAGCACGTACTTCCGCGCGAACGCCAAGCTGGGCCACCGCGAGCGCGGCGTGCTTGCCGAGACGGTCTTCGCCATCCTGCGCCGCAAGCTCGAGTTCGGCCAGCACGCCACGAGCGGCACGGGGCCGCTGGAGCGCCGTCTGGCGCTGCTCGGACTGGCGTTCACGCGCGGCATCGCCTCGGTGGAACTCGTGGCCACGCCGGAGGAGGCCGCGTGGCTCGAGCACGTCGGTCAGATCGATCCGGCGAGCCTCGCCGCGCGGGTGCGCACCAACCTGCCGGAGTGGCTCTACGAACGTCTGGCCAGGCGCTTCGACGCGCAGGAACTCGAAGCGCTGGCCGCCGCGCTCAACCAGCCCGCGCCGCTCGACTGCCGCGTGAACGTGGTCAAGGCGAGCCGCGACGACGTGCTCGCCCAGCTGCGCGCCGACGGTTTCTCTGCCGAGCCGACGCCTTTCGCGCCGAACGGCATTCGTCTGGCGGGCAAGCCGGCGCTGCAGAAGCATCCGCTTTTCATGTCGGGGGCGATCGAAGTGCAGGACGAGGGCAGCCAGTTGTTGTGCCAGCTCGTGGCGCCGCGTCGCGGCGAGATGATCGTCGATTTCTGCGCCGGCGCGGGGGGCAAGACGCTCGCCATTGGCGCGCAGATGCGCTCGACGGGCCGTCTGTATGCGTTCGACGTGTCGGAAAAGCGCCTCGCCAAGCTCAAGCCGCGTCTGGCGCGCAGCGGGTTGTCGAACGTCTATCCGGTCATGATCGACAGCGAGAACGACAGCAAGATCAAGCGTCTGGCGGGCAAGATCGATCGCGTGCTCGTCGACGCGCCGTGCAGCGGGCTCGGCACGCTGCGTCGCAATCCCGATCTGAAATGGCGCCAGTCGCCGCAGTCGGTCGAGGAGCTCACGCACAAGCAGGCGTCTATCCTCGCGAGCGCCGCGCGTCTGGTCAAACCGGGCGGCCGTCTCGTGTACGCTACGTGCAGTTTGCTGACGGAGGAAAATGGCGAGATTGCCGAGGCGTTTGCCGCGGCGCATCCGGAGTTCGTGCTGGTGCCGGCCAACGAGCTGCTCGCCTCGCAGAAGATCGGCCTCGGTAGCGGGGGCGGTAGCGGGGCGGGTAGCGGGGCCGATCGCGGTCTGGACACGGGCAAGTATCTCGAACTGCTGCCGCACCGCCACGCGACCGACGGCTTCTTTGCCGCCGTGTTCGAGCGCCGTCCGGCCTGAGGCCGGAGGCGGCGGCCGCCGGCCTATAACAAGAGAGATCGCAATGCAGGAAAGTCCGGCTTTCGCGAAATTGGTGCGGGACGTCGTTCGTGATTTCGGCGACCCGCAGATCGTCTGGCAGATCGTGGCGCTCGTCGGGGCGCTCACCGTCGCGTTCATGGTGCGACGCTGGATGATCGGTCGGCTCGAACGCCATTTCGAGCGCGTGGCGCCCGCGCGGCGGGCGGGTTCGTCGAGCCTGCGCCGCTCGTTCTTCCCGATGTTCGGCTGGATGTGCGTGGCGCTCACACGCGTGGTGCTGCAGGAATATATGCGCGTGTCGCTGCTGCGGCTCGCGGAGGTGCCGCTGTTCGGCACGGCACTCATCTACCTGGCGTTCTACTTCGCGCGGCGCCTGTTCGCCTCGTCGCCGCACGCTTACGGGCTGCTCAAGATCTTCGAGCGCGTATTCACGCTGTTCGCCTGGCTGTCGATGCTTGCCTACGTGCTGGGCGTGCACGACGACATCCTCACATGGCTGGGCAGCGTGCGATTCGCCGTCGGCGCGAGCCATCTGACGCTCCTCTCCATCCTGTCGGGACTGCTCTGGATCGGCGTGACGCTGGTGCTGGCCATGTGGGTCGGCTCACTGATCGAAGACCGGATCGTGCGCACCAGCACGCTCGACGGCAACCTCAAAGTGGTGCTCTCACGGCTGGTGAAGGGGGTACTCACCCTCATCGCCGTGCTCGCCACGCTGTCGTTCGTCGGCATCGACATCACGGTGCTCGGCGTGTTCGGCGGCGCGCTCGGCGTGGGGCTCGGTTTCGGCCTGCAGAAGATCGCGTCGAACCTCGTGTCGGGCTTCATCATCCTGCTCGACCGGTCGGTGCGCATCGGCGATCTCATCACGATCAGCCCGTACCACGGCACGGTCTCGCAGATCAATACGCGTTACACGGTGGTGCGCGGGCTCGACGGCGTGGAAGCGCTCGTGCCCAACGAGCAACTCGTGACGAACGTCGTGCAGAACCACTCTTTTACCGAGACGCGCGGCCGCGCCAAGGTGAACGTGCAGGTCGCGTACAGCGCCGATGTCGAACTGGCGATGCAACTGATGCTCAAGGCCGCCGAGGGGATCCCCCGCGTGCTGAGCGATCCGCCCCCTTTGGCATTGCTGCTCAACTTCGGCGCCGATGGGATGGATCTTGAAATGGGGTTTTGGATACAGGACCCGGCACAGGGCAGCGGAGCTATCCGCTCCGAGATCAATATGCGGATTTGGCGCACATTTCGCGAGCATGGCATTGAAATTCCGTATGCACAGCGCGAAATACGCATTCTGAATGACTGGGCAGAGGGCGTGCCGGGCGCGTTCGCCGCTCAGGCGGGTTTACCGCCGGCCTCGGGGGCGGCAAACCCGCAAGCGCTGCCCGGCGCCGCGCAGACGCCCCCGCAGGCGGATGACGGCGTAAAGACGGCGCCGTAGACGCACTCGCCTACGGCGGCGGGTTGACCTGCGACAAAATGCGTGGCGGGCAGGCTACACACGGGCAACAGTCCGTCGGGTAAAATGCCCCCAAACCATAACAACCGACGTTCACCGGCACGTTTTCCGCCCATCTCGCCCCGGCTTCAGCAACTTGCCGACCTCCAGCGAATCCAAGCGTCAAGCGAGCGTAAGAACGAGACCTGACGCGGTGGCGGTGCAAGCCGCCCGGACCCGACAAGACAAGGCACGGCGGCTTGCCGTGATTGTTACTGTATTGATTAGTTTGGAGTGATATTTTGCTGGACAGTCTCCTTGGATTTCTCTCGACCGGCCTGCTCCACTGGAGCGGCTGGAAGATCACGTTGTTCACGCTGGGGCTCACCCATGTGACCATCGCGGCCGTCACGATCTATCTGCACCGCTGCCAGGCGCACCGCGCGCTGGACGTGCATCCGATCGTCTCGCACTTCTTCCGTTTCTGGCTGTGGATGACGACCGGCATGGTCACCAGCGAATGGGCCGCCATCCATCGCAAGCACCACGCCAAGTGCGAAACGCCGGAAGACCCGCACAGCCCGCAGACGCGCGGGCTGTGGAAGGTGCTCGCCGAAGGGGCCGAGCTCTATCGCGCCGAGGCGAAGAACGAAGAGACGCTGCGCAAGTTCAGCCACGGCACGCCGAATGACTGGATCGAAAATCATGTCTACAAGCGCTATCCGATCCTCGGCGTGAGTCTCATGATGATCATCGACATCGCGCTGTTCGGCGCCATCGGTCTGACCGTGTGGGCCGTGCAGATGGTGTGGATTCCGTTCTGGGCGGCCGGGGTGGTCAACGGTCTGGGCCACTACTGGGGCTACCGCAATTTCAACTGCGCGGACGCGTCGACGAACCTGCTGCCGTGGGGCATCATCATCGGCGGCGAAGAATTGCACAACAACCATCACACGTATGCCACGTCGGCCAAGCTGTCGAACAAGTGGTACGAGTTCGATATCGGCTGGATGTACATCCGCATGCTCTCGGCCGTGGGACTCGCCAAGGTGAAGAAGATCGCGCCGACGCCCAAGCTCGCGAAGAACAAGGCTGCCTGCGACGACGATACGCTGCAGGCCGTGCTCTCGAACCGCTACGAAGTGATGGCGCGCTATGCCAAGACCTTCAAGCGCGCCTATGGCGAGGAACTGGCGCGCTTCAAGGAAAAGCGTCTGCATGGCGAGTATCAGCTGCTGCGCGGTGCGCGCAAGTGGCTGCATCACGACGAAGCGTCGCTGCAGGAGCCGCAGAAGCAGCAACTGGGCGAGATCTTCGCGCACAGCAATGCGGTGAAGACATACTACGAACTGCGCCGCGAGCTGGCCGGCATCTGGGAGCGTTCCAACGCCTCGCGCGAGCAACTGCTGAGCCAGTTGCAGAACTGGTGCCATCGCGCGGAGCAAAGTGGTATTCACGCGCTGCAGGAATTTGCTTCGCGCCTGCGCCGCTACGCGTGAACGGTCTCAGCCAGAATTGCGTTTTTGACGCATAATCGAAACCCCGCTACGGCGGGGTTTTTGTCATTCCCGGTCCCCACGGACCACGTGAACATGAACGCCTCACTCAAATCCGTAGAATTCGAGCGCCCCGCACCGAGCGGCGCCACGTGCGTTGCCCAGGCGTGGGCGCGCGTCCCGGAGACACCGTCGCAGGAGGAGCGCACCGCGCTCAAGGCCCGTATCAAGCGCCTGCTCGTCGAGCGCGATGCCGTGCTGGTGGCCCACTACTACGTCGATTCGGACTTGCAGGATCTCGCCGAGGAGACCGGCGGCTGCGTGGCCGATTCGCTCGAAATGGCGCGTTTCGGCCGCAACCATCCCGCCAAGACGCTCGTGGTGGCCGGCGTCCGCTTCATGGGCGAAACCTCCAAGATTCTCAGTCCCGAAAAACGCATTCTGATGCCGGATCTGGAGGCGACCTGCTCGCTCGATCTGGGCTGCCCCGCCGACGAGTTCGCCGCTTTCTGCGATGCGCACCCCGACCGCACGGTCGTGGTGTACGCGAATACCAGTGCGGCGGTGAAGGCGCGGGCCGACTGGATGGTGACCTCCTCCATCGGGCTGGAGATCGTTGCGCATCTGCACGCGCAGGGCAAGAAGATCCTGTGGGCGCCGGACCGCCACCTGGGCAGCTACGTCCAGAAGCAGACGGGCGCCGACATGTTGCTGTGGCAGGGCGCGTGTCTCGTGCACGACGAATTCAAGGGGACGGAGCTGGAGCTGCTGCGCCGCGAATTTCCGAACGCCAAGGTGCTGGTGCATCCGGAGTCGCCGGCGTCGGTCGTCGAGCAGGCCGACGTGGTCGGCTCCACCTCGCAGATGATTGCCGCCGCGCAGACCATGGACGCGACCGAGTTCATCGTCGCGACCGACAACGGCATCCTGCACAAGATGCGGGCCGCGGCGCCGGGCAAACGTTTCATCGAAGCGCCGACGGCGGGCAACAGCGCCACGTGCAAGAGCTGTGCGCACTGCCCGTGGATGGCCATGAACAGTCTGCAGAATCTGGCTGACGTGCTGGAGTCGGGACGAAACGAGATCCACGTCGATCCGGACATCGGGCAGCGCGCCCATACCTGTATCGACCGCATGTTGACGTTCGCCGAGGCGCGTAAGCAGAATGTGCGCGCCAGCGGCGATTTCGCGCGCGACGGCGCGCTGTTTGCCGGTGTAGGCCCCGCATGACGACGCAATCCCGACTCCTGAGCACCGACGAGGCGCTCTCTCCCGAATTCGCCAGCTTCGGCGAACCGCTCGAAGCTGCCCTGTCGCGCAATGTTCGCGACGCGCTCGAAGAAGACATCGGCGCCGGCGATCTGACCGGTCTGCTCGTACCCGCCGACGAAATGGCGCACGCGCGCATCATCGTGCGCGAGTCGGCGGTGCTGTGCGGCGTGCGCTGGTTCGAGCGCTGCATGAAGGGCGTGGACGCCTCCGTGCGTGTGCAATGGCATTACCGCGAAGGCGATCGCATGACGCCCGATTCGTCGGTTTGTGACATCTACGGCCCCGCGCGCGCGTTGCTCACCGGTGAGCGCACGTCGATGAACTTCCTGCAGATGCTCTCCGGTGTTGCGACTGCGGTGCGCCGATACGCCGATATCGTCGAGGGTACGAAAGCCCGGGTGCTCGACACGCGCAAGACGCTGCCGGGCCTGCGCCTCGCGCAGAAGTTTGCCGTGCGTGTCGGCGGCGGCGCCAATCAACGTCTCGCGCTCTACGACGGCATTCTCATCAAGGAGAATCACATCGCGGCCGCAGGCGGTATTCGGCAGGTGCTCGCCAACGCCGATCGTCTGGCCGACGGGGTGCCGGTGCAGATCGAAGTGGAGTCGCTCGAAGAGCTCGAAACGGCGCTCGAGTGTGGCGCCAAGTCGATCCTGCTCGACAATTTCTCGCTGGAAATGATGCGCGAGGCCGCGCGCGTGACGGATGGACGTGCGGTACTCGAAGCCTCGGGCGGCATCAACCTCGAGACGTTGCGCGCGATTGCCGAGACGGGCGTCGACCGGATTTCGGTCGGGGGGCTGACCAAGGACGTGCGCGCCGCAGACTTCTCGATGCGAATTCTGGAGACGGTCGGTTAAGCCCTCGGGCGATTCCCATCGTCTGGCGCCAGGCCGCGCCAGACGCACGTCAGGGCGGCATCACCGACGCCGATCACGCCGCATCGAATCAAGAAAGCCGCAGCGTCGATTCTGCGGCTTTTTTTGATGGATGGAAAAACGCCACGTCAGTGCTTGCGGCGCGCCAGGTTGGGCGACAGGACGGTCGGCAGCGCCTTGGGCAGCGTATCGGGGAAGTCGCGCGAGAAGTGCAGGCCGCGGCTCTCGTGGCGCGATAGCGCGCTGTCCACGATGAGCGACGCGACGTCCACCAGGTTGCGTAGCTCGAGCAGATCCCGGCTCACACGGAAATTGGCGTAATACTCGGTGATTTCCTCGCGTAGCAGGGCGATGCGATGCTGCGCGCGCTCCAGACGCTTGGTCGTGCGCACGATGCCGACGTAGTTCCACATCATGCGGCGCAGCTCGTCCCAGTTATGGGCGACGACGACCTCCTCATCGGCATCCGAGACGCGGCTCTCGTCCCAGGGCGGCACGTCGGCCACGGCCGGATGTGTGAACTCGCCGCGTTGAATGTCCTCCGCCGCGGCCTTGCCAAGCACGATGCATTCGAGCAGCGAGTTGCTCGCCAGCCGGTTGGCGCCATGCAGCCCCGTGTAGGTGGCTTCTCCGACCGCGTGCAGTCCCGGCAAATCCGTGCGGCCGTGCATGTCGGTGACGATGCCGCCGCACGTGTAATGCGCGGCGGGCACGACAGGAATCGGTTGCGTGGTGATGTCGATGCCGAGTTGGGCGCAGCGCGCGAGAATCGTCGGAAAATGCTCGCGAAGGAATTCCGGACTCTGATGGCTGATGTCGAGATAGACGCAGTCGAGCCCGTGCTTCTTCATCTCGAAGTCGATGGCGCGCGCCACGATGTCGCGCGGCGCCAACTCGGCGCGCGGGTCGTGCTGAGGCATGAAGCGGGTGCCGTCGGGCAGCACCAGTCGTCCGCCTTCGCCGCGCACCGCTTCGGTGATCAGAAACGACTTGGCGTAAGGGTGATAGAGGCACGTCGGATGGAACTGGATGAACTCCATGTTCGCGATCCGGCAGCCGGCGCGCCAGGCCATTGCGATGCCATCGCCGGTCGCGGTGTCCGGGTTCGTCGTATAGAGATAGACCTTGCCTGCACCGCCGGTCGCCAGCACCGTGTGGCGCGCCGTCATGGCGAGCACTTCGCCGGTGCCCAGATCCTGCACGTACAGACCCTGGCAGTGGCGTCCGGCGGTCGGTGCAGCGTCGAGGCGGTCCGACGTGATCAGGTCGATTGCGAAGTGGTTCTCGAAAAGCGTGATGTTCGGATGGCGCCGCACGCGCTCCGTGAGCGTGGCGATCACTGCGTGCCCGGTGGCGTCGGCCGCATGGATGATGCGGCGATGGCTGTGGCCGCCCTCGCGCGTGAGGTGGAAGCCGAGTTCGGCGGCCTCGTCGCGGGTGAAGGGCACGCCCTGGGCGATGAGCCACTCGATCGCCTCGCGGCTGTGCTCGACGATGAAGCGCGTGGCGCCTTCGTCACAGAGTCCGGCGCCGGCGACCAGGGTATCGGCCACATGCTCGTCGACGCTGTCGGTCGAATCGAGCACCGCGGCGATGCCGCCTTGCGCCCAGTCGCTGGCCCCTTCGGGCATCGGGCGCTTGGCGACCAGCGCGACGCGGCAGGTGTCGGCCAGATGCAGGGCGACGGACTGGCCGGCGAGTCCACTGCCGACGATGACGACATCGAAATTCATGATACGGGCTGTCTCCGGAGTCGTCGCCACGGCGGTGGTGCGCGCCTCGTGATGGAAAATGAGCCAGTATAGCGAGTCAATACGCGTGTGGCACGAGCCACTATGCGCACCTTGGCGAAATAGTGTCGCGCGCGACTACGCAGCGCGTAGCGCAGCGAATTTCGGGACGCCCGGAAACGAAAAACCCCGCCAGGGGCGGGATAGAACGAAAAACCCCGCCGGGGGCGGGGTATCGAACGCAACGGCGAACCGTTGCGAGAAAACCTGTTGATCTTATTTGATCTTGGTTTCCTTGTAGGGCACGTGCTTACGAGCCACCGGATCGAACTTGCTGATTTCCATCTTTTCCGGATGGGTACGCTTGTTCTTGGTGGTCGTGTAGAAATGACCCGTGCCAGCGGTCGATTCCAGCTTGATCTTGTCGCGAGCGCCTTTTGCCATGATGAGCTCCTAAAACTTAGATGGCGTTGCGCGAACGCAGGTCGGCCAGAACGGCGTCGATGCCGTTCTTGTCGATCAGGCGCAGGCCGGCATTCGAAATGCGCAGGCGCACCCAACGGTTTTCGCTCTCAACCCAGAACCGGCGATTTTGCAAGTTCGGGAGAAAACGGCGCTTGGTTTTGTTGTTGGCGTGGGAAACGTTGTTGCCGACCATCGGCGCTTTCCCGGTCACTTGACATACGCGTGCCATGAAGCACTCCTAACCCAGAATTCTGTGTAAAAAAATGGTGAGTCGAAAAGACAGACCGCGATGATACCACAAAAATCCCAGACAAATCAATCGCTTTAGTCGATGTAGGATGCGAGTCCCTGGCGGGAAACGTCTGTCGGAGATTCGGGGAAGGGACGGATTATAGCGCAAGCCGCCCCCGAGCGCGACATGCCTGCCGAATTCTTGTGCAAATGTTGCGGGAAATCACACCTCGCCGTGCTCCGCGAGCGAGTACACACTGCTGCCTGCCACGATGAAATGATCGAGCAGGCGGATCTCCAGCAGCGCCAGTGCTTCGCCCAGCTGGCGGGTGAGCGCCAGGTCGGCCGTGCTCGGGCGCGCAACGCCGGACGGATGATTATGGGCGACGATGACCGCCGCAGCATGGGTCTCGAGGGCCGCCCGGACGATCTCGCGCGGGTAGGCGCAAGTCTGGGTGAGCGTGCCTTCGAACATCACCCGCGTGCTCACGAGCCGGTGAGCGGCGTCCAGAAACAGGCAGGCGAAGCGTTCGCGGGAGGGGTCCTGCAGCGTTAGCCGCAGGTAATCGCGAACGCGCTCGGGCGAATCGAGCAGGCTGCCGGCCTGCATGCCTTCGCCGAGCATGCGGCGCGCGACTTCGAGCGCGGCCTGGAACTGAAGACATTTGGTCTGGCCGAGCCCGGGCACCTGCCGCAGCGTCTCGAACGGCATGGCCAGAAGCCGGGCGAGCGAGCCGCTGCGGGCGAGCAGGTCCCGGGCGAGATCGACGGCGTTGCGCCCGTGCGAGCCGGTGCGCAGCAAGATGGCGAGCAACTCGGCGTCGGAGAGGGCGCCGGGGCCGCGGGAGAGCATTTTTTCACGAGGGCGCTCGGTGAGCGGCCATTGGGCGATGGACATGACGACTCCGGAGGCGGATGCGCCCGGCCGCATGATGCCGGGGCGTCTCTGACGAACGAGGCTGCCGCCGATGGAAAAAATCGGGAACAGCGTTGATGGGGAGCCGGACGCGCAACGCGTCGTCGTTTACAATAATAGCTTGACCCTGCTGTGAGACCCCCATGAGTTCTGTCGCAACCCCCGTGGTTCAAGACGATTCCTATCTGACGCTCCACTACCGGATTGCCGCGCCCGATGGTGCGGACATCGTCAACACTTTCGAAGGCACCCCTGCGACGCTGCAGCTCGGCGGCGGCCAGATGGTGCCCACGCTGGAGCAGGCGTTGCTGGGAATGACGGTGGGGGAGCGGCGCCGCATCGAACTGGCGCCCGAGCAGGCATTCGGCCCACGCAATCCCGAGCTGCTGCAGCGCGTTTCGATGAAGACGTTGCAGGAGAACAGCAACTTCGGCGAAGAATATAGCGTCGGCGATCTGGTCGAGTTCAACGCGCCGAGCGGTGGCCGCTACGCGGGCATCCTGCGCGAGCTGGGCGACGGCTGGGCATTGTTCGACTTCAACCACCCGCTGGCCGGACAGCCGATCGTGTTCGAAGCCCAGATTATCGGCATTCTGTAGGAATCGAGATGAGCGCCACCCAATTCGTAGCACCGACGCTGTCGGATGCGGAAATCCTGCTGGCCCAGCCGCGCGGCTTTTGCGCCGGCGTCGATCGTGCGATCGAGATCGTCGAGCGCGCGCTGGCCATGTACGGCGCGCCGATCTACGTGCGCCACGAGATCGTGCACAACGCTTACGTCGTCGAGAATCTGCGCAAGAAGGGCGCGATCTTCGTCGAGGAACTCGCCGACGTGCCGCCGGGCAACACGCTGATCTTCAGCGCCCACGGCGTATCGCAAGCCGTCCGTGCTGAAGCGCAGGCGCGCGGGCTCCGCATTTTCGACGCCACGTGCCCCCTCGTCACGAAGGTCCACGTCGAGGTCGCGAAGATGCGCGGCCAGGGGCTCGAGATCATCATGATCGGCCACAAGGGCCACCCCGAAGTTGAGGGCACGATGGGGCAGTCGGGCGAGGGCATGTTCCTCGTCGAGACGATCGAAGACGTGCTGAATCTGCAGGTGGCCGACGAGAGCAAGCTGGCCTACGTCACGCAGACGACGCTCTCCGTGGACGACGCCGCCGAAGTCATCAATGCGCTCAAGAAGCGTTTCCCGGCGATCGTCGAGCCGAAGAAGCAGGACATCTGCTATGCCACGCAGAATCGTCAGGACGCCGTGAAATTCATGGCGCCGCAATGCGACGTCGTGGTGGTCGTGGGCAGCCCGAACAGTTCGAACTCGAACCGCCTGCGCGAAGTGGCCGAGAAGATGGGCGTGCCGGCCTACATGGTCGATTCGCCCGACCAGCTCAAGCCCGAGTGGTTCGACGGCAAGCGTCGCATTGGCGTGACGGCAGGTGCGTCGGCGCCCGAAGTGCTGGCGCAGTCGATCGTGTCGCGTCTGCGTGAGCTGGGCGTGAACCAGGTCAAGGTGCTCGAGGGCGTTGAAGAGAACATCGCGTTTCCGCTGCCCAAGGGCCTCACGCAGGTGGCCGCCGACTGAGCGCCGACCTCGTGAAAAGCGGCGGCCGTTCGCGGTAACGCCGCACAGGCGCAGCGCACACGCCGCATCGCCAGCAAACCGGAGCGTCGCATCGGGCGACCTCCGGTTTTTTTATTGCCCTTCGCGTTCCGCCGCCCGCGCTTGCTTGGGGCGCGTCGTGTCGCGTGTGTCGCCGTGCTACCTGTGCCGCCTGTGCCGCCTGTGCCGCCTGCGCCGCCTGTGCTGGCGCGCCGCTTTTCCAACCCAATCGGGGGAACGGGATGGGAAGCGAACAGGCAGGGGCGCAGGCGAACCCGCCTGATGCCCCGCGAAACCTCACAAAACCCGCAAAACCTCCGCAAAACCTCGCTGCGCAATTCACGCATGCGGCTCCCGTGATTTGCGAGGTCGCCGCATGTCCGAATCCGTGCATTTCCGTGTGTTGTCTGGTGAAACTGGGCGCCCTAATTATTTATTCAACAATTACAGAATTCAAACCCGTAACTGATATTCGGTTTTGGTAAATCCGGTTATTTATACACTTCCTTAATTAGACGAAACCCTCAAAATCGCACGGGCACGGGAATTGCTTATTAGATTGGTGCGCTGTACAGGCCCATAGATGGTGCAGTGCATGCACCATGAAGCCGCCCGGGTGCGAGCACGCGGGTGAATAAAACGTTTAACGATTCCGGGGTTGCGCTTTTGAAAAATTAGGGTTGCACAAGCTGGTATAAACCTTAGGCCTCCATTATGGAAAACCCTGTGACGGCGAGCGTCGCAGCCGCAAAGAATGGAGTTACAATGCGCGCGTTTCGCATACGAAACATTGAATTGGCGTCATTGGCGTTATTAAAGCGCCGACAATCAGGAGATAATCACATGCAACTCAAGTTCGCGAAGGTACTGCCCGTAGTCGCCGCAGTGACGCTGTTGGCGGCATGCGGTCAGAAGGAAGAAAAGCAGGCCGATTCGGGTGCCGCTTCTGCACCTGCCGCGACGACTGCCGCTAGCGGGGGCGGCGATGCGGTTGTAGTCAAAATTGGTCACGTTGCACCATTGACGGGCCAGATTGCCCACTTGGGCAAAGATAACGAAAACGGTGCACGCCTCGCCATCGAGGAAGCCAACAAGGCCGGCCTGACGCTCGACGGCAAGCCGGTCAAGCTCGAACTCGTGGCCGAAGACGACGCCGCCGATCCGAAGACCGCAACGCAGGTTGCCCAGAAGCTCGTCGACGAGAAGGTGGTCGCCGTCGTGGGGCACCTGAATTCGGGCACGACGATCCCGGCCTCGAAGATCTACAGCGACGCCGGCATCGTTCAGATCTCCCCGTCGGCAACCAACCCGGCCTATACGCAGCAGGGTTTCAAGACGACCTATCGCGTCGTCGCCACGGACGCCCAGCAGGGTCCGGCACTCGCCAACTACGCGAGCAAGTCGCTTGGCGCCAAGTCGGTGGCCATCGTCGATGACGCAACGGCTTACGGCAAGGGGCTGGCCGACGAGTTCGAGAAAACCGCCAAGGCCAACGGCCTGAAGGTGCTCTCGCACGACGCGACCAACGACAAGGCCACGGACTTCCGCGCGATTCTGACGAAGATCAAGGGTGAGCGTCCGGACATCATCATGTACGGCGGCATGGACGCCACCGGCGGCCCGTTCGCCAAGCAGTCGAAGGAGCTCGGCATCGGCGCCAAGGTGCTCGCCGGCGACGGCGTGTGTACCGACAAGGTGGCCGAACTGGCCGGCGACGCCATCGACAACATCGTGTGCTCGGAAGCGGGCATGGCGCTGTCGAAGATGGAGGGCGGTGCAGACTTCTCGAAGCGTTACGAAGAGCGCTTCAAGCAGCCGATCCAGATCTACGCCCCGTTCACGTATGACGCCATCAACGTGATCGTCGACGCCATGAAGCGCGCCAACTCGGCCGATCCGGCGAAGATCCTGGCCGCCATGCCGGCCACGGACTACAAGGGTGTCATCGGTCACATCGCTTTCGACAGCAAGGGCGACATGAAGGAGCCGGTGATCACGCTCTACAACTACAAGGACAAGAAGAAGAGCGTGCTCGACGTGGTGAAGATGTAACTCCCGGGCGCTCGCGCCATGAAACGGCACCGTCGCCTACCCGTTCGGTGCCGTTTCCTCATCTGCGGATCGATGCCGTGCCTGCATGACGGGCGCGGCCCTCCTCCTCACACAGGATTACGCCTCATTACCCGCAGTTCTCCCGGTTTCGTCGCACGTCCTATCGGGCAAGCGTGCCGGGAGCCCGTTTTCGGGGACAAGGAGTTAGCTTCATGGATATTCTTATCCAACAAATCTTGAACGGCCTCGTGCTTGGCAGCGTCTACGCGATCATTGCACTCGGCTATACGATGGTCTACGGCATTCTGGGCATCATCAACTTCGCCCACGCCGACGTGATGATGATCGGCGCCATGGTCGCGCTGTCCACCATCAACCTGTTGTTGAAGGTCGCGCCGGACATGAACCCGGCGCTCATGCTGGCCATTGCCACGCTCGTGTGTATGCCCGTGTGTGCCCTGACCAACTTCGTGATCGAGCGCGTGGCCTACCGGCCGTTGCGCAACGCGCCGCGTCTTGCGCCGCTGATCACGGCCATTGGCGTGTCGCTGCTGTTGCAGACCATCGCCATGCTGATCTGGTCGCGCAACCCGCTCTCGTTTCCGCAACTGCTGCCGACCGATGCGCTCACGATCATCCCGCAGCGCGGCGATCATCCGGGCGCGGTGACCAACGGCACCGGTATCGTGATCGTCGTCGTCGCGTTCCTGGTGATGTTCGGCCTGACGCAGCTCGTGAACCGGACCAAGCTCGGACGCGCCATGCGTGCGACGGCGGAAAACCGCAACGTGGCTGGTCTCATGGGCGTGAACCCCAACTTCGTGATCTCCGCGACGTTCGCGCTGGGCGGCGCCCTGGCGGCGCTCGCGGGCGTGATGATGGCGTCGAACTACGGCAACGCCCACTTTTACATGGGCTTCATCCCCGGCATGAAGGCGTTCACCGCGGCGGTGCTCGGCGGTATCGGCAACCTGCAGGGGGCGATGGTCGGCGGCGTGCTGCTCGGCCTGATCGAAGCGCTCGGGGCAGGCTACATCGGTGATCTCACCGGTGGGGTATTCGGAAGTAACTATCAGGACGTGTTCGCGTTCATCGTCCTGATCGTCGTGCTGGTGTTCCGTCCGAGCGGTCTGCTTGGCGAACGCGTGGCCGATCGTGCATAAGCGGGGAGGACCGACATCATGAATCAACCCGTGCAAACGTCCTCCGGGCCGGCCACGCAGATCTCTGCGGCGGCGGCCACGCGCAAGGCCTACCGCGGCCTCGCGCTGTTTCTCGTGGCGGCAATCTTCGCGCCCGTGCTCGTCGGTTATGCCGGCGGCAACTACTGGGTGCGCGTGCTCGACTTCGCGCTGCTCTACATCATGCTCGCGCTGGGCCTGAACATCGTCGTGGGCTTCGCCGGCCTGCTCGACCTGGGCTACATCGCGTTCTATGCGGTCGGCGCGTATGTCACGGCATTCCTCAGCTCGCCTCACCTGACCACGCAATTCGAGTGGATCGCGCACATGTTCCCCGCCGGGCTGCACGTGCCGGTGTGGTTCACGATCCCGATCGGGGCGGCGGTCGCGGCGGTGTTCGGCATTCTGCTCGGTGCCCCGACCCTGCGCCTGCGCGGCGACTACCTGGCCATCGTGACGCTGGGCTTCGGCGAGATCATCCGCATCTTCATGAACAACCTCGACCGGCCGGTGAACATCACCAACGGCCCGAAGGGGATCACCGGCATCCAGCCCGCGTCGCTGTTCGGCTTCGATTTCTCGAAGGCGCACAACTTCTTCGGGTTCCAGGTGAGCTCGGTGTACATGTACTACTACCTGTTCGTGTTCCTCGCGCTGCTCATTGCGTTCATTTGCGTGCGCTTGCAGCACTCGCGCATCGGGCGCGCCTGGGTGGCGATTCGTGAAGACGAAATCGCCGCGAAGGCGATGGGTATCAACACGCGCAACATCAAGTTGCTCGCGTTTGCCATGGGGGCGTCGTTCGGCGGCGTGGCCGGCGGCATGTTCTCGGCGTTCCAGGGCTTCGTCTCGCCGGAGTCGTTCACTTTCTGGGAGTCGATCGTCGTGCTCTCGATGGTGGTGCTCGGCGGCATGGGCCACATTCCGGGCGTGATTCTGGGCGGCGTGCTGCTCTCGGCGTTCCCCGAGATTCTGCGCTCGACCATGGGCCCGTTGCAGATGAAGTTGTTCGGCAGCGTCATCGTCGATCCCGAAGTGATCCGGCAGTTGCTGTACGGTCTGGCCATGATCCTGATCATGCTCTACCGTCCGGCCGGCCTGTGGCCGTCGCCGCGTCCGGAAGAGCGGACTCTGTAAGCCGAGGGAGACGAATTCAAGATGAGCGAACAAATTCTTCTGTCCGTCAAGGGCGTGAACAAGCGCTTCGGCGGTCTGCAGGCTCTCACCGACGTGGGGCTGGAGATCAGGCCGGGGCAGATCTATGGCCTGATCGGCCCCAACGGCGCGGGCAAGACCACGTTCTTCAACGTGATCACGGGCCTGTACACGCCCGATTCGGGCGAATTCCGTCTGGCCGGCGAGTCGTACAAGCCGAGTGCCGTGCACGAGGTGGCGAAGGCCGGCATTGCGCGCACGTTCCAGAACATTCGCCTGTTCGGCGGCATGACGGTGATCGAGAACGTGATGGTCGGGCGCCACGTGCGCACGAAGATGGGCGTGGTCGGCGCAATCCTGCGCCACCCGGGGGCCAAGGCCGAGGAGCGCGCCATTCGCGATCGTGCGATGGAACTGCTCGAATACGTGGGCGTGGCCAAGTACGCCAACTACACGGCGGCGAATCTCTCTTACGGCCACCAGCGCCGTCTGGAGATCGCGCGCGCGCTGGCGACCGATCCGAAGCTGCTCGCGCTGGACGAGCCCGCAGCCGGCATGAACGCGACCGAGAAGGTCGAGCTGCGCGGCCTGCTCGACAAGATCCGCAGCGACGGCAAGACGATCCTGCTCATCGAGCACGACGTGAAGCTGGTGATGGGGCTGTGCAACCGCATGACGGTGCTCGATTACGGCAAGGTGATTGCCGAAGGTTTGCCGCAGGACGTGCAGAACAATCCTGCGGTGATTGAAGCGTATCTCGGTGCAGGAGGCCATTGATGAGCGCAATGTTGACGATCAAGGGCCTGAAAGTCGCTTACGGCGGTATCAAGGCGGTCAAGGGCATCGACCTGAATATCCAGCCGGGCGAGCTGGTCACGCTCATCGGTGCGAACGGGGCGGGCAAGACGACCACGATGAAGGCGATCACCGGCCTGTTGCCATGGGCCGAGGGCGACATCGAGTATCTGGGCAAGTCGATTCGCGGGGTGAAGGCGTTCGATTTGCTCAAGCAGGGGCTGGCGATGGTCCCGGAGGGTCGCGGCATCTTCACGCGCATGACCATCCTCGAGAACATGCAGATGGGGGCGTACCTGCGCAACGACACCGCGGGCATCAAGCAGGACGTCGATCGGATGTTCGGCATCTTCCCGCGCCTGAAGGAGCGCAAGGACCAACTCGCGGGCACGCTCTCGGGAGGGGAACAGCAGATGCTGGCAATGGCGCGCGCGCTCATGAGCCAGCCGAAACTGTTGCTGCTCGACGAGCCGTCGATGGGACTCTCGCCGATCATGGTGGAGAAGATCTTCGAAGTGGTGCGCACGGTTTCGGCCGAGGGCGTGACGGTGCTGCTCGTGGAGCAGAACGCGCGTCTTGCGCTGCAGGCGGCGCACCGCGGCTACGTGATGGACAGCGGCCTCGTCACGATGACCGGCGATGCGAAAGACATGCTCGACGACCCGAAGGTGCGCGCGGCGTATCTCGGCGAGTAGGGGCGGGAAACGTCAGCCGGCAAGTCCGGCTGACGAAACAGGAAGGGCGCCCGGTGGTCCGCATCCGGCGCCCTTCTTCGTTTTCTCCGGCGAGCCCGTCACCAGGCGCCCATCCCGCTTCCCGGGGCCGCCGGCAGCCGCTTGCCGAGGCTCACGACGTCGTCGGCGGCGTAGCCGTGGGCGCTGTAGAACGCCAGCGCTTCGCGCGAGCCGGTCAGCACCTGCAGATTCAGCTTGAGACATCCGCGCTGCGCGAGCGCGCTTTCCGCGTGGCGCAGCAGGGCGCTCGCCACGCCGCGGCGCCGCAGCGCGCGCGCCACCGCCAGCGAGTACACCCACCCGCGATGCCCGTCATAGCCCGCCATCACCGTGCCCGCAATCTTGCGCTCGCGGACCGCAACGAAGAACAGGCCGTCACGCATCGCCGCCTTGTTCGCGATCGACCGGCGCGGTTCGCGATGCGGCTTGTCCGGCGCGTTGTACTCGGGAAACGCGTCGCGCCACAACGCGAGCACCGCCTCCGTGTCCGCCTCGTCGAACGGGCGAATGCGAATATCCACCGGCGCGCTCGTCATGGCGCCTCCCGCTTGCCGGTGTACACGTCGGGCCGATGAATCTGCATCATCTTGTTGACCGGGCCGAGCGGCTCGAAACCGTAGCGCGCGTACAAACCCGCCGCATCGGTCGTCGCCAGCAGGAAGCGCCGCAGTCCCTGCAGCGCCGGGTGCGCCAGCACGTTCTCGCACAGACGCTTGCCGATGCCCAGCCCGCGCATCGGGGGATCGACGAATACGTCGGCCAGATAGGCGAACGTCGCACGATCGGTGATCACACGCGCGAACCCCACCTGGCGCACGGGGCCCCCTTCGACCTCGGTGGCATACGCGCCGAAACACAGCGAGTGCGAAATGGCGCGCATGAGCGTCTCGCGCGGAATGTCCTTCGCCCAGTGCGTCTGCGTGGACAGCGCGTGGTGAATGAAGCCGATGTCGAGCCGGGCCGGATCGGACGAAATCTCGACGATGGCGTCCGCGGGCGGCGTCGCATGGGCATGACTCATGTCGTTCATTGACGGGTGCTCCCAGGAGTGGACAGGGCGCGCGCCGCGCCCGGCGCGAGGGCCGGACGGGCGGGCTGACCCCGCAAGGTTTTCAGACGTGCTTGGCGAGCAGCGTGTCGAGCATCGAGAGCATCTGGTCGATTTCCTCGCGGCTCACGTTCAGTGCGGGCATGAAGCGCAGCAGGTTCGGACGCGCCGAATTGAGCAGCAAGCCGTCCGGCGCCATGTCGCGCGCCGCTTCGACCAGTTGCGGGCCGATGTCGCGCCCGAGCAGCAGCGCGCGCAGCAGGCCCGCGCCGCGCTCGCCCTCGCCGCCGTACTTCGACGACAGATGCTGCAGCCCGGCGCTCAGATAATCGGCCTGCGCACGCACGAATTCGAGAAAACCGGGCGCGCTCACCGTGCGCATGACCGCGAGACCCACGGCGCACATGAGCGGATTGCCGTTGTACGTGCCGCCCTGATCGCCGGGCTGGAACACGGCGAGCTCGTCGGCGCACAACATCGCCGCGAGCGGCACGCCGCCGCCGATGCCTTTGCCGAGCGTCATGATGTCGGGCACGATGCCGGCCTGCTGATGCGCGAAGAGCGTGCCGGTGCGTCCGCAACCGGTCTGCACCTCGTCGACGATCAGCAGCAGCCCGCGCGCCTGCGTGAGCGCGCGCAGTTCCTTGAGGAAGGTCGTCGTCGCCGGCACGACGCCGGCCTCGCCCTGAATCGGCTCGAGCATCACGGCCACCGTGTCGGGGCCGATCAGCGCTTCGACCGATGCCAGGTCGTTGAGCTCCGCCTTCGGAAAGCCCGGCACCTGCGGGGCGAAGATCGTGTCCCAACCCGGCTTGCCGCTCGCGGACATCGTTGCGAGAGTACGGCCATGGAAGCCGTTCCGGAACGTGATGATCTCGTAGCGCGCACCGCCCGAGGCGTTCGGGTGCAACTGCCCCCACTTGCGGGCGAGTTTGATGGCGCTCTCGTTGGCCTCCGCGCCGCTGTTCGCGAAGAAGACCTTGCCGAGGCCGGAGAGCGTCGCGAGCAGGTCGGCCAGCTCGATCATCGGGCCGTTGTAGAACGCGGGGCTCGGATTGAGCAGCAGCGCGCCTTGCGTGGCGAGCGCGTCGCGCATCACCGGATGGCAGTGGCCGAGGCTGTTGACCGCCCAGCCCTGGATGAAGTCGAGATATCGCTTGCCCTCGTGGTCGTACAGCCAGCCGCCCTTGCCGTGCGTGAAGACGAGCTCGGGGCGCGTGGTGATAGGCAACAGCGCCCCGGTGGGGAACTCGGCGAACCTGGCGTTACGCGCGGCTCCGGGCGCATTGGAGGGCGGAACGGCGGGCGAGTTGGCAAGCGACATGACGGTCTCCGAAGGACAAGGGTGAAAGAGACGAGGGAATAAAAAAAGCCACGGGGACTGCCCGTGGCTTCGCTGTGCTTGAGAACTTGCGTGTTATCGCAGTCGATAGCGTGCCGCGCGGCATCCCGGTTGGGGCAGCGTGCGGCGACGTCGGATCGAGGCGATGGCAATCAGGTTCATGTCGGCAAGCATAAGGGGGTGACGCGGCGCTTGTCAAAGGGTAAGCGCGCACTGTGGCGTGCGCGCATCTTTGCGAGGTTCAGGATCGCCGCCCGGCGCGCGGCGCACGGTCCGCCCGTCAGTGGCCGCCGCCGGGGTTGTCGGCCTCGGTGGTGAACGCGTCGGCGAAGAACGCATCCTCCGGCAGGCCGTGGTGCGTGGTGAAGTCGCGCCGCGCCGACTCGACCATCACCGGCGCACCGCACGCGTAGACTTCGTGGCCCGACAGGTCGGGCAGGTCTTCCACCACGGCCCGGTGAACGAAGCCCGTGCGGCCCTGCCACCGGTCTTCGGGCGCGGCCTCGGAGAGCACCGGCACGAACGTGAAGCCCGGAATGTCGCGCGCCCACTGTTCGGCCAGTTCGCGCATGTAGATGTCCTTGAGCTGGCGTGCGCCCCAGTACAGCGTCATCGGGCGTGCCAGTCCCTTGTGTACGGCATGCTCGACGATGGCCTTGATCGGCGCGAAGCCCGTGCCCGAGGCGAGCAGCACGATCGGCCGGTCGGAGTCCTCGCGCAGGAAAAACGTGCCCAGCGGGCCTTCGAAGCGCAGGATCTCGCGCTCCTTCATGTTGAGGAAGACGTGGTCGGTGAACGCGCCGCCGGGCATGTGCCGCAGATGCAGCTCCAGGAAGCCTTCCTCGTGCGGCGCGGTCGCCATCGAATAGCTGCGGCGCTTGCCGTCCTTCAGGATGAATTCGATGTACTGGCCGGCGAGGTACTGGAAGCGTTCGTTGGCGGGCAACTGCAGACGCATCACGATCACGTCGTCCGCGCGGCGCTCGAGCGCGTTCACGCGACAGGGCAGGCGCTTGACCGGAATGTCGCCGATGCCCTTGACCTCGCGCGATTCCACGACGAGATCGCCGCTCGCGTGCGCGCAGCACAGCAGCGCAAAGCCTCGCGTTTGCTCGTCCTTGGTGAGCGCGGAACTGGAATGCGCGCCGTGCTCGACGCTGCCCTCGACGAGCCTGGCCTTGCACGAGCCGCAGCCGCCGTTCTTGCACCCGTAAGGCAGGCCGATGCCCTGACGCAACGCGGCAGAAAGCACGGCCTCGCCGTCTTCGACCTGAAACTCGCGCCCGCTCGGCACGAGGGTAACGTTGTAAGCCATACTACAATCCGAAAAATGAAAAATTCGTCGAAATCCTTCGGTCGTCCGCGCCTGCTGGTCGTGGGCTGTGGCGACGTCGGCATGCGTGCGTTGCCGGCCCTCATCCCGCGCTTTCGCGTCTTTGCCGTGACGTCGAGCGACGCCCGGCACGCGGCCTTGCGCGCGGCCGGCGCGATTCCGGTCATCGCCAATCTCGATGATGCCGCCAGCCTGCGCCGCATCGGCCGTCTGGCCCCTCGCGTGCTGCATCTCGCGCCGCCCGCCGCAGTCGCCGGCAACGGTTCGCGGGATCTGCGCACGCGCCGCTTGCGCGCCGCGCTGGGGCGAGCGCCCGAACCCGTGATTGTACCCGAGGGGGGGCGCCAAGCCCTGTCACGCCTGCCCCGTGCGGTCCGTCGAATCCTCGTGTATGCCAGCACCAGCGGCGTCTATGGCGACTGCGGGGGCGCGCATATCGATGAGACCCGGACACCGGCGCCGCGTTCGCCGCGCGGCCAGCGCCGCGTCGACGCCGAGCGCACGCTGCGCG
>NZ_CABPSC010000015.1 GCF_902459585.1 Pandoraea nosoerga
CCAGACGCGGATCGGCCAGATTGACGTAACGGCGCACGAATTCCGGTGCGTTCGGATCTTGCGGGGCGAGGGCCATGTAGTTCTTGACTCCAGATAAGGATGCCGACGCGCCGCGCCGGCCGAAGGTTGTTTCAGTCGTTCATGCCAATTCGCACGGCGTGCTCAACGCGTGAGCGCCGCATTGGCCGGCGTGGAAGTCTCGACGCCGTCTTCGTGCGCAACGGCAATCGGCTCGTAGGGCAGGGCGCCGTCGAGGACGTTGTGCGCCCTCGCAAAGTCGACGTCTTTTTCCCACGCGGCAACGACCAGCGTCGCCACGCAGTTGCCCAGCAAGTTGGTAATCGCCCGGGCAATGCCCACGAACCAGTCTACCGGCAGGATCAACACCAGGCCGATGACGGGAATCGCCGGAATGGCCGCCAGCGTCGCCGCCAGGATCACGATCGCCGAACCCGGAATGCCATGCGCGCCCTTGGACGTGAGCAAGGACACGAGCACCACGAGGATCAGGTCGTGCGTGGACAGCGGCGTGTTCGTCGCCTGTGCAATGAAGATGACCGCCAGGGTCAGGTAGATGGAGAAGCCGTCGAGGTTGAAGGAGTAACCCGTGGGCACCACCAGACCGACCGTCGACTTCCTGATGCCCAGCCATTCGAGCTTGCGCATCACCGCCGGCAACACGGCGTCGGACGAGGCCGTGCCCAATACGATGGACAGCTCTTCACGGAAGTACTTGATGAACTTGAAGATGTTGAAGCCCGCCAGGCGCAACACCCCGCCGAGCACCACGGTCACGAAGACGAAGCAGCTCAGGTAGAACACGAGCACGAGCAAACCCAATTGCTTGAGCGACGCCGCGCCGTATTTGCCCGTGGTGAACGCCACCGCACCCAGCACGCCCAACGGCGCGAGCCGGATGATGAACGCCATCACGCGAAAAAAGACATGGCTCAGGTCTTCGATGAATCGGGCTACCGGCCGGCCACGCTCGCCGATGGCCGCCAACGCACACCCGAACATCACGGAGAACACGAGAATCTGCAGAATGTCGCCCTTGGCAAAGGCGTCGGTCACGGTGTTCGGAATGATCTTCAGCAAGAATCCCGCCGTATCCTTCAAGCTCTTCGCGTTCTCGGTGTACGCCGCCATCGCGCTCGGGTCGAGGCCGCGAACGTCAATGTTCATGCCCTCGCCAGGACGCGTGACCCACGCCAATACCGCGCCAATGACGAGCGCAAAGGTGGTGATGATCTCGAAATAGACGACGGCCTTCACACCCACGCGGCCCACCTTGCGCAAATCGCCCGCACTCGCCATTCCGCTTACCACCACGCAGAACACGATCGGGCCAATCACCATCTTGATCAACTTCAGGAAGCCATCGCCCAACGGACGCAACGACTCTGCCAACTGCGGAAACCAAATGCCGAGCGCCACACCCACTATCAACGCTAGGACGACTCGGCCAAACAACGAACGGAACAGCTTGGGCATGGTTTGTCTCCTGTGCCTGCGCAATCGCTCTCTTGCATTGCGCAATCTCTACGTTCTCTACGTCCGACGGACAACGCTCGGGGGCTGATTTCTGTACGGCGGCTTCTCGAACAACACATCGCCAACACCCTCGCACTTCCGGCTGCTTCAACAAGTCATACCGGTCTGACCAGTGGTGTTATGAGCAATATTAGAAAGCCAATATGGTGGGGTCAAGGCGCGTCTTCTGAGGGGATTCCCCAGGAATTGGACGCAAACGGGCCGCAAGTGGGGCGTCAAGTGGGGCGTCGAATGGGGCGTCGATTGGGGTGCAGATGGGTCGTAGATGGGCCGCAAATGGGCCGCAGACGGGCCGCAAATTGGCTGCAATTTGGCCTCGAACGGGGTCATCAAATGGCCGTCGGCGGAATGCCGTCTTCGGGCCGGAGACGCGGTTCCGGTCATGGAACCGGTGTCGTTCATGTCGCGTTGCGCCGGAACTTCGGTTTGCGCGCCGGGGTCGCATTTGCATCCGCCGCGCCCGCCTCGCGTGCGTGACGGTCCTTCGGCACGTATCGACAGGAGGCGCCATGCGAATGAAAGACACGGTTGTGCTGGTGACCGGCAGCGCGCAAGGCATCGGCCGCGCCATTGCCATTCGCCTCGCCCAGCAAGGCGCGCGTATCGTGGTGGAAGATCGCCAGGACAGCGCCATGGCGCAGCAGACGCTCGAAGCCGTGCGCACCGCCGGGAGCGACGGCTGCGTGATCGCCGGGGACGTCGGCAACGCGCAATGCGACCGTGCCATTGTCGAGCGGGCAGTCGCGAAGATGGGTCGCGTCGACGTGCTCGTCAACAATGCCGGCGTGGAAAGACGCGCCCCGTTTGTCGACGTCACCGAAGGGGATTACGACCTCGTGATGAACGTCAATCTCAAAGGCGCGTTTTTTCTCACGCAGGCGTTCGTGCGCCATTTGCGAGACACGAAGCGCGGCGGGCGCATCATCAACGTCAGCTCCGTTCACGAGGAACTGCCGTTTCCGCACTTCACGAGCTACTGCGCCAGCAAGGGCGGCATGAAGATGATGATGCGCAACCTCGCCATCGAGCTCGCGCCCCTCGGCATCACGGTCAACAACGTCGCGCCCGGCGCCGTCGGCACGGCGATCAACCAGCAACTGCTCGGCAACAAGGCGCAACGCGAAGCGCTCCTCGCCAATATTCCTCTCGGACGCCTCGCCGAGCCCGGCGAAGTCGCCAACGCGGTGCTGTTTCTCGCATCGCCCGAAGCCAGCTACGTGACTGGCACCACGCTGTTCGTCGACGGGGGGCTGCTCTGGAACTACGCGGAGCAATGACGATGACGCAGGCCGCACAGCGCACGCTCGCCGCCGGCGGCATGACGCCGGACGTCGCCCACTCGGCCCCCTCGGACGTGCTCTCACCCGCCGAGCGTTATCAGGAACTTTTCGTTGCGGTCCAGACGCAGCGCGTCTTTCCGGACAGCAAGACGTTCGTGGACTGTGTGCCCACGCGCGCGCCGCAGGAAGTGCTGCGCCGCTACCGCGAGGAGGCGGCGCAGCCCGGCTTCGATCTTTCGCGCTTCGTGGCGGCGCATTTCACGCTGGAGCGCACCCCGCCCAGCCACTATGTGTCGATCCCCGGGCAGGGGCTGGTCGAGCACATCGACGGGCTCTGGGACGTGCTCACGCGGCTGCCGCGCGCGCATCCGGCGCAAAGCTCGCTTCTGCCGCTGCCACAGCCCTATGTCGTGCCCGGCGGCCGCTTCCAGGAGCTCTATTACTGGGATTCGTACTTCACGATGCTCGGCCTCGCGCATAGCGGACGTCACGATCTGCTCGTGAACATGGCCGACAATTTCTCGTTCCTGATCGACACCTACGGTCACATTCCGAACGGCACCCGCACCTACTACCTGAGCCGTTCGCAACCCCCGGTGTACGGCCTGATGGTGGAACTGTTCGAGTCGCACGGGGTGGCGCGTGCGCTGCGCTATCTGCCGCATCTGGTGCGCGAATACCAATATTGGATGGAAGGCGAGGACGCGCTGGCCCCGGGACAGGCGCACGCCCATCTGGTCAGGCTGCCGGACGGCGCCCTGCTCAATCGCTACTGGGACGAGCGCGATACGCCGCGCGAGGAGGGCTATCTCGAAGACGTCAATACCGCCAGCCTCGCCCCCAAACGTGCCGCCGGCGAGGTCTACCGCGACCTGCGCGCGGGCGCCGAGTCGGGCTGGGACTTCAGCTCGCGCTGGCTTGACGATGAGAAGGATCTGTCCTCGATTCGCACGACCGCCATTCTGCCCGTCGACCTGAACAGCTTCCTGTATGCCACCGAAGTTCACATCGCCCGGCTCAGCGGCGCCGGCGGCGACGCTGGCGCCGCCCAGGCGTTCGCGCGACGGGCGCAGGCGCGCCGGGACGCCATGACGCGCTACCTCTGGCGCGACGATCCGGGCGCTTTCGTCGACTACGACTGGCAGCGCGGCGAGCAACGCCCGGCCCTGTCGGCCGCCATGGCCGCGCCGCTCTTCGTCGGCCTGGCCTCGGCCGAACAGGCGCGCCGCTCGGCGCGCACGATAGCCGGGTTCATGGTGGCGGCGGGCGGCTTGCGCACGACGCAGAGGTCGAGCCTCCAGCAATGGGACCCGCCCAACGGCTGGGCGCCGCTGCAGTGGATCGCCATTCGGGGCCTGCGCAGGTATGGGCAAGGCGCGCTCGCCAGCGACATCGCCCAGCGCTGGCTCTCGACGGTCGGCGCGCTCTACGCCCGCGAGAGCAAGCTCGTGGAGAAGTATTCGCTACATACGAGCGATGCAATGTGCGCCAGCGGCGGGGGCGGGGGCGAATATCCGCTGCAGGACGGCTTCGGCTGGACCAACGGCGTGGTGCGCCGGCTGCTCGGCGAACATCCGGACCACCACGCCCATCGCGTGGCCGCCGCGGGCCGCCCCGCGCGCAGCGGCGACGTCCGGTGAAGTCGAGCGAAGTGCCGCGAGGTGTCGTGAAGTGCAGCGAGGTGCAGTGAGACGCATGAGATGCATGAGACGCAATGAGGGGCAATGAGGGGCAATGAGGGGCGGCGCGCCGGCGGGAGTGAACCGGCAGGCGCGCCATTGCGGCCCCGGCGGTGCGGCGCAACGTGCGGCGCAACGTGCGGCGCGCCGGCCGCGCGGGAAGGCCAGCGCGGCGATGGCCGGGGCGGCTCTCCCGACGCAGGAAGGCCGGGGCGCGTGAGGGGATTTGGCGTCGTACAATGCGCCATACGTATCCCGCAATTCCAGTGAGGCCTCATGAAGCACTCGGCGCATGCCGTCACCGACGCCGCCGTCGCGACCATTCGCGAGCGCATCGAACGCCAGGTCTACCCGGCTGGCGCCATGCTGCCCTCGCAGCGCCAGCTCGCCGAAGAACTGGCCATCAGCCGCGCCTCGCTGCGCGAAGCGCTATCGACGCTCGAAGCGCTCGGCATGGTCGCAATCCGCCCGGGCAAGGGCGTGTACGTGAACGATGCCTCGGCGCGCGTCGGCGTGGCCTGGCGCTTCGCCGACCAGATCTCGCTTGCCGACACCTACCAGCTGCGCTACGCCCTCGAAGGCTTCGCCGCCCGTCTGGCCGCCCACGCCGCCAGCCACGAGGAGATCGAGTGGCTCACGGATAACGTCGAAACGATGAGGTCCGCGCTCATCGACGGCGATGTCGACACCGCCGCCCAGCTCGATTTCGCCTTCCACCTGCGCATCGTCGGACTGGCCGGCAACGGCGCGATCGCCGACATCCTGCGCGGCAGCACGGACATCGTCATGGAGAGCCAGCGCCTGCCGTTCTACCAGCGCGAACTCGTGCTTTCCACCTATCATGAACATCTGGAGATTCTCGAGGCCCTGCGCCGGCGCGACGGCGCCGCCGCAGGCAGTGCAATGGAGCGCCATATCGTGCTGGCGGCACAGCGGGCGGGCATTCACTTCCCTATCCCCTCTGCGTATTCGTCCGCCGGCAGCCTCCCCCCTCGTGAGAACGCAGAGCGTACTGGTGCCCCACACGTTCAGCTTTGAGAAGATCGGGATTTGCGCTATACTTTGAAGGTTTTAGTCATTTAACCCTCACCCTAGCGCCTACCCGCCCGACATCTCGTCCGCAGCCCGAGCATCCGCTGTGCGCATATTCCGCGCAATTCCGGTGCCCGCGCTGATGTCATCGCTAGCGGACGATGAGGCTGGCAGCCGGGGTGAACCCTTCAGGAGTTTCCCGTGCTGCCGTCATTCCCACCCGCCATTCTCGCGCTCGCTGACGGCACGGTCTTTCGTGGGTACGCCATTGGCGCTGCCGGTCACACCATCGGTGAAGTCGTTTTCAACACCGCCATCACCGGCTATCAGGAAATCCTCACCGACCCGAGCTATGCGCAACAGATCGTCACGCTGACGTATCCGCACATCGGTAACACGGGCGTCAACGGTGAAGACGTCGAAGCCACGAAAGTCCATGCCGCCGGCCTGATCATCAAGGATCTGCCGATCCTCGAATCGAACTTCCGCGCCGACAAGACCCTGTCGCAGTACCTGAAGGACGAAGGCGTGGTTGCCATCGCCGGTATCGACACCCGCCGTCTGACCCGTATCCTGCGCGAGAAGGGCGCCCAGAACGGTTGCATTCTCGCCGGCGACGACGAAGCGAAGGCCATCTCGCTCGCCCGGTCGTTTCCGGGCCTGGCCGGCATGGACCTCGCCAAGGTCGTCTCGACTACGGAAAAGTACTCGTGGACGCAGACGGAATGGCGCCTCGGCGAAGGCTACGGTGAGCAGAAGGATCCGAAATTCCACGTGGTCGCGCTCGACTACGGCGTCAAGCGCAACATCCTGCGCATGCTCGCCGAGCGCGGCTGCAAGGTCACGGTCCTGCCCGCCCAGAGCTCGGCTGACGACGTCTTCGCGCTCAACCCGGACGGCGTGTTCCTCTCGAACGGCCCCGGCGACCCCGAGCCGTGCGATTACGCCATTGCCGCCACGAAGACGTTTCTCGAGCGCCGCATTCCGACCTTCGGCATCTGCCTGGGCCACCAGATCATGGGCCTGGCCGTCGGCGCGAGGACGCTCAAGATGAAGACCGGCCACCACGGCGCCAACCATCCGGTCAAGGACCTCGCCACGGGCCGCGTCGTGATCACGTCGCAGAACCACGGCTTCGCCGTGGACGCCGACAGCCTGCCCGCCAACGCGCGCGTGTCGCATGTGTCGCTGTTCGACGGCACGCTGCAGGGCTTCGAGATGACGGACCGTCCGGCGTTCTGCTTCCAGGGCCACCCGGAAGCCTCGCCGGGCCCGCACGACATCGGCTACCTGTTCGACCGCTTCGTGCAGTCGATGGCCGACGCGAAGCAGCCGGCCTGACACCCGACGCAACGGCAATACGGACAAGGAAACGCGCACCATGCTTGGACACTCGCTCGGCATCGTCGACCTCTGGACCTATCTGGCCGGGGTTGTCGTCGTCATCCTGCTGCCGGGGCCGAATTCGCTCTACGTGCTTGCGGTCGCGGCGCAGCGCGGCGTGCGTCAAGGCTACGCGGGTGCATGCGGCGTGTTTCTCGGCGACACCATCCTGATGACGCTGGCTGCCGCCGGCGTGGCGTCGCTGCTGCACGCGCAGCCGGCGCTGTTCTTCGTGGTGAAGTACCTCGGGGCGGCCTATCTGTGCTGGATGGGGCTGAACATGCTGCGCGGCGCACTGGCCAACCTGCGGGCCGCGCGCGCCAATCCCGGCGCCCCGGTCGCGCCGCCCAGGCGCGTGGACGCCGATCACCCCTTCAGGCGGGCGCTGTTCATCAGCCTGCTCAACCCGAAGGCGATCCTGTTCTGCGTGTCGTTCTTCATCCAGTTCGTCGACCCGGGTTATGCCTATCCGGCCGTCTCGTTCGCGGTGCTCGGCGCGATCGTACAGACCTTCAGTTTCCTTTATCTGAGCACGCTGATCCTGGTCGGTTACCGCCTGGCCGCGCACTTCCGGGCACGTCGCCGGTTGAGCGCCGGGGCAACCGGCGGCGTGGGCGCGCTGTTCGTCGGCTTCGGTGTGAAGCTCGCGACCGCGACGCTGAGTTAAATTTTTGTTGAGAACGTTATGCCAAAGCGCACAGACATCAAGAGCATCCTCATCATCGGCGCCGGCCCGATCATCATCGGTCAGGCATGCGAGTTCGACTATTCGGGCGCACAGGCCTGCAAGGCGCTGCGCGAGGAAGGCTACAAGGTCATTCTGATCAACAGCAACCCGGCCACGATCATGACCGACCCGGATACGGCCGATGTCACCTACATCGAGCCGATCACCTGGGAAGTCGTCGAGCGCATCATCGCCAAGGAACGCCCGGATGCCATCCTGCCGACGATGGGCGGCCAGACCGCGCTCAACTGCGCGCTCGACCTGCATCGCCACGGTGTGCTCGACAAGTACAAGGTGGAACTGATCGGCGCCTCGCCGGAAGCCATCGACAAGGCCGAAGACCGTCTGAAGTTCAAGGACGCAATGACCAAGATTGGTCTCGGTTCGGCCAAGTCGGGCATTGCCCATTCGATGGAGGAGGCGCTTGCCGTGCAGGCGCAGATCGCCGCGGAAATCGGCGGCAGCGGCTACCCGATGGTGATCCGCCCGTCGTTCACGCTCGGCGGCTCGGGCGGCGGCATCGCCTACAACCGCGAAGAGTTCGAAGAGATCTGCAAGCGCGGCCTGGACCTCTCGCCCACGCGCGAACTGCTCATCGAAGAGTCGCTGCTCGGCTGGAAAGAATACGAGATGGAGGTCGTGCGCGATCGCGCCGATAACTGCATCATCGTCTGCTCGATCGAAAACCTCGACCCGATGGGCGTGCACACCGGCGACTCGATCACCGTGGCGCCGGCCCAGACGCTCACCGACAAGGAATACCAGCTGCTGCGCAACGCCTCGCTCGCGGTGCTGCGCGAGATCGGCGTGGAGACGGGCGGCTCGAACGTCCAGTTCTCGATCAACCCGAAGGACGGCCGCATGGTCGTCATCGAAATGAACCCGCGCGTGTCGCGCTCGTCGGCGCTTGCCTCGAAGGCCACCGGCTTCCCGATCGCGAAGGTCGCCGCCAAGCTGGCCGTGGGCTACACGCTCGATGAATTGCGCAACGAGATCACGGGCGGCGCCACGCCGGCGTCGTTTGAGCCGACCATCGACTATGTGGTGACCAAGGTGCCGCGCTTTGCCTTCGAGAAGTTCCGCGAAGCCGACGCCCGCCTGACCACGCAGATGAAGTCGGTCGGTGAGGTGATGGCCATGGGCCGCACGTTCCAGGAATCGTTCCAGAAGGCCTTGCGCGGCCTCGAAGTCGGCGTGGACGGCCTGGACGAGAAGTCGACCGATCGCGACGAGATCGTGGCCGAAATCGGCGAGCCGGGCCCGGACCGCATCTGGTACGTCGGCGACGCATTCCGCATCGGCATGAGCCTCGACGAGGTCTACGCCGAGACGAGCATCGATCCGTGGTTCCTCGCCCAGATCGAGGCCATCGTCAAGAAGGAAAAGGCGCTGGCCGGGCGCACGCTGGAGAGCCTGAGCACCGAAGAGCTTCGCTTTCTCAAGCAGAGCGGCTTCTCGGACCGCCGCCTGGCCAAGCTGCTGGGCACCGATCAGACCGCCGTGCGCCGTGCGCGCATCGCGCAGAAGGTTCGCCCGGTCTACAAGCGCGTGGATACCTGCGCCGCCGAATTCGCGACCAACACTGCTTACATGTACTCGACCTACGAGCAGGAGTGCGAAGCGAAGCCGACCGACAAGAAGAAGATCATGGTGCTCGGCGGCGGCCCGAACCGTATCGGCCAGGGTATCGAGTTCGACTACTGCTGCGTGCATGCCGCGCTCGCGCTGCGCGAAGACGGGTACGAGACCATCATGGTTAACTGCAACCCGGAGACCGTGTCGACCGACTATGACACGTCGGACCGCCTGTATTTCGAGCCCGTCACGCTCGAAGACGTGCTGGAAATCGTCGACCTCGAGAAGCCGGTCGGCGTGATCGTCCAGTACGGCGGCCAGACGCCGCTCAAGCTCGCCCTCGATCTCGAGGCGAACGGCGTGCCCATCGTCGGCACGAGCCCGGACATGATCGACGCGGCCGAAGACCGCGAGCGCTTCCAGAAGCTGCTGCAGGACCTCGGCCTGCGTCAGCCGCCGAACCGCACGGCGCGCACGGAAGACGAAGCACTCGTGCTTGCCGCCGAAATCGGCTATCCGCTGGTGGTGCGTCCGTCCTACGTGCTGGGCGGGCGCGCCATGGAGATCGTGCACGAGCCGCGTGACCTCGAGCGCTACATGCGCGAGGCCGTCAAGGTGAGCAACGACAGCCCGGTGCTGCTCGATCGCTTCCTCGACGACGCGATCGAGTGCGACGTCGACTGTATCTCGGATGGCAACGACGTCTATATCGGCGGCGTGATGGAGCATATCGAGCAGGCAGGCGTGCACTCGGGCGACTCGGCCTGCTCGCTGCCGCCGTATTCGCTGTCGGCCGACACGGTCGCCGAACTCAAGCGCCAGACGGCCGCGATGGCCAAGGCCCTGAACGTGGTCGGCCTGATGAACGTGCAGTTCGCGATTCAGCAAGGCAACGGTGTGGACACGATCTACGTGCTCGAAGTGAATCCGCGCGCCTCGCGCACGGTACCGTATGTCTCGAAGGCCACCGGCCGCCAGCTCGCGAAGATCGCCGCGCGTGCGATGGTCGGCCAGTCGCTCAAGTCGCAGAACGTGACGAGCGAAGTGACGCCGCCATACTACAGCGTCAAGGAAGCGGTGTTCCCGTTCGTGAAATTTCCGGGCGTCGATCCGGTGCTCGGACCGGAAATGCGCTCGACCGGCGAGGTGATGGGCGTAGGCCGCACGTTCGGCGAAGCGCTTTTCAAGTCGCAACTGGCCGCGGGCTCGCGTCTGCCGGCCTCGGGCACGGTGCTGCTCACGGTCAAGGACGCCGACAAGCCGCGCGCGGTCGAAGTCGCGCGCATGCTGCACGCGCTGGGCTACCCGATCGTGGCCACGCGCGGCACGGCAGCCGCCATCGAGGCGGCCGGCATCCCGGTGCGCGTGGTCAACAAGGTGAAGGACGGCCGTCCGCATATCGTCGACATGATCAAGAACGGCGAAATCGCGCTGGTCTTCACGACCGTGGACGAAACGCGCACGGCGATCGCCGATTCGCGCTCGATCCGTATGTCGGCGCAGGCACACAAGGTCACGTACTACACGACGATCTCGGGCGCCCGCGCCGCCGTGGAAGGTCTGAAGTATCTGCAGAATCTGGAGGTCTATGACCTGCAGAGTCTGCACGCCCAGTTGCCGGCCGGAACGCCGGCGGCCTGAGGGCCGACAGCCCGGCGGCGGTCCGCCGCGCCGGGCGACGTCGCAGCATGATGGCGCACCGCCGGGGAACTGATCCGGCAAAGGTGCGCCAAATACGTTTGTGAATGGCGCGAGGGCTCGGAGGTGCCGGATGACCCTGCCGGTTGGCAGCGCCGGCAACTCTGCTACACTAGCGCCATATAGGTGTCACAGCCGCGGTCAAGCGGCGTTCGCGAAAAGTGCGAATGCGGCTTTGCTGCGGCAATTTTTTTGTCTTTCGGAACAACGCGCATGAGTACCATTCCTCTGACCAAGCGGGGCGCCGAGCTGCTCAAGGATGAGCTGCACCGCCTGAAGACCGTCGAACGTCCGAACGTGATCACTGCGATTGCTGAAGCCCGTGCGCAGGGTGATCTGTCGGAAAACGCGGAATACGATGCCGCCAAGGAAAAGCAGGGCTTTATCGAGGGGCGCATTGCCGAGCTCGAGTCGAAACTGTCCGCGGCGCAGATCATCGATCCGGCGGCGCTCGACGCCGAAGGCCGCGTGGTGTTTGCCGCGACCGTCGAACTCGAAGACCTCGAGAGCGGCGGCACGGTGCAGTACCAGATCGTCGGCGACGACGAAGCAGACCTCGAGCACGGCAAGATCTCGGTGAGTTCGCCGATCGCGCGTGCGCTCATTGGCAAGTACGCGGGCGATGTGGCCGAAGTGCAGGCCCCGAGCGGCGTGCGCGAGTACGAGATCATCGATGTCCGCTACGTCTGACGCGTCCGGCGGCGCGCCCCGGCTGGAGCGATTGTTCCGCCTGATCGCCACCGTCTGGTGCGGAAGCCAGTGGGCAATCGGCTATATCGTCGCGCCCACGCTCTTTGCCGTTCTGGAGTCTCGCACGGTCGCCGGCACGGTCGCCGGCAGGCTGTTTCACACGCAGGCGTGGCTCAGCCTGGTGTGCGGCGCGCTGCTCGTCTGGCTCGCCACGGCGCTCATCGCGCGCTCGGGCGACGCCGGCGTGGCGCGCGGCTACCGCGTGTTGCGCTGGCTGGCGGCGGCCATGGTGGTCTGCGTGCTGGTCAGCTGGTTCGGCCTGCAGCCGTTCATGGCGGATCTGCGCGCGCAGGCCGAAGCGGCGGGCGTAGAGATCGGTCAGTCGGCCTTCGCGGCGCGCTTCGGCATGCTGCACGGCATTTCGAGCGGCATCTATCTGGTGCAGAGCCTGCTCGGTGTCGTTTTCATCTGGCGTCAGCCGGTGCGCGGCTAAATGCCGCGGGGCGAGGGGGCAGGCCCCGGTGGGGCGCCACGATTTCCCTCGTCCATGAAAAAACGCGCCCGACATTGTCCGGGCGCGTTCTTTTGTGGGGGTGACGGCGGAGACTGACGTGGCGAACGACGTCCTTCAGTCGTTGCGCTGGCGCTTCACGCTGGTCTGGCGCTTCTTGGCGCGCTTGACGATGCCCCCCGCGGTCATGCGCTGGTTGCCGGCCACCGTGACCTTCTTGACGGTGGGGCGGCGGCCCGAATGCGGGCTGCTCTTGACGACGGTGACCGTGCGCGGCGCCCGCCCCTTGACCGTGGCGCCCGTGCCGCCGGACTTGCCACGGACGGGCGTCGAGTCTTCGTCCGGGGTGGGGCGGTAGAGCACGAGCAGCTTGCCGATGTGTTGCACCGGCGCGGCGCCGAGCTGGTCGCAAATGGTTTCGTAGATGGCAACGCGCGTGTCGCGTTCGTCGCCGAATACACGCACCTTGATCAGTTCGTGGGCCTTCAGGGCGCCGTCGATTTCCTTGAGCACCGCCGGCGTCAAGCCGTCGGCGCCGATCAGAACAACGGGATTCAGCGCATGGGCGGCGGAGCGCAAGTCGGCGCGTTGCGCCGGGGTCAGGGTCAAAGCGGGCATAGAAGACAGACGAGACAAACGAGTTAGGATGCGCCCTCGGGCGGCGGCCGGGAATTCCGGAGTTACCGGGCCGGCTCGCGGATTTTAGGCGCGCAAGGGCGTATTATCCTGCAAAAATGCAGTGTTTTTGAAGAATTATGGCAAAAAACCGTTTCAGCCACGCCTGGCTGCATGATCACATCAACGATCCCTACGTCAAAATGGCGCAGCGCGAGGGCTATCGCGCCCGCGCCGCATACAAACTCAAGGAGATCGACGAACAGGACCGGCTGATCAGGCCTGGACAGGTGGTTGTCGATCTGGGCGCCACGCCCGGCAGCTGGAGCCAGTACGTGCGCAACAAGCTGGCGGCCGGCAAGCGCGTGGACGGCGGCATCGACGGCACCATCATCGCCATGGACATCCTGCCGATGGAGCCGATCGCCGACGTGACCTTCCTGCAGGGCGACTTTCGCGAGGACAGCGTGCTCGAGGCGCTGGAGGAAATCGTGGCGGGGCGCAAAGTCGACCTTGTGCTTTCCGACATGGCCCCCAACTTGTCAGGGGTCGCAGTGGCCGACGCCGCGCGAATCGAGCATCTGTGCGATCTGGCGCTCGAGTTTGCGCAACGGCACCTGAAACCGGAGGGAGCGTTGCTGGTCAAATGTTTTCACGGCAGTGGCTACAGCCAGATCGTCGAAAAATTCAAACGCCAGTTCAAAACCGTGGCGCCGCGCAAGCCGAAGGCGTCCCGAGACAAATCTTCCGAAACGTTCATTCTTGGACGGGGTTTGAAAAATCCGGCTTGATGCCCGTCAAACCGGCGCACTGGCGCTATGGTGGCGGTAAAGAATCACTATGGCGGTGCGCCTGCGAGTGGATTAGAATGAATTCCTGGCGCGAAGCGATTTCATGAAGGAGCAACGCTTTGAACAATAATATGTTTTCCAAAGCGGCGGTGTGGTTAGTCATCGCGCTAGTCTTGTTTACTGTTTTTAAACAGTTCGACAAGCCGCACGTCCAGGAGGGCGTGACGTACTCCCAGTTCATGGACGATGCCAAGAACGGCAAGATCAAGAACGTGGTGGTGCAAGGGCGCAACCTTCAGGTCACGCCCAGCGACGGTCAGAAGTACACCATTGTGTCGCCGGGTGACATCTGGATGGTCGGCGACCTCATGAAGTACGGCGTTCAGGTGTCGGGCAAGGCCGACGACGAACCGAACGTGCTCATGTCCGCGCTCTACTACCTCGGGCCGACGCTGCTCATCATCGGATTCTGGTTCTACATGATGCGACAGATGCAGGGCGGGGGTAAGGGCGGCGCCTTTTCCTTCGGCAAGTCCCGCGCGCGCCTCATCGACGAGAATGCCAATCCGGTCACCTTCGCCGACGTCGCCGGCTGCGACGAAGCCAAGTACGAAGTCGGCGAACTGGTCGACTTTCTGAAAGACCCCCAGAAGTTCCAGAAACTCGGCGGCCGCATTCCGCGCGGTGTGCTGCTCGTCGGCCCGCCGGGAACCGGTAAGACGCTGCTCGCGCGCGCCATTGCGGGCGAAGCCAAGGTGCCGTTCTTCAGCATCTCGGGTTCGGACTTCGTGGAAATGTTCGTCGGCGTGGGCGCTGCCCGTGTGCGCGACATGTTCGAGAACGCGAAGAAGCAGTCGCCGTGTATCGTGTTCATCGACGAAATCGACGCGGTGGGCCGCCATCGCGGCGCCGGCATGGGCGGCGGCAACGACGAGCGTGAACAGACGCTGAACCAGATGCTCGTGGAGATGGACGGCTTCGAAGCCAACTCGGGCGTGATCGTGATTGCCGCGACCAACCGCTCGGACGTGCTCGACAAGGCGCTGCTGCGTCCGGGCCGCTTCGACCGTCAGGTCTACGTCGGTCTGCCGGACATCCGCGGCCGCGAGCAGATCCTGAAGGTCCACCTGCGCAAGGTGCCGATCGCCAACGACGTGGACGCGTCGGTCATCGCCCGCGGCACGCCTGGCATGTCGGGCGCCGATCTGGCCAACCTGGTGAACGAAGCTGCGCTGTTCGCGGCGCGCCGTAACAAGCGCATCGTCGAAATGCTGGACTTCGAAGACGCAAAGGACAAGATTTTCATGGGGCCGGAGCGCAAGTCGGCCGTGATGCGCGACGAGGAGCGTCGTGCCACCGCCTACCACGAGTCGGGCCATGCCGTGGTCGCCATGCTGCTGCCGGAAGCCGATCCGGTGCACAAGGTCACGATCATCCCGCGCGGCTGGGCGCTTGGTCTGACGATGCAGTTGCCGGAACACGACAAGTACTCCGAGTATCGCGACACGATGCTCACGCAGATCGCCATTCTGTTTGGCGGTCGTGCGGCCGAAGAGGTGTTCATCAACAAGATGTCGACCGGTGCGTCGAACGACTTCGAGCGCGCTACCAAGCTCGCCCGCGACATGGTGACCCGCTACGGCATGTCGGACGCCTTGGGTCCGATGGTCTACGTCGACACGGAGCAAGACTCGGTGTTTGGCCGCATGTCGGCCAAATCGGTCTCGGAGGCCACGCAGCAGAAGGTCGATGCGGAAGTTCGCCGTATCCTGGACGAACAGTACGCGCTGGCCAAGAAACTGCTGGAAGACAACCGCGAAAAGGTCGAGTCGATGACCCAGGCCCTGATGGAGTGGGAGACGATCGACGGCGATCAGATCAACGACATCATGGAAGGCCGTCCGCCGCGTCCGCCCAAGAGCGGTCCCACGAGCGGCGGCGCTTCGGGCGGCAATCCGCCGCTCAAGCCCAGCAGCACCCCGGCAACCGTCTAAGCGGTCGCCATCTCCAGAAAGGCCGGCATTTGCCGGCCTTTTTGCATGTTGGCGGACGAGATGAACGGCAGGTAATGGGTAACGGGCAATGGGTAACGGGCGGGGGCGATGACCGGGTGATGGATAGAGCGTGGGAGAGCATCAGAGGGGGGGGGAAGGATGGGTGAGGGAAGTGACGGGGGAGGGCGGGCGGCGACCCGCGGCACCCCGCGGCGCAAACCGTAGCGTGCGCCGGAAATCAAGGAAACACGGTGTTACCGAGTGTTTCTGCCGTCGATGCGAGGCGCGATTCCGGTAACATTACGGCCATACACCGGGCGATACACCGGGCGATACACCGGGCCATACACCGAGCCACGCCGGAGACCAGGCCGCGTATGGATCGGGCGTGTGGGCCGCGCCACTGGTGCTGCTGGTGTCCCGGCCGCACTCCGGCCGCACTCCGACTTACCGAACCACGAGCTTCCGAATGTCCACAGAGCCATTGCCCACCACCGCATCGCTATCTCCGGCGGCCCCGGTCGCCGACGATGGGGCGCCATCCGGCGGTGAGCCGTCGGACGCCCCCGCTAGCCCTGCCAGGCCCGACACGTTGCGGCTCGGCCCGCGCTTCGCGCTGGACGCCCGCCGCGTCCACGTCATGGGCATCCTGAACGTGACCCCCGACTCGTTTTCCGATGGCGGGCGCTTCGTCGCCCGCGACGCCGCCCTGCGCCATGCGGAGCAGCTCATCGCCGACGGTGCGGACATTCTCGACATTGGCGGCGAATCGACCCGTCCGGGCGCCGAAGCGCTGCCTGAGGACGCCGAGCTGGAGCGCGTGGTGCCGATCGTCGAAGCGCTGCGCGATTGCGGCGTGCCGCTCTCGGTCGACACGTACAAGCCCGGCGTGATGCGGGCGGTGCTCGCCGCGGGCGCCGACATGATCAACGACATTTGGGGCTTTCAGCAGCCGGGCGCCATCGACGCGGTCCGCGACAGCGAAGCCGCGCTGTGCATCATGCACATGCTGCACGACCCCAAGACGATGCAGGACGCACCGATCTATACCGACGTCGTGACCGAAGTTGCGGCGTTTCTCGACGGACGCGTCGACGCAATGCTCGCGGCCGGTGTCGCACCGCAGCGTCTTTATCTCGATCCCGGGTTCGGCTTCGGGAAGAATCTCGCGCATAATCTCGCCTTGCTCAAACACCTTCGGGTGCTCTCGCGCGACGGTTTGCCGCTGCTCGTGGGGATGTCGCGCAAGCGCATGCTAGGCGAGATCACGGGACGCGAGACGCCGACGCAGCGTCGCGCGGCGAGCGTGGCCGCAGCGATATGCGCCGCGCAACAGGGCGCGGCCATCGTTCGCGTGCATGACGTCGCCGAAACCGTCGACGCGCTCAAGGTATGGCAGGCCGTGCGCAACGCCGGGTGAGCTGGCGGGTGAGCCCAGCGGCACGGCGAAACGGAGCAAGTCCGTCAGGCGGGGACCGAACGGGGACGCTGCGCGGCGAAAATGGCGGCGCGCCGCCCAAGGGCCTTCACCTCTGACGGCGCAAGACACGACGAAAAAGAAGGACGCGCGCCAAGGGATTGTCGTCTCTCGCGACGCTTCAACTGGGAACGAAACAACGATGAAACGACGCTATTTTGGTACCGATGGAATTCGCGGTACGGTCGGCCAGGGCCCGATCACGCCGGAATTCGTGCTGCGCCTGGGATACGCGGCTGGCCGCGTACTGGCTTGCAACCAGACGCTGGGCCGCCCGACGGTATTGATCGGCAAGGACACGCGAGTCTCGGGTTACATGCTCGAAGCCGCGCTCGAAGCGGGCTTTGCCGCCGCGGGCGTCGACACCATGATGGCCGGCCCCATGCCCACGCCGGCTGTGGCCTATCTGACCCGCGCGCTGCGCCTGGCGGCCGGCGTGGTGATCAGCGCCTCGCACAACCCGTATCAGGACAACGGCATCAAGTTCTTCTCCGCCGACGGCAACAAGCTGCCGGATGCGACGGAACTGGCCATCGAGGCCGAGCTCGACAACCCAATGGTCTGCGTGCGCTCGGAGCAGCTCGGCAAGGCGCGCCGTCTCGACGACGCCGCCGGGCGCTACATCGAGTTCTGCAAGAGCACGTTTCCGAACGAGTTCGATCTGCGCGGCATGAAAATCGTCGTCGACTGCGCGAACGGCGCGGCGTACCACATCGCCCCGCACGTCTTCCACGAACTGGGCGCGGAAGTCATCGCCATCGGCAATCAGCCGAATGGTTTCAACATCAACGAGGACTGCGGCGCAACGTCGCCCGACGCGCTCATGCGCGCAGTGCGGGCCAATCACGCGGACCTGGGCGTGGCACTGGACGGCGATGCCGACCGTCTGCAGATCGTCGACAGCGCGGGGCGCCTCTACAACGGCGACGAATTGCTGTATCTGCTGGTCAAGGACCGGCTGGACAACGGCGGCGTGCCGGGCGCCGTGGGCACGCTCATGACCAACATGGCCGTCGAAGTGGCGCTCAGGAGCCTTGGCGTGCCCTTCGTGCGAGCCAAGGTGGGCGACCGCTACGTGCTCGAGCAACTGCACAAGCATGGCTGGCAGCTCGGCGCCGAAGGCTCCGGGCACATTCTCTGCCTGGACAAGCACACCACCGGCGACGGCATCATCTCCGCGCTGCAGGTGCTCGCCGCCATCCGTCGTGCGGACAACAAGCCGCTCACCCAACTGCTCGACGGCGTGCGACTGTTTCCGCAGCACATGATCAACGTGCGAACGCCGGCCGGCTATGACTGGCAGGCCGACGCGCGCCTGGCGGCGCAGCGCGAGGCGATCGAGGCGAAGCTCGGCGACACGGGCCGCGTGCTGATCCGCGCCTCGGGCACCGAGCCGGTGCTGCGCGTGATGGTCGAGGCGCGCGACGAGGCACAGACTACGTCGTTCGCCCAGCAACTGGCCAGCATCGTCAAAACGGCCGCCTGACGCAGCAGGGCCTGGTCCGCGGGGCCGGCCGCGCATTCAACCCCCCGTTTTCTAGACGCCTTCCTTCCAGCGGTCATCCTCCCGGCGGCCCTTCCTCCCGGCGGCCTTCCTTCCGGCGGCCGCCGCCCGGACGGCCGCCACCGCCAACCGTTGCCCGGTTGCGCGACTTCCCGCCTCCTCATCCTTCCCGGCATGGGAGGCGCCTCCTGTCTTCCGCCTCCTGCCTTCCACCTCCTGCCTCTGCCCGCTGCGTCCGTTTATGACAGCCGAACGGCCGCCGTCGGCGAAATTCCGACACGGCCGCGTCATTGTCATCGGCCTGACATTCACGCCGAAGATGGCGAATCGCGCTCTCCCACGCCCTCCAAACTCCCACGGGCGCCGCGCCAATAAAGGGTTTCGTCGAATCCGGGCGCCCGTGCCGACGTGCATGCACTGTGACGTTTTCGGGGCGGTTTCGTGACATTGGCATGGTGAGCTTTCACGAATGACACATTACTGTCACATTCGAACTCTATTCTTCGAGCCATCCACACGCTGTACCACACCAACTCGGAGAGATCCATGAAGCTGATGAAGACTGCGATTGCCGGCCTGGCTGGCGTTCTGTTCGCCGCTGGCGCGATTGCGGGCGAGATTACCGGTGCCGGTAGCACGTTTGCCGCTCCCATCTACACGAAGTGGGCCGACGCCTATCAGAAGGCGACCTCGAACAAGGTCAACTATCAGGGCATCGGTTCCTCGGGCGGCATCAAGCAAATTCAGGCCAAGACGGTCGATTTCGCCGGCTCGGACGCCCCGCTGACCGATGAAGAACTGGCCAAGCAGGGCCTGTTCCAGTTCCCGACGGTCGTTGGCGGCATCGTGCCGGTCATCAACGTGCCGGGCGTGAAGGCCGGCGAGCTCGTCCTGTCGGGCGAAGTGCTGGGCGACATCTACCTGGGCAAGATCAAGAAGTGGAACGACCCGGCCATCGCCAAGCTCAACCCGAAGCTCAAGCTGCCGGACACCGATATCGCCGTGGTCCGCCGCGCCGACGGTTCGGGCACGAGCTTCGTGTTCACGAACTACCTCTCGAAGGTCAACGCCGAGTGGAAGAGCAAGGTCGGCGAAGGCACCACGGTCAACTGGCCGACGGGCACGGGCGGCAAGGGTAACGACGGCGTCGCGGCCTTCGTGCAACGCCTGCCGGGCGCCATCGGCTACGTCGAGTCGGCCTACGCCAAGCAGAACAAGCTGACGTACACGGCCCTCACCAACGCCGAGGGCAAGACCGTCGAGCCCGATGCCAAGACGTTCGCCGCGGCCGCCGGCAAGGCCGACTGGTCGAAGTCGTTCTACCAGATCCTGACCAACGAGAAGGGCGCCGATTCGTGGCCGATCGTGGCCGCCACGTTCGTGCTGGTGCATCAGAAGGCGGATGCCGGCAAGGAAGCGCAAAGCGCCGACGTGCTCAAGTTCTTCGACTGGTCGTTCAAGAACGGCGTGAACACCGCCAAGGAACTGGACTACATTCCGCTGCCGGAAGACGTTCTGAAGCAGATCCGCGCGGGCTGGAAGGCGAAGGTCGCCGATTCGGCCGCCAAGGCCGGCATCTAAGCGCCTGGCAGACACCGGGCAATGGACCGCTCCGTTGCCCGGCGCCGCAACACCGGCATTCTCCGCGCCGCCTGTTCCGAAACCCGGGTCCCGATCTGGCAACGGCTGGCGGCGCGCTCACGCTGAGACGACATCATGGCAGAAGCCACCAGCCCCCTCGCAACACCGGGCGCCTCCACGCAGCGCGCTCCGTCTTCCGTAGGCGACTTTCTCTTCGCATTGCTCACCCGCGGCGCGGCGCTCGTGACGCTGCTGCTGCTCGGCGGCATCATCGTGTCCCTGATCATCAGCGCGCTGCCGTCGATCGAGAAGTTCGGCTTCGCCTTCCTGTGGACGAAGGACTGGGATCCTCCCGCGGAACAATTCGGCGCGCTCGTGCCCATCTACGGCACCATCATCACGTCGGTGATTGCGCTCATCATCGCCGTGCCGGTGAGCTTCGGCATCGCGCTTTTCCTGACTGAACTCTCGCCCGTGTGGCTGCGCCGTCCGCTCGGCACCGCCATCGAGCTGCTCGCCGCCATCCCGAGCATCGTGTACGGCATGTGGGGCCTGCTGGTCTTCGCGCCGATCTTCAGCCAGTACTTCCAGAAGCCGCTGCAGACGCTGCTCGGCAACGTGCCCGTGATCGGCGCGCTGTTCCAGGGCCCGCCGCTGGGCATCGGCATTCTGCCGGCCGGCGTGATCCTCGCGATCATGATCATTCCGTACATCGCCTCGGTCATGCGCGACGTGTTCGAGGTCACGCCCGTGCTGCTCAAGGAGTCGGCCTACGGCATTGGCTGCACGACCTGGGAAGTGATGTGGCGCGTGGTGCTGCCCTTCACGAAGACGGGGGTCATCGGCGGCATCATGCTCGGCCTGGGCCGCGCGCTGGGCGAGACGATGGCCGTGACGTTCGTGATCGGCAACACCAACCTGCTCGACAACGTCTCGCTCTACTCGCCGGGCAACAGCATCACCTCGGCGCTCGCCAACGAGTTCGCCGAAGCCGCACCGGGCCTGCATACGTCTGCGCTGATGGAGCTCGGCCTGATCCTGTTCTTCATCACCTTTGTGGTGCTGGCGCTGTCCAAGCTCATGCTGCTGCGCCTCGAGAAAAGCGAAGGTAAATAATGACCCAACAAGCGCTCGAACTGGAAACGCCCGTCGTGAAGCCTACCGACGCCTTTACCCGCGTGCGGCTGCAGGCCTACCGCCGCCGCAAGAACATCGTCGCGATCGCGCTCTCGCTCGCGGCCATGGCGTTCGGCCTGATCTGGCTGCTGTGGATTCTCTACACCACGCTCTCGCTGGGCGTGGGCGGCCTGTCGCTGTCGCTGTTTACCGAGATGACGCCACCGCCGAACACCGCGGGCGGTGGTCTCGCCAACGCCATCGTAGGCAGCCTGGTAATGGTCGGCGTGGCCACGGTCATCGGCACGCCGCTGGGCATTCTGGCCGGCGTGTACCTGGCCGAGTACGGCCAGAAGTCGTGGCTCGCGAGCATTACGCGCTTCATCAACGACATCCTGCTCTCGGCGCCGTCGATCGTGATCGGCCTGTTCGTCTATGCCCTGGTGGTCGCGCAGATGGGCCACTTCTCGGCCTGGGCCGGCATCGTGGCGCTGGCGCTGCTGCAAGTGCCGATCGTGATCCGCACCACCGAGAACATGCTCAAGCTCGTGCCGAACAACCTGCGCGAGGCCGCCTTCGCGCTCGGCACGCCGAAGTGGCGGATCATCGTGAAGATCACGCTCAAGGCGTCGATTGCCGGGATCGTGACGGGCGTGCTACTGGCCGTGGCGCGTATCGCCGGCGAGACGGCGCCGCTGCTCTTTACCGCACTGTCGAACCAGTTCTGGTCGCTGAACCTGAATCAGCCGATGGCCAACCTGCCGGTCACCATCTTCAAGTTCGCCATGAGCCCGTTCGCGGAGTGGCAGGCGCTGGCCTGGGCGGGCGTGTTCATCATCACCCTCGGGGTGCTGTTCCTGAACATTCTGGCGCGCTCGCTGTTCGCGAAGAAGTAAAGCGCCGCGCGACCTCACGACGAATACCTGACGGTAGAGACCGAACATGACGAATCCGACGCAAGAAATCAAGCTGCCCTCGAAGATCGAAGTCAAGAACCTGAACTTCTTCTACGACAAGTACCACGCGCTCAAGAACATCAACCTGCGCATTCCCGACCGCAAGGTCACGGCCTTCATCGGCCCGTCGGGCTGCGGCAAGTCCACGCTGCTGCGCACGTTCAACAAGATGTACGCCCTGTACCCCGAGCAGCGCGCCGAGGGCGAGATCAACATGGACGGCGAGAACCTGCTTACCAGCAAGCAGGACATCGCGCTGCTGCGCGCCAAGGTCGGCATGGTGTTCCAGAAGCCGACGCCGTTCCCGATGTCGATCTACGACAACATCGCGTTCGGCGTGCGTCTGTTCGAAAAGCTCTCGCGCTCGGAAATGGACGACCGCGTGGAATGGGCGCTGACCAAGGCGGCGCTGTGGAGCGAAGTGAAGGACAAGCTGCAGCAGTCGGGCTACGGCCTGTCGGGCGGTCAGCAGCAGCGCCTGTGCATCGCGCGCGGCATCGCCATCCGCCCGGAAGTGCTGCTGCTCGACGAGCCGTGCTCGGCGCTCGATCCGATTTCCACGGGCCGCATCGAAGAGCTGATCGCGGAGCTCAAGGACGACTACACCGTCGTGATCGTCACGCACAACATGCAGCAGGCCGCACGCTGCTCGGACTTCACCGCGTACATGTATCTGGGTGAGCTGATCGAATTCGGCGAGACCGAGAAGATCTTCATCAAGCCGGACCGCAAAGAGACCGAAGACTACATCACCGGCCGTTTCGGTTGATGCCCACGAGGAAATCCGCGATATGAACGACAAACACCTTTCCAGCCAGTTCGATAGCGACCTGAACCAGGTTTGCTCGCGCGTCCTCGAAATGGGCGGCGTGGTCGAATCGCAGATCGTGACGGCCATGCAGGCGCTCAACACGTTCGACCGTGCGCTGGTCGACGAAGTGATCGCCAACGAGCACCGCCTGAACACGATGGAGGTCGAGATCGACGAGGAATGCAGCAAGATCATCGCCCGCCGTCAGCCGACCGCGCGCGACCTGCGCCTGCTGCTCTCGATCTCGAAGACGATCACCAACCTCGAGCGCGCCGGCGACGAGGCCGAGAAGGTCGCCAAGCGCACGCGCCATCTGCTCGAAGACGGCGCCGCGCAGAACGTGAATTTCGCCGAGATCAAGCTCTCCGGGGAGATGGCCGCGCAATTGCTGCGCCGCACCCTGGACGCCTTTGCGCGCCTGGACGCGGTCGCCGCCGCCGACATCGTGCGCGACGACAAGGCCATCGACAATGAATTCCGCGGCTTCGTGCGAAAATTGGTCACGTACATGATGGAGGACCCGCGCACCATCTCGGCAGGCCTGGACTTCCTGTTCATTGCCAAGGCGATCGAGCGTATCGGCGACCACGCCAAGAACATCGCCGAATTCATCATTTACATTGTCAAAGGCACCGACGTCCGGCATATTTCGCGCGAGGATCTCCAGCGCAAAGTGCAAGGCGAATGAGCGCCAGACATTACTGAAGGTTTGAGAGGGAACCGATGCCCAGCAGCATTCTGATCGTGGAAGACGAGCCGGCCATTTCCGAGCTGATCTCCGTCAATCTGCAACACGCCGGTCACTATCCGATCCGGGCGTACAACGCGGAGCAGGCGCTCACGCTGATCAGCGACGTCCTGCCGGATCTGGTACTGCTCGACTGGATGTTGCCCGGCAAGTCGGGCGTGACGTTCGCGCGCGAGCTGCGCGCAAACGAGCGCACCAAGCATGTGCCGATCATCATGCTCACCGCACGCAGCGAGGAGCAGGACAAGGTGATGGGCCTGGAGATCGGCGCGGACGACTACGTGACCAAGCCGTTCTCGCCCAAGGAACTGATGGCGCGCATCAAGGCGGTGTTGCGCCGGCGCGCGCCGCAACTCACCGAGGACGTGGTGAGCGTGAACGGCCTGAAACTGGACCCGGCCACGCATCGCGTGACGAGCCATCAGTCGAGCGGCGACATCAAGCTGGACCTGGGCCCGACCGAGTTCCGTCTGCTGCACTTCTTCATGACGCACCCCGAGCGCGTGCACAGCCGTTCACAGTTGCTCGACCAGGTCTGGGGCGATCATGTGTTCGTCGAGGAGCGCACGGTGGACGTGCACATCAAGCGCCTTCGCGCCGCCCTCAAGCCGGCGGGCCACGATGCTATGATCGAGACCGTGCGCGGCAGCGGCTATCGCCTGACGAAGTCGGTCTGAAGCGGCGCCGCGCGCCGGCTCGGTAGCGATCGACAGCGATCGCCCTCCGCCGCGCCCATGCCGCTCGCCCCCGCCGGGGCAGCGAGCGGCCACCCTCCTGTGCATCGTTTATGAACATCATCTGGGCCCGTGCGCTGGCGTTTCTGATCCTGCAGGCGGCCATCTCGGTGGCCGTGGGCTGGATCTTTGGCGCGCGCGCCGGTTACGTCACTGCGATCGTCCTTCTGGTGACGCAGCTCGGTTTCAACGTCCATCACGCCCAACGTCTGTGGCGCCTGCTCGACGCGCCGGTGTACGGCGAAGTGCCGAGCGCGATCGGTCTGTGGGGCGAAATCTACTATCGGCTGCACAAGCTGGCCAAGCGCTGGCATAACCAGGTCAAGCAGGTGGAACAACAGCACGCGCGTTTCATCCAGGCGATTCAGGCATCGCCCAACGGCGTGATCATGCTCGACGAGCAAAATCAGATCGACTGGTGCAACGCGATCGCCGAGGCGCATTTCGGCATCGACGCGCGGCGCGATCTGCGTCAACAGATCACTCATCTGCTGCGCACACCGGCGTTCGTGCACTACCTGTCTTCCGAGCGATACGACGAAGCACTGCTCATGCACCACATGGGGGTCAAGCGCAACAACGTGCTCTCGGTGCAGGTGTTTCCCTACGGCGACAACCGAAAGCTGATCATCTCGCTCGACGTGACCGACCTGGAGCGCACCGACGCCATGCGCCGCGACTTCGTCGCCAACGTGTCCCATGAGCTCAAGACGCCGCTTACGGTGCTGTCCGGCTTCCTGGAGACCGTGGGCGAGCTGCCGCTCTCGCCGGAGGAGATCCAGCGGTACGTCGAGATCATGCGACAGCAGGCGTCTCGCATGCAGAACATCGTGAACGATCTGCTCACGCTCGCCAAGCTCGAAGGCAGTGGCAAGCCGCCGGGCGACGATCGCATCGACATGGGCATGCAGATGCGCTCGTTGCGCAGCGACGCCGAAGGGCTCTCGCAGGGCCAGCACGTCATTGAAGTGGCCGGCGCCGAGGGCCTGGACCTGCGCGGTGCCGAGGGCGAACTGCACAGCGCGTTCAGCAATCTCGTGAGCAACGCGGTGCGATACACGCCGCAGGGCGGCAAGATCCGCATCGAATGGGGGGCGACGGACGATGGCGGCGCTCGCTTTGCCGTGATCGATTCGGGGCTCGGCATTCCGGCGGAACACATCCCCCGTCTGACCGAACGTTTTTACCGGATCGACCGCAGCCGGTCGCGCGATACGGGCGGCACGGGCCTGGGGCTCGCCATCGTCAAGCACGTGCTCACGCGGCACCAGGCGGATTTGCAGATCACGAGCGAGGAGGGGCGCGGCAGCACGTTTGCGATTCGCTTTCCGCCCACACGCGTGGTGCATCGCGCCCCGGTCGACGCCGCGCACGGCGTGGCGGCGAACGGGTAGGCTCGGCGCCGCCAGCCGCCCGTGGTGGCCCCAACAGCGGCCCCAACAGCGGCCCAAACAGCGGCCCAAACAGCGGCCCCAATAGCGGCCAACGACCGGTATTCAGTTGCCGGACTGTAGGTGTTGCGCGATTTCCTTCATCAGCGCCATCTGGCTGTTGAACGGCTTCTTGCCGGGGCGGCGGCGCAAATAGCTGCCGTCCGGGCGCATCATCCACGACGCCGTGTTATCGCGCAGGTGCACCATCAGCCCTTCGCGAATCACGCGCGCTTTCAGGCGCTTGTCGCGCACCGGGAACGCCACTTCCACGCGCCGGAAGAAATTACGTTCCATCCAGTCCGCGCTCGAGAGCAGCACCTGCTCCTGGCCGTGCGCGTAGAAATAATAGATGCGGTGGTGCTCGAGGAACCGTCCGACGATAGAGCGCACGGTGATGTTCTCCGACAGGCCCTTCACGCCGGCGCGCAACGCGCACACGCCGCGCACGATCAGGTCGATCTTCACGCCGGCGCGCGACGCCTTGTAGAGTTCGGCGATGATGGTCGGCTCGAGCAGCGCGTTCATTTTCGCAATGATGCGGGCCTTCTTGCCGGCGGCGGCCGCTTCGGTCTCGCGGCGAATCGCTTCGAGCAGATGCGTGTGCATCGTGAACGGCGATTGCCATAACGCGTGCAGCTGCGTTTGCCGGCCGATGCCGGTGAGCTGCTGGAAAACGACGTGGACGTCCGCGCACAGTTGCTCGTCGGCCGTCATCAGGCCGAAGTCGGTGTACAGGCGCGCGGTGCGCGGATGGTAGTTGCCGGTGCCCAGGTGCGCGTAGCGCTTGAGGAAGGTCTTCTTGCCCTGGCGCGTGCGGCGCACGACGAGCAGCATCTTCGCGTGGCACTTGTGGCCGACCACGCCATAGACCACATGCGCGCCGACCGCCTCGAGCCGTGCGGCCCAGTTGATGTTCGTTTCTTCGTCGAAGCGCGCGAGCAGCTCCACCACCACCGTGACTTCCTTGCCGTTGCGCGCCGCTTCCATCAGGGCGTCCATCAGCGCGGACTCGTTGCCGGTGCGATAGATCGTCTGCTTGATGGCGACCACATCCGGGTCGCGCGCGGCCTGCAGCAGCAGTTCGAGCACAGGCTGGAAGCTGTCGTAGGGGTGGTGCAGCAGCAGGTCGCCCTGATCGATGAGATCGAACATCGCGGGCGACGCGCTCATGCGCGGCGGCAGCGCCGGCACGAACGGCACGAACTTCAAATCCGGACGATCGACCATCTCGGGCAGCGGCATGAGGCGCACGAGATTGACCGGGCCCTTGACACGGTAGCAGTCGGAGTCGGTCAGGCCGCACTCGGTTTGCAGACGCCGCACGAGCCGCGCCGGCGCGCCGGCGTCCACTTCGAGACGCACGGCGTCGCCGAGGTGGCGCGCCGGCAGTTCGCCTTGCAGGGCCGTGCGCAGGTTGGTGATTTCGTCTTCGTCGACGAACAGGTCGCTGTTGCGGGTCACGCGGAACTGATGGCAGCCCTTGGCGGTGAGCCCGGGGAACAGTTCGCTGGCAAAGCGCAGCATGAACGAGCTGAGCAGCACGAAACTGTTGGGCAGCGGGGCGAGGGCGGCGGGCATTGGCACGAGCCGGGGCAGGGCGCGCGGCGCCTGCACGATGGCGAGCTCGGCGTCGCGCCCGAAGGCGTCCTTGCCCTCGAGTTCGACGGCGAAATTCAGGCTCTTGTTGAGTACGCGCGGAAACGGGTGGGCAGGGTCCAGGCCGATCGGCGTGAGCACCGGCACGAGCTCGCGAAAGAAGTAGTCGCGGGCCCATTCGACCTGCGCGTCGTTCCATTGCCCGGACGGATGAAACGCGATGCCTTCGGCTTCGAGCTTCGGCAAAAGGCTGTCGAACATGGCGTATTGCTTTTCGACCAGCGCCTGTGCCCGCGCGCAGACTTGCGTGTAAACTTGCTGAAACGTCATACCGTCGGGCGTGAGCATGCCGGGATTTTCCCGCATTTGCTCTTTCAGCCCGGCAACGCGGATTTCGAAGAATTCATCCAGATTGCTACTCACGATACACACGAAGCGCAGGCGCTCGAGCAGTGGCGTGGCCGGATCGGCTGCCTGGGCGAGTACGCGTTCATTGAACGCCAGAATGCCCAGCTCGCGATTGAGCAGCGGGTAATTCATAGGAAACGTGCGAAAGACATTGGATTGTCGTGAATTCTTCATCCGTATTGTTACAGTTATATGACATTCACATTTGTCAACGACGTGTCATATTGGATTTGTAACGTATTCGTCATTTATTTGTCGAGTGCACGTCATGCGTTTAATGTGATGCATCGTGCATACCGGCACTCCTCGCCCAGGCGCATCCTCACATGAGTACCCCATCGCCTTCACCAGCGCCTTGCCCAGCGCCTTTGCTCGCGGCCGTCGATCTCGGTTCGAACAGTTTTCGCCTGATCATCGGCCGGGTGGAGGAAACGTCCGCCGGGACGCAGATCTATCAGGTCGACGCCTTGCGCGAGCCGGTGCGACTTGCCGCGGGCCTGAACGCGCAGAAGTATCTCGACCATCCGTCGCAGCAGCGCGGCTGGGAGGTGCTCAAGCGTTTCGGCGAACGCCTGCGCGGTTTTCATCCCGATCAGGTGCGCGCGGTAGCGACGAACACGCTGCGCGTAGCCAAGAACGCGCAGGACTTTCTCGGCGAGGCGCAGCGTGCGCTCGGTTTCCCGATCGAAGTGATCGCCGGCCGCGAAGAGGCGCGCCTCATCTACGCCGGCGCGGCGCATTCGGTGCCGACTTGCCCGGGCAATCGCCTGGTCGTCGATATCGGCGGCGGCTCCACGGAATTCATCATCGGCCAGGATTACGAGCCGCTCATCATGGAGAGCCTGTATATCGGCTGTGTGAGTCACAGCCGGCAGTTCTTCCCGAGCGGCAATGTCGACGACTACGCCATGAAACAGGCCGAGCTGGCCGCGCGGCGTGAGATCCAGATCATCTCGGCCACCTATCGCGAGGCGGGATGGTCGCAGGCGATCGGCTCGTCGGGCACGGCGCGCGCGCTGGCCGAACTGCTCGAAGCCAACGGTTTCAACGACGGTGGCGTACACGGCTTGACGCGCGGCGGGCTGGAGCGCCTGAAGCGGGCGCTCATCAAGGCGGAGAACGCCAACCGTCTCAAGCTGGCCGGACTCAAGCAGGATCGCATTCCGGTGTTGCCCGGCGGGCTGTCGATCATGCTGTCGGTCTTCAACGAGCTCGAAGTCGAGCATATGGAGACGACGGATGCCGCGCTGCGCCTGGGCGTGATGTACGACCTGCTGGGGCGCACCCAGCATCAGGACATGCGTGCGGTGACGGTGGAGCAGTTCGTGCGCCGCTATGGCGTGGACCGCGCCCAGGCCGATCGCGTGGGCCGTCTGGCGGTGGCTTTGTACCGTCAATTGCCGGTCGATATCGACGCTGACGCTGACGCCGGCGGGCGGGGCGAAGGCGCCGAGAGCGATGGCCGTGAGGAGGGCGAGGCGCTGCTCGGCTGGGCCTCGGCGCTGCACGAGATGGGGTTGTCCATTTCCCACAGCGCATATCACAAGCACTCGGCGTATATCGGCAGCAATGCCGACATGCCGGGCTTCTCCCGGCCGGACCAGGCGCGGCTGGCGGAACTGCTGCTCGGGCATGTCGGCAAGCTGGGCAAGCTCGCGTCGCAGTCGCAGCAGGTGGATTGGCAACTTCTGTTCTGCCTGCGCCTGGCCGTGTTGTTCTGTCGGCGCCGTACCGACGCGCTGCCCGAGCGCATCGAAGTCGAGCGTCTGGCCGACGGCTTTCAGGTGTCGGTGCCGCGAACGTGGATCGACGCCAATCCGCTCACGGATTACAGCCTGCAGCGAGAGGCGCAGGAGTGGGAGAAGATCGGCATGCGATACAAGGTGGTATACGCATGAGCCTGCTTGCGTCGGCCGAGCCGCCGGACGTCCATCGACGCGGAGCCGAAGATCAATCCGCAGGTTCGCATGAGGAAAGCAAAAGCCCGGCATTGCCGGGCTTTTTCGTGCCGCCGCCATCCGACGGCATGTACTCGGGTGTGTGGACGCAGAGCGGTGCCGGTCAGGCCTGCTTGAGTTTGTTGACGAGTTCCGGTCCGAGGAAGTGGCGCGCGTAGCGCGGGTTCATGTCGGCCAGACGGAACAGCGTGAGGAAGTCTGCGGTATTGAAGTCGGGATCCCAAGCCGGTGCGCCGCAGATGCGCGCGCCCAGGCGCAGATAGCCTTTGACCAGTGCGGGCGGCTCGACGTCGAGCGTCGATTGCAGCTCGTCGACGGGCAGGGCGATGCGGGGCACGGCGTGGTACTCGGCAGGGGCCATCGCGGTGCCCTGGAGCTTGCGATAGAGGCTCGCGGCGTAGTGCCCGCCGTCGGCCATCGGCACGCTGGCGCAGCCGAGCATCGTCTCGAGCCCGTGGCGCAGCATGTACTCGGCCAGGCCGCTCCAGAGCGCCATGATGACAGCGCCGTTGCGATAGTCCGGGTGTACGCATGAGCGGCCGGTTTCGAGCATCTTGGGGCGCAGATGGTCGAGGCGCGAGAGGTCGAATTCCCCTTCGGAGTACAAACGGCCGAGGCGTTTGGCCTGAGCCGGGGGCAGTACGCGATAAGTGCCGACGACCTTGAGCGAGTCCTGATCGCGCACGAGCAGGTGGTCGCAATATTGGTCGTACTCGTCGACGTCAAGGCCTGCCGGACCCTTGACCGATGCGCCCATTTCTTCGGCGAAGACCTGATACCTCAGGCGTTGCGCTTCGCGAAGCTCGCTTTCGTCGTGTGCCCACGCCACAGCCAGATTCGGTTTGACAGGCGTTTCAGGGCGAGGAAGACGCCTCCGCGACGTAGGGGTCAACGAAGAAAGCGGCATGGTGGGGTTCGGCAGGTCGCGCATAAAGGCCCTTTTTGTGACGGTCGCGTTGCGACGTACTTTAAAAAGCATCAATGTCGATTCCGTGAACGGTAGGCGACAATTCTATGACAAAACTCGCAATGTCATGAGCCAGGTCCCAAGGTTCACGCCTTTCAGCGTCCGATTCGGGCGCCGTTTCGCCGACCGCGGGAGCGACGAAATTACAACAGATCGGGGTTGACGACGGCGCGCACGACGACCTGGCTCTCGTCTTCGCGTCGGCGTGAGGCAAGCCACCAGATGCCGGCCTTCTTGATGGTCCAGTAGGCCTCCTGACCCGTGATGAGCAGACTCGCGAGCTGGCCGAGGGCGGGCTGGTGACCGACGAGCACGATGGTTTGCGCGGTGCCGGGCCAGTCGATGGCGCCGAGCAGCGTCAGCGCGCTGGCGCCGGGGGCGAGGTCGCGCACGATGCGCGCGCCCGGTGTGAGCGCCTGAGCGGTCTGGACGGCGCGCACTGCCGGGCTGCAGAGGATGATGGCGTCGTCGGGCAGGCGGGGGCGCAGCCATTGGGCGGCCTTTTCAGCTTGCTTGCGACCGCGATCGGTGAGTTCGCGCGCCAGATCGGCCTGGGCGCTGAGCGCGAGGGAGGCGGGCAGGTTTTCGGCGTCGGCGTGACGCCAGAGAATCAGGTTCATCGACACGGGTTCGAACATGGTGAACCTCTCACTATGGCGGGACTTCATGGCGACGTCGTGACTGTCGGCGAGCGCCCGGCAGACAGCGGCGGCGCCGGACAGGGGACCATTGTGCCAGCGCGAGCCTGGCGGCACCGTAGTGCGTCGGTGCGTCGGTGCGTCGGTGCGAAGCGCGTCCATTTGACGCATTGCACATAACCCTCTAGAATCTCCCCTCTTTGTCGGAGCGTAGCGCAGCCTGGTAGCGCATCTGATTTGGGATCAGAGGGTCGTAGGTTCGAATCCTATCGCTCCGACCAGCAGGATTGAAGGGGTTAGCTTCGGCTAACCCCTTTTGTTTTTGGTGCGAGTTTTTGGCACGAGGGTGCGCAGCGGCATGATGACGCCTTCGCGCCGTCCCCTCGCGCCCAATGCGAACCCGCCATGAGCAACGTTGCAGACGCGGGAACGTGACAACGCCAAATCCTTCTGAACCCGGAACGATTGACATCAAACCGACCAACTAGTAGATTGGTTGCCAGTATGCCTTGGCCCTGTGAACGCGTTGAAACCGTTGCACTCGCGAGGGCATTGCCAGAGGACTCATCGAGTGAGAGGACCCATGAGTATCGAGTTGTCCCCGAGAGCGCTTGAAATCGTGCAGCACACGAGGCAGTTGCTCGCCGCCGGCGGATATCACGGGTTCAGCTACGCGGATCTGTCCGAGCGAGTGCATATCGGCAAGGCCAGCATTCATCACCACTTTCCGGGCAAGGCGGATCTGGTGCTGACCGTCGTCAGGATGCACCGCGCCCAGACGCTGGAAGGACTGGCGGCGCTCGACACGCGCGTCGAAGACCCGTTGGCGCGGCTGAGCGCGTACACCGATTACTGGGCCGAGTGCATTCGCGACGCAACGTTGCCGATCTGCATTTGCGCAGTGCTTGCCGCGGAATTGCCGTTGATCCCGCCCGAGATCGCTTCCGAGGTGCGCCGCTATTTCGACGACCTCGGCACGTGGATCGCGACGGTTCTGGCCGAAGGCGCGGCGCGAATGCGATTGACGCTGTACGGCGACGCCCGCACGCAGGCCCAGACCTTCATGTCGACGGTATATGGCGCCATGCTCACGGCGCGGGCGTCGGGCAATGCCGAATCGTTTCAGGCAGTCTCACGAATGGCCATAGAACGCTTTCGCAAGTCGAATTGATCGCCGATTTGCGCGGTGGAGCGCAATAGCGCTCCTCTTTTTTCCCCATGCCACCAACCAACTAGTTGGTTGGTAGGTGGTTGACAGTGTGGCACTGCCGGCCGGACATGTTTCGATGCGTTCGTGCCATGCCGGCGCAGGGCTGTGCCTTGAAAAGGAGTCGTCTCATGCCTCACCCCATTTCCGCGCTGGGCGCGGCTCATACGGTTGCCAGTCTGGTGACGTTCGCGGCCGGCGTCTACAGCTTTGTCCGGCATCGGACGATCGACATCGGTACGTCGTGCGCGAAGGTTTATCTGGCGGGCATGGTCTTGTCGGTCTTTTCGTCGTTCGGCTTGTCGAGCACGGGCCGCTTCAATGCAGGGCACGCGCGGGGCATATTGGCGTTGCTTGCAACGTCGGGCGGGTGGCTGGCCCCGCGCATGCGCTTGCTGGGACGCGCACGGATGTACCTCGCCCAGTTCTCATTCACGTTCAGCTTTTTCCTGTTGCTGGTGCCGGGGATCAACGAGACGCTGACACGGCTTCCGGCAGATCGCCCTCTGGCGGCCGGACCGGAATCGCCGCTGGTGCGCGGTGCGCTGCTGGCGTGGCTGGGTATCTTCGCCCTGGGCGCCACGATCCAGCTCCTTTGGCTGCGCGCACGCCGTGCTCGCGCATAGCGTTCGCGCCGAACTCAAGCCGCCCCCGGCACGAGGGCTTGTCCGCCCGTGCCTGCAAACCGGGTGTCCTTTGCCGCCACGTACTCGACGAACTCGTTCGCGGGCACGGGGCGGCCCAGGAGAAAGCCCTGCAGCGAGTCGCAGCCCAGGTCCGTGAGGAAGGCCTGCTGCTCCGCGGTTTCCACGCCCTCCGCGACAATACGCAAATTCAGTGACTGGCCGAGTGCGACGATGGCCGACACGATAGCGGCGTCTTCCGAATCGTGTGCCAGCTCGCTGACGAACTCCCGGTCGATCTTGAGCTCCGTCGCCGGAAGGCGTTTCAGATACATCAGGCTCGAGTAGCCCGTGCCGAAATCGTCGATCGAGATCTTCACGCCCATCTCGCTGAGTTCGCGCAGGATCCGAAGGCTCGTCTCGACGTCGCGCATGGCGGTCGACTCCGTGACCTCGATGGTCAGGCAGCTCGGGTCCAGTCCGTGCCGCTCGAGCGTCGTGCGCACCGTCTCGGTGAATCGCGCATGCGCGAACTGCAGTGAGGAGACGTTGACCGACACATCCCATTTCGTGAGCCCGCGCTCGCGCCATTCCTTCATCTGACGGCAGGCTTCGTTGAGCACCCATTCCCCCAGGGGGATGATCAGGCCACCCTTTTCCGCGATGGGGATGAACTGGTCGGGCGAGATGAGGCCGCGCGACGGGTGAATCCAGCGCACCAGCGCCTCGGCGCCGGTCACCGGGCCGTCAGGGGCGACGAATTTCGGCTGGAAGTGCAGCACCAGTTCGCCGCGGGCCAGGGCCGAGCGCAGGTCCATGACGAACTGCAACTGCTCGTGTACGTTGGCGTTCATCGACGCATCGAAGAAGCAATACGTATTCTTGCCGAGCGATTTGGCGTGATACATGGCCGCGTCGGCATTCGAGAGCAACGCTGCTTCGGACACGCCGTTATCTGGGTACATCGCGATCCCCACGCTGCCCGACACGAACAGGTCGTGCCCATGCACCGAGACCGGCTTCCGGATTTCGGCGAGGAGCTTGTCTGCCAGCGTGGCGGCATCCGTCGGCTCGCTCACGTCGCCGAGCAGCACGAACTCGTCGCCGCCGACGCGCGCGATGGTGTCCCGGCTTCTCACGCATTTGGAAATACGCCGCGATATCTCTTGCAGCAGAAGATCGCCAATGGCGTGGCCGAACACGTCGTTGACGGCCTTGAAGCCGTCGAGATCGACGAACATCAGCGCGAAGCGGCCGTTCGCGTTCTCCGCGCGCTGGATCGCCTGATCCATCCGGTCTTGCAGCAGTTCGCGGTTGGGAAGCTTCGTGAGCGGATCGTGGAGGGCCAGATAGGTGAGTTCCTGATTGGCTTCGGCCAGCGACTTCGCGAGTTTCGACGTCTGCGATTCGAGCCGGAAGTCGAGCACCGACACCGTCAGCGCAATGGCCAGCACGGCGAGCGTGCCGACCACCACCACGACGGCGAGCCATCCGGTGGCGCCCGTGCTGCCCGCGGCGCGGCACACGATCCCGAACGGGAACTCGGCGGCGGCCATGCCGGTGTAATGCATGCCCACGATCGCCAGGCCCATGACGACGGCAGCACCCGCGCGAAGCTGGCGGGTCCTGGGCGAATGGCGGCGCAAGCTGAAGGCGATCCAGAGCGCGGCGCCCGAAGCGGCGATCGCAATCAGCACCGACAGGCAGAAGATCCACGGCGTGTAATGAATGCCGGGCTCCATGCGCATTGCCGCCATGCCCGTGTAATGCATGCTGGCAACGCCAATGCCCATCAGAATCGCGCCGAACGCAAGGCGGTGCCAGGGCAGCGTGTCCAGGCACACGAGCCAGAGCGCGAAGGCCGAGAAGACCACGGCGATGAGCAGTGACAGCAGCGTGATGGCGGGGTCGTAGCCGAGCGGGATGGGCAGGTCGAACGCCAGCATCCCGATGAAGTGCATCGACCAGATGCCGACGCCCATGGCGAATGCGCCACCGGCGAGCCACCACCGGGCAACCGATCCGCGAGCGCTGACAATTCGTCCCGTCATGTCCAGCGCTGTGTAGGAAGCAAGCGTCGCTACAAGAATTGACAGGGCGACCAACAGCGGATCATAGGTACTGACGTACATGAAAAATCTCTAATGAGCTTCTTGCGCCAGGGCGGGCGTCGCTGATGCCGTGCGGCGTTGCTGCCGTCCCTGGCGTCCTCGCGGTGCGAATTGGCTACTGATAGTTCGTTTTCGATCACCGCGCTTTTGCGAATCCTAACAGGATGCTTTGGAATTGCAACGCGAGGGCCCGCTCTCGTGGCGCCTGAGCGTGGTACATCCGCACGCGCGAGCAGCGACTGAGCACGTTCGGATGGACGTACTGGGAGCGGTGCGTCGGAATGCTCGGGGGAATCGTCGGCCTGGCGCTCACCGCGTCGCTCCCGGACGATCCATTGCTGCGGTGGGGAGGGTGCGTGCCGTTTTCATCGGCTTGGCGCCGATGCCGCAGGGCCCCTGAACCCGCAGGCATCTCGACGAATTCCACGAGGCGATGCCGGCCAGACGCGCCGGGCGCAGCCCCGTGGCCGAAGTACCGGCCAATCACCGCCGCGCTACGATATCGGGCGGCAAGCGTTGTCGTTTTTGCCCGGCGATTGAAAATTCTACGAGGCGGGCCTCACGTGCGGCGCCCGCCGAGGCATCGCGCAAACGCTTATGCGGTATGGAATCAAGCCGTTGATTCTTTGGGGGATTCGCCGGCGCCGGCTGGTGCGCCCGGCTGAGCCGGCGCAAGGCCGGACGCCTGCCCGGCACGCCTCTTGCGAAAGCATCGGTTTTTGCTGCAGGAGGATTCCGTTTGAAAATCAGCACGCTGAGCTCGCTCAAAGCTTTCGAATCGGTCTCCCCGGCCGACTGGGTCTTCGCTGCGATCGCCGTCGCGGCAAGCTACGCCATCATGTCGGGCATCTTGCGTCTCGCGCTGGGCCGCTTCGGCGCGCTCACGCGGCGTTTGAAGTCGCCGGGCGCGAACATGTTCGCGGAAGTGCTCGGGGCGACCCGGCAATTCGTGCTGTTGTTCGCGGCGCTGCTCATCGGCCTGAAGTCGCTCGATCTCGGCAAGCGGTGGGATGCCGCCATCGTTCATTGCTGGACGGTGCTGTTTTGCCTGCAGCTCGCGCTGTGGGTCAATCGCGCGGTGAACGTGTGGCAGACGCGGCGGATGCAGCATCGCACGGCCGCGCCCGACAATCCGGTCATCGTGACGATGACGGCATGGACGCTGCGCGTGCTCGCCTGGGCGGTGCTGGTGCTCGCGATGCTGGCGAATTTCGGCGTCAACATCACCGCTTTCGTGGCCAGTCTCGGTATCGGCGGCGTGGCGGTGGCGCTGGCGGTGCAGAACGTGTTGAGCGACCTGTTCGCGTCGCTGGCCATCGGGCTGGACAAGCCGTTCGAAGTGGGTGACTTCATCGTCTTCAGCGACGTGGCGGGAACGATCGAGCGCATCGGGCTGAAGACCACCCGCATTCGCAGCCTGAGCGGCGAGGAGATCATCTGCGGCAATACCGAACTGCTCAAGAACACGCTGCATAACTACAAGCGCATGTCCGAGCGGCGCATCGTGTTTACTTTCAGCCTGTCGTACTACACCGTGCCCGACAAGCTGGCCCGCGTGCCGGCCATGGTGAAGCGCTCGGTGGAGGCGTCGGGCAAGACGCGCTTCGACCGAGCGCACTTCAAGCAGTTCGGCGTGAGCTCGCTCGACTTCGAAGTCGTGTACTTCGTGCTCAGTCCCGACTACAACCTGTACATGGATCTGCAGCAGGACATCAATCTGGCGCTCATGCGCGAATTCCTGCAGGAAGACATTCGGTTCGCGATTCCGGCGAGCGTGCAGTACTACGCACAGGCGCCCGAACCGCCTGCGGACGCGGCGCCGGCGCGCTGACTCCCGGGGCGGGCGCACGCCTGCCGGCTTGTCATATTGGCGTGGTACGATCGCCCACATCCACGTGACTCCACGCCGTGGCATCGATCCAGCCGGGGTTCGCCGCGAGGCGACAAGATCAGGAGGCCAACATGTCTGCCGAGCAGAAGACGTTGCATCGCGGGTTCACCATCATCACCGTTCTCGAGCGCCTGTCGAAGGGGCGGGCGCGGCTCTCGGCCAAGGTGCTGGCAAGCGACGAAGACCACAAGCGTCGCCTGGGCGGCAAGAAACTTCTGCAAGCCAAGCGCTGGTTCGATCACTACGCGGACGATCTCGCGGCGCCGGTGATCGCGGGCCTCAAGCACACCATCGATCTCGAACTGGCCGCGGCCGGCAAGGCGCCGGCAAAGGCGGACGCAAAGGCAAAAGCGCCCGCCGGGTCGGCATCGGAAGGGATGAAGGACGGCAAGGGCGGTAAGGGCGGCAAGGGCGGTAAGGGTGGCAAGGGCGCCGAGGGCGGCAAGGGCGACAAGGGCGACAAGGGCGCCGAGGCCATCGTGGCCACCGAAGCGCCCGCAGCGGCCAAAGCCGTGAAGGCGTCCAGGGCGGCAGAAGTGGGCAAGCCTGTCAGGCTTGCGAAGGGCGCCAAAGCGTCGAGGGCGATCGAGCCGATCAAGCCGATCAAGCCGATCAAGGGGGCGAAGGTGCAGGGCCCGCGCGTGGGTAACGGCGCGCCCGCGTCCGCGCCGGTGCGTCGCCCGGCATAACGTCTCTCGCAACATCTCTCGCGGTCCCGGGCACTGCGTTTTCTCGTCAAGCGCCCGCTCCGATCCATTCCGATCCGTTCCGACGGCGCGCGCCTCCTGGCGACGCGCCGTTTTTCATTGCGCCGTTGAAACAGTCATGGCGGCCGGTAACGGCATGGCGCCCGGCGTGCCCAGGGGGCATCGGACAACGAGATATGGCATGCGTAATGCCCATCATTACGTTGGCCAAATCGATCCCGGGGCGCGCGGCATATGTCGCCGATTTCATGTGTTGCAAAGGCACCACTGGCGTGCCGAGTGTGACGGGAGCGTGTCAGAATGCACCGGCTTGCACAACACCGACGGTGCTTTCCCGCGAAGGAAAGCGCCGTTTGTCGTTTGGTAAGTACTCCATTGCATATGCGGTTGCAGCAAAACGCGTCCCGCGAGGGGCGTGTGCCACCGACGTCAACGGGGGACGCCCGCCCAGGCGGGGCGAACAAATACAAGATCACTACCAAAGAGGATAACGATGAAGCGCTTCCCACTCACGGTGCTGGCTGCGGCCAGCGTTGCCGTCGCCGCACCGGCGATGGCCCAGAGCAACGTCACGCTGTACGGTGTCATCGATGCCGGTATCGGCTATGTGAACAATGTCGCGTCCGGCCTGAACGCCAAGGGCGCGCACAACGTCCAGGCCGTGAGCGGCATCGGCCAGGGCAACCGCTGGGGCCTCAAGGGCTCCGAAGATCTGGGCGGCGGCCTCAAGGCCGTCTTCCTGTTGGAAAACGGCTTCAGCCTGACCAATGGCAACTTGCTGCAGAACAGCCGCATGTTCGGCCGTCAGGCCTATGTGGGGCTGCAGAGCGCGCAGGCCGGCACGGTCACGATCGGCCGCCAGTACGACTCCGTCGTCGACTTCGTGAGCCCGATCACGTCGGCCAAGCAATGGGCTACGCAGTATGGCGCGCACGTGGGCGACATCGACAACCTCTACAACTCCTTCCGCATCAACAACTCGATCAAGTACACGAGCGCCAACTACAGCGGTTTCTCGTTCGGCGCGCTGTACGGCTTCAGCAACGAAGCCAATACGGGCAATGGCACCGGCTTCTCGCATAACAACGCGTTCAGCCTGGGCGCTTCATACGCCAACGGTCCCCTGACGGCCGCGGTTGCGTACCTGCATCTGGCGAGCCCGGGCACGGCGAATGCCGGCGGTGCGGTCACCAACGATTACTCGAGCGCGACCGACATCTTCTACACGAGCGCGGTCGAGAAGCACGATATCGCCGCGGCCGGTGTGTCGTACCAGATCCAGGCGGCCACGGTCGGGTTCGTGTACAGCTATGCGAAGGTGCGCTACGCGAACCAGTCGTCGATTCGTGTGAATACGTTCGAGCTCAACGGCAAGTACCAGGTCACGCCGAATCTGCTCGGCGGGCTCGCCTTTATCTACAGCGACGGCAGCGTGGGTGGTGCAACGGCCCTGAGCGGCATCAGCAACGGCACCAAGCCGCGCTGGTTCCAGATCAACGCGGGCGGCGTGTACGCGTTCAGCAAGCGCACCGAATCGTACCTGACGGGCGTCTATCAGCGTGCGACCGGCGATGCCGTGGTGGCGGCGATCGACAACGTGGGCGGGCCGACCGGCACTGGCGCCCAGTCGCAGATTGCCGTGATCGCGGGCCTGCGCCACAAGTTCTGATCTTTGCCGGCATCCAGCGCCCTGTTTCGGGCCGAAGACGGGGGCCGTCGCGAGCGACGGGCCCCGTTTTGCCTTGTGGGCGGGGCGTGCAATTCACGCGTTTTACGTGTATAATCCGCGTCTTGTCCAAATTTGGGCATTGCGGGAAGGGATCCTCACTGACGAACGATGAGGGTCTGCTTCGCCATCAATCAACCGTTCAGCCAGTCTGGAAGGCACGATGCGGGGCTCGCGGATCGCGGGCGTGGCGTCGAGAGCCGATCGGGAGATCGCAGAGGAGGTGAGTCGCGGTCCCGCCGGATGTGGTGTAGTGCAGTCCGTCGCACGTCCGTTCGTCGCGCCCGGCAGGAGGGGACTCCAGCGGGGCGGTGAAGGGTATCGTTGCGCGGTAAGTTAAATTTCCGGCTTTCGAGAGCCGAATCACTATACGAGATATTGCATGACCAAGATCGTTATCAAAGACGGTGAACCCGTAGAAGTCGCACTGCGTCGCTTTCGCCGCGCCATCGACGGCACGGGCCTGATCAAGGAAGTCAAGGCACGCGCCGCTTACGAGAAGCCGACGGCCGAGCGCAAGCGCAAGAAGGCTGCCGCCGTGGCCCGCCTGCGCAAGCGCCTGCGCAGCCAGACGCTGAAGAAGAAGATGTACTGAGCGTGTCGTTGCGCCCTGGTGGCGCAGCACCATGCGAAGTGAAAAACCCGCCGTGAGGCGGGTTTTTTTATGTGCCGGGGCGACGAGCCGGTTTGATAAACTCGTCGCCTTCACCGCGCCCCGCCACCGGCCAATGCTGCGGATGCCCGACTCACGGTTCGATTCTCACGACTCGCCCACGACTCACCCACGGCTCAATTCCCCGATTCCCTATGAAAACACTGACCACCGCCGCCCTCGACGCGCTGACCCAGCAAGCGGAGCAGTCGCCGCGTCTGCGCATGAACCAGAACCTGCATGAATCGCTGGACGATCCCATCCAGCGTCTGACCATTGCGATGGAGCCGGCGACGTACATTCGTCCGCACCTTCATCGTTATACGTGGGAGCTGCTCACCGCACTGCGCGGGCGGTTTGTCGTGCTGACGTTTGACGAGGCCGGTGTCGTTACGGACCGTCAGGTGCTTGGCGAGGGCGCCGTGGCGATCGAGACGCCCGCGTGCGTGCACCATACGGTGCTCTCGCTGGACCCGGGCGCGGTCATCTTCGAGGTCAAGCACGGCCCGTATCGTCCGTTCGTCGAAGCCGACTATGCGAGCTGGTCGGCGCCCGCCGATACCCGCGAAGCGGCGTCGTTCATGGAATGGGTCAAAACGGCGCAGGTGGGCGAGCGCTGGGCGACGGCCTGAGGCCCAGACGGTGCAGGTGGGGGCGGGGGCGCCAGACATCATTGCGGCCGGCCCTGGAATTCCCCCGGCGCCATCGCGAGCCAGGCGTTCGCCGATATATCGGGTGAGCTCGCCGGTTGTGGCGCATTGGCTGGTTCAACTGGGCTAAACCAGGCTGAACGTCCGCAGCTACCGCTGCCGCCCTTCTGGGGCCGAAAGAAAAACGGGCCAGCACAATGCCGGCCCGTTTTGCACGTCGATGAAGACGATGACTTCTTCTGGCCGATTACTTCTTCCTGCGAACGGTCTTCTTCGGTGCCGGCGCGTCGTCATCCTGGACGGCGAGTTGCCCGCCGGTGCCCAGACCGCCCGCGACCGTCTGCTGCTTGTAGTTCTTCACGGCGCGCACGACATTGTTGTACGAGTCGGTGAAGGCCGCCACGATGACCTTGCCTTCGGCCGTGTTCGAGTAGCCCCCGAGCGAGCCGCCGGCCGAGCTGCCGACGATGCGACCCAGCGCGCCGAAGTCCATGGCGCTGGCGCTGCCTTCCGCGGCGGCGATCTGCACGCTCGAGCGGTTGTCGATCACCGTCAGCAGGGTGCTGGCTTCCTTCGAGTTCATGCTGCCGGCAAGTGCGCCGATGGCCGAACCGATGCCGCCCGGCAGGAGCCCGGCGATGCTCGCACCGGCGCCGCCAGCGTTGTTGTTCGTGAACGTGATCGACGGGCTGATCGCGTAATCGGCGGCCACCATCTTGCCCTTGCCGAAGTTCGACTTGCTGCGCAGTTCCCCCGAATCGTTCAGCGCGCGCTCGCCCATGATCGTGTTCATGCCGCGACCGCGGTCAACCACCACGAAGCAGTTCGACTGTTGCACCAGGAGCTTGAGCACCGGCACCGTCGAGCCGAGCTTGTACTGACCCGTCAGCACCCCGTACCAGGGCGCGGATGTATCCTCGATCACGGCGATCGTGCCCAAAGGACGGTCGCACTTTTCCAGCGTGGCGTTGGCGTTTTCCGAATTGGCGCCGCCGGCGGAGCCGGTGGCGGCGGTCTTGGCGCTGCTGCTGCCCATGTTCATGGTCGAGCAACCCGCCATGATGCCGGCTGCGAGCAGCAGGCCCGTGATTTTTGCGAGATGGTGTGCCATTTTCCTAGTTCTTTAGAATGTTGTTCTGGAAGTGGCGGCGCTGCTCTGCCCGCGGGTGCGGCGGGCTCGGCCGGGTCGGTGACGCCGCCAGATGCCAGGAGTCCAAAAAAGCAGGAGCGAAAGCGAGTTACCGTAGGACTCCTATGCTGAAATGCTCCGTAAGAACATTCCGCGCCGCATGCTAGCACGGCGGCAAACCACGGATCCCCTATCAAAAATCATGGGGATTACGAACGGATTAAGGATGGGATTGCAAGGGGCTTAGGTAAGGATTAGGTATTAACCATAATCCATTCGAACCTGTTGACGAAGATCGGCGGGGGACGCGAGCGGAGTCGGGACGTCGGGCACGGAACGCGGTAGATCCGATGGAACGTTTTCTCCGGACGTTCGCCCTTTCTCACCGTGATCATTCTTGCGAGCGCCGATAAGAAAGCCCGGAGGCGAGGCCGGTTGGGCTGCGCGGGACGCGTGCGAGGTGGGGGTTTTTGGTCCCCCCGACAGGAATCGAACCTGTATCTAGCGCTTAGGAGGCACTCGTTCTATCCATTGAACTACAGGGAGATGGACCATTCGCTGGCGTAGGCCGGTACGCGAGCGAGGGCAGAGTATAGCAAAAACGGTATCGCGATGGCCGCTTTGCTTCACGAGCGGCGCATTCGGGCATTGCATCCTGAGCGCATGCAACCTCCGGGACCACTCGGTTACCCGGCCGCCGGCGCAGAGTCCCGCACCCCTCGCATCATCCCCTCAGGCCCTCCTCCTCAGGCCTTCCCTTCACACCTTTCCCTCACACCTTCCCCTCACACCTTCCCCTCACACCTTCCCCTCACACCTTCCCCTCACACCTTCCCCTCACATCCGTCCCGCCACTCGGTCGCTTGACATGCCAGCCCCTTTCCGGAAACAATTCTGTCCATATTAAGGACGTTGAGTCCATAATATGGACATTAAAGGAGATCCCCAAATGCAATCGACGCGTCCCATCGAGCCCTCGCGGCAGGGCGGCGAGGGCGGTAGCCACCCGGCCACCATGCCGTACCAGTTTCCCAATCCCCCCGAAGCTCTGAAGGAAATCGTGCAGCCGCACGCCATTCCCGAAGATGAGCGCATATGGGTGCCGCAGGCCGAGAACGTCTGGTTCCGTCCGCTCTGCCTGAACGTATCGCAGGGCTATTGGATGAACCTGCTGCGCGTGCGCAAGTCGGGTGTGCTCTCGCGACACCGTCATCCGCAGGCGGTGCACGGCATGGTCCTCAAGGGCAAGTGGCGCTATCTCGAACACGATTGGGTCGCCACCGAGGGCAGCTACGTGTTCGAGCCGCCAGGGGAAACGCACACGCTCGTCGTGCCGGAAGACGTTGAAGAAATGATCACGATGTTCCAGGTCAACGGCGTGATGTTCTACGTCGACCCGTGGGGCCAATACATGGGCTACGAGGATGTCTTCACCAAGCTCGACATGTGTCGCAAGCACTACGAAGCCGTGGGTCTGGGCGCCGACTACGTCGACCAGTTCGTGAGGTGAGCATGGCACCGGCTCCTGTGCGCGGCACACCGCGCTATGACTTTACGGGCTCGGTTGCCGTCGTGACCGGCGCGTCCGGCGGCATCGGGCTCGCGCTCGCCGGAGCGCTGGCCGGCGCCGGCGCCACCGTCGTCAACTGGGATCTCAATCCGGTCGGGCACACCGGCATCCATGGCATGGCGCTCGACATTACCGACGACGGCGCCGTCGCCAATGTCGTGCGCGACACGCTCGAACGCTTCGGGCGAATCGACGTGCTCGTGAATAACGCGGGCTTCGCGGGGCCCACCATGCCGCTCACCGAATTCGATCCGCAGGTGTGGGCGCGCGTGATCGAAGTGAACCTCACCGGCGTCTATCGCGTATGCCGCCATGTAGTGCCGTGCATGCAGGCGAACGGCTACGGCCGCATCGTCAATATCGCCTCGCTCGCCGGCAAGGAAGGTACGCCGAATGCCTCCGCCTACAGTGCGGCCAAGGCCGGCGTGATCGCAATGACGAAGTCGCTCGGCAAGGAACTGGCGAAGACGGACGTGCGCGTCAACGCCATTGCGCCGGCCGCCATCGAGACCGCGCTGCTCAATCAGATGGCGCCGCAGCACGTGCAGACGATGATCGACAAAAGCCCCATGGCGCGGCTGGGAACGGTCGATGAAGTGGCGCAGCTGGCCCTGTGGCTGGCGAGCGGCGCGTGCACATTCAGCACGGGCGCCGTGTTCGATGTGTCCGGGGGGCGCGCAACGTACTGAGTGCGCGAGCGCCGCGGCGATCGCGTCCCGCGTCCCGGCAATCGGCCTCGGCCGCACGCTCGCGCTTTCCGACGTGTGGCGGCGCCTGGCCGTGGTTTTTATCAACACCTAAAGCTATAAGCACACTGGAGACAATCAATGGACTCTTTTCCCACACCAGCGGGACAGGCGGCTCGCACCGCCGCGGACGCCAGCGCGAAAAGCGCGCGCATCAAGCGCATGCAGTGGATCGCGGTCGTGTTTCTCACGCTCGCGGGCATGGTCAACTATCTCGATCGCAGCACGTTATCGATCGCCAACCATTCCGTTTCGCAGGAGCTCGGCCTGTCGGCTTCGGAGATGGGGCTGTTGCTCTCGTCATTCTCGCTCGCCTACGCGTTCTCGCAGTTGCCCATCGGCGTCATGCTGGACCGCTTCGGCGCACGCATCATGCTCGGCCTCGGCATGTTCATGTGGTCGGTGGCGCAGTTGGCCGGCGGCTTCGTGCACACGCTGCACCAGTTTCTCGTAGCGCGCGTGTTCCTCGGCATCGGCGAGGCGCCGCAATTTCCCGCAGGCGCGAAAGTCGTGAGCGAGTGGTTCGCCAAGCATGAGCGCGGCGGGCCGACGGGCGTGTTCGTCGCCTCCTCGACCATCGGCCCCATGATTGCACCTCCCATACTGACCGCGCTGATGCTGGCCTTCGGCTGGCGCACGATGTTCGTCATCATGGGCGCGCTTGGCATCGCGGTGGCGATCGGCTGGTACATCGTCTATCGCAACCGCAACGAGATCGCCCTGAGCCAGGCCGAGCGCGGCTATCTGGCCAGCGGCGAGCTCGAAGACAAGCGCGAGACGCGCATGACCTTCGCCGACTGGCGTGGCTTGTTCGCCCACAAGACGACGTGGGGCATGATCTTCGGCTACATGGGCGTGATCTACATGGTGTGGCTGTATCTGACCTGGCTGCCGGCGTACCTGGAACACGAACGTCACCTGTCCATCGCGAAGACCGGCTGGATTGTCTCGATTCCGTACCTCTTCGGCACGCTGGGCATGGTGGGCTCCGGCTACTTCGCCGACTGGCTGATGGGGCGCGGCGTGAAGCCGGTCACGAGCCGCAAGTGGCCGATCTGCATCGGTCTGATCGGTGCGGCCGCCTTCACGGTGCCGGCGGCGTTCACGCCCAGCACGCCGCTTGCCGTGACCTACATCAGTGCCGCCATGTTCTTCGTGAACTTCGCCAGCGGTGGCGGCTGGGCGCTGGTGAGCGTGGCAGCCCCGCGCCGCCTGGTGGGGTCGCTCTCGAGCCTGCAGAACTTCGGTGGTTACTTTGGCGGGTCGTTTGCCCCGCTGATTACCGGCATTGTCGTGGACCGCACCCATTCGTTCGTCAACGCATTGCTCATCAGCGCGGCGCTCGCCGTAGTGGCCGCATTCATTTACCTGCTGGTCGTGCGCGAGCCGATCGGCGAACGCGACGCGCCGCAGCCCCATGGCGGCCGGTCGCCCAAGGAAGCCTGAACCATGACTTATCGACCCGATCTGCTCGCCGGCAAGGTGGCCCTCGTCACCGGAGGCACGACCGGCATTGGCGCTGCCGTCGCCGCAGGCCTCGCCGCGCTCGGCGCTCGTGTGAGCGCGGCGGGCCTGCCGGCCCCGCAAGGCACGCCTGTGCCGCCGGCCGGCGTGTCCGTCGTCGCGCTCGACGTGTCCGACGACGCGAGCGTCACCCAGGTGGTCGGCGCCCATGACGCGCTCGACATCGTGGTGAACTGCGCCGGCGTGATTCGCCGCAACGCCGAACTCGACCCCGCGGTCTTCGCGCAGGTCATCGACATCAACCTCACGGGCACGATGCGCGTGTGCGCGGCGGCGCGCGAGAAGCTCCGCGCGAGCGGCGGTTGCATCGTCAATACGGCCTCGATGCTGAGCTTTTTCGGCGGCGGTCTCGTGCCCGGCTACAGCGCAAGCAAGGGAGGGGTCGCACAATTGACCAAGTCGCTGGCCATCGCCTACGCGGCCGACGGCATCCGCGTGAACGCCATCGCGCCGGGCTGGATCGCCACGCCGCTCACGCAGGCATTGCAGGAAAACGACGAACGCTCGAAGGGCATTCTGGAGCGCACGCCGATGAAGCGTTGGGGCACGCCGGAAGAGGTCGCGAACGTTGCCGTGTTCCTCACCACGCCGGCGGCCTCGTTCATGACGGGCGCCGTGGTGCCGGTGGATGGCGGCTATCTGAGCGTCTGACCCTCATTCGGCGCGCATTCGGGCGCGTTCGGTGAGCATTCGGCGCGCTCCCGCAGGCGGGGCGTCCAGGCGCTCGGCGGCGGCCCGTCCCACGCAGGGCAGGTCTTCGCCGGGCGGACGTCCTTCCGTCCCGTCCGCCGCTTCCGCTACTTCTGCTACTTCCGCCGCTCCCGCTGCGGCCAGTGCTTCCATTTACGGTTCCCGACGCGGCTCGCGCGCCACCATGCCAACGTCGCCGCGGCGCGCACCGCCCACCCCGGCAACGCTATAATCGCGCCTTCCGGGCATTGCCCGGTCGTGTCCGCCAGCGCCCGGCAAGCGTGTCGTTCGTCGCTCGCTGCGCGGCTGAATTGTCCGGCTTCCGAATCCTCGCACGCTGCCCGTCAGACATGCCCAAGTCCGCTACCAAACTTCCCGAGACGACTGATAACGACGCCGCACCGCTGGCCCGGCGCGAGGCGGCGGGTGCGTCGAAGGCAACAGGTACGCAGGCATTCTCGAAGTTCATGGCGGTGTTGCAATTGATCGCGGACGCCGCCGAGCCGCAGACGATTCCGCAACTGAGCCGCGCCAGCGGTTATCCGCGCCCGACCGTCTATCGCATTGTCGGTGCGCTCGTCGCCGAGGGGCTCGTCATCGAAAACCCACGCACGGGAACGCTCACGCTCGGGCCGCGCCTGATCAATCTGGCAAGTCGCAGTTGGGGCCGCTCCGACCTACGCGTTGCCGCCGCCGATGCGCTCAAGACGTTGCGCGACACCGTGCGCGAGACGGTTCACCTGGCGGTGCCGAGCGAGCTGGGCATGGTCTACATCGAGAAACTCGAAAGCCCGCAGGCCGTGCGTATGACGTCGCGCATCGGCACGCGCGTGACACTGTATTCGAGCTCGGTCGGCAAGGCGTATCTCTGCGCATTATCGGAGCCGCGGCGCGAGGCGCTGCTCGCGCAAATCAAGCTCGAGCGCTTCACCGCCAACACCATCACGGATCTCGACGTACTGCGCCGCGAACTCGCCGAGACGGCGCAACGCGGCTACGCCGAGGACCGCGAGGAGAACGAGCCGCAAATCTTCTGCTATGGCTCGCCGATTCTCGGACATGACGGCCAGCCCGTCGCGGCGATCTCTATTTCCATCCCGCTGTTTCGCCGCAGCGACACTCCGCTCGAAACCTATGTCGTGCCGCTCAAGGCCGCGTGTCGGGCCATCAGCGACCTGATTGCGCCGGTGCCCGGTGACTTGCTTTGACGCACTGGCGCGGCGCGTGATGTCTCCCGCTCCCGCACCCGCGCCTTGCAGCCGGCGTCCCATCTGAGGCGAATTCCGGACGGCGCCCCGTCTGCGCGCATCTCGGGAATTTCCCGATGGAACAACTGCGCGCGCCGTTTGTTCCATTGACGCTACAAATTGGCGCTCCTAGAGTCGGTGCCATGATCCATCGTACCGACGCTCTCATGACTCTCCGTGCTCCGCAGCGCGCGGCGCATCGCGTACTGCGCGAATAGCCCGCCGGCCAGCGCTGCGCGAATCGCGTCGCACAGTCGCCGCCATCACGCGATGGCCGAGATGCTGCGACGGCCCGCTGCCAACGCGGTTCGCACACGCTCCTTTTCCTGACGCCCCTGGCCGCTCGACGTGCCGACTCTCGCACGTCGCGGCATCGTGCGCCCTCGCGTTAGCCTGCCTGGCCAGTTCAGCGAATGTCGCTGCCGGCCGCGCAAGACGCGCGGCGCCGTGGGGCCCTGTTTTCTTCAACAAAAGAAAGACGCCCAGCCTCATGACGCCCCTCGCACGCAAAACCCTCGCTCGCGGAACTTTCGCACGCAAAACGCTCGCACGCAAAACCCTGCCTCTGGCCGGCGCTGCCTTGCTGCTCGCCACTGCCGCATCGCCGGCGCTCGCCCAGTCCAGTGTCACGCTCTACGGCGTGATCGAGGCGGCCATCGTTTCACAGAACCACGCGAGCCCCGACGGTGGGCGCATTGACTCCGTCAATCAGGCCGGCGAGGGTTTCCTCTCGGCGAGCCGCTTCGGTCTGCAAGGCATCGAAGACCTCGGCGGCGGCACCAAGGCGCGCTTCGTGCTCGAGAACGGCTTCAATTCCCAAGCGGGCACGTTCGATCAACAGGGGCAGCTCTTCGGCCGTCAGGCGTTCGTCGCGCTGCAAGGCGTCTGGGGCGAAGTGGCGCTCGGGCGGCAGTACACCGGCGCCGTGGTCGCCATCTCCATGGTCGACCCGATCTTCATCGGTGCGCCGCCCACCAACTCGTGGCTCGTCTTCCTCACCGGGCAGCGCTACAACAACGCGCTTACGTGGACGAAAAAGTTCGGCCCCTTCGGCATGAACCTGCAATACGCATTCGGTGGCATCGCGGGGCAGGGCTCGGCCCGCTCTTCCGCTTCGGGAGGGCTGTCCTGGGAGCAGGACGGTCACGTCTTCACCGGTCAATTGCAGCAGACGCACGACTCGCAGAGCCGCACTGCGAAGACGTGGTCGCTCGGCGCCAAAGTGAGCTATGGCAAGTGGAAGTTCCACGCCGACTATCTGCAAAGCCAGCGCGACGCCGGCTTCGACGTGACCAACGGGGGTGCCGACTACGCGTCGATCACCAACATGAGCACGGCCGCCACACCGACGACCGTTGCCGCCATCGGCTCGGTCTTCTCCGCCGCGCGTCGCGATCAGTTCTTCACGCTGGGGGCGAGCTACCTGCTCAACCCGTCATGGCAGTTCATCGTGGCGTATATGCAGGACAACACCAGCGCCGTGAACTTCAGCGGCAAGCGCCAGACGGTCTACGGCGTTGTCGATTACTTCTTCTCCAAACGCACCGACGTGTATTTCGCCACGGCGTATGAGCGCGTCGACGGCGGATGGTCCGGACTCTTCGGCACCACGACCACCGACTGGACCGGCGGCAACGGCGTGAAGCTCAACGGTTACGACAATCAAATGAGCTACTACGTCGGCTTGCGTCATCGCTTCTGACGCCAGCGCAACGCCTGTGCTTCGCGCACGAACCGTGCTGCGAAGACGCCGCGAGAAAACGCGTGCGGCGCAGCGGGAAGATTGCTGCGCCGCACCGTGAAATCCCTTGCCGTGCCTGCGTTTGCAGGCGCTGCCTTCAACCATTGCCGAAGGCTTAGGTGTTTTCCCGATAGGACATTTTGTCCGTCCGTTTGTTCTATTGACCGGACATTATGACACTTCCAGAATCGCCGCATGGACACCCCACTTCCGCTTCCGAAGTACCACCAGATCTACCTCGTGCTGCGCGAGCAACTGCAGGAGGGACGCTTCGACCGTGACGGCGTGCCGGGCGAGCATCTGCTGGCCGATCAGTTCAGCGTTGCGCGCATCACGATCCGCAAGGCGATGGAGATGCTCGTGGCCGACGGTCTCGTCGTGCGGCGCCCCGGGCTCGGCACCTGGCCGCTGCACGCGGGGCAGCGCACCGGCGGCGGCAAGGCGCCCGGCATCTCGCGCGAGAAGGCTCACCTCACGGGGCTGCTGGAGAACATCGTCAACATGGGGTTGCGCACGAGCGTGTCGGTGCTCGAGTCGTCGGTCGTGGGCGCCAGCGAAGCGGTTGCCGAAGCGCTCGCACTCGCCCCCGGCGCGCCGGTCTACAAGAGCATTCGCGTGCGCAGCACGCAGGCCGGCCCGCTGTCGTACATCACCACGCACGTGCCGGAGGGCATCGCCCGCATCAATCGCGAGGAGCTCGAGCGCAAGCCGCTGCTCATGCTGCTCGAAGCCGCGGGCGTCGAACTGGGCGGCGCCACGCAAACCATTTCCGCGCGTCTGGCCGATGCCGTCGTGGCGCGCCATCTCGACATTGCCGTCGGCTCCGCGCTGCTCGCGGTCACGCGCCTGGTGCGCGATGTGGCCGATCGCCCGGTGCAACTGCTGCAAGGCCTGTATCGCCCCGACCGCTACCAGTACCAGCTCCAGCTCTCGCGCGTCGGCGACATCGACGCCAAGGTCTGGGTCAGCGAAGAGCTGTCCGCCCAATTCCACTGATCACGTCCGGAGAATCGCCAATGAGTTCGCGTCGCACGTTCCTGCGTCAGTCCACCGCCCTGGCCGCGCTTGCCGCCGCCACCACCGCGCCCTGGGCCGCGCGCGCCGCCGGCAAGGCCGTGAAGATCGGCGTGCTGCATCCGGTCACCGGTGCGCTCGCCTATTCGGGCCAGCAATGCCGCCTCGGCGCGCTGCTGGCCGTCGACGACATCAACGCTGCCGGCGGCATCAGGTCGCTTGGCGGCGCGCCCATCGAAGCCGTGCTCGGCGACGCGCAATCGCGCCCGGAAGCCGGCTCGGCCGAAGTCGAGAAGATGAACGAGGCGGGCGTGTCGGCCATCGTTGGCGCGTATGCGTCGGCCATATGCCTCGCCACGACGCAGACCGCCGCGAAATACAACCTGCCTCACGTGGTGGACGTGGGCGTTGCCGACCAGATCGTCGAGCGCGGCCTTGCGAACACGTTCCGTTTCGGCCCGGGCTATCGCATGTGCTCGCTGCGCGCCGTCGACGATCTCGCCGCGCTTAACGCCGCGGCCGGCAAGCCGGCGAGGACGGTCATGATCGTGCACGAGGAGTCGCTCTTCGGCACCGGCACGGCGGCGCTGCTGCAAAAGGAGCTGCCTGCGCGCGGCTTCGAGATCAAGGAAATCATCAAGCACGCCAACCCCACGCGCGACTTCAACAACATCGTGCTGCGCATGCGCTCGGTCAACCCGGACATCGTGATTCCGGCGAACTACTACAACGAGTACGCACTGCTGCTGCGCGCGATGAAGCAACAGAAGGTGCGCCCGAAGGCGATCTACTCGGTCCTGGGCGGTGCGGCGTCGAGCTACAAGTTCCTCAAGGAGTTTCCGGACATTGCCGACGGCATCATCGACTGCAACCACTGGTTCAACCCGAAGGACGCACGCGTGGCCTCGCTCAAGCGGCGCACGGAAGCGAAGGGCGCTTTCTTCAGCTACGAAGTCTTCATGACATACACGGCGATGATGCTGCTCGCCGACGCGATCGAGCGCGCCAAGTCGGTCGACCGGGCCGCGATCACGGCAGCGCTGGCCTCGAGCACGTTCAAGGACCACCTGATGCCGTATGGGCCGACCAAGTTCGTGAACGGCCAGAACACGGGGGCGCAGCCGCTGCTCACGCAGGTCTCGGGCGGCGATATCAAGGTCATTCTGCCGGACGGCTACCGCCAGGTCGCGCCGGTGTTTCCGCTCAAGGCCTGACGCGATGCTCGATCCCGTCATTCTGCTCTCGGCGTTGCTCAACGGGCTGACGACCGGCGCGGTGTACGCCCTCATCGCGCTCGGTCTCACGCTCGTCTACGGCGTGCTGCACATCATCAACTTCGCGCACGGCGCGGCATTGATGGTGGCGCTCTATGCCGTGTGGCTGCTCAGGGAGAAGCTCGGCGTCGACCCATACGTCGCGCTGCCGTTCGTCACGCTCGGCATGTTCGCCCTCGGCTATGCGCTGCAGCGCGTCGTGATCGAGCGCGCCAGTCACGGCAAGGACGAGAACATCCTGCTCGTCACGCTGGGCCTGGCCATCGTGCTCGAGAACCTGGCGCTCGTGTGGTTCAAGTCCGACACGCACACCATCGACACGCCCTACACGCTCGCCACGGTGGACGTGGGCCCGGTGATGCTGGCCGTGCCGAAGCTGATCGCGTTCGGCGGCGCGCTGGCGGCCGCGGCGATTCTGTTCTGGCTGATGCGCGCGACCGATCTTGGCCGCGCGATTCGCGCGGTCGCCAAGGAGAAGCACGGCGCGAAGCTCATGGGCATCGACGTCGAACGCGTGTACGCGGTGTCGTTCGGCATCGGCATGGCCTGCGTCGGTGCGGCGGCGTGCTTCCTGCTGCCGACGTACTACGTCAATCCGCAAGTGGGCGGCGGCTTCGTGCTGGTGGCCTTCACGATCGTGGTGCTCGGCGGCATGGGCAGCTTCACCGGCGCGCTCATCGGCGGGCTGCTCATCGGCGTCGTGGAGTCGCTCAGTGGCCTGTGGCTCGGCGATTCGCTCGGGCAGATCGGCATCTTCGCCATTTTCATCATCGTCGTGCTGCTGCGCCCGCAGGGGCTGTTCGGCGCGCAGGCCTGAAGGGACGGGAGAGCAAAGATGCAAAGCATGAGCAGGAGCAAGCGATGAGAGATCTTCGATGGATCGTGTTGTTCGGCGTTGTCGCGACGGCGCTACTCGTCACGCTGCAGTCGGGCGTGTGGCTGTCGTTTCTGATGATGACGCTCTACACGGTGCTGCTCTCGCAGTCGTGGAACATTCTGGGCGGTTTCGGCGGACAGTTGTCGTTCGGCCACGCGCTCTTCTTCGGCGTGGGCGCCTACGCACAAGCGATCGCGCAACTGCGCTGGGGATGGAACCCGTGGGCGGCCATGCCTTTGGCCATCGCGACGGGCACGCTGGTGGCCATGGTCATCGGCGCGGTCACGTTCCGCTATGGCCTCAAGGGGTCGTACTTCGCGCTGGTGACGCTCGCGTTCGCGGAGGTGTTCCGCATTCTGGCCGTCTCGCTGCCATTTACCGGCGCGGGCGTGGGCCTGATGGTGCCGTTGCACCAGGGCGTGAGTCAGTTGCAGTTCGCCTCGCCGCGCGGCTATGCGTTCGTGCTGCTCGCGTTCGTGGTGGCCGCGTTGCTGGTGACGGCATGGTTGCGGCATTCGCGCTTCGGCGCCTGGCTACAGGCGGTGCGCGACAACGAGAGCGCCGCGCGCGCGGTGGGGGTGAACCCGCTGCGCGTGAAGCTCGGCGCGATCGCGCTGTCCGGCGCGTTCATGAGCGCCGCGGGCGTGTGCTACGTGCAGATGTTCCAGTACATCGACGCGGGCATTGCCTTCGGTTCGACGATCTCGGTCGAGGCGCTCGTCGGTGTGATCGTCGGTGGGCTCGGCACGCTGTGGGGACCGGTGCTCGGCGCCGCCGTGCTGTACACGCTGGGCGAGCTCACCCGCAACCTTTTCGGTGAATTGCCGGGGCTGTCGATGGTGATCTATGGCGCCGTGCTGATTCTGATCGTGATGTTCCTGCCGCGCGGCATGACGGGCGCCGGGGCATCGGTGCGCCGCCTGTTCGGCATGGACAAAACCAGCACGCGAGCGCACGGCGAAGGGCGCAACGACGCACGAGCGGCCGCGGCGCGCGAGGAGAAGGCCCGTGTCTGAAGCCTTGTTGAAAGCCGATGGCCTGTCCATCACCTTCGGCGGCCTGAAGGCCGTGCAGGACGTCAGTCTCACGATCCGGCCGGGCACGCTGAGCGCGCTCGTCGGGCCGAACGGCGCGGGCAAGACCACGTTGTTCGGCCTGCTCTCGGGGTTCCTCACGCCGAGCGCCGGCCGGGTCGAATTCCAGGGGCGCGACATCACCGGCCAGGCGCCGTTCGTGACGGCGCGCCAGGGCCTCACGCGCACGTTCCAGATCGTGCAGCCGTTCGGCGCGCAGACGGTGCGCGAGAACATTGCCGTCGGCGCGCATCTGCACGAGAGCAATCGGCGCGCTGCACTGCGTGAGGCCGAGGCCATCGCCGTGCGCACCAACCTGCAGGCGCAGCTCGACAAGCCGGCGGCCGATTTGACGGTGTGCGGGCGCAAGCGCCTGGAACTGGCGCGCGCGCTGGCCACGCGCCCACGCCTGCTGCTGCTCGACGAAGTGCTCGCCGGTCTCAATCCGAGCGAGATCGACGAAATGATCCCCGTGGTGCGCGACATCGCGGACAGCGGCGTGACGGTGCTGATGATCGAGCACGTAATGCGCGCCGTCATGAGTCTTGCCGAGCACGTGTGGGTGCTCGCGCAAGGCCGGCTGATCGCCGCGGGCACGCCGCGGGAGGTGACCTCCGATCCCGCCGTCGTCGAGGCCTATCTCGGGCATGGCACGGCGGCGCGTCTGGCCGCGCATGCTGCCCAGGCAGCCCAGGTCGGGCAGCTCGGGGCGGTTGGGCACAAGGGAGGCATGCAATGAGCCATCTGCTCGAAGTCGAAGGCCTGCGCACCGGCTACGGCCGTGTGGAAGTGCTGCGCGGTGTTGATCTGACGGTCGGCGAGGGAGAGATCGTGGTGCTGCTCGGCAGTAACGGCGCCGGCAAGTCCACGCTCAACAACACGCTCTCGGGCATCAACCCGGTGTGGGCCGGACGGGTGCGGTTCGACGGCCACGATCTGACCGGACGTCACTACCGCGAGGTCGTCAAGGCGGGCTTGATTCAGGTGCCCGAAGGCCGGCGCATCTTCCCGAACCTCAGCGTGCGCGAGAACCTCGCCCTCGGCGCGTTCGCCCGCGCTCGCGCGCAGCGCGAGCGCAGCCTGGAGCGCATGCTCGATCTGTTTCCGCGTCTGCGCGAGCGCATCGCCCAGCCGGCCGGGACGATGTCCGGCGGCGAGCAGCAGATGCTCGCCATCGGGCGCGGCCTGATGGCCGAGCCGCGGCTGCTGATTCTCGACGAACCGTCGCTCGGGCTCTCGCCGCTCATGGTCGAGGAACTGTTCTCGCTCATCGCGCGTTTGCAGCGCGACGGTCTGTCGATCCTGCTCGTCGAGCAGAACGTCGGCCAGTCACTCGAGACCGGCCAGCGCGGCTACGTGCTCGAGAACGGCGCCATTGGCCACAGCGGTACGTGCGCGGAACTGCTCGCCAGCCCCGAGCTGCGCCGCGCCTATCTCGGAATGTAAGGGACTCATCGTGGCTCAAACTCTCACGCAAAAGCTGCTGGCCGCCGCCTGTGGGCGCGCCGAGGTAGCCGTCGGCGAGATCGTGACGTGCAAGGTCGATCTCGCCATGTTTCACGACTCGAGCGGCCCGCGCCGCCTCCAGCCGATGCTCGAATCGCTTGGCGCTCAACTGTGGGACAAGTCGAAGGTCGTGCTCGTGATCGACCACTACGTGCCCGAGTCGGACGACGAATCGCGCCGCATCGTGCGCATCGCGCGCGACTGGGCGCGGGCGCAGGCGCTGCCCAACGTCTACGACTCGGTCGGCATCTGCCATGTGGTCGTGCCCGAGCACGGCCACCTGCGCCCCGGCATGTTCTGCGTGGGCGGCGACTCGCATTCGCCGACCGGCGGCGCGTTCGGCGCGTACATGTTCGGTATCGGCAGCACGGAAATGCTCGGTGTGGCCGTGTCCGGCGAAATCTGGGTGAAGGTGCCCGACACCCTCCAGATGCGTTGGGACGGGCGGCTCGCCGACGGCGTCACGGCCAAGGACATGATGCTGCACATGATCGGCCGCTTCGGCATGAACGGCGGGCGCTATCAGGCCATCGAGTTCTGCGGCGAGGCGGTGCGTGCGCTGTCGATGCAGGAGCGCATGACGCTCTCGAACATGAGCGCCGAACTGGGCTCGCAAGTCGGGCTGATCGCCCCGGATGCGACCACCGTCGACTACCTGCGCTCGGTTGGCGTGACGGGCCCGATCGACGTCGGGCGCTGGCAAAGCGACGCGGGCGCGCGGGCCGAAGTGCACGCGTTCGACGCGAGCAAGCTCGCCCCGCAGGTCGCCGCGCCACACAGTCCCGCCAACACGCGCGCCATCGACGCGTTTGCCGACGTGGCAATCGATGTGGCCTATCTCGGCGCGTGCACGGGCGCGAAGCTCGACGACCTGCGCGCCGCCGCCCGTGTCCTCAGGGGCCGGCGCATTGCCGACGGTATGCGCTTCGTCGTGGCGCCGGCATCCGCGCGCGATCAGGCGCAGGCGGCGAGCGAGGGCGTGATGGACGTGCTCGTCGCGGCCGGTGCGCAGGTGCTCGCCAGCACCTGCGGCGCCTGTGCGGGCTATGGCGGCTCGATCCCGGAAGGGGCGACCGTCATGTCGAGCACCGCGCGCAATTTCAAGGGGCGCATGGGCGCGGAGAGCGCGCAGGTCTATCTCGGCTCGCCCTACGCCGTCGCCGCCGCCGCGCTCACGGGCCGCATTGCCGATCCACGCGACGTCCTCGCCTGATTCCGTACCGACAACGCTCTCCATGACATTGCCAAGGTCTACTCCTGCTTTCGCCGCGCCCGCGCATCGTGCGTGGGTGGTCGGCGCCGACATCGACACCGACGCGCTCGCGCCGGGCGCGTACATGAAATTCGGCATCGACGAGATCGCCCGTCACTGCCTGCATCGCGTGCGGCCCGAATTCGCGGCCGGGGTCGCGCCGGGCGACGTGCTCGTGGCCGGACCGAACTTCGGTATCGGCTCCTCGCGCGAACAGGCGGCCGCCGCGCTCGTACACCTCGGCGTGCGCGCCGTGATCGCACCGTCGTTCAACGGCCTGTATTTCCGCAACGCCTTCAACGTGGGGCTGTTGCTGCTCACGTGCGCCGAGGCGCATCGCATCGCCGAGGGCGAAGCGGTGCGGCTCGCGCCGCGCGAAGGCTTCATCGAGCGCGCCGACGGCACGCGTCTGGCCTGCGAGAACGTGCCGGGCTTCCTGCTCGACATGGTCGAGGCGGGCGGCCTGCTCAATCTGCTCAAGCGGCGCAGCTCGACATCTCACGCGACACCTAACGGAGTTTCTTCATGCTAGATCCCGTCACGCTGGCGGTCCTCAAGGGCCGGCTGGAGCAGATCGCCGACGAAATGGACGCGACGCTCTACCGCAGCGCCTTCAACCCGATCATCGCCGAGGCCCATGATGCCTGCCACGGCATCTACGACGCGGCCAGCGGCGCCACGCTCGTGCAGGGCAAGTCGGGCCTGCCGGTCTTCGTCGGCGCCATGGCCTTCGCCGTGCAGGCGGCCGCGCGCGCCGCGGCCGAGCGCGGCGGCATGGTCGAGGGCGACGTCTGGCTGTTCAACGACCCCTACGAAGGCGGCACGCACGCCAACGACTTCAAGCTCGTTCGCCCCGTCTTCCGTGACGGCCGGCTGTATTGTTTTCTCGCTTCGGCCGCGCATTGGCACGACGTGGGCGGCGCAGTGCCGGGCAACTACAACCCGGCGGCGACCGAGTGCTGGCAGGAGGCGGTGCAGATCCCGCCGGTGCGCATCGTGCGCGGCGGCGAACTCGACGCCGACGTGCTCGCCATTCTCAAGGCCAACACGCGTTTGCCCGATAGCCTCTGGGGCGATCTGAACGGGCAGTTGGCGGCGCTCGAACTGGGCGGGCGACGCCTGTCCGATCTGCTCGACGAATACGGCGACGCCACGGTGCAGGAGGCGCTCGCCCAGTTGCGCGAGCGCGCCGTGAAACTGATGCGCGCTCACGTGGGTGCGCTGCCCGACGGCGAATACGTTTATCGCGACACGCTCGACAACGACGGCGTGCGCGACGAGCCGCTCACCATCGCGCTGCGCATGCGCGTGGCGGGCGACACGCTCACGCTGGACTTCACCGGCACGTCGCCGGCGTGCATGGGGCCGGTAAACATCTCGCGCGCCACGGCCATTGCGGCGTGTTACGTCGCGCTCAAGCACCTGTTCCCGGACGTGCCCGCCAACGCCGGCGTGCTCGACGCCGTGCGCTTCGAGCTGCCCGAAGGGCTGCTCATCTCCGCGCAACGCCCGCGTCCGGTCGGCGGCTACACCGAGACCATCCTGCGCATGATCGACGTGATCTTCTGCGCCATGGCGCAGGCCGCTCCCGAGCGCGCCATGGCGCAGGCCTACGGCACCATCAACGCGCTGTCGATCGCGGGCTATCGCACCGATGCGGCGCGCAAGGGCCAGCGCTGGGTAATGTTCAGCTTCTTCGGCGGCGGCCATGGCGGTCACAGCGACGGCGACGGCCTGTCGCACGGCAACGCCCCGATCTCGACGGCCACCATTCCGCCGGTGGAGATTCTCGAAGCCGCTTATCCCGTGCGTTTCACGCAATGGGCCCTGCGCCCCGACTCCGCCGGCGACGGCGAGCATCGCGGCGGACTCGGCGCCATCTACGAAATCGAGCTGCTCGAAGACAGTGCCGAGGCTTTCGTGTTCGGCGAGCGCGGGCGCTCGGCGCCGCAGGGCATTGCCGGCGGCCGGGCATCGGTGCCCAACGTCTTTCGCTATCAGCGCGAGGGGCAGTGGCATACGCCGCCGATGGCCTCGAAGATGCTCGGCATCAAGCTCGCGCGCGGCGAGCGCGTCCGGCTGGAGACGCCGGGCGGCGGCGGCTACGGCGACCCGGCCCGGCGCGACACGCGCCAGCGCGAACACGATCGTGCGATGGGCTATGTGACAGGGGCGAAGGCGGATACCCGCGCTGACGCCGCCGACCAGGCAACGAAGGAGCAACAGGCATGAGTGCAGTCGCCATCCCCCAATCCCCGCTCGTCGTTGGCGTCGACGTGGGCGGAACCTTTACCGATCTGTTCGTGCTCGACGAGGCGGCCGGCGTGGCGCGCATCGTGAAGGTGCCGTCCACGCGCGGCGAGGAAGCGCGCGGCTTCATGAACGGAATCGAGCGCGTCGATGCGTCGGGCAAGGGCGGCGCCGCGGCGATCGCCACCATCGTGCATGGCACGACGGTGGGCACGAACGCGCTGCTCGAGCGCAAGGTCGCCCGCACGGGCATCATCACCACGGCAGGCTTTCGCGACGTGCTCGAGATGCGCCGCCGCGACCGGCCGGCCACGTGGGGCCTGCGCGGCAATTTCACGCCCATCGTGCCGCGCGATCTGCGGCTCGAAGTCGACGAGCGCGTGCTGGCCGACGGCACGGTGCACACCGAAGTCGATATCGCGCAGGTCGAGGCCGCGGCACGCGCGCTGCTCGAAGCGGGATGCGAAGCGGTTTGCGTGTTCTTCGTCAACGCCTACGCGAATCCGGTAAACGAGCAACGGGCGGTCGCCGCGGTGCGTGCGTTGTGGCCCAATGGCAACGTGACGGCCGCCACCGAAGTGCTGCCCGAGATCCGCGAGTTCGAGCGCTGCTCGACCGCGACGCTCAACGCGTCGCTGCAGCCGGTGGTGGGCGGCTATCTCACGCGGCTCGCGCGCGACCTGCAGGCGCAGGGCTTCGGCGGCGAACTGCTCGTGGTGCAGAGCAATGGCGGGATCATGTCGCGCGAGACGGCGAGCGACGTGCCGGTGCGCACGGCACTCTCGGGCCCCGCGGCCGGCGTGATCGCATGCGCGGCCATTGCGCGCGCGGCCGGTTTCGCCAACGTGGTCACGGGCGACATGGGCGGCACGTCGTTCGACGTGTCGCTGGTCGCGGGCGGCGAAGCCTCGCTCTCTGCGCAGACGTCCATCGAATTCGGCATGGTCGTGCGCTCGCCGATGATCCAGATCGAGACGATCGGTGCGGGCGGCGGCTCGATTGCGTCCGTCGATGCGGGCGGCCTGCTGCAGGTCGGCCCCGAGTCGGCCGGCAGCGTGCCGGGGCCGGCGTGCTATGGGCGCGGCAATTCGCGCCCCACCGTCACGGACGCCAACGTGCTGCTCGGCCGCATTGCCGCCGACCGGCCGTTGGGCGGCGGGTTGCTGGCAAAGCTCGACGCGAGCCTGGCCGAACGCGCGATCGGCGAGCACGTGGCCGAGCCGCTCGGACTCGACGTCCACGCGGCGGCCGAAGCCATTCTCACCGTTGCCAATGCGAAGATGGCCGGCGCCATTCGCGTGGTCTCGATCGAACGCGGCCACGATCCGCGCCAGTTCGCCTACATGCCGTTCGGCGGCGGGGGCGCGCTGCACGTGTGCGCGATGATGCGCGAGGTCGGCACCACGACCGGCATCGTGCCGCGCTATCCGGGTGTGACCTCCGCGCTCGGCTGCGTGATCGCCGACATGCGGCACGACAGCGTGCAGACGCTCAACCAGCCGCTCGCCGCGCTCGACACGGACGATCTCGTCGCGCGCGTGGAGGCGCTGGGGCAGGCATGCCAGCAACGCCTCGACTCGGCCGGCGTGCGCTTCGACGCCGTGCGCGAAGTCATCGAACTCGACATGCTCTACGTGGGCCAGAGCCACACGGTGCGGGTGCCGGTGGCGCGCGAGGCGCTCGATCGCGAAGGTATTGCACGGGCATTCGAGACCGCGTATCGCGAGGCTTTCGGGCGCGCGCTCGACGGCATTGCGGTGCGCATCATGAACCTGCGCTATGCGCGCATAGGCGTGCGTCCGAAGTTCGACCTCGCGGTGCTCGCGCCGCAAGCGACCGAAATGCCGGCGCCGCTCGGCACGCAGCGCGTCTATCACGCGGGCCAGTGGTGGGACGCCGTGCGGCATGCACGCCTGGACCTGCCGGTCGGCGCCGTGGTCGCGGGGCCCGCCATCCTCGAACAGTCCGACACGACGATCTGGCTCGAACCCGGTTTCTCCGGGCGCGTCGATGCGCTGGGCAATCTGCTCATCACGCGCGACGCCTGAGCCCCACCACAGGAGATTCGGCTCATGAGCCCGACCGCAAGATTCGATGCGACGCGCACTGCGCTCGTCATCGTCGATCTACAGAACGATTTCATTACGCCCGGCGGCGCCTACGATCGGGGGGGCGCGACAACGGCCGAGGCGCAGGCGCTGCCCGCGCGCCTTGCGCCTGTCGCCCGCTCGCTCAAGGCGGCCGGCGGCTACGTGGCGGCAAGCCAGTTCACGCTTTGGCCCGACGCGCACGGCGAGCCGATGATCTCGCCGCACCTGAAGCAATTGCGCCCGTTCCTGCGGCGCGGCGACTTCGTGGCGGGCACGAACGGGCACGCCACGGTGGCGTCGTTGGCCGGACACGTCGACGTCTCGGTGTGGAAGGTCGCCTATTCCGCCTTCTTCAATACGCAGCTCGACTGGGTGCTGCGGCGAGCCGGCATCGACACGGTGGCGGTGTGCGGCATCGTGACGAATGGCGGCGTGGCCAGCACGGCGCGCGACGCCCACATGCGCGATTACCGCGTGCTCGTGCTCGCCGACGGCTGCGCCGCGTCGACTCCAGCGGCGCACGACGCCGCGCTCGCCGATCTGCGCACGGTCGGCGAAATCGTCACTTGCGAGGCCTTCGCGGGCCGGATCGCAGCATGAGCGCACACGGCATGACGGAAGGCCCCGTCGTTCGAAAGGGGCGCCCGCCCGTCGACGACCTGCCGCAGGTGAGCGTGGTGATCGTCGGCGCGGGCGCGTGCGGGCTGACGGCCGCGCTCGTGCTGCAGGACGCCGGCGTCGACTGCGTGCTGCTCGAGCGCGACGCCGTGCCGAGCGGCTCGAGCGCGCTGTCATCGGGTTTCATTCCGGCCGCGGGCAGCGCCGTGCAGCGTGCTGCCGGCATCGACGATAGTCCGGCGCGGTTCGCGGACGACATCATGCGCAAGACCAGGGGCACCGCCGCCGCGCATCTGGTGGCGGCGTACACCCAGGCGTCGGGACCGGCCATCGATGCGCTGGCGCGCCACGGCCTGACGTTCGACGTGCTCGACGGCTTTCTGTATCCCGGACACAGCGTGCGCCGCATGCACAGCCTGCCCGAGCGTACCGGTGCGGCCCTCATGGCGGCGCTCGAGCGCGCGGTGCTGGCAACCGACGCCGCCATTCTCACGCGCACGCTCGTGCGCGAGCTGTGGCTCGACGACGCCGGCCGCGTGCAGGCCGTGGGGGGCGTGCGGCCCGACGGCGCGATGGAGTACCTGGGGTGCGACATGCTGCTGCTCGCCTGCAACGGTTTCGGCGGCAATGCGGCGCTGCGTGCCGAATGGCTGCCGGAGATGGCCCACGCCGTGTATGGCGGCCACGAGGGCAACGACGGCAGCGCGCTGCTGTGGGGCAGGGCGCTCGGTGCGGCGCAGGCCGATCTGGGCGGCTATCAGGGCCATGGCTCGTGGGCGAGCCCGCATGGGGTGCTGATCTCGTGGGCCGTCATCATGGATGGCGGCGTGCAGGTCAATCGTGAAGGCCGGCGTTTTCACGACGAAACGCACGGCTATTCAGAGGCGGCCGTCAACGTGCTGGCGCAGCCGGGCGGCGTCGCGTGGAACGTGTTCGATGCGAAAACGCTCGCGCTTGCGCGCACATTCCCCGACTTCCGGGAGGCCGAAGCCGCGGGCGCGCTCAAGCGCTGCGCCGACGTCGACGCGCTTGCCGCCGCGATCGGATGCGACGCGGCCGCGCTGCGCGCCACGCTCGACGGCGTGAGGCCCGATGCCACGCCGGCCGACGGGCGGCGCTTCACCCGAACGCTCCATGCGCCGTATTACGCCGTCAAGGTCACGGGGGCGCTGTTTCACACCCAGGGTGGCCTCGACATCGACGCACACTGCCGCGTGCTGCGCACCGACGGTTCGCCGTTTCCCAATCTATTGGCCGCCGGCGGCGCGGCGCGAGGCGTATCGGGCAACGCCGTATGGGGCTACTTGTCCGGCAACGGATTGCTCTCGGCCGTGGCGGGCGGGTATCTGGCCGCCACGACCGCCATCGCAACGCTCGGCGCTGCATCACATTCTCAGGAGACTTGCGCATGACGACATCGTCGTCTCTCAAACCGCGGCTTGCCGATCGGCTCGGACAAGGCGTGTTGCTCGCGCCCGGCGTGTACGACGCGCTGTCCGCGCTCGTCGCCGCGCAAGCCGGCTTCGACGCGCTGTATCTGTCGGGCGCGTCCATTGCCTACACGCGGCTCGCTCGCTCCGACATCGGGCTCACGACCTATCCCGAAGTGGAGGACACGCTCGCGCGCATTGCCGAGCGCGTGCCGGTGCCCGTGATCGTCGACGCCGACACGGGCTTCGGCAACGCGTTGAACGTCAAGCGGACCGTGCGCGGTTTCGAGCGCGCCGGCGCGGCCATGATCCAGTTGGAAGACCAGACGTTTCCGAAGCGCTGCGGGCATCTCGACGGCAAGGGCGTCGTGAGCGTCCAGGAAATGGCGGGCAAGGTGCGCGCGGCGGTCGACGCGCGGCACGACGCCGGCACGCTGATCCTCGCGCGCACCGATGCGGTGGCCGTCGAAGGGCTCGATGCCGCGCTCGATCGCGCCGAGCGCTATCTCGAAGCGGGCGCGGACGCGTTGTTCATCGAAGCGTTGCGCACGACCGAGCAGATGGCCGCGGCATGCGAGCGCTTCGCCGCGCGCGTGCCGCTGCTCGCCAATATGGTCGAGGGCGGCAAGACGCCGGTGCACAGTGCCCGGGCGCTGGCCGACATCGGTTTTCGCATCGTCATCTTCCCCGGCGGCACGGCGCGCGCGGTCGCGCACGCGCTGCAGGGGTATTACGCGAACCTTCGCGAGCACGGAACGACCGCCGCCTGGCGCGACCGCATGCTCGACTTCGACGGGCTCAACGCCGTGATCGGCACGCCCGAACTGCTGGCCGAGGGAAAGCGCTACGAATGAAGCGCGCCCGGCCCAACGGCCGGCGCGTTGTCCGGTGGCAGCGGCGTGTCACGTGGGTCACGCCGTCGTCAGACGCCTGCCGCAGCACATCGCGGCAGGCTTTTTTCGTATTGGCCGCGCCCGCTCAGACGATGCCGTCGCGGCGCAGCTCGGCGATCTTCGCGTCGTCGAAGCCCAGACGCTCGCGCAGGATGTCGTCGCTGTGCTGGCCCAGCGTCGGCGGCGCAGTGCGCGCGAGCGGCGGCGTCTCGCTCATCTTCATGGGGCTGGCCACCAGGCGTGCGACCCCGCCCGACGGATGAGGCAGCTCGAGCGCCATCTCGCGCGCGATCACCTGCGGGTGCGCGAACACTTCCGGCAGCGTGTTGATCGGGCCGCACGGTACGCCGGCCGCTTCGAGCCTGTCGATCCATGCGTCCTTGCCGAACTTGCGCACCATGCGCGCGAGCAGCGGCACGAGCGCCTCGCGATGGCGCACGCGCGCCGGGTTCGTGGCGAACCGTTCGTCATCGGCCAGCGCCGGTTCGCCGCCGGCTTCCACGAACTTGCGGAACTGACCGTCGTTGCCCACGGCGACGATGATCCAGCCGTCGTCGCCGGTCTGGAAGGTCTGATACGGCACGATGTTCGGATGCGCGTTTCCCCAGCGCACGGGCGCCTTGCCGCTCGCCAGATAGTTGGTGTTCATGTTGGCGAGCATGGCGACCTGCGTGTCGAGCAGGGCCATGTCGATGTACTGGCCCACGCCGGTGCGATCGCGGTGGGTGAGCGCGGCCATGATGGCCAGGCTTGCGTACATGCCGGTCATCAGGTCGGCGATCGCCACGCCGGCCTTCTGCGGACCGCCCCCGGACAGGCCGTCGCGCTCGCCCGTGATGCTCATGAAGCCTCCGATGCCCTGCACGATGAAGTCGTAGCCGGCGCGCGAGGCGTATGGGCCATTCTGGCCGAAACCGGTCACCGAGCAATAGACGAGGTCGGGCCTGACGGCCCTGAGCGAAGCGTAATCGAGCCCATATCTGGCGAGCTGGCCGACTTTGTAGTTCTCGACGACGACGTCGCTCTGCGCGGCCAGGGCGCGCACGATGGCCTGCCCCTCGGGACGCGAGATGTCCAGCGTGAGCGAGCGCTTGTTGCGATTGGCGGCAAGGTAGTAGGCTGCCTCGGCCGTGTCGTTGCCCTCGGCGTCGCGCTGATAGGGCGGGCCCCAACTGCGCGTGTCGTCACCCACGCCGGGGCGCTCCACTTTGATTACGTCCGCGCCCAGATCGGCAAGGTTCTGCGTCGCCCACGGACCGGCCAGCACGCGCGAAAGATCCAGCACCCGAATATGGCTCAGCGCGCCCATCGTCATCTCTCTCCTTGAGGGGATCGCCTCATGGTCGCCGACGTTGCGTGTCGGGCGTCATGTGCGAAACGTTGTTTTGCAATGCGGAACTCGTGGTCAGCAGTCTACGTGGGTGACCGGCGTCTTGACCAGCGTCGTTTCGCAGTGCGGTTGGCAGCGGTTCGATGGGTGCCGAGCGCGTGGCCGAGGGTGTGGCCGAGGGGTGTGGCCGAGCACGCGGTGGAAGGCGCGGCGCGGTGATACGGCCGATTTCCCGTATAATCAAAAGTTTGCAAAATACCCGCCAGGCTTCGCTTTGCGCCCGCCCGGTCCCCACGCTCTCAAGCACGCTATGAAAGTCGCAGACATTCGGGAAAAATTCCTCAACTTCTTCGAGTCGAAGGGGCACACGATCGTGCGCTCGTCGAGCCTCGTGCCGTCCAATGACCCCACGCTGCTGTTCACGAACTCCGGCATGGTGCAGTTCAAGGACGTCTTCCTCGGCCTCGAGACGCGCCCCTACAAGCGCGCGACCACGGCCCAGCGCAGCGTGCGCGCCGGCGGCAAGCACAACGATCTGGAGAACGTCGGCTACACGGCCCGTCACCACACGTTCTTCGAAATGCTGGGCAACTTCTCGTTCGGCGACTACTTCAAGCGCGAAGCGATCCAGTACGCGTGGGCGTTGCTCACCGACGTCTACAAACTGCCCAAGGACAAGCTCTGGGTCACGGTCTACAAGGAAGACGACGAGGCCTACGACATCTGGGCGAAGGAAGTCGGCGTGCCGACCGAGCGCATCATCCGCATCGGCGACAACAAGGGCGCGCGCTACGCGTCGGACAACTTCTGGCAGATGGCCGACACCGGTCCGTGCGGCCCGTGCTCGGAAATCTTCTACGACCACGGCCCCGACGTGTGGGGCGGCCCGCCGGGATCGCCCGAAGAGGACGGCGATCGCTATATCGAAGTGTGGAACCTCGTGTTCATGCAGTTCAACCGCGACGAGCAGGGCAACATGACGCCGCTGCCCAAGCCGTGCGTCGACACCGGCATGGGGCTGGAGCGTATCGCGGCCGTGCTGCAAAACGTGCACAGCAACTACGAGATCGACCTGTTCCAGCACCTGATCAAGGCCGCGGCGCGCGAGACCGGCGTGAGCGATCTGAGCGCGAACTCGCTCAAGGTGATCGCCGATCACATCCGCGCCTGCTCGTTCCTGATCGTCGACGGCGTGATCCCCGGCAACGAAGGCCGCGGCTACGTGCTGCGCCGTATCATCCGCCGCGCGATCCGTCATGGTTACAAGCTCGGTTGCAAGCAGCCGTTCTTCTATAAGCTCGTGCCGGATCTGGTCGCCGAAATGGGCGCGGCCTATCCGGAGCTGGCCCAGGCGCAGCAGCGCGTGACGGACGTGCTCAGGCAGGAAGAAGAGCGCTTCGGCGAAACCATCGAGAACGGCATGGAGATTCTCGAAGGCGCGCTGGCCGATCTGGCCGCGCGCGGCGTGACCACGCTCGACGGCGAACTCGCGTTCAAGCTGCACGACACGTATGGCTTCCCGCTCGATCTGACGGCGGACGTCTGCCGCGAGCGCAACATCTCGGTCGATGAAGCCGGTTTTGACGCCGCGATGGCGCGTCAGCGCGAGCAGGCGCGCGCCGCCGGCAAGTTCAAGATGGCGACGGCCCTCGAGTACGACGGCGACAAGACGCGCTTCCAGGGCTACGACACGCTGTCCATCGAAGGCGCGAAGATCACGGCGCTGTACGTCGACGGCACGAGCGTGGGCAAGCTGGGCGCGGGCCAGCAGGGTATCGTGGTGCTCGACACCACCCCGTTCTATGCCGAGTCGGGCGGTCAGGTCGGCGATCAGGGGCTGATCACGACGGCCGGCGCGCGCTTCGGTGTGGCCGATACGCAGAAAATCCAGGCCGACGTTTTCGGTCACTACGGCACGCTCGAATCGGGCGAACTGAAGGTGGGCGACGCCGTGACGGCGCAGGTCGATGCCGTGCGTCGCGCGCGCACGGTGCGCAACCACTCGGCGACGCACCTGATGCACAAGGCGCTGCGCGAGGTGCTCGGCACCCACGTGCAGCAAAAGGGCTCGCTCGTCGACGCCGACAAGACACGCTTCGACTTCGCGCACAACGCCGCCATGACCGCCGACGAAATCCGTCGCGTGGAAGACATCGTCAACGCCGAAGTGCTGGCCAACGCACCGGTGCATGCGGCGCTCATGTCCTACGACGATGCGGTAAAGGGCGGCGCGATGGCCCTGTTCGGCGAAAAGTACGGCGACGAAGTGCGCGTGCTCGACATCGGCACGTCGCGCGAACTGTGCGGCGGCACGCACGTGGCGCGCACGGGCGACATCGGCCTGTTCAAGATCGTGATGGAAGGCGGCGTGGCCGCCGGTATCCGCCGCGTGGAAGCGATCACCGGCGACAACTCGGTGCGCTTCGTGCAGAAGCTCGACGACCAGCTCAACGAAGCCGCGGCCGCGCTCAAGACGCAGCCGGCCGAACTGACGCCGCGCATCGCGCAGGTGCAGGAGCAGGTCAAGTCGCTCGAGAAGGAACTGGCCGCGCTCAAGTCGAAGCTCGCGTCGAGCCAGGGCGATGAACTGGTCGGGAAGGCGGTCGACGTGAACGGCCTGAAGGTGCTCGCCGCTCAGCTCGACGGCGCCGACGTCAAGACGCTGCGCGAGACGATGGACAAGCTCAAGGACAAGCTCGGGAGCGCAGCCATCGTGCTCGCGGCTGTCGACGGCGGCAAGGTGAGCCTGATCGCCGGCGTGACCGCCGACGCGACCGGCAAGGTCAAGGCGGGCGAGCTGGTCAACTTCGTCGCGCAGCAAGTCGGCGGCAAGGGCGGCGGCCGCCCCGACATGGCGCAAGCCGGCGGCACCGATCCGTCGCAACTGCCGCAGGCGCTCGCCGGCGTGCAGGGCTGGGTCGCGGGCAAGCTGTAATTCGCCGGCAGCCCGTTGGCAATTCGTGGGCGCTGCCGACGGCAGGCGGCGCCCCCGCCTGCGGCGATTCATTCTGTCGGCCCCGGCCGGGCCCTATCAAAACGCGCACTTCGGTGCGCGTTTTTGCTTGTGTTGCCGGCCACCTCAATGCCTGGCGCTCAAACTCGCCGACGCGCCGACGCGCCGACACGTTGAATGCCCCTGTCCACACAGGGGAACCATCGCCTCGCAAGATGCTTTGCATGTAAAGTATCCGGCATGCCGCGCGCCTCGCTGCGCGTTCTCGCCGTCGTTAGTCCTTGCCCGCCTGCGGGTCAGCCATTCTCATGCCAGCCACACTCGCCGAATCCGACAGTGCCGTCACGCCTCGCCAGCCCCGACCGGAACGCGCGGCGTGGCGCATTGCCCTGTCTTGCATGCTTGCCCTGTCCATTGCGATGGGGATCGGGCGCTTCGCCTTCACGCCCATGCTGCCGCTCATGCTTCATGAGCATCTCACCGACATTCAACACGGGAGCTGGCTCGCGTCGCTGAACTACGCCGGCTATTTCGTGGGCGCGCTGTCGTGCATGTGGCTGCATCTGACGCCGACGCTCATCATTCGCTTCGCGCTGGCGACCACGGTCGCGTTGACGTTCGCCATGGGCATGACGGAGTCGTTCGTGGTGTGGGCCGTGGTGCGCACGCTCGCGGGCGTGATGAGCGCGTGGGCGATGGTGTTCTCGGCGGGATGGGGATTTCGCAAGCTGGCCGAGCTGCGCATGCCCAGCCTGGGCGGTGTGATCTTCGCCGGGCCGGGCGCCGGCATCGTCGTGACCGGTTTGCTCGCGAGCCTGAACACGGCCATGGCATGGCCCGCGCGGGGTGGCTGGCTGTCGTGCGGCGTGCTCGCGCTGGTGCTGCTCGCCGCGATCTGGCGCACGTTCGTGGCCGATGCGCCGGCGGCATCGGCGGCGCCTGGCGCGAGCCGGACGGCGGACGATGCGGCGCCGCACGCCGTCAACCACGGCAGCGGCGAGAACGTGATCCCGGTGACGGTGCTCTACGGTTTTGCCGGCTTCGGCTACATCATCACGGCGACGTTCCTGCCGGTGATCGCGCGTCAGGCGCTGCCGGGCTCGCCATGGCCCGATCTGTTCTTCCCGCTGCTGGGCCTCATGGTGATTCCCGGCGCGATCATCGGCGCGCGCGCGCCGCTCGCGTGGGACAACCGGCTGCTGCTCGCGGCCTGCTACGTCATGCAAGGCGCGGGGGTGGGCATCGGGATCGTGCTGCCCAACGTTGCCGGTTTCGCGCTCGGCAGCGTGCTCGTGGGGCTGCCGTTTACGGCGATCACCGTGTATGCGGTGCGCGAATGCCGGCGCCTGCGTGGGGACAACGCCAATGGCCTGATCGGTCTGGTCACGGCATCCTACGGCATCGGGCAGATCGTCGGGCCGCTCGTGGCCGCACCGCTGGTCGCCGCCACGGGCAGCTTCACCGCCGCCCTGCTGTGCGCGAGCGGCGTGCTCGCACTCGGCGCAATCGGCTTCGTGTGGGACTGGCGACGCTCGCACGAGCACGCACCCTGAGCCGGGCGTGTCGCCCGGCGCGAGCTTCGACGTTCGGCACTCGCGACACTTTCATCTTCGGAACCTGCGCATGTCCTTTACCCTGAAGGCGGGCAAGAAGGCCGCCACCGCCATGAGCGACGCCGAGCGGCAGATGCGCGTCGACCTGGCGGCCTGCTACCGGCTCGTGGCGCTCCATGGCTGGGACGATCTCATCTACACGCACATCTCGGCGATGGTGCCCGGCGAGCCGGGGCACTTCCTCATCAATCCGTTCGGCCTCACGTTCGATGAAGTGACGGCGTCCAATCTCGTGAAGATCACGATGGACGGCGAGATCGTCGGCGAGAGCGAACATCCGGTAAACGTGACGGGCTTCGCCCTGCACGGCGCGGTGCACGCCGCGCGGGCCGACGCTGTATGCGTCATGCACCTGCACAACACGGCCGGCATTGCCGTCTCGAACCAGCCGCACGGGTTGCTGCCGATGTCGCAGCACGCCCTGCGCTTTCACGAGCGCATTGGTTACCACGAGTACGAAGGGCTGGCGTTCTCGCCTTCCGAAGGCGAGCGGCTCGTGGCGTCGCTCGGCGCGCATCCGGCGATGCTGCTGCGCAATCACGGCACGCTTACCGTCGGTCGCACCGTCGCCGAGGCGTTCGTGTTGATGGCCACGCTCGTCAAGGCGTGCGACATCCAGTTGCTAACGCTCGCCGGCGGCGTCGCGCCGCATCTGCCCAGTCCGGCCGTGCAGGACAAGACAGCCGTGCAACTCGAAGACGGCGGCGCGATCGAAGGCGTGCTCGAGTGGCCCGCACTGCTGCGCAAACTCGATAGAATAGACGCCTCGTTTCGCGATTGACGGCCCCGGGCGCCATCGGCCGCGCAACGTCCAGCGGGCCGCCCGCAAGGCGACAGTCAGTCACGGGCGGGCCGCCGGCTTCGATAACAGCACAAGGAGAGACACAGCAATGCCTACGTTTCACGTCGAGATGTTCGAGGGTCGCACGGTCGAGCAAAAGCGTGCGTTCGTCAAAGCCGTCACGCAAGCGGCGGTGAGTACGATCGGCTGCACGCCGGAGTCCGTCGATATCATCATTACCGACGTCAAGCGCGAGAACTGGGCCACCGGCGGCACGCTGTGGTCCGACCCGCGACCGGAATGAGCCGGCACAAGGCTCACGGTTGGATTTGTTCATGACGGGGGCCGCGACGCGGCCCCGTCCGCGTATTGAAGAGGTCGCCATGTCACACGCGCCGTCCGCCCCCCATGTCTCCCACGTATCGCCGCTTGCCGCACCCGCTGGCGGCGGGAGCGCACAAACGCCTCAGCATTTCGCGTCGGACAATTACGCCGGCATCTGCCCCGAGGCGCTGCACTATCTGGTGGAGGCCAACGCCAGCGGGCATGAGGTGGCGTATGGCGACGATACGTGGACGCAGCGGGTCTGTGACGGCCTTCGCGGGCTGTTCGATACGGATTGCGACGTCTTCTTCGTGTTCAACGGTACGGCAGCCAACTCGCTCGCGCTGGCCTCACTCTCGCAGTCGTATCACTCGGTGATCTGTCACGAACTCGCGCACGTCGAGACCGACGAGTGCGGCGGGCCGGAGTTTTTCTCCAACGGCGCGAAGTTGCTCACCGCACGCGGGCGCGAGAACAACGGCAAGCTCACGCCGGAGGCCGTCGAGTCGGTCATCAGCCGGCGCTCGGACATCCATTTCCCGAAGCCCAGGGTCGTCACCCTGACGCAGGCGACGGAAGTCGGCACGGTCTATACCGTCGACGAAATCAAGGCCATCTCCGCGGTGGCCCGGCGCCGCAACCTGCGCGTACACATGGACGGCGCACGTTTTGCCAACGCGGTTGCCACGCTCGGCTGCCATCCCGGCGACCTCACGTGGCGCGCGGGCGTGGACGTGCTTTGCTTCGGTGGAACCAAGAACGGTCTGCCCGTGGGCGAGGCCGTGGTGTTCTTCAACCGGGCGCTTGCCGAGGACTTCGCTTACCGTGTGAAGCAGGCCGGTCAGCTCGCCTCGAAGATGCGCTTCATTTCGGCGCCGTGGCTGGGCATGCTCGAGCACGACACCTGGCTGCGCAACGCGCGCCACGCCAACGCGATGGCGCAATGGCTCGCCGAGCGTATTCGCGACGTGCCGGGCGTGTCGCTGATGTTCGAGACGCAGGCCAACGCCGTGTTCGCCGAACTGCCGCTGCACGTGATCGAAGCGCTGCGCGCCCGGGGGTGGCGCTTCTACACGTTCATCGGCGCAGGCGGGTGCCGTTTCATGTGCGCCTGGGACACGCGCGTGGAGACCGTGGAGCGGCTTGCCGCGGACATCCGGGCGCTCGCCGGCGCCTGAGCGGCCCGGCGGCGGAGCCGCCACGCTCAGCCTTGCCGCGGGGCGGGCGCCGTAGGCGTGAGAAAGCGGTGCGCGAGCGCGTGGTAGAACGACGGCGCAATCGCTTTCGAGACCTGGGTGGAGAGCAGCGCCACGGCCATGAGCGGAATGACCATCTGGTGGCCGTCGATCATCTCCATGACGATCACGAAGGCGGTGATCGGCGACTGCGTGACGGCGGCCAGATAACCGACCATGCACAGCGCGGCCATCGCGGGCAACGGCACGACGGACGTGAGGTGCGCCATCACGTTGCCGAGACCCGCGCCGATGGCCAGCGACGGTGCGAAGATGCCGCCCGGAATTCCCGAGAGGTACGACACCGACAGCGCCGCGAATTTCAGCAGCGCGTAGAACGGCGAGAGCGCCTCGTGCGATTCGAGCAGGGCGCGTGCCTCGGCGTAACCGCTGCCGAACGTCAGGCCGCCCGAGGCGATGCCGATCACCGCGATGGCGAGCCCGCACAGGAATGCGAAGCGAACCGGGCGCGCCCGGCGCAGGTTCACGAGCGGGGCGGGCATCCAGCGTGGGACGTTGAGCATCAGCCAGCTGAACAGGCCGCCGGCCACACCGGTGAGCAGGCTCGCGGCGACGAGCACGGGGATCAGCGCCCAGTGAAATTCGCTGAGCGCCTTGATGTGGCCGAAGTACAGGTAGTTGCCCTGCAGGCCGAGTGCCACGACGCCCGAGAAGATGATGGCGGTAATGAGCGTGCCGCTGCTGCGAGCGACGAAACTGCGGCTCAGCTCCTCGATGGCGAACACGACGCCCGCGAGGGGGGTGTTGAAGGCGGCGGCCAGCCCCGCGGCGGCGCCGGCGAGCGTGAGCTGGCGCTCGATGTGGGCGCTGCTGCGCCGGTAACCGCGGCGCATTGCGTACATGAGCGAGGCGCCGATCTGCACCGTCGGGCCTTCACGGCCGATGGTGAAGCCGCACAGGATGCCGAGGAACGAGATCGCGATCTTGCCGAACATGATGCGCAGCGTGAGCAGCGATTTCGAAAGTCGCGAGTCCTGCAGCGCGGCGATGACCTGCGGAATGCCGCTGCCTTCCGAGCCCCTGAAGCATTTCTGCGTCAGCCAGATGGCCAGCGACGCGCCCAGCGGCGTGACGATGAGCGGCAGCCACAAACCGTGCGAGAGCATGCGCTGGAACAGCTCGAAGCCGAAGTCGACGAGCTTGGCGTATGCGACCGAGACCAGACCGACGAGCACTGCGCCCAGCCAGAATACGCCGTAGTTGCGCCACAGGCGCTGCGAGCGGCGCATGCCTCGCCTGGCGAGTCGGGCCGGCAACGCGGGGCCGGTGGACGTGGCGGACTCGGAAGCGTCGGAAGCGGGCGTGGCGTTGGGAATGTCGGACACGTGGCGGGGACGAAAGCGGCGGGACAAAGGGCGATTATAAGCCCGCGCCCGGGCCGCGCCGTTGGCGGGAGTCCCGGAATCAGCGGAATGTGCAGCGCGTCATGAGTTCATTTAAGATATTCGAATTCGCCGAAAAACGATCATGACTGAACTTCTTTTCTGTCCCCGCTGCGCCGCGCCGCTCGATTCGCGCGAGATGGCCGGACGCGTGCGCCGGGCCTGTCCGGATCTCGTCTGTGGTTTCGTGCATTGGGATAACCCGTTGCCGGTGGTCGCCGGCCTCGTGGAGTATCGCGGCCAGATTCTGCTGGCCCGCAATGCCGCCTGGACCGAAGGCATGTTCGCGCTCATCACGGGCTTCCTGGAGCGCGACGAGACCCCCGAGGACGGCGTGCGGCGCGAAATCAAGGAAGAAACCAACCTCGACGTGGACGCGATCTCGCTGCTCGGCGTGTACGAGTTCATGCGCAAGAACGAACTGATCATCGCGTATCACGCGGTATGCGACGGCGATATCCGGCTCTCGGAGGAGCTTGCCGAATTTCGTCTCGTGGCGCCCGAGCGCGTGCGGCCCTGGCGCGCCGGCACCGGGCATGCCGTGGCAGAGTGGCTGCGGCGCCGTAATCTGCCCGTCGAGTATGTGGAATCGGCGCGCTCGTCCATTGCCGACTGAGTGCCGACTGAGTGCCGACTGAGTGCCGACTAAGTGGCCGGCGGCGGGGCAGGCACGGGTGACCGACGCGAGACTACGGTAGAATCGCGGTCTGCACGGCGAACCCGGCACACGAGTCGGACGATGCGTAGGGCCCGGACGAAACATACGAGACACAGTAGAGGGACATGAGCATGGAATTCCAGAAAGAAGTCGACGCGAGCGGCCTGAATTGCCCGCTGCCGATCCTGCGCGCCAAGAAGGCGCTGGCCGAAATGCAAAGCGGCGAAGTGCTGCACATCATCGCGACCGATCCGGGCGCCGCCCGTGACTTCAGCGCGTTTGCCAAGCAGACGGGCAACGAATTGCTCGAATCGCGCGAAGACGGCAAAACGTTCCACTTCCTGATGCGTCGCCGCTGAACCGCGCGGCGCACACGTCGTGCGCCAGCGGGGGTAAAAAAAGCCGACGGGCCCGCCGTCGGCTTTTTTATTGGTCGGGCGAGATGGCTTACACCAGATCGCCGTGCGACTCGCGCAGATATTCGCGAAACGCGTCCTTCAACTCCGGGTGGCGCAGCGCGAATTCCACCGTCGCCTTCAGGTAGCCCAGTTTGCTGCCGCAATCGAAACGCTTGCCCTTGTAGCGATAAGCCAGCACGACTTCATCCTGCATGAGCTTCTGGATGGCGTCCGTGAGCTGGATCTCGCCGCCTGACCCCGGGTCGATCTCGCGGATGCAATCGAAGATGCGCGGACGCAGCACGTAGCGGCCGACCACGCCGAGATTCGACGGCGCGTTCTCCGGAGCCGGCTTCTCGACGATGTCGGTGAGCTTGACGATGTCCGTCTCGCCCCACTCGTTACCCGCGACGATCCCATACGAGCGGCTTTGCTCGATGGGGATCTCTTCCACGCCGATGATCGAGTTGTGATACTGGTTGTACAGATCGACCATCTGCTTGAGCACAGGCGGCTCGCCGTCGAGCAGGTCGTCGGCGAGGATGACCGCGAACGGCTCGTCGCCCACGAGCTTTTCGGCGCACAGCACGGCGTGGCCCAAGCCCAGCGCTTTGGGTTGGCGCACGTAAAAGCAATCGATGTGCGACGGCTTGATCGAGTGCACCACCTCGAGCAGCGCCTGCTTGTTCTTCGCTTCGAGCTCCGCTTCGAGTTCGAACGCGGTGTCGAAGTGGTCTTCGATGGCGCGTTTGTTGCGTCCCGTCACGAAGATCATTTCGGTAATGCCGGCGGCTGCCGCTTCCTCCACCGCATATTGAATCAGCGGCTTGTCGACGACGGGCAGCATTTCCTTCGGACTCGCCTTGGTCGCCGGGAGGAATCGGGTGCCGAGACCCGCCACGGGGAACACGGCTTTGGTCACTGCGGTTTTCATTGGTATCTCCCTATTTGATTTGAGGGCGTCTCAGGCCGGCAGGCGGGCGAGCTGTGCCTGCAATTTGCCGAGGACCGCTTCAAAGTCGACCAACCGTTGCTTCTCAAGTTCCACGACATTGGCCGGAGCGCGGGCCACGAAGCTCTCGTTGGACAGCTTGCCGTGGCACTTGGCGATCTCCGCTTCGAGGCGTTTGACTTCCTTGCCAAGGCGCTCGCGCTCGGCTGCAACGTCGATTTCCACCTTCAGCGCCAGCTTGTTGGCGCCTACCACGGCCAGCGGCGCGCCGGCCGCCTGCGTGTCGAGTGCCGCCTCGTCGGCGAGTACCTGCACCTCGGAGAGTTTCGCGAGCGTCTGGAGATACGGCGCGATCGACTTGAGGAAATCCACGTCGCCGGCGACCAGCAGCGGTACGCGCTGCGCCGGCGACAGGTTCATTTCGCCGCGCAGGTTGCGGCATGCGTCGACTGCCGCCTTGAGCTGCTGCATCCACGCCTCGTCGCTCTCGTCGATCTTGCCGGCGTCGGCGACCGGGTACGGCTGCACCATGATGCTCGCTTCGCCCGGCGCCTTGTCGGCCGGATAACGGCCGGCCAGGGGCGCCACCTTCTGCCACAGCGCTTCGGTAATGAACGGAATGATCGGGTGCGCGAGGCGCAGCACCGTCTCGAGCACGCGCAGCAGCGTGCGGCGCGTGGCGCGCTGCTGTGCCGGCGTGCCGTTCTGGAGCTGCCACTTGGCCAGCTCGACGTACCAGTCGCAGTACTCGTCCCACACGAACTTGTAGATGGCGCTGGCGATGTTGTCGAAACGATAGTCCGCAAAGCCCTTTTCGACGTCGGCCTCCACGCGCTGGAGCAGCGATACGATCCAGCGATCGGCGCGCGAGAAGTCGAGCTGACCGTCGGGGCCGCAGTCCCCCACGCACGGCGCCAGGCCGCAGTCGTGGCCTTCGCAGTTCATCAGCACGAAGCGCGTGGCGTTCCACAGCTTGTTGCAGAAGTTGCGATAGCCTTCGCAGCGCGCCAGGTCGAAATTGATGTTACGTCCGAGCGTGGCCATCGAGGCGAACGTGAAGCGCAGCGCGTCGGTGCCGAACGGCGCGATCCCATCGGGGAATTCCTTGCGGGTTTTCTTCTCGATGCTCGCCGCCTGCTTCGGATTCATCAGTCCGGTAGTGCGCTTGGCGACCAGCGCCTCGAGCGACACGCCGTCGACGATGTCGATCGGATCGAGCGTGTTGCCCTTGGACTTGGACATCTTCTGGCCTTCGGCGTCGCGCACCAGGCCGTGCACGTACACGGTCTTGAACGGCACCTTGCCGGTGAAGTGGGTGGTCATCATGACCATGCGCGCCACCCAGAAGAAGATGATGTCGAAGCCCGTCACCAGCACGGACGACGGCAGGAAGTGCTTCAGTTCCGGCGTCTCCTGCGGCCAGCCGAGCGAGGAGAATGGCACCAGCGCGGACGAGAACCACGTGTCGAGCACGTCTTCATCGCGCTTGAGTGCGCCGGTGTAGCCGGCCGCGCGCGCCTTGCCGAGCGCTTCGGCTTCGGTGCGGGCGACGTACACGTTGCCGTTTTCGTCGTACCAGGCCGGAATCTGATGGCCCCACCAGAGCTGACGGGAAATACACCAGTCCTGAATGTTCTCGAGCCACTGGTTGTAGGTCGTGGTCCAGTTCTCCGGCACGAACTTGATTTCGCCATTGCGCACCACGTCGAGCGCCGTTTCGGTGATCGACTTGCCCGGATGGAACGTGCCTTCGGGTGCCGGCTTGCTCATCGCCACGAACCACTGGTCGGTGAGCATCGGCTCGATGACCGTGCCGGTGCGGTCGCTGCGCGGCACCATCAGCTTGTGCGGCTTGACCGACTCGAGCAGCCCCTCGGCCTCGAGGTCGGCCACGATCTGCTTGCGCGCATCGAAACGATCCATGCCGCGGTACTTTTCCGGGGCGTTCTCGTTGATCTTCGCGTCGAGCGTGAGGATGTTGATCTGCGGCAGGTTGTGGCGCTGACCGACGGCGTAGTCGTTGAAGTCGTGCGCCGGGGTGACCTTCACCACACCCGTGCCGAACTCGCGGTCGACGTAATCGTCGGCGATGACCGGAATCTCGCGATCGGACAACGGCAGTCTGGCCATCTTCCCAATCAGGTGCCTGTAGCGTTCGTCCTCCGGATGAACCATCAGTGCGACGTCGCCCAGCATCGTCTCCGGACGCGTGGTCGCGACCGTGAGCGAGCCCGAACCGTCGGCGAGCGGGTAGCGGATGTGCCACAGCGAGCCGTCTTCCTCCTCGCTCACCACCTCCAGGTCGGACACGGCCGTGAGCAGGGTCGATTCCCAGTTCACGAGGCGCTTGCCGCGATAGATCAGCCCCTGCTCATAGAGCGTGACGAACACGTCGCGCACGGCGCGCGACATCTTCTCGTCCATGGTGAAGTACTCGCGGCTCCAGTCGATGGAGGCCCCCAGGCGACGGACCTGCCGCGTGATGGTGCTGCCCGATTGTTCCTTCCAGTCCCACACGCGTTCGACGAACTTCTCGCGGCCGAGGTCGTGGCGAGAGACTTTCTGGGCGTCGAGCTGGCGCTCGACGACGATCTGGGTGGCGATGCCGGCGTGGTCGGTGCCCGGCACCCACAGGGTGTTGGCGCCCTTCATGCGGTGATAGCGCGCGAGGCCATCCATGATCGTCTGGTTGAACGCGTGACCCATGTGCAGCGTGCCGGTGACGTTCGGCGGCGGCAACTGGATGCTGAAATCTTCGCGGGCGTCGTCGAAAGTCGGGCGCGCATAGCCGCGGCGCTCCCATTCGGGGCCCCAGTGGGCTTCGACGTCCTGCGGCTCGAAGCTCTTGGCAAGCGTATTGTCGCTGTCGCTCATGGATTGAATGGACCGTGTAATGCGTGAAACCTTGAATTATAAAAGATTCGGTGCCATTTCCGCGCCGCAGCAGGATTTATAATCGGGCTTCACTCGAAATTCCTTCCCGACATGCCCGATCTGCTCGCCAACCTGAACCCCGAACAACTGGCCGCCGTGACACTACCGGACGAGCCGGCCCTGATCCTGGCGGGGGCGGGTTCCGGCAAGACGCGCGTGCTCACCACCCGCATCGCCTGGCTCATCCAGCAGGGCCATGTCGGCCCGGCGGGCATTCTGGCCGTCACCTTCACCAACAAGGCCGCCAAGGAAATGCAGGCGCGCCTGGGTGCGATGCTGCCCATCAGCACGCGCGCGATGTGGATCGGCACCTTCCACGGTCTGTGCAACCGTATGCTGCGCGCCCATTTTCGCGACGCCGGGCTGCCGCAGAGCTTCCAGATTCTGGACCAGGCCGACCAGCTCTCCGCCATAAAACGGATGATGAAGGCCGCCGGGGTCGACGACGAGAAATATCCGCCCAAGAACCTGCAATATTTCATCAACAACGCCAAGGAGCAAGGCCTGCGCCCGCACGAGGTCGAGGCCAACGACGCCTTCAACCAGAAGTTCGTCGAGCTCTATACGGCCTATCAGGAGCAGTGCCAGCGCGAAGGCGTGGTGGATTTCGCCGAACTGCTGCTGCGCTGTTTCGAACTGCTCAGGCACAACGAGCCGCTGCGCGCGCACTATCAGGCGCGCTTTCGCCACATCCTCGTCGACGAGTTCCAGGACACCAACAAGCTGCAGTACGCCTGGCTCAAGATGCTCGCGGGCCCGGACGGCGCAGTGTTCGCCGTGGGCGACGACGATCAGAGCATCTACGCGTTTCGCGGCGCAAACGTCGGCAATATGGCCGACTTCGAGCGCGAATTCCGCGTTCGCCACCTGATCAAGCTCGAGCAGAACTATCGCTCGCACGGCAACATCCTCGACGCCGCAAACGCGCTGATCTCGAACAACGCGCGGCGTCTGGGCAAGAATCTGCGCACCGATGCGGGCCATGGCGAGCCGATCCGCGTCTACGAGGCGGCCACCGACCTGCAGGAAGCGAGCTGGCTCGTCGAGGAAATCAGAGCGCTCGTCGCGCAGGGGCTTTCGCGCCAGGATATCGCCATCCTTTATCGCAGCAACGCCCAGTCGCGCGTGATGGAGCATGCGCTCGTCGGCGCCGGCATCGCCTACCGCGTGTATGGCGGACTGCGATTTTTCGAACGCCAGGAAGTCAAGCACGCGCTGGCTTACTTGCGGCTCATCGAAAATCCTAACGACGATACGGCGTTCGCGCGCGTGGTGAATTTCCCGGCGCGCGGCATTGGCGCCCGCTCGCTGGAGCAACTGGCCGACGCGGCGCGCCTGTATAACTGCTCGATGTACGCCGCCGTGCCGTACATGACGGGCAAGGCAGGGACCAATCTCACCGCCTTCGTGCGTCTGATCGAGCAGATGCGCCACGACACCGAGCGGCTCACGCTGCCGGAGGTCGTCACGCACGTGATCGAGGCCAGCGGTCTGGTGGCGCACTACCAGACCGAAAAGGAAGGGCAGGACCGCATCGAGAACCTGCAGGAACTCGTGCATGCGGCCACGGCCTTCATTGCCGAGGAAGGGTACGGGCTCGATGCGCCGGCTCGTCTGATCGCGACGCGGCCCGCGCCGGCGGGCGCGCCGGATGTGCTCGCCTCGCCCGACGGCGTGGTCGATGCCGATACGCCGGTGGAGATGACGCCGCTTGCGGGCTTCCTGTCGCATGCCTCGCTCGAGGCCGGCGACAACCAGGCCGAAGCAGGGCAGGACGCCGTGCAACTCATGACGGTGCACGCTGCCAAGGGGCTCGAGTTTACGGCGGTGTTCGTCACCGGGCTGGAAGAGGGGCTTTTCCCGCACGAGAACAGCGCCATGGAGCTCGACGGGCTGGAAGAGGAGCGCCGTCTCATGTACGTGGCGATCACGCGTGCCAAGGAGCGGCTGTACCTGTCGTTCACGCAGACGCGCATGCTGCATGGCCAGACGCGCTACAACGTGCGCTCGCGCTTCTTCGACGAAATCCCCGAAGGCGTGATGAAGTTCCTCACCCCGCGCGCGCAGCCCGGCTCGCGCTCGGGACACGGCGAGCCGGCGTGGAACCGCGACTGGTTCGCGCGTCCGGGCGCACCGAAGCAGGAGGCGTGGACGGCCACGAAGTCGGAGCAGGCGCTGGCCGAGCGCTCGCGCGCGGCGCAGACCGGCTTCAAGCTCGGACAAGGCGTTTTTCACACCAAGTTCGGCGAGGGCAAGATCATCGGGCTGGAGGGTGTGGGTGACGAGGCGCGCGCGCATGTGCGCTTCGGCCGCCACGGCGAAAAGTGGCTGGCCCTGGCCGTGGCGAAGCTGCAGCCGATCGAGTAACGCTGTCGGCGCGCGTTGCGGGCTTGCGCACAATGATCAAGGGCGCCCTTGATTTTGTGGGAGAGCCGCGCGCGGGCTTATGCTTCCGGCGGCGCCACGTTGGGGTCGATGGCGCCGATTTCCTGGACGCCGAAACAGCCGCGATAGCTCGCATAGAACGAGCAGTACAGCACGGCGGTGAACAGGATCGAATACGGCATGAGCACGAGCATGGCGTATTGATACGCGCCCATCGCGGCCATGGCCAGCGCCACGATGAACGGCAGCACCGTCGCCACCACGGCCGTGCACAGGCCATACACGATGAACGCGCGCAGGTTGCGCACGCAGGCCGTCCAGCTGAAGAAGAGCGCCTTGACGGGCGGAACGTCGTGCCACGCCACGAGCACCGGCGCGAACCAGAACATCATCGCAACGGGGATGTAGGCCACACCGGCGGCGAGCATGGCCTGACCCATCGAGCCATTGACGATCGACTCTTCGCTGATGCGCCCGCCAAAGACCATCTTGCCGAGCAGATCGCCGCCGTCGAAAAGCGCCGAGAACAGGAAGACGATCACCATGGCGACGATGTAGTAGCCGCCCAGCACGAGCAGCCGGCGCGACACCTCCTTGCCGTGAGCGCGAAAGCCGTCGAGCAGCACGGGCGGCAGCACCTGCTTGTTCTTGATGATGTCGCGGCAGGCTGCCATGAAGCCCACGGATAGGCCCGGGATGAAGAGCAGCGGCAAAAACGCGCCCACGATCGGCAGGATCGAGAGCACCATCACGCCGAACAGATAGGCGAAGAGCAGCGTCAGAATGGCGAGCGGGTTCTTGCGGAACAGCCAGATGCCCTGGCGCAGCCACACATAACCACTCTTCGGCGGGACTTCAAGCAATTGCATAAGGTTCGAATGACTCCGATGGAGCGTGGGGTTACAGCCAGGGAATGGAAACCGCTTCGATACGCTGGCGCAGAATTCGTTCGAAATGGCCCGGGTCGTGCGGCTTGAGCATCTCGGCGGCGCGCGGCAAGTGAAAATCATACAGGCGCGAGAGCCAGAAGCGCAGCGCGCCGGCGCGCAGCATGTCGCGCCAGTGCGACGCCTCGATGTCGGTGAGCGGGCGCACCGTCTCGTATGCACGCAGCATGGCGCGCACGCGCGCCTCGTCGAGCACGCCGGTCGACAGGTCGCAACACCAGTCGTTGACGGTCACCGCCAGATCGAACAGCCACTTGTCGCAGCCGGCAAAGTAGAAATCGAAGAATCCGCCCAAACGCGACGAGCCGTCCGGCGCCGTATCGAACAGCACGTTGTCGCGAAACAGATCGCAATGGCAGGGGCCGGCTTGCATCGCTCGGTAGTCGGCCGAGGCGAAGAATGCTTCCTGGTGCGCCATTTCGCTCTCGAGCAACGCGCGCTCGGCGTCGTTCAGAAAGGGCAGCACGGCGGGCGCGGCCTCGCGCCACCACGGCAAGCTGCGCAGGTTTGCCTGCTCGAGGGGGAAGTCGCGTCCGGCCAGATGCATGCGCGCGAGCATGGCGCCCACATGCGTGCAGTGTTCCGGCGTGGGGGCCAGTTCGGAGCGGCCGGCGAGTTTGGTCACGATGGTCGCCGGTTTGCCGTTCAGCTCCCCCAGAATCTCGCCCGTCCGATCGGGAATCGGGTCCGGCACCGGCACGCTGTGATGCGCGAGGTGGCCCATCAATTGCAGATAGAACGGCAACTGCGTGGCCGTGAGCTTCTCGAACAGCGTCAGCACGAACTCGCCGCGTTCGGTCGTCAGGAAGTAGTTGGTGTTCTCTATGCCGGAACTGATGCCGCGAAAATCGAGAACATTCCCCAAATCGTAGCGTTGCAGCCATTCCTGGAGCTGCGCGGGCGAGACGGAAGTGAAAACAGCCATGCGTGCGTTGGTGGATGAAGCTCAGACAAACGGCCCGCGCGCGTGCGACGGGCCGCTGTTCGAGATGGACAGAATGCTGGCGCGCCGCAATTTCGTGCAGCGCGCGCGACGATCGAGCGATCAGAGTACCAGGGACCTCAGAGCCTCAGAACTTCAGGCCGACGGACGGCAGACGGTCGTTCTGCGACGTGTTGTCGCGCGTGCGCGGCGAGTTGTCGGGCGGGGTGGTCAGCTGGTAGTTGGTGCCGAAGCGCGAGTGCACGTCGATTTCGGTCGGCTTGCCGCGATCGCGGTATTCGGTCACCGTGGTGCCCTGGTCGTTGACGTAGTAGCTTGGCTTGCGTTCCTGATTGACGTCGACCGATGAGGTGCTCGATGCGGCCGCGCGGGCGTCGGCCTCGCGTTTGGCGGCTTGCGCAGCGGTCTCCTTGCCGTCCTGGGCAAAGACCGGCCCTGCGAGCAGCAGGCCGGCGCCGACGAGCAGGGGCAGAGCACGGGAAAAGCGCGTTTTCATCATTATTCTCCGAGGGCGGGAACGCGTCCGTGTCGCGCGGCGCAAGCCGGGCCGACGCGGCGGGGTCCCATACGTGCATTCTACCAAACGTGTTTCGCTTCGCATTGTGAAATCGTGCCGGGAATGCCGTGGTTGTTCGCGTGGCCGCCGGCGCGGTTCTCTAGATAGCGGCGGGCGCCAGACTCCCGATCGGCGTTCCGGAGGACGTTTCCGGCGGGAGGTAGCACGCCGGCGCGGATTGCGAACGCCGTGGGGAAGGCACTATATTTCGTCGGGTAATAAAGGAATCACGAAACATTCGTTCCTGACGGCGGCACAATGTGGCACGCTGTGTAGTTGTTCCAATGGGTGGCCACGTGCCACCCATCTGCATTCTGGAGTCTGCAAGTCATGTCGTCTTCCGCCGCCCCGGCTGCCGTCAAAACGGCGCCGCCTCGCCATCCTCCTACAACGCCCGGCCGCTGACCGCCGCGCTGGTCCTGATCGTCCTCGGCATCGTCTACCTGAACGCCGCGGTCGGGCCCAGGCAGGCCGCGCTTGCCGCCGTCGGCGCGCTGCTCGGGGTAACGCTCTATCACGCCGCGTTCGGCTTCACTTCGGCCTGGCGCGTGTTCATCGCCGACCGGCGCGGCGCGGGTCTGCGCGCGCAGATGGTCATGCTCGCCGCCGGCGTGCTGCTGTTCTTTCCGGCGCTGGCCGACGGAACGCTGTTCGGCAACAAGGTCGTCGGGCTGGTGTCGCCGCTCGGCGTGTCGGTCGCGTTCGGCGCCTTCATGTTCGGCGTTGGCATGCAGCTCGGCGGCGGTTGCGCCTCGGGCACGCTCTACACCGTGGGCGGCGGCAGCACGCGCATGATCGTCACGCTCGCCGCGTTCATCGTCGGCTCGGTCGTCGCAACGGCGCATCTGCCGTGGTGGGAATCGCTGCCGCACCTCAAGCCCGTCTCGCTGGTGAGCGCATGGGGCCTGTGGCCGGCGCTCGTCGCCAATCTCGCGCTGTTCGCCGCGATCGGCGCGTTCACGCTGTGGGCGGAGAAGCGTCGCCACGGCCGCGTCATCGGTGTGCCGATGACGCGCAGCGCCAAGGGCGCGCCTGCGCTTTTGCGCGGTCCGTGGCCGCTGCTGTGGGGCGCGCTCGCCCTCGTGCTCCTCAACTATGCGACGCTCGCGCTGGCGGGCCGTCCCTGGGGCGTGACGTCGGCGTTCGCGCTGTGGGGCGCTAAAGCCTTCATGGCGATGGGCGTCGACGTAGCCTCGTGGCCGTACTGGATCAAGCAGGCGAAGGCGCTCAATGCGCCCGTGGCGCAGGACGTCACCACCGTCATGGACATCGGCATCATTCTCGGTGCCCTGGTGGCCGCGTCGATAGCCGGCAAATTCGCGCCGGTGTGGAAGATCCCGTTGCGCTCGCTGCTTGCCGCGATCATCGGTGGGCTGCTGCTGGGCTATGGCGCGCGCCTCGCTTACGGCTGCAACATCGGCGCGTACTTCAGCGGCATCATCTCGGGCAGTCTGCACGGCTGGCTGTGGCTCGTGGCGGCGTTCCTGGGCAATGTGGTCGGTACGCGTCTGCGTCCGTTCTTCGGCCTGGAAGTGGAAACCACGCCGCGCGAGACGTCCTGCTGACCGGCGCCGCGCGGGCGCCCCGTGCGCCCCGCGCTTCGCCGAGGCCGTCCCGGCCGGAACGGCGCCCGCGAGACACGCGGGAGACTCCGGAGACGCGGGAGATTCGGCAGACGCGGGAGACTCCGGAGACGCGGGAGATTCGGCAGACGCGGGGCATGTGCGATATGCGCGGCATGCGGGACGTGCGGGACGTGCGGCAGATGCGGGACATGGGGCGCCGCTTTTTCATGCCCCCGCACGCCGCGCAGGCGAGGGCGACTACAAGTAGAACATCTTCTCGCTGGTTTCGGTCTCGGGCTCGATGTGGCCGTCGTAGAAGGCGAACACGGCCTTGAGGATTTCGTCCGGATCGTCGATCACCTGCACCAGATCCAGGTCCTTCTCGCTGATGAGGCCCATCGGCAGCATGGTCGAGCGCACCCAGTCCAGCAGTCCTTTCCAGAACTCCGTGCCGACGAGAATCACGGGCACATGGCGCGACTTCTGCGTCTGGATGAGCGTGAGCACTTCGGACAATTCATCGAGCGTGCCGAAGCCGCCGGGCATGATCACGAAGGCGTCGGAGTTCTTCACGAACGTGACCTTGCGCGTGAAGAAGTGCCGGAAGCGCAGCGAGATGTCCTGGTACTGATTGCCCTTCTGCTCGTGCGGCAACTCGATGTTCAGCCCCACGGTCGGCGAGGCGCCGCCATGCGCGCCCTTGTTGGCCGCCTCCATGATGCCAGGGCCGCCGCCGGAGATCACGGCAAAGCCATTGTCCGAGAATTTTCGGGCAATGGTCATCGTCAGTTTGTAGAACGGGGATTTCGGCTTGATGCGCGCGCTGCCATAGATGCTCACGGCCGGACGGATCTCCGAGAGGTACTCGGTGGCCTCGATGAACTCTGCCATAATCGTGAACATCTGCCACGACGCGCGCGCCTTTTTGGCCGTGGCGCGTTCATGGTCTGCCAGCATGCGCAGACTCGGTATTTCTTTTCTTCTCTTGGTCATATGTCGGAACAGCAAAGTCTGGAAGGTAAGACGCTCTTATTGGTCGATGGTTCGAGTTATCTTTATCGAGCCTATCACGCCCTGCCGGATTTGCGCGGCCCCAACGGCGAACCTACGGGGGCGCTGCACGGCATCGTCAATATGCTGCGCCGCATGCGTAAAGACGTACATGCAGAGTATAGCGCCTGCGTTTTCGACGCCAAGGGCAAGACGTTTCGCGACGACTGGTATCCCGAATACAAGGCCCACCGCCCCGCAATGCCGGAGGATCTTCGTCTGCAGATCGAGCCGATTCACGAAGCGGTGCGCGCGATGGGCTGGCCGCTGCTGATGATCGACGGCGTGGAGGCCGACGACGTCATCGGCACGCTCGCCCGGCGCGCCACCGAGCGCGGCATGCGCGTGATCGTCTCGACGGGTGACAAGGATCTCGCGCAACTCGTCAACGAGCACGTGACGCTCGTCAATACGATGACGAACGAGACGCTCGACGTTGCCGCGGTGAGCGCGAAGTTCGGCGTGCCGCCCGAGCGTATCGTCGATTACCTCACGCTCGTGGGCGATGCCGTCGACAACGTGCCCGGCGTGGAAAAGTGCGGCCCGAAGACCGCCGTGAAGTGGCTCACCCAATATGGCGATCTCGACAACCTCGTGGCCAATGCGGCCGAAGTGAAGGGCGCGGTCGGCGAGAATCTGCGCCGCGCGCTCGACTGGCTGCCGATGGGGCGCAAGCTCGTGACCGTGGCCGTCGACTGCGATCTCACGCCGCAGGTCACCTCGATCGAGGCGAGCCTGCAAACTCAGCCGGAAGACGCCGAAACCCTGCGCGACTTCTTCGCGCGCCACGGCTTCAAGACGTTGCTGCGCGAGCTCGAGGCGGCGCTCGCCACCCAGGCTGGCGAACCGGCGCCGGCGCCCGCCGCCGATACGATCGAGCGTCAATACGAAGCCGTGCTGACCTGGGAGCAGTTCGAGGCGTGGCTCAAGACCATCGAAGCGGCGGAGCTCACCGCGTTCGACACCGAAACGACCTCACTCGACGCAATGCAGGCGCAGCTCGTCGGCCTGTCGTTTTCGTGCGAGCCGGGGCGCGCGGCCTACATTCCGGTGGCGCACCGCGCGCCGGGCGACGTCGAGCAACTGCCGCGCGACGAGGTGCTGGCGCGTCTGAAGGGCTGGCTCGAAAATCCGGAGCGCAAGAAGGTCGGCCAGAACCTCAAGTACGACGCTCACGTGCTCGAGAACTACGGCATCGTGCTGCGCGGCATCGCGCACGACACGCTGCTCGAATCCTACGTGCTCGAATCGCACCGCAATCACGACATGGACAGCCTCGCCTCGCGCCATCTCGGGGTGACGACGATCAAGTACGAGGACGTGTGCGGCAAGGGGGCCAAGCAGATCGGCTTCGACGAAGTGAGCGTCGAGCGCGCCACCCAGTACGCGGCGGAGGATGCCGACATCACGCTGCGGCTGCACCGCGCGCTCTATCCGGACATCGCGCGCGAAGCCACGCTGGAATTCGTCTACAGCAACATCGAGATGCCCACGGCGCGCGTGCTGCAGCGCATGGAGCGCAACGGCGTGCTCGTCGACACGGCGCGTCTGGCGGCGCAAAGCGACGAGATCGGCCACAAGCTGATCGCGCTCGAAGCCGAAGCGTTCACGCTGGCCGGACAGCAGTTCAACCTGAATTCGCCGAAGCAGATCGGCGATATCTTCTTCACGCAGTTGCAGCTGCCGGTCGTCAAGAAGACCGCGAGCGGCGCGCCGTCGACCGACGAGGAAGTGCTCCAGAAGCTTGCCGAAGACTACCCGCTGCCGAAGGTGCTCCTGGAGTATCGGGGCCTCGCGAAGCTCAAGTCGACCTACACCGACAAGCTGCCGAAGATGGTCAACCCCTCGACGGGCCGCGTCCATACCAACTATGCGCAGGCGGTGGCGATCACGGGCCGTCTGGCGTCGAACGACCCTAATCTGCAGAACATTCCCGTGCGCACGACCGAGGGCCGGCGCATTCGCGAAGCCTTCGTGGCGCCGCCGGGCAGTCAACTGGTGTCGGCGGACTACTCGCAGATCGAGCTGCGCATCATGGCGCACATCTCGGGCGACGAAAGCCTGCTGCGCGCCTTTGCCAACGGCGAAGACATTCACCGCGCGACGGCCGCGGAAATCTTCGCGGTCACGCCGCTGGAAGTCTCCTCGGAGCAGCGTCGCTACGCGAAGGTGATCAACTTCGGCCTGATCTACGGCATGAGCGCGTTCGGGCTGGCGGCGAACCTCGGTATCGAGCGCGACGCCGCCAAGCAATACATCGACCGTTATTTCATGCGCTACCCCGGCGTGGCGCGCTATATGGACGAGACACGCAAGAGCGCCAAGGCGCGCGGCTTCGTCGAGACGGTGTTCGGGCGCCGGCTGTGGCTGCCAGACATCAACGGCGGCAACGGCCCGCGCCGGCAGGCCGCCGAGCGCGCCGCCATCAACGCGCCAATGCAGGGCACGGCGGCGGACCTCATCAAGCTCTCGATGATTGCCGTGCAGCGCTGGCTCGAGGACAGCGGCATGCAAACGCGTCAGATCATGCAGGTGCACGACGAACTGGTGCTCGAAGTCCCCGATCACGAACTCGCGCAGGTGCGCAAGCGCCTGCCCGAGCTGATGTGCGGCGTGGCCAAGCTGCGCGTGCCGCTGGTGGCTGAAGTGGGCGTGGGCGACAACTGGGAAAAGGCGCATTGAAGGGAGCGCTGAAAGCTGATTAACGGCGTGGCGCCGGCGCTCCGGGCGGTGCGCCGGGCTTGCGTACCGTTCGCGCTGGGCCGCCGGGGTGCGTCACCCAATAACGGTCATAGGGCGGCAGGCATACCCGAAGTCCGTACTCTGCGGTAAGGTAATCGTTATCGCCGGGCGCGCAAATGCCGACCGGCCGGACGGTTTTCCAAGCGCGGGAGTCATCGTGAGTGTGCATCGCATCGTTGTGGTCGGCGGCGGCGCCGGCGGTCTCGAACTCGTCACCCGACTGGGCGACAAGTACGGACGTGGCAAGGACGTTCAGATAACGCTGGTCGACCGTTCGCTCTCGCACATCTGGAAGCCGTTGCTTCACGAGGTGGCCGCCGGGGTGATGGACACGGCCACGCACCAGCTCTCCTACGTGGCGCAGGCCAATTGGCATCATTTCGAATTCGCCGCCGGCGAAATGATCGGACTCGATCGCGAAGCCAGGACGGTCCGGCTTGCGGCCGTCCCGGCGGCGGCCGACGAAGGGGAGGGCGACCTCTTGCCCGAGCGCACGCTGCCATACGACACGCTCGTGCTCGCCATCGGCAGCACCACCAATTTCTTCGGCGTGCCCGGCGCGCAGGAAAATACCATCGCGCTCGACACCGTCGAGCAGGCCGAGCGCTTTCGTCGCCGGCTGATGGCCGCCTGCGTGCGCGCGCAGAACGCTGCGCAGGCGCCCGCGCTCGACGTGGCGCCGGCCGGACCGCCCGCGGTTGCCGGAGATGGCGACGGGGCGGCGGCCGGACAGGCGGCCGGGCAGGCAGTCGAAGCGCGCCCGGCATCCTCTGCGTCCTCGGTGCAGACGGGCAACGCCCATCATCCCAAGGTCAATCTCGTCATCGTGGGCGCGGGCGCGACCGGCGTGGAGTTGTCGGCCGAATTGCGCAACACGGCCGAAGTGCTGCGCTCGTATGGCCTGAAGCTCGATCCGCGCAAGGACGTCGGTATCACGATCATCGAGTCGAGTCCACGCATTCTCAAGGCGCTGCCCGAGCGCGTGTCGGGCGCCGTGGCCGGCCTGCTCGGCAAGCTCGACGTGGACATCCTGTGCGGCGATTCGGTCGCCGAAGTGCGCAAGAACGAAGTCGCCACGACGAGCGGCAAGGTGCTGCCGGCGGACATCACCGTCTGGTCCGCAGGCATCACGGCGCCGGCCGTGCTCGGTACGCTCGGGCTGGCGGTCAACCGGCTGAACCAGATCGAAGTGCTGCCGACGCTGCAAAGCAAGACCGATCCGGACATCTTCGCCTTCGGCGACTGCGCGAGCTGCGAGTGGTCCGAACACGGTTTCGTGCCGCCGCGCGCGCAGGCCGCACACCAGCAGGCGAGCTTTCTCGTCAAGGCGATCGACGCGCGGCTCAAGGGGCGTGCCTTGCCGACCTTCACCTATCGCGATTTCGGCTCGCTCGTCTCGCTGGGCAGGTTCAGCGCCGTCGGCAACCTGATGGGCGGCCTCATCGGCGGCAGCATGTTCATCGAGGGACTGTTTGCCCGCGTGATGTACACCTCGCTCTATCGCATGCACGTGGCGGCGCTGCACGGCGTGTGGCGCATGCTGCTCGATACGGTGGCCAACCGTCTGCGTCGCTCGACGGTGCCGCGTGTGAAACTGCATTGACGCATTGACGTGCCGATGCGGGCGCGGCCTCGGAATCGTCCGAGCCGCGTCGCGCCCTCGTCCGAGTGCAATCGCCGTCCCCTTTCTAGTAATATCCGAACGTCCGGCGCCGGCCGCGCGGGTCGCACGCGTCGCTGTGCTTTTCGCGTCAGACGCGGCGGTCGGCGGCCGGTGGTCGGCGGCTTCGTGGCTCGCCCGGTCGGCGCGTTGTCTTGACCGGCAGCGTGTGCCGCGGTCCCGTCGACGTTTGCCTGACCTCCTTCTTACCGACTCTTTTCGTGGAGTGCGACATGTCGCAAGCGGATCTGGATAGTCTCGTGCCCGAAGTGGCGCCGCGCAACCGGCGTGATTTTCTGAAGACCGCGGTGGGCTCGGCGTTCGCCCTGGCGGTGCTGCCGGTTGCGGCGCAAACCATCACGACCGATACGCAGGGGCTCGACGCTGGCGAGGTCATGCTCGACGTGCCCGGCGTCAAGATGCCCGTCTACTACGCGAAGCCGGCAGGCAAGACGCATCTGCCCACGGTCGTCGTCGTCTCGGAGATCTTTGGCGTTCACCAGCACATTGCCGACATCTGCCGGCGTTTCGCCAAGCTCGGATATCTTGCGTTCGCGCCGGAACTGTTCGCGCGGGCGGGCGACCCGCAGTCGCTAGGCACGATCGCGGAGATTCAGTCGCAGATCGTCGCCAAGACGCCGGACAAGCAGGTGATGAGCGACATCGACGCGGCCGTGAAATGGGCGGTGGCCAACGGCGGCGACGAGAAGCGCCTCGGTATCACGGGTTTTTGCTGGGGTGGCCGCATCACTTGGCTCTACGACGCGCATAACCCGAACGTGAAGGCGGCCGTGGCGTGGTACGGACGCATCGTCGGCGACAAGAGCGCCAGTTTCCCGACCCATCCGATCGATGTCGCAGGCGCGCTGCACGGGCCGCTGCTCGGCCTGTACGGCGGCAAGGACACCGGCATTCCGGTGGCTAGCGTGGAGCAGGCGCAGGCGGCGCTGGCCAGAGGCAATGCGGCGTCGAAGGCCTCCGTGCTCAAGGTGTTTCCGAACTCCGGACACGCGTTCTTTGCCGATTACCGTGCGAGCTATGTCGAGGCGGACGCGAAGGAAGGCTGGTCGCTTGCGCTCGATTGGTTGCGCAAGCACGGGGTAGCCTGAAACGCGCGCGTTGGGTTTGAGCGGGGTAGGGGATCGGGCAAACCGCCGGAGTGCGGCGCAAGCGCAGCCCGGGCCGGGGATCGGGGGCGCTTGGTCCGCTTGGTCCGCTTGGTGTGCCTGGTGCGTTTGGTGTGACTCCGTCGCCTGCCACCAGCGGTTTGCCTGAGACGGCAAAAGCTGGTTAAATCCCCGGCTTGCCTGCGGGAGAATCGTCATCGACGCCATTTTTGTTTTCATCGTCATTGCCACGCTGGCTTCCGGCGTGCTGAGCCTCGCGGGGGCGGCGTCGCTGTCGCTCGGCTTGCTCTCGAAGTTCATCGACAAGATGGTCAGCTTTTCGGCGGGCGTGCTGCTCGGCACGGCCTTGCTGCATCTGCTGCCGGAGAGTCTGGAGTCGCACGTCGACGCGCACGTCATTACCCGCTGGCTGCTCGGCGGGTTGCTGGGCTTCTTCCTGCTCGAGAAACTGGCGCTGCTGCGCCACAGCCATCACCACGAAGGCGACGGGCATCATCACGAACACGGTCACGACGCGCATGAGGCGGGCAAGGGGGGCTGGATGATTCTCGTCGGCAGCGCCATCCACAATTTCGCCGACGGCGTGGTGATCGCGGCGGCCTTCCTTGCCGACCCGCGTCTGGGCGTGGCCGCGACGGTGTCGATCACCGTGCACGAGGTCGCGCACAAGCTCGGCGACTTCATGGTGTTGCTCAACGCGGGGTTCAGGCGCCGCAAGGCGCTGGTGCTCACGCTGGCTTCGAGTCTGACGGCGCTCGCCGGTGGCGTGCTCGGGTACTTCATGCTCGACCGGCTGCAGAGCCTCATTCCCTACCTGCTCGCGCTGGCGGCAAGCAGTTTCATCTACATCGCGGTGTCTGACCTGATGCCGCAGATGCAGCGGCGTACCTCGCCGCGCGACGCGCTGCCGCAAATCCTGCTCATTGCCGTGGGCCTCGCGCTCGTGGTGTGGCTCAACGGCCACGATCACGAGCACGGGCACGGGCACGGGCACGACCATGACCACGACAAGGGCGGCAGTGCGCTGGCGATGACGTCGTCGCCGGAGGCGATGAATCGCATTGCCGCCGCGGCTCGTTAAGCCCCGCCAAACCAGCCAGGCTCGCTACACCATTACGGCCATTATGGTCATTGCGGCGATGATGGCCATCATGGCCGATTACGGCTGGGCGCCGGTCGCGACGGGGCGACGCTTGTCCGCGCACCATTCGCTCCAGGATCCCGGATACAGGCTGGCGCCGTGCAGCCCGGCGATTTCCATCGCGAGCAGGTTATGGCACGCCGTCACTCCCGAGCCGCATTGGGAGATCACACGTTCGGGCTGGCGGTCCTTGCCGAGCACCTGAATGAACGCTTCGCGCAGGGCTGCCGCAGGCTTGAAGCGTCCGTCCGGGCCGAGATTGTCCTTGAAGAAACGATTCACGGCGCCCGGAATGTGGCCGCCGATCGGATCGAGCGTTTCGTTTTCGCCGCGGTAGCGCTCCGGCGCGCGCGCGTCGACCACCAGCCGCTCGTGCGAGCTCAGGTTGCGCTCGATGGCCGCGGCGTCGGCCGTGGTGGCGAGCGGCTCGCCCGGCGCGAAGTCGCCCTCGGGCGGTGCTTCGGGCGGCGCGGCATCGAGCTTGAAGCCGGCCGCGAGCCACGCCTGCAGCCCGCCGTCGAGCACGGCCACCGACTCGTGGCCAAGCCAGCGCAGCAGCCACCACAGGCGCGCGGCGTATATGCCGCCCTGGGCGTCGTAGGCAACGACCTGCTGACCCTTCGACAGCCCGCATGCCGCCAGGTGGCGGATGAGCGCGTCGCGATCGGGCAAGGGATGGCGGCCGTTCTTGCCCGTGGCCTGGCCCGACAGATCGCGTTCCAGATGCGCATAGAACGCGCCGAAGATGTGGCCGTCCACATAGGCCGTCTCGCCGGCCTTCGGATCGGCGAGATCGAAACGGCAATCGAAGATGATCACCGGGGCGCCGCCACCGGCGGCGGTTTGCATCAGCGCGTCCAGGTTTTGCGGGCTGATGAGCGTGGTGAAGTGCGTGTGAATCATGACGTCTCCGCAGACGGGCGTGGGGGAATCGTTCAGCGGGAACTGACCGAGCGGCTCGTCGGGAACGGTGGCGGCGTCAGGCTGGCCGAACGCGCGTGGCGTCGGCGGCGCCCGAAGGGCGATCTTGGCCGGGCGCAAGCCGCAACCCCGGATGACCGATCAGGTGGTGGCCGACGGGCGGCGCAGCGCCGTCATGCCGCTCAGCACGATGAGCAGCATGCCGATCCAGCCGGCCAGCGCGGGCCAGTCGTTCCAGACGAGCATGCTGATCAGTGTAGCGAAGATTACGCCGGAATATTGCAGATTCGCAGTCACGAGCGTGTTGCCGAGACTGAAGGCCCGCGTGAGCGCCGTCTGGGCGACGAGGGCGGCAATGCCCACGCCGAGCATCAGGCCGGTGCCGCGCCATGTGAGCGGGTGCAGGCCTTCGACCGCCACCCAACCCAGGCCCAGCAGCACGCCGCCCAGCGAAAAATAGAAGACGATGCGCCAGTCCGGCTCGCCGGCCGAGCCAAGTTCCTTCACCTGCATGTAGGCGATGGCGGAGAACACGCCCGAGACGACGCCCGCGACGCCGCCACCCCACGCCTGGCTGTCGATGGTCGGCTGCAACAGCAGCGCCACGCCGACAAAACCCGCGAAGATGGCCGCAACAAGCCGGAAGTCGGTGCGCAGGCTGCCGCGCATGGCCGCCGTCGCCATCACGATCAGCGAGATCCAGATCGGCGACATGTAGTTGAGCGTCATTGCGGTCGACAGCGGCAATTGCGTGAGCGAATAGAACCAGAGCCCGAGCGAGACGACGCCCGCAGCGCTGCGCTTGACGTGGGAGCCGAGGTGTCGCGTGCGGATCGTCTGGCCGCGCGCGCGCGAAATGATCAGCAGCACGATCACGCCGATCAGACTGCGGTAGAGAACGATTTCGCCGGTGTTGTACTCGTTTGCCGCCAGCTTGATGAATAGCCCCATCAACGTGAACATGAAGGCGGAGACCAACATCCAGAGCGATTGCATGGCGAATTGGGGCCGTTGGACGGCGAAGACTGCGAAGGCTGCGAAAGGCTCCAAAGGCGCGGCATGGAGCGACGAGAAAGCGACGGATGCCGATGCCGACGACGCTCACAGCCCGATTGGCTGCCGCAAGGTCATATGCAAAGCATGGCGACGATTCTAACGAAAACGGCGGGCACCTGGCCCGCCGTCTCGCGATTTTTTCGGCAAATATTTAATTCAGTCTCGCCCGCGCCACAGCAGCGCCACATTAGCGCCACATTAGTGCCACAGCAGCCAACGCGGCCCCCGCGCGGGCCTTGCCCGCTTCTCGTCCGGTGAGACAGTTCCGCCCGCCGTCCACCGTGGCCCGAATGCCGCGATGCCTGCCGCGATGCGCTCAGAAGTCGCCCATCTGGCGACGCAGGAACTCGTGGAAGTGCTGCATGCCGTCTTCCATCGGGCTCTGGTACGGGCCGACTTCCGAGACGCCGCGCTCGAACAGGGCGCGGCGCCCGGCGTCCATGCGCTCGGCGATCTCGTCGTCCTCGCGGGCCGTCTCCATGTAGGCGGCTCGCTCGGCCTCGATGAACTCGCGTTCGAACAGCGCGATTTCCTCGGGGTAATAGAATTCGACGATATTCGTCGTTTTTTGCGGCCCGCGCGGAATCAGCCAGGACACCACGAGCACGTGCGGATACCACTCGATCATCAGGTGCGGGTAGTACACCATCCAGATCGCGCCGAACTCCGGCGGCACGCCTTCGCGGTAACGCAGCAGCACGTCGTGCCACTTGCGATAGATCGGGCTGCCGGGCTTGGCGAGGCCGTTGTGCACGCCGACCGTCTGCACGCTGTACCAGTCACCGAATTCCCAGCGCAGATCGTCGCAGGACACGAAGCTGCCCAGGCCGGGATGGAACGGCACGACATGGTAGTCCTCGAGATAAACCTCGATGAACGTCTTCCAGTTGTAGTTGCATTCATGCACTTCGACGTGATCGAACATGAAGTCCGAGAAGTCGAGATGCTGCTTGACGCCCAGTCGTGCGAGGTCAGCCTGCACGTTGCGGCCTTCGGCCTCGAACAGCAGGCCGTTCCAGCGTTGCAGCGGGAACTTGCCGAGGTTCAGGCAGGGTTTTTCGGGGAAATGCGGCGCACCGAGCAGTTCGCCCTTCGTGTCGTAGGTCCAGCGGTGCAACGGGCACACGATGTTGCGCGCGTTGCCGCGACCATTGAGCATGACCGCCTGACGATGGCGGCAGACGTTCGAGAGCAGTTCGATCCCGCCATGCTCGCCCGCGCCGTTGCGAACCAGCATGCGACCTTCTTGCTCGGCCGGCAGGGCGAAATAGTCGCCCGCTTCCGGCACCATCAGTTCGTGGCCCACGTAGCGGGGGCCATGTTTGAAGAGGACTTCACGTTCGCGGGCGAGAAGGGCCTCGTCGAAGTACGTGTAGACCGGCAGTTGGCTCGAGGCCGGTTTCAGTTGCAAAGCGCTGCTTAGATTGGACATTCCCACTCCCGTCGAGCTTGAAAGCAGTGAACTACCCAACCATCGAAAAATCGATTTAGGGGAACCGACGATTATACCCGGTATGCGTGGGGCGGGGCTGCTAAGTCCATGATTTACGTTAAATATTGTCCGAAAAAAGTCATCGCAGGCAGTTTTGAGGCAATTTACGCGCTGCGAGCTATCGAGCTTTTGCCGTAAAATGGAACATTCGACCCGAATTTCGCGTTTATGGCCAAGACTGCAAAGTCGCAAGACGCGGCGACCGACGTGCCGCAAGACCTGCCCGAGACCTACGAGGCCGCGCTCGCCGAGCTCGAACGCCTGGTGGGCCGCATGGAGGGCGGTGAGCTGGGGCTGGAGGAATCGCTCGGCGCATACCGCCGCGGCGCCGTCCTGGTGAAGTACTGCCAGGGCCTGCTCGAGAAGGTGGAGCAACAGGTGAAGGTGCTCGAAGGCGAGACGCTCAAGCCGCTCGACGCGACGCGCGACGAGTAACGACCCGGCGGCCCGGGAGGGCTCCCGGGGCGACCCAATAACACGCACGGCCTGAAGGGTACGTGCAGGACGAAGACGATGGCGGATCAGAATATCAAGGCCTGGATGCAGGCGGTACAGGCCCGTGTGGAGCAGGCGCTCGACGCCGCGCTGCCCAAGGCGGCCGATGGCGGCTCGGCGCGGCTCAACGAAGCAATGCGATATGCCGTGCTCGGCGGCGGCAAGCGCGTGCGTCCGCTGCTGTGCTTCGCGGCGGGGGAAGTGACGCAGGCGAGCGAGTCGGCGCTCCTTCGCGCCGCGTGCGCGGTGGAAATGATCCACGCCTACTCGCTGGTGCACGACGACCTGCCGTGCATGGATGACGACGATCTGCGCCGCGGCAAGCCCACGGTGCATGTGCAGTACGACGAAGCGACCGGCCTGCTGGCGGGCGACGCATTGCAGACGCAGGCGTTCGTGCGGCTCGGCGAAGCCACGGCGGACCTGAGCGCGGCGCAATCGCTCGCGCTGGTCCATGAACTGGCGATGGCCTCGGGCGCGCTCGGCATGGCCGGCGGCCAGGCGATCGATCTGGAGAGCGTCGGCGTCAAGCTCACGCAGCCGCAACTGGAGACCATGCACCGCCTGAAGACCGGCGCGCTGCTGCGGGCGTCGTTGCGCATGGGCGCCATCTGCGGCCGTGCGTTGACCGACGACGAGACCGTGGCGCTCGACGCGTATGCGGCCGCCGTCGGCCTTGCCTTCCAGGTAGTGGACGACATTCTCGACGCGAGCGCCGACTCGGCCACGCTCGGCAAGACGGCGGGCAAGGACGCCGCCAACGATAAGCCGACCTACGTGTCGCTCATGGGCCTCGAGGGCGCGCGCGCCTACGCTGAAAAGCTGCGCGCCGACGCGCACGCGGCGAGCGCGTCGCTTGGCAACGCGGACCGTCTGCGCGCGCTGGCCGACTACGTGGTCGATCGCATCAACTGAGTGGCGTGCGAGCGGCGTGCGCCGCGCGCACGATGGGTTCAGGAAGCCCCGGGCAGTCGCGGATCGCGAGGCCGCGGGGCGATTGCAGTAGATACAAGCAAGGGGCAAGGAGGGTCGGCGCAATCTCCCCACAGAACGCCGGCAGGAGATCGGGGCCAGTGCACAGGGGGCGCTGCCCGGTAAAACGCCTATATATGGAACGACGATGTACGAACTGTTAAATACCATCGATGACCCGGCTGCGTTGCGGCGTCTGGAGCGTCGCCAACTTGCGCCGCTGGCCGAAGAGCTGCGCGCCTTCGTGCTCGAGAGCGTGTCGCGTACCGGCGGGCACCTGTCGTCCAACCTCGGCACGGTCGAGTTGACGATCGCGTTGCACTACGTCTTCAACACGCCGGAAGATCGCATCGTCTGGGACGTGGGGCACCAAAGCTATCCGCACAAGATCCTCACCGGACGCCGCGAGGCAATGGCCACGCTGCGCCAGCTCGGCGGCATCTCCGGTTTCCCGAAGCGCGACGAGTCACCCTACGACACATTCGGCACGGCGCACTCGAGCACGTCGATTTCGGCCGCGCTCGGCATGGCGCTGGGCGCGCGCACGAAGGGCGAGAACCGCTTCGGCATTGCCGTGATCGGCGATGGCGCAATGACCGCGGGCATGGCCTTCGAGGCGATGAACAATGCGGGCGTGCACGAAGACGTGCCGCTGCTCGTCATCCTGAACGACAACGACATGTCGATCTCGCCGCCGGTCGGCGCGCTCAACCGCTACCTGGCCCGCCTGATGTCCGGCCGCTTCTACGCGGCAGCGAAAAAGGGCGTGGAGAAGGTGCTGAGCGTGGCGCCGCCTGTGCTCGAGCTGGCGCGCAAGTTCGAGGAACACGCCAAGGGCATGGTCGTGCCGGCAACGATGTTCGAAGAGTTCGGCTTCAACTACATCGGCCCGATCGACGGTCACGACCTCGACTCGCTCATTCCGACGCTCGAGAACATCAAGAATCTGAAGGGACCGCAGTTCCTGCACGTCGTCACGCGCAAGGGGTACGGCTACAAGCTGGCGGAAGCCGATCCGGTGCTCTATCACGGCCCGGGCAAGTTCAACCCGGCCGAAGGCATCAAGCCGAGCACGAACAGCAAGAAGACATACACGCAGGTGTTCGGCGAATGGCTGTGCGATATGGCGGCGGCGGACGAACGCGTGGTGGGCATCACGCCGGCCATGCGCGAAGGCTCCGGCCTGGTGGAGTTCGAAAAGCGCTTCCCGGAGCGCTACTACGACGTCGGCATTGCCGAGCAGCACGCGGTGACGTTCGCCGGCGGCATGGCGACCGAAGGGCTCAGGCCGGTCGTGGCGATCTATTCCACATTCCTGCAACGCGGCTACGATCAACTGATTCACGACGTGGCGCTGCAGAATCTGCCGGTGCTCTTCGCGCTTGACCGCTCGGGCCTCGTGGGCGCGGACGGCGCGACGCACGCCGGCGCGTATGACGTGGCCTATCTGCGCTGCATCCCGAACATGGTGGTGATGGCGCCGTCGGACGAAAACGAATGCCGCCAGATGCTCTACACGGGCGTGCAGATCGACGGGCCCTCGGCCGTGCGCTACCCGCGCGGCGCGGGCACGGGCGCGGCAATCGAGCCGACGATGACGGCGCTGCCGATTGGCAAGGGCGTCGTGCGCCGAGAGGGGCACGCCGAAGCGGGGCGCCGTGTGGCGATTCTGGCGTTTGGCAGCATGGTGGCGCCGGCGCTCAAGGCGGCGGAGCAACTGGACGCCACGGTGGCGGACATGCGCTTCGTCAAGCCGATCGATGACGAACTGATCGCGCGCCTGGCGCAGACGCACGACTATCTCGTGACGGTCGAGGAAGGCTGCATCATGGGTGGCGCGGGCTCGGCTGTAGCGGAATCCCTGCTCGCGGGTGGGGTTACTCGCCCCGTACTACAATTGGGCCTGCCCGATCGCTTCATCGATCACGGCGACCCGGCATTGTTGCTCGCGTCGGTCGGTCTGGACGCGGCGGGCATTGCGAAGTCGATCTGCGCGCGCTTCGACCTGCAGCCGGTGGCGCAGGACCAGGGCGCGCACACGACGCAGAAGGCCACGAAACTCGTCGCCTGAGCGTCCGGCAGTTCTCGACATTCGAACGATCCGGCTCGCACGCCGGATCGTTTGCGTTTTGGTGCTCGTGTTTCTGTGCTCGTGTTTCTGTGCTCGTGTGTTTGATGCCCGTGCTTTGAAGTCCGCCGTTTCATGCGTGCCGGGGCTCCCCGGCATATTCCCGATGACACTCGCCGCAGGCTCGCGCGTCGTGCGTCGGATACGTTTGCCCATTGCCTCCCCCCCAGTCGGCTTGCCGGCAAAGAAGGATAATTCGATGAACCAGATGAACCCCGCTTTCGTAATGCCGGACGTGCAAAGCAGCGTCGACACCCGGCAGATTCCGATTCAGCGCGTCGGTGTGCGCGGTGTGCGCCATCCGCTGTCGGTGCGCCTGGCCGGCGGCGAAGTGCAGGCCACGGTGGGCCTGTTCAATCTCGACGTGCATCTGCCTGCCGACCAGAAGGGCACGCACATGTCGCGCTTCGTGGCGTTGCTCGAAGCGCATCGCGCGCCGCTCGACATGAGCGCGTTTCGCGCGATGCTCGGCGACATGCTCGGCAAGCTCGAAGCCGAGGCCGGTCGCATCGAAGTCACGTTCCCATACTTCATCAACAAGACGGCGCCCGTCTCCGGTGTGCAGAGCCTGCTCGACTACGAAGTGACGCTCACCGGCGACGTGCGCAACGGCGTTACGCGCGTGTGGCTCAAGGTGCTCGTGCCCGTCACCAGTCTGTGCCCGTGCTCGAAGAAGATCTCGCAGTACGGCGCACACAACCAGCGCTCGCACATCACGATCGACGCCGAAGTGTCGGAAGACATCGCCGTCGAGGAACTCGTGCGGATGGCCGAGGAAGAGGCTTCCTGCGAGCTGTGGGGACTGCTCAAGCGTCCGGACGAGAAGTTCGTGACCGAGCGCGCCTACGAGAATCCGAAGTTCGTGGAAGACCTCGTGCGCGATGTGGCGACCCGTCTGAACAACGAGCCGCGGGTGCTCGCCTACGTGCTCCAGGCCGAGAACTTCGAATCGATTCACAACCACAGCGCCTACGCCGTGATCGAGCGCGACAAGCGTCTGGCCTGACGGGGGCGCTCCCTCTCCTGCGGGACGGGCGCAAGGCAAAAAAACCGCTCTCACGAGCGGTTTTTTTATTGTCCGACGGTCTCTGCCGCCGCAGCGGCGGGGAGTGCCCTGGCTCTCAGGCGCTGCGCACGATGTCGGCAAGATCCCAGCGCGGACGCACGGTGTACGCGTACTCGCTGTCAGCCTCGTCCGGCCAGTGCTTCAGGCGCATGGCGCCGGCGAAGGCGATCATGGCGCCGTTGTCGGTGCAGAACGCGAGGTCGGGGTAATGCACGCGGTAGCCGCGTCGGCGCGCCGCTTCGTTCAGGCCGGCGCGCAGTTGCGCGTTCGCGCCGACGCCGCCCGCCACGACCAGCGTTTTCATGCCGGTCTGCTTGAGCGCGGCCATCGACTTGGACACGAGCACGTCGACGATGGCATCGACGAAGGCGCGCGCGAGATCGGCTTTCTCTTGCTCGCACACGTTGCCGCCGAGATGGCGCACCTGCGTGAGCACGGCCGTTTTCAGGCCGCTGAAGCTGAAGTCGAGATTTCCCGAGTGTTTCATCGGGCGCGGCAGATCGTAGCGTCCCGGGGTGCCGAAGTCGGCCAGTCGCGAGACGGCCGGCCCGCCCGGATACCCGAGGCCAAGCAGCTTGGCCGTCTTGTCGAAGGCTTCGCCGGCGGCGTCGTCGAGCGTCTCGCCGAGCATGGCGTACTGGCCGAACGCCCGCACTTCCATCAACTGCGTGTGTCCGCCGGAGACCAGCAGGGCGACGAACGGGAAGCTGGGGGCGTCCGGTGCGAGCAGCGGGGAGAGCAGATGACCCTCGAGGTGATGCACGCCGACGACCGGCCGGTCCAGCGCGAAGGCGAGGGCGTTGGCCACGCTGGCCCCGACGAGCAGCGCCCCGGCAAGTCCGGGGCCTTGTGTGTAGGCGACCGCGTCGATGGCGCCAAGCGGCTTCCCGGCACGGGCGAGCACTTCCTCGGCGAGCGGCAGGGCGCGACGAATGTGGTCGCGCGAGGCCAGCTCGGGGACGACCCCGCCGTACTCGCGGTGCATGGCGATTTGCGAGTGCAGCGCATGCGAGAGCAGGCCCGCCTCCGTGTCGTACAGGGCGAGTCCGGTCTCGTCGCAGGAGCTTTCAATGCCTAGAACCAGCATGACGGGGAAGAGATGCGCACGGCGTCAATGAGTGGGACAACCGGGAAGTATATCAGCCGGCCCATCCGCCCGCCGGTTACAATGCGCGCCATGGAAAAGTTCGATGTGGCGATTGTGGGCGCCGGCGCAGCCGGCCTGATGTGTGCGGCCGTGGCGGGGCAGTTGGGGCTGCGCGTGGTGCTCATCGACCACGCGACGCGTCTCGCCGAGAAGATTCGGATCTCCGGCGGCGGGCGCTGCAATTTCACCAACATCAACGCGGGGCCGGGAAACTATCTGTCCGAGAACCCGCGCTTTTGCCGCTCCGCGCTGGCTCGCTATACGCCGCGCGATTTCCTCGATCTGCTGGCTCGCCATGGCATTGCGTGGCACGAGAAGCACCGCGGACAGCTTTTCTGCGACGAAAGCGCGGAAGACATCATCGAAATGCTTCGCAGGGAGTGTGCGGCCGGGCGCGTCCACTGGCGCATGCCGTGCGCCGTGCATACCGTCGCCCATACCGCGGCGGGCGGCGCGCATCCCTATCACCTGACGACGGATGCGGGGCATATTGCCGCGAAACGCCTGGTCGTGGCCACCGGCGGGCTCTCGATTCCGAAGATCGGGGCGACGGACTGGGGGTATCGGATCGCGCGTCAATTCGGGCTGGAGATCGTCGAGCCGCGTCCGGCGTTGGTGCCGCTCATGTTCGACGCTTCGACGTGGGCGCCGTTTACCGGGCTGTCGGGACTGTCGCTCGAAGTGGACGTGAGCACCGGCAAGGGCAGGGACGCCGGCAATTTCCTCGAAGACCTGCTCTTTACACACCGCGGGCTGTCGGGGCCGGCCATCCTGCAGATCTCGAGCTTCTGGACGCCGGGCCAGTCCATTACGCTGAATCTGGCGCCGACGTTCGATATCGAGGCGGCGCTCTTCGAGGCGAAGGCCGCGTCCCGGCGTCAACTCGGCAACCTGCTGGCGCAGTGGGTGCCGGCGAGATTGGCCGAAGCCTGGGTCGCCAACAGCGGCCTCTCGCCGCAGGCGCGCATGCAGGAACTGTCCGACAAGGCGCTGCGCGCGCTCGCCCAGGCGTTTTCCGGCTGGACGCTCAAGCCCTGCGGCTCGGAGGGCTGGCGCAAGGCGGAAGTCACGCGCGGAGGGGTCGACACGCGCGCGCTGTCGTCCGCGACGCTTGAGGCCCGAACGCAGCCGGGTCTGCACTTCATCGGCGAAGTGGTCGACGTCACGGGCTGGCTCGGCGGCTATAACTTCCAGTGGGCGTGGGCGTCGGCCGTGGCCTGCGCGCGAGCGATGTCCGAAGGCATGCGAGCGGGGCAGGCGGGAGGCGACGCACGTTCATAGACGATCGCTGGTGCACTGTGGTACGCTCTTTCCTTCGTGGAGACGGCTGAAAAATCGCACTTTTTGGCGTTCTGGCTCGTTTTGGGTCGTTTTTGGGGCGTTTTTGGCTCGTTTTGGGGTCGTTTTTGGGGTGTCCCGGTTGTCGTGGCGGCGCTTGGGCTCGCTTGTGGTCCTCCGGTGCGCTGGCAACGCCGCGTGGCGGTCGAAAAATGGGCTGGAACGGGCTGAAATGGGCTGGAAGGGGCCGATATGAGCTGGAATGGGCCGATATGGGCCGCAAGGCGATCCAGGAGCGTCCGAATCCGCGTCGAACCCGCTTGTGATCGTGCATGCGATCGTCCCAGTCAAGCGGGTTTTTGTGCTTTGTGCGTCTCGAGTGCGCCTGTGCCGGCATCCCGGCTGCGCGCGCGAGCGCCGCATGCCACATGCGAGTCGCCCTTTTCTTTGGGGCGGCATGCACTACACTGAAACGTATTCGAATTCCGGAATCCCTGCTCATGAGTCTTAAAGAACGCATCAACGAGGACATGAAGACGGCCATGCGCGCCAAGGCCGCCGACAAATTGGGGACCATCCGACTGCTGCTCGCGGCAATCAAACAAAAGGAAGTCGACGAGCGCATCACTCTCGATGACACCGCTGTCATCGCCGTTGTCGACAAGCTGATCAAGCAACGCAAGGATTCCATCAGCCAGTTCGAGGCTGCCGGTCGCCAGGATCTGGCCGACAAGGAGGCCGCCGAACTCGCCGTTCTCCAGGTCTACATGCCGCAGCAGCTCTCGGCGGACGAAGTTGCGCAGGCCGTCAAGGCGGCCGTGGCGCAGACGGGCGCCGCCGGCCCCCAGGACATGGGCAAGGTGATGGGCGTGCTCAAGGGCCAGTTGGCCGGCCGGGCCGACATGACGGTCGTGTCCGCGCAGGTGAAGGCGGCGTTGGCTGCGTAATCGGGTAGTGCGGCCGGCGCCCGTGCGAGCGCGCTGCCGCGTTGCGATGACATCGATCCAGTGATTCCCCAGTCGTTTCTGCAGGATTTGCTCAACCGCGTCGATATTGTCGAGGTGGTGGGCCGTTATGTGCAGTTGAAAAAGGGCGGGGCAAACTTCATGGGGCTTTGCCCCTTTCATAATGAGAAGTCGCCCTCATTTACGGTGAGTCCCACCAAGCAGTTCTATCACTGCTTCGGGTGTGGCGCGCACGGCAGCGCGATCAGTTTCCTGATGGAGCATGCCGGACTCGGATTTGTCGAAGCGGTCGAGGAGCTGGCCCGCAACGTAGGGCTCGACGTGCCGCGCGAGGCGCCCATGCCGGGCGCACCGCCCGCCGCCGTCCAACGCGCACAGACCCTCGGCCTGGTCGACGTCATGACGCGCGCTTGCGACTACTACCGCAAGCAGTTGCGCGGGGCGCCGACGGCTATCGAGTACTTGAAGCGACGCGGCCTGACGGGCGAGATCGCCGCGCACTTCGGGCTGGGGTATGCGCCGCCTGCGTGGCAGAACCTGGAGGCGGCGTTTCCGAATTATCGCGACGACCAACTGCTCGAAGCGGGCCTGGTCATCGAGAGCGAGAAGGGCGAGCCGGGGGGCGCGAAGCGCCGCTACGATCGCTTCCGCGACCGGATCATGTTCCCGATCCGCAATACGAAGGGGCAGGTGATCGCCTTTGGCGGACGGGTGCTGGACCAGGGCGAGCCGAAATACCTGAACTCGCCCGAGACGCCGCTTTTCAGCAAGGGCAGCGAGCTGTACGGATTGTTCGAGGCGCGCGCCGGCATTCGCGAGGCCGGTTACGTGCTCGTGGTGGAAGGGTATATGGATGTCGTGGCGCTGGCCCAGCTCGGTTTCCCGCAGGCGGTGGCCACGCTCGGCACCGCCTGTACACCGATGCATGTGCAAAAGCTGTTGCGCCAGACCGAGACGGTCGTGTTCAGCTTCGACGGCGACGCGGCCGGGCGCCGTGCGGCGCGCCGCGCGCTCGAAGCGTGTCTGCCGCATGCGGACGACAACCGGAGCTTCAAGTTCCTGTTTCTGCCCAGCGAGCACGATCCGGACAGCTACGTGCGCGAGCACGGCGCCGAGGCGTTTGCCGATGAGGTGTCGCGCGCCATGCCGCTCTCGCAGTTCCTGATCGGCGAGGTGACGGCCGGCAAGGAGATGCATCAGCCTGAAGGTCGGGCGCGGGCGCTGTTCGAGGCGAAGCCGTTGTTGCAGCAAATGCCGGCGAACGCCCTGCGCGGTCAGATCATTCACGCGCTGGCGGAGCGGGTGGGAAGTTCGGTCGAGGAAGTTGCGCAATTATGCGAACTGAAGATCGGTGCGGCGCGGCGCCAGAACGCGTGGGACAGGGCGCCCGCGAAGCGCGAGAAGCGTAGGGTGGTCGGCACCGAGCACCGGGCGTTGCAGAACCTGCTGATGTTTCCTGTGCTCGGAAACGAATTGACCGACGAAGAGACCAAGATATTACAGAACGTGCGGCATCACGCCGAGATTTTCTCGGAGGTACTGGCGCACTGCCACGAAATGGGCGCTCAGGCGGATTTTCGCTTCATGTCCGATCGGCTGCGATCATCGCCGAATTGGGCGAGTTTCGACGAAATTCTGCGTGAGATCCTTTCGTTTGAAGAAAACGCCCGCGACCTGCTGTTGTTCGATCCGGCCGACGAGGCGCAGGTCGAGCGACGAGAAGAGCAGATCGCGCTGCGGCTCACCGAACTGCGTAGCGCCATCCGGCGCCTGCAGTACGACGGGCTGTGCGAAGAACTGGAGACGATATTCAAGCGGTCGTCGTTGACGCCCGATGAATTGCGCCATGCACAGGCGCTGTCGCGGCAACGCGACGAATTGAAGCGGTTGCTGGCTACGGCCGGCACGGGAGGCGCGCGAAGTTGAGGTAAGCCCGCGTGCTATAATGAAAAGTTTTCAGTGGGCTGTTTTCTGGCAAGCGAGATCGCTATGGCAAAGATGACAACGACCAGCGGAAAAAAGACGGTTATCCCAGCACCGAAGGCAAAGCGCGCGACGAGCGCGGCGGCGGCGTCCGGTGGGAGGGGGGCGTCTCGCTCTGCGAAGGCTGGCGTTGATGTGAAGGCCGGCAAGGTCGCGCAATCCGCCAGGAAAACGGCCAGCCAGGCAAGTTCGGCGAAACGTACTACGACGACGCAAGTCAAGGCAGCCGCCGGCGCAAAATCGAAGACGACCGGCAAGACGGCTGCGAAGGTGACCGATGTCACCAAGCGCGCGAGTGCGACCGCCGCGAAGGTGGGGACTGCGAAGGCAGTCAGGAAGCCGACGGTGAAGTCGGAGCCGCCCGTCAAGACGACGAAGGCGGTATCGGCCGCCAAGGCGACGGCCGGCGGGAAACCGCAGGCCCGACAACCCGCTGAAAAAAGCGCGAAGAGCGCAACTACCGCCAGGGCTTCGAGCCAGGCGGGCCGCAGTACACCTGCGACGCAGGCCCCACGCAAGACCGGGGCCTCACGCAAGACCGAAGCCGTGGAGCTCGCGTCGGCAACCGTCGAGCCACCCGTCCAAAAGACGCGTGGCCGGGCCGCGAAGCCTCCCGCTCCGGCGGAGCAGAACGTCGCAGCGAATACTAATGATCAACCCGTGAACGAAGATCAGACCAAAGTGGAAAAGCAGAAGGCGCGTGATCGCCGGGCAAAAGAGAAAGCACTGCTCAAGGACGCATTTTCCTCGCACCAGCCCGGTACGGCCGAGGAACTTGAGGAGCGTCGCGGCAAACTGAAGGCACTGATCAAGCTGGGCAAGGAGCGTGGCTTCCTCACCTTCGCCGAGATCAACGACCACTTGCCCGACGAGCTGGTGGAGAGCGAAGCGCTCGAAGGCGTGATCGGCACGTTCAACGACATGGGCATTGCCGTCTACGAGCAGGCGCCCGATGCCGAAACGCTGCTGCTCAACGACAACGCGCCGAACGCCGCGTCGGACGACGAAGTCGAGGAAGAGGCCGAAGCGGCCCTGTCGACGGTCGACTCCGAGTTTGGCCGCACGACCGACCCGGTGCGTATGTACATGCGCGAGATGGGGACGGTCGAGCTGCTCACGCGTGAGGGCGAAATCGAGATCGCCAAGCGCATCGAGGAAGGCCTGAAGCACATGGTGCAGGCCATCTCCGCATGCCCGACGACGATCGCCGAGATCCTGGCGATGGCCGAGAAGGTCGAGCGTGAGGAAATGCGCATCGACGAAGTGGTGGACGGCCTGATCGACCCGAACGCGGAAGCCGAAGCGGCAGCCGCGGCTTCCGAGGACGAGGACTTCGACGCTGACGCCGAAGAAGACGCCGAGGACGAGGAAGAAGAGGCCGACGAGGAAGAGGACAGCGGCGGCAGCGGCGGCGGTGCTTCGGCAGCGCAGGTCGAGCAGCTCAAGCGCGATTCGCTCGCCAAGTTCGCGGTGATCGCCGACTGGTTCGGCAAGATGCGTCGCGCGTTCGAGAAGGAAGGCTATCAGTCCAAGCCGTATGTGAAGGCGGGCGAAGCCATCCAGGCCGAGTTGATGACGATCCGCTTCACGGCGCGCACGGTCGAGCGTTTGTGCGACACGCTGCGTTCGCAAGTGGACGAAGTGCGCAACATCGAGCGTGCGATCCTGAACATCGTGGTCGACAAGTGCGGCATGCCGCGTGCGGATTTCGTGTCGCGCTTTCCCGGCAACGAAACCAATCTCGACTGGATCTACACGGTCGTGGCCGATAACAAGCCGTACAGCTCGGTGGTCGAGCGGAACGTGCCGGCCGTGCAGGAGCTGCAGCAGAAGCTGATCGACTTGCAGGCGCGAGTGGTGTTGCCGCTCGCCGAGCTCAAGGACGTCAATCGCAAGATGTCCGAAGGCGAGCGCCGCGCCCGCAAGGCCAAGCGCGAGATGACCGAGGCGAACCTGCGTCTGGTGATTTCGATCGCGAAGAAGTACACGAACCGTGGCCTGCAGTTCCTGGATTTGATCCAGGAAGGCAACATCGGCCTGATGAAGGCCGTGGACAAGTTCGAATACCGTCGTGGTTACAAGTTCTCGACCTACGCGACGTGGTGGATCCGTCAGGCCATCACGCGTTCGATCGCGGACCAGGCGCGTACCATCCGTATTCCGGTGCACATGATCGAGACGATCAACAAGATGAACCGGATTTCGCGCCAGATTCTGCAGGAGACCGGTGTCGAGCCGGATCCGGCGACGCTGGCCGAGAAGATGGAAATGCCGGAGGACAAGATCCGCAAGATCATGAAGATCGCGAAGGAGCCGATCTCCATGGAAACGCCGATCGGTGACGACGACGATTCCCATCTGGGCGACTTTATCGAAGATACCGGCACGGTAGCCCCTGCGGACGCCGCATTGCATGGTAGTATGCGCGACGTCGTGAAGGACGTGCTTGATTCGCTGACGCCGCGCGAGGCCAAGGTGCTGCGTATGCGTTTCGGTATCGAGATGAGCACGGACCACACGCTCGAGGAAGTGGGCAAGCAGTTTGACGTGACGCGCGAGCGTATTCGTCAGATCGAGGCCAAGGCGCTGCGCAAGCTGCGTCACCCGAGCCGTTCCGACAAGCTCAAGTCGTTCCTCGAAGGCAATTGATTGCTGCTGAGCGAGCGCCAGTAGTTCAGGGCCGTTAGCTCAGCGGTTAGAGCAGGGGACTCATAATCCCTTGGTCGCTGGTTCGAACCCAGCACGGCCTACCAGGAAGTGAAGAAAAGCCCCTGACGGTGACGTCAGGGGCTTTTTTCCTTGCGGCATCGATGACCCGCGTTCGCACGAACGCCGCGCCGGCATCGCGCATCCGGCTAACGTCCATCGAATGAACCATCCGCTCGATCGTGTCGCCGCACGCGCGCCGCGGCCGCCTCGTCAGGCGGATGCCGGCTTCGCGCCGCGGCGGCCGAGACTCGGGGCTACGCCGGGGCGAACCTGCAACATTGCGAACACGCCAACGGCCGTCGCCACCGCCGTCGCGACGAACATCGACGAGTAGCCGTACCTGGCCGACAGAATGCCTGCGAGCGTGGGCGCCAGCACCGACGCAATGTTCGCGATGAAGTGCATCAGGCCGCTGAAGGTCCCCACGCGCGACGGCGCCGTATCGATCACGACAGCCCAGTACACCGAATTGGGCAGGGCATTGAGCGCATTGCCTAGCGTCATCAACGCGATCACGGCCCATACGCTTTGCGCCTGCGACACCATCAGGAAGCACAGCGTGGTGCAGGTGAGGGCGGCCGCGGCGAACCAGCTGCGCGCCACCACGAGCTTGCCGGTCTTGCGATACAGCCAGTCCGAGATACGTCCACCGAGCAACACCGTCACGCACGCGCCGGTCCACGGAATCATGCCGACGTACCACAGCGACGACAGCGTGAAGTGAAATTCGTCGGCGAGATACTTCGGCGTCCAAGTCAGCAGCATGAAGTTGACGTAGATGAATGCGAAGTAGCCGATCGAATTGAACACCAGTGTCTTGCTGCGAAAAAAGCTCCACCACGGCAAGTCGCTTGCGGCGCCGGCGCCGCCGATCTGCTGCGCCGGGCGTCCTTCCTGGATGAGCGCGAGCTCGGCCGCATTGACGCGCGGATTGTCCTCGGGACGGTTCGTGTAGACGCGCGCGAACAGCGCGATCAGCACGAAGCCCGCCACGCCGAGCACGATGTACATCGTGCGCCAGCTCTCGGTGAGCAACAGCAGGCCCACGGCCACGGGGGCGGTGAGCAGCGCGCCCAGCGGCGTGCTCAGCAAGCCGATCGACACGGCGAAGCCGCGCTCCGAGGGTGACGCCCAGGCCGACATCGTCTTGTTGATGATGGAGTACGCCGGTCCCTCCGCGAAGCCGAACAGCACGCGAACCGTGGCGAAGCCGGTGAGGGCGGAGCCGCCGAAAACCGCCACGCCGAGGTCGCCGGCCCAGATCATTGCGATCGCGAAGGCCGACCATGCCACGCCTGCAATGACCCACACCGTCTTGGCGCCGAGCCGGTCGGCGAGCGCGCCGCCGAACAGCGCGCCGAACATGTAGCCATAGCCGAAGTAGCCGAGTACGGCGCCCCAGCCGGCACGGTCGAAGCCGTATTCCGACGTAATTTGCGCGGCCGAGTACGAAATCGCGCCGCGATCGATGTAGTTCACGAGCGCGATGACGACGATCAGCGCGAATACCGCAAATCGATACCGCGTTGCGGCGACGGCCGGATGGGCCAGGGGGCTGGGTTGCATGACGTCTCCTGAGTGTTGACTGAACAGTGACCACGAGTGGACCGGTGGACGGGGTGACAGGGGCAAAACGACAGATGCCCCGACGCGCCCATGCCTCCACGCCCTTCGCAAACGATTGTCGATTATATATAATGCACAATGCATATCAACTGAAATCAAAATACTGTCCACCATGTCCAACTCGCTTCCCGTGGTCGCCGTCGGCTCGCTCGGCGGTACGATCAGCATGACGCCATCCGACGCCGCCGGCGGCGTCGTCCCCACGCTCGACGCCGCGCAACTCGCCCGGTCGGTGCCCGGCCTGTCCGAGGTGGCTGCCGTGCGCACCGCGTCGATCCGGCAATTGCCTAGCGCGTCGCTTTGCTACGACGACCTCATGGAAGCCCTCGACTGGGCCGAGCAGCAGATCGCGCAGGGCGCCCGCGGCGTGGTCCTGACCCAAGGCACCGACACGCTCGAAGAAACGGCCTTCCTGCTCGATCTGTTCTGGACGCTGCCCGCACCACTGGTCATCACGGGCGCCATGCGCGCGCCGCAGGCCGCCGGTGCGGACGGCCCCGCGAACCTGCTGGCCGCGGTGCGAACGGCGCTACACCCGGAAAGCGCGGGCCGCGGCGTACTCGTCGTGATGAACGACACCGTGCATTGCGCGCGCTGGGTGAGCAAGGGCGACGCGCTGGCGGTGCAGGCATTCGTGTCGCTCGACGGCGGTGCGGCCGCGCGCCTCGTCGAAGGGCGGCCCACGTACTTCCATGCGGCGGGCGCGCGGCCGGCGCCGCTCGCACGGCCGGTGCGCGCGTGGCCGAAGGTCGCGTTGGTGACGGCCGTGCTGGGAGACGACGGCGAGCTGGCCGAGATGGCCGTGCGCGGCGGCTACGAAGGCGTCGTGATCGCGGCGCAGGGCGCCGGACACGTGTCGTTCGCGTTTGCCGAGCGGGTGAGCGCGCTCGCGCAACAGGTGCCGGTAATTGTCGCGAGCCGAGCGGCCGGCGGCTCGACCGCGTCATCGACATACGGCTATGTGGGCGCGGAAATCGATCTCGTGAAGCGCGGCGCGCGCATGTCCGGATGGCTCTCGGCGCTCAAGTCGCGGCTGCTGCTCGCCGCGTTGATCGCCTCGGGCGTGCCGCCCGCCGCGGTTGCGGACGCACTGGAAAATTGGAGTAAACTCACGCGTCGATAAACTCCCACGGCCTTCCCCTTGAAAAGCACGTCTTCCGCATCGGCCGCCGCGTCGGGTGCTACCGGCACGTCCGGCACGTCCGGCCGCCGCCGCCTCACCGCCTATCAGTACGCCATCGAGACGCTGCGCACCGAGATTCTGCAGGGGCGGCTGAAGGCGGGCGACCGGCTGCGGCAGGACGATCTCGCCCGCCGTCTCGAGATGTCGACGACGCCGGTGCGCGAGGCGTTGCGCACATTGGTCTCGGAGGGGCTCGTGTTCTTCGACGCGCATCGCGGCGCGGTGGTGCGAGGGCTGACGATCGACGATGTCAATGAACTCTACCGCCTGCGCAAGACGCTCGAGCCCATGATGGCCGAGCAGGCAATGGCCACGATCCGCGACGAGGACATCGCGCGGGCCCAGGCGTTGCACGGCGAAATGCTCGCCACGACGGATGTCGTGAAGTGGACCGAGCTGAACCAGGCGTTCCACGCGGCGCTCTGGGCCTCGCAGGACAATTCCCGGCTGGCGCATCTGATCAAGACGTTGCGCGATGCGTCCGGCCCCTACATCGCCTTGTCGCTCTACATGCGGCCGGTGCATGTCGACGTGAGCAATCAGGAACACCAGAAAATGCTCGACGAGTACCGCGCCCGCGATGTGGCCGCCGCCCGCCGGCACACGGAAGACCATCTCGACGCTACGCTGCGCATCATCGTCAAGGCCATCGAGCAGACCGAAGCGCAGGCGGCCGCCAACGAGTGACGCCAGCGCGAGGCGCCACATCGCCGGCCGCCCCGCGCCGGTGATGCTTCGCACACCTGATCATCCGCGATCGGTCATGTCCGGCAATGCCGGGTGATGCGCGATAGTGCGCGATAGCGCGCGATAGTGCGTGGTGGTGCCTGGTGGGGCCCGGCAAGACGCCGTGCGCACTTTCGCGGCCGATTCTCGTCGGCTTTCCGGGTTAACACCTAAAGTTCTTCGTGCGCCGGCCGTAATTGCTGGGGTGGAACCCCCACCTCGTGGAGCCGGTGGCCTGGGCGCCGGTCTCCTGTCTTTGACCCCCCCTAGCCGCAGGCCCGTCCAGACAGCATGACAGTATCTTCGCTTAGAACACGCATCATCCTGATCGCGTGTGCCACCGTAATCGGGGCACTGATCCTCTCCGGCATCACCACCTACCTCATCGTGCGCAACAGCATGATGTCGACCATTGCCAACACGCTCGACGCCGTCGCGCGCGGCAACACGCTCGCCGTCGAGCGCTGGGCCGCCGCAAAGGGCCAGTCGGTCGTCGGCACGGCCGCGGCCGTCGAGAAGGGCGAGCAAGGCGTCGCCCTCACGAAGCTGCTCGGCGCGACCAACGGCTTCCCGATCTCGAGCATCGGCTGGAGCGACAAGTCATACTTCTCCAGCGGCCCCACGCCGCCCGACTACGATCCGACCGTTCGTCCGTGGTACAAGGGCGCCACGGCCGCGGGCAAGCTCACGGTGGTCAAGCCGTATGCCGACATCGCGTCCGGCAAGCTGTACGTGTCGTTTGCCGCCCCGATCCTGCGCGACGGCCAGACGCTCGGGGCGGTGAGCGGTGCCGTGCCGCTCGACGCCGTGCAGGAAGTCGTCAGGGCCGTGCATCCCACGCCCTCGAGCCTGGCCTTCGTGGTCTCGCGCGACGGCCTCGTGATCGCGCACCCGGACGAGAAACTCATGCTCAAGCAGTCGAGCGATCTCGCGCAGTCGCTCACGCCGGACACGCTCGCCGGCCTCGAGCGCGCCACCGAACCGATGGAAGTGGAGCTCGGCGGTGCGGCCAAGCTCGTCAAGGTGCAGCCCGTGCCGGGCACCGACTGGCTGTTCGTCGTGGCGCTCGACAAGGCTGAAGCGACCGCCGGCCTCTCGCGCGTGCTGAGCGCGACCGTCATCACGCTGATCGTGCTGACGCTGTGCGCCATCGGCATTGCGAGCTTCTTTACCTCGCAGGCGTTTCGCCGTCTGTCGCAGGTGCGCGACGCGATGGACACCATCGGCTCGGGAGGCGGCGACCTGACGCGCCGCCTCGACGTGGTCGGCAACGACGAAGTCGCCCAGATTTCGCGCTCGTTCAACGCGTTCGTCGACAAGATCAGTACGGTCATGCTCGACGTGCGCGCAGGCGTGAATGGCATGACCTCGGCAACCAGCGAGATCGAGATGGGCAACCGCGATCTGTCGCAGCGCACCGAAGCGTCGGCCGGAACGCTGCAGGAGACGTCGGCCGCGCTCACCGAACTCACCGCCAGCGTGAAACAGACGGCCGAGGCCGCCGAGCACGCCACGCGCCTCGCGAACGACGCCAGCGAAGCGGCGGCGCGCGGGGGCGAAGTGATGACGGGCGCCGTCACGACCATGAGCGAGATCGCCCGGTCGTCCGAGCGCATTACCGAGATCATCAGTGTGATCGACGGCATTGCGTTCCAGACCAACATCCTCGCGCTCAACGCCGCGGTGGAAGCCGCGCGCGCGGGCGAGCAGGGCCGCGGCTTTGCCGTGGTGGCCGGCGAGGTGCGTACGCTCGCCCAGCGCAGCGCGGCCGCCGCGCAGGAAATCAAGACGCTCATCGAGGCTTCCGTACAGAACGTCAAGAGCGGCACGCAGCGCGTGCAGGCCGCCGGCGACACGATGGGCGAGATCGTCGACGGCATCGCCCGCGTGCGCCGTCTGATCAGCGAAATCCACAGCGCCATGACCGAGCAGAGCACCGGCATCAGCCAGATCGATCGCAGCGTGGCGGAGATGGATCAGTCGACGCAGCAGAACGCCGCGCTGGTCGAAGAGTCGGCCGCCGCCTCGGCAATGCTCAGCGAGCAGGCGCGCAATCTTGCCGACACCGTCGCGCTCTTCCAGTTGCGCGAGCACAGCCGCCACGGCGTGACCGTGGTGCGCAGCCCGGCAGGGGCGCAGCGCGACCCGCATCGCGACGAGCCGGCGCTCGCGGCCTGAGCGCGCCACGCCTGAATGGACGACGGCCTTGCTGTGCCGCACTCGGGCGGCGAGGCCCGCGCGCGCCGCCAGCCTCGCCCTGACGTCACCACAGCGCTACAGCGCCACACCGCTAGAGCGCCGCACCGCCCTGCCCGCCGGAATTTGTCGCACAATGGACCGCATTCCGGCGCGGCGTCCTTCCTTCCCGAAACGCTTGTGCCCGACGTCTGCCGGTGTCGAATCGATATTGCCGATCACGTTCAGGAGACTCCACATGACCCATCAACGGTACGAAGGCGGATGCCATTGCGGTGACTTGCGCTTTGCCGCCAATGTCGATCTATCCAAAACAGTCGCGTGCAACTGTTCCATCTGCAAGAAGCGGGGCTTGATTCTGGCCTTCACGCCGCTGACGGAATTTACGCAAACGGCGGGCGAGGGAAAAGCTGCCGAATATCTTTTCAACAAGCACGTCATTCGCCATCAATTCTGTCCGAGATGCGGTGTCGAGGCATTCGCGTTCGGTGAAATGCCCGACGGCACGAAAATGGCGGCGGTCAATGTGCGGTGCCTCGATGGCATCGATCTGGATACCGTGCATCCCACGCCATTCGATGGCGCGAGCAGGTAGACGCCGGCGCGCGCCACCGCCGGCCGCTGGCTGACGCAATAAAAAGCGGCTCGCCCGCGCGTGCCGGCGAGCCGCGAATGCCCGTCGCGCTCAGCCGCGCCGGGCTCACGGGACCGCATGCGCCCCGTGTTCCTGGACCCCGCCGCGACGGTGCCGACCGTCGCTGCGTTACTTCGCTGCCAGCATCGAGCCGCGATCGCGCAGATTGATGTGCATCTCGAAGGCGCGCTCCAGCGCGTGCGGCGTGTGGCCGGCATAGCGCAGGGCGTCGCGGTAGTAGTCGCGCAGCACTTCGCGATAGCTCGGATGCGCGCAGTTGTCGATTACCAGCTTCACGCGCTCGCGCGGCGCGAGCGTGCGCAGGTCGGCCAGTCCCTGCTCGGTGACGAGGATGTCCACGTCGTGCTCGTTGTGGTCGACATGCGGCACCATCGGCACGATGCTCGAAATGCGCCCGTCCTTGGCGATCGACTTGGTCGCGAAGATCGCCATGCGTGCATTGCGAGCGAAGTCGCCCGATCCCCCGATGCCGTTCATCATGTGCGTGCCGCCCACGTGCGTGGAATTCACGTTGCCGTAGATATCGGCTTCGAGCGCGGTATTCAGCGCGATGAGGCCCAGGCGGCGGATCACCTCCGGATGGTTGCTGACTTCCTGCGGGCGCAGCACGAGCTTGTCGCGATAGCGCGCCAGATCGCCGAACACGCGGTCCTGCACCGGCTGCGATACCGTGATCGACGAGCCCGAGGCAAACACCATCTTGCCCGCGTCCATCAGCTCGAACGTGGAGTCCTGCAGCACCTCCGAGTACATGGTGAGCTGCTCGAACGGCGAATCGACGAAGCCCATGAGTACGGCATTGGCAATGGTCCCGATACCTGACTGGATCGCGGGCAGCGTGCGAGGCAGGCGCCCGCGCGAGACTTCATGCTGGAAGAATTCGATGAGATGGCCGGCGATGTTCTGCGTCTCGGCGTCGGGCGGCAGGGCATTCGACGCGCTGTCGGGGGTGTGCGTGATGACGATCGCCGCGATCTTCTCGGGCGCAATCTTCACGGCGCTAGTGCCGACGCGGTCGCGCACGTCCACGATCGCCAACGGGTCGCGATGCGGGCGCTGGCCCGGAATCCAGATGTCGTGCATACCCTCGAAGGCGAGCGGCTGCGCGAGGTTGATCTCCACGATCACTTTGTCCGCGAGGATCGCGAAGCTCGCCGAATTGCCGACCGACGAGCTGGGCACCAGGCCGCCGTCCTCCGTGATGGCGACCGCTTCGATCACCGCCACGTCGAGCTTGCCGAACTGACCGGCGCGCAGGAACTCGACCGTCTCGGACAAGTGCTGGTCGACGAACATCACGTCGCCGCGGTTGATCGCGCTGCGCAGCGTGGTGTCCACCTGAAACGGCAGACGTTTGCCGAGCACCCCGGCCTCGGTCAGCGTCTTGTCGGAATCGTGCCCCAGCGATGCGCCCGTGATCAGCGTGATCTTCAGCGGATGGGCCTGGGCGCGCCGCGCCAACGCAAGCGGCATGTCCTTGGCATCGCCGGCGCGGGTGAACCCGCTCATGCCGACCACCATGCCGTCGCCGATCAGCGTGGCCGCGTCGTCGGCGCTCATCACCCGGTCGCGCAGCGACGCCAGGCGGATGCGGTCTTCAAACATCGTGAGGCTCCTCGTCTCTCTTATTCGAATCTCGTGAATGCTCCGCGTGGCCGCAGGCAACGCCGTTGATCACGCTCGACTCGAAGTGTATTGACGCATGCGTCACATTTCCAATATATTGAACAAAGTACTTCAATACTTTTTATGTATTGATCGCGCCAAACCCGGTGGGGCCGGGCGGACGGAGGAGCGGGCATGGAGTTGCGGCATTTGCAATATTTCATTGCGGTGGCCGAGGAGCGGCATTTCACGCGGGCAGCAGCGCGCGTGGGCATCCAGCAACCGCCGTTGAGCCTGCAGATCCGGCAATTGGAAGCCGAGCTGGGCGGGCCGCTGTTCGTGCGTCTGCCGCGCGACGTGGCGCTCACCGAGCTGGGAGAGGCCTTCCTGCCTGAGGCGCGTCACATTCTCGAGCGCGTGGCGCGGGTCAAGCGCCGCATGCAGCAGATCTCGCGTGGTGAAGCGGGGCACCTCCGGATCGGGTTCGCGGGCGCGACGTATTTCGAGCCGCGCGTCCCGGCATGGATTCGCGACTATCGCGCGCAATATCCCGACGTGCATTTGCATCCGCAGCAGAGCAACACCGCGAGTCTGCTGGCCGCGCTGATGGACGAGTCCGTCGATGCCGCGTTCGTGCGCACGCCCGAGGACGTACCGCCGGGCATCGAGACGCTGCCGGTGGTGGACGAGCCCATGGTGCTGGCGCTGCCGCTAAGTCATCCCATGTGTGCTCGAAAGCGCGTGCCGCTTGCCGCGCTCGCGCAGGACGAATTCATTGTGCTGCCGCGGGAAATCAGTCCGTCACTGTACGACCGGACCATTGCCGCATGCGAGGCGGCGGGTTTTCGGCCGAAGCTCGGGCAGGAGGCGCCGCAGATCACGTCGATCGTGCCGATGGTGGCGGCAGGCTTCGGTGTCTCGCTGGTGCCCGCGTCCGTGCGCCAGATCCGCACGCCCGGCATGGGCTTCTGGCCGGTCGACGGCGACGTGCCGAGCGCGCCGATCAGCCTCGCCTACCGAAGCGATCACGGCTCGGCGGCGCTGGCCAACTTCATTGCGATGCTGCCTGCGGATTCGCCAGAGAGCAGCGACAGCGCATCGCCCGTCGTTTGATGGTCTTGGTGCAATGCCGGCATGCGGTTTCGCCGGCGGCGTGCGCATAGGCATCATCGACGTCCCCTTTGGCCGAATTGCGAAATTTCAGTGGCGTGGCCGGGCCATGTGAAGAAGCGTTAGGCGTCACGTTACCCGAGCCCCGACCCCCTTTCGTCCCACTGTCCGTATCCCTCGCAAACCCCGCGCCACGGGCGTTTGGCGGCAGGCAGGCGCAGGCGTTGTGCATCCGCGGCACATAGCGTCACGGTGTCGTGCACGGGCGGCGTGTGTGGCGCGTGCGACAGTGCGTTCGAGATCGTCGGCAATCCGATACATTCGCCAATTCGCTGCGCTACACTGCCGTCATGCCTCGCCGCGAGACCGGTAGGGTTCGACGGTAGGCGCCACATGGACGCCATCTCCCCATGCGTACATTCCGAAGACTGACGCGCTGGCTGCCGTTGCTCACGGCTGTCGCGGCCGGCATGCTCATCATGCTGATGGTCGGGCAGATCATCCAGACGCGCATCGACGACTTCCGCCTTCGCGCCTACGTGCAGGACATCATGGGGTTCATGCGCGATGCGTCGCTCTCTGGCAGCGACGCACTGCAAAGCGCGCTGGACGGTGGCGCCGAACCGTGCACCGATGCCGACATTCTCGCGCTGCGCCGCGTGGCCATGCGCAGCCCCTACTTTCACGATATCGGGCGCGTTCACGATTCTCGCCTGCTGTGCTCGGCCGTGGCGGGCCGCTTCGATCCCAAGCCCGTTCTGCCGCCGCCCACTCACGAAACCCGCGCCGGCGTGAAGCTGTGGCACACGCTTACCGGAGTGGTCTCGCCCGGCGTGCAGGCAAACGCCATGGGCATGGGCGACGTCGTGGTCTTCAGCCCGCCCGTGCTGCCCGAGCGGCTGGCCATGCCGCCACCGGGATTTGCTTCGGTGGCGTCCACGAGCGACATGCGCTTTCAGTTCTGGGCAGCGGGCATGTACGGAGATCAATTGCGCATTCGCCTCGGTGAACGATCGCCGTGGTTCGACTTCACGGCGCTGCGCCGCTATTCCGCGTGTGCGAGCGCCGTGGATGTATGCGCCTCGGCCGTCTACGTCGCCTCGCGCATTACCGACAATCCGCTGCTGTTTACGCTGGCGTTGTGCATCGGCGGCATTGGCGGCGCCGCCGTGGGCGCGTCGTGGCGCTCGCGCCGGCGTTACCGCATGTCGGTGGACTGGGTCACGCAGCACGCGGCCGAGTCGGGCGGCATCCACGTCGCCTACCAGCCGCTCGTGCGGCTGCGCGATCGCAAGATGGTCGGCGTGGAAGCGCTCGCGCGACTCAACGACAATGCCGGTGCGCCGATATCGCCCGAGCTGTTCATCCCCATTGCCGAGCGGCGCGGCGTGATCGGGCTCGTGACCCGTCAGGTCGTGCGCCGCGCGCTCGTGGAAATGCATGGCCGCGCACTGGCCGACCCCGAGTTCCACATCAGCCTGAATCTCGCGGCGACCGACATCGTCGACCCCGCGTTCCACGCTTATCTCGACCACATGTCCTCGGTGCTGCGCGTGCCGCCTGCGCAAATCGCGCTGGAAATCACGGAGCGTTCGACCGAGAACATGACGCTTCTGAAAGAAGCGCTCGACCGCTTGCGCCTGGACGGTTATCAGGTTCACATCGACGATTTCGGCACGGGTTTCTCGAATCTGGCGTATCTCTCCAAGCTCAACGTCGATGCGCTCAAGATCGATCGGATGTTTACGCAGGCGCTCGGCACGGACACCGTCGGCAATACGATCGTGGACCAGATCTGCAAGATGGCGGCGCTGCTCGAGCTTGGCGTGATCGTGGAGGGCATCGAGACCGAAGCGCAGGTTGCGTACTTGCTCGAGCGTTATCCGGACGTCGTGGGGCAGGGCTGGTATTTCGGTAAGGCCGTGCCCGCTGGCGACGTGGGGGCGATGGCGGGAATGAAGACCACGGCGGCGCCGGTGCGTTGGCCGATCGAAGGGGGCGCGTGAGCCGCGGCGGCGGGGATGTGAGGGCGCGCGCGACGAGTTGCCGGCCGTCGGCAGTCCGTGTGCGTCGCATCAGGCAAATTACGGAGAATAACGACACCGATTCGGGACTACAGTGGAATCACCGTGGTCCTGATGTGCCCCCGACCTCCACGGACTATCCGGCTCGCCGCTTCTGCGGGCCGCTTTTTTTTGTGCGCTTGCCGCAAATCGTGAACATGTTACGATTTCCCGAAAAACAGCATTGGCCCGGCAGTTCCATAGCTGTCGCTTTACCGAAGGGGGACATGTGGCTCAATCATTCCGTTTTTCCTGGCACTATGTCAGCAGCACGCCGCCCGGGCGGCCGTTCGACCTCGAGGGCGCCGTCACACCACGCGCCGATGAGCGTTTCGATGGCGCTGTCGACGCCTACTGTGAAGGCCACTACATCGGGCGCTGCGAGTACTCGAGCATCGAGGCGAGCGATGCGACCGGCGCCGCCGAGCAGATCCGCAAACGCATCGAGCGCCGCATCGAAGACCGTGTAGCGCGCGAGAACGGTACGGCGCACTGAGCGCAAGTCGGCCCCGGATTCACATCGGTCGGGTCATCAAGCCGCGGGTGCGGCCTCCCATGCCGGCGACGGCAGCAACGGCTCTCCCAAGCCACTCGGGCCGCGCTCCCAGGACAATCAAAACGATACGTTGGACTACGGCGTCGTGGCGCGCGGCGACAAGCCCGCGTTTGCGGTGACGATGGGAGCGCGCCGTCCGGCGACGCGCGCGATCCGTTCGGTGCGAGCATGCGCAGGGGGCGCAACGCGGGGGCAAAAAAAACGGCCAGCGCGTTGCTGGCCGTGAAATCCACCAGGAGGAGGTGGAGGAGACAGGTGCAACTATATCAGGGAAATCCCTAGACGGGTAAACCTTTGGCAAAAAAACTTGTAGAAAAACCACAGCTGCGACAATTCGTCGCTTTTTTGCATCACTGTGGGCCATTTGGGCCATTTGGGCCATTCTCAAGGCCCATAGGGGATTGCGGCGCATGACCCGAGCCTCGTCCCGTGGCCGGGATGGAGAAAAACCACAAGAACGGTGCGCGGGCGCGAAGGCCCATGCCGCGCCGATGGTGTTCGAGGAGATGACCATGGCGTTTCCCACTATCCCCGCCACGCGCGGCCCCGCCGGTTCCGCGGACGCCGCCGGTGTCGCGGACCCACTCGGTCCCCTGAGGGATTTCATCGTCACCATGACGGATCTCGTGGCGCAGGCGCCGGACGAGGCCGTTCTCATCGCGCAAGGGCGCGCGGCGTTGGCCAAGCTCGTCTCCCGTGACGGATGGCTGCCCGACGCCTGCGCGCAGCCCGACCCGGCGCGCTACACGCAGTACCGGCTCTACGTCGATCCGCAAGCCCGCTTCAGCGTGGTGAGTTTCGTGTGGGGGCCAGGACAGTCGACGCCCGTTCACGACCACACCGTGTGGGGGCTCATCGGCATGCTGCGCGGCGCCGAGGATTCGCTGCCGTTTACCGTCTCGGCCAGCGGCGGGCTGCAGGCCGCGCTGCAGGCCGTGCGCCTGCAGCCCGGGGACGTGGAAGCGGTCTCGCCCACCCTCGGCGACATCCATCAGGTCCGCAACGCGTTCGACGATCGCGTCTCCGTGAGCATCCACGTGTACGGCGCGGACATCGGCCGCGTGGCGCGCTCGGTCTATCTGCCCGACGGCACGCGCAAGCGCTTCGTCTCGGGCTACGCCAACGCCGAAGCCTCTGCGCTCGTGAGCCTCTGAAGGTCACGCCACGTTTCGTGGCATGTGACGGGAATCGCCGCGGTGCGGCACGCCCGCCTAAGTGTTTACACTGAGCATCGATTTACGTTCAGCAATATAAACTTCCGCAAAGCGTAATTGACGTGCGGCAGGGAGGACATGTCGTCCTCCCGCCGGGCGCACAATGCCTGGCCGCCCGGCGCGCGGCGGCCCGGGCCCGATGCGAGGCAATGCGGCAAGCCGCCGGCGCCTCGAGCGGGACGCCGTGCCATGAAGTTGCGAGAACGTTTGGAGACAGAATGAAAGCAGCAGAAGTCAATGTGGGCGCATTGATCGACGAGAGTCGCCTCGGCGCCTACCAATGGTGGGTGATCGTGTTGTGCGCGATGTGCCTGGTGGTCGACGGCTTCGACGTGCAGGCCATGGGGTATGTGGCGCCGGTGGTGATCCGCGAGTGGGGCATTGCCAAGGAAACGCTCTCGCCGGTGTTCGGCGCCGGCCTGTTCGGCATGCTCGTGGGGTCGCTGACGTTCTCGGCGCTGGCCGACAAGCTGGGCCGGCGCCCGGTGCTCATCGGCGCCACGCTGTGCTTCTCGGTGTGCATGATCGTGACCGGTTTTGCCAATACGATCACCGAGCTCGTGGTCTGGCGCTTTGCCGCCGGCCTCGGGCTGGGCTGCATCATGCCGAACGCCATGGCGCTCGCCGGCGAATACAGCCCGCGCCGCATTCGCGTGTCGCTCATGATGATCGTGTCGTGCGGCTTCACGCTCGGCGGCGTGGTGGGTGGCCTGATTACCGCAGCCATCATCCCGAGCCTGGGCTGGCGCGCCGTGTTCTATATCGGCGGTGCGATTCCCCTGGTGCTTGGCCTGCTGATGTGGGTCTCGCTGCCCGAGTCGATCCAGTTCCTGTTGTTCAAGAAGAGCGACCGCGTGCGCATTCGCAAGCAGCTCATGCGCGTGGCGCCGGGTGCCGACGTGCCTGTGGACGCCAACTTCGTGCTCGACGAGCAGAAGGCCAGGGGCGTGCCGTTCGTCGAGCTGTTCAAGGACGGCCGTGCGCGCGTCACGCTGCTGCTGTGGATCATCAACTTCGCCAACCTGCTCGACATGTATTTCCTGTCGAACTGGCTGCCGACGGTGATTCGCGACGCCGGCTATTCGACGCAGGTCGCCGTGATGGCCGGCACGGCGCTGTGGGCCGGCGGCGTGATCGGCACGCTGCTGCTCGGTCGCGTGATCGACCGCGTGGGCTTCACGAGCGTGCTTGCCGTCACGTTCCTCATTGCCATCGCGGCCACGGCGGCCATTGGCAATCCGGTCGTAATGGTGTCGATGGTGGCGGTGTTCGTGGCGATCTTCTTCGCGGGCTTCTCGATCATTGGCGGCCAGCCGGCGCTCAACGCGCTCGCCGCGACCTACTACCCGACCTCGCTGCGCTCGACGGGCATCGGCTGGAGCCTGGGCGTGGGCCGTATCGGCTCGGTGCTGGGCCCCGTGCTCGGCGGTGCGCTCATGCATCTGCAATGGTCGTCGTCGTCGCTGTTCCTCGCGGCCGCCGTCCCGGCGTGCGTGTCGCTGATCGGCGTGCTGGCCATTGCGCGCACGCAGCGCGGCGGCGCGAGCCTGCGCACCGTGCCGGCCAACTGATCAGGCAGACGCAGGCATAAGCAAACATAAGCAGACATAAGTAGACGTTAGCGCTGCAATAACGATCGAGTATGAAAGCGCAACGCCCGCCGGCGGTATCATGGCGGGCGTTGTGCCGTTTGCCGCGGTGGTGCGACACGCGCACGTCCGACCGATGCGCCACCGCGTCCGCGGCTTGACGACTTCACGGTTCCACGGCTCCACGGCTCCATGGGCTTCGTCCCCCCACGCGGCGCGCCGCGTGCGCTCACCATAACGACAATGACATCGACGTCCGAACTCTCTTCTGCGTTACCTTCCGAGCGCGTGCTGCTGGGCATTCTCGGTCTGTTCATGATGATTGCGCCCGCGTCCACGGACATGTACCTGCCAGGGCTCGTGACAATGCGCCATGAGCTTGGGGCGAGCGCGGCGGCCACTCAGCTCACGCTGTCGTACTTCTTTCTCGGGTTTGCGTTCGGACAGTTGCTGTGGGGGCCGCTCGCCGACCGGTTCGGGCGCCGCCGACCGATGGCGGCCGGCATCGCGCTGTACATCTTCGGCAGCGCGGGCTGCGCGTTCGCCGACAGCATCGATCACATGATGATGTGGCGCTTCGTGCAGGCGCTAGGCGGTTGTGCCATGCCGGTGATCGCACAGGCGATCGTGCGCGACGTGTACGGGCCGCGCAACAGTGCCCGCGCGTTCTCGATCATGCTGCTCGTGATGAGCGTGGCGCCTATCGTCGCACCGCTCGTTGGCGGGCAGATGCTGCGCTTGACGAGCTGGCGCGTGATCTTCGGCATTCTCGCCGCGTTCGGTGCGGTGGCGATGCTCGCGCTGTGGCGTCTGCCGGAGACGGGCGCGGCGCAGGCGCGCACGCAGGGCGGCCCGCGCGCGGTGGCCATGTCGTACTGGCACCTGCTGCGCGATCCGCACTTCGTGGGCTACATGCTCGCGGGGGGCGCTGTGTTCGGCGCCTCGTTCACGTACATCACCGGCACGCCGCTGGTGTACATGGAGTACTTCCATGTCTCGCCGCAATTCTTTGGGGTGCTCTTCGGCATCAACATCGTGGGCATGGCCTCGATGACCATGTTCAACTCGCGGCGTGTGGGACAGATCGGCGCTTACCGGCTCATGCGCATCGGCATCATCGGCTGCGCCATCGTGACGTCGGTCCTGTGCGCGACAACCTGGCTGGGGATTGCGATTCTGCCGCTGATGGTGGCGCTGCTGTTCCTGTTCATGTCGCTGCGCGGCATCATCACGGCGAACTCGGTGGCCGGTGCACTGGCCAATCACCCGACCCGCGCCGGCGCAGCGGCGGCGCTCGTGGGCAGCGTGCAGTACGGCCTGGGCTTCGCCGCGGGCGGCCTGCTCGGCGTGCTCAACGACGGCTCGCCGCGCCCGCTCGCGACGGTCATGTGCGGGTTCTCGCTGCTGGCGCTCGCCGCCATGCTGATGATGCGGCGCCCGGCGCAGGCGCGCTGAAGCCGCCGATCGATGAAAAAGAGCGCCGTGTGAGCGGCGCTCCTTTTCGTTCGCACCCGCCGCCGGGACGGCGGCGAGCCGGGATGAGCTTCGCGTCAGCGCGTCACAGCGCGAGCACCAGCTTCTTGCCGCAGGCGCGCGAGCAGCACGACATCATCTTCGTGTTCGCATCGCGCTCGGCGCGCGTGAGCACCACGTCGCGATGATCCACCTCGCCCTCGAGCACCTGCACTTCGCACGATCCGCACAAGCCTTCCTCGCAGTCGCTCTGCACGTCGATGTTCGCGGCCCGCAAGGCGGTGAGCAGCGTCTGATCGGCCGGCACCGTCAGGGTGATGCCGGAGTCCTTGAGCGTGACTTCGAACGCATGCTCCTTTTCCGGATCGAGCGTGCCCAACTGCGACTGGAAATGCTCCACGCGCAACGTGTCCTCCGGCCAGTGCGCACAGCATTCGGCCAGTCCTTCGAGCATGCGCACGGGGCCGCACGCATAGACCTGCGTGCCGGCTTGCGGCGCCGCGAGCAACTGCGCGTAGTCGGCGCGCCGGCCTTCGTCCTTCACCCACAGATGCAGACGCTCGCCATGCAGCGCCTGCAGTTCCTCGACGAGCGCCATCGTGCGCCGGCTGCGGCCGCTGTAATGGATCTCGTAGTCCATGCCGATCGCCCGGGCGCGGCGTGCCATCGCCGCAATCGGCGTCACGCCGATGCCGCCCGCCACGAAAATCGCCCGCGGCGTGCTCTCGTCCAGACGGAAGTGATTGCGCGGGCCACGAATGCGCAGCCGGTCGCCGACACGTACCTGCGTATGCACCCAGTTCGAGCCGCCGCGGCCTGCCGGCTCGTGCAGCACGGCGATTTCGAAAACGCCGGCGTTCGCGGGGTCGCCGCACAGCGAATACTGGCGCGAGAGGCCCGTGTCGCCGCACTCGACATCGATGTGCGAGCCCGGCGCCCAGCGCGGCAGCGCGCGGCCGTCCGGCGCGACGAGGCGCAGCTTCACGATACCTTCGGCCGCCGGCGTGACCGACTCGACCACGACCGGGCGCGTCACGCTGTGGCCCGACGGCTCGCCGATGCGCACCGGCGCGCGGCGCTCGAGCACGCTCGGATCGCGGCGCTCGGGGTTCTGCGCCGGGTCCCATTCGACCCACAGATGCTCAGGCCCGCGGAACGACGTGTTCGGCACGTATGTGAACTTCTGCTCCGAGAGCTTCATGTGGGGCAGGCGGCGCGTGAATTCCTCGAGGAAGATCTGCATCTCCATGCGCGCGAGGTTCTTGCCCATGCACTGGTGCGCGCCGTAGCCAAAGGTGAGCTGGTCGCTCGCGTTCTCGCGGCGAATGTCGAACAGATCGGCGTCGGCGAAGTGGCGCTCGTCGTGATTGGCCGACGACGAGACGATCAGCAGCTTCGATCCCGCCGGGATGTCCACGCCGCCGATGGTCACGTCTTTCGTGGCCAGACGGCGCCATGCGGCCACCGAGCCGTTGTGGCGCAGGCACTCTTCCACGGCGTTCGGAATCAGCGACGGGTCTTCGCAGATTTCCCGCCAGACGTCCGGGTGCTGCAGCAGCAGCTTCATGGCATTGGCCGTGGCGTTCGCCGTTGTCTCGTGCGCGGCCACGATGCCGGCCATCATCATCGAGTGCAGGTACGAATCGGTGACGACCTCCGGATATTCCTTCTGTTTGCGAATGCCGTATTGCATCCAGCCGGGGCCGTCCGGGTTCTGGCGCATCTTCTCGAGAATCTTGCCGGCGAGCTGCCAGAAGTTGCCCACGGCGTGGGCGACGGCCACCTGCTCCTCGGGCTTCGGGCGCCCCCAGGTGTTTACCGTGTGCGCGATGGAGTATTCGCGCAGCTTGTCCATGTCCTCTTCGGGCACTCCGAGGAAGTGCAGTGCGACGGTGAGAGGGACTTCCCAGAGCATCTGGTCGACGAGATCGGCGCGGCCGTCGTCGATGAAGCGGTCGACGTACTCACGCGCGAGCTGCCGCACGAGCGGCTCGTGATGCTTGAGGTGCTCGGGGGTGAACGGCTCCATCAGCACGCGGCGGCGCGGCATGTGCGCGGGCTCGTCCTCGTTGACCAGCGTGCGATTGAGCGCGAAACCGTAGGACGCGAGCACGGCGTTGGCCTCGGGCCCCGTCGGCGTGATCTTCTCCAGCGCGATCGACGGGCTGAACGTGATGTTGTCACGGAAGATCGCCTTGATGTCGTCGTAGCGCGTCACGACCCAGTAGCCGAGCTTTGGGCTATAGAACACCGGCTCCTGCTCGCGCGCCCAGCGCACGTATTCAGGCGGGTCTTGCTGATAGCCGTCCTCGAACGGATCGAACTCGGCCGCACGTGCGCTGACCGGGCAGCCGTTGGGCGCCTTCAACTCGGTGGTCTGATGAAACGGGCAGCCGCCAGCGCTCGCTGCGGCCGTGTTCGGGGTGGGGGCAATCGATTGACTCATCCGTTCACGCTCTCTCGGTCCGGTGTGACGGCGACCCCGCAGGGACTCGCGACGCCACACGCAATGAAACAAGTGTAGAGGAGCGTCCGGCCCGCGCCCAGTGCGCCCAGTGCGCCCACGTGAACCGCGGTGGCGCCGGCCCGGACGTCTCCTCATTCGATGCGATTTGTCTGATACCGCGGGTCTCGCGCTGACAGGGAGTCGCATTCTCTTGATCTGATAAGCGTAAATATAATACGCATTGCGTAAATCGGTGGACTGGGGTTAACCTCTAGACGCGCCCATGTCGGGCGCCGTCGATTTGCATCTTAAAATCTCGCCGATGACGACAATCAAACGATCCACAGTCGGCCGCCCGCGCAGCGCCGCCTCGCTCTCCCGCACGGCCGGCGGCGTCGGCGCCTCCGGCCTCGACGCTGCCGAAGACGCGAGCCATGCGGACGGCGCCGGCGCACCCCGCGAGCGCGGACGGCGCCAGCGCGTGCAATCGGCCGAGACCGGCATGGTCGTGCTCAAGGGACTGGCCCGCCTGGGCGGTCGGGCGAGCCTAACCATGCTGGCGCAGCACGTGCAGCAGAGCCCTGCCAAGGTCCACCGTTATCTGATGAGTCTGGTGGAGGAGGGGCTGGTCGCCCAGGACGCCGATTCTCAACACTATTACCTCGGTCTCGAAGCCATGCTGATCGGCGTGGCCGCCATGCGCCAGGCAGACCCGGTGCGCGCGGCGGAGCCCGCGCTGGTGCGTCTGCGCGAGGCGTTCGACGTCACCTGCTTCATTGCGGTGATGGGCAACAAGGGGCCGACCATCGTGCGCTTCGAGGAGCCGGGGCTGCCGGTGACGATCAACGTGCGTATCGGCTCGGTCATGTCCGTGCTGTGGTCGGCCACCGGCCGCGTGTTCCTCGGTCTGCTCGACGATCCACAGGTGCTGGCAATGGCCGAGCGCGAACTTGCCGGCGCGACACCCGAGCACCGGGCCGAGCTCGATCCGGTCGACCCGATTGGCGCCTTGCGGGCATCGGTGCGCGCGACGCAGGCCGCGAGCGTGCGCGACACCAATCTCACCGGCATCAGCGCGCTGGCCGCCCCTGTCTTCAATTACGACGGCAGGCTCGTCGGCGTCATCACGGCGCTGGGTGCGACCGGTGGCTTCGATGCTCGCATGGACGGTCCCATCGGCGAGGCCGTGCGGCGCGAGGCGCTGGCCGCAAGCCACGCCCTCGGCTACCGGCCGCCACTGCCCTCCGGCGCCTGAACTCGGGGCGCCGGCCCCGGATCCTGCCTCGGGCGTCTCCGGCATTTCCTGCGTTTCTCGCCCTCTGGCGGCGGATACGGTCGTGGGGCCGGCCGTTGCCCGAACCGCGTCATTCCCAGGCCTTTCGCCACGCTGATGACGGGCGTCCTTGTGCTATCATTTGATAATGATTCTCATTTGCAATTTTGATTGCAGGCATGGCCGCCGATGACGCACCGTTGTCCGGCGCCCGCGCCGGCCCCGACGCGCCCGATGCTCGCAAGCGAGGCCGGGCGCACCGAGGCAAGCGCGGGCGGCGTCATGGGAGACCTCGTCCGTGGAGGCCGTAAATGTTGATGCTGAAACGAACACTCGATCGGACGCCGCGCGTGGCCTCGATCCCGACGCCGTCGCTCATGTATGTGCCGCTGGGGCAATTCGGGCAGGGCGAGCGGAAGCTGACAGGCAGCGGGCACCCCCGCGCCCTCGCGGGCCATGAGGCCGGGGCAGCAAGTGGCGCGGTGGGTGGGGCAGCAGGCGGCGCAGCGAGCGGAGCAGCAAGCGGAGCAGCAGGCGGGGCAGCAAGCGGAGCCGCCGCGGCCGCCTCGTCACCGCTTCCCCACTGTGCCGGTGACGAACTGTGGCTCTGGCGCTTTTTGCTCGCCGGGCGCCCGTTCGTCGCGACAGGCGCGGCCGCCGGCGGCCCCGACGATGGCGCCACCTGGCTTTCGACGGCCGAACACGCGCACGCGCGGCGCTTGCCACGCACGCAGATGCGCCATCGCTTTCTTGCCGAGCGCATTGCGATGCGCTGGATCTTTGGCCGCTGGTTCCGCTGCCCGCCCGCCCAGGCGCCCGTGCCGGACGCCACGCCAGGCGCGTCGTCGATGGCGTGCGACGGGCCGCAGGGCAGGGTCTGGATCGACGTGGCGCACGCTGGCTTATGGCTTTTCGTCGCGCTCGGACGGGGGCCGCTGGCGCTCGCCGCGCATGCGCCCGCACCGGGCGGCGCCGACGGGGCATCACCCTCGGCGGCGGCCGGGGCGCCGGACAACCCGCTCGCACGGTCGCGGGACGCGGCACACCGGCTGTGCCTGGCCCGCTTGGCGGGCGAGGGAAGCGAAGGGGTCGGAGGGGGCGCAGAAAGTGGCGCAAGCCAAGGGGACGCGTGCGCACCGGGCGCCGACATACCATTGCTCGCCCATCCCTACGTCAGCGTGCCCTACGCAGGACGCACGCGATATCTCTACGACATGTCCGTGAGTTCGCGCCTGACGGTGGTTGTCGCGAGCGACAGCTTCGTGCACCGGGTGTGCGCGTTCGGTTGGCAGAATTGACGGGCGGCTTCGGCATTGCGCACCGTCGATATATGGATATGCGGCGCGAGAACGGCAGGTGTCCTGAATTTGCGCTATTCTGCGCCGTTGTTGTGCCATCCGCCATCGACTTCCTGGAGAAGAAGCTCATGCGTCGTAGCTCGCGTCATACTCTCGCCGCCGTTCTGACTGTCCTGTCACTGCCGCTCGTCCCGCTCGCGGCTCACGCCAAAGCCCTTACCGTATGCACCGAAGCCAGTCCCGAAGGCTTCGACGTCGTGCGCTACAACTCGCTTACCACGACCAACGCGTCCGCAGACCCGGTATTCAACCGCCTGGTCGAATTCGACGCCGCGCAAGCGAAGGTGGTGCCGAGCCTGGCGACCAAGTGGGAAGTGAGCCCCGACGGTCTGACCTACACGTTCACGCTGCGCCCGAACGTCAGCTTCCACAGCAACGATCTTTTCAAGCCGACGCGGCCGTTCAACGCCGACGATGTCGTCTTCACCTTCGATCGCATGCTCGACGACAACGCGCCGTGGCACAAGCTCACGCCGTCGGGTTTCCCGCACGCGCAGTCGCTCTCGCTCGGCAAGCTGATCAAGTCCGTGCAGAAGGTCGACGCCAATACGGTGCGCTTTACGCTGTCCGAGCCCGAGGCCACGTTCCTGTCGATGCTCTCGATGGGCTTCGCGTCGATCTACTCGGCCGAGTATGCGGACAAGCTCATTGCCGCGAGCAGGACCGACGACCTCAACGCACGTCCGATCGGCACCGGACCGTTCGTATTCCGCAGCTATCAGAAGGACAGCGTCGTGCGTTACGACGCCAACAAGGCCTACTTCGGCGGCGCACCCGCTTCCGAGCGCCTCATCTACACGATCGTGCCCGACGCCGCCGTGCGTGCGCAGAAGGTCAAGGTGGGCGAGTGCCAGATCGCGCTCTCGCCCAAGCCGCTCGACGTGCAGGCCGCACGCAGCGACAAGGCGTTGCGCGTGGTGGAGACGCCCGCGTTCATGACGGCCTTCGTCGCCATCAACACGCAGCACAAGCCGCTCAACGACGTGCGCGTGCGCCAGGCGCTGAACATCGCATTCGACAAGCCGAGCTACGTGAAGCAGGTTTTCGAGGGCACGGCGACGCCGGCGGTCAACGTGTATCCGCCGAATACGTGGAGCTATGCGAAGAACATCGCGGACTATCCGCACAGCGTCGAGAAGGCGAAGAAGCTGCTCGCCGAGGCGGGTTTGCCCGAGGGTTTCGAGACGACGATCTGGACGCGTCCGGGCGGCAGCCTGCTCAACCCGAACCCGCGCGTGGGCGCCGAGATGCTGCAAAGCGACCTGGCGAAGATCGGCGTGCGCGCGCAGATCAAGACGGTCGAGTGGGGCGAGCTCATCCGCCGCGGCAAGGCCGGCGAGCATGATCTGCTGTTCATGGGCTGGTCAGGCGACAACGGCGATCCCGACAACTTCCTCACGCCGCAATTCAGTTGCGCGGCCGTGACGTCGGGCACGAACTTCGCCCGCTTCTGCGACGCCAATCTCGACAAGCTGATCAGCGACGGCAAGCGCACGCACGACATTGCCGCACGCACCGCCAAGTACCAGGCCGCGCAGAAGACCATCAAGGAAGACGCGCTGTGGATTCCGCTGGCGCATCCGGTGGCCGCGGTGATCACGCGTGCCGAAGTCACGGGCTATCAGGTCAGCCCGTTCGGCCGCCAGAACTTCGCGAGCGTGAAAGTGAAGTAAGCCGCCAGAGCCGCATCTCCCGGCGGTCATGCCGGGATGCGGCCGTCGGCGCCCCGGCCGCCGCGAGCCGGTGGTTCGACGGCGCTACGCGGGCGCGCAACGCGGGCGCGCGGCCCGCGCGGCCTGGCCCCGGTGACCAAGGGGCTCAGGCGTGCGGTGCGCTCTCCGCTTCGCCAATCCGGAAAATCTGCGACAGATCCCAGTCCGCCATGCCGCGCTGCGCGGCGTCCTTGAGCAGACGGCGCACTTCAGGCAACACGCGTTGCACGGTCGCGCTCGTGTGCGTCAGTTCGGCAATCGCATCGAGATCCTTGAGCATTACGCGCACGGTCCCGCTCGCGTGCTCGGGTGGCGTGACCATGCGCGGCCAGAGCGTTTGCAGCAGCACCGAATCGGCCCACCCGCCCTGCAACGCCGACGGCACGGCTGCCGTGTCGATGCCGCTGCGCTTGGCCAGCACGAAGGCCTCGGCCAGCCCGGCGAGCGTGGTTGCCACGATGGCCTGATTGGCAAGTTTCGTCGTCTGGCCGGCGCCCACGTCACCCATGCGCGTCACGCGCGCAGCGAAAGCACGCAGCACCGGCGTGACGGCCTCGATGGCGTCGGCCGGACCCCCGGCCATGATCGCGAGCGTGCCCGCCTGGGCGCCACCGGTGCCGCCGGAGACCGGCGCGTCGATCCAGACGTGGCCCGTCGCCTCGGCCCAGCGTTTCGCGAGCGTGCGCGTGAGGGCGGGCGAGAGTGTCGAATGATCGACGAGATAACGCGGCGGCGTGGCGGCATGCACGAGACCGTGCTCGCCGAAAACCACGTCTTCCACGGCCTTGCCGTCGCCCAGGCACAGCAGCGCGACGTCCACGCATTCGCCGAGGGCCTGCGGTGTCACGCACGCCAACGCGCCGGCGTCGGTCAAGCCCGCGAGCTTGGCCGCCGAACGGTTCCAGACAGCGACCTCATGGCCGGCGGCCAGCAGCCGTTGCGCCATGGGTTCGCCCATGCGGCCGATGCCGCAAAAGCCTACACGCGGGTGAGTCATCGTTTCCTGTCCTCGACGGTTGACGCCTCCCCGACCGAGGCTTCGTAGGGCCACGGCACCGCGCCTGAATGCGTGACGGCGCCAAACTTGGCCGGGCGCACGAGCGCCTCGTACTTCTCGAGCACGCCGCCAAGGCGGCCGCGCACGAACGGTTTGGTTTCGGCAGCGCGTGCGGCGAGCGCCTCGTCGGAGAGTTCGACCTCGAGCTTACCCCGGATGGCGTCGATGTGGATGCGGTCGCCGTCGCGCAGCAGCCCGATCGGCCCGCCCGCGGCCGCCTCCGGCCCGACATAGCCGATGCACATGCCGCGCGTGGCGCCCGAGAAGCGGCCATCGGTGAGCAGCGCCACCTTTTCCCCCATGCCCTGACCGTAGATTGCTGCCGTCACGCTCAGCATTTCGCGCATGCCCGGCCCGCCCTTCGGACCTTCGTTGCGGATCACGAGCACATCGCCTTCGCGGTAGGTTCGCGCCGACACCACGGCCATGCACGCTTCTTCCGTCTCGAACACGCGCGCCGTGCCCGAGAAGACCAGTTGCTTGAGGCCGGCGGTCTTGAGCGCGGCGCCATCGGGCGCCAGATTGCCGCGCAGCACCACGAGCCCGGCGTTGGGCGAGAGCGGCTCGGTGTGCGGTTTGACGACGCGGCCGTCCGGGCCGGGAAACGCGCGCAGCGCGGCCTCGAGCGTCTCGCCGCTTTGCGTGAGCGTGTCGCCGTGAACGTGGCCGCCGGCGAGCAATGCATTGAGCACGGCGGGCACGCCGCCCACATGGTGCAGATCGACGGCCAGATAACGGCCGCCCGGCTGCATGTCGCCAATGAGCGGCGTGCGGGCGAGTACCTCGGACACGTCGTCCAGCGTGAAGCGTATGCCGGCCTCGTGCGCGATGGCGGGGATGTGCAGCATGGCGTTGGTCGATCCGCCCGTTGCGGCCACCGCCGCGCAGGCGTTCTCCAGGCTTTTGCGCGTGACCAGATCGCGCGGCAGCGGCCCGCCGTTGCGCAGCGCTCGCATGACGTTCTGCCCCGCACGCCGCGCGATGGCGATGCGCTCGCTGTACACGGCGGGCACCATCGCGGAGCCCAGCGGTGCAAGACCGAGGACTTCGGCCACCATGGCCATCGTATTGGCGGTGAACTGGCCGGGGCAGGAGCCCGCCGTCGGCGTGCAGCGCTTTTCGATGCCGCGCAGCGTCTCGACCGACATGTCGCCGCGCTGCGCTGTGCCTACCGCTTCGATGGCCGTGAGAATCGTCGCCTGCGATCCGTCGGGCGCCACGCCCGGCAGCATGGCCCCGCCGAACAGGAACACCCCCGGCACGTTCACGCGCACCATGCCCATCAGAATGCCGGGCAGCGTCTTGTCGCAGCCCGCCACGCCGACGAGCGCGTCGTAGCAGTGCGCGCGCACGAAGAGCTCCACGCTGTCGGCGATCGTCTCGCGTGAGACCAGCGAGAAGCGCATGCCCGAGTGGTTCATCGACGTGCCGTCCGACACCGAGATGGCCGAGCCGCGAATCGGCACGCCGCCGCCGGCGGCCACGCCGAGCCGCACGTTGTCCGAGATCTGGTTGAGCGACATCGAGCACGGCGTGTTCTCGCCGAACGTGTCGACGACGGCCACGAACGGCTTGTCGATGGCGTCGTCGTCGAGACCGGTGGCGCGCAGGAAGGCGCGGTGCGGCGTGCGCGTGATGCCCTCGGTCACCGTGCGCGAGCGATGTTTGTGCAGGTCTGTCATTGGGGGACGTCCTTGAATCGTGTCGTGAGGCTCAGGTATTGAGCAGCAGCCCGTTCTCGATGGCGAGCACCTGTCCGGTCATGGCCGGCGCGTGCGCGGCCAGGAACCAGGCGAGTTCGGCGATTTCCGAGGGCTGCGAGACGCGCCCGAGCGGTGCGTTCTCGCGCATGCTCTCGAGCACGCGCGCGTAAGCGTCGTCGCCGAGGGTGCGGCGCAGCAGCCCGTCGTCGACCATGCCCGGCGCAATGGCGTTCACGCGCACGCGCGGCGCCAGATTGCGCGCGAGCGACAGCGTGAGGGCGTTGACCGCGCCCTTGGACGCCGCATACGCGATTGACGACCCGGTGCCGTTGAGCGAGGCCAGCGACGAAATATTGACGACGGACGCCGACGGCGCTGCCGCCGTGCGCTCGCGCAGCAGGCCGGAGGCGGCGCGCGTCATCTGGAACATGCCGATGAGGTTCACGCGATAGACGCGCTCGAACTCGGTGGCGTCGAGGGCTTCGAGATCGCCGTGCGGAATCACGCGCGTCGTGCCGGCACTGTTCACGAGGGCGTCGAGTCGCCCCCAGCGCGAGGCGACGGCCTTGACCATGCGGCGGCAGGCGGCGTCGTCGCCGACGTCGGCGTCGATCACCAGCGTCGGCGCGCCGGCCTCGCCGCACTGCGCGGCGACGGCTTCGGCCGCCGCGCGGGTGCTGTCGTCGAAATTGTTGATGGCCACCGCCCAGCCGCCCCGAGCGAAGCGCAGGGCGGTGGCCGCGCCGATGCCGGTCGCGGCGCCGGTGACCAGGCACACGGGAGCGCTCATGCCCGGCTCCGTTGCGGCTTGAGCGACAGCACGATGACGGCGCCCGCGGCGAGCACGCAGGCGAGCACGATCATGCCCGGCAGCAGCTCGCCGGTAGTGTCCTTCAGAAAGCCGATGACATACGGACTGACGAAGCCCGCGAGATTGCCCGTCGAATTGATCAGCGCGATGGCGGCCGCCGCGCCCGCGCCGCCCATCATCGCCGTGGGAATGCCCCAGAACACCGGCGCGATCGAATTGATGCCGATCGCCGCGACAATGAGCGCCGCGATCGACCACCACAGATGTGCGGCGAGCAGCACGGATGCGAGCATGCCGCCCGCGCCGAGCAGGCAGCACACGGCCACGTGCACGCGGCGCTCGTCGTGCCGGTCGGCGTGGCGTGCGACCAGGATCATCGCCACGGCGCTCACCAGCGAGGGAACCGCCGAGAGCAGACCGATGTTGCCGAGATTGGCGACGCCGGCCGCGCGGATCATCGTCGGCAGCCAGAACACGAGGCCGTAGTTGCCCATCGCGATGCAGAAGTAGAGCAGGCCGAGCAGCCACACCTTGCCGCTGCCGAACACCTGCCGCACGCTGTGATGCGCGCGCGTGCGATCGTCCGCCGCGAGATCCTGCGCGAGCAGGCGCTTCTCGTCGGCGCTCAGCCACTTCACCGTCTCGATCCGGTCCTGCAGCACGAAAAACGCGGCAATGCCCACGAGCAGCGACGCCACCCCTTCGATGAGGAACAGCCACTGCCAGCCGGCAAAGCCGTGCAGACCGCCGAACTGCTGCATGATCCAGCCCGAGACCGGCCCGCCGATGGCGCCCGAGACCGGGATCGCCACCATGAAGAGCGCGATGATCTGCGAGCGCTTGCTCGACGGAAACCATGTCGACAGGTAAAGCACGATGCCGGGAAAGAAGCCGGCCTCGGCCACGCCCAGCGCGAAGCGCAGCACGTAGAACGACACCGGGCCCTGCGTGAACATCGTGAGGCACGAGATGATCGACCACGTGACCATGATGCGGGCAATCCACATGCGTGCGCCCACGCGATGCAGAATCAGGTTGCTCGGCACCTCGAACAGGAAATAGCCCAGAAAAAACACGCCCGCCCCGGCCCCGTACACCGTCTCGGACAGCGACAGGTCCGAGAGCATTTGCAGTTTCGCGAAGCTCACATTCACGCGATCGATGTACGCGACGATGAACGCGAGGAACAGGAAAGGAATGATGCGCCAGGTCAGCTTGCGGTACAGAGCCTCGCGCTGCGCGGGGTCCAGTATGGCGCCCGCGCCCGCATGCGGCTGCGCGCCGCCGGAAAGTGACGTGCTCATGAGTGTTGTCTCCGTGAATGCGTGCCGTCGGGCACGTCGAGTTATCGGGCAGTCGCCGGGGTGTGCCGCGCATTCGGTTATGCGTGTGTCTCACCAGGGGTGGTCCGGCCTCTCGGCGCCGGCGGCCGTTCGGGTGGTGAAAGACTCCGACACCACGGCGTTGCCCGATCGAAGAGTAAGACGCGAGCCGCCCGGGCGGCAAATCACACTTTGCGCACTCGGTATTACCGTTTGGTTATGATGTCGGGCCTATGGGGGCGCGTGCCGCGTCTCCGGCGTCTTCGAGATCACGCCATGTCCACGACCGACAATTCGATAGAACGTTTTTTTCGCAGTGGCCTGAAGCTCGGGCACCTGCGCATTCTGGTGACGCTGGGCGAACTGCGTCAGGTCACGCGCGTGGCGGCGGCCTTCCACGTCACGCAGCCTGCCATCTCCAAGCAGATTGCGGAGATCGAAGAGGCGCTCGGCACGCCGGTGCTGCGCCGCGTGGGCAACGCCGTCGAGCTCACCGGCATCGGGCGCGTGCTGGTCGAGCGCGGCCGCGAGATTCTTCGGCAGATCGAACTGGCGCGGCGCGACGTCAGCGCGCTCGCGGCCGGCACGGCCGGGCATGTGCGCTTTGGTGCGGTCGTGACGATTCCGCAACCGCTAATCGCGCACGCCGTGGAACTGTTCACGCGCCGCGCGCCCACGGCATCCTTCTCGTTCGTCGAAGCCACGCTGGACCGGCTGCTCAAGATGATGGACGAGGGCAATCTCGATCTCGCGCTCGGGCGCAATCGCGTGGCCGGACACTTGCCGGTGATGCGGCACGAATCGCTGCATCACGAACCGTTTGTCTTCGTGGTCGGCGCGCGGCATGCGCTGGGCGGCCCGGACACGCCGGTGAGTTGGGACGATCTGCGGGAAATGCGCTGGATCACGCCGATGCGCGGCTCGCCGGCCTTCGCGACGATGGCGCAAATTCTGGCCGAGCACGGCGTGGCGCTGCAGCGCCCGGCGATCGAGTCCAGTTCACTGGCGCTGAACCTGTCGCTGCTGCGTGGCGGCGACTTCGTGTCTATCCTGCCGCTCTCGCTCGCGCGGCGCTACGTGCAGCGCGGCACGATGCGCGTGCTGCCCCTCCCGCCGCTCGCGCCCCTGGGCGAAGCGATTCTGTATTGGCGTGAAGACACAATGCCGCCGGCGGCGGAGCTGTTCGCTGCATGCCTTCGCGAGTCGTCGGCGGAACTGATCGAGGCAAACTGACCTGCGGCGCGATGCGCCTGTGCGACGCGGGCGAGTTGCGGGAATTTAAGCGTTTCATGAACGATACATTTTCCGCACGATGCGTCGCGATATCTCGCAAGTTGAGCTATTAGTTCTTTGCAAATCAATGGGTTGAGGCGATTGGCACGGAATTCGCGTATGTGAATCGCGTATGGCGAAGCGCCAACCCGGAATTCCCGCAGGTCGTTGGCAAGGCTCTCCTGTGCACGTTGGCACGGGCGGGCTCCCTATTGCCCGCGTTTTCCCGTTGACGCGCTGAGGCCGTAACGCAGCACCTTATGGCGGGGTGCCGCGTGTTCTGAGACGAGGCGTCACGTGCGCGGGGAGGGAACCATGAACGGGTTCAAGGCGACTTTGGTGGGTGCGGCGGCAGCCGTCATGCTTTGCGGCATTTCGATCCATGCGTCCCATGCCGCGGGTGGCGGCGGCGGGCGCGGCGGAGGGGGCGGTATCGGTTTTGGCGGCGGTGGCATTGGCGTGGGAGGATTCGGCGGATTCGGTGGCCCAGGCGGCATCGGCACTGGCGGTATCGGCGGTGCCGGCGGCTGTGGCTGCGGCAGCGGCCATGGTGGCCACGGCGGC
>NZ_CABPSC010000016.1 GCF_902459585.1 Pandoraea nosoerga
GGGCGTTAGCTCAGTTGGTAGAGCAGCGGACTCTTAATCCGTAGGTCGAGTGTTCGAGTCACTCACGCCCCACCAGAGGTAGCGCAAGGGCCGCACGACGTGCGGCCCTTGTTGTTTCCGCCCGCACTCGTGCATCTTCCTCCCCCGTCACCACGCACGGACGCCGCCCCCCATGGTGCGCGGCGGCGCGCCGCAAACTGTCGTCCAATTCCTACACCCGATTCAGTCGTGGCCGATATTGCGCCTCCGGTGCGCCCGCTAAGCTGGACTCATGCCGGCGTGCGTCCCACGTCGGTCCTCGCAACAGGAGACTCATCATGAAAGCGACGAAGTCGATTCTCGTTGTCATTACCGCGCTCGTCATGGGTTCGTCCATCTTCGGCTGCACACTCGGCGGCGCCGCGGCCGGCGGCTACCTCGGCCACGAAGCGACCGGCGGCAGCACGGCCGGCACTATCGGCGGCGCCGTCGTGGGCGGCGTGATCGGCCACGAACTGGGCAAGTAAGCCGCAAGTCAATCCCTGGTCTGCCCTCCCCCACGGTATCCGGCGCGAACACCTCGTTCGCGCCGTCACTTCCCCACGATATAAAGCGGCCAGTTCGGGCCATATCCGTACATGATCAGCACGTCGCCCGGAATCGCCTCGGCCGCTGCGCGGGCCTGCGCCACGCTGTCGTAGCGTTTGGCCTGCGAGGTACAGGTCACGTAGTGCCGTAGCCCGCCTCTGAGCGTGCCGTCGTCGCGGCCGATGAACGCTGCCTGCCGCAACGTCCACACGAAGTGCCCTTCGCACTTCGCCCGCTCCGGCGGACGCGCCACCTTTGGGTCGTCCGTCTGCGACGGCTCGCCCGCCTTGTGCAGCTGCATCTGCCGCCGGATCGCCGCGTCAGACCAACTCCCCATGCCAATGTCTCGCCCCTTGCCCTTCGCCATGGTCTCCTCCGAGTGATCGCCTGCGGCACTGCGCGCGCGGGCACTCCGATAATGGTGAACAATAACGAGGTGAATGGGATTGGGGAGTGTCCGATATGCGATACCCCACCCCGCGACGACGCTCCACGGGCGCCGAGACTCGCAGCTCGTCATGCAAAGGGCGCCGAATCGCGTCTTGCGCATCGGGAGATCCGCCAACGGCGTGGGGAGCCAAGCGCCCCGGCGCATCTTCGATGCACCGCACCATGCCTCACGGCGCGCGCTGTCGTGCGGAACATGCCGGAGGCCGCACGGGCGTTATCCCCGCCGCGACATAGCGCAGCAAGCGCGCAACAGTGGTGCAACGCCCAGTGTACGAATGCTCCTCATTGTCTACACTGGAAGCCTTACGCTCATCGGAACGCACAGACCCGGTTGCCTTCATGGCAATCGCAACGCAAGGGCATGGCCACCGTCACGTTTGCACCCGCGATCCAACGACACGTGCCGATCGACGAACAACGCGTCGACGGCGCCACGGTGCACGACGCGCTCGCGCGATGCATCTCGCGCGCCCCGGCGTTGCGCGGATATCTGTTCAACGACCAGGGCCGGCTGCGCCCGCACGTCGCCGTCTTCGTCGACGGCAGGCTGATTCGCGATCGCCGGGCATTGAGCGACGCACTGGGCGATGCAAGCCACGTCTACGTGGCGCAGGCGCTCTCGGGGGGATGACCGCGCGGGTCTCGAAGCAGACGCGAGCGAGCCAAGGAGAAAGACCGTGGAGCATGTCAACGGCGCGACCCTGCTGGTCGCCACTCGCAAGGGATTGTTCACCTGGCGGCGCGAAGGTGATGCGTGGCACATGGCGTCGAGCACGCCGGACTTTCCGGGCGAACCGGTGAGCATGGTGCTGCACGATGCGCGCGACGGCACCGACTACGCCGCGCTCAACCTCGGGCACTTCGGCGTCAAGCTGTGGTGCCGCGGGCGCGAGGCGAACACCTGGACAGAGCTCGCGCCGCCCGCATTCGATCCGCAGACGCCAGTCCAACCCGACACGCCCGCCCCGTCCGTCGACCTGCTGTGGTCGCTCGAAGCAGCCGGCCCCGACGCACCCGGCGTGTTGTGGGCAGGCACGATCCCGGGCGGACTCTTTCGCTCCGGCGATCATGGTCGCAGCTGGCAACTCGTGCGCAGTCTGTGGGATCGTCCCGAGCGCGCCGAATGGATGGGCGGCGGCTACGACCACGCCGGCATTCATTCCATCTGCATCGACCCGCACGATAGCCGCCAGGTGATGGTCGCGGTGTCGACCGGCGGTGTCTGGCGCACGCGCGACGACGGCCGGACGTGGACGCTCGCGGCCTTGGGCATGGAGGCGGACTACATGCCGCCGGAGCGCCGGCTCGACCCCAACGCGCAGGACGTGCATCGGCTCGTGCAATGTCGCGACGCCCCGAATGCCTTGTGGGCGCAGCACCACAACGGCATCTTCCGCTCGCTCGATTACGGCGCGTCGTGGCGGCGCATTCATGCGTCGCCGTCGAGCTTCGGCTTTGCGGTCGCCGTGGATCCGCACGACCCCGACGTCGCCTGGTTCGTGCCGGCGCAGCGCGACGCCTGCCGCATTCCGGTCGACGCACGTCTGGTCGTCACGCGCACGCGCGATGGCGGCGAATCGTTCACGTCGCTCTCACAGGGACTGCCCGAAGTGCCGTCCTACGACCTCGTCTATCGCCACGGCCTCGACATCGACGCCACAGGCCGCCGGCTCGCCATGGGGTCGACGACCGGCGCGCTGTGGATCAGCGAAAGTGCGGGCGAACGCTGGCAATGTGTGTCCGCACATTTGCCCCCCATCTACGCCGTCCGCTTCGTCTGAGTCGCCTGAGTCGTCTGAGCCGGCTCGCTCGTCCGACACACCCGCCGCGTCGGATTCGCCCGCTGTCTGTGTAGGAATCCGACGCGTCCGTCGCGTCGGACTTCCGCTCGCCGCCCCGTCGGAGACCTTCAGATATCGTATTCCAAGTCGTATACGAAGGTAGACGGACAGGCTTTGTCGAATCCCCGTCACGCGTCGCCGGGCACCTCCAACGTATCGAACTCGGCGCGTGGGCCAATGGCGCGTCGTGCGTCACTCCTCGTTTCGACGCGTTGCACGGCAACCGGCGACCACTCCGCAACGCCGGCGACGTCACGTCTCGCGTGTCGTCCCGGCATCAAACCACTCAATGGAGTCTTTGCTCATGCGAATCGCCGACCTGAAAATCCGGACCCGACTGTCCATCGGATTCGGTACCTTGCTGATCCTTCTGCTTGCCATGCTCGCCATCACGCTGGTGCGCTTCGTCGCCATCGAGCGTGCGAACGAAATGCTCATCACGAGCGCCTGGGCCAAGGCGGACGCCGCGCACACCATCAACGCCATGGTGCGCAGCAACGCGCGCCGTCTGCTCGAGGCGGTCAGCGCGACGCACGCCGCGCAGCGCGACGCGTTCGATCGGCACATCGACGAGAACCTGGCGGCCATCGGGCGCGCCCAGGGCGTGCTCGACAAGTACGTGAGCTCGGCGCAGGGCAAGGAGTTGCTCGCGGCCATCCGGCAACACAACACGACATTTCTCAAGGCACGCAACACCGTCATCTCGCAACTAAAAGCGGATCAGCGAGAGGCCGCGCTCGCCACCGCGGAAAAGGACGCGCTGCCCGCGCTCGACGCGATGCAGGCGGAATCGGTCGAACTCGTGGCGCTGCAGCAAAAGATCGTCGACGCGACCGGGGCCTCGACGAGCGCCGACATCGCGTTCGCCAAATGGCTGCTCGCCGCCATTGGCGGCGCGGCGGCTGTCGTCGGCATCGGTGCGGCGTGGTCGGTCACGCGCAGCATCACGCGCCCGATCGCCCACGCCGTGCAGGTGGCCGAACGCGTGGCGCAAGGCGACCTCACGAGCCGCATCGAAGTGACGAGCCGCGACGAGACGGGTCAACTGATGGCAGCCCTCAAACACATGAATGAAAGCCTCGATCGGATCGTGCGGCGCGTGCGCAGCGGCACGGCGGCGATCGCCTCCGCGTCCGGAGAACTGCTTGCGGGCAACACGGATCTGTCGGCGCGCACCGAGGAGCAGGCGGCCTCGCTCGAAGAGACGGCGTCGTCGATGGAGGAGCTCACGGCAACGGTGCGCCAGAACGCCGAGAACGCGCGTCAGGCGAGTCAGCTCGCGATCAATGCCTCGGAGATCGCCGGCGAAGGCGGACGTGTGGTCGAGCGCGCGGTGACGTCGATGCAGGAGATCGCGGCCAGCTCCGCGAAGATCAACGACATCATCGGCGTGATCGACGGCATCGCCTTCCAGACGAACATCCTTGCCCTCAATGCGGCCGTGGAAGCCGCACGCGCCGGCGAGCAGGGTCGCGGCTTCGCGGTGGTCGCCGGCGAAGTGCGCACGCTCGCCCAGCGCAGCGCTGCCGCCGCCCGGGAGATCAAGGCGCTCATCGAGACGTCGGTGAGCCAGGTCGAGGACGGATCGTCGCAAGTGCGCAATGCCGGGCGCACGATGACCGATATCGTGCAGGCGGTGCAGCGTGTGACCGACATCATGGGCGAGATCTCGGCCGCCTCTGCCGAACAGTCGGGCGGCATCGAACAGGTCAACACCGCCGTCATGCAAATGGATCAGGTCACGCAGCAGAACGCCGCACTCGTGGAAGAGGCCACCGCGGCGGCCGGCTCGCTCGAAGACCAGGCGCGTCAGCTGCGCGAGGCGGTTGCCGTCTTCCGGCTGGCCGGCAACGACGAGGCGCCGGCTTCGAACGAGGGCGACACGCAGGCCGCCCGAGGTCCGCGCGGCGCCGTGCTCGACTTCGCGCGTCCGCGCAACGCCGCCTGAGACCGGCCGGCGGCGCGCACGGACGCACGCCCATGCAGGCGTGCATGCAGGCGGTCCATGCAGACGCCAGTGCGGCGCCGCCGCCACCACGCCGACGCGCCGCGGCGCCGCCAGCACGCGCCGAAAACCCCGTGGCTGCTGGTCTTGGGGGCGATGCCGAGCCCAGCGCGGCATTGCGACATTGGAGTATGATGGCTGCTGCTATGCTTTTTCCCCACCGTCTGGAAAAGAGGTGTACTGTGGCCCGAAAGACCCCCATCGAGCGCTACCGAAACATCGGCATCAGCGCTCACATCGACGCTGGCAAGACGACGACGACAGAGCGCATCCTGTTCTACACCGGCGTCAACCATAAGCTCGGCGAAGTCCACGAAGGCGCTGCCACCATGGACTGGATGGAGCAGGAACAGGAGCGCGGCATCACCATTACGTCGGCCGCGACCACCTGCTTCTGGCGCGGCATGGCCGGCAACTATCCCGAACATCGCATCAACATCATCGACACGCCGGGCCACGTCGACTTCACGATCGAGGTCGAGCGCTCGATGCGCGTGCTCGACGGCGCGTGCATGGTGTACGACTCGGTCGGCGGCGTGCAGCCGCAGTCGGAAACCGTCTGGCGCCAGGCCAACAAATACAAGGTGCCGCGCATCGCGTTCGTCAACAAGATGGACCGCGTGGGCGCCGACTTCTTCCGCGTGCACAAGCAGATCCACGAGCGTCTGCGCGGCAACGCCGTGCCGATCCAGATCCCCATCGGCGCCGAGGACAACTTCCAGGGCGTGGTCGATCTCGTGAAGATGAAGGGCATCGTCTGGGACGAGGCGTCCAAAGGCGTGAAGTTCGAGTACATCGACATTCCCGAGAACCTCAGGGATACCGCGCAGGAATGGCACGAGAAGATGATCGAGGCGGCGGCCGAGGCCGATGAGGCGCTGCTCGAGAAATACCTCGGCGGCGACACGCTCAGCGAAGCGGAGATCAAGGAAGGCCTGCGCAAGCGCACCGTGGCGGGCGAAATCGTGCCCATGCTGTGCGGCACCGCGTTCAAGAACAAGGGCGTGCAGGCCATGCTCGACGCCGTGATCGATTACCTGCCCTCGCCTGTCGACGTGCCCGCCATTGCCGGCCACGACGAAGACGACAAGGAAGTCGAGCGCCATCCCTCCGACGACGAGCCGTTCTCGGCTCTGGCCTTCAAGATCATGACCGACCCGTTCGTCGGCCAGCTGATCTTCTTCCGCGTGTATTCCGGCGTGATCGAGTCGGGCGGCACCGTGCTCAACCCGCTCAAGGGCAAGAAGGAACGCCTGGGCCGCATTCTGCAGATGCACGCGAATACGCGCCAGGAGATCAAGGAGGTGCGCGCGGGTGACATCGCCGCGGCCGTGGGCCTGAAGGAAGCCACGACCGGCGACACGCTGTGCGATCCGGCGAACGTCATCATTCTGGAGAAGATGGAGTTCCCCGAGCCGGTGATCTCGCAGGCCGTGGAGCCGAAGACCAAGGGCGACCAGGAGAAGATGGGCCTCGCGCTCAATCGTCTGGCACAGGAAGATCCGTCGTTTCGCGTGCAGACCGACGAGGAATCGGGACAGACCATCATCTCCGGCATGGGCGAGCTGCATCTGGAAATTCTCGTCGATCGCATGCGCCGCGAGTTCGGCGTGGAGGCCACCGTCGGCAAGCCGCAAGTGGCCTATCGCGAGACGGTGCGCAAGAAAGTCGAGGACGTGCAGGGCAAGTTCGTCAAGCAGTCGGGCGGACGCGGCCAGTACGGCGACGTGGTGATCACGCTCGAGCCGGACCCCGAAAAGCCATACGAGTTCGTCGACGCCATCAAGGGCGGCGTGGTGCCGCGAGAGTACATTCCAGCCGTGGACAAGGGCATTCGCGACACGCTCAACAGCGGCGTGGTGGCAGGCTACCCGGTCGTCAACGTGAAGGTCACGCTCACCTTCGGTTCCTACCATGACGTGGACTCGAACGAAAACGCGTTCCGCATGGCCGGCTCGATGGCGTTCAAGGAAGCCATGCGCCGCGCCGACCCGGTGCTGCTCGAGCCGATGATGGCCGTGGAAGTCGAGACGCCCGAGGAATTCATGGGCAACGTGATGGGCGACCTGTCCGGGCGTCGCGGCATCATGCAGGGCATGGACGACATCGTGGGCGGCGGCAAGATCGTGCGCGCCGAAGTCCCGCTGTCCGAAATGTTCGGCTATTCGACGTCGCTGCGCTCGCTCACCCAGGGCCGCGCCACCTACACCATGGAGTTCAAGCACTACGCCGAAGCCCCGAAGAACGTGGCCGACGCGATCATCTCGGCCAAGAAGTAAGCGGCCGAACGGCGGGAGCGTCGCGGCGTCGCACACGCCGGACATTCCCGCCGACGCGCCCCACGACGCCCGCGCCCGGCACGGCCTCGTCCTCGGATGGGAACGCGCCGCTCGCGGGCGTCAATCTTTGCCTCGCTCTCGTCATGATGAAAAACATCCTCAGCATCCAGTCGCACGTGGTGTTCGGCCATGCCGGCAACAGTGCCGCCGAGTTCCCGATGCGCCGTCTCGGCGTCAACGTCTGGCCGATCAACACCGTACAGTTCTCGAATCACACGCAATACGGCAAATGGACGGGCCAGGCGCTGCCCAGCGACGAGATCCTGCGCCTCGTGCAAGGCATTGCGGACATCGGTGAGCTGGGCAATTGCGACGCCGTACTCTCGGGCTACCTGGGCGCCCCCGAGCAGGCCGGCTTTGTGCTCGCGGCGGTGCAGCGCGTCAAGCAGGCCAATCCGGCGGCCATCTACCTGTGCGATCCGGTGATGGGGCATCCCGAGAAAGGATGCCGCGTGAAGCCGGGCATCGAGCAATACCTCGTCGACCACATGCCCGAGGCGGCCGACATCATGGCGCCGAATCACCTCGAGCTGGAGAAGCTCGCGCAGCATCCGGTCAATACGTTCGACGACGCCGTGCTGGCCTGCCGCGCGCTGCTCGCGCGCGGGCCGAAGGTGGTGCTCGTCAAGCATCTCGAATTTTCGGGCAAGCCGGCGGATCGTTTCGACATGCTCGTCGTGACCCGCGAAGAGGCGTGGCACGGCTCGCGCCCGCTCTACCCGTTCGCGCGCCAGCCGGTGGGCGTGGGCGACCTCACCTCGGGTATCTTTCTCGCGCGGCTGCTCAGGGGCGACTCGATTCGCGCCGCGTTCGAGCACACGCTCGCGGCCGTCGACGCGGTGCTCAACGTCACGCATCTCGCCGGCCGTTACGAACTGGAGATCGTGCAGGCGCAGGACCAGATCGTCGCGCCGCCGCGCCACTACGAGGCGCGGCCGGTCTGAACCGGCGCTGCGTTGCCCGGGGGCATTCCGGGCAGAAGTCCGGGCGCGCGCGCCCCGGCCGGTCAGTACGCGCGCAGATGTTCGGCGTGATGCGAGAGATGATCGGCCATGAACGTCTGGATGAAGTAATAGCCGTGGTCGTAGCCGTCGTGACGGCGCAGATTGAGCGGTTGCCCCGCCTCGCGGCATGCACGCTCGAAGAGGTGCGGATGCAGTTGCGCCTCGAGAAACTGGTCGTTGAGTCCCTGATCGATCAGAATGCCGCCCGGGAACACCGCCCGCCCCGCCTGCGCGATCAACTCGCTCGCATCGTACTGGCGCCAGGCCTCGCGATCCGCGCCGAGGTAACGCGTGAATGCCTTCTCGCCCCACGGACACTGCATCGGCGCGGCAATCGGCGCGAAGGCCGACACGGAACGGAATTTGTCAGGATTGCGCAGGGCGAGCGTCAGCGCGCCATGGCCGCCCATCGAATGACCGAAGATGCCAATGCGTTGTGCATCGATGGGCAGCGTGCGCGTCACGAGCGCGTAGAGCTCGTCGGCGACATAGCTGTACATGCGGTAGTGCGTCGACCACGGCGCCTGGGTCGCATCGAGATAAAAGCCCGCGCCGACACCGAAATCCCAAGCGTCCGTCTCGCCGGGAACACCCGCACCTCGCGGACTGGTGTCCGGGGCGATCAGCGCCACGCCATGCTCGGCGGCGAGCCACTGGGCGCCGCCCTTGATCATGAACGTCTCTTCCGTGCATGTGAGTCCCGCGAGGTAGAACAGCGCCGGCACCGCGCGGTCGTCGCGCGCTTGCGGCGGCACAAACACCGAAAAGCGCATTGGCAGGCCGATGGCTGTCGAGTCGTGACGATAGAAACGTTGCGCGCCACCGAAACAGCGGTGTTCGGAAATGAGTTCGAGCATGGCGAAGTCCGGGAGTGTTCGAGAAGTGGGGCCTCAGCGCCTTGGTCGCAACCTGCGTGGCAGACGGTGGTGGATGGCGCCGGATGGCAGCGAATGGCGTCTATCTTACCTCGCACCGCGGCGCGTGACACCGCCCGGCACGCGACGAGCGAGGCGTGCGCGCCATCGCCGCTGCGGCACGTTCGCCGCGGTCAAAGGCACGGGTCGCGCGTACCTTTGACGCGCTTGTTGCCTTGCGACAGGCGAACGCGCATGGCTACGGTTGGCCTCCCGGATTCCCGACAAGGAGCGCGCCATGCCGATGTCACCTTTCAATCTCGACGAAGTCACCAATCTCGTGCAACGCGACGGCATCGCGGCACGATTGTCCGAGCAGGAAAAGCGTCTGCTCTTGCTGCTCTCGGCGCGCGCCGGCACCGCATGGGGCAAGCGTGCGCTGATGGAAGCGCTGTGGGGTCGCCGTGCGCAATGGATGGAAGACGCCGCGCTCGTGCAGCTCGTCTCGCGCCTGCGACGCTCGCTCGCCCCGCTCGGCCTCGAGCGCACCATCGTGACCGTCGCGCGCGTGGGCTACCGCTTCGACGCGCCCCGCGCGGATGGGCGATCGCACACGTCGCCGGCGCGATGCCCCGCTTCCGGTGTCGCCGCAGACGGTGACCGGCACGATGCCCTGCACGACGGCTCGGCTCGGCCCGATCACCGAACCGATCACCGAACCGATCACCGAACCGATCATCGAACCGACCACCGGACCGACCACCGGACCGACCATCGGACCGACCGGCGGCTCGACCAGTGGACCAACGCGCGGGCCGACCCGGGGGTCGACCCGCGGGCGGACCATTTCGCGACGGCGTCGCCTGACCATGCGCTGCAGCACTGCGTGGCGCGCGACGGTCACGGCGAAGTGCATCGTCACGGCGTGGCCGTGCGCATTCCGCAGATCGAGTACCGACTATGGTGCGCGCTGCACTCGCCGCCCGGCGTCGTGCATGACAAACGTGCGCTCATCGCGCTGCTCTGGCCCAACCGCCCCGACCAGGACGACACCAATCTCATGCAGGTCGTGTCACGGCTGCGCCGCAGGCTGATCCCGCTCGGTCTGCAGCGGCACATCGTGACGGTGCCCCGCCGGGGCTATCGCTTCGTGCCCTGCAACGACATGGCTTGCACCGCCGCGCCTGTCACCGGCGCCCGCGAGCCGCGCCGCCTCGTCTGGCTGCGTACCTGCCGGCGCTCGGCAAGCGCGTGGCTGACGTGCCTGACACGCCGTTTGCGCTGGCCGGGGCGCTGAACCGCCGCGACGCTGATCGTGCCGCTGCTGCGACACTTGCGCCGCGGCCACGGCGCCGATCCACTCACTCTCAGGAGTCATGCCATGTCCGACACCACGATGCAGGGCCGCCCGCGTGCGGCCACCCTTGCCGACACCGTCACCAACAACGTCACCGGCACCGCCGCACCGCTCCCCCCGCAGCCCCCGCTGCGCGACGAAACGCCCGGCGAACTCGTGTACGCCGCCGATCCTCACGATGGCGCCACGCAGACGACTTACGCACAAAACGGCTTCGATCCGTCGACGAGTACGACACAACTTTCGTACACCTCCGCGCGCATGGCGCGCCGCGTCTACAACCGCTACTCGAAGAACGCCTTCGAGCTGTCCGGCTACTACACCGACTGGTCGCAATACGACGGGCGGCTCGACGGCGACTTCAGCAACGAAGCCGCGGGCCGCGGTGTCGACCTCATGCTGCTCGACCCGTTCGCATACGACCGGCTGATCGTCGGCTTCGCCGGCATTGTCGGCGACGCGGGCGAGAAGGCGCAGACGATCGCGCGCGCCGCCGTGGATTTTTCCCGTCGCCCCGATCAGGCGACGTTCGTCGACAGTTGGGGCGACGTGCTCGCCTACCGCAATTGCGGCTTCTCGGGCTGGGTCGGCAACGACGTGATGCCGATGTTCCAGCAGTCGCGCGCCCAGGGCGTGCTGGGCGGGCTGCGGCTGCTGCACGCGAAGAACCCGGCGCTCAAGCTGGCGCTGGCCATCGGCGGATGGACGATGAGCCAGGCCTTCCACGGCATGGCGGCGAGCGCTTCGCGGCGCAAGACGTTCTGCGCGAGCGTGGTCGACCTGCTCAAGCGCTTTCCGATGTTCAGCGAGATCAACCTCGACTGGGAATACCCGGGCTCGCCCGGCAACACGGGCAACGTCTACGACGACTCGGACGGCGCAAACTACGCCGCGCTCGTGGCTGACCTGAAGAAGGCGCTCACGGCGGCCGGCCGCAAGGACGTGCAGATCTCGATTGCGGCCTCGGCGAGCGTCGCCGACATGGAGAAAGCGAACTTGCCGGGCCTGCTGGCCGCAGGCGTGTCTCGCATCAACCTGATGACCTACGACTTCTTCGGCACGCCCTGGGCGCCGGCGCTCGGGCATCACACCAATCTGCACGACACCGATCCCACGGCGGCCGACCGTTTCTCGATCGACCGCGCGGTGAACTGGCTGCGCCAGGCCGGCGTGCCGCTCGCCAAGGTGCACATCGGGTACGCGGCGTACTCGCGCAACGCCTGCCAGGCGCAGATCGCGCAGGTGTCGCCGCTGGCCGGGACCTACTCGCCCGGGGACGGCATCACGACCGGCACCTTCGAATCGGGCTCGACGGAATACTACGACGTGCTGACGAACTATCTCGATCTCGAAGGGGGGGCCGCGCGCAACGGCTTCGTGCTGTACACCGACACGATCGCCGATGCGGACTTCCTGTACCAGCCCTCGAGCGGGCTGTTCATGTCGCTCGACACGCCGCGCACCGTGCGAGCCAAGGGAGAATATGTTCGCCGCAACGGGCTGGGCGGTCTGTTTACCTGGACCATCGATCAGGACAACGGGGTGCTCGCCAACGCGGCACACGAGGGTCTGGGCCAGCGCGCGAGCGTCTCGAACATCGACATGTCCAGGTTCTACTTCAGCGGCAGGACCACGCTCGACGCGCCGCCGGGAGACGGATCATGAGCTTCATTCTCTCGCGGCTGCTCGAGCCGTCAACCTGGGCGGGAATCACGGGACTGGCCGTCGCGCTCGGCACTTCGCCTGACACGATGCATGAGATCGCGCAGGCCGCCGCGGCGCTCGCCTCGCTGGCCGCCGTGGCGCTGCCAGAGAACGCCCGGCGGCGCGGGTCGGGCGCGCGCGCCGATGGCGTCTCGCCCCAACCCTGACCCTGAGCTGTAAGGCGGGCCGCTCTCCGGGAGGTCCCGGCGGGCGGCCTCGCCTTTCGCGACGGCGCTGGCGCCTCGCGTTCGCCCGGCTTTCATCTTGCGTTCGTCCTGCGTTCGCCGCGCGGCCGTGAAATGAAAAAAAACTGTCACGATTTCTAAACTTTTCGCGGCGAGCGTCGCTATACGTTAAAGGGCGGGATGCCGTGGCGACCTGAGCGTTGATGAAATTTTTTACCGCCACCAGCGCTGTCATAATCGCCGGCTATGATGCGTCGCGCATGGCAGAACGCCGCGCAGCCGACGCACCGGCATTCGCCTGGCCACGCCGCTCTGTAGTCCTGTAGTGCAGTCCCGTAGTGCGGTTCCATTCGTGCAAAAACAGAAGCATCGCGCCATCGCCGGCACGCTCGCCGTTTCGAGAGCGGCCAGGACGAGGGCGATGCATGACATCGATCAGATACCAGAGATTCACCCGGGGGCCTTTATGAAGCTGATTCTGCTGGCGCTTGCCGCCTCGCTGTTTACGCTCGTCATGATGGTGCAGGCGCGCAGCGAAGCGACCGGCGCCGCTATCCCGTCCGCGCACGCGCAGCCCGCGGATATGAGCGTGAACGAGCGCGTACCGACGCGCAAGGACATGGCCATATGGAACGCCCGGCGCAAGATGCACGCCGTGCGGCAGGACGACTGACGCGTCATTGGCGGCGCCGCAACATGCTGCACAGCACCAAACTTGGGCATCCCTCGCTGCCGTCCTATAGTGGAATGGCAATTCAGGCGAGGAGACAACAAAGATGCCCACATTCCACTTCAATCTTTACGACCTGACGTTGTTCCTGCCGATGGCAGTGGCCGGTGCGCTACTGGTCGGCGGTATCCCGGCCACCACCCGTGCAACGCGCTACAGCCTGCGGGCGGTGGGCGCGATGGTCGGGGCTCTCGCGGCCTTGCTGGTCGTGGAAGCGCTGCCCGTGCTCGTGTAGCCTGCGCACGCTTGGACGCACGTCGACTAACGGAATGGCTGCTGGCGGGCGCACCGGGCGCACTGGGCGCACTGGGTGCTTTTTCCGAAAAATGTCGCGGCATGCGAACGGCCCCGCCGAACCCCGGCCCGGCCGCCCGAGCCCCTCCCCCCGAACAGGCTTCGCGCGGACGGCAGCGTCCCGACCCGACGGTCATGCCGCTGTCATCACCCCGGCCTAAGCTGATCGACGGCAACTTCGGTTGCGCTGTCACCCTCTCTGTTGCGCCGCCGACCCCGCTCGGCGGCATTTTTTTACGTGACGAACCCGCCAGTGGCCGTCATCGTTTTATCCGGACGCCCCGCGCGCGCATCGCCTACAATCACCGGAAGTACAACGCCATGTGAGTGCCGTCGATTTGCGACTTGCCGCCGGCATTGCGCACCGCCGTCAGAGGAGGCTTTCGCATGTCCGACGCGTTCTCCCGCGCCTTCGCCGTCGTCATCAATCAGTACCGCTCGCCACGTCAGTACACCGTGTCGGTCGAGCGCGCAAGCGAGATGATCGCCAAGAACATCGGCCTGTTCTCCGACGGTTTTGCCGGCGAGGGCCATCTGGTCGTCGGCCTGTTCGAGCGCGAGGCCGACGCCTGGGCGCTCGCGCACCGGCTGCAACGCACCCGCACGACCATGCAGGCCTTGCTTCAGGTTCCCGCGCGCGCCGCGCCCATTTCGCCGCCGGAGCTCGATCCGAGCGAGTAATCCGCCGAGCGAGTCATTGCAGCAAAGCGAGGCGTCGCGACTCGTCTGCCGCCCCCACGGTCCCGCCGTCTTTCCCTTCTCGCAAAAAATCGTCCGGTTTTTCGTCTATCGGCGTAGAATTCGGAATTCCAGATATCACACCAACCGGCGGACTGCCGGCCGCCCATGTCAAATCCCGCGCCCGCCGGCCCTCTCCCTGTCGATGCTCCTGCCGCTTCGCTATCTCCGCTCGAGCCCTTGACGCCGCTAGCGCCGTTGGCGAGCACGCCGGTCCTGATCGACCAGGTGTACGCGCGCCTGCGCGACGCCATCGCCGATCTCACACTGGCCCCCGGCGAGCGCATCCGACAGGCCGAGCTGGCCGACTCGCTGGGCGTTTCGCGTCAGCCGGTCAGCCATGCGTTGCAATTGCTCAAGCGCGACGGCCTCGTGTGCGACAGCGGTCGCCAGGGCCTCGAAGTGGCGCCAATCGACGCCGACCATCTGCGCGCGCTCTATCAGGTCCGCACGGCGCTCGACGGGCTGGCAGCGCGCCTTGCGGCCACACGCATGGCGAGCGGCACGCTCGGCAAGGCGGAACTGGACCGTCTGCGCGCCGCGGTCGCCGCCGGCATGGCCGTGACGCGAGGCACGCCAATGGCCAGTCAGGTCCGCGTGGAAGTGGCTTTCCATACCGCGCTGCACGACGCCTCGGGCAACCCGTTGATCGCGCAGACGCTCGCGCCGCAATGGCCGCACATCATGCGGGCCATGGCCGCCACGCTCGACGCCATGCCGATGCAGGAGGTCGTCTGGCACGAGCACGGCGAGATCGTCGCGCGCATTGCGGCAGGCGACGTGCAAGGCGCCGAGACCGCGGCACGCGAGCACACCGAGGCCGACGGCGGCAACGCACGTCGCGAATGGCTCGCCCGCCTGGCGGAGTCACGCTGACATGCAAGCCGTCATCTCCGCCGCCCTGCCCGTTTTCGGGTTGATCTTCCTCGGCTACGTATGCGCGAGACGCGCATGGCTGAGCGAGACCGCGCTCGACGCGCTCAACCGTTTCGTCGTCTATCTCGCGCTGCCCGCCGTGCTGTTCCAATCGATGGCGCAGATCACGTGGGCCGAGCTCGTGAACCCCGGTTTTCTCGGTGCGTTCGGCGGCGGCATGGCCGCCACCTTCGCGCTCTCGTTCCTGCTCGACCGTGCCGTGCGCGGGCGGCTGACGGACGCCAGCATCGAAGGCATGGGCGCGGCCTATCCGAACGCGGGCTTCATGGGACTGCCGCTGTGTCTGGTGGCGTTCGGACCTGCGAGCGTGCCGGCGGTCGTGGTGGCCATGCTGCTCACCGCCACCGTACTCTTCGCGATCTCGATCGCAATCATCGAGACGGACCTGCAGGCCACGCCGAACTGGCGCCGCACCGCGGGCTTCGTCTCGCGCGCCCTGGCGCGTAACCCGCTCGTGGTCTCGCCGCTCGTCGGCATGGCGGTGGCGGCCGTGGGCATTACGCTGCCCGATTCAGTCGTGCATTTCACGACCTTGCTCGGCGGCGCGGCCAGCCCCTGTGCGCTGGTTGCCATCGGCATGTTTCTGGCGCAAAGCAGCGGCGCGGCCCGGCAGCCGCGCGTCTCACGGGCCGTAGGGCGGCTCGTCGGCCTGAAGCTCGTGTTTCAGCCCGCGATCACCGCCCTGCTCGCGTTTCGCGTGTTCGATCTGCCGGCGGTGTGGGCGCATAGCGCGCTGCTGCTCGCGGCGCTGCCCATCGGCACGGGGCCTTTCATGCTGGCGCAGTTGTATGGGCGCGAGGCGGCCGTCGCATCGCGCGCGATTCTGGTGTCCACGGTGCTCTCGGTAGTGACGGTGTCGCTGCTGATCGGCTGGCTCAGCACGCAATAGCGGCGCGCCGGGGGCGCGGCTCAGCGCAAGCTCGCCGCCGATGCGACGACGACGCGGTCGCGCCCGCCGCGTTTGGCCGCATACAGGGCCGCGTCGGCGGCGCCGAGCAGGCGCATCGGAAGACTTTCGGGGTCGGCGATGTCGCGCGGGTCCACGCTCGCCAGTCCGATGGAGATGGTGAGCGGCACGAGCGCGCCTTCGTCGTCCGGCACTTCGAGACGCTTGACCGCGCGGCGCACGCGCTCTGCCACCGTCCCCGCCCAGTTCTGCTCGGTCTGCACGAGCAGCGCGGCGAACTCCTCTCCGCCGTATCTCGCGAGCGTATCGGTCACGCGCAACTGCGCCCGCATGCACACGCTCGCGGCGCGCAACGCACGGTCGCCCGTTGCGTGGCCGTGGCTATCATTGACTCGCTTGAAATGGTCGATGTCGATGAGCAGGCACGCCAGCGGCGCTCCATAGCGCGCGCCGCGCACCACTTCCTCACGCAGACGCTGATCGAAATAGCGGCGGTTCGACAAGCCGGTGAGCGGGTCCGTGAGCCCGATGCGCTTCAGGCGCTCGCGGTTCCACATGTTCTCCAGGCACACCGCCACGACAGCCCCGAAGCGCTCGAGGAAGTCCGTGGCCATGTCGGGAGCGAAGCGTCGCGCATCGCGGCTGCCCAATGCGATCACGCCCATGCAGCGGCCATTGCGGGCAAGCGGCATGACCACGGCGCTCGCGGGCGGGCGCGCGCCGAACAAGGCCGCGTGGCGCTCGCGCGGGGCACCGATCCAGAGTTGCCCGTCGCCACACACCGCCTGGAACGTGTCGGGGTCCTGGGCGATGCACAGGCCGGCATCGAGGGCGCGGGCGCCCTCGGCCGTGTCGATGAGGTCGCGCAGCGTGTCGTCGACCTCGGCGAGCATCAGCCATACGCCCATGAGGTCGAAGTCGTGACGCAGACGATTGAGCACCACTTCCAGGAACTGGCCGAAATCCGGCGCGCCCATCAGGGCCAGTTCGATGTCCTGAAAACGTTTTAGCGAACGCTCGTTGCGCTGAACCGTCGCCAGCAGCGATTGCAGAGAGTCGAGCGTCGGTGCCTGGTTGGTTGCCACGGAAGGTCTCGGAAGACGCGCGGCACTTCGCGGCCGCATCGCGTGCTTGCCCGGCATCGTGCTTTTGCACCCGGTGATGCCCCGGGTCGCATGCACCGGACCGGAAGACACGCGCCGCGTGCACTCCTGCCCGAGATGAAGCCATGAGGCCGTTAACGGCATTGGCTCACCGAATTTAAGGGTCGCGAGAAAGCATTGTGCCGCCCGCAAATCAAGTCGTGGCGCGGTTTGCGCCGAATCCTAGGGAAAATACCTACGTTGCGTGTACGCCGCATGAAACGGGTGCCGCATCGCACAAATCTCGTGCCGCCCGCTCACCCATGATGCGCCGTCTGCCGCGCGCTCGGCCGACGGCTTGTCATGACGCGCGGGCGCGCGCATGAAGTTGTGCCGCGTCATAGTGAACCACGGCTGCCCCATCGCCACGCCGCGACGTCACCCGCCGATTTGCGACTGGCCGCGTGGCGCCGTGACATCTCGATGGAACTCCGGCAAGTCGTTGTGCGCGTCGTCGGGATCGGCGGCATGCTGCCCGACAATGGGCCTGCGGCGCCCGGCATCACATGGCGCCCCGTTCCGGCACATCGGAAGCGATGCGAACGCCTAAACGTCGTGCATGACATCTCGATGTCGGCAAGACCGGTCGTCCGGCAATACCAACTGAATGTCGCATTGCAGCGAAAGATGGCCGGAAACCGGCGTGGATCAAGGATTTAAAAGTTTCCCTGCTTGACACCTTCCCACCTTTCCCGTAAAAAAAGGGGGTGCATGAACGTTGTATGGCGAGTCTTGTGTTCATCTAATGTCGCCCTCTGCGTCGCCTCGGTTGTACCTGATCAGCTTTAATGTCATGCGCTCGCTGAGCTTCTCGCTCGCTCATTTGAAAACTTTAAGGATTTAAGAAATGGCAACTGGTACCGTCAAGTGGTTTAACGACGCCAAGGGTTTTGGTTTTATTACGCCGGACGAAGGGGGTGAAGACCTCTTCGCACACTTCTCGGAAATCCAAGTGAAGGGCTTCAAGTCGCTTCAGGAAAACCAGAAGGTGAGCTTCGAAGTGAAGATGGGACCGAAGGGCCGCCAGGCCAGCAACATCCAGCCGCTGTAAGCCTCGGATGATTCGCTGAGCGGTCGCGTTTGCGACCCATGCACCACGGACAGCGCCTCGGGCGCGTCCGAAATGAAAACCCCGCTCAGGCGGGGTTTTTTCGTTTACGGGTATGCTGAAGCCTTGTCTCTCTGTGCAGCCATCCGGAGGTACGCAATGGGTTTGTTGGTCGATGGACAGTGGCACACCGACGGATACGACACGCGCGCGAGCGGCGGGCGCTTCGAGCGCCACCCCGCCACCTTCCGACGCTGGATCACGCCCGACGGCGCACCCGGTCCGAGCGGCGACCTCGGCTTTCCCGCCGAGCGCGATCGCTACGTACTCTACGTCAGTTACGCCTGTCCCTGGGCGCATCGCACGCTGATCATGCGTGCCCTCAAGGGCTTGCAGGACATGGTGCCCATTGCGGTCGTGAACTGGTTGATGCTCGACGACGGCTGGACGTTCGACCCCGGCCCCGGAGTCACCGGCGATCCGGTGCGCCATGCCCGTTTCCTGCGCGACATCTACCTCACCGCGGACGCGAGGTTCACCGGACGCGTGACCGTCCCGGTTCTGTGGGATATGCGAAGCAGCACGATCGTGAGCAACGAATCGTCCGAGATCCTGCGCATGTTCAACAGCGCATTCGACGGTCTCGGCGCCATTCCGGGCGATTACTACCCGCTCGCCTTGCGCGAGGAAATCGACGGGCTCAATGCACGCATCTACGACGCGCTCAACAACGGCGTCTACAAGGCCGGGTTTGCGACGACGCAGGCCGCCTATGAAGAAGCCGTCACGCCGCTGTTCGAGACGCTCGACTGGCTCGAGGCGCACCTCGCCACGCGACGTTTTCTCACCGGCGAGCGCATGACCGAAGCGGACATCCGTTTGTTCACCACGCTGATCCGTTTCGATGCCGTCTACGCCGGTCACTTCAAATGCAACCTGCGACGGATCGCGGACTACCCGAATCTCTCGGCCTACACGCGCGACATCTATCAACAACCCGGCGTCGCCGCCACGGTGAATTTCGCGCACATCAAGCGCCATTACTACGAGAGCCATCGCGCGATCAACCCGACCGGCATTGTGCCCACCGGACCGTTGCTGGACTTCGATGCGCCCCATGGCCGCACGCAGATGATCACGATGGAGCGGCCCTGAGACAAGACGCCGCGCCAGCAGGCAGCACCGCTCATGCCTTCGCAAGCCCGGACGCGGCGACTTCGCCGGGCGATGGCGCCTGAATTACGGCCGGCGCCTTACAAAACGCTGTTCCAGCACCGCCTTGCCCCATTGCTCGCCGGCCTTCTCCTCGACGAGCACAAAGCCCCTCGTCTCGTAGAGATGTCGCGCCGCATGCAGACCGGAGAACGTCCAGAGATGCGTCTGCGCAACCCCCTTCTCGTCGACGAACGCCATCGCGGCGTCCAGCAGCTTCTGCCCCAGCCCCGCGCCGCGCGCGCCGTCGTCGATGATGAACCAGCGCAGATGCGCGGCGCCGTTGCCGAAATCCTCGCCGAGGTCCTCGCCGTCGATCGCCACCGAGCCGACGATTTCGCCGGCTTGCCGCGCCGTCCAGATCGCGTTGCGCGGATTCGCGAGACGATCGCAGAACGCTGCGAGACCGCTCGCCACGACCGATTCGAACCGCTGGCCGAAGCCCGCCTCGCGGGCGTAGTAGCGCGCGTGCATTTCCGTGATGCGAGCGATGAGTCCGGGGCAGTAGCCTCGCACGAGTTCGATCGGTGCGGCATACGCCGCGCTCGCGTCGCCGTCGTGGGCGATGGCCAGTGCGCGCGTGTATAGCGTCATGCCTTCGAGCACCGCGCGGCCCTGATTGGGCTTCAGACGTCCCAACGCCTCGACGACCTGCGCCCGCGCGTATGCATGGACCGCCGCCACACGCTTGCGGCCGGCCGCCGTCAGCGACAGGAGTTTGACGCGAGCATCGTGCGCGGCGGCCGTCTCCTTCACGTCGCCGGAGGCCACGAGCTTACGCAGCATGCGACTCACGCTCGACTTCTCCAGTCGCAACAACGCGCCGAGCTCGCGCGCCGAAATTCCCGCCTTGCCTCGCCTGCTGCACTTCTCGATTTCGATCAACGCATGCACCGCGGACGGCGACAGGTCGGTGCCGGCAAACGCGCCGCCCATGAATCCCAGCTCGCGCACCATTTCGCGCGAGACGGCGCGAAGCGCTTCCACCAGAGACGGATCGACAGCCATGGGAATACGCTCCTCGGTTCACATGGTTGCACATTACAACTTAATGGTTGCAACATACAACCATGAAAACAAAAAAAACGCCGCGGGGCAAATGCCTCGCGGCGCCTTTCCTGCTGACTCGCCCGGGCCGGCGCCTCGTGCGGGGCGCGCGGCGCGTGTGCTCACAGCGCGCGCGGCTTCACGCGACTGGCGGCCTCGAGCGCGTTGCGGCGCGCCACGTCGAGATCGTCGTCATACGCGAGCGCCACGCCCATGCGCCGCTTGACGAAGCTCTCCGGTTTGCCGAACAGACGCAGGTCCGTGCGCGGCACCTGCAACGCGCGCTCGACGTCGTCGAACACGATTCCCGTTGCATCCACGCCGCCGTAGATCACCGCACTGGCGCCCGGCGTCTTGAGCGTGGTGTTGACCGGCAAGCCGAGGATGGCGCGCGCATGCAGCTCGAACTCGTTCTGCCACTGCGTGATCATCGTGACCATGCCCGTGTCGTGCGGGCGCGGACTGACTTCGCTGAACCACACGTCGTCGCCCTTCACGAACAGTTCCACGCCGAAGATGCCCTGCCCCCCGAGGTTGTTCGTGACCTCGCGCGCAATCACGCGCGCGCGCTCGAGCGCGACCGACGACATCGGATGCGGCTGCCAGCTCTCGACATAGTCGCCGCTCACCTGCTTGTGGCCGATGGGCGCGCAAAAGTGTGTCTCGATCTGCGCGTCGGCACCGCGTGCGCGCACGGTCAGCAGCGTGATCTCGTAGTCGAAGTCGATGAAGCCCTCGACGATGATGCGCCCGTGGCTCACGCGCCCGCCCGCCATCGCATGGTCCCAGGCGGCCTTGACGTCCTCGGGGCCGTCGATCTTGCTCTGTCCCTTGCCTGAACTGCTCATCACCGGCTTGACGATGCACGGATAGCCGATGCCGCCGTCGATCGCCGCCTGCAATTGCTCGAGCGAATCGCAGAACCGATACGGACTCGTGGGCAGCCCCAGCGTCTCGGCGGCCAGACGGCGAATGCCTTCGCGGTCCATCGTCAGGCGCGCCGCACGCGCTGTCGGGACTACGCGCACGACGCCGTCCGCCTCCAGCGCCTCGAGCATCGGTGTGGCAATCGCCTCGATTTCGGGCACGACGAGATCCGGCTTCTCGGCCTCGATAAGGGCCTTCAACTGCTCGGGGTCCGTCATCGTGATGGTGCGCGAGTGATGCGCGAGTTGCTGGCCGGGCGCGTTCTCGTAGCGATCGACGGCAATCGTCTCGACGCCGAGGCGCTGCAGCGCGATCAGCACTTCGCGGCCGAGTTCGCCGGCGCCCAACAGCATGACCTTCGTCGCGCTCGGCGACAGCGGGGTTCCGATAGTGGTCATTTGTGACCTTTGGAGAGTAAGAAATGGGGAAGCATCGACGCTTGCCGAGGTGCACGCCCGGCGCGTCATACGCGAAAGACGTATTGTAGCCGCGCCGTCTGCGAATTCACGTCAGCGCGCCGCGCAGCACGCGACGGCAACTCGCCACCATGCGGGCTTCGCTGTCCTGATAGCCGGCGAGCACCCACGCCGTGCCGGCGTGGGTCATCGCACCAACGAGCGCCAGGCCGACGATCCGCGCTTGCGCCTGCGCCTCCTCGTGCGCCGGCGGCGGCGCATCGGCCATGCCCAGGATCAGCTTCGAGAATTCGAAGATATAGCGCTGATAGACGAGATCCGTCTGCGGACTCACGCCCATGACTTCGAGCAGCAGCACGCGCGCCGCGGGCGCACTGCGCAGGAACGAAAAGAAGGCGTGCAGGCCAGCGTCGATGCGCGCGTCGAGCGTGGGCGGACTCGAGGCGATGGTCGTCTGCAACTGGCGCAGCAGGGCCTGCGCGTGGTGTGCGTAGGTCGCCTGCAGCAAGGCCTCCAGGTTCTCGAACGCCGCATAGAAATACCGATCGTTGAGCTTTGCCAGACGGCACACCGCGCGCACGGTAGCGCGCCGAAAGCCTACGGTGCCGAAAACCTGCGTTGCCGCGTCGATGAGCGCCGTGCGACGCGCCGACTCGCGCTCGGCCTGCGCCACGCCGCCATAGCGCCGCCCGCGCGCCCTCGGGCCGTCGGTCGCACGAGACGCCGCTTCACCCGGGGCGGCTTCCTTCGATTCGAGTCCTTGTTCCATTTCGTTATTTGACATCACGGAAGCGGAAAACTAAAGTGGTGACGCACAACACCAAATTATAGGCGACGCCCTTATGGCAACACGCGCCGTCACATTCGCCGCTCGACACGTACCACCGCTCACGCCCGTGGCCATCAGTTGTCGACGGTTGCCGGACGTTGCCGGACGTTGCCGAAAGTCGGTGTCAGCCATCATGCCTCGTCGGCATCCGACGATGCCGGACACGCCAGCGACCTGCTGGCACGCACTCCGGACTCTGCCCGGCGGGAATCCAGGGAGACGCACAATGAAGACGTTCAGGGACAAGGTAGCGGCCATCACCGGGGCCGGTTCGGGCATGGGGCGCTCGCTCGCGCTGGAACTCGCGCGCCGCGGCGCCCACCTCGCGCTCTCGGACATCGACGAAGCCAGCGTCGCCCGCACCGCCGAGGCGTGTCGGGCGCTCGGCGCGCGCGTCACGTCGCAGCGGCTCGATGTCGCCGATCGACAGGCCGTGTTCGCCTGGGCAAACGACACGCTCGCCGCCCACGGCAAGGTGAACCTGCTCTTGAACAACGCGGGCGTCTCGCTGTCGGTGCCGGTGGCCACCGCGCGGCACGAGGACTTCGAGTGGCTGATGAACATCAATTTCTGGGGCGTCGTACACGGCACCCAGGCGTTCCTTCCCGCGCTCACGGCGAGTGGCGACGGCCATATCGTCAATACGTCCAGCCTGTTTGGCATCATCGCCATGCCCACCCAGTCCGCCTACAACGCGAGCAAGTTCGCCGTGCGGGGCTTTACCGAAGCGCTGCGCATGGAGCTCGATCTGGCGCGCTCGCCCGTCTCATGCACGTGCGTGCATCCGGGCGGCGTGGCCACCAACATCGTGCAGACCTCGCGCATCGACGAGAGCATGGCTGCATTCACCGGGCTCGACGCGCAAACGCATCGCAAGCGGGCGAACCGGCTCATCGACGTGACGAGCCCGGACGCCGCTGCACGACAGATCCTGGCGGGGGTGGAGCGCAATGCGCGCCGCGTGCTCGTTGGCGCCGACGCCCGACGCGTGGACAAGCTCGCACGGCTGCTCGGCGCGTATTACCAGGCGCTGGTGGTCCGGCTGTACCGGCGCACCGCCATGGCGCGTGCGCCGCGCCAACGCCGCGATGCTGCGCGTCCTGTCGCCGCCGAATCGCCGGGTAAGCGATAAGTAAGTGAGTGAGTGAATGAATGAGCGACCGTCCGAGGAGAACGCCATGACCGGCAACGCTGCTGTCACCGACATTGCCTCCGCCACGACCGACCTCGACGTCATCATCGTGGGCGCCGGGCTCTCCGGCATTGCCGCGGCACACTATCTGCGCGAACGCTGCCCCGGCACACGGTTTGCGCTGCTCGAAGCGCGTCAGTCGCTCGGCGGCACATGGGACCTGTTCCGGTATCCCGGCGTGCGCTCCGACTCCGACATGTTCACGCTCGGCTTCAGCTTCCGGCCCTGGGCAAGCGATGAGGCCATCGCGGACGGCGGCAAGATCCTCGACTACCTGAAGGACGCCGCGCGCGCCGAAGGCCTCGATACCCGCATTCGCTACGGTCACAAGGTGCGCGAAGCGCGCTGGGACTCCGCTCTCGCCCGCTGGACGCTCGACGTCGAACGCAGCCATGCCGACGGGCAGCGGGACACGCAATCGCTCACGTGCCGCTTCCTGTTCATGTGCAGCGGGTATTACGCCTACGATGCCGGTCACGCGCCCACCTGGCCGGGCATGGACCGTTTCGGCGGCATCGTCGTGCATCCCCAGCACTGGCCCCGGGATCTCGACTATCGCGGCAAGCGGGTCGTCATCATCGGCAGCGGCGCGACGGCGGTCACACTGCTGCCGAGCATGGCCCCCACTGCCGCACACGTGACCATGCTGCAGCGCTCGCCCACCTACATCCTGTCGATGCCGCAACGCGACGGTCTCGCGGAGATGTTGCGCGCCGTGCTGCCGGCGGGCGTCGCGCACCGCGTCGTGCGCATGAAGAACGTGCTCGTCACGCTCGGCTTCTACAATGCCGCGCGGCGCTGGCCAAACGCCATCCGGCGCGTGCTGATCCGGCGCGCCGCCCGCCAGGCGCACGGGCATGCCGACATCGCGCGCGACCTCTCGCCGCGCTACAACCCGTGGGATCAGCGTCTGTGCCTCGCGCCCAATGGCGACATCTTCAAGGCGCTGCGCAGCGGCCGTGCGAGCATCGTGACCGACGAGATCGCGTCGTTCACGCCGACGGGGCTTGCGCTAACGAGCGGCAAGTCGCTCGACGCGGACATCATCGTGACAGCCACCGGCCTGCGCGTGCAATTGATGGGCGGTGCGCGCCTGTCGGTCGACGGCGCGCCGGTCGCGCTGGCGGATACCGTGGCCTACAAGGGGATGATGTACAGCGGCGTGCCGAACCTCGCCTCGATCTTCGGCTACACGAACGCGTCGTGGACGCTCAAGGCCGAGTTGATTGCCCAATATGTGTGTCGTCTCATCAACCACATGAATGCGCATGGCTTCGACACGTGCATACCGCAATTGCGCGACGGCGAGCATGGCGAGTTGCCGGCCATCGGGCTCACGTCGGGCTACATTCGGCGCGCGGCCGGAGTGTTGCCCAAGCAGGGCGGGCGCAAGCCCTGGGTGTTCTATCAGAGCTATCTGCGCGACCTGCGGCTCATGCGCTGGGGGCGTATCGAGGACGGGGCAATGCGTTTTGAACGACGTGCCGCGTGCGGCGTCGAAGCGAAGACGACAGCGCGAGGCGCTGGCGCATCGGGCGCCGGCGATAAGGTCCCCGCCGCTTCGCGTTAGCATGCGGGTTCGGTTACGCGCGGGGGCCGGGCGCACCGGCGCAGACCGTGCGCTCCGGGTGTTGGCGAAGCGCCGTGCGACGCGTCACTGCATTGCATCGACACCGGCCGTTGCCCTTTGAACGTCCCTTTGAACGCCTAACCTTGAACGCCTAACCTTGAACGCCCCCCTTTGACATCATGCTCATTGCCTACCTGTTCGGCTGTCTCGTCATCGCGCTCGTTGCCATGGGGTTCGTGCTGCGCCGCTTCACGCAACGCGTGGCGCGCCGCGCGCAGGCCGCCGTACCGCCCGACGGGCAGTTTCTCGACATCGGCGCTCAGCGTGTGCATTACGTCGACTTCGGGCACGGTCCGGCCATCGTGTTCGTGCATGGCCTGTGCGGGCAGTTGCGCAACTTCGCGTATCTGCCGCTCGCCGCGCTCTCGCGCACGCATCGCATCGTGCTCGTCGATCGTCCGGGATCGGGCTATTCGACGCGCTCGGCACAAAGCGACGGCGACCTCGGCGCGCAGGCCGACGCCATCGCAGGACTCATCGATGCGCTCGGCCTGGGCCGGCCGCTCGTGGTCGGGCATTCGCTCGGCGGCGCGATATCGCTCGCGCTGGCGCTCGATCACCCGCAGCGGGTCGGCGCGCTTGCGCTGATCGCGCCGCTCACGCAACCGGTGGCCGAGCCGCCGGCTGCGTTCCGCTCGCTCGCGATCCGCCGCGCGTGGTGGCGTCGCTGGGTCGCGCGCACGCTTGCCGTGCCCGTGGGCATGATGACCGGACGTGCGGCCCTCGGCTACGTCTTCGCGCCGGAAGCGGCGCCAAAGGACTTTCTCGTTCGCGGCGGCGGCGTGCTCGCCTACCGCCCGGACAACTTCGAGGCGGCCAGCGTCGACATGCTCGCCGCCGAGCGCGACATGCCGGGTCTCGCGGCGCGTTATGGCGCGCTGTCGGTTCCCGTCGACATTCTGTTCGGTCGCGGCGATCGCGTTCTCGATGCCCGCGTGCATGGGCAGACCATGCCCGAGGCGAGCCCGCGCGTGCGCCTGACGCTCGTAGAGGGTGGCCACATGCTGCCCGTCACGCAGCCGGAAGCAACGATGGCGTGGGTGCAGGCGGCCGCCGCGCGCATGCCGTCGGCGTCCTACCGTGACGCCAGCCATGCCGCTCCCGCCATGACGGTTTCGACGCACGCTGCCAACGACTCGCCCTGAGTCGATTGCGCCGGTGCCGCGGGTTGTGCGCTCGCACATTCGCGCCTCTCGCCCGCACATGGCATGCACGCGCCTGCGGCATCGCCCGTCCGATGGCACACTAGGGGCTTTCCAACTTCGCGCCGCGGGTGCGACCGCCCCATGTCCGAACGTGCCGACACCCCTTCCGCCCTGCCCGCCTTGCGGCTCGCCGCAAGTCTCGTCGTGCTGCGCGAGCGCGCCAGCGGTCTGGAGGTCTTGCTGCTGCGGCGCGCCGTGCGCGCGAACGACTTCAGCTCGGATGCCTATGTCTTCCCGGGCGGCGTGCTCGACGCCAACGATCGCGCGGCGCACGCCGTCTGCCTCGGCATGGACGATGCGACGGCGAGCGAGCGTCTCGGGCTGCTCGGCGCAGGCCTCGACTACTACGTGGCGGCCATGCGCGAGTGCTTCGAAGAAACCGGCGTGTTCTTCGCCAGCGACGAGCACGGCGCACCGCTCGACGCGGCGCGTCTGGCCGAAGTACGCGCCCGGCGTGAAGCGTTGCATGACAGGCAAATCGATATCGCCTCGCTGTGCCGGTCCTTCGGCATTCGCCTCACGCCCCGCCGTCTGCACTACCTGAGCCATTGGGTCACGCCACTCGGCCTGGCGAAGCGTTTCGACACGCGGTTCTTCCTTGCCGCGCTGCCCGAGGCGCAACAGGTCGAAGTCGATCATGTCGAGACGGCGGCGCATCGCTGGATGCGTCCGCAATACGCGCTCGCCCACGCCGATCAGTTGCGGCTGTTGCCGCCGACGCGCAAGTTGCTCCAGTGGCTCACGGGCATGGACACCGTCGAGCTGGCAATGGCCGCCGCCGGCGCACTCGTCGACGTGCCGCGTGTGCAGCCGCGGCTCGCGAACGGCAGGCGCGGACGCTGGCCGATCACGCCCGACGAGCCGGCGTGGGCGGAACTGACGCTGACCGATCCCGACGAGCGCGGCGGCGGCAGCTACGACATCGTGCCGGGGCGCGTGGTGACACTGATGCCCGGCGTGCTGCGGCTCACCGCACCGAATCCCGGCATGATGACCGGGCCCGGGACGAACACTTATCTCGTCGGCGGCGGGCCGCAGAACGGTTGGGCGGTGATCGATCCCGGTCCTGACGACCCGGCGCACATCGACGCGATCGTGCGAGCCGCGCCGGGCGAGATCCGCCAGATACTGGTAACGCACACGCATCGCGATCATTCGCCGGGCGCGGCGCTGCTCCGGGCCCGCACGGGCGCGCGCACCTACGGCATGGCGGCACGTCATGACGTCGGGCAGGACACCGCGTTCTCGCCCGACGTCGAACTCGCTGACGGCGACACCGTCGTGCTGCCCGACGGACGCGTGCTGCGCGCCATCCATACGCCCGGACACGCGTCGAACCATCTTTGCTATGCGCTGGAGGACGCCAGACTCGTCTTCACCGGCGACCACGTCATGCAGGGCTCGACGGTGGTCATCAATCCGCCCGACGGCCATATGGCGACGTACCTGGCGTCGCTGCAAAGGCTGGCCTCGCTCGAACCCGAGTGGCTCGCGCCCGGGCACGGCTTTGTGATGGATCGCCCCGCCCAGCGCATCGGGCAACTGATCACGCACCGATTGGCCCGCGAAGCGCGCACACTCGACGCGCTAGGGCAACTCGGCCCGGCAACGCTCGACGCCCTCACGCCGGCCGTCTATGCGGATGTGCCGGCGGCGCGGCATGCGGTGGCGCGTCGCTCGCTGCGCGCGCATCTGGACAAACTGGTGGAGGACGGTCGCGCCGCCGTGTCGCAGGACGGGCGCTGGCGCGCCGTAGACGTGAGCGCGACGCGGTAACGGGCGCCGGTAACGGGCGCCGGTAGCGGTCGACGCGCTCGCTGGGGCGCACCGAGGCGCGCACCGAGGCGCTCACCAGGGCGCTCACCAAGGCGTGTTATGCGGCCGGCTGCGCGTCGGGCTATGCCGGCGCTGCCGGACCGATGCGTCAGGCGTTGCCGTCGCCGAGCAGTTCGTCGACGATACGCTCGCCGGCCTTGCGCCCTGCCATCTCGGCGTCGACGCGATTGTCGCGGTGTCCGTCCGGAGAGCGGACTTCGGGGCCCTCCGGTTTGCCGTGTCGGATCACCTGCACCAGATAGTCCCAAGGCCCGGCGTACTCGTTCTGAAACGCGCGGACACGGATTTGGTAACCGGCGCGGTACTCATAGACCTGCTCATGCGATGCGTAGCTCATGACGGACTCCGTTCGGCGAAAGTGCGGAAACCGGGTTGCGCCCGACCGGCCTACGAAACGTCGTCGATCTCGATCGGTTCGCTCGCGGCGCCGGCGGCGATAACCCTGGCGGCACGCTCGACGATGTCGTCCTCGTGCTCCATGAACTGATCGAAGAGCGCATCGCCGGCGGCGTCGGCGCCAGCGAGACGGTTGAGCGCGTTGCGCGAGATCTGGCACGTCCAGACCTTGCCGTCGACGTTGAGGTAAAAGCGCACGAACCCGCCATCGTTGCCAACGAGCCCGAGACCACCATGCACAAAGGGATCCATTGCCATCTCCACGACGTGTCGATCGTCAAAACACCCGGTGTTGCCAAAAATGCTAGCACGTTCGAATTCGATGAGTCACATCGCGGCGCCGACGGTGCGCCGCGGGGCAGGGCAGCAAGATGACGGAGGGGGAGGAGCGCGATGAAGGACTAAGGGAATAAGGGAATAAGGGGCTAAGTCGCTAAGTCGCGAAGCGGGGGAAAGGCGAAGAGGTAGAGCGCCGGAGGAAGCGAAAAAAAGCCCGCCTGAGGCAGGCGGGTTCAAATCCGGGATGCATGGGGCACCATGGCGACCCCGGGAAGACAGGGTCATGAAAACATGACGGTTTCATTATGGGCCGCGCATGGCCGAGCGCACCTCGCTCTCGCGCACGGAATTAGATCTGGATCAAACCGGGGCTTTCATTTCGGTGCGGCGAAGCGCACGTCGACGGCCGAAGCGCAGATTCGGATCTCGTCGCCCAGCGACCACTCCGCGGCCCTGGCGAGCATGGCGGCAGGCACGGGTTGCAAGCCGGCACGCCAGCGGCCCTCGCCCTGGTGCGCCCTTGTTTGTTCCCGTTTGGTCACATCGGCAAGCCATGCGCGAATCCCACATGGACCATGCCCGCGAAGCGCCGATTTTGGCAGCGATATATGCCGCGCCGTGGTCGAGTATTATGGCAAGCGCTTCAGCGGCGCGGAACAAAGGAAGGCTACTATCTCGCCTACTATCGCGCTGAGTCACTATGGGTCCGTCTCGGGAGGCTCGGGCAGACATTGCATGCGCGTCAAGACGATAGCGCTGCCGACGCATGAACCGTGATCGGATGTTGTCCAACTTGCTACGGGGTGAACAATGTCTATGTACGACATGGATGGCCAGCCGCTCATCAGAGCGTTCAGATCGCAAGCGGTCGCCGAGCGAAGAGTCGACGAGCTTATCGGGATTGTAAAGGGGGTGATCGCCGACGGGGAGATTTGTCAGGCAGAAGCCGAATTCGTGCTTAAGTGGCTCAACAGCAATAGAGACGTGGCTTCCCAATGGCCGGCGAGTGCTCTATACCCGAGACTCGCCACGGCGCTCGCCGATGGGAGGCTGGATGCCGAGGAAGAAGGCGAGCTTCTTGGCCTTATGCTGTCTACCGTTGGAGGCAACGTCGCCCAAGAATACGGCGAAAGCTCAAATGCCACTTCGCTTCCCGTCACGACCCCCGCACCCGAGATCGAATTCGAAGGTCGCTCTTTCTGCTTTACTGGCAAGTTCTACTCAGGAACGCGGGACTGGTGCCATGACCAAGTCGCCGCCCGCGGTGGCATTCCGGCCGGTGGCATCACGAAGAAGCTGAATTACTTGGTCATCGGCGAGATTGGTTCGCGCGACTGGCTTCATTCGACATACGGCACCAAGATCAAGAAAGCCGTCGAATATGCAGCCTCCGGCGCACCACTCGTCATCGTGACCGAGCAGCACTGGGCCAATCATATTTAGCGGTCACGTCTGATCGTTTGGCCCGCGACGCGGGCCTTCCGACTTCGCGGTCGCGCCGCCGAACCATTCGGCAAGCGGGCGTAGGCAGCCCGCCTGGCGCCATGCCCCAACGCGAACCCGCCGGCACCACACCAACGCGGCGGCCGATGCGATGCGAGGGTCGTCAACGCTGCTCAAATTCTGAAATTGGGATCTTCGTTCCGAATTCACTGCGTGGAACGGTTGGACAAGCAGAAACGCTTTGAACTACAAGGCAAGGGGAATTTTGGGGTGACCGATGGGAGTAAATCCAAAGGCGACGCAACCCATTGATTTTCCTATGAAAACAATCCATAGGTTGACTCATTTTACCTGAAAAACTGCTACACCAACTGCTACACCAACCCTCGTTCCAGTGGGGCGACTCCGTCAGGACATGCCAACGGCAGACCTTCCAAGGAGCCTCCACGGCGATTGAGTGAGCGGAGGACTTGTCAAGTCCTCATGCCAATGGCAAAGTTGGAGTGAGCTATCAAAGACTTTCAAAAAGGAAATAGTATGCAAGATCCAAACAAGAACAACACAACCTTGTATTTTGACGTGGGCCGCACGTTGTTCAATGTGATTACATTGGCTCTTTTGAACGTCCTCTTGTGGCTTCTAGCCGCTCTGTTTACAGCGGTTTACCTGATGCACGCCAATGGGGACGTATCCACAAATGCCCACGTAACCTTTTCTGCCAAATTCGCATTGCTCGCGCTTATTCCATTAAATTGGTTTTACTGGAAAACAAAAATGAGAGGCGGAAAGTGGCGGTATCTCTTTTATCGCGATTGGAAGTGAGGGGAATCAAAAATGACCGAAGAGATAAAGCACATTATTCATATAGCAGCGGCAATCGTTGGGGTGGCCAGCTTTGGATTCTGGTTTGAAGAGAGGAAAAATAAAGCACTTTTTTGGATAATGCTTATTTCTCTTGTGGCTTTCCTTATCTCGTAGAGATAAAAGAGAATATAAAAACCAATATTCCTCCAGCCATGAGCAACGATGCAATCGTCACGTCAATGATTTGATTGTATTTTTTGAATGTCATTCCATTCTCCTGTTGATATTTAATGGATAACAACCGCCCCTGAATTTGTCAACATGTAGGAGCAGAAAACAAAATGCCAGCTATTTAGCTGGCATTTTTTCATCTCTTGACAATTCGTGAGAATTGTTTATTTTAGAGAAGGCGTTGACAGGCGCAATTCAAATATAACCACTTGGTCTAAAAAGTCAAGTCCTGAATATGAAGAATTGCCTCGGTGAAAACGCCGGGGCAATTTTTTTATCTGTCGACTACCGTTCACTGTTCGGAAGATTGCCCGTAGCAAAGCAGAGGCTCGTAAAATTAAAACTGACTGCATGCTCCCCGACTAAAATTTCATAAGGGGGTAGACGATTGCGAACCATTGGGATTTATTCCAATAGGAGTGCTAGAAGAGTAGCGAACAGAGCACAGGTGAGAGGCGAAATCTCAGACCACCGTTCGCGGGGACATTTAAGGTCCTGAACTGAGAAAGCGGAGTACTTAAATTAACTCCCTCCAGGTATGTAGACTAAGCCTGGCAGAGCCACCCACCACAGTTTTTTTCTGGGGTAAGGGTGAGGCTTTGCCAGGCTTAGTAGTCTGAAAGACTAATACCGACTGGCAAAGACTAGTACAAACTAGTACAGAGATCTGTACAAATTCAGTACAGAGTACGATATAGAAAACCATCCATAGAGAATAGTACCCGTAGGGTAAAAGATACGATAGTATCTTTAAACGGACGGCGGCGCCTTAAATGCACGTTTTTATGCAATCTTAGATTTTGGTAGGTTTCCAAGTAGGTTTCTGGCTATTCCAAAGAATTTTTCAAATCTCTGCCTGAGTCTGGATCTCAACTCTACATTTTTCCTTCTTTCATCCGCCAACTCCTCACCTTTTCTAAGCAATTGGTCTTGCATTCGGAATATAAGACTGGCATCAGTTTTTTGGTTGATTGCTTCCGCATAAACCTCTTTTCTTGCTTCTATTTCCTTTCGCTCGTCAGCAATAGCTTTCCTCTCCAACTTGATTGCCTTCGTTTCCTTGAAAAACTCCATTTGCAGATTTTGGAAATTGAGCATGGAGAATTGCCGGTAAATGTCCGCCTCGTGCTTTATGTCTTTTATTAGCGGGAAAACGTATTCCGAAAATTTTTTCTTGAGTGCCTCTTCGGACATTCGTTCCTTCCATGTGAAATCAATTCCGTCTATGATCTCACGGAATTTTTTCTCATAGGCAGGACTGCTTTCCAGAATCTGCTGGACTTTTTGAATGGTGTACTCGTATTCCTTGGCGTCTTGGTGCTTCGCCTTGGAACCTTTCTGACCTCGTACCAATCCCCACTTCCTATTGTTTTCCGCAAACCTTGTTTGCAGGTCCGCAAGGAATTCGGGGTTGATATGACGCGAGTTCAAGGACCAGGTTTCTTTGAAAAACTCCCCCTTCTGATTTTTGTACCGCTTCATGGACTTCTGTTCAGTCGTGACAAAAAAATGGATATGCGGCGTCTTTTCGTCTAGGTGGAGTACGCCGAATTTCAGATTTTCGCCAAACTCTTTTCGCATGAATTTGACCTGATCGGCGGCCCACTTCCCAATCTCTTCGATTGACTTCCCCTTAAAAAATCCAGGCGAAGCAATCGCAAAGTACTCGAAAGCGAGCACGTTGTTTTTCTTTTCCTTGATTCCCAAGCTCTTATAGTGCTCGTTCAACTTTGCAGTGAACTCCGCAGCGGAAGTACAGTCAATGCCGAAGTCATTGACCAAAATCTGATTCAGTTCGCTACGCGAAGAATCGATATTTTTTTGCACACGTAACCGCAGGTTGTGCCGAACGGCACCTGCTAGGTGATATCTGCTTTTGATTTTTTTCGTGCGGAGCACGGCATACATTGGCTTGACTTCGTTGTTTTTCTTTTGTGCCATATTTGGGTCTGTTTTGTCGTTGTCTTTATCTCCCGCCCTATATAAATCATAACCTCGAAATGCCGAAAGGCAAGATCAAAACCCATGGACGTTGCTGTTAGCAACATCGCCTACTATGCAAACCCACTACGCTGCGCTCCGGGGTTTACGTAGGCCAAAGGGTTCCCCTTTGGATTCCCAAAAGCAAAGTCAAAACCCGGACCTTGAGGACCTGTCCTCAAACTCCTTTCCGAATGCCAAAAAAAATGCCACCTATCGGTAGCATTTTTATTTGACACTCGGCCTATTTTATCTAATCTGTCACCTATCAAATTTGATAGTTGACATTGCTTGAATAGGTGTTACTCCACTCATTTTTTTGGCTTTGGATTCGAGGCTTCCTCAATATCTTTTTTTATTTTTTCGAATATCTTTTCCACGCTTTTTGTTCCATGGAGAAGATCTGATGATTGATTTAGAACTTCTTTTATATCGGAATCTGACATGCCATGCTTTTTTAGACGTCGCCTTAGTTGATTCCGTCTTCTTCTGAAATTAATGACTTTACATATCTCCTCGCAGTGATAACCCGCTGCACAGAGATTTTCCACGAAGTCCTCCTCCATTGGGTCAAGCTCAATCTGGAGGGAATTTTCAATTTTATCGATGCATTCTTGAGGTGAACACGAGATTGGTTTAATTCGCATTTTCAATAACTCAATTAGTTCAATTAGTTTTCGAAACCACCTCATACCTTGCTCCTTTTTCTGAACAAGGTATGAAACCAGCAGAAAAAGTCAAGCCTTTGCTTTTTTCTTTTCCTCTTCTGCCTGCTTGGCTGCTTTCTTGCGCAGCTTTATGGCCTTCTCGTTTACCAAGCCGCCCAAGATATGCTCATTCTTGAACTTGAATTGGAACTTGGAAAAATCAAAACCCCAATCCATTTTCTCCAAGACGGAGCGAATATTCTGCAAAGAATACTCCGCCCCGTAGACTGTTTGAGTCACGTCCTGTTCCTGACTGTGCCCCAAAATCCATTTCCGCAATGGCAGATCGAGGCCCATGTCCACCATTGCCGCACCAAAATTTTTCCGCAGGCTATGGAAAGATTTTTGGGGTTCGTCCACCTTAATCAACTTCTGCTTGTATTGGGTCCAGTTATAAGAAACATTCTTGGCATACCCATTGGAAGCAGTCTTGATCAGGTAAGGAAATAGCAAAGAGGTTTCCCCATACTTCCCTTTAACCAGTTCGTAGTATTCCAAAAAATTGGTTTGAAGTAGTTGGGCAGGCATGGGAATTTTTCGGACAGAGGAAGGCGTTTTGACTTCCTTATCGTCGCCGTCGTCATTGACGTCGATGAGCCAGATTCCATTCTCCTGATAAACGTCGTTGATATAGAGTTGCGTGATTTCGTCCTCACGGAGGCCCATAGTCAGACCCACCAATGGAGCAAAGAAGAGATCGGGCTTCTTGAAACGGCGTTTATATTCCTCAAATTCTTCAACGAACAGCCGTTGAATTTCGTCCTTTGAGTAGGGAATCCACGAATTGGTGTGTTTGGCTCGTTCCGATTTTTTGACCAAGTGCATATTCGCAAATGGATTTTCATACGGATATTTGCCAGCCCCAATGGCAAAATCAAAATAGCCCTTCAATGTTTTGGTGTAATTGTCTACCGTCAGGGGGCTATCTTGTTCCTTGATTACCAGTTCACGGTAATCACTGGCTTGGGGCTTGTGGATCTCGTCAATGTAAATGACTCCACGGCCCTGATAGTAGTGAATGAATTTTTGAATGCGAGGAAAATAACCGTCTTGGGTGGACTGGGAAAAAGTCTTGACCTTGGCTACCTTGTACGAGTCAAACAGGTCCGTAAGGCGATACCGAACCCCTGCATGTGGGGTAGTAGCCTCCGCAGGCTTGGAGACGATTAGCGGCTCTTTAAACCGTCCAATTCGCTCAATGGCGTCCTCATAGGCAACTCGTTCTGCCTCAACTTCCATGTTGAAGTCGATTTTGACGCCATTGGGTAGGCTGACAGTGAGCTCCCTTGGGTCAACCAGTTCAAGCTTCTTTTTCGTATCCATGACCCATTTCTCAAAAGCCAGAGCAACTTGTAACGAGCGTAAGTATGCCTGCTTTCGGTCTTTGGTCCGAAGGCTTTGAACGAGCTTGGGGGAACTAACATGAGGGTGGAGTACAGCAGGAACGAACAGGCGAAGGTAGAACGTGCCGTGTCGGTTTTGGTAGGTGTTTTGCAGCATGGCGAACCCCAAGGTTGGGGTTGCGGCACCTAGGAAGTGCTACACCAACTGCTACACCACAAAGCAAAACCCCTTTGTAACCTATTGATTACAAAGGGGAAAATGTCTTTGGGGTGGCTGATGGGACTCGAACCCAAACTATAGGGGATTACAGGGGAATTGCGGGGACTTTTGCCTTTGATTTTGCAGGGTTTTGCGTGTTCCTCTGCCCCGGCATCCCCCGCATTTGTCCCAAGATTTGTCCCAAGCTACGGCGTGGCGCCAGGCTTCCCCGCAGGCGGATGCGCCCCGGTGTCGCTGGGCACCGTCACGCTGCCGGGCGACACGGCGAACTGGCGCACCTCGGCATTGGCGCGCTGGGTTTCCCCGGTGGTGCCGAACCAGAACGCGAGGGTCTGCTTCAACTCGTTGAACCAGTAACCGATGACCGTCCCTACCGTCAGGCTGGCGGTGGCGTCGCGCAGCAGGCCGTCCGCCAGGCCCGAGAACACGAAATAGACGATGCCCAGGGCGCCCACCAGCAGCACGGCGGTGATCGTCGGCCGTACCTTGTCGTTGGGCTGCTGCGCGGCCAGCTTGCGGGCGCTGTCGCGGTCGGATGCCTCGGCAGCATACTGCGCCGCGGCGGCTTGCAGGCGGTTCTGTTCGGCCGTCACCGCGAGTTGTTGTAGTTGCACGCGCGAATTGGTTTCCAGTTCCTTGAGTTTGATGGCCGCCTGCGGGTCGGCCAGCAGCGCCGTGGACACGGCGTCCGGCGTCGAGTCGGTGCCCAAGGCTGTAGCCACCAGGCCGCCTACGGCGGCGCCGGCCGGGCCGCCCAAGATACCGCCCAGGATAGGGGCGGCTTTGCCGACAACGCCGGCCAGGTCTTTCCAGTCCATTTAGATGTCCTCCGCAGCGTATTTCAGGTTTCCGGCGACGCGCCGCGCCCAGCCCTTGCCGAACGTCGGCCAGGTGGGCAGGTTGGTGTAGAACATCATGCGAGCCGAGTTGAACAGCAGGGCCAGCATGGTGGGGTTCATCCCGGCCGCGGCATTGAGTGTCAGGGGGCCGATCTGTCCGTCCTGCGCGGTGCCCACGGCAGCTTGCAGCCACTTGGCCGCCTGGCCGGTGCCGTGGTTCACCGCAGCGTCGAACACCTGGAAGGCCACGGCCGGCGGCAGCATGTCGCCGCGAACCGGCGTCCAGTAACGCGCGCGGTAGATTGCCTTGGCCGTGTCGCGCGGCATGTCGCGCATCGGCCCGGTGTAACCGTTAGCTCGCGCTACGGCGGCGGTCACGCCCCACATAGTCTCGCCGCCGGGGTCGGCCGGGTTGTTGGAATAACCGCCCTCATGGCCGATGAGGCGGTCGAAAGCGGTGTCGAAGTCCATGTCAGTGGCCCCCAAGTTTCGAGGTGATGCCCGCCCACACCGCCGCGCCCAGGGCGACGGCCACCAGGCCGACAAGCGCGAGGAAGCCGTGGTCGGCGGCCTTGCGCATCCGGCGACCGAAGCGCAAGTCCTCGCGGAATTCTTCGACCTGTTCCGGCACGTCCACATCCACGCCCAAGATGGCAAACACCTTCTTGACGGCGCGGTCGGCGGCCTCCTGGCAGGCCGGGGTATCGCAGTGCTGGTCGGACATGGCGCCCCCTTATTCGCCGCCCAGCAGTTCGGCCTTGGTAAAGCCGAACCGCTCGATGGTGCTCAAGTCCTCCACGTCCTGCCACACGGGGTCGAGGGTCGGCCCTTCGTAGTCGGGCGTGCCGTACCCATCGGGGTAGGTCTGCGCGTCCTGTTTGCGCGTGATGCTGCCGCGCAGGTAGTCGAGAAATTCGCCGTGGGCCGGCGTGCCGGCGAGGGCGTCCAAGTCCTCGCGGGTGTTAATGACAGGCGATGCCATATTGTTCCTCCATCCAGGTGAAAAGGTTGTGGGTGTCGGCCCATTGCGCATGACCCGACCACGAGGCGAGAAACCGCTGCAGAGATTCATCCTCGCCGTGCTTGATGAAATTGGCGACCTTGCGCTTCGCCCGCTTGACCGAGGACTTGCGCAGCAGCTTGTGGGTGGGCCATATCCGATAACCCAAGAAGTTGATGCCCCGCGATACGGGCGCCACCTGCCAGTGGCTGATCTTGAGGCCCAGGCGCTCGCTGGCGAAGTCGCGCAGGCGATAGAACACGGCGCGCAATTCCTCGGGGTCGTCGCCCAGCACCACGATGTCGTCCATGTAGCGCGCCCAATGACGCTGCTTCAATTCATCGTGCAGCAGCCGGTCAACCGCGCCGCCGTACACGTTGGCGAACAGTTGCGAGGTGAGGCTACCGATAGGGATGCCGACGCCCTCGTCGGGTAGCACCACGCGCAGCAGGCGGCGCGTGGCCGCGCAATGAATCTTCTTGTCGATCATCGCGTACAGTGCCGCGCGGTCGATGCTGGGGAAGAACTTGGAAAAATCCGACTTCAAGAAGTGCGTGGCGCGCGTGCGCCGCAATTCGGCCTGCACGTGGCAGACGCCCGCGTGCGTACCCTTGTCAGGGCGGCAGGCATAGGTGTACGGAAGCAAGCCGGCCTCGAAGATCGGCGCCACGATGTTGCAAATAGCGTGCTGCGCCAGCCTGTCCTTGAAGTCGAGCGCAGAGATAAGGCGCGGTTTCGGCTCATAGACCAAGAACTCACGGTAGGCGCCGCGCTCGTAAGTGCCATCCTTGAGTTCTGCCTGCAAGGCCAGCAAGTTGGCGTAGTCGTACTCCTTGAATTCCAAGTAGCCCCACGTCCGGCGTTTGCCGTGCGAGGTCTTGTGGTACGCATCGAGCAGATTTTCCCAGGTGGTGATCTGGTTGATGAGGTTGCGGTGTCGTTTTCCCATAGAAGAAGTCGGCCTCGTCTTTCCATTTTCAGTAATCGACGTTTTGCCGAACCGTGTACGTGACCCGGCGCGTCGCTGAAATTTATGCGGCGCGGTTGGCGGAACTGCGCGGTGTGCGGCTGTATGTCTATAAGTGTCCGCACTGCAAGAAGTGGCACCACACCAAGAAGCAGCCACGGGACAACCCTATCGACGACTTCGAGGTGGTGGCATGACCTACCGCGAGAAAGACATCGCCTACGAAAATGGCCGCGTGTGGGTGCTCAAGAAATCAGATAGCTACACGGTTTTCGTGTCTGGCGTGACGCATTCCACCAGCGACAGCGCCTACGAATTGAGCGATGCCGGATTCAGCATCGCAAAGGCACGGGCCGACTATCTGGCGCGCCGCATGAATCCAGCGCGGGGGTTGGTATGACGGTCCGCGACAATATGCTGCGTGTTGAAAATGCCCGCGTGCGTGTGCAAGAACACTGTATGTGCGCGAGATTCCACGAGGATAGAACGCACTATTTCGTCGAGTACCCACCGGGGTTTCGATTCGGTGGTTGCCGCGTGTCGAAAGGCATGGGCGCGGCTCGGGCGCTTGACGTGCTGCTGACCAGGATGGAGCAGCACTGGAAGGACGAGCAGCTATGACCCGCCGCGCCTTCATCCCCCGCGAGTACCAGCAGCCTGTCATCGACCACGTGCTCGACGTGCCGCGCGACGCGGTGTGGGCCGGTATGGGCATGGGCAAGACGGTTTCCGCGCTCACCGCGCTGGACATCCTAGAACTGGTCGAACCCGGCCCCTCGCTGGTGCTGGCGCCGCTGCGCGTGGCCGCGAGCACATGGCCCGACGAATCGACGAAGTGGGCGCACCTGCGCAACATCGAGGTGTCGGCAGTGGTCGGCACGCCCGAGCAGCGCCGGGCCGCGCTAAAGCGCCCGGCCAACGTGTTCACCACGAACTACGATAACCTGCCGTGGTTGATCGAACACCTGGGCGACCGCTGGCCTTTCCGTAAGGTAGTAGCCGACGAATCGACGAAGCTAAAGTCGTTCCGGTTGCAGCAGGGCGGCAAGCGCGCGCACGCGCTGGGCCGTGTCGCACATGCCAAGGTTGACCGCTTCATCGAACTGACCGGCACGCCCAGCCCGAACGGGTTGCAGGACTTGTGGGGGCAGGCGTGGTTCCTGGACAAGGGCGAGCGCCTAGGCCGCAGCTTCGGCGCCTTCAAGTCGCGGTGGTTCCAGTCCATTCAGGTGGGCAGTGACCGCCACGCCGTGCGCCTCGAACCGTTGCCGTTTGCCCAGCAACAGATCGAGGACAGGCTGCGCGATCTGTGCCTGTCGCTGGACGCCCGCGACTATTTCGACATCAGCGAACCCATCGTCAACGTGGTGCGCGTCGAACTGCCGGCCAAGGCCCGGCGTCTGTACCGCGACATGGAGCGCGAAGCGTTTCTCGCGCTGGACTGCGGCACCGAGATAGAAGCATTCAACGCCGCCAGCAAAACCATCAAGTGCCTGCAACTCGCCAATGGCGCGATCTATACCGACGACACGGCGACCTCCTGGGCCGATGTCCACGATGTCAAGCTACAGGCCCTTGAATCCATCGTCGCCGAGGCGGCCGGTATGCCGGTGCTGGTGGCGTACCACTTCAAGTCCGACCTCGCGCGCCTACAGCGTGCCTTCCCCCAGGGCCGCGCGCTCGACCAGAACCCGCAGACGATCCGCGACTGGAACGCAGGAAAAATCCCGCTGCTGTTCGCCCACCCGGCCAGCGCCGGCCACGGGCTGAACCTGCAAGACGGCGGCAACATCCTGGCTTTCTTCGGCCACTGGTGGGACTTGGAACAGTACCAGCAAATCATCGAACGTATCGGCCCGACGCGCCAGGCGCAGGCCGGCCATGACCGCCCGGTGTTCATCTACCACATTGTCGCCACCGACACGATGGACGAATTGGTCATGGCTCGCCGCGAGTCCAAGCGCGAGGTGCAAGACCTGCTACTGGAAGCCATGAAAAGGAGAAGAACGTGACCACGCAAACCAACGCACTCGACCATCAGGAAGGCGGCGGCCACTACAAGGATATGCCCATCCAGCCGGTCGAATTCATCCACAAGAACGGCATCGGCTATTTCGAGGGCAACGTCATCAAGTACGTGAGCCGGTGGCGGAAGAAGAACGGCGTCGAGGACTTGAAAAAAGCCCGCCACTATATCGACCTGCTGATCGAACTTGAAGGGGGCGGCCATGAGTGAAACCGTTGTGCGCGTGGCCGCGGCGCCCTATGTCACCATCCCTTTGGCGGCCGTCATAACAGGGCTGACAGAAAAAGCCATCAGACGCAAGATCGAGGAAGGGAAGTGGGTCGAGGGCCGGGAATACCGGCGCTCGCCGGACGGCGGAATTTTTATATCACTCAAGGGGTATCAGCAATGGGTCGAAAAGGCGACGGCGTAGAAATTCACGGCAGCGCGATACGGCTGTCCTTCACCATCGACGGCGAGCGCAAACGGCCGCTGCTCATGATCGACGGCAAGCCTTTGCCGCCTACCGCCGCCAACATGAAGTACGCGCGCCGGGTCGCACAGGAAATCCGCGAGCGAATACGCCACGGCACGTTCAGCATGGCCGAGTATTTCCCGGCCAGTGGCGCGGGCAGCGGGCTGACGGTGAAGGGCTGGCTCGACACGTGGCTCGACACGCAGAGCGTGGAGAATTCGACCAAGGCAGGCTACGAAAGCGCGGTCAACTTCTGGAACAACGCGGCGGCCCTCGTCGATAGGGAAACGAAAGCCATACAGGCCACGGTCGGCTCGCTGTCTCTGCGCGCGCTCAAGCCCAGCCACCTGCTGACGGCGATTGCGCAGCGGCCCGATCTGACCGGCAAGACGGTGAACAACTACGTGTCGGTCATCCGCCAGGCGCTCGACTTGGCCGTGGCCGACAAGATCATCAAGGAAAACCCAGCCAGCGAGGTACCGCGGCAGAAACACCAAAAGCCCCCGCCTGACCCGTTCACCCGCGCCGAGGCTGAGGCCATCATCGCCGACATGGCGAAGCACTACCCCGAGCAGGTCTATAACATGGTCGAGGCGTGGTTTTTCAGCGGCCCGCGCACGTCCGAGGTATTCGGCCAGCGATGGCCCAACGTGGACTTGTTCAGCGCGAAACTGGCGATTGTCGAAGCGGTGGTGCGCGGCGAGCAGAAGGACAGCACTAAGACCAACGTGGCCCGCGACGTGCTGCTCAACAGTCGCGCGCTGGCCGCGCTCAATCGGCAGGCCAAGCACACCCGGATGGTCGGCGAGCACGTGTGGCACGACCCCCGGTACGGCACGCCCTGGACGGAAGAGCGCGCCTTCCGGCGCAGCTACTGGACGCCGTGCCTCAAGCGCCTGGGGATTCGCTACCGCCGGCCCTACAACATGCGGCATACCTACGCCACCATGATGCTGATGGCGGGGATGACGCCGGCATTCTGCGCGCGGCAGCTTGGGCACTCGATTGAAATGTTTCTGCGCACCTACGCGAAGTGGTTGGACGGCGCGCAGAACGATCTGGAAATGGCTCGCTTCGAGGCAACCCTAGGCGCGGATTTGCCCCAAATTCGTCCCAAAGCAAAAGGCTCAAGCACGTAAGTACTTGAGCCTTAAGGAAATTCTTTGGGGTGACCGATGGGACTCGAACCCACGACGACTGGAATCACAATCCAGGACTCTACCAACTGAGCTACGGCCACCGCCGTGATCAGCAACGTGACTTGCTTGCTGAACAGAAGCAAGATTATAGCGACGTTTTTATCGCGTTGCCAAGCACTTTTTTCACGTCTTCAAAATATTTCTCGGCTCAGGTGCGCGTTCGACGCGCGGCACGTCCTTCTCGCGCGGGGAACGCTCGCCGCGCCTCGTGCACTCATGCCGCCGTCAGCGACGTCGCCTCCGTCAGACCTTCGACCTCACGCGCCGACAACGCGCCCGCACGCAACTGCGCGCGCGCCTCGTCGAACGCGCCTACCCCCGCCTTCAACCGCTTCGGGTCAGACAACACGCGACGCCAGCCGCGCGCGCCCGGCACGCCCCGATACAGGCCGAGCGCATGACGCGTGATCGCACCCAGATATTGGCCCTTCTCCACCTGCGCCGCCGCGTATTCGATGAGCGCATCCTCGATGGCTTCGCGCGACTTCACCGGCGACGTGTCGCCATAGAAACGGGCATCGACCTGCGCCAGCACGTAGGGGTTGTGGTATGCCTCCCGACCGAGCATCACGCCATCGACATGCCGCAAGTGCGCCTCGACTTCGTCGAGCGTCTTCACGCCGCCGTTGATCAGAATCTCCAGTTGCGGGAAGGCCTGCTTCAACCGATACGCATAGTCGTACTTGAGCGGCGGGATCTCGCGGTTCTCCTTCGGGCTCAAGCCCTTGAGGATGGCATTGCGCGCGTGCACGATGAACGTGGTACACCCGGCCTGCGCGATCTTGCCCACGAAGTCTTCCACGAACGAGAACGACTCCACGTCGTCGATACCGATCCGATGCTTCACCGTCACTGGCACCTGCACCACGTCGCGCATTGCCTTCACGCAGTCGGCCACCAACTCCGGCTCGGCCATCAGGCACGCACCGAATGCGCCGCGCTGCACCCGCTCGGAGGGGCAGCCGCAGTTCAGGTTGATCTCGTCATAACCCCACTGCTCGCCGAGCTTTGCCGCGCGCGCCAGGTCCTGCGGTTCGCTGCCGCCCAACTGCAACGCCACGGGATGCTCCACGGCGTCGAAATCGAGATGGCGCGCCACGTCGCCGTGCAGCAGCGCTCCCGTCGTCACCATCTCGGTATAGAGCCACGTATGGCGCGAGATCTGACGATGGAAAACGCGGCAGTGCGAATCCGTCCAATCCATCATCGGCGCCACGCTCACGCGGCGGGCAGGCAGGTTCATGCAAATTCCTCAGCAACAGCAAACGCCGCCCCGCGCCGGCAAGACGACGTCTCTTGATAAACGAAACACGAAGTATACGTCATGCGCCCGCCGTACCGCCCCGGCGCGGCGAGTACGGCGAGTACGGCGAGTACGGCGAGTACGGCGAGTACGGTGAGTACGGCGGGTATGGCGGGTACGGCGATCGGACGACCAAGCGCGCACGAAGCGGCACGGGGCCCCATGCGGCGAGCGCGTGGATTCTTCGCACGACACGTTCACGCGCCAGGAGTACACTTTCGCCTTTCCCCAAACGACAAGCTGACGAACAACGCAGCGCAAGGAGAGGCCGCATGGCACCGAAGGATCTGTTACAGGCACTCGTCGTCGTACTCGCCTGGGGCGTGAACTTCGTCGTGATCAAGGTCGGCCTGCATGGCGTGCCGCCCATGCTGCTCGGCGCGCTGCGTTTCCTGCTGGCTGCCTTTCCGGCCGTCTTCTTCGTCAGGCGTCCGCAAGTGCCCTGGAAATGGCTGATCGCCTACGGCGCCACGATTTCCTTCGGACAATTCGCTCTGTTGTTTACCGCGATGTACGTGGGCATGCCCGCCGGCCTCGCTTCGCTCGTGCTGCAGGCACAAGCATTCTTCACGCTCGGGCTTGCCGTGCTCTGCCTCGGCGAGCGCTTTCGCGCGCAGAACGTCGCCGGCTTGCTGATCGCCGCAGCGGGCCTTGCGGTCATCGGTGCCCAGGGCGGCGGCGCCATGACGCTGCTCGGCTTCGTGCTCACACTGTGCGCATCGCTGAGCTGGGCAACCGGCAACATCGTCACCAAGAAAATCGGCAACGTCGATCTGGTCGGCCTCGTGGTGTGGGCGAGCCTGGTTCCGCCCATCCCCTTCGCCCTGCTGTCCTACGGGTTCGAAGGACCGCAGCAGATTGCGGATTCGCTCGCGCACATCTCGGCGGCCTCGGTGTTTGCGATCGCGTACCTCGCCTTCGTCGCCACGCTCGTCGGCTACTCGCTCTGGGGGAGCCTGATGACGCGCTATCCGGCCAGTCAGGTCGCACCGTTCTCGCTGCTCGTACCGATCATCGGCCTCGCTTCGGCCGCGCTGCTGCTCGACGAAAAGCTCACGGCGCCCCAGATCGCGGGCGCCGTGCTTGTCATGTCCGGCCTCGCCGTGAACGTCTTCGGCGCCAGAATCAAGCAGCGTCTGATGCCGTCTTCACGCTAGCGAGCTGCATATGCAGGAGCGGGGACGGCCTCCCCTGCCCGTCGAGTTCGGAACCACCCGCAGCGCGACATCGCCCAAAATGCCTGACATGGCAGTGTCTGACCAGGCATCGTCATACGATTGGCGTTCGGACAACATCGGCACATGGCGACGCCAGAACGCAAAAAGCCTGATTTCGCGCGGAAATCAGGCTTTCGAATTTGGTTGCGGGGACAGGATTTGAACCTGTGACCTTCGGGTTATGAGCCCGACGAGCTGCCAGACTGCTCCACCCCGCGTCTGAAGAATGAGATTATATGACAATTGCCATCGCAGTGCAACAAATAAGGCAGAATATCGCCGCTGCGTCCGCCGAAGGCTGCGGCACGCTCGGCGCGCTGCTCCGCAACACGGGTTATCCCGCGACGTCGGCCGCCGCGCCGCACAGCGTGCGCCGCCGATGATACACTCGCAGCAACCATGAACCGACGTCCTCCCATCCAATTCTGCTCCGCCTGCGGCCATCCGGTCGAGCTGCGCATTCCGCCCGGCGACAACCGCGAGCGGCATGTCTGCACCCATTGCGGCACCATCCACTATCAGAACCCGCGCAACGTGCTCGGCACGGTGCCCGTGTGGGGCGATCAGGTGCTGCTGTGCAAGCGCGCGATCGAGCCGCGCCTGGGGTACTGGACGCTGCCGGCGGGCTTCATGGAAATCGGGGAGACGACGGCGCAGGCCGCCGCGCGAGAGACGCTCGAAGAAGCCGGCGCCGTCGTGGAAGTCGGCGCCCTGTTCTCGCTGCTCAACGTCCCGCACGTCAATCAGGTCCATATCTTCTATCTGGCACAAATGCGCGAGCCGCAATTTGCCGCCGGCGAGGAAAGCCTGGAGGTCGCCCTGTTCTCGGAAGACGACATTCCCTGGGAGGACATCGCCTTCCCGACCGTGGCCAAGACACTGCGCTTTTTCTTCGAGGATCGCCGCGCCGGCGCTTTCGGCGTGCATCTGGAACCGGTCGCCGACGACACCGCGCTGCCGGGTGCACCGGTGCCGGGCCTGCCGGTCAACACCGCGCACACCGAAGACATCCTCACGCCGATGCTGCGTGTCTGAGCGCGCCGCCACTCCATTGCGCACAGGTCCGGCCGCCGTCCACCGATTCGCTCGCTCCGCAGGTTAACGTCGTCATGGTCGTCTGGCTCGAAGCAAACGATCCCTTCCCTCCGGTCGACGAGGCGCTCGATGCGTCGAGCGACGCCCCGGGCCTGCTCGCCGCGGGGCTCGATCTCTCGCCGCAACGCCTGCTCGCCGCCTACCGCCGCGGCATCTTCCCGTGGTATTCGCAGGGCCAGCCAGTGCTCTGGTGGAGTCCCGACCCGCGCATGGTGCTGCGCCCCGAGAACTTCGTCGTCAGCCACAACTTTCGCAAGCTGCTGCGCCGCGTGCTGCGCGAGGACGCCTGGGAAGTCCGTCTCGATGACGACTTCGCGGCCGTCATGCGCGCGTGCGCCGAAGCACCGCGACGCGGTCAGGACGGCACCTGGATCACCCCGGCCATCATGAGCGCTTACCGCGCGCTGCACGACGCCGGCCTCGCGCACAGCGTGGAGACGTTCTACGAAGGCGAGCGCGTCGGCGGCCTGTACGGCGTGTCGCTCGGCCGCATGTTCTACGGCGAATCGATGTTCGCCAGACGCAACGACGCCTCGAAGATCGCCCTCGCGGCGCTCGTCGCGTTTGCACGCACATACGCAATAGAGGTGATAGACTGCCAGCAAAGCACTGCCCATCTGGCGTCGCTCGGCGGCGGCGAAATTCCCCGCCACGCGTTTGTCGCACACGTGCAGACGGCGGTCATGGCACCGGCACCGGTCTGGCGTCTGGACAAACAGATTCTGGGCGCACTGGCCTACGGTAACGCAGCAGACAAGGCTCACGAGGTTTCGCAGTGACCCATCCGAACGAACTGCCGCTCTCCCCGCTGTCCGCCCTTCAGTTCTACGCAACAGCGCCCTACCCCTGCAGCTATCTCGACAATCACACGGCGCGCTCGCAGGTCGCCACGCCCAGCCACCTGATCAACTCCGACGTCTACAGCGAGCTGGTTCGCGCCGGCTTTCGCCGTAGCGGCGTTTTCACCTACCGGCCGTATTGCGACGGCTGCCGCGCCTGCGTCCCCGTGCGCGTGCCGGTCGCGCGCTTCGCTGCCAACCGCACCCAGCGACGCATCTGGCGACGCCACGCCACGCTCGCGGTCAACGTCTCCGGCCTGCACTACACGGAAGAGCACTACCAGTTGTACATGCGCTACCAGTCGCGCCGCCATGCCGGCGGCGGCATGGACCATGACAGTCGCGAGCAATACGAGCAGTTCCTGCTGCAAAGCCGCGTGAACTCGCGTCTGGTCGAATTCCGCGAGCCGCCCGGCCACCAGGGTGCGGGCACGCTGCGCATGATCAGCATGGTCGACATCCTGAGCGACGGGCTGTCGTCGGTGTATACATTCTTCGATCCGGACGTCGAAGGCGCGTCCTACGGCACGTACAACATTCTCTGGCAGATCGAACAGGCGCGCGCCCTCGGGCTGCCGCACGTCTACCTCGGCTACTGGATTCAGGCGAGCCGCAAGATGGTCTACAAGGCGAACTTCCGCCCGCTGCAAGGGCTGGTCGACGGCCAGTGGCAGGACATGCCCGAACACCTGCTCGACGCGGCCGGCGGCTGACCGCGTCCGCGCCGGGCGGGGCCGCCAAGCACCATCAGTGCCATGGGTGCCATCAGTGCCGCAGTGCGCACCGCGTTCATAGCACGCCTGAAGTTATGGGGAAAAGAAGTACGCAGAGCGTAGAAAAAGATGCGCTCTGCGACCCGTATCCCGGTAAAATGGCGACTTTCCGATTCCGCCGAACCTGACATCGTGCTTGCGCCTCTCTATCCTTTGGCCCGTCGCGCCCTGTTCTGTCTCGACGCCGAACAGGCTCACCATCTGACGTTGGCCACGCTACGCGGCGCCGCCTCGCTCGGCTTGGCCGGACTCGCCGGCCAGACGCTCCCCGAAGATCCGCGCACGGTCATGGGCATTCGTTTTCCGAACCCGGTCGGCCTGGCCGCCGGCCTGGACAAGGACGGCAGTTGCATCGACGGCCTCGCCGCCCTCGGCTTCGGCTTCGTCGAAGTGGGCACCGTCACGCCGCGGCCCCAGCCGGGCAACCCGAAGCCGCGCATCTTCCGTCTGCCGCAGGCCGAAGCGATCATCAACCGCATGGGCTTCAACAACGGCGGCGTGGAGCAATTCCTTCAGAACGTGCAGTCGGCCCGCTATAAGGGACCGCTCGGCCTGAACATCGGCAAGAACGCCGACACTCCGATCGAGCGCGCCGTCGACGATTACCTCATCTGCCTCGAGAAGGTATATCCATACGCAACATACGTGACGGTGAACATCTCGTCGCCCAACACGAAGAACCTGCGCCAACTCCAGGGCGGCGACGAACTCGACGCGCTGCTCGGCAAGCTCAAGGACAAGCAACGTGCGCTGTCCGATCGCCACGGCAAATATGTGCCGATCGCACTGAAGATCGCCCCGGATCTCGACGACGAACAGATCAAGGTCATCGCGGGCACGCTCACACGCCACGGCTTCGACGGCGTCATCGCCACCAACACGACGCTCTCTCGCGAGGCGGTGGCGGGGCTGCCCTATGCGAACGAGACGGGCGGTCTGTCGGGGCGTCCGGTGTTCGAGGCGTCCAATCGCGTGATCCGCGCGCTTGCCGCCGAACTGGGCGGGGCGCTGCCGATCATCGGGGTGGGCGGCATCCTGAGCGGCGCGCAAGCCCAGGCCAAGCTCGACGCCGGCGCCAGTCTGGTACAGGTCTACAGCGGCCTGATTTACCGCGGACCCGAGCTGGTGCGAGAATGCGTGCAAGCGTTGCGCACGGCCTGAGCGCCGCACGTCACGCGCCCCTCATTCCCCAGGGAGACACCCTCACCATGAAACACTGGCTCAAGACGTTGTGCCTCGTCCCGCTGGCTGCCGCCGCGCTCGTGACCACCTCGCCGGCGCGCGCCGCCGACCTGCTGAGCACGGTCAAGTCCGCGGGCGTGCTCAAGATCGGCATCGAAGGCACCTATCCCCCGTTCAACTATCGCGGCGCCGACGGCCAGCTCGACGGCTTCGACGTCGACGTGGCCAAGGCGGTCGCCGAACGTCTGGGCGTGAAGCCCGTGTTCGTGACCACCGAGTGGAGCGGCATCATCGGCGGGCTGGTGGCCGGCAAGTTCGACGTCATCGTCAATCAGGTGGCGATCACCGACGAGCGCAGGAAGTCGGTGGACTTCAGCCAGCCCTACGTCTACTCGGCGGCCCAGCTCATTCAGCGCAAGGACGACACGCGCGAGTTCAAATCGCTCGAAGACCTCAAGGGCAAGAAGCTCGGCGTGAGTCTCGGCAGCAACTACAACACGCTCGCCAAGTCGGTGCCGGGCATCGACGTGCGCACGTATCCCGGTGCGCCGGAGTATCTGCGCGACCTGGCCGCGCAACGGATCGATGCCGCGCTCAACGATCGCCTGATGCTGGCCTACCTCATCAAGACGTCGAATCTGCCGCTGCGCCCGGGCGCGGTACTCCAAGGCGCCAACGAATCGGTCGGCATCCCGTTCCGCAAGGGCAACCCCGAATTCGCCAAGGCCATCGACGACGCCCTCACGAAGATGAAGCAGGACGGCTCGCTCGCCAGGCTCTCGCAGAAGTGGTTCGGCGAAGACACGTCGAAGCCTGCCCGCTAATCGAGTCGACACGACCCGGCACGGCTCGGCCGATCCGGCAACGCAACGCTATCCCTCCAGGCCCGACGGCCGGCACCAGGCGCACGACGCGGGTGCCGGCCGTCGCGTTTGCGGCATCTCGCAAACGGGACATTAACGGGAGATTGCACAAGCTGCCGGCGCGTCCGCTTCACCGCGAATGACGTACGATGACGGCTGCGCCGGCGCCGGCTGACGAGACGCACGACGTCAGGCCGTCAGGCGTGGTCGCCGCCCCTTGCCTCATCGCCAAACACTGACAGTCCTCATGAATCCAATCGAACTCGCCGCCCAATCCATGCCGGTGCTTCTGCAAGGCACCGTGCTCACGATCAAGTTTGCCTTGATGTCGATGGTATTCGGCCTGGCGATCGGCATCGTCGTGGCGATCATGGGCATCGGCAAGATCCGCGTGCTGCGCGCCGTGGCCCGCGCCTATGTGAGCGTCATGCGCGGCACGCCGCTGCTCGTGCAGATTTTCGTGGTGTATTACGGCTTGCCCGGCATCGGCATCTCGCTCGAGCCGACGCCCGCCGGCGTGCTCACGTTGAGCCTGAACGTCGGCGCGTATCTGTCCGAGAGCATGCGCGGCGCGCTCGAGGGCATGCCGCGCGGCCAATGGCTCGCCTCGTACAGTCTCGGGCTGTCGTACTGGCAAACGCTGCGCTACGTCATCGCGCCGCAAGCGTTGCGCATTGCCGTGCCGAGCCTTGGCAACAGTCTCATCAGCCTGATCAAGGACACGTCGCTCGTGTCGGTAATCACCGTCACCGAACTGCTGCGCTCGGCGCAGGAAGTCATTGCTTCGACGTATCAGCCGCTGCCGCTTTATCTCGCGTGCGCAGCCATCTACTGGGTGCTCTCCACGGGCCTGTCCGCGCTGCAGCGGCGCATCGAGAAACGCCTCGCGCTGCCGGCAAGAAGTTGAGCGCCGGCGCGGCGCCGCCATGAAAAAAGCCGGCTCCGCGTCACGGGCCGGCTTCTGCCGATACAACGCCGGAACACCGGAACGCCGGAACGCCGGCAATACGCGCGCGCCCAGGACGAGCGCCCATCGCGATCCCGACGCTCAGCGCGGCGCGCGACGCTCGCGATACATGGCGCGGAACGTCTTGCCGCTCGGGGCCGGCATCTCGCGCGTGTCGGTCCAACCGCCGCCGAAAGGCAGCTTCGAGATACTGCCTCGCTCGCGCCCCATCCACTTGAGCACGCGCGTGCCAAGCCCGGAGAGCGCCGAGTAGAGACGCGGGCGCCGCGCCGCAAACGCCCACGCCGCCAGGGCCGCCCGCTCCTGCCACGGGCGCAGCCCGCGGTCGACCTGACGCTCGCGCAGCTTGCGCAGCAGGTCCGAAATCGGGATACCCACCGGGCAGACGCGGTTGCATTCGCCGCACATCGTGGCCGCCTGGGGCAGATCGAGCGTCTTTTCCAGCCCGACGTAGCTCGGCGTGAGCACCGAGCCCATCGGCCCCGGATATACCCAGCCATACGCGTGGCCACCGATCTTCTGATACACCGGGCAGTGATTCATGCACGCGCCGCAGCGAATGCAGCGCAGCATCTCCTGGAACGCGCCGCCGATCAGGCCGGTGCGCCCGCCGTCGACCAGCACGAAATACATGTGGTCGGGGCCGTCCACCTCGCCCTCGGCACGCGTGCCGGTGAGCAGCGAGAAGTAGTTCGACGTGCCCTGCCCGGTCGCCGAGCGCGGCAGCAAGCGCATGGCCGTCGCGAGATCCTCCAGCGTGGGCAGCACCTTCTCGATGCCCGTCACCGCCACGTGTACGCGCGGCATGATCGTACACATGCCTTCGTTGCCCTCGTTGGTCACCACCGCCACCGAACCGGTCTCGGCCACGAGGAAGTTACCGCCTGTCACGCCCATGTCGGCCGACAGAAACTGCGGGCGCAGCATCTCGCGCGCCTCGCGCGTCATGGCGGGAATCTCGTCGAGACGCGGCTTTTGGTGCACGCGCGCAAACAGGTCGGCGACCTCGTCCTTGTCCTTGTGCACGACCGGCGCAATGATGTGCGAGGGCGGCTCGTTATCGTTGATCTGCAGGATGTACTCGCCCAGATCCGTCTCGACCGACTGCACGCCCATGTCGGCGAGCACCTTGTTGAGCTGCAGCTCCTCGGTGACCATCGACTTCGACTTGATGACTTTCTTGACGTCGTGCTTGCGTGCGATCTCCGCGATCAGGCGTGCGGCGTCCTGCGTCGACTCCGCGAACAGTACTGTCGCGCCGCGACGCGTGGCCTCGCGCTCGAAGATCTCCAGCCAGACGTCGAGGGTCTCGAGGCCGCGATTGCGCCGCGCCTTGAGCGCCTCGCGCGTCGCCTCGAAATCGATCTCGTCCATGGCGAGCGCGCGTGCGGTCACGAACTTGGTCGAGAGCTTCTTGAGGTTGGCCTGCAGGCGCTGGTCGGCAAGCTTCTGCCCGGCGCGCGCCTTGAATTGCATCGATTGAACTTGCATCGCGACTCACGTGAGGTGATGGCGCCCGGCGCGCGCCGCAGCAGGCGGCGTGGCGCGCACGGACGTGTTGAGCGGGAAGATGGCCGCGAGATCAGGCATCGCCGGCGAGCACCTGCGCGATATGCAGCACGCGCGTTTTCGTGTCGCCGGTGCGGCGCAGACGCCCTTCGATGTTGAGCATGCAGCCCAGGTCGCCCAGCACGACGGCAGGCGCACCGCTCGCGCCGATATTGGCGCATTTCTCGTCGACGATGGCCGTCGAGATGTCGCCGTACTTGAGCGAGAAAGTGCCGCCGAAGCCGCAGCACGCCTGGCAGTCCTTCATCTCGGTCAGCTTCACGCCGGGCATCTTCGCGAGCAGCGCTCGCGGCTGCGACTTGACGCCAAGCTCGCGCAGGCCTGAGCATGAATCGTGGTACGTCACCTCGCCGTTGTAGTCACCCGGCACCGCCTGCACGTGCAGCACGTTGACGAGGAAGTCGGTGAGTTCGTACACGCGCGGACGCAAACGCTCGTAGCGGCCCATGAGTTCGGGATCGTCGGCGAAGAGGTCGCCATAGTGCGCCTTGACCATGCCGCCGCACGAACCCGACGGCACGACGACATAGTCGAACGATTCGAATTCATCGAGAAATTTCTGGGCGAGATCGCGGGCAATGGCCCGTTCGCCGGAGTTGTAACCCGGCTGCCCGCAACAGGTTTGTGAATCGGGAATCACAACCTCACAGCCGGCCGTCTCCAGCAGCTTGAGCGTCGAGAAACCGATCTCCGGACGCATCAGGTCGATCAGACACGTGACAAAGAGTCCGACGCGCATTGGGGAAATCCTCTTTTCGGGAATAATGGGCCATTATAAGTCGCTGGGCCGTACTGGCCCAGCGTGGATTCCCGGAGCGCGTGGACGATCCGTTACGGCAGCAGCGTTCCCCTGCGGGGATGCCGGTAAGTCTCCAACGATTCGGCCCGCTCCATGGGTGCGCGGCGCGCCTGTTCGGGGACGCCGGCGGCGGCCGCCTCCGCCCCGGCCTCCTGCTTGGCCTCTTGCTTGCCTGCTTGGCCCCCCGCCTTGACCTCGGCCCCGCTCTCGGCCGCCGCCCCTGCCTCGGCATCGGCCCGTGCCCCGCGCGAGCTTGGCCGCGCCCACGTGCGCGAGGTGGCCTCGAGCGACAGCAGGTTCAGCACGCGCTTCAGGTCGACCGCCATGTCGTCGGTCTTCTCCTCCAGGTTCGACATGCGCGCCGACATACGCGCATCGAGCGCACTCACCGAGTCCGCCGTCGCCTGCACCTGGGCCTGGAGCGCGTGCACCAGTTCCAGCGTTTTCTCGCCCTGACTGCGGCTCTCCCGAGCCAGCCTCAGGGCCTCCTGCCCCTGCTGCCAGGCCAGCGACTGCTGCTCGGCCTGCTCCCATGTGGCAATGCTGTGGATGTTCGAGTACATGCTGTGCTCCTCGCTGTTGATGAACTCCTTGGTGTGATTCAGAAGGTCCTCTACGGCCTTCCACCCCTTTTCTCGGTCGAATCCCCGGATACTTCCCAGGCTTACGCACCGAATCAGCACGGTGACGGCAAAACCCACGATCGCCACCGCCGCCGACGCTACCAGCAACGCAACGGCAGCCACCACCGCGGCGACTGCATAAACGCCGCCGGTGATCGCCTCGCGCGTGCCATGGCGCTTCTTGTCCGGCCGGACGCTCTCGAACGCCCGATCGATCGTTCGCCGCATCTGCTCGAGCAAAGGCGCCGTCTCGTCGCGCAGCGTCATGCATCGGCGCTTGGCCCGATCGAGCGTCTGCCATCTTCCTTCCGGACTCACATACGGTTCGTCGCGCGATAACGCGCGGGCGCCCTTGAGCACCGTCTCATAGCGCGCCAGCATCTCGCGTTCGTACTCCAGCGCTTCGCCGAATGCCGTCAGTACTTTCAGGAATCGGCGCGCGGAGGGCGTAAGCAACTCGGCGCATTGCTCGTCCAGTTGATCGCCGACCATCGAACAGAAGACGCCGGGCCGGCCGGGCGTCGCAAGACAGCGCCAAAACGGGTCGCGAAGGCCGCCGCGCCAGTAGCCGGCAGTCGCCTTGTCGAACGACTTTTCGAATCTCGCCGTGAGCCTTTCGATGGAGTACGTGCTCAGATTCAGCGCCTTGCACGTGTTCCGAAGGTGCTTGAGCTGTGCGGCGATCTCGGCCCGCTTCTCCGCGATGGAAGCGCCCTTCTCATAGACCCCTGCCGGCGCGACCCACGGATTCATGTCCATCGGCCAATCCGGGTAGCCCAGGTATCCCATGTATTCGTTGTGCATCCGTCCATCTCCTTTTTGATGCCGGGCGCCCCGCGCACGCCGACGGGGCCCGACACCGTTACGGAAAAGAGGGTCATGCTAACGACGCGATCGACGGCGCACTTTGGATTCCTGTCACGGCATCGACGCAACCCGTCACGCAGGGGCAGGAGGTCGGCGATGGGGACACGCAGCATGCGGCAACCGGGCGTCGCAACTGCGTTTTTCGCAGGATTCTTCTACGCCAAGCCCTGCGAATTTTTCACAATATGATATAGAATCATCCCTATACGAAACTCGGCCCTACCTCATGAAAGACGAAAGCAGTCAAGGCGCGGAGTCGCGCACGTCCATTCAGGTAATCGAGCGCATGATGCGTCTGCTCGATGCCCTCGCCGCGCATGCCGATCCGGTCAGCCTCAAGGATCTGGCGCAAGCTACCGAACTTCACCCGTCCACTGCCCACCGCATCCTGAACGACATGGTGGCGTGCCGCTTCGTCGACCGTTGCGATCCCGGCACGTATCGGCTGGGCATGCGCCTGCTAGAGCTCGGCAACCTCGTCAAGGCGCGTCTGTCGGTGCGCGACGCGGCGCTCACCCCCATGCGCGGGCTGCACCGCATCACCGGTCAGACAGTCAATCTGTCGGTACGCCAGGGCGACGAAATCGTGTATATCGAGCGCGCCTACAGCGAGCGCTCGGGCATGCAGGTCGTGCGCGCCATCGGCGGCCACGCACCGTTGCATCTGACATCCGTCGGCAAGCTGTTCCTCGCCGCGGACGAGGCGGCACGCGTGCGGGCATACGCCACGCGCACCGGGCTGTCCGGTCATACGCGCAACAGCATCACCGATTTGCAAAAGCTCGAGCGCGAGCTGAGCCATGTGCGCAAGTCGGGCTACGCGCGCGACAACGAGGAACTGGAGTTGGGTGTGCGTTGCATCGCTGCGGGGATCTACGACGACAGCGGCAAGCTCGTGGCGGGATTGTCGTTGTCGGCACCGGCGGACCGTCTGCAGGACGCATGGCTTGCGAACCTGAACGAGACGGCGCTGCAGATTTCGGCGTCGCTCGGCTTCCAGCCGCCGAATCCCGACGCGGGCGGCGCAACGCCTCAGGCCGCGACCACCGAGTAAGCCAGCGCCAGCGATAGCGATACGCGGCGCGCAGAACCGCACAAAACGAAAGGCGCTCCCTCGGGAGCGCCTTTGCTTTTACTGCGCGCGCGGTGTACGCGGTGCCTGTCGGCGCCCGGGACGATGAGTCCGATTACTACAGCGCGTGCTCGCTGTTGGTGGCCACCTGCGCGGTGGGCGCCGTGCCGGCCGTGCGTTGCGGCGTCGCACCGCCGCCTTCGAGCAACCACTTGCGAACGCGCGTGGCGTCGGCGAAGCGCGAATACTTGCCGGTCGAATCCAGCAGAATCATGATCACCGGGCGGCCGTCGACGTTGGCCTGCATCACCAGACACTGCCCGGCTTCGTTGATGTAGCCCGTCTTCTGCAGACCGATTTCCCAGCCCGGGTGACCGATCAGGTGATTCGTGCTCACATAATGCAGTTCCCGGCGTCCCGTGTTGACGTCGTAATTGCTGTCCGTCGAGAAACGACGAATCAGCGGGTATTGATAAGCCGCCTTGACCATCTTCACGAGGTCACGCGCGCTCGACACGTTCTGGCTCGACAGGCCCGTCGGGTCGTTGAAGTGCGTGTCGTTCATGCCGAGCAGCTTGGCCTTGCGGTTCATCGCCGCGACGAACGCCGGACGGCCGCCCGGGAAGTAGCGCGAAAGCGCGGCAGCCGCGCGATTCTCCGACGACATCAGCGCGATGTGCAGCATGTCCTCGCGCGACAGACGCGAGCCCACCGACAGGCGCGAACCCGTGCCCTTCTCGTAATCGCGATCCTCGTCGGTGACTTCCATCATGTCCGTCATCGGAATGCCGGCATCGAGGGCGACCATGGCGGTCATCAACTTCGAGATCGAGGCGATCGGCAGCACCGCTTGCGAGTTCTTGTCGAACAGTGACTCGCCGGTGCGCTCGTCCACCACATAGGCCACCGACGAGCGCAGCGCGAGCGCGTCCGGCGTTTCATGCAGACCGAACGCGCGGCCGGTCGACAGACGCTCCGGCGCCTGCGGCGCGAAATTGACGGTGCGATACGACGTCACGACACGGCGCTTGCCGTTCTTGTAGACGACGCGTTTGACGGCAACGCGCTTGGCGGCAGGTCCATCGTCGTCGACGGCGGCAAGCTTGCGGACCTTGGTACCGGCCTTCGCGCCGCGCGTCTCGCGAGACGCCGTGGTCGCGACGGCGCGTTTGGCGCCCGCCTTCGACGCGGAAGCGGATTGGGTGTTGGCGCACGCGCGCTTCTGGGCTGCCGTCTTGGCCGTCTTCGGCGAGCATTCGCTCGCTTTACCGGCAGCGTGGACGATGGCCGGGGTGCCGGCGGCGAGCGAAATCGCCACGACGGCAGCACCCCAGAGGCGGGAGCGGCACAGACGCGCAAGGGCGGTGATCGCGTACATAGATTGGGGGTAGCGTAAGGTTGGCGGGCAACGAGTTTGGGAGAAGTTTAGTAACTTCCGAAAAAATAAGCAATATGAATGACTTAGCTGAAATACTTAAACTGGCATCTGGCAGTTTTGTGCAACGCAACGCCTGAAAATGCACATCCGCCAAATTTTGCAAAATAACGCCAACTCACCGAGATCCGTCAGTTCAAGAAGTGCGCCCATTCCTGCAGGGGCGCGCGCTCGGTGACGAGTCGGTTTTCCACCGCGTCAGGGTCCGCGTAACCCAGCGCCATACCGCAGACCACCATCCGCGCTTCCGGCAGGTGCAGCTGCTCGGCAATGATCCGATGGAACGTCGCGAATGCCGCCTGCGGGCACGTATCGAGCCCGCGTGCCCGCGCCGCCACCATGACGCTTTGCAGGAACATGCCGTAGTCCAGCCAACTGCCCAGCTCGAGATGCCGGTCGATCGTGAAGATCATGCCGACCGGCGCGTCGAAGAACCGGAAGTTGCGCGCATGTTGCCCATGCATGCGGTCCTTGTCCGCGCGACCGATGCCCAGCAACCCGTACAAGTCCCAACCCACCTTGCGGCGCCGCGCCTGATAAGGCTCGGTCCACTCGCGCGGATAGTAGGCGTACTCCTCCTGATGCATCAGACGTTGCGCCGGGTCGTTGAAGGCGTCGAGCAGTCGCGACGTCAGACGGTGCAGTGCGTCGCCGGTCAGCACATAGGTCTGCCACGGCTGGATGTTGCTGCCTGACGGCGCGCGCGAAGCCACCGAAAGAATCTCTGCGACGGTGTCTTGCGGCACCGGCGTTGGCAGGTAAGCGCGAATCGAGCGACGGCTGCGGATTGCCTCGTCCACATATTCCACGCGCAGGTCGGGGTTGCCGTTGACAGCGGCCAGATGCGGACTTTCCCCGGGGCTCGCGGCTTCGACCGGATTCTGCTCCTCGGACAACGGCTGCGCGGCGTGCGCGCTCGGATGCGAATGCTTCATGGGATCTCGCTTACGACAAAGATGGAACGGCGCCTGGCGCCGCGTCAGGACGCGGGTGCGGCCGGCACCGTGCGCCGCTCGATCACGAGCGCCACGCCAAGCGCGGCGACCACCATGCCGGCCGCGCTCAATGGGGACAAGGTTTCACCGAACAACAGCCAGGCCATGACGGCCGTCGTCGGCGGCGTCAGATACATGAGACTGGAGACCTTGGTGGCCGCGCCATGCCGGATCAGCAGAAACAGCAACGAGATTGCGCCGATCGACAGCGCCAGAACCGACCATGCGAGCGCACCGATCATTTCGGCATTCCAGCGCACTTGCATGGTCTCCAGGGCCCAAGCCGCCGGCAACGTCACGGCGAACGCCGCGCCGAACTGCACCAGCGTGCCGACACGCAAATCGAAATGCGCGCAGAAGCGCTTCTGATAGAGCGTGCCCGAGGTGATCGCGAATAGACTGAGCGCGCACAGCGCGACGCCCGTGGCGTCTACGCCGCGCACGCCGACCTTGTTGGCAACGACCAACCCCACCCCCGCGAAGCCGCACAGCAACCCAAGCCATTGACGACGCGACACCGGCTCTCCGACCACGCGCGCGAAGAGCGCCGTCAGCAATGGCTGGATGCCGACGATGAGCGCCGCCAGCCCCGCCGGCACCCCTTGTTTGATGGCCGCCCACACACCGCCGAGATAAACCGCCTGGATAAGAATGCCGGATACGGCAAGATGCGCATAGAGCGGCCAGTCGGCCCGCGTCCGCGGGGTCGCGGCGCCCGGTCCCGGCGCGGCCGGCCCCATTTGTCGCGCCTGTCGCACCTGTCGCACCTGTCGCACCTGTTGCGTCTGCCGTGTCGGCCACGGTGTGCCGGTGAGCAGCGCCACCGGCAGCATGACGAGCAGCGTGCCGCCGAAGCGCAGCGCGAGAAACGTCAGCGGTTCGGCGTTCGGCATGCCGTACTTCGCCACGATGAACCCTGTGCTCCAGATGAGCACGAACCACCAGGGCATGGTGGCGCTCCACGTGGCCATGCCGCCCGCGCCGCGCGAAGCGCTCGCCGACGTCGTCGGACGGTCGCTCATACGAATACGTCCCCCTGTTGGGTGGAATGGGCCGGTCGGGCGGGACCCGACATGGTCGACGGCGGCGGCGAACTCGTCGGCTGCGCCGACGGCGGGCGATGGAACCGGCGGCCGGACCGATGGAACTGGCTGGCCAGCCGAACCGTTGCAAAGTGCGCCGCGACCGTTTGCTCGATGTCGCGTCCATACCCGCCCGCCATGGCGATGGCAACCGGCACCCCCCGCTCGGCGCAGGCGGTAAGCACGCTGCGGTCGCGTGCGAGCAAGCCGTCGTGGGTGAGCGCGAGGCGGCCGAGCCGATCGTTCTCCAACGGGTCTGCACCGGCGAGGTAGATGGCGAGCGTGGGCGTGAACTGCGCAAACAAGTCGGTAAGCGCGTGTCCGAGCGCGACCAGATAGTCGTCATCGCCGCATCCGTCGGGCAACGCCACGTCCAGATCGCTACGCGCCTTGCGGAACGGATAGTTGTGTTCGCCGTGCAACGACAACGTAAACACGCTCGGGTCATGCTCGAAGATGGCGGCCGTGCCGTTGCCCTGATGCACATCCAGGTCAATGATCGCGACCCGCGTGCCGGCGCCAAGGTCGGCCTGTACCGCGCGCGCGGCGACGGCCGCATCGTTGAACACGCAAAACCCTTCGCCCCGGTCGGCGTAAGCGTGATGCGTACCGCCCGCGAGATTGACGGCCACGCCCTGCGCGAGCGCAGCCCGGCAAGCGGCGAGCGTCGCGCCGGCGGAGCGCCGTGAGCGCTCAACCATCTGCGGCGACCACGGAAAACCGATCTCGCGCTGCTCTTTCGGATTCAACGCTCCCGTACTCACGCGCACAACGTAGTCGTGCGCATGGACGCGTCCGAGCATCCCGTCGTCCGCCGGCAGCGCTTCGGTCAACGCGACGTGCGGCAACTCGCCGGCCACGCGCTCTCGCAACCGGGCGTATTTCTGCATGGGAAACCGGTGCCCGGGCGGCAACGGCAGGACGAAGTGATCGCTGTAGAACGCTTGCATCGACGCGAGTGCCCGGCAAGTGCCGCGGGCAAGGGAAAGAGAGGGACCGGGGTCGGCATCGGCACCGAGCGGCGTGACGCGCAACGCGTGCAAGAAACAACGCCGCGCCGCCGTCGCATTTCCCATCCGACCGGTACCGGAACGGGACGATAGTACCATCGCCGCTCTCGCTTCGCCGGGCCCCCGAGCGGTGCAAAGCCGCACCAATCCTGGATTTCCACGAGGGTCACCACGTTCGCCGCGCCGCGACGGACGGCGCCCATGACGGGATCCCAAGCTTTTGATTTTTTAAGTTTTTATTGAATTTGTGCAACGCACAAAAACAACTTGACACCGCCAAAAATTTCTCTACACTTGCGATTGTGCGATGCACAAAAAGAGATCGCACCCCAATGAGAGGCCCCAACCGTGTTTTCACCGGCACAAGGTGAGAACCGACAAGCGAACACGGAGTGGGTCGATACGCTGTGTATGACACCATAGGAGAACGCCATGTCGTTTCTGACCCCCGAACAACTCGCCGCCGCGCACAAGGCCAACCTCGAAACCCTGTTTGGCCTGACCAACAAGGCATTCGAAGGCGTGGAAAAGCTCGTCGAGCTGAATCTGCAAGCCGTGAAGGCATCGCTGGCCGAGTCGGCCTCCACCGCCCAGAAGGCTTTTGCCGTGAAGGACGCTCAGGAACTGCTCGCGCTGCAGGCGAACCTGGTTCAACCGGCTGCCGAGAAGGCGCTCGCGTATGGCCGCCACCTGTATGAGATCGCTTCGTCGACGCAAGCCGAAGTGACCAAGGTGGCCGAAGCCAAGCTCGCCGAAAGCTCGCAGAACGTGCAGGCGCTGTTCGACAACCTGGCCAAGAACGCCCCGGCCGGTTCGGAATCCGCCGTCGCGCTCGCCAAGTCGGCCCTGTCGGCCGCCAACAGCGCTTTCGACAGCGTGCAAAAGGCCACCAAGCAAGCCGTGGAAATCGCCGAAACGAACTTCGCCGCGGCAACCAACGTCGCCTCGAAGGCTGCCGCACAGGCTTCGCGTGCCGCCAGCGCCAAGAAGTAATTCACCGCGTCCGACGTGAATTGACGAGGAACGCCTGAAATACCGTCGTTGCACCCCAGGCGGATGCAGCGACACCCAGTTGTCTCCTCGGTACCGCAGGTACCCTTTAAACCCGGCCCGAGCCGGGTTTTTCTTTGCCCGAGCCGCGAGAGCGGTCCACGCTCTGTCCGCCCCCTCCAGAATGGGACGGAAGCGGTACGGAAGTGGCACGGAGGCGCCACAGGAAAAGCCGCCATCCGGCACAAAAAAACCGCCATCCCGAAAAGGATGACGGTTTTCTTGTCTCGGCAGCGCCGCCGCCGGCTTGCGCCGCGGCGCGCATGCCGCCGGAGAGCGATTACTTCTTGCGCGCGGGCGGGACGTCGGTACAGACGCCTTCGTAGATTTCCGCGGCCATACCGACCGATTCGGCCAGCGTGGGGTGCGGGTGAATCGTCTTGCCGATATCGACCGCATCCGCGCCCATTTCGACGGCCAGGCACAGTTCGCCGATAAGGTCGCCCGCGTGCGTGCCGACGATAGCGCCGCCGAGGATGCGATGCGTCTGTTCGTCGAACAGCACCTTGGTGAAGCCCTCGTCACGACCATTGGCAATGGCGCGCCCCGACGCCGCCCACGGGAACACGGCCTTGCCGTACTTCACGCCTTCGGCCTTCAACTGGTCTTCGGTCTTGCCCGCCCAGGCCACTTCCGGATCGGTGTAGGCCACCGAAGGAATCTGGATGGCGTCGAAGTATGCCTTCTCGCCGTTTGCCGCTTCCGCCGCCACATGGGCTTCATGCACGGCCTTGTGCGCGAGCATCGGCTGACCGACGATGTCGCCGATCGCGAAGATGTTCGGTACATTCGTGCGCATCTGCTTGTCGACCGCGATGAAGCCGCGCTCGCTCACCGCCACGCCGGCCTTCTCCGCACCGATCTTCTTGCCGTTCGGGCTGCGGCCCACCGCGACGAGCACCAGATCGTAGCGCTGCGCTTCGGCCGGTGCGGCTTCGCCCTCGAAGCTCACGTAGATGCCGTCTGCCTTCGCTTGCGCGCCCACCGTCTTCGTCTTGAGCATGACGCGGCCGAAACGCTTGGCGTTCATCTTCTCCCAGACCTTGACGAGATCGCGGTCCGCACCCTGCATCAGGCCGTCGAGCATTTCCACGACGTCAATCTCCGCGCCGAGCGCACTGTAGACCGTTGCCATTTCCAGGCCGATGATGCCGCCGCCGATCACCAGCATCTTCTTCGGGATCTGGCGCAGTTCGAGCGCGCCGGTCGAGTCGACGATGCGCGGGTCTTCCGGCAGGAACGGCAGCTTCACGGCTTGCGAGCCGGCGGCAATGATCGCCTGCGCGAACTTCACCACGCGCTTGCTCCCGTCTTCGGCCACCACTTCGAGATGGTTCGGATCGAGGAACGCGCCCACGCCCCGCACCACTTCGACCTTGCGCATCTTCGCCATGCCGGCCAGCCCATTCGTCAGCTTGCCGACCACGCTTTCCTTGTAGGCGCGCAGCTTGTCGAGATCGATCTGCGGCTTCGCGAACGAAATGCCGTGATGGCCGAGCGCCTGGGCTTCCTCGAGGACGGCGGCGGTATGCAGCAGCGCCTTCGACGGGATGCAGCCGACGTTCAGACAGACGCCGCCGAGCGTTGCGTAACGCTCGACCAGCACCGTCTTGCGGCCGAGATCAGCGCTGCGAAACGCTGCGGAGTAGCCGCCGGGGCCCGCGCCGAGCACGACCACGTCGCACTCGATGTCCGCACCACCGCTGTGCGTGGCGGCGGCCGGGGCCGGGGCGCTCGGCGGAACGACGGGCGCGGCCGCGCTCGCCGCGGGGGCGGCAGCCGGTGCCGATGGGGCCGCCGCAGCAGGCGCGGCGGCCTTGGCAGCGCCAGCGTCGTCGGCTTCGACCAGCGCGATCACCGTGCCTTCGCTAGCCTTGTCGCCGACCTTGATCCTGACTTCCTTGACCGTGCCGGACACTTCGGACGGCACCTCCATGGAGGCCTTGTCCGATTCGAGCGTGATGAGTGACGCTTCCTTGGCGATCCTGTCGCCGGGTTTGATCATCACTTCGATGACGTCCACGCCCTCTGCGCCGATATCCGGCACCTTGACTTCAATGAGACTCATGCGGGGTCTCCCTGTCGCATTTATGACTTGATGGTGGTATCGATCGGAAACGCATGCACCTGAAACGGGCCGGCCGAACTCTTGTCGAACTCGGCGCCCGCCCTCACGCCCGCTTCGGCGATGGCGCGTGCGCTCAGATCCTGGTCGTAGAGGGCGTACATGGCGCCGAGCGCGAAGTTGCGCCCCGAGCCAATGCCCCAGAACCGATCGAAAACAAACACTTCCCGGTAGGAATACACGCCGTAGATGCCCGTCGGGTTCGCAATCACGGACGTGATCTGCGACGACTCATACGGATCGTCTTCCTCTTCCTTGGTATTGAGGAAATATTCTTCCTTGAGCTTCTGATGGACGCGGCAGAACGTGCGAAACACTTCGTCACGCGAATGCAGACGGCATTCGTCCGCCATTTCGGAAAGAATGGCCCGCATGACCGGAAAGTGCGCGGTCGTGCCCGCCAGGCCGACATAGGAATCGCCTACCAGGAAGACCTTGCGGTTCTCCTCGTAGGACTGCGACAGTCGCGTATCGCCGAACGTCACGAGTGAGTCGGCGGCAATGGCGATTTCGCCGGCTTTCTTGACGACTACCACGGTGGTCATGAGGCCCTCCCCGTCCAGATCCGAAGCTCGCGCGCGAGCGCCGCCGGCCTGCGCTTGCGCGCAACCGGCGACGTCCGCCATTTACAGCATTGCGCGACGGAAGTCCTGCAACAGTTGCCCCAGGTAGGCGTTAAAGCGCGCAGCCTCGGCGCCATCGATCACGCGGTGATCGTAGGACAGCGACAGCGGCAGCGTCAGTTGCGGCAGGAATTGCTGCTTGCGCTCATCCCACACAGGCTTCTGATACGAACGCGACAGGCCCAGGATGGCAACTTCCGGTGCATTGATGATCGGCGTGAAGGTGGTCCCCCCAATACCGCCGAGCGACGAGATCGAGAAACAGCCGCCCTGCATCTGGTCGGGCTTGAGCTTGCCTTCGCGGGCGAGCTTGGCCAGTTCCGACGTCTCGCGAGCGATCTCGAACACGCCCTTCTTGTCGGCATCACGAACCACCGGCACGACGAGACCGTTCGGTGTATCGGCCGCGAAGCCGATATGGAAGTACTGCTTGAAGACGAGGTTGTCGCCGTCCAGGCTGGCGTTGAACGTCGGGAACTTCTTGAGCGCCAGCACACAGGCCTTGATCACGAACGCGAGCATCGTCACCTTGATGCCGGCCTTTTCGTTTTCCTTGTTCAGTTGGACACGGAATGCTTCAAGCTCGGTAATGTCCGCTTCGTCATTGTTCGTGACGTGCGGGATCATCACCCAGTTGCGGTGCAGATTCGCGCCGGAGATTTTCTTGATGCGCGACAGAGCCTTCGCCTCGACCGGACCGAACTTCGCGAAGTCGACCTTCGGCCACGGCAGCAGATTCAGCTCACCGCCGCCGGCCGGTGCGGTGCCGCCGGCGGCCGCCGGGCGATGGCCCGCCAGGGCGCTCTTGACGAAGCTGCGCACGTCGTCGGCCGTCACGCGGCCCTTCGGGCCGGTGCCCTTGACCTGCGTCACGTCCACGCCCAGCTCGCGCGCGAACTTGCGAACGGACGGGCTGGCGTGACTGATCGGCTGGCCGCCTTGCGGCGCGGCCGGCGCGGGGACCGGTGCTGCCGCGGCGACGGGCGCGGGCGCCGGTGCAGCCGCGGGGGCCGGTGCGGTGCTCTGTGCTGCCGACACCGCAGGTGCCGGAGCGGCAGCCGCCGGCGCTGCCGCTGCCTTGCCAGGCGCAGCAGCGCCCTCGAGCACCAGGATCAGTGAACCTTCGGAAACCTTGTCGCCCACATTGACCTTCAGTTCCTTGACCACGCCTGCGGCGGGACTCGGCACGTCCATCGACGCCTTGTCCGACTCGAGCGTGATGAGCGACTGCTCCGCCGTCACGGTATCGCCGACCTTGACCAGCACGTCGATCACGGGTACGTCGTCGTAGCCGCCGATATCCGGCACCTTCACGTCGATCTTGCTCGTGTCGCCCGTGGCTGCCGGCGCCGCAGAAACAGCGGGCGCAGCAGCAGGGGCTGCGGCAGGCGCCTGTGCGGACGCCGCGGCTTGCGGGGCGGGGGCGGCAGCGGGTGCCGCCGCACCGTTGGCCTGCGCACTCGAGCCGTTGGCCGTTTCGAGCGTCAGGATGAGAGAACCCTCGGACACCTCGTCGCCCACCTTCAGGTTCATTGCCTTGATGGTGCCGGCGGCCGGGCTCGGCACGTCCATCGTGGCCTTGTCCGACTCCAGCGTGATCAGGGCCTGTTCGGCATCGATCTTGTCGCCTTCCTTGACCAGCACTTCGATGACGGGCAAATCCTTGAAGTCACCGATGTCCGGGACTTTCACTTCGATCACTTGACTCATTTTCCACAGTCTCCTCGAGGCTGCGCTTGGCGTGCGGCACGCGCCCGCCAGCCGCTGGGGGACGGCTGGCGGGCGTCCTCACCGCACGAAGCGGCCTTTAGACGGTCATCGGGTTGGGTTTGTTCGGATCCAGGTTGTACTTGGCAATTGCTTCGGCGACCTTGCTTGCCGGCAGCGTGCCTTCGTCGGCCAGCGCCTTGAGCGCCGCGACCGTCACCCAGTTGCGATCCACCTCGAAGAAATGACGCAGTTTCTCACGCGTATCCGAGCGGCCATAGCCGTCGGTGCCGAGCACCACGTAACGACCGCGCACGAACGGACGAATCTGGTCGGCGTAGGTACGGATGTAGTCAGTCGACGCGATCACCGGACCGCGGGTCTCGTTCAGGCACTTCTCGACGTGCGACAGACGCGGCGTCTCGGTCGGGTGCAGCAGGTTGTAGCGCGCCACGTCGTTGCCTTCGCGGGCCAGCTCGGTGAAGCTCGGGCAGCTCCACAGATCCGATTCGACGCCCCAGTCGTTCTTGAGCATTTCGGCAGCAGCGATGACTTCGTTGAAAATCGTGCCCGAGCCCAGCAACTGCACGCGCGGCGCCTTGCTGTTCTCGGTGCCGCGGCGGAACGAATACATCCCCTTGAGGATGTCCTGCTCCACGCCTTCCGGCATGGCCGGATGGGCGTAGTTCTCGTTCATCACCGTCAGGTAGTAGTAGACGTCTTCCTGTTCCTGCACCATGCGGCGCAAACCATCCTGAACGATCACGGCCAATTCGTAGGCGAACGTCGGATCGTAGGGCAGGCAGTTCGGAATCGACGAGGCCCACAGCAGCGAATGGCCGTCTTCGTGCTGGAGACCTTCGCCGTTGAGCGTCGTGCGACCGGCCGTGCCCCCGACCAGGAAGCCGCGGGCGCGCATGTCGCCAGCCGCCCACGCCAGATCGCCGATACGCTGGAAGCCGAACATCGAATAGAAGATGTAGAACGGGATCATCGTCTCGCCGTGCGTCGAGTACGACGTCGCGGCCGCAATCCAGTCGCACATGCCGCCGGCTTCGTTGATGCCTTCCTGCAGAATCTGGCCGTTCTCCGACTCCTTGTAGAACATCAGCTGGTCCTGATCCTGCGGGATGTAACGCTGCCCCACCTGGCTCCAGATACCGATCTGGCGGAACAGGCCTTCCATACCGAAGGTGCGCGACTCGTCCGGCACGATCGGCACGATGCGCTGCCCCAGCGTCTTGTCCTTGAGCAGCACGTTCAGAATCCGCACGAAGGCCATCGTCGTGGAAATCTCGCGCCCTTCCGCGGTTGCCTTGAGCAGCGCGTCGAACGCACCGAGCGCCGGCACGGGCAGCGAAGCGGCCTTGGTGCGACGCTGGGGCAGGTAGCCGCCGAGCTCCATGCGGCGAGCACGCATGTACTCCAGTTCCTTCGAGCCTTCCTCGAACTTCAGGTAGGGCACGTCGGCGATCTCGTCGTCCGAAATCGGCAGCTTGAACTGGTCGCGGAACTTCTTGAGCGACTCCACCGGCATCTTCTTCTGCTGGTGAGTGATGTTCATGGCCTGGCCGGCTTCGCCCATGCCATAGCCCTTGATGGTCTTGGCGAGGATGACGGTCGGCTGGCCCTTGTGCTGGGTCGCGGCGTGGTAGGCCGCGTAGATCTTGTGCGGATCGTGGCCGCCGCGGTTGAGCGCCCAGATGTCCTCGTCCGACCAGTCGGCCACCATGGCCTTGAGTTCGGGCGTGTTGAAGAAGTGCTCGCGAACGTAGGCGCCGTCCTTCGACTTGTACGTCTGATACTCGCCGTCCACGCACTCCATCATGCGCTTCATCAGCAGGCCCTTCTTGTCGCGGGCGAGCAGCGAATCCCAGCGGCTGCCCCAGATCACCTTGATCACGTTCCAGCCCGCGCCACGGAATTCGGACTCGAGCTCCTGGATGATCTTGCCGTTGCCGCGCACCGGACCGTCCAGACGCTGCAAATTACAGTTGATCACGAACACGAGATTGTCGAGCTGCTCACGGCCGGCCATGCCGATGGCGCCCAGCGATTCCGGCTCGTCCGTCTCGCCGTCGCCGAGGAACGCCCAGACCTTGCGGCCCTCGGTCTTCACGATGTTGCGCGACTCGAGGTACTTCATGAAGCGGGCCTGATAGATCGCCATGATCGGGCCCAACCCCATCGACACCGTCGGGAACTGCCAGAAGTCGGGCATCAGCCACGGGTGCGGATACGACGACAGACCACCGCCGTCCACTTCCTGGCGGAAGTTCTCGAGCTGCTTCATCTCCAGGCGGCCGAGCAGGAATGCGCGGCTGTACACGCCCGGCGACGAGTGACCCTGCACGAAGACGAGGTCGCCGCCGTGCTTTTCCGACGGCGCATGCCAGAAGTGATTGAAGCCGACGTCATACAGCGTGGCGGCCGAGGCGAACGATGCGATGTGACCGCCAACGTTCGTGTCCTTGCCGGCGCGCAGCACCATCGCAATCGCATTCCAGCGGGTGTACGAGCGGATCTTGTGCTCGATGTCCTGATCGCCCGGGATCCGGGCCTGCTGGTCGACGGGGATGGTGTTGATATACGGGGTGTTGGCCGAGAACGGGTGATGCTCGCCGTTGATGCGGGCAAATTCGATCAGCTTCTCGAGCAGGTAGTGGGCGCGCTCCGGGCCCTCCGCGGCCAGCACGCCTTCGAGCGAGGCCAGCCATTCTTGCGTTTCTTGGGGATCCGCATCCGCAGGGGACACGATCTTCAGGGCTTCTTCAGGTACGGCGGACATGGTGTCTCCTTGTCTGTCGTTAGCGGGTTGGCGTAACAAGTGATACCCGCTTCATGGACGGGCCCACCGGCATTTTTACCGGGGCATTGTACGAAGGATATTCCTGGCTTCGCAAGCGAAATTTCAGATTACGATAGCAAATTTCATGATGCGGAATTCTGCTGCGCTGCACATAAAATCAAAGAGTTGCCGACGCCATCAGACCACGGATTCCATGCGTACCGATCGGTATCGAGCGCGAATTGAGCGACCGTCTTACTAAAAAGATCGGACGCTTCCGAAAAGCAAGACGCCACGCGGCATGACAGCGGGAAACCGGCCGGCCTGAGCTACAATCTCGGCATGCTTTCGCCACGCCTTGCCAACTCCGCTCCGCCGTCCCGGTCCGCCGCTACACCTGCGCGCTCCAATCGCTGGTTGCAGGGGTTCGCGGAGTCGCACTACTACTTGCTGGTGCCGCTCGTCTCCATTGTGATCTTCCTCGTGGTGATGAGTTTGATCCTGTGGAGCCTGAATCGCCGCGAGACCGAGCAGCAGCAGGACACGCTCTACCGGAACGTGGCCTGGGCGCAGCAACAGATCCGCCTCAATATGCTGGCCATCCAGGACCAGATCAGTTCCCTGGCACGCGACACGGCGGCGAGGCCGCAGGACGTGGCGCACTTCCAGAATACGGCAAGCGAGCTGATGCAAAACCATGCAGACATCGTCTTCATGAACTGGCTCGACGCCTCGCAGCGGCCCCGCTGGGCCGTGCCCGCCGATTCGCCGTTCGCCTCGCGCCTGCAGGGCTCGGCGGCCCACCCGATGGAAGACGAGCTGCTCGTGGCGTTTCGCGCCGCGCGCGATTCACGGCGTTCGGCCTACTCCACGCTGATCTACGACGCCTCGGGCGCGAGCTACATCGTCGTGCAGGTGCCCGTGCTGCGCGAGCGCGAGTTTCTCGGCACGATCAGCGCCGTGTACTCCGTCGAGGGACTGCTGATCCACGAACTGCCGCAGGAGCTGGGCGACAAGTTCAAGGTGTCGTTCATCGACACGCACAACAACGAACTGGCCACGACATCCACGCGGCCGCCGCTGCCGCGAGACGTCTCTTACGAGTTGCTGCTCGATCCGCCGGGGCACAGTCTTGCCGTTCGCATCTACTCGTATCCGGCCGTCGGCAACTTCGTCAACAACACGCTGGTCTGGCTGATTGCCGGGCTGTCCTGTTTCGTGCTCTGGAGCCTTTGGAGCCTGTGGCGGCACACGCGCCAGCGATTCGAAGCGCAGCAGGCGCTGTTCAACGAGACGTCGTTCCGACGCGCGATGGAGAACTCCATCGTGATCGGCATGCGGGTTCTCGACCTCCAGGGCCACATCACCTACGTGAACCCGGCCTTCTGCCGGATGACGGGGTGGGACGAGCAGGACCTGATGAATCGCGCGCCGCCCTACCCGTACTGGCCCAAGGACGACATCCATGAAATGCAGCGTCGCATCGACATGACGCTGCGCGGCAAAGCGCCGTCTCACGGTTTCGAAATCCGGGTGCAGCGCAAGGACGGCACGATCTTCTACGCGCGCATGTTCGTCTCGCCGCTGGTCGACGCGCATGGGCGCCAGACCGGCTGGATGTCCTCGCTGACGGACATCAGCGAGCCCAAGCGCGCGCGAGAGGAACTCGCGGCGGCGCATGAGCGCTTCACGACGGTGCTCGAAAGTCTCGACGCGTCGGTGTCCGTGCTGGCCGTCGACAAGGCGGAACTGCTCTTTGCCAACCGCTACTACCGTCAATTGTTCGGCACGCGCCCCGAAGGCCATCTCGAGCTATCGGGCGGTGGCGAGCTGTCCCCCACGTCGCTCGATCATATCGATATGGTCGACGCGTTCGCGGGGCTGCCTGCGGCGTCGCTCACCGATACGTCGGCCGAGACGCAGGAAATCTATCTGCCGGCGCATCAGAAATGGTTCGAAGTCCGGCGCCAGTACATTCAATGGGTCGACGGTCACCTCGCGCAATTGCAGGTGGCCACGGACATCACGGCCCGCCGCCACGCGGAAGAACTGGCACGCCAGGAAGAGGAGCGCCTGCAGTTCACCGGACGTCTGACGACGATGGGCGAAATGGCGTCGTCGCTCGCCCACGAACTCAATCAGCCGCTCGCCGCCATCAACAATTACTGCATGGGAACGGCTGCGCTCGTTCGCGCGGGTCGCACGTCGCCCGAGACGCTGCTGCCGGCGTTGGAGAAGACCTCCCAGCAAGCGGTTCGCGCCGGCATGATCATCAAGCGCATCCGCGCGTTCGTAAAGCGCAGCGAACCGAAACGGCAGCCGTCGTCGATCTATGAGATCGTGGCCGACGCCGTGGGCCTAGCTGAACTCGAAGCCCGCAAGCGCCGGATTCGCATCGTGACGGAGTTGCCGGCAGGCTTGCCGCAGATTTACGTCGACCCGGTGTTGATCGAGCAAGTGCTCGTGAACCTGCTGAAAAATGCGGCCGAAGCCATGCACGGCTACACGCCCGCGCCAGGTCAGCGACGCGACCCGACGGTGCGTCTGCACGTGCAACGGCGCGACAAGGCCGTGGAATTCCAGGTTTCGGACCATGGCCCTGGCGTGGACGAAGCGACCATCGAACGACTGTTTGAACCTTTCTTTAGCACCAAATCGGACGGCATGGGCATGGGCCTGAACATCTGCCGCTCCATCATCGAATCGCACCACGGCCGTCTGTGGGTTGAAAACAATGAAGTCGACGGCGTGCGGAATGGTTGTACTTTTTGTATTCTGTTACCGTTAGAAAGCGATACGACATCCGGCCCCGGGGGAGGACTATGACGACACCCAACACCAATATCGATCAAGAAACCGTCTTTGTCGTCGATGACGACGAAGCCGCCCGCGACTCGCTACGCTGGTTGCTGGAAGCCAATGGCTACCATGTGCGCGTTTTTCCCAGCGCGGAGGAATTTCTTTCGCACTACAACGGACACCAGGTCGGATGCCTCATTCTCGACGTGCGCATGCCGGGCATGAGCGGACTGGAGCTCCAGGAACAACTGATCGCGCAGAAGATCAACATCCCCATCATCTTCGTGACGGGCCACGGTGACGTGCCAATGGCGGTCGACACGATGAAGAAGGGAGCCATGGACTTCATCGAGAAACCCTTCGAAGAAGCGGAATTGCGCGGCCAGGTCGAGCGTATGCTCTCGAAGGCCCGCCAGGACGCCAGCAGCCAGCGTGAACAACAAGCGGCCGAGGAATTGCTCTCGAAGCTGACGAGCCGCGAACATCAGGTGCTCGAGCGAATCATTGCCGGCCGGCTCAACAAACAGATTGCCGACGATCTCGGCATCAGCATCAAGACCGTCGAAGCCCACCGCGCCAACATCATGGAGAAGCTAAACGTCAACACTGTTGCCGATCTGCTCCGTCTGGCGCTCTCCAAACGCTCCAGTGGCTCGCCCCGCCCCTAATATTCGCCGACCAATATTCGCCGGCTAGTATCCGCCGAATATCCTGACGCCTCGATGCCCGAGGCCCGGAGGTCCGAACCCCGGCGCCTCCGGCATCGGCCCCGAGGCCGTCAACGCCTGATGCGGGTAGCGCCGATCGTCAGCCCCGCCGTGCGTTCGGGACCGGCCTTCCGGTCTCCTCCCGTCCGATTCGACGCCCCGTTATAATGTCGTTTTTGCGTCGTCGCGCGCCCGACCGACGCCGCCGTATCCGGCCCCTGCGGGCCAGCCCCCTTCCTTCATAGACATCCACGCAACATGACCGCCACCCTCATCGACGGCAACGCCCTCGCCAAACGCATTCGCGCCGAAGTTGCCACCCGCGCCGCCGCGCTCACGGCTCGCGGCCATCAGCCCGGCCTCGCCGTGGTGCTGGTTGGCGACGATCCCGCCAGCCAGGTCTACGTCCGCAACAAGGTCAAGGCCTGCGAAGACAACGGCCTGTATTCGTCGCTCGACCGCTACCCCGCCGACCTGACGGAAAGCGCGCTGCTCGCGCGCATCGATGAGCTCAATCGCGATCCGAAAATCAACGGCATTCTGGTGCAACTGCCCCTGCCCAAGCACATCGACAGCCACAAGGTGCTCGAAGCGATCGCGCCCGAGAAGGACGTGGACGGCTTCCACGTCTCGAACGCCGGCGCTCTCATGACTGGCGCACCGCTGTTCCGCCCGTGTACGCCTTACGGCTGCATGAAAATGCTCGAGTCCGTCGAATTCCCGCTGCGCGGCGCAGTCGCTGTCGTGATCGGGGCATCGAACATCGTCGGCAAACCAATGGCCATGATGCTGCTCCAGGCAGGCGCCACGGTCACGATCTGTAACAGCAAGACACGCGATCTGGCCGCTCACACGCGCAACGCCGACGTGATCGTTGCAGCGGTGGGCAAACGCAACATCGTGACGGCGGACATGGTCAAACCGGGAGCTGCCGTGATCGACGTCGGCATGAATCGCGACGACGAAGGCAAGCTATGCGGTGACGTCGACTTCAATGGCGTCAAGGAAGTGGCCGGCTACATCACGCCCGTGCCGGGCGGCGTGGGCCCGATGACGATCACCATGCTGCTCGTCAACACGATCGAAGCCGCCGAGCGAGCGCTCGCCGGCTAAGCGCCGCCAAACATCACTGAACATCACTGAACGCCCCTGTGTGCCCCTGGATGCCCCTGATGCCCCGGGGCATTTTCCTCGCGGGCAAAGACAGTGGCGTCACGACGCTTTGCCTGCGTCGGCGCGCCCCTTACAAGTTCCGATCACACAGGCGAAACGCCTGTCCCGAGACTCGGATTCTCCCGAAAAACCAGTCCGCGTCGCGTAACAGCGCGGCCGCAGCACTGGGCTCTCGCTCCGCCTCGCACGCCGCAAATCCCCAGCCGGCAAGGCTTCTCGCCTGACTTCCGGGCAGCGCAGTCAATCACCCCGGTTGAAAAAAACGACTGGAAAAATCCACAGCTTGCCCCCACACTCTTCGTAAGCCCTTTCAGTGGACAACGAACGCATGAATACGCCGCAAACCAATCCTCTGCTCGATACCGAAGGTCTTCCCCGCTTTGCCGACATCCGCCCCGAACACGTGACGCCCGCCGTGGACGTGCTGCTCGAGCGTGCGCGCGCAGCGGTCGATCGCGCGGCCGATCCCGCGACGCCGGCGACCTGGGCCAATATTCTGGACGCGGTCGAAGACGGCACCGAGGGTCTGGGCCGCGCCTGGGAAATCGTCGGTCACCTGAATGCCGTGGCCGACACGCCCGAATTGCGCGCGGCTTACAGCGAGAATCTGCCTCGCGTGACGGAGTTTTCGGCGAGCGTCGGCCAGAACCTGGCACTGTTCGAAAAGTACAAGGCCATCGCTGCCGGCCCCGAATTCGCGGGGCTCTCCCCCGCGCGCAAGAAGATCCTCGAAAACGAGATGCGCGGCTTCCGCCTGGGCGGCGCCGAACTGCCGGAGGATAAGAAACCGCGCTTCGCAGAGATTCAGGAAGAACAGGCGCGCCTGGCCAAGAACTTCTCCGACCATGTGCTAGACGCGACCAACAGGTTCTCGCTGGTGATCTCCGACGAAAAAGAAATCGCCGGCCTGCCCGAGGACGACAAAGCCGCCGCCCGCGCAGCGGCAGAACGCGATGGCGTGGAAGGCTGGAAATTCACGCTGCACTTCCCGTCGTATTTCCCGGTACTGCAGTACGCCGACAACCGCGCGTTGCGCGAGACGCTCTATCGCGCGAATGTGACACGCGCGTCCGAACTCGGGCCGGAGTTCGGCAACGGCGAAGCGGATTGGGACAACACCGACATCATCGTCGAGCAACTCGCACTGCGCCGCGAAGAGGCGCAGATGCTCGGATTCAAGAACTACGCCGAAGTCTCGCTCGAACCGAAGATGGCCGAGTCGCCGGCCCAGGTGCTCGAGTTCCTCGAAGATCTCGCGCGTCGCGCACGCCCCTACGCCGAAAAGGATTGGGCCGAGTTGCAGGCCTTCGCGGCGAAGTCGCTTGGCATCGACAAGCTGGAACCGTGGGACACCGCTTACGCATCGGAAAAACTGCGCCAGCAGCGCTATGCGTTCTCGGAGACCGAAGTCCGCCAATACTTCCCGCTGCCCAAGGTACTCGAGGGTCTGTTCCGCGTGGCCGGCACGCTGTTCGACGTGACGATCCGCCCGCAGGATGCCGAGACGTGGCATCCGGACGTGCGCTTCTATCGCATCGAACGCGATGGCGAACTGATCGCCCAGTTCTACATGGACCTCTTTGCCCGCGAAGGCAAGCGCGGCGGCGCCTGGATGGACAGCGCGCGCACGCGCAAACGCCTGCACGACGGCAAGCTGCAAACTCCGGTGGCCTATCTCGTCTGCAACTTCCCGGCCCCGGTGGGCGGCAAACCCGCGCTACTGCCGCACGACGACGTCATCACCCTGTTCCATGAGTTCGGCCATGGCCTGCACCACATGCTCACGCAAGTGGAAGACGCAGGGGTGGCAGGCATCAACGGCGTGGAATGGGACGCGGTCGAACTGCCGTCGCAGTTCATGGAGAACTTCTGCTGGGAATGGGATGTGCTCGAACACATGACGGCCCATGTCGACACCGGTGCGCCGCTGCCGCGCGCACTATTCGACAAGATGGTCGCCGCGCGCAACTTCCAGAGCGGGCTGATGATGCTGCGCCAGTTGGTGTTCTCCGACTTCGACATGCATCTGCACTACGATTTCGATCCGCGCGGCAAGGAGTCGGTGCTGGCGCTTTCGCGTCGCATCAATGACCGGCTGCACGTCACGCCGCAGGCCGAATTCTCGCGCTGGCCGAACACGTTCAGCCATATCTTTGCCGGGGGCTACGCCGCGGGGTATTACAGCTACAAGTGGGCCGAGGTACTGTCGGCGGACGTGTATGCGGCCTTCGAGGAAGCGGCCAAGGTGAGCGGCTCGGTGCTCGATACAGCGACCGGTGCGCGCTATCGAGATGAAATTCTCGCCGTCGGGGGAAGCCGTGAAGCGATGGAATCGTTCATCGCCTTCCGGGGCCGTGCACCGCAGGTGGACGCGCTACTGCGCCACAGCGGGATGTCGGCCAACTAACGGCGTCTCGGCGCCCTGAACTTCTGGCAACCGGGCGTCCCGGCTTTGAGGCTTTGAGGCTTTGAGGCTTTGGGGCTCTGGGGCTTTGCGGCTTTGCGGCTCTGGGCCGGGCGTTTGGCCTTTTCAGCGTTCGGGCACCCGGGCGTTTGGCGCTCGCGTGCACGAACGATGACGCAGCGAGTGGCGCTGGATAGTTCACCGATGTCTCGCCGGCATGCCGTTTCCTCACCGCCATAGGCGAAGGAGCGACGCGCCGTGGCGCTGAACCAGGCGGTCAGCGATCGTCGTCGCAGCCGTTGGGCCGCCACACGTAGGTGTTCGTTTCCCGATCAAGGCAGCGCGCGGCCTGAAAGCGGATCGTACAGCCGTTCTCATACGTCCGGGTGCATTCACCGTTCACGCAGCGCGTCTGCATGCGAACGACTTGCCCCGTTGGAATCCGGCACTGGACCTGCGCAGGCAGGCCTGCTGGCGTCGGGGGCAGACGCTTTCCGGGGCGCTGCCCCTCGTCGAACCACCGTTGGGCGCCGTCGGTCGTACACTGCCCGCCGCGCTGGCAGACGGCGAACGCATCCTGCAATGCCGCTTCCTGCGTCTCACCGAGCGCAATGCCGACCTCGCCATTGCTCGCGTGTACGACCGCCCAGTAGGCCGGACCATTGCCCGCCATCATCACTTCGCATCGCCCTCCCCGGCTGCCGGCACCGAGCCGGCTTCGGCAGCGCTCCAGCACGGCCAGCTTTGCCTTGGCCATCGACGTCTGGTTCGTCACATAGACGAGTCGAACGCCGCCCGCCGAGCGCACGCCGGCTACGGCGGAGGCGGCGTCGGCCGGTGCGCAGGTCAGCATCATCAGACCGGCACAGATCATCGGGAGCGGGCGCAAGCGTGTCATCGGATCGAGGCCGCGAGGGCAGCAGAAATGAGGACAGATCCGCATCAGACCATATCCGCGCGCCCGATCAAGCCCGGAGCAAAGGGTAACTTGCCCGCCTTATGTCCTGAAGTCCCCGGTTTTCCGGCGGAAGCGTCCACTCTGAGACCCGGCAAAGACGGCGCACCCGAAAGCGAAACAGGCGGTGCATCTTTCGATGTCACCGCCTGTTTGCCGAGGCATATCGGTCGTTCCGTGCCGCTCGACCTCACCGGCCGTCGCCACCTTGTCTCGGCTCAGGTCCCGCGTTTGATCCACGCCGCCAGATTATGCGGACGCAGCGTGTCGTACTCTTCGAACGGCTGATGAATCCACGGGTTCGTCGGCAGGAACTCCACCGCGTAATCCGGCGCCACCTTCGAGCAGGCCTTGTGCCACAGCACGGCCGAGCGCACGTCCGAAACCTTCGGGAAACGCTCCTTCAGGTGCTGGCCCACACGCTCGAGCGTCACACCCGAGTCGACCAGATCGTCCACCAACAGCACGCGGCCTTCCAACTCGCCGCGCGTGATGGTGATGTACTGGGCAATGTCGAGATCACCGCGAATGGTACCTTCGGCTTCCCGATACGAACTCGTCGCCAGAATGGCGAGCGGCACGTCGTAGATGCGAGCGAGCTGGTCGCCCACGCGCAAACCGCCACGGGCCAGACACAGGATCTTGTCGAACTTCCAGTTGGACTCGTAGACCTTGAGCGCCAGACGCTCGATCAGCCGATGGTAGTCTTCCCACGAGACCCAGAGGTTCTTATCGTCGTTTTGGGGCAGATTCATGGTGTGCCTTGCCAGTCCTACGGAAATTCAGTTCTTGAACGGATGACGCAGGAGAATCGTCTCCTCACGATCCGGACCGGTCGACACCATGTCGATCGGAATACCGCTCACCTCTTCAATACGTTTGAGGTAGTTCTGCGCCTGAACCGGCAATTGATCCCACGACTTCACGCCGAACGTGCTCTGCGACCAGCCCGGGAAATCTTCGTAGATCGGCTCGCAGCGCGCCACGTCCACGGCGCCGCGCGGCAGGATGTCGACCGACTTGCCGTCGATCTTGTAGCCCACGCACAGGCGCACGGTCTCGAGGCCGTCGAGCACGTCGAGTTTCGTCATGCACAGCCCCGTCACGCCGTTGATCTGGATCGAACGCTTGAGCGCTGCGGCATCCATCCAGCCCGTGCGGCGCGGACGCCCCGTCACCGAGCCGAATTCCTTGCCGACGGTTGCCAGTTGCAGGCCGATCGGCTCCTGACGCGCGGGATTGTCGGCGTCGTACAGCTCGCTCGGGAAGGGACCCGCGCCCACGCGCGTGCAATACGCCTTCGTGATGCCCAGCACGTAGTGCAGTTGTTGCGGCCCCACGCCCGCGCCCGCCGAGGCGGCGCCTGCCACGCAATTGCTGCTGGTCACGAACGGATACGTACCGTGATCGATGTCGAGCAGCGTGCCCTGCGCGCCTTCGAACAGCAGCTTCTGCCCTTCCCGGTTGGCGGCGTACAGCGCTTGCGACACGTCGGTGATCATCGGACGCAGACGATCGGCGTAGCTCAGCATCGTGTCCAGCGTCTTCTGGAAGTCCACGGCCTCGGCGCCCAGATACTGGGTGAGGACGAAGTTGTGATAGTCGAGGTTCTCACGCAGGCGCGCAGCGAACGCTTCCGGATCGAACAGGTCCTGCACGCGCAGTGCGCGACGGCCGACCTTGTCCTCATACGCCGGCCCGATGCCGCGACCGGTCGTGCCGATCTTGCCCGCGCCGCGACGCGCTTCGCGCGCCTGGTCGATGGCAACGTGATACGGAAGGATCAACGTACAGGCTTCGGAGATGCGCAGGCGGCCGCAGACGTTCAGACCGGCGCTTTCGAGTTCTTCGATTTCCTTGAACAGCGCCTCGGGCGAGAGCACCACGCCGTTGCCGATGTAGCAGGTGACGCCATCGTGCATGATGCCCGACGGGATCAGGCGCAGAATCGTCTTCTTGCCCCCGATGATGAGCGTATGCCCGGCATTGTGCCCCCCCTGGAAACGCACCACGCCTTGCGCGTGATCGGTCAGCCAATCGACGACCTTACCCTTGCCTTCGTCGCCCCATTGGGTTCCGATAACGACGACGTTGCGTCCCTGATTCAAAGCATTGCCGGACATAACAATAGTTGGTTTGGTTAAAAACGTATTCTACCCGTGTTGGCGTGCGCCAGTGCCGCTTTTTTCAGCGGGAGTCACCAGGGTGTCACCACCCACTGGCCATCTTTCTCGACGAGCACCCGATCTCCGGTGAACTCCTCGAAATCCTGATCGTGACCGGGCAGCATGCGGATGACGACCTCGCCCGCATCACGCAGGCTGTCGATCTTGGCGCGCAGGCCCGGCACATCGTCCGCCGGGGCAAGAATCGCGGTACTGCGGGCTTCCACCGGCGAAATCGCCGCCAATTCGCGCAAATCGAGCGAAAAACCGGTCGCCGGTCGGTCACGCCCGAACGCCTGCCCCACCTTGTCGTAACGCCCGCCGCGAGCGATCGCGTTGGGAATGCCGTCGACATACGCCGCGAACATCACCCCGCTGTGGTACTGGTAACCGCGCAAATCGGCCAGGTCGATCGACAGGACGGCCGGACCGTCCTTGCCCTGCGACGCGGCCAGGTAAGCCAGATCGTCAAGCGCCGCCGTCACGCCAGGCAAGTCCGGCAGCGCCTTGCGAGCCCGCTCGAGCGTCTCCGACGGCTCACCATACAACGTGGTCAAGGTCAGCAGCGCCTCGCGCAGGTGCACCGGCAGGTTCTGCGTCAGCGCTTCGAGTTGCGGCACGTCCTTGGTGGCGAGCGCGCCGAACAACTGGCTTTCGATGGCTTCGGCCGCCGGCACGCCCTCGATCAGCGCTTCGAGCACGCCCGCGTGGCACAAATCGATACGAATCTGCTTGAGCCCGGCCAGTTGCAGGCAAAACAGCAGCAATTCCTGGATTTCGAGATCCGCTTCCAGACCGCTGTGACCGAAGATTTCCGCCCCGATCTGAAACGGCTCGCGCGTGGCCAGCAGGTTGCGCGGCCGGGTAAAGAGCACGCTGCCCGCATAGCACAGACGCGTCACGCCCTTGCGATTGAGCAAGTGGGCGTCGATGCGGGCGATCTGGGGCGTGATGTCCGCGCGCAGCCCCATCGTGCGGCCGGAGAGCTGGTCGACCAGCTTGAACGTGCGCAGGTCGAGGTCATGCCCGGTGCCGGTGAGCAGCGACTCGACGTACTCGAGCATCGGCGGCATGACCAGTTCGTAGCCATAGGTGCGGAAACGGTCAAGCATGAGCCGGCGCAGATCTTCGATCTTGCGCGCCTCGGACGGCAGCACGTCGGCGATATTTTCGGGGAGTAGCCAGTTCGGCATGGGTATTTCGGTATTCAGGCGGCGCGAGCGAGCGCCTTTAGTGATCGGCCAGCAGCATGAGCATCAGCCCCAGCGCGACGGCGGCCAGGCCGAAGAAACGGATCTGGCCGGATGGCATTTCCGTTATTTTACGAAAACTTTGCCGCCACCGGTCCGGCGCGACAAACGGAAACATTCCCTCGACGATCAGCATGAGGGCCAAAGCGAGAATTATCGTGCTGCTGGTCACAGGGAGACTCGGCCAAAATGCCACCGCCCGCGATTGACGCGGGCGGTGGCTGCTACTCGGGTGTCAAAGGCGTTATTTTCCCGCTTTTCCGGTCGATGCGCCAGCGCCGCCCGATCCCCGCATGAAACGGAAGAAGTCGCTGTTCGGATCGGCGATGATCACGTCCTTTTTGTCGCGGAAGGTGGCCTTGTACGCTTCCAGGCTTTGATAGAACTGGGCGAACTGCGGATCGCGTCCGAAGGCCTGCGCATAGATGCTGGCCGCGGCGGCATCGCCCTCGCCCTTGACCTGTTGCGCCTTGGCGTATGCCTCGGCCACCACCACGTCACGCTGACGGTCGGCATCGGCGCGAATCTGTTCGGCCTCGGCAGCACCGGTCGAGCGCAGTTCGTTGGCCACGCGCTTGCGCTCGGCCGCCATCCGGCTATACACCGAATCGCTGATGCCCGCGGCCAGGTCCACGCGGCGCATGCGCACGTCGACGATCTGGATGCCGACCTGCGCCGCATCGTCGCCGACCTTCTGCTTGACCCACTGCATCACCTGCTCGCGCTGCGACGAGACCACTTCGGTCACCGTTCGCTTGGTGAAGGCTTCCTGCAGGGCCGAGCGAATCTGCTGCGTCAGGCGATCCTGCGCCAGGCGATTGTCGCCCTTGAAACTCACGTAGAACTTGCGCGGGTCGACGATGCGCCACTTCACGTAGGAGTCGACGATCAGGTTCTTCTTCTCGGCCGTGATGAAGCGCTCCGGCTCCGGGTTGTCGATGGTCATGATGCGCTTGTCCAGATACAGCACGGTCTGGAGCGGCGGCGGCAGCTTGAACTTGAGGCCGGGCTGGCTGTAGACGTCCTTGATCTCGCCGAGCGAAAACACCACGGCATAACGACGCTGATCCACCACGAACATGGTCGAGGCGAGCACGATCAACAGTACGATCAGCGCGACGATAACGGTTCCAATACGGTTCATGCGCTTATCCCCTTAGCGTGAATCGCGGTCGCGGTTGCGCAGTGCCGCGCGCGATCGATCATGGTCGACATCGTTGTTGTCATCAGCCGCCGGCGCACCGGCGGCCGGCCCCGTGCCCGCGCCGGAAGCGGGGGCCGGGCCCGACGCGTCCGTGCGCGAGCGCTCCATGATCTTGTCCAACGGCAGGTACAACAGGCTGTTGTTCTTCGAGTCCACCATGATCTTCGTGGTGCGCGAGTAGATTTGCTGCATCGTGTCGAGATACATGCGCTCGCGGATCACGCCCGGCGCCTTGGCGTAGGCTTCCTGCACCGACTTGAAGCGATCGGCGTCACCCTGCGCCTGCGACACGACGCGCGCCTTGTAGGCGGCCGCCTCTTCCGTCAGACGCGACGCCGTACCCTTGGCGCGAGGAATCACGTCGTTGGCATACGCCTGCGCCTCGTTCTTCGCGCGCTCCAGATCCTGCCCCGCCTTCACGGCGTCGTCGAACGCCGCCTGCACCTGCTCGGGCGGCTGCACGCTCTGCATCGTCACGCTGGTGACCAGAATGCCGGTCTTGTAGCTGTCGAGAATGCGCTGAATCGACGTGACCAGTTCGTTGGCGATTTCCTCGCGGCCGGCGTAGAGCACGAAGTCCATCTTGCTCTTGCCGACGATTTCGCGCACCGCCGTCTGCGCGGCCAGATTGACCGACGACTCGGCATCCACGTTGTTGAACAGGAACTCGGTCGCGTCCTTGATGCGGTATTGCACTGCAAAGCGCACGTCGATGATGTTCTCGTCGCCGGTGAGCATCGACGAGTCCTTCAGGTCGGTGTCGCGAATCGTGTTCGAGCGGCCGATTTCGACCGACCGGATCTGCGACATGTTGACGATTTCGACCGACTGGAAGGGATACGGCAGACGCCACTGGATGCCCGAGGTCGTCGTGTACTTGTACTTGCCGAATTGGGTGACGACCCCGACCTGGCCTTCCTGCACGATGAAAACGCCGGTCGCGAGCCAGATCAGAAACGCGAGCGCGATGACCACGCCTACGCCAATGCCCGAGCCGCGCGAACTGCCGGGAAGATTGCCCGAGCCGCCGTTGCCGCCCCCGCCGTTCTTGCGGCCGAAGATGCGGTTCAGCCGCCGGTTGAAATCGCGCCAGAGTTCATCGAGGTCAGGCGGGCCGTCCTGCTGCGGGCCCTGCGGCCCGCGCTGCGGCTCCTTCGGATCCTGCGAATTCGGGTTGTTCGCACGATCGGGGCGGTTCGGCTCCTGATTACCGGACGGCGTATCGCCGCCGCCGTCCCGCCCCCAGCGCGGGTCGTTCAGGGAGAAGATCAAGCCAACTCGTCGCATCAAAGCTCTTGGAAGCATAGGTAGAAGCGTGGTGACTGAAGCGGTCTTGGCGGTGCGACCGGCGCGCTGCTTCGGAGCGCGCATGCTGCCGGTTCGCGCGTGGTTCCCGAATCTGGTGTGCCGATCGGCGGCCTTGCCCGGCCTCCGTCTAGTCTCTTGCCAGTTCGTCACCCGCGTCGGGCCGTGCTGCCGGTATTCCCCGTGGCAGCCTGCCTCTCACGGTGCGACGTCTCGTGTTATCAGTCTTCTGCGCGCGGCTCGTCGTCCAAACGGTCGATGAGCCGGACATCGGGCGCTTCGTGCTGCGATTGTAACCCAGCAGTGCCGGCGACAACCGCCTCGCTGATGGCCTCGCGCAGCAGGTCCAGCCCTTGTCCCGTGCGTGCGCTCAGGAAGACTCGCGTGATACGCCCGGCTTCGTCCCGCTCGATTCTCGGCCCTTGAGCGGCCAGCTCCGGCACCGCGTCGATCTTGTTCCAGACGAGGATCTGCGGGATGTCCGCCGCATCGATCTCCGCCAGCACGGCGTTGACCTCGGCCATCTGCTCCTGGCGCACCTGACTCGAGGCGTCCACCACATGCAGCAGCATGTCGGCGTGCACCGTCTCTTCCAGGGTTGCCCGGAACGCCGCCACCAGTTGGTGCGGCAACTCGCGGATGAATCCGACAGTGTCGGACAGCACGATGTTCCCCGCCTCGCCCAGATAAACGCGACGCGAGGTCGTGTCGAGCGTGGCGAAGAGCTGGTCCGCCGCATAGGCGTTGGCCTTCGTCATCGCGTTGAACAACGTGGATTTGCCTGCGTTCGTATAGCCGACGAGCGAAATCGACATGGTGCCGCTGCGCTGACGCGCGCGGCGCTGCGTGTCGTGCTGACGGCGCAGCTTGGCCAGACGTGCCTGCAGCGACTTCACGCGCTCGCCCAGCAGACGCCGGTCCGTTTCGAGCTGCGTCTCGCCCGGCCCGCGCAGGCCGATACCGCCCTTCTGACGCTCCAGGTGGGTCCAGGCGCGCACCAGGCGCGTGGACAGGTACTGCAGTTGCGCCAGTTCGACCTGCAGCTTGCCTTCGTGGCTCTTCGCGCGCTGGGCGAAGATATCGAGGATCAGGCTCGTGCGGTCGACGACACGGCGCTGCAGCAGGTGTTCGAGATTGCGCTGCTGCCCGGGCGTCAGGGCGTGATTGAAGATGACCAGCTCGACGTCGTACTCGGCGATGGCCTCGCGCAGCTCCTCGGCCTTGCCGCTGCCGATGAACAGCTTCGCGTCCGGGCTGTGTCGGCGACCGGTAATGGTCACGACAGGCTCGGCGCCTGCGGATTGCGTCAAAAGATCGAGTTCTTGCAGACTGGCGTCGAAGTCGAGTTTGCCGAAATCGATGCCGACGAGCGCGGCGTTGGTGGTCAAGCTACGCTGGGGATGGGTATTGGGACTGTTGGACAAGAGCGGGCGATGGGGAAGAGAAATTCGCCCGGCCGGAGGAAACTCCCGGTCGGGCGAGCCTGAATCAGGACTGCTCGGCTTCCGGATGGAAATTCACCGGACGCGCAGGCACGACCGTCGAAATGGCATGCTTGTAGACCATTTGCGTGACCGTGTTGCGCAGCAGGACGACATATTGGTCGAAGGACTCGATGTTCCCCTGCAGCTTGATACCGTTGACCAGATAGATCGAGACGGGAACATGCTCCTTACGCAAGGCGTTCAGAAACGGGTCTTGTAGAAGTTGCCCTTTGTTGCTCATAAGTTACTCCATTGTATTTTTAGCAGATGACCGTACGCCAGGGCGTGTGCGCGCTTCCCGCCCTGACTCCCACACTATAGCTGATTTTGCTAGGCTCGCCAGCAAAACCCCGCCCGGGACTGGCGTTACTCGCCCTTGGCGTAAGGGTTCGCGCTGTTGCGGAACTCTATGCGTAATGGAGTGCCCTTCAACTTAAAAGTTTCGCGGAAACGGTTCTCGAGATAGCGGCGATAGCTGTCCGTCACGCCATCGAGATTATTCCCGTGAATGACGATGATCGGCGGATTCGACCCACCTTGGTGCGCGTAGCGCAGTTTCGGGCGCGAAAATCCGGAACGGCGCGGCTGCTGGTGCTCCACGGCCTCGTTGAGCGCGCGCGTGAGCTTGGGCGTGGGCAGTTTGCTCATGGCCGCTGCATACGCCTCGTCCACCGAGCGCATCAGCGCGCCGATGCCCGTGGCCCGGGCCGCCGAAATGAAGTGGAAGTTCGCAAAACTCAGGAATTTGAGCTTTCGCTCGAGTTCCTGCTTGGTCTGATCGCGCGTGTATTCGTCCAGACCGTCCCATTTGTTCACGCCGACGACCAGCGCACGGCCCGACTCGACGATGAAGCCCGCAATGTGGGCGTCCTGATCGGAGATGTCCTGGCGCGCATCGAGCATCAGGATGACGACGTTCGCGTCGGCGATCGATTGCAGGGTCTTCACGACCGAGAACTTCTCGATCGCTTCGAACACCTTACCGCGGCGGCGCAGTCCAGCCGTATCGATGAGCGTGTAATGGCGGCCCTGGCGCTCGAAATCGATATGAATCGAGTCGCGCGTGGTGCCGGGCATGTCGAACGCGATCACGCGCTCCTCGCCGAGCAGCGTGTTGACGAGCGTCGATTTGCCGACGTTCGGGCGGCCCACGATGGCAATTTTCACGCGGCCGTCGTTCTGCTCGTCGTCCTCGTTTTCGTCCTGATCGGCGTAGAACGGCGCAATCGCCTCGTCGATCACCTCCTTGACGCCGTCGCCGTGCGCGGCCGAGATGGCCAGCGGATCGCCGAGCCCCAGCTCGTAGAAATCGTTGGCGACCGCGGTGTATTTCATGCCCTCAGCCTTGTTGACCACGAGCATGATCTTGCGGCCGGTCTTGCGCAGATACTCCGCGATGATCTGGTCCTGCGGCGTGAGCCCCTGGCGTCCGTCGACGATATAGATGACGACGTCGGCCTCGACCACGGCCTGGCGCGTCTGCTTGGCCATCTCGTGGAAGATGCCGTCCTTGGCCACGGGTTCGAAGCCGCCGGTATCGATCACCAGATACGGGTGCTCGCCAACGCGCCCCTCGCCGTAGTGACGGTCGCGCGTGAGCCCGGGCATGTCGGCGACGAGCGCGTCGCGCGAGCGGGTCAAACGGTTGAATAGCGTCGATTTGCCGACGTTGGGGCGCCCTACGAGCGCGATCACGGGTTTCATGAATAAGCCCTAAAAACGAAGACGGCCGGCGCGCTGCCGGCCGTTCCCGGAGTTGCCCGGGTGCTGCCGGTTGCCGGTTACTCCGGACGGAAGCCGTAGATGTTGCCGTCGCGCGTCTGTACGACCAGCGTCTGGCCGGCCAATACCGGCTGCGCGCTGATGGCACCGCTGAGCTTGACGCGGGCGAGAAAATCGCCGTTGTCGCGCGACAGGAAATGCAGATAGCCCTGCTTGTCGCCCACCACCACGACACGGCCCAGCGCCAGCGGCGCCGACAGGTCGCGGTACTTGAGCTTGTCGTTCTGCCACAGTGTACTGCCATCGGCAGCGCTAAAGGCGTACACGGCGCCGTCGGTATTGACCGCCGCCACCACGCGCTCGTCCTGCGACACGCCGTTCGGCGACGAGAAGTCGCGCGCCCACAAACCGTTGCCGGTCTGCGCGTCCACGCAGCCCACGCGGCCCTGGAAGCTCGCACCGCAAATCTGACGGCCGAAGACGACAGGCGAGCCCGTCACGTCGTTCACGCGTTCGACTTCTGTCACGCCCTTCGGGTAGGACAGCGGCGTGATCCACAGCGGGTTGCCTGTGTTGGCGTCGAGCGCGACGAGCTTGCCGCCCGGAAAGCCGGTGACCACCGCGCGGTCGCCCACGAACGTCATGCCGGTGCCGGTGCGCAGCGTGAGCGTCGAGACCGGCTGCGAGTACGACCAGCGCACCGAACCGGTGCCCGCGTCGAACGCCGTCACGCGGTTGTTGATGGCGCGCACCACGACCAGACCGCGGCCCACCAGCGGCGCGGTGAGCACTTCGCTGCCTGCGTTGGCCTTCCAGGCCTGCTTGCCGTCGTGATCGAACGCGATCACGTCGCCCTTGTGCGTGGCAACGACGGTCGTCTCGCCATCGCTGCCGGGACCGGCGGTGATGCTCGTATCCGCCTTCGCCGACCATGTCGTCGCGCCCGTGGCGGCGTCCACGCGAACGATGCTGCCGTTGGCACCCGCCGCAAAGACGGCGTCGCCCACGGCAACCGGCGCAAAGCTGTATGCACCCGCCTTGCCGACGCTCGCCGTCCAGGCCTGCTTCACGGTCAGCGCCTGCTTGATCTCCGTGAGGGGCGTGGGCTCGTGGGCCGGCTTGCTGCCGAAGAGCCCGCAGCCACCCAGCGTGCCCAGCACCGCCAGCGTCAGCACGGCACCGAAAATGCCGCGGCGCGCGGGGACCGGCGGCTCGGCCTGTGACGTGGCCATCGTTTGCGGCATCGATCGACGGAAGTCGTTAAGGATCATCATGTACCCGGTTATGCGTTATGGGAGGGTAATACTTGCCAACGGAATGCCGACGCGCCTCAGGCCCCCAGCGCGTCGAGCTTGAACTGCACGAACTGGCGCATGCCCGCATCCTGCTTGTCGAGCTTCTCGAGCGCCAGCTTGTACGCGGCGCGAGCGTCGGCCACCTTGCTCTGCGCGACGAGCACGTCGCCGCGGCGGTCGGCAAACAGGCCCGCGTATGCCGCCGGCGGATTGTCGAGCAGCTTGAGCGCTTCGTCGAACGCCTTCTCGTCGAGCAGCACACCGGCCAGACGCAGCTTGGCGAGCTGCCTGTACTCGTCGTCCTTCGCATTCGATACGGCCCACTGCAGCTGCGCCTTGGCGCCCGCGACGTCGCCGGCGTCGGCGAGCGACTTCGCGGCGAGCAGTGCCGTCATCTGCGCATACGGCGTGCCGTTGTACTTGCTCTCCATGTCCGACGCGATACGCGCCACCTTCGCCTTGTCCTTCGCGTCGATGGCGTTCTCGAGCTCGCCGTAGAGCACGCCCGCCTCGACCGTCTGCTTGCGGTCGTAGTAGCGCCACAGATTCCAGCCGCCATAGGCCAGCATGATGACGACCAGCGTCCAGATAACGTAATTGCCGTACTGCTTCCACCAGGCCTTTACGTTCTCGATCTGTTCCTGTTCCTCGTGATAGCTGCTCATTCGCCGGGGTTCTCCGTGTCTGGCGTCGTGGATTAATGAAGGGTTTCGTTGCCCGCGCCGCCGTCGGCCGGGCTTTCGCTCACGCTTTCGTTCACACTTTCGTCGGCGCTCGCCACGATGGCGTCGATCAGATGTTCGGCGAGCGCGTCGAACGCCACGCTCGTCTGGTTGTTCGTCTGATCGGCCGCACGCAGATGCTTGACCACGGCGGCGCCCGAAGCGACCTCGTTCTCGCCGATGATCACGGCGAAGTTCGCGCCACTGGCGTCGGCCCGCTTCATCTGCGACTTGAAGCTGCTGCTCTTGCCGTCGGGGCTGCAGTGAAACACCACGTTCAGGCCCGCATCACGCATGCGTTCGGCCGCGACCAGCGCGGGCGCCACGGCACTCTCGCCCTGATGCACGACGTAGACGTCCGCCCCTTCGGCCTGCGGCGCCAGATCGTCCTCGCGCAGCAGCTCGAGAATGCGCTCGACGCCCATCGCCCAGCCGCACGCCGGCGTGGCGTCGCCGCCCAGTTGCTCGATCAGCGGATCGTAGCGACCACCGCCGGCGACCGTGCCCTGCGCGCCGAGCTTGTCCGTCACCCACTCGAACACCGTCAGGTTGTAGTAGTCGAGGCCGCGCACCAGACGCGGGTTGATCGTGAACGGAATGTTGTTCGCCTTGAGCAGCGACTGCACGCCCTCGAAGTGCTTGAGCGACGCCTCGCCGAGATAGTCGATGAGCTTCGGTGCGCCTTCGACCATCGCCTGCATCGCCGGGTTCTTCGTGTCGAGCACGCGCAGCGGGTTCGTGTAGAGACGGCGCTTGCCGTCCTCATCGAGCAGATCGGCATGCTTCTCGAGGTAGGCGATCAGATCGGCACGGTGACGTGCGCGCTCGTCGCTCTGCCCCAGCGAGTTGAGTTGCAGATGAATGCCCGTGAGCCCGAGGTCGTCCCACAGGCGCTGGCACATCAGGATGATCTCGACGTCGGCGTCCGGGCCGGCCAGACCGAGCGCTTCCACGCCGACCTGGTGGAACTGGCGATAACGGCCGCGCTGCGGCTTCTCGTGGCGGAACATCGGGCCGAAATACCACAGGCGCTTCGGGCCGCTGTAGAGCAGATTGTGCTCGAGCGTCGCGCGCACGACGGCCGCCGTGTTCTCGGGGCGCATCGTCAGTTGCTCGCCGTTGAGCGAGTCGGTGAAGCTGTACATCTCCTTCTCGACGATGTCGGTCACTTCGCCGATACCGCGCGTAAAGAGCTGCGTGTGCTCGAGAATCGGCGTGCGGATCTGCTGGTAGCCATATGCGCGCAGCATGGCGCGCACCGATTCTTCGAAAAACTCCCACAGGGCTTCGTCCTGCGGGAGGATGTCGTTCATGCCTTTGACCCCGGCCAGCTTGGCGGGGCGCTTCTTCTTCGCTTCAGTCATATTCTCTTGTGTCGTGCCAGCTTACCCCGCCGACTCACGCGGCAGCCGCCCCTGCGGCCTGCCCGTAGCGCGTCTTCACGTATTCGTCGACGATCTGCTGGAATTCTTCGGCGATGTGCTCGCCGCGCAGCGTGCGCACCTTCTCGCCATCGACGAACACCGGCGCCGCCGGCGATTCGCCCGAGCCCGGCAGGCTGATGCCGATGTTCGCGTGCTTCGATTCCCCCGGACCGTTCACGATGCAGCCCATCACGGCGACGTGCATGTTCTCGACGCCCGGATATTGAGCCTTCCACACCGGCATTTGTTCACGCAGATAAGTCTGAATGCTCGACGCCAGTTCCTGGAACACCGTGCTCGTGGTGCGGCCGCAGCCCGGGCAGGCGATGACCATCGGGGCGAAGGCGCGCAGGCCCATCGTCTGCAGGATCTCCTGGGCCACCACGACCTCGCCCGTGCGCGCACCGCCCGGCTCGGGCGTGAGCGAGATGCGAATGGTGTCGCCAATGCCTTCCTGGAGCAGCACCGCCAGTGCCGCCGTCGACGCCACGATGCCCTTGGACCCCATCCCCGCTTCGGTCAGGCCCAGGTGCAGCGCGTAGTCGCAACGCCTGGCCAGTTCGCGATAGACCGCGATCAGGTCCTGCACCGCGCTCACCTTGCACGAGAGCAGAATCTTGTCGGCCGACAGCCCCACGCGCTGCGCGAGCGCCGCCGATTCGAGCGCCGACGTGATGAGCGCTTCGTACATCACGCTCTGGGCTTCCCACGGGGTCGCGCGCGCGGCGTTCTCGTCCATGATGCGCGCGAGCAGCGACTGGTCCAGGCTGCCCCAGTTCACACCGATGCGCACCGGCTTGTCGTACTTGATCGCCATCTCGATCATCTGGGCGAACTGCGTGTCGCGCTTGGCGCCCTGCCCGACGTTACCCGGGTTGATGCGGTACTTCGACAACGCCTCGGCGCACGCCGGGAAGTCGGCCAGCAGCTTGTGGCCGTTGTAATGGAAGTCGCCGACGAGCGGCACCATTACGCCCATGCGGTCGAGCTGGTCGCGAATCGCCGGCACCGCCGCGGCGGCTTCCGGCGTGTTCACCGTGATGCGCACGAGTTCCGAGCCGGCCTGCGCCAGTTCCTTGACCTGAATGGCCGTGCCGATCGCGTCTGCCGTGTCGGTGTTGGTCATCGATTGCACGCGAATCGGCGAGTCGCCGCCGACCGTCACGAGCTGGCCGCCCCAGCGAATCGCGACCTTGCGCGACTGACGGCGCGGCGCCGGACCGCCAATGATCGGCATGCATTCTACAGAAGCCATGTTTACCCTCTTTCGGTCTTACTGGAGCGTCAGACGCGCCACGTTGCCCGCGTTGCGGGACTTGATCTCGACCGGTTGACCGTTGAATTCCAGCGACTCGACGCCCGCGACGTTACCCACGACGATCCTGAGCGGCGCATCGCCCGTAATTTCCTGTTCGGCACCTGCACGCATGAGCTGGGAGAAGAGCACCTTGCCGCTCTTCGAACGCACTTCGATCCAGCTGTCTGCCTTCAGGCGCAATGCAATCTTGCCATTGCCCGGCGTTCCCGCCACGGCAGCCGACGCGGCCGCCGGCGCCGATGCCGGCATGGACGCCGCCGTAGCCGCACTTGCGAGCCCCGCCACGACGTGTGTCGGATCGGCGGCGGCAATCAGCCCCGGGCCGGAGGGCGCCGCAGCGCTCGCCGACGCGTTGTTCGCAGCGTTGTCCGCGGCGTTGGCGTTGGCCGCGCCGTCTGCGCCCGGCGGCGTACCGTTCGCATCGGCGACGACCGGCTGGCTCGCCGGCTCGGCGGCATCCGTCGCGCCCTGCGTCGATGCGGCGCTTGCGAGATCGGCCGGCTCGGTCGCACCGCGTCCGGCCTTGTGATTGTTGCCGAAGTACCAGGCGGCGCCCGCAATGACCACCAGCGCCGCGAGCGCCCACGGCCACTTGGCCTGCGATGCAGCCACCGGCGAGCGAAAGCGCACGGGGCTCTTCGGAATGCTCGGCTGCCCCGACTGCGGCTGCGGGATCTCGATCGGCGGCGTGCGGCCGTAACGGCGCAGCGGCTCGATCATCGGCTCGGGGTCGCCACCGAGCATGCGCGCATAGCTGCGCACCACCCCCTGGATGAACGGAATTCCCGGCAAGGCATCCCACTCGCCGGCTTCGAGACGCTGGAGTTTCTGCACCGACACCTTGAGGCGCGCCGACACGTCTTCGATCGACATGCCGCGCTTTTCGCGCAATGCCGCCAGTTGCGCCCCCACCGGCGCTCCCAGCTCTGCCAATCCGGCGGCCGGTCCCTGCGACTGACCTTGGCCCTGAGCCTCGGCCTGTCCGCCTGCATCCGCCTGATTCTGGTTATCCATCGATACGCCCCCGTTCGTAAGCAGCCGCCCGCAGCGGCTGAGGATATGCTGACGACAGTCCCGCTACGTCACCGACCGTGCACTCGGCGTGAAGATCTGCGCGGCGCATCGGACGGTTCGGCGAGGAACTGACGGAATCGCGCGAGACGCGAAACGCGCCCCGCGCAAGGAATGCTGTAGTGCGAGACTGATCCGACGGGCGGCACGGCGCGCGCTGGGCCGACGGCCCTCGCCACGGTCCAAGCCCGCCCATGCGCAACCTCATACGGTACGCACCTCGACCGCGATTTTCCCGAATTTTCCTCGCTGCGCAAGCCGCGTGCGGTCTTGCACTTCGCCGGCGAGCTGACCGCATGCGGCGTCGATGTCATCGCCGCGCGTCTTGCGCACGGTCGTGACGAGGCCGGCGTCGAGCAGGATTTGCGCAAATCGCTTGATCTGCGGGTCCTTCGAGCGCAGCAGGCCGGACTCGGGAAACGGATTGAACGGAATCAGATTGAACTTGCACGGCACGTCCCGCGTGAGGGCAACGAGCTCGCGCGCATGCGCTTCGGTGTCGTTCACACCGTCGAGCATGCAGTACTCGAACGTGATGAAGTCGCGCGGCGCCACTTCGAGGTAGCGCTCGCACGCGCCCATCAGTTCGCGCAGCGGATATTTCTTGTTGAGCGGCACGAGCACGTCGCGCAGGGCGTCGTTCGGCGCGTGCAGCGAGACGGCCAGCGCCACGGGCAGCTCCTTGCCCAGGCGGTCCATCATCGGCACCACGCCCGAGGTCGACAGCGTGACGCGGCGACGCGACAGCCCGTAGGCGTTATCGTCGAGCATCAGGCGCATGGCGCCCACGACGTTGTCGAAATTGAGCAGCGGCTCGCCCATGCCCATCATCACCACGTTGGTGATGACGCGCTCGTTCTTGCCCTCGCGCCCCAGGTCGCGGCGCAACGCGAACTCGGCCATCCACAACTGGCCGATGATTTCGCCGAGCGACAGATTTCGCGAGAAACCCTGCTTGCCGGTCGAGCAGAACCGGCAGTTGACGGCGCAGCCCGCCTGCGATGAAACGCACAGCGTGCCACGCGTCTCCTCCGGGATGTAGACGGTCTCCACCGCATTGCCATTGCCCACGTCGAGCAGCCATTTGCGCGTGCCATCGGCCGACAAGTGGTCGGTGATGACCGCCGGCGCGGCGATCGTCGCACGCGTGTGCAGCTTCTCGCGCAGCGACTTGGCCAGATCGGTCATGCCGTCGAAATCGGCGGCGCCCATCTGGTGGATCCATCGCTGGAGCTGGCGGGCGCGGAACGGCTTCTCGCCGAGCGTGCCGCAATAGGCGGCCAGACCGTCCGGATCGTAATCAAGCAGATTCGTAAGGTTGGTCATGGCCGTAGTCCGTCAAACATCCCTTCGGTATCTTCCTGCTATCGAGCGACTGACGCGGCTTAGCGCGCGTAGACGTTCATGCCCGGGAAGAAGAAAGCCACTTCCACGGCGGCCGTTTCGGCGGCGTCCGAGCCGTGCACGGCGTTCGCGTCGATGCTGTCGGCGAAGTCGGCGCGGATCGTGCCCTTTTCCGCCTTCTTCGGATCGGTGGCGCCCATCAGTTCGCGATTCTTCGCGATGGCGTTTTCACCTTCGAGAACCTGGATCATGACCGGGCCCGACACCATGAAGTCGACCAGATCCTTGAAGAACGGGCGCTCCTTGTGCACGGCGTAGAACTGTTCGGCTTCAGCGCGCGACAGGTGCACCAGCTTGGCAGCGGCGATCTTCAGGCCAGCGCCTTCGAAACGGCTGTAGATCTGGCCGATCACGTTCTTGGCAACGGCATCGGGCTTGATAATCGACAAAGTGCGTTCGACTGCCATGAAAAACTCCAAAAAATTAAGCAGTTATATAACCAACATGAACCCGTAATTGTAGCACGAAGCCTGTTATGATGGGGACGGAACCTAGAGTACGCACACCGCTCAAACGCAGGACGGCCGGGCGATCCGGCTTTTCGGCAAGTTGATGCAAGGCGACGATTTCGATGCCCTCCCATGATGGAAGGGTCGCCCGGCGCACCCGTGGATTGAAATTGGGGTTTTTCGCCCAAATATTTTCGGAAACGTCCAGGCGATTTTCCGGACGTCCCGGAGTAAGCTTCAACTTGAGCGGCAAGCCAGACGAACGGCTGCGGGGGATTTGCCGGCATACGCCGGCATCGTATGCGTCAAATGGCGCCAGCCGGTCCCGCCGGCGGTGCAACGACCACGGAGAACTCAATATATGAACCAGGATTTCCAACGTTTCGGCTACAGCGGCGCCGGCGGCATCACGACCGTTCAGGTTCGCAACAAGGTGCTGCGCAATACGTACTGGCTGCTTGCCCTGTCGATGTTGCCGACGATCGCCGGGGCCTGGCTGGGCGTGACTTATGGCTTCGCGCTCTTCGCGGGCAGCCCGATGGTCAGCGTGATCGCGTTCCTCGCGATCGCGTTCGGTTTTATGTTTGCCATCGAGCGCTTCAAGAACAGCGGCGTCGGCGTGGCGCTATTGCTCGGCTTCACGTTCTTCATGGGCCTGATGCTCACGCGCTTGCTGAGCTTCGTGCTCGGCTTCTCGAACGGCGCGTCGCTCATCATGCTCGCCTTCGGCGGCACAGCGGTGATCTTCGGCGTGATGGCGTCGGTTGCCACGCTCAGCAAGCGCGACTTCAGCGGCCTGGGCAAGTGGCTGTTCATGGGCGTGCTCGTCATCCTGCTCGCCTCGATCGCCAACATCTGGCTGCAGTTGCCGGCGCTCATGCTCACCGTGTCGGTCCTGGCCATCGCCATCTTCTCGGCCTACATCCTGTTCGACGTGCAGCGCGTGGTAAACGGCGGCGAGACGAACTATGTCACGGCCACGCTGGCAATCTACCTCGACCTGTACAACATCTTCACCAACCTGCTTGCCATCCTCGGCGTGCTGGGCGGCAACCGCAATTAACATCTTCAATTAACATCTTTGGCGGCCGGCGCGGGCATGCCCCGCACCGGTGCCGAGACGAGAAAGCCAGTCCCGAGGGACTGGCTTTTTTGTTGGGCGGTCGCTCACGCTCGCGCCGGCGCGCCCCCAGCGCGCCCTCATTCCGCCCTCATTCCGCCCTCATTCCGCGCTCATTCCGCCCTCATTCCGCCCTCGTCCTCGTCGTGCTCGTGAATCACGCCAGCACCGCCTGCCGCGCCGCCAATCGCCTCGACGCCCTCATCCGGAGTGGCCGCTTCGCCCGTCACAGCGCCCGTCGAATCGTCGGCTGCCGACACGCGCATGCGCGGCACCCATGGCTTGCCAATACTCTCGTGCTCGAACACGGCCATCGATTCCACGTGCGACGTGTGCGGGAACATGTTGACAACGCCCGCGAGCGTCAGACGGTAGCCGGCTTCATGTACGAGCAGACCCGCGTCGCGCGCAAGCGTTGCCGGACTGCAGGACACATACACGATGCGCTTGGGCAATCCTTCGTAGCCCTGCTGCGCGAGCACCGCCAACGCCTTGGAGACGGCCAGCGCCCCCTCTCGCGGCGGGTCGATCAGGTAACGGTCGAAGGCGCCGAGCGCGCGGATATCGTCCGGGGTGATATCGAACAGGTTGCGGCAGGCGAACTCGGTGCGATCGGCCACGCCGTTGCGCTGTGCGTTGGCCAGCGCCCGCTCGGTTAGCGCCGTGCTGCCTTCGATGCCCATGACCGTGCCCGCACGACGGGCGAGCGGCAACGTGAAGTTACCCAGACCGCAGAACAGATCGAGCACGCGCTCGTTCGACTTCGGTTCGAGCAGCCGTAGCGCCCGATGCACGAGCACGCGATTGATCTGGTGGTTGACCTGCGTGAAGTCCGTCGGCTTGAACGGCATCCGGATCTGATATTCCGGCAGCGTGTAGTGCAACTCGGGCTCGAGGGGGTAGAACGGAACGGCCGTGTCCGGGCCCTTCGGCTGCAGCCAGAACTGGACGCGATGGGCGTGCGCGAACGCGCGCAGGATGTCTTCGTCCGCGGGCGTGAGCGGCTCGAGAATGCGCAGCACGAGCGCGGTCACATCCGCGCCGATTGCGAGCTCGATCTGCGGCAGTCGCTCGCGGATCGACAGCGACTCGACCAGCCGGCGCAGCGGCACGAGCATGTCCGAGACATGGCGTGGCAGCACTTCGCACGAGTCCATGTCCGCGACGTAGCTGCTCTTGCGCTCATGAAAACCGATGAGCACGCCTCCCTTCTTCGGCACATAGCGCACCGTCAGACGCGCGCGAAAACGGTAACCCCAGTCCGGACCCTGGATCGGGCGCAGCATCGCTTCGGCCTTCACCTTGCCCAGACGGGCGAGGTTGTCCTCGAGCACACGCTGCTTGATGGCAATCTGCGCACGCGGCTCCAGATGCTGCATCGAGCAGCCGCCGCATTTGCCGAAATGCGGGCATTGCGGCCTGGCGCGCATGGGGCTGGCGCGCAGCACGTCAATGGCTTCGGCCTGTTCAAACTTGGGCTTGCGGCGATAGCTCAGGTAAGTGACGCGTTCGCCCGGCAGCGCGCCTTCGACGAAGATCACTTTGCCGGGCTTGTACTCCGGCGTGCCCGGCTCGCCCTCGGGCGCGGTGCGGCCGACGCCGCGCGCTTCCATGTCGAGCGATTCGATATCGATGATGCCGGGCTCGGCACCGGGCCGGCCGCGCGAGTTTCGGGAGGAGCGGGTCACGTATTCGTTCTCATGTGCGACAGCAAACCCGGCATTTTAATCGATTCGCACGCCGCTCATGTACACCGCTGCCCGAGATTCACCGCCGGCGCGCCGGGTTTCAGCCCCAGGCGTCGAGATATTCCTTCCAGTGCGGCGCGGATTCCTGGGCGAGCGATCGTTTGACGAAGTCGATTTCCTGCTCGTACTCCGCCTGGCGCAAACCGCCGCGCATCAACTGGTAGCGGCAGTACACCAGATAGGTGTTCACGACGTCCGTCTCGCAGTAATTGCGAATCTCGTCGAGCTTGCCTGCGCGATACGCCTCCCACACCTTGCTGCCGTCCATGCCCAGCTTGCCCGGGAAACCGCAGAGTTTGGCCAGATCGTCGAGCGGTGCGTTCGCGCGCGCCTGGTACATCGCCAGCAGGTCCATCAGGTCGAGATGGCGCTGATGGTAGCGGCTGATGTAATTGTTCCACTTGAACTCGCGATCGTCTTCGCCCATGTCCCAATAACGCGGCGCGGCAATGCCATGGATCATGGCGCGATAGTGCAGCACCGGCAGATCGAAGCCCCCGCCGTTCCACGACACGAGCTGCGGGGCGTACTTCTCGATCGTCCGATAGAAGCCCGAGACCAGCGCCGCCTCGCCGTCCTCGAGCGAGCCGAGCGACTTCACGCGAAAGCCGTCGCGATCGCGAAAGACGCACGAGATCGCCGCCACGCGCTGCAGATGCAACGGCAGGAAGTCGTGCCCCACCTTTTCGCGACGCGCGGCGAATGCCGCCTCGGCGACGGCGTCGTCGGACAGCCCGGTGTAGGCCGGCTCGAGGCGACGCAAGCCGTCGACGTCGGGAATCGTTTCAATATCGAAGACGAGTACGGGAGATGGCATGTGAAAACTCTGGGAAAAGGTCAACCGTGCGCCGCCCGGGATGCGCGTGGCACGGTGAAGTCGGGAAACGCCCGAGGCAATCGCCGTCGACGCTCAGAGCACGGCGTCCTTGCGCACGCCGTTCGACGCGAAGTAGCGCTTGAGCTTCACGAGCGCCTCCTGCTGGATCTGGCGTACACGCTCGCGCGTGAGCCCCATCTCGTCGGCCAATTCCTCGAGGGTGGCGGGCTCGACGCGATTGAGACCGAAGCGACGCTCGATCACGTAGCGATGCTTGGCCGACAGTCGCGAGAGCCACAGTCGCATGAGGTCTTCCAGCTCGCGATGCTGCACCTCCTGCTCCGGCGCTTCGCTGTGATCGTCTGAGAGCAGGTCGAGCAGACTGCTGCCCGGGTCGATTTCGAGCGGCGCGTCGAGCGACGCGACGTGCTCGTTGAGCGCCAGGATGTCGGTGATTTCTTCCGGCGTCTTGCCGGTCAGATCGGCAATGTCCTCGATGCTCGCTTCGCGCTGCTCGCCGCCGTCGATGTAGGCCGCGCTCTTTTCCAGATGACGCTTGGCGCGCAGCACCTGATTGAGTTCGCGAATCACGTGTACCGGCAAGCGCACGGTACGCGCCTGATTCATGATGGCACGCTCGATGCTCTGGCGAATCCACCACGTGGCATACGTCGAGAAGCGAAAGCCGCGCCCCGGGTCGAACTTCTCGATGGCGTGCATCAGGCCGAGGTTGCCCTCCTCGATCAGATCGAGCAACGGCACGCCGCGATTGAGATAGCCCTTGGCGATGCTGACGACCAGGCGCAGATTGCGCTCGATCATTACCTGACGCGCGGCGAATTCCCCGGCCTGCGCCCGCGTGGAGAAGTCGAGCTCCTCGGCCGGGGTGAGCAACGGCTTGACGCTGATGCGGTTGAGATAGTGCTGAACGGTGTCGGCCGTGAGCTCGGCCTGCAGGACGGTGCCGAAGTCGTCGGCGTCGGCGGACTTGCGCTTGCGTGCGGCGCCTTCGCCGACAACGTCCGCGGCGTCGGACGACGAAATGTCGTCATCCTCCGCCTCGCGCTCGTCGAAAGCGTCGTCCACATCCTCGTCCTGCCGGGATTGCCGATCGTCGATGTCCTGATCGGGCTCCGGGGCAGCGAGGTCTTCCTCTTGCGAAGTACGACGCTTTCTCTTGAGCATTCGACCCTGCCTAGTTTATTGAGGCGGCAAATACTTCATCGGATCCACAGGCTTGCCGTCGCGGCGCACCTCGAAGTGCAGCATCACGCGCTCTGCATCCGAGTTGCCCATTTCGGCAATTTTCTGGCCCCGCGTGACGGAGTCGCCTTCCTTGACCAACAGTGTGCGGTTGTGCGCATACGCCGTCAAGAAGGTGGCGTCGTGTTTGATGATGACGAGGTTGCCGTAACCGCGCAGTCCGGCGCCCGAGTACACCACTTTGCCCGCGCCCGCGGCGTACACGGGGTTGCCCGCCTCGCCGCCGATGTTCAGGCCCTTGTTCTTCGAGTCGTCGAAACGGCCGATCACCGGTCCCTTGGCCGGCCACGAGAGTTGCAGCTCGCCGCTCGAGACCGCGCTCGGCGCGGCGGAGGCCGCACTGGCGGGCGGCACCGCGGCCGGCGGCACTGCTGCCGGGCTGCTGCTCGTCGCCGGCGTGCTCGCCACCGGGGGCGGCAGCGGCGTGCCGGTGTCGCCGGCGGGCGGCTTCACGCGCAACACCTGACCGACTTCGATCTGATCAGGGTTCTGGATGTTGTTCCAGCGCGCAATGTCGCGATAGTTCTGGCCGTTCTCCAGCGCGATGCGATAGAGGCGGTCGCCCGGCTTGACGCGGTAATAACCCGCCGGCACCGGCGTATTGTCGATGACAGGCGCGGCGGCAGCCGCACTGCCATCGGTCGCCACACCGCCTACGGTACGGTCGACGACCGGCGCCCCGACTTGTCGCGATGCGCACGCTGCCAGCATGCTCAGCAACAGGACACTGGCGACGCGTTGTTGGAAACCCGCTCGCAAATTCACTCAAATCCTCCGCAGAATAGACCCGTCGGGCTTAGATGATGCCCGATTTTAAGGGGACGAATAACACCCTATCAAGCTGCGTCTCGCGCCACTGGCGCGCCCCGACGCGCTCGATCAGGGTCAAAATCTGTTGCTCGCCGCCCACCGGCGCGACCAGGCGCGCACCAACGGCGAGCTGATCGAGCAACGCATCCGGAATCTCCAGACCCGCCGCGGCGATCACGATGCCGTCAAACGGCGCAACGGCCGGCAGCCCCAGCCGTCCGTCGCCGTAATGCAGGCGAATGTTGGGCACCCGCAGGGGTCGCAGGTTGGCTTTCGCCCGCTCATGTAACGGACGAACCCGCTCGATGGAATACACCTCGCGCGCCACGCAAGACAGCACTGCCGCCTGGTAGCCGCAACCGGTGCCGATTTCCAGCACCTTCTCCAGCGTGCGCCCCCCCGCCAGCAGCAATTCGATCATGCGCCCGACCACGGAGGGCTTCGAAATCGTCTGGCCATGGCCGATGGGCAGCGCCGCGTCCTCGTAAGCCTGGTTGGCGAGCGCGGCGTCGACGAAACCATGGCGCGGCACCGTGGCCAGTGCGGCGAGCACGCCGGCGTGTTTGACGCCCGATGCGGCAACCCGTTCCGCCATGCGCGCCCGCACGCGCTCGGACGTGAGCCCGATGCCGTCGGGCGAGTTGGATGGCGGGGTCGTCCCCGCGCGAGCCGTAGCGGCCGCGGCCGTTTTCCTGGGCGCGGCGACGCGAGCGCGAGCGTCCGCACCGACCGCCCCGCCCTTCGATCCGCCGCCCGCCGCCGGCCTTGGCGGCGCCTTCGTCCCATGGGGTGCCGGCTGCACATGGGGCGCCGACGCCGGGCGCGACAGCCCTTTGGGCGTGAGCGCATGCGCCGCGTGCGCACCGCCAGGACGCGCCGACGCACCGGCCATTGGCGTGGCCGCGGGGCGCAGGCCGTTGTGCCCCGCATGGTTGGATGCCGCCGCCGGCGCCTTGCCGCTTCCCTGACTTGTCGGCATCGCCGTGCGCGTCATCGCGGCAGGCGGCGCCCCGGCGGGACTCGCCCGCGACGCCTTGTCGAGCGCCGGCGCCTTGCGTTGCCGGCGGGCCATCACTTCGGCCAGCGCAAGAGGAAAACGCTTGGGCGGTGTCGTCATCGTTGGGCCACCCCTGCGCTGGCCAGCCAATCGTGCACGACGCCAAGCCGTGCGGTATGCGTGAGATCCAGTTGCAAGGGGGTGACCGAGACGTAATCGTGCGCCACGGCGTGGAAATCGGTGCCTTCGCTGCTGTCGCGCGCATCGCCGGCCGGACCGATCCAGTAAATCGTTTCGCCGCGCGGATTCTCCTGGCGGATGACCGGCTGCGATTGGTGACGTTTGCCCAGACGCGTCGCGAGCGCGCCCTTGAGCCGGTCATACGGTATGTTCGGAACGTTGACGTTGAGCAGGAACGGCGCACCGAGCGGTCGCTCCATGTACCGCTCGATCACTTCGCGGGCCACGCGCGCGGCGCTCTCGAGGTGATCCCAGCCCTTGTTGACTTGCGAGAAGGCGAACGACGGGATGCCGAAGAGGAATCCCTCGGTGGCTGCGGCCACGGTACCGGAGTACAACGTATCCTCCCCCATGTTCTGCCCGTTGTTGATTCCCGAGACGACGATGTCGGGACGCTCATCGAGCAGGCCGGTCAGCGCCACGTGCACGCAGTCGGTCGGCGTGCCGTTGATGAACGAAAAGCCATTGCCCGCCTTGAACACCGAAAGCGGTCGTTGCAGGGTCAGAGAATTGGACGCACCGCTGCAGTTCTGTTCGGGCGCCACCACGGTAATGTCGCCAAGCGGCGCCAGCGCTTCGTAGAGCGCGGCCAGGCCCGGCGCCTGATACCCATCGTCGTTGCTGAGCAGGATTCGCATGCGGCAATTGTAACCGAGGAAAGGTGCGCCGATATGACGCCTTCGCGGCATCTGCCGGCCCACCGCCCCTGCCGGTCGGGCGTGCGCGGCATCGCCCGCCGCGGCCGCGCCCCGCCCAGATACTTCACATCTTCTCGGTTTCTCCGGCCTGCGGCTGCCAGACGAGCAGACGCCGCTCCACCACGCCGACCAGCCCGTCGAGCACGAGCGCGAACGCCGTGAGGATCAGCACCCCGGCGATGACCGCATTGATGTCGAACGTGCCCTCCGCCTGCAGGATCAGGTAGCCCACGCCGCGCGCCGAGCCCAGATACTCGCCGACGACCGCCCCGACGAACGCCAGGCCCACCGAGTTGTGCAGGCTCGAGAACACCCAGCTCGTGGCGCTCGGCAAATACACGCGACGCAGTAGCTGGCGCTGATTGGCGCCGAGCATGCGCGCGTTGGCGAGCACGACCGGGCTCACCTCTTTCACGCCCTGGTAGACGTTGAAGAAGACGATGAAGAACACCAGCGTCACACCGAGCGCGACCTTCGACCAGATGCCCAGGCCGAACCACACGCCGAAGATCGGCGCGAGAATCACGCGCGGCATCGAGTTGGCCGCCTTGATGTACGGATCGAGCAATGCGCCGGCGCCCGGCGAGAGCGCGAGCCACAAGCCGACGGCCAACCCCGCTACCGTGCCGATGGCAAACGCGAGCACCGTCTCGAGCAAGGTCACACCCAGATGCAGATAGATTTCCCCGCTCGCGAACCACTGCCAGATCTGGAGCAGCACCTTCTGGGGCTCGCCGAAGAAGAAGGCTGCCTTGTCAGGGCTGTCGAAGTAGAACGCCGGCAGCAGCGTGGGGCTCGTGAGCACGTACCACACGAGGAAAGCCACCACGAGCAGCAGCCATTGCCACAGGCGCAAGTGCCGCATGATCGAACGATTACGCATGACGAACGAATTCCGGAAATATCAGACGAGCGATCCGAGCGGCCCTCGCACGAGCCAGTCGAACAGGCCGAAGCCATCCGGCAGATCGAACCAGTCCACCCAGTCGAGCCAGCGCAGCCAGCCGCATGCGCTCATCAGGAAGCCGGTGATTTGCCACATGGCATGCCATATCATGTCTCAGACCGCCTTCAATTGCTGGGCGTAGCCCTTGAGCACTTCTTCGCGCAGCACGTCCCAGATCTGGGCGTGCAGTTCGGTAAAGCGCGGGTGGTTGCGGATTTCCGCCACGTCGCGCGGACGCGGCAGATCGATCCGGAACTCGCCGATCGGGTGCGTGCCCGGCCCCGCGGCCAGCACCACGACGCGATCGGACAGCGCAATCGCCTCGTCCAGATCGTGCGTGATGAACAGGACCGCGCGACGCTTGGCCGCCCACAGCTCCAGCAGTTCGTTCTCCATGAGCTGGCGCGTCTGGATATCGAGCGCCGAAAACGGTTCGTCCATCAGAATGATGTCCGGATCCAGGATCAGCGTCTGGGCCATTGCGACGCGCTTTCGCATCCCGCCCGAGAGCTGATGCGGATAGCGATCGCCAAAGCCGCCCAGCCCCACGCGCTTGAGCCACTCCTGCCCGCGCGCCGCCGCTTCGTCAGGCGGCACGCCGCGAAATTCGAGGCCGGCCGTGACGTTGTCGATCGCGTTGCGCCACGGCATCAGCGCTTCGGCCTGAAACATGTAGCCGGCGCGCGCGTTGATGCCCTTGAGCGGTTCGCCGAAGACCTTCACCGTGCCCGAGGACGGCGCGAGCAGCCCCGCGGCGACGTTGAGCAACGTCGACTTGCCACAGCCGGTCGGGCCCACGACCGACACGAACTCGCCCGGCGCAATGTCGAGCGACGTGTCGGCCACGGCCGTGTAGCGCTTTGCCCGATCGTCGCGTGCGACGAAGGTGCATGTAATGCTGTCGAAACTGAGAGCCGGCGCAGTCATCATTTGTACTTGGCGTCGGCCTTCCTGGTGAATTCGTTCGTAAACGTCTTCGACAGATCGATCGACTTGCCCTTGACCGTCTCGTCGAACGCCTGCAGCGTGCGCAGCGCCGTGGCCGGACCGTCGGCGGGAATCAGCCCGTCCGGTGAAATGGCTTCTTTCACGCGGCCCCACGCATCGAGATACAGCGCGCGGTCGCCGAGCAGGTAAGCGTCGGGCACCGTCTTGATCAGGTCCGAAGGCCCGGCCGTCTGCAGCCAGCGCAACGCACGCACCATCGCATTGGTCAGCGCCTGCGTGGTGTTCGGATGCTTCTGAATGAACGACTCGTTCGTGTAGAGGCAGCCGGCCGGCATGTTGCCGCCGAACACCGACACCGTTTCCTTGAGCGTGCGCGTGTCCGAAATCACGCGGATTTCCTTGTCGCGCTCGAGCATGGTGATGACCGGATCGAGGTTGACGATCGCGTCGACGTTGCCCGAGCGGATTGCGGCGAGTGCGCCGGACGAGGCGCCCACCCCGACGAAGGCGACTTCGTTCGGTTTCACGCCGCCCTTGGCGAGCACGAAGTTGGCCATGATGTTCGTCGACGAACCCGGCGCCGTGACGCCGATCTTCTTGCCGCGCAAGTCGGCCACCGACTTGTAGTTCGGCATTGTCTTGTTCGACACGCCGAAGACGATCTGCGGCGCACGGCCCTGCAGCACGAACGCACGGATGTACTGGTTCTTGGCCTGCAGCAGGATCGTGTGTTCGTAAGCGCCCGAGACCACGTCCGCGCTGCCGCCGACGAGCGCCTGCAGCGCCTTCGAGCCGCCGGCGAAGTCCGAGATCTCGACGTCGAGCCCTTCGTCCTTGAAGTAGTTCAGTCGTTCGGCGATGGTAAGCGGCAGGTAGTAGAAGAGATTCTTGCCGCCGACGGCGATGGCGACCTTGGTCTTCTCGGGCTTGCCCTGCGCGAAGCCAGGGCGAATGCCCGCTCCGATGAGGCCGGTGGCAGCCAGTGCCGTGACGAACTGACGTCTTTGCATGGTGATTGTCTCCGTGGTTGCAGCGTGCTTTCTTTGTGTGACGTGCTTTATTCACGGAATGCGAACGGCGTTGCATCCCGTGGTCCCGCGCATTGCGAACGGCTCAGATCACGCCGTTCTCGCGCAGTGTCTTGATTTGCCCGGCATCATAACCCAGTTGCGCGAGCACCTCGTCGGTGTGCGCGCCAAGCGCCGGGCCAAGCCATTGGGTCTCGCCGGGCGTGTCCGAGAGCTTCGGCGTGATGTTCGGCAGATCGATGGGCGTGCCGTCCGGCAACGTATGGCGCTGAATCATCTGGCGTGCAATGAATTGCGGATCCGCGAACATGTCGGCCACCGTATAGATGCGACTGGCCGGCACGTCGGCGCCCTGCAAGACGGCAAGCGCCTCGTCGATCCGGCGCTCGCGCGTCCAGGCACCGATCGCCTCGTCGATTTCCTGCGTGCGCGGCACCCGTCCGTCGTTATGCGCGAGCGCAGGATCTTCGGCCAGGTCGGCGCGGCCGATCGCATACATGAGCCGCCGGAAGATCGGATCGCTGTTGCCGCCCACGACGATCATGCCGTCGGCGCAAGCATACGTGTTCGATGGCACGATGCCTGGCAGCGACGCGCCGGTGCGCTCGCGCACCATTCCGGCCACGCTGTACTCCGGCACCACGCTCTCCATCAGGTTGAAGACCGCTTCGTAGAGCGCGACGTCGACCACCTGCCCGCGCCCGCCGTTCACGTTGCGATGATGCAGCGCCATCATCGCGCCGATGACGCCGTGCAGCGCTGCAATGGAGTCGCCGATCGAGATGCCGATGCGCGGCGGCGGCAAGTCGGGATAGCCCGTGATGTGACGCAGCCCGCCCATCGACTCGGCAATCGCCCCGAACCCGGGACGATCGCGATACGGACCGGTCTGCCCATAGCCCGAGAGCCGCACCATCACGAGCCCGGGATTCTCGGCCGACAGCGCTTCGTAGCCCAGCCCGAAACGTTCGAGCAAACCGGGCCGGAAATTCTCCACTACGATGTCGGCCTGCGCCGCGAGCTTGCGCACGATCGCCTGGCCTTCGGGCGCCTTCAGATTGATCGTGACGGACTTCTTGTTGCGCGCCTGGACAGCCCACCAGAGCGACGTGCCTGCCGCGTCCGGATGCAGCTTGCGCCACTTGCGCAGCGGATCGCCATGCTGCGGATCCTCGATCTTGATGACCTGCGCGCCGAACTCGCCGAGCATGCGGGCGGCGAACGGCCCGGCGATGAGCGTGCCCAGCTCGAGCACCTTCACGCCGGCCAGCGCGCCGCGCGCGGGAGGCGCGCCCGCGGCGGCTTGGCTGGCGTTTTCGGAAGCGGTGCCGGCGGCGGATTCACCGCGATGCGGCAAGGCAGATTCGAGCGGCATGGACGGCCCGGACGGCTTGGACGATTCGGACGACTTGGACGACTTGGACAACGCGTAGGCTCCTGTGCCGCGTCGACAGCGATGGCCATCGACTTCCAATCACGGCCCGAGCGGGCTGCGACGTAAAAAATGGGTGGCAAACGAAGGTCGTATCGTAACGCGCCGGCCCGCCTTCGGCCAACTGCATGGCAACAGATCGGGGAAAGCGCCGAGACGATCCGGCGAAAATTCCGATCGCGGGGCGAGCGCCGCCCGCCGCGTCGGTCGATTCACGTCTCGAACAGATGTCGCGCGCCGCGCTGCGCCGCGATATAGATGGCCTCGCCGCGATTGCGAGCGCCGAGCCGCCGGTACAGCGCCGACACGTGCGTCTTCGCGGTGCCTTCGGAGATCACCAGTTGCTGACAGATCGTCTTGATGGACAAGCCGCGTGAGAGCAGCGCCAGAATTTCGTATTGCCGCTGGGAGATGCCGAGCAACGCGGATTCGGCCAGTTGCGTCGCCTTGTCGCCACCCAGCGGAAACACCGGCAGACGAGAGAGGGGCAAGGCTTCGCCGAGCGCCTCCTGCCGCCACAGCACCAGCAGCGCCGAGAGCGCCTCGTCCGGCACGAAGCGTCCGCCCGAGAACGCCAGATCGAAAACCGAACGAACCCGCGCGACGGAACTCGGCCACGGCAGGCAGGCGGCCACGCCCGCCTGGAACCAGCGGATGATCTCATCGGGAAAACCCGCATCGCCGATGACGATGACCGGCACGGGCGGCGCACATTCGGCCGCTGCCGCACACAACGCGTCGAGCGCGGGGGTGCGCGCCACCGCCTCGTCGAGCACGAGCGCGCGGCGCGACGGCAACTCGCGCAGCCAAACCCAATCCTGCGTCGTGACCTCATCGACCTGACGCAGGACCGGCGACGTCGCGCTCGCTTCGGTATGCAACGCGACCTGCAGGCCACCCATCCAGCCGGCAGCCTCACCCACGACCAGCACACGCATGGTTTCCCCTGTCATTACGGTCGGCCCCGCGCCGCCGCCCCGCTTCTTGTACGCCCGCCGCATCGCTTCTTCGCGGCCCGCCAGGATGTTGTCGTGTGGGCGGGCCGAGGCAAAAACCGAAGCATGCTTCGAGCGTTCGCCACGGGGTCGACGCGTCAGGCGCCGTCTCGCTTTGAGCGCAGTTTATGCGCGAAGCCCGCATGGCGGCGAGTCCCGGATCGCCGGATTCCGACCGTTGTTGCCTCTGCGCGACAAACCGCGATTTGCGTAAATCGATTACTGAATTCTCCGGATTCCGCTATTACTTTTTCCTCTTTCCTTTCTCGAATCGCGCAATAGAATACAAGCAGTGCTGGGAGGATGGAGCCGGGGGGCACGCCATGTTCAAGATCACCATCAATGCGTCGCGCACCGCCATCGCCTGCCTGGCGGGCGCCTGCTTTGCGAGTCCGGCCCATGCCGAACTGACGGGCGCCGGCGGCATGCCGGTCGCCGTGAGCGACGCGTTGCTCGCCACCACTCGCGCGGCCAACCTCCACGGCGGCCTCGTCGGCAATGTCGGCGGCGCACCATCGGTCGGCATCGCGCCGGTCAACGCCACACCTACGAGCGCAAACAACGTGCGTCTGTGGGACGAAGTGATCCCGCCCGCTCCCTCTCCAAAGCCCACTCAGGCGTCGCTTACCGTGCCGGGTCAGCCGCGCACGCTTGCCGTCAGCGCGCTGTCGGCGCAGGTCGGCGCGGCTGCCGGCATGCAGTCGACGAGCCTGCGGGTCAACACCAACTCGGGCCGCATGCCGCCCGGCTTCCCGCGCTGAGCCGCGGCGCCGAGCGCCCGTTATCAGAACGTGTACGGGAAACGCACGCCGATCACATAGTTCGGCGCGTCCGGCGACATGCCGGCGTTCACGTAGCCATTCACCGTCCAGTGCCTGTTGATGGCGTAGTTGATGCCGAAGTTCAGCGACGCCGCGTTGGTCGCGCTGCCCGCCACCGTGGTGTAGCCGCTGCCCGACGTTGCCGTCTTCGTCGCGCGCGAAATCGCCGTCGAATAGGAGATCGACAGCGCCGTCTTGTCGTTGAGCGCCAGCGCCATGCCGGCGCCCACCTGAACGATGTCGCCGAGCTTGACCTTGGCGGGCTGCGTCGTTCCCTCGATGGTCGAGATATCGTCGAAGGTGCGCGCGAAGTTGTACGTGTACGCCACGTTGGCGAACAGCACGATCGGATCGTAGGTGCGCAGGAACGACAAGCCGGCCGTCACGGCCCAGATTCCGTTACCGGTCGGCAGACGCGACGGGGTCGTGAGGTTGTTGTTGCTCGGATCGGGCGTGCCGAGCTTGATGCCGAACGGCGAGGTGCCGGTCGGCGCGGTCACGCGCAATGACGCCACGACGTCCGGCCAGTTCGCATTTTCCTTGACCAGTTGGTAGTACAGGGACGCATTGACGTCGCCGATATTCGCCGAGTTCTTGCTGATGTCGCTGATCGACGAGGCTGCCCCGCCCGCGCCACCGGAGATGAAGTCCGAGTTGCGGTACAGATACGGCACGTCGAACGCCACACTCAGACGGTCGTTGATCCCGTAGCGCGTGTTGACGTCGAAGGTCCACACGTTGGCCTTCGTCTGGCCGAGGTTCAGCTGGCCGAGGAAGATGGCGTCGAGCGCGAGAAAGCCGCTCAGCACGAGTTGGCGGCGATCGTAGTAGCTGTAGCTGATGCCCGCATCGATGGTGAGCTTGCGGTCGAACAACGGTGCATGCTGCGCCTGCACCACGGCCTCTTCGGCGGGCGTGCGTTGCGCCTCGGTCTCGCTCTTTTGCATTTGCTGCGTGGCGCCGATCGGCGTGGCGGTGACGGGGCCGGCCGCGCCAGCCGCGCCGCCGCCGGGCGTGCCGGCGGAGCCGGCGGCCGAGCCGTCACCGGGCGAGACCTGCGCGATCTGCGCCGTGTCCCACGCGGTCAGGCCGCGCCCGCGCTGCGCCATCTCGATATCCGTGAGGCGCTGCTTGAGAGAAGAAATTTCCCGCTGCTGCCGGTCGACCATGTCCATCAACATCTGGAGACGGTCGTCCGGCGATGGGTTCGTATGCTCCTGAGCCTGGGCCGATAGCGTGAAAAGCAGTACCCCCAACGGAATAGCGGCAACGGGAAAAAAACGGTGAGTGTTCATGATCCCCCCCGGGTAAAGGTGCACACGGGCATCCGCGCGCAATCCAACAAACACGTGTTTCCGACTACGGTTGACCTTGCTGCCCGACTGCGGAGTGATGCGTGCGAGACCCGGGATGACACGTTCGGGGCGAACCCCCGGCTCGCCGACATCACCTTCTTTGTTCGCCGCCGGTACGCTGCGGCGATGCCCCACTTATCGTTGTCGTTCGAATCGGCGCCGGCACCTCACCGGCGGATGCCGATCACGTTGGCCAGCGCGCTTTGCACGCCGGCCTGCCGCAATCCGGCGGACGTGAGCGGACCGGTCTGCAGATTGAGCTGCATCGTGTTCATGACCTGCTGCGCGTTGCCCGCGACCTGCACGACCTGCATGATCTGGTTCATGGCCGCGCCGGCGCCGCCCGCCACGCTCTGGCCGAGATTGCCGTTCGGCGTGTTGAGCGAAATCTGCATGCCGGCCGAGGAGATCGCCACGCTTGCGTTGAGATTGCCGAGCGTGGTCTGCGAGCTGTTCGTCCCCTGCCCGCTTGCCGGTACAAGCGCGGTGATCGAGATGCCGGGCGCGAACTGGATGACGGCCTTGTTCAATGCGTTGTTCGCGTCGCCTGCGACCTGCGTGATCTGTGCGACACCGTTCACGAGCACGCTCGTCGGGCCCGCAACGGTCTGCGTGAGCGGCCGCGCGGCGTTCGCGAGGCCGGGAATGATGCCGGTCGAGGCGCCCGTGCGCACTTGATAGCCGGAACCGTTCTGGCTGACGTCGAGCACGCCGGTGGCCATCAGGCTCGCGCCGGTCGGCATCTGCCATTGGGACTGCATGACGAGCTGAAAGCCCGTGATCATGTTCTGTTGCGCGTACTTACCGGTCGCGTGCGAGAGCACCTCATCGCTCACGGGCGTCCAGCTCTCGGGCACCACGCTCGCGGCAAACGCCGGCACGGCGCTTGCCAGCAGCGGAATGGCCAGCATCGGGACATATCGGTTCATGATGTTCTGATCTCAAAACAGGTCCGCCCGGATGATGCCGAAGTCCACCATCGGGGTCGGTGACGTCCCGGTCGCCAGCGCGCTGTCGCGCAGCTTGGTTGCCAGGGATTCGTTTCCTTTGAGCAGCGGTGAATCCTCCAGAAACGGCTTGCCGATGACCGCCAGTACCAAGCCGTTCCATTGCTTGGCGAAATCGGCCTGCTCGATGATGCGATTGCCCAGCGCCGGATCGGAGACGAACACGCGTCCTTCCTTCGCCGCCCTGATGACCACAAAGTGTTGATAGCCGTTGACGTCGATGAGCGCGATGACCGGAATCTTCAGGTCGTAGAGCGCACTGACGTCGACTTTGAAACCTCGCCCCTCGAGCCCGAGCGTCTCGACGAACTTCTTCATGTCGAGCATCGAGAAGCCATTCTTGATGACGGTTTCCGGATTGGAGAACACCATCATTCGCTGGATCATTTCGGTCTCGGGAATGTCGATCCCGTAGCCATAGCGCAGCAGCGTCGCAAGCGCCGCGGATCCGCAACTGAAGTCGTATTCCTGCTGGACCAGATTCACGTAGTGCATCGACTTGAACGAGCGCATCTTCTTGACCGCCGGTACTCCGGTAGAAGACTCCAGGCTCACCGATGCATACTGCGCGTGCCCGGCCACGCTTGCGCACGCCAGAGCGCAAACCGTAGCGATCCTTACCACGGCACGACGCGCATCATTCATGACTGACCTCATGAAAAAACCGGTCCGGGAGACTTCCCCGGACCGGTCGCGTACCTCACTTGATTGCCGAGATCGAGAGGCTGTTGGTCTGAACGTTGCCGATACCCGAGGCCACGTTCACGCCCACGTTGCCGCTCGCCCAGGTGAGCGCACCATTGCCGACCGTCGCATTGGCGATGAAGTCGCCCGAGGCCTTCATGCTGGCCGACTGGTCGCTTTGCGCCGTGGCATTGGCGGCGCCACCCTTATGCCAGCCGCTTCCGCCTTGCGAGACTGCCGCGGCCAGGTTGTTCGACTGCACGTTGCCGATACCCGAGGCCACGTTCACACCCACGTTGCCGGTCGCGCCGGCCAGCGCGCCATCCCCCACGCTCGCCTTGACATAGAACTGCGAGATGCTCGCCGAGCCCTTCGACGCCTGGTTCGCGAACACCTGTGCCGAGGCATACACCGGCTGGGCGTTGAGCGAGGCGATCGCCACGTTGTTGGCCTGCACGTTGTCCGCGCCCGCCGCCACGTTCACGCCGATGTTGCCGTTGGCGTTAGCCAATGCACCGTTGCCCACCGACGCCCCCATGGTCTGGTATTGCGCCGTGTTGACGTGGTAGGTGAGCGCGCCCTTGGTCCAGGCGGTCGACTTCGTGTACGTGTCGGTGAAGCCCCACAGCGCCGCCGCCGCGATCGAGTCGGCCGATACGGAGTAGTTGCCATGGTTGAGCGTGGCGTGGAAGGCCGCATCGAAGCTCTTCTGCGTGTTCAGGAAGCCTGCCGCGAGGAAGCCGGCTGCCTGCTGCGACTGCTGAGCATAGGCATAGCCACCCCAGGCGGACGCCTGGCCCGCGCCGAAGTTGCCGGCGAGATAGCCGCCGTACAGGGCCGCCCCGCCCGGCAGCGGAAGAACGCCGCCGCCCAGGATGAAGCCGCCGCCGGCGATGTTCGAATACTGATACCCGCCGCCCGCGACGAATCCGCCCGAACCGGAGCTCGACTGCCCAGCCACATAGGCCGCGCCGGCCTGGAAGGCCTGGCTCGTGTTCAGGTGGCCGTTGGCGCTCGCGTTCACCCACGACGTGGAGTCGTCGAAGTGCTTGGTGGTCTTGCTGGCGAGGAAGTAGGCGCTGCCCTGGTTCGACACCGTCGTGGTCTTCGAGTCCACGCCATACGTCACCTTGCCCGTCACATAGCTGCCGAGCAGCGGGCCCTTGAGGTTGACGTTGTGAACGTCGGCGACCTGATTGCTCTGCACGACGGCGTTGCCGGTGTTGTCCACCGTCACGCAGCCACGAATGCCGATCAGACCGAAGATGCCGACCAGGTTCAGGACGTTGGTTTCGTTGCCGATGAACGAGAAGCTGTATTGCTGGTGATTGGGCGACGCCATGGCGGAACCCGTTGCTACCAGCAGTGCAGCCGCTGCAATTGCTTTCGTTTTCATGACCATCTCCTTGACGAGAGAGTTACCCAGTTAAAAAGATGTGCCCGCCGGGGGACGGAGCACAAAAACATTTGCGGTTACATTGCCTATCCCAGCCGACTGGTTCACCTGCAACACCCCGCTCACCCCGCGAAACGCGTCACCGGAAATCGATGCCGTGCGGAACTGATCGTTGAGGTTGTTGTGCCCAGCCGGGCCACCCTTGGAGATCGCAGCGGATAGTGCCGTATCCGATACGCTCGCCACTCCAGACGCATCGCCGACCACAATCACGGTCGCGTTGCGTTGAAGATTGCCGGCACCGCTCGCCTGGTTGATCTGCATCAGCCCCGAGGTGCCTGAAAATGCGTTGCCCTGAATCGCGGCGCTGGCCGCGCCGGTCGTGGTCGTGACGAGCGCCTGCTGCTGGGTGCTGCTCGCGCCGGCCGTTACCGCGCCGCCGGTCGCAAGCACTGCGCTGTTCGCCTGCACGTTGTTCACGCCGGCCGCCTGGTTCACGCCCAGGGCGCCGGAAACGCCCACGGCGACGCCGTTCTCGACGGTGGCGTGCGTGCCGGCGAGCTCGCCGTTCACGATCCACACGTCATCGGCGAAGGCCGCGGCGGCGAAGACCGCCACCATGGCCGCGGCGGCGGCGCGAAGCGCGCTCGTCTGAACGGGGCTCATTTGGCCGCTCCGGCAGCACCGATGCTCGTGAGCGGCGCGAGCGCGGAGCTGATCACCGACGGCACCAGCGTGCCGATGCTGCCGACGCCGCCCGAGCCGCCCATGGCGCCGGCGAACCCACCGCCCACGCCGTTCGACGTATTCAGGGCGTTGCCGCCGCGCGCGTTGCCGACGAGCACGCCCATCACCGGGCTGATGCCGGACTGCACGGTGCTCGTGATGAGCCCGGCCGAGCCGTGACCGGTGAGTTCGTTGTCGGTGACCTGTTTGACGGCGCCCATCGCGGTATTGAACGGGCCGGTCGGGAAGGCCGGGACGGCAATGCCGATCGGGTTCTGCTCGCGCGGCAGGCCGCGATACGCGATTCGCGGGCCGATATTGCGCTCGATCACGAGATCGCCCGGCGTGGCCGGCTCGGCCCGCACGCTGCCCGGGAGCATCGCCGGCGCCACGGCCACGAGCATCGTGGCGAAAAGGCTGCCGGCATGCGCGGCTGAGAATTGGGTCATGTCGTTCACCGCGTGGTGTAGGTCACACGCGTGACCTGGACATTGTTCACGCCGTTCGACAACTGCTGCGGACGCGGCGTCGGGGTCACGGCGCCGGGCAGTTCGTCCCACAGCGTCACGCCGTTGGCGAGCGACATGCCCGGCGACTTGAGCATCATGCCGCCCTGCAGATTGCGCCCGCGCTGGCTGCGCAGTTGTTCGTCGTCGATACGGGCAGCCGCGAAGGGAACGCCGGCGACGCCGCCGGCGGCGAGAGGTTCCTTGTCGTCGACGCCGGCGGGGCTTGCGATATTGGCCGCGGCCGAAACGTCGTCTGGCGTAACCTGCAGCGCAACCGGCGCGTCGACGATGACGAGGGCGGCTTGCGCATCCGACATGGATGCGGACGACATGGACGACGTGGACGACATGGACGACGTGGGCAACATGGACGATGTTGCGCCCATCGGTGCGCCGGGCATTGCCGAGCCCGTGAGCATCGCCAACTGCATGAACGGCGCGCGCACGGCGGGCACGACTTCCTGGGCTTGTGCAGGGGCTGCGCACAGACCGAAGGTCACAGCGACGGCAGCGGCAAGCGCGCCAGCGCCTTGTCGTACTCGGTACTGCAGGTCGGTAGTGAGAATTCGCATCGTCGTGCCCTCCTTGCCGGGCTCAATAAAGCGACTTCCGTGCCACGCGAGCTAAGTGACTGAAATCATTGATGGAAAATTTTTTGCTCGTGCCGTCGTTGCATCCATGTGCGCGAAAACGTTTCAGCATTGATACGTCGGCCCCGGCGAGCCGCAGATGCCATGTCATCGGCGCCATTCCCAAGCATTCCGAACGACGAATGATGTCGGCGCGTTCAGCGATGCGTCGCGCCGACGCCCGTCGCGCAATGGTCTCGTGTGTCGGTTTCGCGGCAAATTCGAACACCCCCCGCCTGGCGACACGCCAGCGTCATGAACTCGGGCGCAACGCCGCGCCCGCGCTTTGCGCGCGGATGTTTCATCTTTGATGTGCCCGCGCGACACTGCGCGTTACGCGATTCGCGAAATACATCGCGTCGTGACACACGCGCGCGGCGAAGCATCGCCGTCGATCACGCGTGACGTCGCCATCGACGCGTGCTCGTCGGACACCACTGCGCAATGCGTATGGAGAAGCGAAAAAAATCGAACGTGCGCGCGCGTCGCCATTGCCCGTCGTTATTGACGATGGCAGGATTCGCGAAACGCGAGCCAGGGGAAGAAATCGCTAGAAATTCGAGGGATTGCGCGCGAAGGAGCGAGGAGCCAGGAAGCAGGAGCGCGATCGTCAGGAGCCCAAAAAGAAACGACCGCCCTGTTCATCACAGGACGGCCGCCCTCTCTTCGCCAGAAGACATCAGGCCGGCACGCCCGATTCGTCACCCCGCAATCCATACCGGCACATGAGCCGATACAGGGTAATGCGTGAAATACCCAACTCCGCAGCCACGTCCGTGAGGCGGTGGCAGTGGCGCAGCAAAGCCTGCTCGATGGCCGTTCGTTCGGCCTCCGCGCGAATCTCTTCGAGCGTGCGCACCATCGTCGGAACCCACGGCAGCAGGTCGAGATCCTTGGCCGAGATCATGCGGCTGTCGGCCATGACGATGGCGCGGCGCACGCGATTGATCAGCTCGCGCACATTGCCCGGCCAGTGGTATTCGTACATGGCCTGCACGGCGCACTGCGTGAAGCCGCGGATCTTGCGATGGTTGTCGCCCTTGAACCGCTGCAGCACGTGATGGGCCAGGATCTCGATGTCCTGGCCGCGCGCGCGCAGCGGCGGCTCGTCCACGCGCAGCACGCACAGACGATGGTACAGATCCATGCGAAAGCGCCCTTCCTTGACGGCCGCTTCGAGATCGACGTGCGTCGCCGAGATGATGCGCACGTTGACCGGAATGACCTCGTGGCCGCCGAGCCGCTCGATGGCGCCCTGCTGCAAGAAGCGCAGCAGACTGGCCTGGCTCTCGATGGGCAGGTCGCCGATTTCGTCGAGAAACAGGGTGCCGCCGTTGGCCGACTCCACACGGCCGATCTTGCGCGCGTTCGCGCCGGTAAAGGCGCCGCGCTCGTAGCCGAACAGTTCGGACTGCATCAGGTGCGGCGGAATCGCGCCGCAATTGATCGCCACGAACGGTCCCTTGGCGCGCAAGGAGCGCTCGTGAATCGCCACGGCCGTCAGTTCCTTGCCCGTGCCGGACTCGCCCGAGATGAACACGGGGGCGTCGGTATTGGCGACTTTGCGGATGGTGCGAAAGAGCTGCTGCATCGCCTCGCACGTGCCGACCATTTCCTGATCGCCGCCAACTTGCGGCGTGATGATCGGTACATCGGAGAGCGATGCCATGCCCCACGCGTGACCGATCGAATGAGCGATCTGATCGTTCGTGCAGGGCACGTTGATGTAGTCGAAGCAATAGTCGCGAATCAGACGGCGAATGGCCGTGGTCGTGAGCTGCTCCGGATTCGTCGCGGCCACCCAGCCGACCGTGGCGGGTTGCATGCAGGACTCGAACGCCCCCATCTCGCGGTCGCTGTAACCGCTCGCCAGGTCGATGAGTGCTGCGCTGGTGACCCCCGGGTTGAGAATGCGACTCACGTCGCTGGCGCTTTTGGCCGGCATCACCTGCCAGCCCTGCTCCCCAAGGAACGACAGCAGGCCATCGTTGTGCTTTCGGGAAGCGTAAATCAGGGTGCGCCCGGTATCGTTAGCCATACCTTAACTCCCTGCCTAAGCAGTGCCTGCGCGCATTTGTCGGGTCTCAGACCGGATCGGCGCGACAGGAATACGGCCCCACGCCGCTTGGGAGTTTTCTTTTGTTCCCCGTGTCGTTGGGTCCCCCGAGTCGGCAGGTTCAGTCTAGAAGACCGGGTTGGGGGCAGAAATAGCGAATAACAGCTAATCCGATTGGATGAGAGGAGCAGTACCTACGCGCAAGCACGCCGGCAGTCACGCGCACGTCATGCTCAGAGCGTATGCCTGTCGAGCACGGCACGGGCGATCGTGCCGGCATCCACGTACTCGAGTTCGCCGCCCACGGGCACGCCGCGGGCGAGCCGGCTCACGCGCAATCCGCGTGCCTTGAGCATCTGCCCGAGGTAGTGGGCCGTGGCTTCGCCTTCGTTGGTGAAATTGGTGGCGAGCACGACTTCCTTGACCACGCCGTCGGTGGCGCGACGGATCAACTGCTCGAAATGAATCTCGCCCGGGCCCACGCCGTCGAGCGGCGACAGATGGCCCATGAGCACGAAATACAGCCCCTTGAAGGTCATCGTCTGCTCGAGCATGTTCTGGTCGGCGGGGGTCTCCACCACGCACAGCAGGCTCGTGTCGCGCTCCGGATCGAGGCACGTCTCGCAGATTTCGACTTCGGTAAACGTGTTGCAGCGCGCGCAATGGCGAATCTGCTCGGACGCATGCACCAGCGCTTCGCCCAGCCGCACCGCCCCCTTTCGGTCGCGCTGCAGCAGGTGATAGGCGATGCGCTGCGCGGACTTCGGACCGACACCCGGCAACGCGCGCAGCGCGTCGACGAGTTCCTGAAGGCTCGAGAGCTGGGGGGGCATGCGTCGTCTTCTACGTCTCTATTCGGGGAGCCGCGCCGCTCAGAACGGCATCTTGAAACCCGGCGGCAGCGGCAGGCCGGCGGTCATGCTGCCCATCTTCTCCTGCGCGGTGGCTTCGGCCTTGCGCACGGCGTCGTTGAACGCGGCCGCCACGAGGTCCTCGAGCATGTCCTTGTCGTCGGCCAGCAGGCTCGGATCGATGGTTACGCGTCGCACGTCGTTCTTGCAGGTCATCACGACCTTGACGAGACCGGCGCCCGACTGCCCTTCGACTTCGATCTGGGCGAGCTGCTCCTGCATCTTCTTCATGTTTTCCTGCATTTGCTGGGCCTGTTTCATCAGGCCGGCGATATTTCCTTTGAGCATCTTGACTCCTGAGTAAATCGAGTGGGTCGAATGGTTCGAATGGTTCGAAACGGGTCGATGGGTCGAATGGGAAAGCCCGCGAAGCGTGTAACGCGCGTTTGATGGTGAAATTCCACAAAGCGGCGCCGCTTCGCGCAAGCAGACTTGCTTATTGTACCGGGCGAATGCTGTCGGGCAGGATTTGTGCGTCGAATTCTTCGATCAGCTCGCGCACGAGCGGGTCCTCGGCGATGGCCTGCTCGGCCGCGCGCTGGCGGGCCGCCGCCGCTTGCGCCGCGAGCGACGCCGCCGTCGTGCCGACCTGCCCCACTTCCACGTGCAGTTGCACGTCCGCGCCGAAGTGCTCCGTGAGCACCTGGCGCAGCTTCTCCGCCGTAGCGGCGTCGGCCAACTGGCGCAATGGCACGCGCAGATGCAGCGTGCGGCCGGCGACCTCGGTCAGCTCGCTCTGAAACGCCAGTTGCTGAGCCAGGCCGCGTGCAGGCAACTCGGCCGCGAGTGCGGGCCATTCACCGGTGAAAACCGGCGCCACGCCCTCGGCTTCGCGATAGACGCAGGCGCGAGGCGCGGGCGCAGGCTCCGGCGCCGCGGGTCCGGCAGGCTCGGGCTCCGGATCGGCGCCCGCAGGGGCGTCGTCCGACGCGCGAGGCGCGCCGGCACGCGGGGCTGGTGTCGCGCCGCCGGAGGTCCTGCCGCCTGCGCCCTTGCGTCCGGCATTGAGTGCGGCCAACGCCGCGCGCGCCGGCGACATTGGCACACCGTCGGTCG
>NZ_CABPSC010000017.1 GCF_902459585.1 Pandoraea nosoerga
ACTGCCGCGGCGCCGGCAACCGCGCCCGACGACCGGTGCAGCGCGGCCGCGCCGTGAACTTGCGTGGCCTGCAGCGCGTCGCCCACGCGGAACACGGACACGGCGTCGCGCAGGCGATGCGCCTGCTCTTCGAGCGAGCCGGCCGCGGCGGCCGCTTCTTCCACGAGCGCCGCGTTCTGCTGCGTGACTTCGTCCATCTGCGTCACGGCGCGGTTGACCTGCTCGATGCCGCTCGACTGCTCCGCCGACGCGGCCGAAATCTCGCCCATGATGTCGGTCACGCGCTGCACGGCCTGCACGATCTCGTCCATGGTCTGACCGGCCTGTGCCACGAGCGCGGAGCCGTTCTCCACACGCCCGACCGAGTCTTCGATCAGCACCTTGATTTCCTTGGCGGCGGCCGCGCTGCGCTGCGCGAGCGTGCGCACTTCGCCCGCCACGACCGCGAAGCCGCGGCCCTGCTCGCCCGCGCGCGCGGCTTCCACAGCCGCGTTGAGCGCGAGGATGTTGGTCTGGAACGCAATGCCTTCGATCACGCTGATGATGTCGACGATCTTGTGCGAGCTCGACGAGATGCCTTGCATCGTGTCGACGACGTTGCCCACCACCTGACCGCCGCGCGCGGCGATTTCCGAGGCGTTGACGGCGAGCGCGCTCGCCTGCTTGGCGTTGTCCGCGTTCTGCTTGACGGTCGCCGTGAGCTGCTCCATCGACGAGGCGGTCTGCTCGAGCGACGCGGCCTGCTGTTCGGTGCGCGCCGACAGATCCGTATTGCCCGCCGCGATCTCGCGCGAAGCCACGTTGATCGACTCGATGCCTTCGCGCACATCGGAGACGATGGACAGCAGGCTGTTCTTCATGACCGTCAGGCCGAACAGCAGCTGTCCGATCTCGTCGTTGCCGGTGCTCTCGGTCTTGCCGGTCAGATCGCCGGCCGCGATCTGCTTGGACATGGCGAGCGCAACGCGCAACGGGTGGTTGATCGCGCGACGCAGGATGCTGCCGAGCACGAACAGCACGATGATGCCGCCCACGACCGCCACGGCCGTGAACGTTCGCACGAGCGTGTGTTCCTTCTGCGACTGCTGATAGAGATCGGTGGCCTGCGTCAGCTCGAGGCGGGTGAGCACGTTGAGCTCATCGCGCATCGGGCCGTAGGCCGGCTTCACCTTCTCGAGATAGGTCTGCTGGGCGCCCTCGGCCGAGCCGGCCTTGAGCATCTCGACGGTCTGCTGAAGGCCGTCGGTGGTAAAACGCTGGCGAATGACGTTAAAGCGCTCGGCCTGCGCCTGCGTGGACGGATCGACCGACTTCATGTACTCGGCCCACTGACGATTGATGTCCTCGAGGCTCGCGGCAATTTCGTCGCCGGCGCGCTTCATCGCGTCGAGGTTCGGGCTTCCCACCGCTTCGGCCACGAGCAGCACGTCGCGATCGAGCTTCTGGGCGATGACGCCGAGCGTGCTCACCGGCACCATGCCGTTCTTGTAGACCTGCAGCAGCTTGGCATTGCTGCTCGACACGCCCCACATGCCCAGTCCGCCCACGGCGGCGAGCAGGATCGCGCCGAGCACGATGATGCCGGTGAGCCGCGCACGCAGGGTGTCGAGCCGGACTCGGCGCAGCAGCGCCGCAATGCCGCCGCGCTCGACGCGGCCCCCGCGAATGCGCAGATTGCCCGCCTGCCCGCTGCGCAAGCGGGCGTAGACCGATTCGGCTTCGGCGCTCGCGCCGGCAGCCGGGCGCACCCGCACCGACGTATAGCCCACGACGGCGCCGTTCTCCAGGGTCGGGGTGACGGTCGCGAGCACCCAGTAGTAGTCGCCGTTCTTGCGGCGGTTCTTGACCAGCCCCGTCCAGGTGTCGCCGCGCTTGATCGTCTCCCACAGATCGGCGAACGCCTCGGACGGCATGTCCGGATGCCGCACGATGTTGTGCGGCGAACCCAGCAGTTCGTCACGCGAATAGCCGCTCACCTCCACGAAGGCGGGATTGGCATACGTGATCCGACCCTTCAGATCCGTTCGCGAGATCAGGTACTGATGCTCGCCGATGACGAATTCGTTCTGGGTAACGGGCTGGTTATCGCGCACGTGTTCGGTCTCCGGGTCGTAGGGTCAATGGGTTATGTCTGTCGGGTCTGCGTCGCGGGTGTCTCGGCCCGTGCGTCGGTCTCGGCGGCAAGCCCTCAGCTCGCCAGACGTTCGATGAGCGCCATGTCGGCACTGGTCATCAGTTTCTCGATGTCCATCAGGATGAGCATGCGGCCTTCGACCGTGCCCAGGCCCGTGATGTACTCGGTGGCCAGTTGCGCGCCGAACTCGGGCGCCGGCTTGATTTCGCCGCGCGCGAGCGTGAGCACGTCGGACACGCCGTCGACCACCATGCCGACCACGCGGCCGGCCACGTTCAGGATGATCACCACGGTCTGCGTGTCGTACTCCACGCGGCCAAGGCGGAACTTGATGCGCATGTCCACGATCGGCACGATGATGCCGCGCAGGTTGATCACGCCCTTGATGAAGTCGGGCGCGTTGGCAATGCGCGTGACCGCGTCGTAGCCGCGGATTTCCTGCACCTTCAGAATGTCGATGCCGTATTCCTCCTCACCTAGCGTGAAGACCAGAAATTCATGACCGTCGCCATCGGTCTGCATGGCGCCGCCCTGGCGCGACACGGCATGCTCTTGCGAAAGGTTGTCCATCTAACGCGTCTCCGACTTCAGTTGAAGATGGTGGCAGCGCTCGAGCGCTGGCCGCGCTGGAGCGCCGCCACGTCGACGATCAATGCCACACTGCCGTCGCCCATGATGGTGGCGGCGGAAATACCGTGAATACGGCGGTAATTGGTTTCGAGGTTCTTCACCACCACCTGCTGCTGCCCCACGAGCTCGTCGACGAGCAGCGCGAAGCGGCGCCCCTCCGCCTGGAGGATCACGATGATGCCCTGCGTGGGATCGTGGCGGGCATCGGGCACGTCGAACGCGCGGTAGAGCTCCACGAGCGGCAGATACTCGCCGCGCACCAGCACGACCTGGCCTTCGCCGGTCACCGCGCGGATGTCGTCGCGACGCGGCTGCAGCGACTCCATGACGAAGTTCAGCGGCAGGATGAAGATCTCCGGGCCGACCTTGACGGACATGCCGTCGAGAATCGCGAGCGTGAGCGGCAGCACGATACGGATCGTGGTGCCCTTGCCGCGCGTGGACAGGATTTCCACGTGCCCGCCCATTTGCTGGATGTTTCGCTTGACGACGTCCATGCCCACGCCGCGTCCGGACACGTCGGTCACCGCCTCGGCCGTGGAGAAGCCCGGCATGAAAATCAGCTGCCAGACTTCTTCGTCGGTCATCGAGTCGGAGACCGGCAGGCCCTGCTGCTGCGCCTTGGCGAGAATCTTCTCGCGGCGCAGGCCCGCGCCGTCGTCGCTCACTTCGATGACGATGTTGCCGCCCTGATGCGCGGCCGAGAGCACGAGCTGACCGACCGGGTCCTTGCCCGCGGCCAGACGCGCTTCGGACGTCTCGATGCCGTGATCGAGGCTGTTGCGCACGAGGTGCGTGAGCGGATCGATGATGCGCTCGATGAGACTCTTGTCGAGTTCGGTCGCCTGACCGAACGTCACCAGCTCGATCTGCTTGCCGAGCTTGCCCGCGAGATCGCGCACGAGGCGCGGGAAGCGCGAGAACACGTAGTCCATCGGCATCATGCGGATGGACATCACGGCTTCTTGCAGGTCGCGCGCGTTGCGCTCGAGCTGGCCCATGCCGTTGAACAGGCGGTCGTGCAGCATCGGGTCGAGGCTGCTCGCCGTCTGCGCGAGCATGGCCTGCGTGATCACCAGTTCGCCCACGAGGTTGATCAGCTGGTCGACTTTCTCCACGCCCACGCGAATCGAGCTGTTCTCGTGACCGGCGTTGCCGCCGGCGGCCGGCGCGGCAGCGCGCTTTTCGGGCGGATGGTGCGCACCGCCGCCATTGCCGGCGGACGCCCCCGCCGACGGCGCGGGCGCGGCGCTCGGCGGCAACATGTCGCGCTCGAGTTCCTATGACGACGACTATCGCCACGGCAAGCGCCGCGGTCATCGCAAGCACCACCATCATTGATCGGCGGCTGTCGTCTGCCGATGCGACGCGTCCCGCCACGGCGGCGGGGCGCCGACAAGGGGCCGCCCGGTAACGTGCCGGCCCCGCTTTCCCCTCCATCCTCCCCCTCCATCCTCCCCCCTCCATCCGCTCCCTATCGGCGCTTCCCCATGATGCTCTCTGCGCCGAGCCGCACTTCGACACCTGTCCGGACGACGCCGGCACGCTCGCCACGGGTCAGGCCTGGAGGAATTCAGGGCCGCGAAGGATACGGGCCGATCCCGGTCGGGTAGCTCCCCGGGACGAGCATCGACGCATCGAGACGGTCCACGCTCGTGCGGCCGGTCAGCGCCATCGTCACGTCCATCTCTTTCGCGATCACTTCGAGCGCACGGCGCACCCCCGCCTCGCCCATCGCCCCGAGGCCATACAGGAAAGGCCGGCCGATGAGCGTGCCCTTGGCGCCGAGCGCGATGGCCCTGATTACGTCCTGCCCCGAGCGCACGCCGCCATCGAGCCACACTTCCGTGTCGCGTCCGACCGCCGCCACGATGTCGGGCAGCGCGCGGATCGTCGAGATCGCACCGTCCAGTTGGCGTCCGCCGTGATTGCTCACCACGATCGCGTCCGCGCCGGTGTCGCGCGCCGCACGCGCGTCCTCGGGATCGAGAATCCCCTTGAGCACCAGCTTGCCGCCCCAACGCTTCTTGATCCACTCGACGTCGTCCCACGACAGGCGCGGATCGAACTGCGCCGCCGACCAGGCCGCGAGCGAACCGATGTCGTCCACGCCCTTGGCGTGCCCGACGATATTGCCGAACGTGCGCCGCCGCGTGCCTAGCATGCCCATGCACCAGCGCGGCTTGGTCATCATGTTCAGGATGTTCGGCAACGTAAGCTTCGGCGGCGCCGACAGCCCGTTCTTGATGTCGCGATGACGCTGGCCGCTGATCTGCAGATCCATCGTCACCACCAGCGCCGAGCAACCCGCCGCCTTCGCGCGGTCGATCAGGCGCTCGATGAAGTCGCGATCGCGCATCACGTACAACTGGAACCAGAACGGCGCCCTCGTATGCGCGGCCACGTCCTCGATGGAGCAGATCGACACCGTGGAGAGCGTGAACGGCACGCCGAACGCTTCGGCCGCGCGTGCCGCGAGAATTTCGCCGTCGGCGTGCAGCATCCCCGTCATGCCTGTCGGCGCAAGGGCCACCGGCATTGCGACCGGCTGACCGAGCATCGTCGCGCGCGTGCTTCGGTTCTCGATGTTGACGGCCACGCGCTGGCGGAATTCAATCCTGCCAAAGTCCGCCGCGTTGGCGCGATAGGTGGATTCGGTCCACGAACCCGAGTCGACGTACTCGTAGAACATGCGCGGCACGCGCCGCTGCGCGAGAACCCGCAGGTCCTCGATGGTGGTGATCACTGCCATGCTGCGTCTCTTCTTCCCTCTTGTTTTCCAGAGAACCCCGATCCCGATCCCGAGCAAAAACGAATCGGCCCCTGCCGAATCGTGCGAAACCCGGGGGAATTCCCGCGGGATCGGCATCTACTTAATATCTTATATAATCGTCACTTTTGCTTGACGAGGTCGACGAGCGACTGGGTGTGTTTGATCGTCTTGAGCACGATGTTCGATTGGATCGACATTACCGCGGGCGCCCGGTAGAGCTCGTTGACGATGAAGTCGGAGTAATGCGCGAGGTTGCGCGCGCGCACCGTGAGGATGTAGTTCGCCGAGCCCGTGACGATGCGGGCCGTGACCACTTCGGGCCAGTTCTGCACGCAGGCCAGAAACTTCTCGTGCCACTGGTCGACGTCGGGCCGCAGCGTGATCTGCACCAGCGCTTCGAACTCGAGGCCGATGTGCTGTGCGTCCACGATGCAGCGGTAGCCCGAAATCACCCCGCGGTCTTCGAGCAGCTTCACCCGGCGCAGGCAGGCCGACGGCGACAAGCCGACGGCATCGGCCAGTTCCTGGTTGGAGATGCGTCCATTGAGTTCGAGATGGCGAAGAATGCGCAGATCGGCGAGGTCGAGGTTCATTGGCAGAATCCTTCAAGTTTCACGGGATTTTGGCAGATCCTTCGACACACCGCCAGTTGTCCGACACAAATAGCAAGCAAATTCCATTTTTGCGTTGATATGATAGCCGTCGGCCTTTGGCCGGGGCGTGTTCGTCGTCCCGGCACGGGGGCGACGTTCGATGTGGTGGTTGCCGTGCCAACGCGTGTCCGCGACACCCGTATCGGGGATTCGGCGGACGAGTATCTGAAACATCAGCAGGACGTCTACAAGACTAAAAAGGAGACCCATGAAGTCTGCAATTCCGGCCAGCCTGGCCATCCTCTCGGCCGCCTGTGGCGTGGCCTTCAGCACCCCCGCCGCCGCGCAAAGCGCCGTCACCCTGTACGGGATCGTCGATCAGAGCGTGCGCTACCAGAACAACGCCAACGCCAATAACGACGCCCTGTGGCAAGTCACCAACGGCGCCGTGACCAACAGCCGCTTCGGCTTCAAGGGCTCGGAAGACCTGGGCGGCGGCATGAAGGCGATCTTCCAGCTGGAGTCGGGCATCAACCCGCAGAACGGCACGCTCGCCAATGGCCCGCGTCTGTTCGACCGTTATGCGTTCGTCGGCCTGCAGAACCAGTACGGCACGATCAAGATCGGCCGTCAGGCGACCGAGGCCTTCAACGTATACGGGGACTTCGACCCGCTCACGATCGGCAACTACGCGAACAACTCGTGGATGTACAACATCACGCGTGGTCGTGTGGACAACGCGGTGAGCTATGCCGGCACGTTCGGCGGCCTGTCGGTCGGCGCGACCTACGGCTTCGGCAACACTGCCGGCACGATGGCGGCGAGCAACTACTGGGGCGCGCGCGCCTCGTATGCCATGGGCCCCTTCCAGGTCGCCGGCGTGTACCAGCAAGCGCGTGACGCCGCCAAGCGCGTGCAGCAGATGTGGGGCCTGGGCGGTATCTACAGCGTCTCCATCGCCAAGGTGTTCGTCGGCTACATGGGCGGTCGCGACCGCAGCGGCTGGCTCGACGGCACGCTCAACGATCCGGCGCACACCGTCACCACGGGCAACCTGAACGACAATCCGCGCAAGGACATGACGTTCTACCTCGGCACGACCATCCAGGCCATGCCGAACCTGGCGATCACGGGCGCCGCGTACTTCGACGACATCAAGAACATCAACGCCCAGGCGGGCGATGCCGGTTCGGGCCGTCGCTACACTTACGTGCTGCTCGCCGAGTACGCGCTGTCCAAGCGCACGCAGGTCTACGGCACCGTCGACTACAACAAGGTGAGCGGCGCCGCGCGCGTCGAATTGCCGGGCAACTCGACGCAGGTGGGTGTGGCCACGGGGATTCGCCACATCTTCTAAGCCGACGGCGCGGCTCGCTCGCGCCGGTACGCTTCGTTCCTTGATTCTTTGCTGTACGTATGACCCGCCCCGGCTCCGGCCGGGGCGGCGGGGCCCGTTCGCGCCGGACACCGGCCGCGCCATCTTCCGCGCGCAGGCGGGCAATGACAAGCATTGCTGTACGCATACGGATGCCGCCCGCCCGTCGCACCGGCATCCACGAGGTGTGTCATGACGCATTCCCCTGAGTCGTCCCAATCCGGCCCGTCGGTCACTTCGTCGCCGTCGTCACCGTCGTCGCCATCCCTTTCCAGCCGCTTCTCGCACATCGCCCGCCGCGAACAGGGGCTGCGCCGCTCGCTTACGGCGAGCCAGATGGCCATGATCGCCATCGGCGGCGCGATCGGCACAGGTCTCTTTCTCGGCAGCGGTTTCGCCATCGGCTTCGCCGGGCCGAGTGTGCTCGTCTCCTACGGCATCGGCGCGCTCATCGCACTCATGCTCATGGGGTGCCTGGCGGAGATGACGGTCGCCCATCCGACCTCGGGATCGTTTGGCGCTTACGCAGAGCATTACATCGGCCCCTGGGCCGGCTTCCTCGTGCGCTATGCGTACTGGTCGTGCATCGTGCTGGCCGTGGGCACCGAGGTCAGCGCCATCGCCGTCTACATGAAATACTGGTTCCCGCAGGTGCCGGGCTGGTACTGGGTGGCGGGCTTCTCGGCCGCGCTCGTGCTCGTGAACGCGATGTCGGTGAACCTGTTCGGCGCCATCGAGTATGGCTTCTCGCTCATCAAGATCACCGCCATCGTGGCGTTCATCCTGATCGGCGCGTATGTCGTCTTCGTCGCGCCCGGGTCGGTGGCCGGCGCGGGTCACACGCCCGCCGGCTTCGGCAACTATACCGCGCACGGCGGGTTCTTCCCGAAAGGGCTGTGGGGCATGTGGGTGGCCGTGATCATCTCGATCTTCAGCTACCTGTCCATCGAGATGATCGCCGTGGCTGCCGGCGAGGCCGAGAATCCGGAGCGGGCCGTGACGCGCGCATTCCGCTCGACGGTCGTGCGCCTCGTGCTGTTCTACCTGCTCACGCTGGCGTTGATGCTGGCGATCGTACCGTGGACGGCCGCCGGTCAGGACGAAAGCCCGTTCGTGAAAGTGATGCAGGCGATCGGCATTCCGGGCGCGGCGGGCGTGATCAACTTCGTGGTGCTCGTGGCCGCGCTCTCGTCGATGAACAGCCAGCTCTACATCACCACGCGGATGATGTTCTCGCTCTCGCGTGCGGGCTACGCGCCGGCCCGCTTCGGCGAAGTCAACGGCCGCGGCGTGCCGCTCGCGGCGCTGCTGCTCTCGACGGTCGGCATTGCGCTCGCCACGCTCGTGAACTTCCTGTACCCGGAGTCCTCGTTCACGTTCATGATGGCGATCTCGATGTTCGGCGCCATGCTCACGTGGATGATGATCTTCGTCACGCACTTCTTCTTCCGCCGTGCGTGGCGACGCGAATCCCACGCGCCGCTGGCGTTCCGCATGTGGGGCTTTCCGTGGCTCACGCTGCTCGGCGCCGCGCTCATGGCGGCGATCATGCTCACCACGCTCTTCACCGGCGTGTTCCGCATGACACTCGTCTTCGGCGTGCCGTTCGTGGCGCTCGTGCTGGTGATCTACTTCGTCTGGTATCGCGGTCGCGACGCCGATCGCGGCACACAGCCTCGGGCGTCGTCCGCAACGGGTTCCTGAGCCAGCGAAGGCGGCGGGGCGCTCACTTTGCCGCCTTGCGTTGCCTGACGAGCCGCTCGAGCAGATAACGCGTCTGTTCGAGCACGGCTTCTCGCACCATGCGGTTTCGCTCGGGGTTGGGCTCGCTGCTCCAGCCCATCGAGCAGTCGATGGAGCGGCGCATGACCCGAAACGCCATGCCCAGCGTGCTGATGCATACGGCGCGAATGCGCAAGGCTTCGTCGTCTGGGCTCACGCCGGCCAGACGCGCGGCGATGCCGCCGCCCACCGCGGCCAGGCGGCTCGAGAAGCGCTCATGGAACACCTTGAAGCCCGCCTCCGGCCCGAGCCCCGCCTGCTCGCGCGCCATGAACATGTGCCAGCCCTCGATCTCCGGAATCTCTTCGACGAAGCCCGCCTTGCGTTCCTGCAACGCGCAGAAGGCGTCGATCAGTTGCCTGTCGGTCGCGCCGGGATCGGCCACCGTGCGCTCGGCCGCTTCGATGGCCTCGCCCATCTGCGACCAGACGAGATCGACGATGTACTCCACGCACGCCTTGTACACGCCTTCCTTGTTGTCGAAGTAATACTGGAGCGCCGGCGCGTTCACGCCCGCCTCGGTCGCGATGTCGCGTGTGGACGCTCCCGCGAACCCGTGCTCCCCGAAACATTTGATGGCCGCGAGGATGATGCGCGCGCGCGTCTCCTCACCGCGCTGGTATCCGGTGTCGGGCGCATGCCGCGGACGATGGGCCGGGCGCTGCTCGCGCTTGGCCTGCTGAGCACGTGAAGTCGCTGTCATGTAGCTCCTGGCTTCCAAAAACTTTCGTCAAAAATATAACACTTGACATAAATCGATCAACTGGAATAATTCTGCCAATTGGAATAATTTGAGGGAACTTCCATGGCCAACGCAGTACAGGTCACGCCACCCGATCCGGCCCAGCCGAGCGCGCCGCCGCCGGACGAAGGCAAATCCACCCACGCCTCTGCCGCGGCCATCGCTCGCGAAGCTCCGCCGGCGTCCTCAGCCGCCGGGAGCCGCGGCACGGCGAAGGCGCCAGGCAATCCCCGCCGCAAGACGTTCCTGCTCGCGGCACTGGCGCTCGGCATCGTCGCCGGCCTCGGTTGGGGCGCGCACTGGTGGTTCGTGGGGCGCTTCATCGAATCGACCGACGACGCCTATCTCCAGGCTGACAGCATGACCGTCGCACCGAAGGTTGGCGGCTACGTGACCGAAGTGCTCGTGCGTGACAACGAAACGGTCTCGGTGGGCCAGCCGCTCGTGCGTCTTGACGGGCGTCAGTACCAGGCCGCGTTCGACGAAGCGCAGGCGACGGTGGTCGCTCGTGAGGCGGACGTGGCGCGCGCCGAGGCCGAGCTGGCCCAGCATGCCGCCACGATCGCGCAGGCGCGCGCCGAGCTCGACAGCGCCCGCGCGAATGCGGCTTATTCCGCCGGCCAGGTCAAGCGGTATGCGCCGCTCGTGGCGACGGGCGCGGAGACGGACGAGCGTCTCGCCGAGCTGCGCAACGCAAGCACGCGCGCCGACGCCGCGCTCAAGAGCAACGAGGCGAACCTGCAGGCCGCACAGCGCCAGACGGACACGCTCACCGCCGCGCTCGCGCAGGCCAGGGCGCAGTTGGCGGTCGCCCAGGCGAGCGCCCGCAAGGCGGAGCTCGATCTGGCCGACACTGTCGTGAGGAGCACGCTCGCCGGCCGCGTCGGCGATCGCGCCGTGCGCGTGGGCCAGTTCGCGCAGCCGGGCACGCGCCTGCTCACGGTCGTGCCCGTGCAGAACCTCTATCTCACGGCCAACTTCAAGGAAACGCAGGTCGGCCACATGCGGCCGGGCCAGCCGGTCACGGTGCACGTCGACGCCCTGCCCGGTGAGCCGATTCACGGCGTGGTCGACTCCCTGTCGCCGGGCACCGGCGCGCAGTTCGCGCTGCTGCCCGCGCAAAACGCGACCGGCAATTTCACGAAGATCGTGCAGCGCGTGCCGGTGCGCATTCGTCTCGACGTGCCGCCGTCGCTGCGCACGGTGCTGCTGCCCGGCCTGTCGGTCACGGCGGATGTCGATACCCACGAGCGCGCGGCGGCGACGCAGGCAAAGCACGCCGGTAGCACGTCTTTCGCCGCGCCCGCTGCCCGGCTGTCGCTGAGCGCGCCGCCGGGCGCCGCCGCGGGTCCGGCAACGAGCCCGCCGCCGAACGCCGCGCCGTCGGCGCCCAACGGCGGAGTGCAGCGTGGCTGAGGGCGACGTCGTGCAGCGTGCCGCCACGCGCGCACAAGATGAGGCGCACGCTGCCGCGGCCGCCGGTGCAGCCGCGACCGGAGGCGGGGGGAGCGGGCGAAACGAAGCTGGCGGAGGGGGCGCTGGCGGAGCGAGTGGCGCGCCCGCGCGCAACGCGTCGGCTGCCGACTGGATCGCCGTGGCCGCGGGGGCGCTCGGTGCGCTGCTCGCCACGCTCGACATCTCGATCACCAACTCGGCGCTGCCGCAGATCCAGGGGCAGATCGGTGCTTCGGGCACGGAAGGCACCTGGATCTCGACCGGCTACCTGATGTCGGAAATCGTCATGATTCCGCTCGCGGCATGGCTCACGCGCGTGCTCGGGCTGCGTCGCTTCCTGATGCTCAACGCCATTTTCTTCACGCTCTTCTCGATGATGTGCGGCATGTCGGGCAGCCTGGCCGAGATGGTGGTCGGACGCATCGGTCAGGGCTTTGCCGGCGGCGCGATGATTCCGACCGCACAGATGATCATCCGCACGCGCCTGCCTCGCCACCAGATGCCCGTGGGCATGGCGATGTTCGGCCTCATCGTGTTGCTGGGCCCGCTGCTCGGTCCCGTGGTCGGCGGCTGGCTTACGGAAAACGCCAACTGGCGCTGGTGCTTCTTTCTGAACCTGCCGATCTCGGCAGGCATCGTCGCGCTGCTCATGCTCGGGCTCGAGCGCGAAGCGGCCAATCCGCAGGCGTTCTTCAAGGCGGACTGGCTGGGCATCGTGGGGCTTGCCATCGGACTGAGCTCGCTCACGGTCGTGCTCGAGGAAGGCCAGCGCGAGCGCTGGTTCGACTCGCACATGATCGTCTGGCTCACCGTGCTGTCGGTGCTCGGCATCGGCATGATGCTCGTGGCGCAGTTCACCGCCGAGAAGCCGATCGTCAAGCTCTCGCTGCTTGGCAACAAGAACTATGCGAGTGTGATCTACATCGTGTTCACCGTCGGCGCAGGACTATACGGCGTGTCGTATCTGCTGCCGCAGTTTCTCGCGACGATCGCCGGCTACAACGCGCAGCAGTCGGGCAACATCATGCTGCTCTCGGGACTGCCCGCGTTTCTGATGATGCCCTTCCTGCCGCGGTTGATCAGCCGCGTGGACATCCGCCTGCTCGTGATTCTCGGGCTGCTTTGCTTTTTCGGCAGCTGCATGCTCGACATCGATCTGACGGCGCAGAGCGTCGGACACGACTTCACGCTCTCGCAGTTGCTGCGCGGCGTGGGGCAGATGCTGGCGATGATGCCGCTCAATCAGGCGTCGATGGCGGCGGTCGACGCGCAGGACGCCGGCGACGCCGCCGGGCTCTACAACATGGCACGCAACCTCGGCGGCTCGGTCGGCCTCGCACTGCTCGGCACGCTGATCGATCGCCGCAACGACTATCACGACGCCATGCTGCGCGAGAGCATCACCGCCAATAGCCCGCTGGGACAGGAGCATCTGGCGGCCAATGCCGCCGGCTTCTTCGCGCAGACGGGCGACTTCGCGCACGCGCAGTTGCAGGCGAGCGCTCAGCTCGCGGCCGAGATCGCGCGACAGGCGAGCGTGATGACGTTCTCCGAGACCTTTTATGCACTGGGGATCGCGCTGCTGCTGTGCGTGCCGCTCGCCCTGCTGCTCAAGCAACCGGCCGGATTCGCTTCCGGCGGACATTGACCGATCATGATGTTCTCTCTTCGCACAATGGCCCTCGCGACCATGCTTCTCGTGGCCGGCTGCACCGTCGGCCCCGACTATCGCGGCGCCCCCGACGTGGCCGGCGAGGCGCTGCGCGCCGGCGCGTTCGCCCATGCGGGTGAAGGCGTCGAGGCGCACGCGCCGGCCGCGGCGCGCTGGTGGACGGCGCTTGGAGATCCGCAACTCACGGCGCTCATCGACGACGCCATCGCACACAGTCCGGACATTCGCGCCGCGCAAGCCAAAGTGCGGCAGTCGCGCGCGAGCCTGCGCAGCCATCAGGCCGATCTGCTGCCGAAGGCCGGCGCCGATCTCGCGATGGTGCGCACGCGCTCGCCCGACCTGAGCCTGCTCGGTGGCGGCAATGGCGGCGATGGTGGCAGCGCAGGGCGTGGGCCGCTCGATCTCTACATCGCGGGCTTCGACGCCAGTTGGGAGATCGATCTGTTCGGCGGCACGCGTCGCGCGGTGGAAGCGGCCAGCGCCGACGCCGACGCGGCGTCGGAAGATCTCGCTGACGCCCATGTGCAGCTCGCCGCGGAAGTCGCACAGACCTACGTGGCGCTGCGCGATCAGCAGGCGCGGCTCGCGCTCGTGCGCGACTCGGCCCGGCTCGAAGGCGAAATGCTCGATCTCACGCGACAACGGCGCGCGGCTGGCGTGGCATCGGAGCTCGACGTCGAGCGTCTCGTGACGCAGCTCGAGCAGACGCAGTCGCGCGTGCTGCCGCTCGAAGCCGACGTCATCGAATCGCTGGACCAGCTCGCATTGCTCACGGGGCGCGCACCCGGTGCGCTCGATACGCAATTGAAGGCGCCCAAAGCGCTGCCCAGCGTGCCCGACAAGGTCGCCATCGGCGATCCGTCGGCATTGTTGCAGGCGCGTCCGGACATTCGCGCGGCCGAGCGTCGGCTGGCGTCGCAGAATGCTCAGATCGGGGTGCAGACGGCCAACTGGTTCCCGAAGCTCTCGATCATGGGCGAACTGGGATACTCGGCGCTCGATCCGGGGCATCTCGTGCGCAAGGAGAATTTCAGCTGGATGGCGATGCCGCGTCTGCAATGGAACGCGCTCGACTTCGGCCGCGTGCAGGCCGGCGTCGACAGCGCGAGGGCCGGACGCGACCAGGCGCAGGCCAAGTATGAAAGCGCGGTGCTCGCCGCGCTGCGCGACGCCGACGTGGCGCTCGCACGCTATGGCCATCAGCGCGAGAACGTCTATCGTCTGCGCAGCGTGGAGGCTTCGGCAACACGCGCGGCGACGCTCACGCGCCAGCGCTATCGCGCCGGCACCGCGAGCACGCTCGATTGGCTCGACGCGGAACGCACGCGCTTTTCCGCCGAACAGGATCGCATTGCCGGCGATGCGCAGTTGCTCAAGTCCTTCGTGACGTTGCAAAAAGCGTTGGGATTGGGATGGCAGGTCGGCGCCGCCGCGCAGACGGCGGTGAACTGAAGGTGATGTGGCGATGCCGTGTGGTGGTGCGGGATGCGGCGGGATGCGGCGGGATGCGGCGTGATGCCGCGTGGTGCTGCGCGATGTGGCGTGATGTAGCGTGATGTGGTGCGGCGGCCCATCGTGGGCCGGTCGTGGGCCGGTCGTGGGCCGGTCGTGGGCCGGTCGTGGGCCGGTCGTGGGCCGGTCCTGGCCCGATCCTGGCCCGATATCGCGGCGCGTCGGCACGTCCCAATGCACGGCGCGCCCCCGGGACAACGCCGGGCGAAGCTTCGCGCACGACGTGCGTCATTTCGTTGCCGGAAATGAAAAACGCTCCAGAAGCTTTCGCCTCCGGAGCGTTTTCGCCAACTGGGTTGGCGCGGCTGGCAGGATTCGAACCCACGACCCCTTGGTTCGTAGCCAAGTACTCTATCCAACTGAGCTACAGCCGCACGTACTGCACGAGACACCGACCAGGCAATCCTGCCTGCTGTCGGCGTTTGCCTTGCTCGACGACGCGGGCCGAATGTCTGTGACATGCGGCGCGTCACCGGGAAAGACTCTCCCGAAAAACTAAGGGTCTCCCCGTGAGGAGACCCTCGAATTAGGTGGCGCGGCTGGCAGGATTCGAACCCACGACCCCTTGGTTCGTAGCCAAGTACTCTATCCAACTGAGCTACAGCCGCGTCGTGAGAACAGAATTATGTAAGAAAGCGGTCGGCCACGCAAGTGTTTTTTGCAATTCTTTTGCCATACCCCGCCTTTGCCCGCCCCAGCGGGCCATTCGATGCGGGATTAGCGCGGAATCGCCCTCACTGGCAAGCCTTTGCCGCTAGAACAATTACTCCACGCAAACCCGCGCCAAATCAGGGCTTTCCATGTGCTCGCGCCGTAATCGGCACGGTATGCTACGGCTTTTTGCAGCGCGTCGAATGGCGCGCCTGCCGCAAGCGAGTCCGGATCGGCGAGACGGTGCCCTCGGCGCCACCGCCTCGACCCGCCGCCCGAATGCGACGAAACGACGCACGGCGCACTCCCGCGCTTCCCGCGGCGATGCCGATGCGATAAAAACCATATTCAAGGAGGCGCTCATGGAAAAAGTCTGGCTCAAGAGCTATCCGCCCGGCGTGCCGGCCGAAATAGACGTCAACCAATATCGTTCGCTGAACGATCTGTTCCTGCAAAGCTGCCAGAAGTTCGCGGACCGCCCCTCGTTCACGAACCTCGGCGTGACGATGACGTTCGCCGATCTCGAGCGCAAGTCGCGCGACTTCGCCGCGTATCTGCAGAGCCTGCCGGGTCTCGAGCGCGGCTCGCGCGTGGCGATCATGTCGCCGAACCTGCTGCAGTATCCGGTCGCCGTGTTCGGGATTCTGCGCGCCGGCATGGTCGTCGTGAACGTGAACCCGCTCTACACGGCCGGCGAACTCGAGCATCAGCTCACGGACGCCGGCTGCGGCGCTATCGTCGTCATCGAGAACTTCGCCGCCACGCTGCAAAAGGCGCTGCCGAATACGCCGGTCAAGCACGTCATCACCACGGCCATCGGCGATCTGGTGCCTGCACCGAAGCGCTGGATCGTCAACTACGTGGTGCGCAACGTGAAGAAGATGGTGCCCGAGTGGCACATCCCGCACGCCGTGTCGTTTCGCGCCGCGCTCGCGCAGGGCGCGCGCGCCGGGCATGACGAAGCGGCGCTCGGCCACGACGACATCGCGTTCCTGCAATACACGGGCGGCACCACCGGCGTGGCCAAGGGCGCGATGCTCACGCATCGCAACATGATCGCCAACATGCTGCAGGCGCGCGCCTGGATCGGCTCGGGCCTCGAGGAAGGCAAGGAGATCATCGTCACCGCCCTGCCGCTCTACCACATCTTCTGCCTGACGGCGAACTGCCTCGTCTTCCTCCAGCTCGGCGCGCTCAATCTGCTCATCACCAACCCGCGCGACATGCCCGGCTTCGTCAAGGAACTGGGCAAGTGGAAGTTCACGTTCATGACCGGCGTCAACACGCTCTTCAATGGCCTGCTCAATACGCCCGGCTTCGATCAGCTCGACTTCAGCGCGCTCAAGTGCGCGCTGGGCGGCGGCGCGGCGGTGCAGCGCGCGGTCGCCGAGCGCTGGCAGAAGATCACCGGCCATCCGCTCATCGAAGCCTATGGGCTGACGGAGACGTCGCCGGCCGTGTGCATCAACCCGCTCGGCAGCGAGTTCAACGGCTCCATCGGCCTGCCGATCTCCTCGACCGAGGTGAGCATCCGCAACGACGCCAACGAGGCGCTGGGCTTCGGCCAGGAAGGCGAGATCTGCGTGCGCGGCCCGCAGGTCATGAAGGGGTACTGGAATCGCCCCGACGAGACGGCCAAGACCATCACGCCCGACGGATGGCTGCGCACGGGCGATATCGGCACGATGGACGAGCAAGGCTACGTGCGCATTACGGATCGGAAGAAGGACATGATCATCGTGTCCGGCTTCAACGTGTACCCGAACGAAGTCGAGAGCGTGCTCGCGATGTGCCCTGGGGTGCTGGAGTCGGCGGTGGTGGGCGTGCCGAGCGATCGCACCGGCGAAGCGGTGAAGGCCGTCGTCGTCAAGAAGTCGAACGACCTGACCGAGCAGATGATCATCGACTTCTGCCGTCAGCACCTTACCAACTACAAGGTCCCGCACGTAATCGAGTTCCGCACGGAACTGCCGAAGACGCCGGTCGGCAAGGTGCTGCGCCGGGAGCTTCGGTAAGGCCTGGGCGTGCGCGGGAATCACTCTCTCCGGTTGTTTCGTCGTACATAACGAAATCCGCGAGGCTCGGAATCCGCAAACGCGAATGCCGCAACGACAACGGCCGGGGAGAAGTCTCCGGCCGTTGTCATTTCAGCGCGCGAAACACGGTCCCAAGGCCAGCACTCGCGAAGCCCGTAACGTTTCGTTACACACGGCGGGTGCGTGGCTTGGGAGAATCGGGAGCATGCCGGAGCCGCTGTGGGCACAGCCCCGCAGCACGACCTGAAGCACGACCCGAAGCACGACGGTTCATGCCGATTTCGATGCAACGCGCGTCAGAACGTGCGCCGCGGCGGCCATGCCGAACGCGGCTGTGACACACATGCTCGAGCCGAAACCGGCGCAGTTGAGCCCCTGCGGCCCCGTATTGGCATCGGGCACGCCGCCTGGTGCACAGACCGCCTCGGGGTATTGCAGAGGCTCGTCCGAATACACGGCCGGCACGTTGAACTTGGCTTTCGGACCACGGACAAAACCATGTTGCTTGCGTAATTGGGCACGCACCTTGGCAAGCAGCGGATCCTGAATGGTGCGCGCAAGGTCGTCGATGCGAATGCGCGTCGGATCGATCTGGCCGCCCGCGCCGCCGACGGTGATCAGGCGCTGCTTGTGCGCCACGCACCAGGCGATGAGTGCGGTCTTCACCCGCACGCTGTCGATGGCGTCGACAACCCAGTCGAAGCCGCCGCCGAGCATGGCGTCGAGGTTGTCGAGCTCGACGAAGTCTTCCACGAGCGTGAGCTGGCAGGCGGGATTGATGGCCACGACGCGTTCGGCCATCGCGGCGACTTTCGGTTTGCCGTAGTTGCCGTCGAGGGCATGCACCTGGCGATTGGTATTGCTTTCGGCGACGTTGTCCAGATCGATCAGCGTGAGCCGGCCCACGGCGCTGCGCGCGAGCGCCTCGGCCACCCACGAACCGACGCCACCGATGCCGATGACGGCCACGTGCGCACCGCGCAGGCGTGCGAGACCGTCGTCACCGTACAAACGCGCGAGCCCGCCGAAACGGCGGTTCGCGTCAAAATCCGACTCCGATGGCGTGGCAGGCACCGGAGCGACAACGAACGACGGGGTACTGTTCATGATGCGATGGGTAACGTCATTGAAATGGCTGGCGATCACGGTGGTCGCCATCGTGCTGGCGTTCGCGGCGTTCATCACGTGGTTCGACTGGAACTACGCCCGTCCCTGGATCAACCGGGAGGTGAGCACCGCGAGCGGACGCCCGTTCGAGATCCGGGGCGACCTGTCGCTGCACTGGCTCGCGCCGAATGCGCAGGCCCCGGGTTTGGGGCGTTGGCTGCCGCGCCCGCGCCTGATCGCGAATGATATCGTGTTAGGCAACGTCGCGTGGAGTCAGACGCCCGACATGATCACCGTCGGACGGCTCACGTTCTCGCTGGAATGGCTGCCGCTGCTCGACAAACGCGTGGTGCTGCCCGAAGTCACGCTCTCGGCCCCGAAGGTGCTCATCGAGCAACGCGCCGACGGGCAGAACAACTGGACCTTCACCAAGGGCAACGGCGAACCGTCGCCGTGGAAGCTGCGCATCGGCCGCCTGATTCTCGAGGACGGCGTGGTGCGCGCCAACCTCGTGCCGCAACAGCTCGATCTCACCGCCAACATCGCGACCATCGACGGGCAGGCGCCCTACGGCATCGGCGTGACGCTCAAGGGCACTTTCCGCAAGGTCGCGGTCACGGGCAAGGTCCGCGGTGGCGACGTACTCTCGCTCGAAGATTCGGGCGAGCCGTATCCGCTCGACGCGAGCGTTCGCATCGGACGCACGCTGATCGCCGCCCAGGGCACGTTCACGAACCCGGCCACGCTCTCCGCGCTCGACATGCATCTGCGGCTCGCCGGGCCGACCATGGCCGACCTGTATCCGATCACCGGCGTGCTGCTGCCCGAGACGCCGCCATACGAAACGAACGGCCACCTGCTGCACACGGCCGGCGTATGGCGCTACGAGCGTTTTCAGGGCAAGGTCGGCCAGAGCGATCTGTCCGGCACGCTCGTGTTTCGCCAGCGCGAGCCGCGCAACATCCTGCAGGGCGCAGTCGTCTCGAACCAGTTGCGGCTCGCCGATCTCGGCCCGGTGGTGGGCGGGCAGAACCCGTCGGGCGGCGGCGACCTGACCGGCAAGCCGAAGGCGCCGCCCTCCGACAAGGTGCTGCCCGTCGATCCGTTCAAGACCGACCGCTGGCGTGCGATCGACGCCGACGTGCAATTCACCGGCCGCAAGATCGTGCGCGACAAGAGCCTGCCGATCGACAATCTCGTCACCCATCTCGTGCTCGACGACGGCGTGCTCTCGCTCAAGCCGCTGGAATTCGGCGTGGCCGGCGGACGCATCACGTCGAACCTGGTACTGAACGGGCAGGTCGAGCCGATGAAGGTGGACTCGCAGGTCTCGTTGCGGCATCTGAAGATGAAACAACTGCTGCCGGACGTCGACCTGATGAAGACCAGTGTGGGTGAAGTGAACGGCGACGCGGCCCTGACCGCCACCGGCAACTCGATCGCCGCGCTCGCGGGATCGTCCAATGGCGAGATCAAGACGCTGATCGACCGCGGCTCCGTGAGCAAGCTCCTGCTCGAGTATCTGGGTCTCAACGTCGGCAACATCGTCCTCACCAAGCTCTTCGGCGACAAGCAGATCGAGATGCGCTGCGCAGCGGCCGACTTTGCCGTCAAGGACGGCATCATGGACGCCCGCACCTTCGTGATCGACACGGACGACACGAGCATCGGCGTGACCGGCCAGATCGATCTCAAGCGCGAACACTTCAACCTGACGATCCGGCCCGAGCCCAAACACTTCGGCCTCCTGTCCTTGCGCTCGCCGCTTCACGTGCGAGGCACGTTCAAGCATCCGGACGTCGGTGTGAACATGCCGACGCTCGTCGCGCGCGCGGGCGGGGCCATCGCGCTCGGCGTGCTGGCGCCCTACACCGCGCTCGTGCCGCTGCTCGAACTCGGCCCCGGCCAGGACAGTCCCTGCGGCGAGCTGCTGGCCAGTCTGCAACATCCGCCGAGCCGCAATCCGGCGAATGCCAAATCCACGCCGGGCGCGAGCGCCGGCAAGCGCGGTGCGAAGGCGGCGCCGCCGGCCGGCCAGACGCCGTCGGGCGCCCCCCCCGACGGCGCCCGCCTCCGTCCCGGGTCGGGAAGCCCCGTGAAGCGCCTCGGTGCGGCGCGGCGTTCGAGGCAATCCGGCGCATCGCCGCGACGGGCAGCGGCACGTCGGCGCGGGCAAATCCATGCGGGCCACAGGGATTTACCCGTGGCGCAGTGATCGGAAATTCGCGGCGCAAGACCGTCATCTTTCCGGATACTTCATTCCTTAAATATCAAGCACATGGCGCGAAATGCCCGTGTTGCGCGGCATTCGGGCGCCCGCCACGCGCACCTTGCGGCAAATCGTCACGCACGCACGCTGGCCGACTCTTCGCTATACTGTGTCGCAGTCCCCAACCGCAATCGACCTGCAACGATCGTCGTGACCCAGACGCTTTCTCTCGCGGACCTGCGCAAGAACTACGCCCTCGGCTCCCTTTCCGAGACCGACGTGGCGCCCAGCCCGTTCGATCAATTCCGTCTGTGGTTCGAGCAGGCGCTCGCCGCACAACTGCCCGAGCCCAATGCCATGACGCTCGCCACGGTCACGCCGGACGGGCGCCCCGACGCGCGTATCGTGCTGATCAAGGGCGCCGACGAGCGCGGCTTCACCTTCTTCACGAACTACGAGTCGCGCAAGGGCCAGGAGCTGGCCGCCACGCCGTATGCCTGCCTGCTGTTTCACTGGATCGAGCTCGAGCGCCAGGTGCGCATCGAGGGTCGAGTGGACAAGGTGAGCGAGGCGGAGAGCGACGCCTACTATCACTCGCGGCCGGTCGGCTCCCGTCTCGGCGCATGGGCCTCCGTGCAAAGCGCGGAGGTGGCCGATCGCAGCATCATCGAGCAACGCGAAGCGGAATTTCGGCGCCAGTTTGGCGACAATCCGCCACGCCCGCCGCATTGGGGCGGTTACCGGCTTGTGCCGGAATCCATGGAATTCTGGCAGGGTCGCGAATCGCGCCTGCACGATCGCATCAAATATTTCCGGCTTGCCGACGGATCGTGGCGCGTAGCGCGCCTGTCCCCGTGAACAATGCGTCGGCTACGCCGACGCGGTACGCCTGCCCGCCCGATTGACGAGGAGACGTCGCCGCGCCGTGCGGTACGGATTTGAAGTTTTTTTGGTGACACTTGGAGCACATCCATGTTGTGGGAGAAAAAACTCGAAAACTGGGTCAGCGGCGTCAAGACATCCTCCAACCTGCCGATCCGCCTCGCGCTATGGAACGGACAGCACTATGACTTTGGTGCGTTCGACAACCCCAGCGTAACGTTGCGCGTCAATGGTCCCGCGGCCATGACGCGCCTGCTCAGCCCCAGCCTGGACAATCTCGGCGAGGCATACGTGAAGGGCGAAATCGATGTCGAAGGCAAGCTGACGGACGTCATCGACATGAGCTACGCCCTCGCGGGCAGCAGCCTCACGACCATCGGCCCACTGGAGCGGGCCGTGCGTCATTTCAATCACAGCAAGAAGTCCGACAAACGCTCGATCGAGTTTCACTACGACGTGTCGAACGAGTTCTACCAGCTCTGGCTGGACAAGAACATGGTGTATTCGTGCGCCTATTTCGAGAATGGCGACGAGGACCTCGACACCGCGCAAGAGAAGAAGATCGACCACATCCTCACCAAGATCCAGTTACAGCCGGGGCAGACGCTGCTCGACATCGGCTGCGGCTGGGGTGCCCTGGTGATTCGCGCAGCGCAGAAGTTCGGTGCGAAATGCGTCGGCGTCACGCTCTCGCAAAATCAGTTCGATCTGGCGACCGAGCGCGTGAAGCAGCTCGGCCTGCAGGATCGGATCGAGATTCGCATCCAGGACTACCGCGACGTCGAGGGCCAGTTCGACCGCATCACCAGCGTGGGCATGTTCGAGCACGTCGGCCGCAAGAACCTGAAGGACTATTTCGCGAAGATGGCCTCGCTGCTCAAGGACGACGGCATCGCCATGAACCACGGCATCACGTCGACCGATCCGGACAGCGGCGAGACGGCCATGGGCGGCGGCGAGTTCATCGACAAGTACGTGTTCCCGAACGGCGAACTGCCGCACATCAGCCTTGCGCTCGAGTCGATGCAGCGTGGGGGGCTCGAGGCGAGCGACGTGGAAAGCCTGCGTCGTCACTACGCGCGCACCCTCACGCTCTGGTCGGAGCGCTTCGAAGCCCATGCGCCGCGCCTGCGCGAACTCGCCGGCGAAGAGCGTTTCCGTGTCTGGCGCGTGTACCTCGCGGGCTGCGCGTATGCGTTCGAGCACGATCACGTCTCGATCTATCAGGTCGTGTGCCGCAAGGCCGGTCAGTCGGCCAAGCGCCTGCCCTGGTCGCGCCGCTATATGTACGAAAACCGATGAGTCAGTTCGATCTGTTTGGCGCGCCGCCTGACGATCCACCGGCAGGCAAACGCGCCAGGCAGATCGATGGCGACGCTTCGGCCCCCTCGGCCCCCTCATCCGCCTCGTCCCCCTCGCCCTCCGGCGCCGGCAGGCACTCGGGCGCCGTCCGCCGCGGCGGCGTCGGCGCGGCGGACCACCCCGCCGCCACGCGCACGCTCGGTGCACAGTTGCCTGCCAACATCCGTCTGGGCACGTCGTCGTGGTCGTTTCCCGGCTGGAAAGGCATTGTCTGGGATGACGACTACAGCGACACCAGGCTCTCCCGCGAGGGCCTCGCCGCCTACGCCAGTCATCCGGTATTGCGCTGCGTCGGCATCGACCGCTCGTTCTACAAACCGATGTCGATCGTCGAGTACCAGAAGTACGCGCAGCAGGTGCCCGACGATTTCCGCTTTCTCGTCAAGGCGCCCAGTGCCGTGACCGACGCGCTCGTGCGCGGCGACAAGGGTGAAGGCCTGGGCGACAATCCGTGCTTTCTCGATGCGCGCATCGCGACCGAGCAATTCGTCGCGCCTTGTCTGGCAGGCCTCGGCCCGAAGGCTGGCGTACTCGTGTTCCAGATTTCCCCGCTACCGGCCGATTTGCTGCGCGACGTTCCCGGCCTCATCCAGCGCATCGAGGCGTTCTTCGCGGCGCTGCCGCCGCTGCCCGAAGGCGAAACAACTCCGGATGGCGTGACGCTGCCGGGCCCGTGTTACGCCCTGGAGATTCGCGACGGCGCACTGCTTACCCCGCGCCTAATGCGCACGCTGGGTCAACTGGGCGTGCGCTATTGCATCGGCCTGCATGCGCGCATGCCTCACGTGGAACGTCAGGCGGCCGCCCTGGCAATGCTCGATGAAGCGGGCACCGGGCCGTTGGTGGTGCGCTGGAATCTGAACAGCGCTCACCGCTATGAGCAGGCCAAGGCGAAGTACGCACCGTTCGACAAGATCGTCGATCCCGACCCCGTCACGCGCGACGTCCTGGCCGCGCTCGCAACCCACTATGCCCTCGCCGGCCATCCGGTATACGTGATCGTCAACAACAAGGCCGAAGGCTCGTCGCCCCTGTCGTGTCAGGCGCTGGCCGAGCGCATCGGCGAATTGTCGCGCAGCGCAGCGGCGCCATCGCCCGAGGCCGGGTGAGGTCCTGACGCAGCAACGACAATGGCCCGGGCCGGCAGCGATGCCGAGTCCGGGCCATTGTTTTATCGCGCTATCGTCGAATCGACGGAGCGACGGATCGGCGGAGCGACGCTCGACCATGGGCCTGCCACCACCCCGCCATATTGCGGCGGTATTGTGGTGGCATTGCCTCGGTATTGCGTCGGTATTGCCTCGTCGGTATTGCCTCGTCGGTATTGCCTCGTCGGTATTGCGAAGGTAGCGTGGCGGCGGTGCCGCGCCGGCCCTTACGCCACGAGGTGTGCGATCGGCACGTCCGGATTGACGTCCGCCTCGTAGTCGACACCATCGACCTCGAAGCCGAACAGACGCAGGAATTCGTGCTTGTAACCTGCGAAGTCCGTCAGTTCGTACAGATTCTCGTCGGTCACCTGGTTCCACAGCGCGGCGACTTCGGCCTGCACGTCCGGCGACAGTTCCTTCTGGTCCGTGCGCACGCGGCCTTCGTCGTCGAGTTGCGGCGTGGCGCTGTAAAGGCTGTCCTTGTACAGGCCGTAGATCTGTTCGATGCACCCTTCGTGCGTGCCCTTGGCCTTCATGACCTTGAAGAGCAGCGAAAGGTACAGCGGCATCATCGGAATGGCCGAGCTGGCCTGCGTGACGAGCGCCTTGAGCACCGCCACGCGCGCATCGCCGCCATTCGCGGCAAGCTTGGCGCGAATGTCCAGCACCTTCTCGTCCAGATCCTTCTTGGCAGCGCCGATCGAACCGTTCCAGTAAATGTCGTGGGTGATCTTCTCGCCCAGATACGTGAACGCCGTCGTCTTGGCGCCCGGGGCCAGCACGCCCGCCTGCGAGAGCGCGTCGATCCACATCTGCCAGTCCTCGCCGCCCATCACCGCGACGGTGTTCTCGATTTCTTCCTGCGTAGCCGGCTCGAACACCGATTCCTTGACCACTTCCTTGTCCGTGTCGATGCCGCGCAGCGTCACCGACTGGCCGACCGGCTTGAGCACCGAGCTGAACACCTGGCCCGTTTCGGGGTGCGTGCGGCGCGGCGCAGCAAGGCTGTAGACGACCAGATCCACCTGGCCGAGATCGCGCTTGATGGTCTCGATGGTCTTCGCCTTGATCTCCTTGGAGAACGCGTCGCCATTGATGCTCTTCGCGTACAACCCCTTTTCGGTCGCGAACTTGTCGAAGGCCGCGGTGTTGTACCAGCCTGGCGTGCCCGGCTTGGTCTCGCTGCCCGCGCGCTCGAAGAATACGCCCAGCGTGGCGGCATCGCAGCCGAAGGCCGCCGTGATGCGTGCGGCGAGGCCGTAGCCGGTCGATGCACCGATCACGAGCACCTTTTTCGGGCCATTCGCGATCGGCCCCTGGGCCTTCACGTACTCGATCTGTTGCTTGACGTTGGCCTCGCAGCCGACGGGATGGGTGGTGACGCAGATGAAGCCGCGCACGCGTGGCTTGATGATCATGGAAACCTCGTTCGCAAAATTCGGTGATGCCGGCTCACCCGGCAAACACCGCGCATTGTAAACGAGGTCGGGTCCGACCCGGCATTTTGGCGGCCGCTTGCGCCTCCGGTGCTTTCGATTTCGGACGGCAGACGTTTCGAGCTCGGACGGGTCCGACCCCGAATCCGGCTTATTCCGGCGCCGCCATCGCGGAGCGCTCGAGACGCTTCGGGAACTGGATCTGACGAATGCGCCGCACCAGCAACGCGGCGATGATGGCCGCCACCCCCGTGAGCAGCACACCGGCGTGAACGGCGCTCACCAGCGTCTGTCGCGCGGTTTCGACGAGTGGCATGCCGTCGACGCCCATCGCTCGCAGATCGGTCAGCAAGTCGGCTCGCAAGGCCGGATCGATGAGGATGCGCGGATCCAGCGCGCGCGCCACGGCGTGCGCGGCCGGAGTGCCGTCGTAGCCGGACACGGCGCCCGATACGCCCCTGGCGTACCAATGATTGACCAGCGTCCCGACGATGGTCGTGCCGAGCATCCCGCCGACCATGCGCGTGGATTGCAGCAGGGCCGTCGTGATGCCAAAGCGTTCGCGGCCGGCGATCTCTTGTCCGAACACGTTCATGTTGTTCAGGATGAAGCCGATGCCAATGCCCGCGCACGCCATGGCCAGCGCCAGCAGGCCGTGCGCCGTGTCGCGATGCGCGAGTCCCACGCCCGCCGACGCCACTGCCAGCAGACAGAAGCCGAGAATCAGCATGTTCGTCGGGCGCGCGAGCCTTACCACGATGGGCGTGTTGATGAAGCTGCCCAATGCAATGCACGCCGCGATGGGCGTCGCAATCAGCCCGGCCGCCTGCGGGCTCAGCCCGAAGCCGCCCTGCAGCAGCAGCGGCGCGAAGAAGATGAGCGAGTACATCACGAAGCCGATCAGCACGGACAGCGTGAAGAGGACCACGAGTTGCGAGTGGCGGAACATGTCGAGCGGCACGATCGGATGCGAGGCACGCCGCTCGGTGCGCAGCAGTGCGACGACGCCCACGGCGACCGCCGCCATCAGCAGGAGATTGCCAAGCGATGCGCCGTGCGCCGGCACGTTCTCGATGAACACCTGGAAGCCGCCGAGCACCACGGCAATCCACAGCGCGCCGCGCCAGTCGACGCGCACGTCGCCTTTGTGCGCGGGGGGGAATTTCGGCAGGTATCGCCACACGAAGTACAGCGCCGCCAGCCCGACGGGCAGATTCACGAAGAACGTGGAGCGCCAACCGAAATGCTCCGAGAGCAGTCCTCCGAGCGACGGGCCGGCCGCCGTGCCGATGCCATACGCCGTGGTGATCACGACCTGCCAGCGCACGCGCGAACGGGCATCCGGGAAGAGGTCGGGAACCGACGCGAACGCCGTGCCGACCATCATGCCGCCGCCGACGCCCTGCAGTGCGCGCGCGAAGACGAGGAACGGCATGTTGGGCGCGAGGCCGCACAGCAGCGACGCGAAGGTGAAGGTCAGCACCGAGGCGATCACGAAACGGCGACGGCCGAAGTAATCGCCAAGGCGACCGAACACCGGCACGGTCACCACGGAGGCCAGCAGATAGATACTCGCGATCCACGCGTAATACTCGAAGCCCTTGAGCTCGGCGACGATGGACGGGAGTGCGGTACTGACGACGGTCTGGTCGAGAGCGACCAGCATGTTGACGAGCGCGATGCCGATCATGGCCATCAACGCGTCGCGAAAAGGCAGGGGGCGCACGGCGGACTACCTGAAGACTTCATGGAGGGGAGTCGTCATTCTATGCGAAAAATAATGAAGATATGAACGTTCAGGCGCCGTGCGGCTTTCCAGGCCGAAATGGCTCAGGATCGTTGGACGGCGGGAAGCGGAAGTCGAAAGACCCGATGTTGTCTGGCGTTGCGGGCGGACACGCCGCGCAAGGCGCTGCCGAGTCCGCGGCCGGCGCGGCGACAAAAGTGCTCTGGGTACGTGACGCCCGCCGCAGGGGCGCGTCCGATGACGAGGCTCGCGCCGTGCCGCCGAATGCTTCCCGAGGGCTACCCGGCCATTCGCGTCATTCGCGTCATTCGCGTCATTCGTGCCACGCGCCCGGCGCCCTTCGCTGATACGCCCTGCATCGAATACGAGGTGTTGTCCGATATGACTTTCGGACGTCCCTTCACCCCGCGGCCGGCGCTGCCCGGCATCATGTGTCTCAGGGCCGGCGGGTTCGGGTGGCACCTGGCTGCTGCCCGCGAGTCGCAGCCGCGTCAGCCGCCGGCAGTACGGACCAGGCGCGCCTGCCCCCGCCGCCGCCCGACCGCCCGGACCGGACGGTGAACACAACGGCCGCCTGCCATTGCCGGAAAACGCCCTGCCGGACAACGGCCGCACCATCGCACGATGCCGCACAAAGCGTCGTCGTCGCCACCATCAGGAGATTCGCGCATGATCGATCGCACCATGCGAGCCGACTACCGACGTTGGCTCGATACGCTGGAGGGACCGCAGACCTCGAACAAGTGGCAAGGATCGGGGGCATCGGGGGCATCGGGGGCATCCGGGGCATCCGGGGCATCGGAGGCGTCGGTCCCGTCAGATGCCCGGCAAACGCAGCCCCCCACGGCGCAAGGCGCTTTTCTCCGTGACCGGGCCGCCCTTCCCGAAGTGCCGGCCCGGCTGCCCTTCGCCGGCCATGTGGTCTGGTTTTACGAGAGCCGGACGTATCTGGACATCCGCTTCGACCATCACCGTTTCGAGATCATCACGCAGCAGGTGCGCGGCGCGGCCGAAGCGTTCTATTTCGACAGCTTCGATGCGGCCTATGGACACGCGGCCGACGTCGGAGAACCTTGCCTGATCCTGCTTTCCGAAGGAGACGGCACGCCGGTCAGTGTCGTCGGATAGCCGCAGATCGTCGACAGATAGCCGACGGATGGCGGGCTGACTGTCGGCAGAATGTGGGCGAAATGGGGGCGAAATGGGGGCGAAATGTGGTGAAACGTCCGCGAAATGTCGGGTGAAATGTCCTCGAAATGTCAGCGAAATGTCCGCAGCACCATCTTGCGGCCCTACCGGCACGCCTCGCTTCGCCGCCGGCCCGCGACCGGTCGGCGGTGAGCGAGGAGCGCGCACGCAGCCCCACGGCGCGCTCGTCAGTGGCACCGGACCGTGCGCACGCAGGCGCAAAGCCCCACGCCACGCCGCCGCGCCGCTACGCTTCAGGCCGCCGGCTTGAGTCGACGCGCGAACTTCTCACGGAATTTCTTGAGCTTGGGCGCAACCACATAGGCGCAGTAGCCCTGCTCGGGGTGCTGACGGAAGTAATTCTGGTGATAGGCCTCGGCCGGCCAGAACGTCTGCGCGGGCACCACCTGTGTGACGATCGGCGCGGAGAACGTCATCTCGGCCATCAATTCGGCAATGAGGTGCTCGGCGACGTCCTTCTGCGTCTCGTCGTGATAGAAAATGGCCGAGCGGTACTGCGTGCCCACGTCGTTGCCCTGGCGATTGACGGTGGTCGGGTCGTGAATCGAGAAGAACACCACCAGCAGTTCCTCGAAGGTGAGGACATCCGGATCGAACGTCAGTTGCACGACTTCGGCGTGTCCCGTATCGCCCTGGCAGACCTGCTCATACGATGGATTGTCGACGTGCCCGCCTTCGTAACCGGAGACGACGGACTTCACGCCGTCGAGCTGCTGGTAGCAAGCTTCGAGACACCAAAAACAGCCCCCGGCCAGCGTGGCCACTTCCGTTCGGGTATCGCTCGGGGCGTTCGTCTGCTCTGTCATCATGACCTCGCTTGTCGATAGGTGCGGCGCACAGGACACGCACGAAACCAATGGGGCGGGCGCTCGTGGTGAGCACCCGCCCCATTGTCGCGCAGAAGTCCGGCAAACGGCGCAAATAACCCTACGCGCGAGTGATGCGCCGGGCGACGCGCGACGCCTAGTCGGTCGACTGCGTGATGAGCGGATGCAAAAGCCGCGCGCCCACGCGAGCCGTCAGGCCGTCGCGGTCGTATGTCGGGTTGTACTCCGCGATGTCTGCCACGCGCAGCTTGCCACAGCGGCGCACCACGCCGATGAGCGTCTCGACGACTTCCAGCGCCACCCCATGCGCGGCCGGCGCCGACACGCCCGGCGCCTTCTCGCCCGGCAACACGTCCATGTCGATCGTGAGGTACACGTGGCTCACCTGCGCGAGCTTCTTTTCCAGGCGCTCGCACATCTGCGGCAGGCGATGCGCGAGCATCGTCTCGTCGAGCCAGTAGTCCACGTTCAGCGACGCCGCGCGCTCGAACAGTGCGTCGGTGTTGCTGTAACGGCTCACGCCCAGACATGCATAGTGAAACGGCGCCTGGCGTCCCGCAAGCAACTGCGAGATCTGCCAGAACGGCGTGCCCGAGCTCGCCGTGGGCTGCGCGCGCAGGTCGAAGTGCGCGTCGAAGTTGAGGATCAGGATCGGCTCGTCGCGCAGGCGGTCGCCGAAGTGCTCGGCTACGCCGAGGAACGTGCCATAGGCGATCTCGTGTCCACCGCCCAACACGACCGGCCGCGCGCCCGCGGCCAGCACCTCGGCCACGCGGTGGCCCAGAGCGGCCTGCGCGGCTTCGAGCCGGTTGTCGGCACACACCACGTTGCCGCCGTCGAACACGGCGGGCGTGCCGTGCACGGGCAGGCTCGCCAGCGCGCGGCGCAGCATGTCGGGGCCGGCCACGGCGCCTTGCCGGCCGTGATTGCGGCGCACGCCTTCGTCGCTGCAAAAGCCAAGCACGACGGCGCCGCCGGCGACCTGCGAGGCGTCGTAGTCGCGCAGCACCTGGTGCAGACGCAGGGTGTGACCGGCTTCGCCGGTGTCCACACGGCCTTGCCAGACCGTTCTATCGATTGTCATACCTTGCCCGCCTTGCCTTACCGTGCGATGACCGCTTGCAGGAATTCGCGCGTGCGCGCTTCGCGCGGCGCCGTGAAGATCTGCTCCGGCGGACCGGCCTCGATGATGCGGCCCTGATCCATCACGACGACCACATCCGCCACTTCGCGCGCGAACCCCATTTCGTGCGTGACGACGAGCATCGTCATGCCGTCATTGGCGAGCGCCTTCATTACCTGCAGCACTTCGCCGACGAGTTCCGGGTCCAGCGCGGAGGTCGGCTCGTCGAAGAGCATCACCTGCGGCTGCATGGCCAGCGCGCGCGCAATCGCGACGCGCTGCTTCTGGCCGCCCGAGAGCGTACCCGGGAACACATCCGCCTTCGCGGCGAGGCCCACCTTGGCGAGCAGCTCGCGAGCGAGCTTCTCGGCCTGTGCGCTCTTCATGCCGCGCAGCTTCTTCGGCGCGAGCGTGACGTTATCGAGCACGCTCAGATGCGGGAACAGGTTGAACGACTGGAACACCATGCCCACGTCGGTACGCAGCTGGTTGAGCGCGCTCTCGCCCATCATCTTGCCGTGATCGACGAGTTTCTTGCCCACGATTTCGATGGTGCCCTGCTCGGCCGTCTCCAATCCGTTGCAGCAGCGCAGGAACGTGCTCTTGCCCGAGCCGCTCGGGCCGATGACCACGACGACCTGGCGCGCATCGACTTCGAAATCGATGCCCTTGAGCACCTGATGGCTGCCGTAGGCCTTGCCGAGCCCTTCGATCTTCAGGATCGGGGCGCCGAATTCTTTCTTCACTTCGCTCATTGCACGGCACCTCCGGCGCGCAGGGACTTCTCGGCGCGCTGCAGGAGCAGCGTGGTGACGCCGGTCAGGATCAGATAGACGAACGCGATCGCCAGATACACTTCCAGCGAGCGATACGACACGCTGATGATCTTCTGGCCTTCGTGCATCACGTCGTGGATGGTGAGCAGCGACACGAGGGCCGAGTTCTTGATCAGCGCAATGAATTCGTTGCCAAGCGGCGGGATCATGCGCACGACGGCCTGGGGCAGAATCACCGAGCGCATGGCCATGCCATAGGGCATGCCGAGCGAGCGGGCGGCTTCCATCTGGCCGCGCTCGATCGACTGGATGGCCCCGCGCACGATCTCCGAGACGTAGGCGCCGCTGTAGATGCCCAGGCCCAGCACACCGCACATGAATGCCGGCAGCAGAATGTTGAACTGAGGCAGGCCGAAGAACAGGATGAACAGTTGCACCAGCAGCGGCGTGCCCCGAATGAACGTGACATAGGCGGTGCAGATGCCGTACCGGATGCGGTGCGCCGGGTTCAGGCGCCCCATGCCGACCAGCAGGCCCAGCACACAGCCGAGCGCCAGCGCACAGGCGGTTACCTCGATGGTAACGAGCGCTCCGCGCGCGAGGTCTTGCCAGTTCGCCCACACCGGCGAAAAATCGAGTTCCATGCGTACTCCGTCAGTTGCTCTACTGCCTTGTTGCGTCGGCGGGCGCCGTCACCCCGCATTCTGGGTGACGGAGCGCCCGCCCGGTATTGCGTGTCGAACCGCTCGGCCTTACTTGGCGCTGCCGAAATACTTCGTCACCAGCGCGGTGTAGGTGCCGTCGGCGCGAACCTTCTCCAGCGCCTTGTTGAGTTCGTTGGTCAGTTCGGTGTCGCCCTTGCGCACGGCGAAGCCATAGCGCTCGACGGTCAGCGTCTTGTCGAGCACCTTCACGCTCGGGTTGGCCTTGGCGTACAGCAGCGCGGCCGGCTTGCCGGTCACGGCGGCGTCGGAGCGGCCGATCTTCACGAGCTCGAACATCTGGTCGTTCTTCTCGACTTCCACGCGCTCGACCTTCGGATAGCTGTCCTTGAGGAACTGCACCGACTTCGTGCCGACCTGCACCGACACCTTCTTGCCGTTCAGGTCTGCCGGCTCCTTGATCGAGGTGTTGTCCGCCTTGACCATGATCGCCAGACCGCCGGTGTAGTACGGGTGCGTGAAGTTCACGACCTTCAGGCGCTCGTCGGTGATGTAGATGGCCGATGCGGCGACGTCCACGCGCTTGGACAGCACGGCCGGAATCAGGCCCTTGAAGTCGATGTCGGTCCACTCGACCTTCTTGCCCATCGCCTTGCCCAGCGCTTCGATCAGTTCCACGTCGAAGCCGGTGCGCTTGCCGTTTTCCACGTATTCGAACGGCGCGAAGGTGGCATCGGTGGCCACGCGCAGCACGTCGTCGGCGGCGAAAACCTTGCTCGAGCAGGTGACGGCCAGCGCCATCGTGAAGAGGATGTGACGCAATTTCATCTGGGTACTCCTTCGTGTAGTCTCGGTCGGATAACCGGTTAAAAGTACTGCAAGCGATTTGAAATACGTTCTGCTGCCGCCACCGTGAGGCGGATCAGCTCTTCGTGGCGCTGCGCCACGCGCACAGCCGGCGCCATCAGCGTGATGGTGCCTTCCAGACGCTCCTTGGCGGCGAACACCGGGGCCGACACGCCCCAGACGCCGAAGTCGACTTCGCTCTCGGACACCGCATACCGCTGCTTGCGAATCTCCTCGATCTGCGCGGCAAGGCGCTCCTGCGCTACCGGCTGGCCAGCGAGCTGGCGCCCGATCAGCGCTTCGCGCGTGGCCTGCGGAAGGAATGAGAGCAAGGCCTTGGCCGACGCGCCGTGCACCAGCGGATGCGCACGCCCCTTGGCAAACGAGCAGCGCAGCGACTGCTCGCTCTCGTGCATGTCGAGGCAAACGACCTGGCCGTTGGCCGCGACGAGCAGACCCACGGTCTCGCCGGTGCGTTGCACCAGCGCCTCGATTTCCTCGCGGGCCTGGGTGACGAGATGCGAGTTGTGGTCGAAACCCCACGCCAGTTGCACGCCGACCGGCCCTGGCTCGTAGAGCGCCTCATGGGCGTGCTCCTGCACCAGCCCCCACTTCTTGAGCGGCACGAGGTGGCGATAAACCGTGGAGAGCGGCAGGCTCGTTTGCGCGGCGATCTCGCGTGCCGCGATCGGCCGTCCGTGACGCGCAACGGTCACAAGGACCTGCAGCACGCGCTCGGAGACCGAATGCGCTTCGGTGGTGTCCATCGTCTGAGAAAAACGGAAGCAAGCAGAAAGATCAGCGGAATCAGGGAACTGCGCCGCCGATCACGGCATGGGCGCTATCTTGCTGCGCAATTTCCCAAAACAAAAAATCAAATTCTCACTCAATGATAACAAAGACGAGCTTTACGCATAGGGATTTTCCCTTATGCATCGCGGAAAACGAGGATAAAAAAACGCCGAAGCCATTTCAAATCAATGACTTCGGCGTGTTCCGGGAAAATTGGAATGTCGCTTCCGATTAGCGATTGTCGGTCGACGTTGGGGGGTCCGTGAACGACGATAGCCAGCCGATGAGAATCGGTTTCTGGACTTTCCCAAGGGCGCTCTTCGGCAGCGTCTCGCGAAGGACGACGCGACGAGGCAGTTTGAACCGGGCGATGCGCGTGGACAGGAAGTCGAGCACCGCCTGCTGCGTAACGGGCGAGCCGTCCGACGACGATGAAGCCGGCACGATCACGGCGACGGGCACTTCGCCCCAGCGCTCGTCCGGCACGCCGACGACGGCCGCCTCGAGCACGCCCGGACAGTCGGCCAGCGCGTTCTCGATTTCCGCCGGATAGATGTTCTCGCCGCCGGAGATGATCATGTCCTTGCTGCGACCCACGACCTCGAAGCAGCCGTCCTCGCGCAGCCGGGCCCGATCGCCCGAGCGGAACCAGCCGGCCTCGAAGGACGGATGTGCCGGTGCGCGCCAATATTCGCGCATGACATTGGGCGCGCGAATCACGATCTCGCCCACCTCGCCGGGCGCCGCGTCGGCGCCCGCGACGTCCACGAGTCGCACCTCGACACCGGGGCATGCGCGCCCTACCGCGCCGGGGTGGGCCGTCGCCTCGCCAAAGCGCAACGCGATCGACACCGGCCCGGTCTCCGTCGCGCCATACACCTGGCCGAGCGGGATGCCGCGCGCGTGAAAAGCCTCGATGGCCGACATCGGCACCACCGACGAGCCGGCCATCACCCCACGCAGCGACGAGAGATCGGTCGCCGCCCACTGTGGATGCAGTTGCACCGCGCGCATCGTCGCCGGCACCATCAGCGAGAGCGTCGGCCGATGCGCGGCGACGTCGGCCAGCCAGGCCGCCGGATCGAAACGCGGGTGCAGCGTCACGCTCGCACCGCGCAACAGTGCGGGCAGCGTCTGGATGCACAGGCCGCCGACGTGGAACATCGGCAGCGTGGAGAGCACGTGGTCGGCGGCGCTCATGTCGTGCGCCCACCAGCTGGCATGCGCGTTCGCGAGCAGGCCGGCCTGGGTATGCAGCGCCCCCTTCGGCTCGCCTGTCGTGCCGGACGTGTAAGCGAGCAGCACCGGCGCATCGGCGGCGACCTCGGGATACTCGACCGGCTTGGCCGACGGCACCGCGATCAGACCTTCGATCGGCGCGATGGCCGGCGGCGGCAGATCGGCGATCGGGGTCTGCTCCAGGGCGTGACGGATCTGGCGGGCGGCGGCGCGGTGCATGGCGTCGAACCACAGCACGCGCACGCCGGCGTGGCGCACGATGGCGGCCAGTTCCGGGACGGCCAGACGGAAGTTCAGCGGCAAGAAAATCGCGCCGGCGCGCGCGCAGGCGAACAGCAGCGCGATTTGCAGCTCGTCGTTCAGGCCCAGGCAGGCAACGCGGTCGCCCGGCGCGATGCGCCACGTCTCACGCAAATGCCCGCCCACGCGCTCGATGCGCCGCCACAGCGCGGCGTAGTCCGTCTGCTGCGCGTCATTGCCGGTGCCGCAACGCAACGCCAGCCGTCCGGGCGTGGCACGCGCGTGAGCGGCAAGCGCTTCTACAAAAGGCGTCAACTTGTTCTCCGTGACAAGAGAGGCGGACGAGCGGATTACTCGTCGCGCTCGCCCGGTTCGTAGAGCGCCTCGCGGCCGATACGGTCGAGACAAAGCTCGGCCGTCCACGGCAGCATCAGCGCGCCGCAGCGCGAATCGCGGTACATGCGCTCGAGCGGCAAGGTCTTGAGCATCGACTGCCCGCCGCAGGTGCGAATTGCGAGGCGGCACAGCTCGTTGGCATTTTCCATGATCGTGTACTGCGCCGCGTAAGCACGCAGACGCGCTTCCTTTCCGGGGTCGGCGCGGCCGTCCTGCAGCGCGCGCAGGAACAGTGCGCGCGTCTGCTCGAGCATGATGTGCATCTGCGCCACCGCGATCTGCTTGGTCGGGTACATGCGGCGCTTGACCGGCGCGCCCATGCCCTCGGCTTCGCCGCGCAGATAGCGAACGGTGAAGTCATACGCGGCTTGCGCAATGCCCATGTAGGTTGGCGCCAGCGTCATGAACATGTGCGGCCAGCGGCTCGCGGCCTGATAGTAGACGCCGCGCGGCATGAGCTGCAACTCGTCGGGCACGAAAACGTCCTTGAACAGCAGCGTGCGCGAGACCGTGCCGCGCATGCCGAGCGGGTCCCAGTCGCCCGTGACGGTCACGCCCGGGGCGTCGCCCGGCACGGCGATGTAGAACGTGTCCTTCATCGACAGCTCGGGCTTGTCCTCGGTACACAACACGCCGTAATAGTTCGCCGCGCCCGAGAGCGACGCGAAGATCTTGCGGCCGTTGATCTTCCAGCCGCCCGCCACTTTCGTGGCGGTCGTGCCGAACGGCGCCTTGCCCGCTGCCGCCGCGCTTCCTTCCGAGAACGGCTGCGCATAGATCGCACCGTCCTGGATCACGCGGGCGAAGTGATGCTCACGATATTTCTGATGCTCGGCGCGCTGCTCGGGCGTCATGTCGAGATCGTCGGCGAGAATGCCGGTCCACATCATCGAGCAGGTGTGCATGTTGAACGTGAGCGCGGTCGCGCCGCAGTGGCGGCCCAGCTCGGCGGAGACCATCATGTACGTGGCAAAGTCAGCCCCGAGGCCGCCGTGCGACTCGGGAATGCACAGCTTGAGCAAGCCTGCCGCGCGCATGTCGTCGTAGTTCTCGAACGGGAACGACGCTTCGCGATCCCAGCGCGCGGCGCGCGGCGCGAGCGACTCGCGTCCGACCTGCTCCGCGAGCGCCAGCAGGCGCCGCTGCTTGTCCGTGAGCGGATAGTGCTCGCCGACGATCGAAGGGGGCTGATAGGCCACGATAGTCTCCTAGAGTGTTGCGAGAAAAGCGCGCACCTCGGCGTTGAATGCGCCCGGGTGCGTCAGATTCATGAGATGGCCCGCACCCGCCAGGCATACGTAGCGCGCATCGGGAATCGCTTCGGCCATGCGCGCCATCACCTTCGGCGGCGCGTTCTTGTCGTGTTCGCCTGCAATCAACAGCACCGGTACGGCCAGGCGCGCGAGCGCCGCACGTTGATCGAAGCCGACGAGCGCATGGAGCGCCGCGCGATACGCGTGCGGCGTGAGCGCACCCATCGCCTCGACGGCAATCGCATGCGCGTGCCCACGCGCGTCGTCGTCCGGCTCGTCCGGCTCGTCCGGCTCGCCCAGCATGCCCGGCACGATGGCTTGCGCCATCTCGCGAAGTGTCTTGCCCGCGTCGAGCGGCGCAGTGCGCTGGCGCACGAATTCACGCTGGAAGTCGCCGTCCGGCTTGCCGAAGGCGGGCGAGGTGCCGCACAGCACGAGTGCCGCGATGTCGCGCGTGAAGGGTTCGCCGCGCGCCATGAGCTCCTGCGCGACCATGCCGCCCATGCTGTGGCCGACGAGCACGAAGCGCGCCGGCGACGCGCGGCGCCCGTCGGACTTGCCAAGCGCATCGAGCAGCGCACGCAGGCTGTCGGCCAGCGCCGCCATCGTCGGTTCGGCCGGCATGGCGCTCTCGCCGTAGCCTGGCATGTCCCATGCGGCAACGCGGTGGCCGGCCGCGGCAAAGGCGTCGAACTGCGCCGGCCACACGCAGCGGTTGCCGCCGATGCCGTGCAGCAGCACGAGCGTGAGCGGCCCCTCCCCCGCAATGCGGCACGCAGGTACGGGAGACGCCATCACGCGAACTCGCCTTGAAGCCGACCGTCGCGCACCACCGCGTCGCCGTCCAGCGCGACCGTGCAGCCGCGCAACGGAAGGTCGAAATGCCCGAGCGTGTGGCGGCCCGCCACTTCGTTGGCGCCCGTCGAGTACAGGAAGTTGCCCGCGAAGGCGCGCTGCTCGGTGCCATTGCAGTCGCGCTTGTCGTAGCAGGCGAGCGCGTCCCAGCGCGCGCGCTGATTGAGCCCGAAGCCGACGTGCGAGACCGCGTAGGCCTCGCGGTCGCCCCAGGCGGCGAAATACTCGCGCATGAGCTCGACGTCCACGCCCTGGCCGTCGATCGCCACAACGTAGTCGTCTTCGATGGTGAGCGCGATGCGATCGCGCACGTACTGCTTGAAAGTGAGATTGATGTCGCCGGGCGCGAGCACGAGCTGGCCGCTCACGCTATGGGCGGCGGGGAACGCCAGCGCGAGGCCGCCCGGCCAATGCGCCACCTGACCGGGCTTCGCGCACCAGCCCCAGACGCCGCCCACGCGTGCGTCGCGCAAGGAGATACGCAGGTCGGTGCCGGCCGCCGAGCTCACGTGCATCTGTGCGGCACTGCGCAATCGCTTGATCGCGGCGCGCACCTTGGGCTCCAGGGCGGGATCGGTGGCGCAGCGCTCCAGAATTTCGGGGTGTTCGTTCGAGACCATCAGCACGCGCGCCCCGCCGCCGAGAATTTCAGGCAGTTCGGGGGCGTGCAGCAGGCCTTCGACCGTACAGTCGACCACGAGGGTGGCGGCCTTGAGCGCCGCGACGACGGGGGCCGACCGGCCCAGCGCGTCGCTCGCACCGGTCGAGCGCACAGGCACCGGCGCACTCACGCGCGGGCTCGGCACGACCAGCCGGAATGGCCGCGCGCCGAGCGATTCGGCGGCAAGCTGCGCTAATTCCACGTTGACAGGCCGGGATTGCGTTTCGGCTACAATCGCCACCACATCACCGGGTTGTATGTCGCAGCGCCGCAAGGTCTCGGCAAATACGTCGATCCACTTATGCTCGATTCGCTCGATCAGCATATCGTCTCCTGAACGTCTGACCTTTCCGCCAGCCAGGGGCCTTGCCCCGTGGCACACCGTCGGCCGTCACGCGTCTTGTCGATCTGTTGTTCGTGCCATAGTATATGAATATTCATACAAATCAACCCGATCAAATTTGCCGGACGGGAGTGCAGGGACAGTGAACGCCAAACACGCCGCAGCGCCAGACTTCGACAGCGCAGCTTTTCGCCATGCACTCGGCCAGTTCGCCACCGGGGTCACGGTCATTACGACGCGCGCCGACGGCGGCTCGCTCATCGGCATCACGGCCAGTTCATTCAATTCCGTCTCGCTCACGCCGCCGCTCATTCTGTGGAGTCTGGCCACGCGTGCGGGCAGCATGCCCGTGTTTCGCGAGAACTCGCATTACGTGGTGAACGTGCTCGCCGCGGATCAGCTCGACATCTGCAAGCGCTTCGCCACGATGAAGGGCGACCGTTTCGCGGGCGTGCCGTATACGCTCAGCGCTTCCGGCACGCCGGTGCTCGATGGTGCGCTGGCGTGGTTCGAGTGCCATAACCGCAGCCGTTACGATGAAGGCGACCATGTCATCTTCGTGGGCGAAGTCGAGCGTTGCGGCATTCACGCGGAAGCGGCCGAGCGCATGCCGCTGATCTTCCATTCGGGCGGTTTCCACAAGCCGCAATCGCTCGGCTAAGCCTTCGGTAGATGCCCGCCATGCCCGCCGCCGCGCCTTTCGTCGACGACTATCTCGCGTATCTGCTCGCGCGAGCCAGCACCTTGGTATCCGACGAGTTCCATCGCGAAGTGGCGGCCGCAGGGCTCGGCGTTTCCGAGTGGCGCGTGCTCGCGACGCTGTCCGACGGGCGGGCGCGCACCATCAATCAGTTGGCGGCCATCGTGCTCGCCAAGCAACCGACGCTCACCAAGGTCGTGGACCGGCTCGAAGCGGCGGGCGACGTGGTGCGCGGCGAAAGCGCAACGGACCGGCGCCAGTCGCTCGTCTCGCTGACCGAGGCGGGGCAGGCGCGAGTGGCGCCGCTGCTCGCCAGTGCGCGACGCCATGAAGCCGGCATCCTGGCGCGCTTTGGCGCCGAGCAGTCGTCGCTGCTCAAGGCGACGCTGCGCAGCCTGATCGACGAGATGGTGGAAGGCTCGGCGCACGGAACGCAAAACCGGAAATAGGCACGTTCCGAACCGTTGGCCGGCGCTTCCCAATTTCCGCCGAGTCGGGCGCGGCAAATCGTCAAAAATTCGATGACTTTGCCATGTCGTCGAATTTTCCTTCAACAAATTCGAAGAATTCACACGTCGATTTCAATTTCGCGCATCCCGGCCCGCGAATACGCAAGCACTTGCCACGCGAATTCTTCTAAGATGCGCATATCGATTCACGCATTTGCGCCTCTTCATGACCGCACCCCATAAAGCGTTTGCACAAGCGCGCGACGAGCGCCGCATCTGGGACATCAGCGCCCCGCTGTCGAGCGACACGCCTGTCTGGCCGGGTGACACGCCGTTCTCGGAGGAAGCCGTGTGGCAGATCGGCCCGGGCTGTCCCGTCAACGTGGGCCGTATCACGCTCTCGCCGCATACGGGCGCGCATGCCGATGCGCCGCGTCACTACGACGACGATGGCGCGTGCATTGGCGATGTCGCGCTCGAGACGTATCTGGGGCCGTGCCGCGTCATTCATTGTCTGGGCGCCTCGCCGGTCGTGACGCCCGAGATGGTCGCGCCGCATCTGTCCGGCGTTCCGCCGCGCGTGTTGCTGCGCACATATGAGCGTGCACCGCTTGCTCGCTGGGATAGCGGGTTCTGCGCGGTGGCACCGCAGACCATCGACCTGCTGGCCTCGCACGGCGTGACGCTGGTGGGCATCGACACGCCGTCGCTCGATCCGCAGGAAAGCAAGACGATGGACGCTCACCATCGCATTCGTGCGCACCGCATGGCGATTCTGGAGGGGCTGGTGCTCGACGAGATCGCACCGGCCGATTACGAACTCATCGCGCTGCCGCTCAAGTTCATGCGGCTCGACGCCAGTCCGGTGCGGGCGGTGCTGCGCGCGCTTTGACGGCGCAGCAGGGGGCGCCTGGCGCGCACGGTCGGCCGGCACGCTTGCCGTTTTTTCGATTCTGTTTCGTATTTTTCGTATTGCTTTTCACGCTACAACGCAAACCATGACGTCTTCTCGCAACGATTGTCTGGCCCTCGACGCGGCCGATCCGCTCGCCCCGCTGCGGGCGCAATTCGACCTGCCGCCGGGCGTGATCTATCTCGACGGCAACTCCCTGGGCGCGCGTCCGATAGCGTCGCTCAAGCGCGCGCAGGAGGTGATCGCCGCCGAGTGGGGCCAGGGGCTCATCCGCAGTTGGAACGATGCCGACTGGTTCACGCTGCCGCGCACCCTTGGCGACGCGCTCGCGCCGATCATCGGCGCCGGCAAGGGCGAGGTCGTGGTCACGGACACCACGTCGAGCAATCTCTTCAAGGTGATGGCCGCGGCCCTCGACGCGCAGCGCTCGCGGGCTCCGAATCGCAAGGTGGTGGTCTCCGAGCGCAGCAACTTCCCGACCGATCTGTACATCGTGCAGGGTCTCACGCGCCTGCTGGACGACGGCTATTCGCTGCGTCTGATCGACTCGCCGGAGGAATTGCCGAGCGCGCTCGGCGAGGACGTGGCCGTGGTGTTGCTCACGCACGTGAACTATCGTACCGGCGCGATGTACGACATGGCGGCGCGCACCGCGCAGATCCATGCGGCGGGCGCGTTGGCGGTGTGGGATCTGTGCCACTCGGCGGGCGCCGTGCCGGTGGACCTCAATGGCGCCGGCGCGGACTACGCGGTGGGCTGCACCTACAAGTACCTGAACGGCGGGCCGGGCGCGCCGGCTTTCGTGTGGGTCCACAAGCGTCACCAGGACACGTTCTGGCAGCCGCTCTCTGGGTGGTGGGGGCATCGCACGCCGTTCGCGATGACGCCCGAGTACACGCCGGACGATGGCATTGGGCGATACCTGTGCGGCACTCAGCCGATCGTGTCGTTGTCGCTGGTGCAGTGCGGGCTGGACATTTTTGCGCAGACGTCGATGCAAGCGCTGCGGCACAAGTCGCTCGCGCTGACCGATCTGTTCATCAAGCTGGTGGAGGAGCGTTGCGCCGAGTTCCCGTTGACGCTGGTGACGCCGCGCGAGCACGCGGCGCGCGGCTCGCAGGTGAGCTTCGAGCATCCGGAAGGGTTCGCGGTGGTTCAGGCGTTGATTGCGCGCGGCGTGATCGGGGACTATCGCGAGCCGCGCATCATGCGCTTCGGCATGACGCCGTTGTACACGAGCTTTGCCGACGTATGGGACTCGGTGGAAATTCTGCGCGACGTGCTGAGCACCGGCGCGTGGGACAAGCCGGAGTTTCATCGTCGCGGTGCGGTGACCTGAACGGGGGTTCTCGGCAATGCGCAAGACATCCTCTTCGGCACACGGTCTACAGGGTCCACACACTCCGGACAATAAGGACAACAGGGACAATAAGGGCGCGAAGCCAGACATGAGAGACGAGTCGATCGCGGGCGGATGCCCGTTCGGGCATCAGGGCGGCGAGGTGGCGGCGGCGGCGTCGGAAGCAGGCGACGCGACGCGAGCGGCGGGCGCGCGTTCGGACGCGCCGGCCAACGCCACGCAGTGGCATGACGCCAAGCTCGACTTCTCGAAGAGCATGAGCTACGGCGACTATCTGTCGCTCGATCCGATTCTGAATGCGCAGCATCCGCGCTCCACCGATCACAACGAGATGCTGTTCATCATCCAGCATCAGACGAGCGAGTTGTGGATGAAGCTGGCGCTGTACGAGTTGCAGGCCGCGCGCACGGCGGTGCACAACGACGAGCTGCCGCCGGCGTTCAAGATGCTGGCCCGCGTCTCGCGCATCCTGGAGCAGTTGGTGCAGGCGTGGAGCGTACTGGCGACCATGACGCCGTCGGAGTATTCGTCGATGCGGCCGTCGCTGGGCAGCTCGTCGGGGTTCCAGTCGTACCAATATCGCATTCTGGAGTTCATGCTGGGCAACAAGAATCCGGCGATGCTCAAGCCGCATGCGCACCGCCCGGATCTGTTCCGTCAGGTCGAGGCGGCGTTGAATGCGCCGTCGTTCTATGACGAGGTGGTTCGTTTGCTGGCGCGCCGCGGGTTCTCGATTGCGCCCGAGCGTCTGGAGCGCGACTGGACGAAGCCGACGCCGCACGACAAGACGGTGGAGGCCGCATGGCTGGAGGTGTATCGCAACCCGTCGCAACATTGGGAGCTGTACGAGATGGCCGAAGAGCTGGTCGATCTCGAGGATGCATTCCGCCAGTGGCGCTTCCGCCACGTGACCACCGTCGAGCGAATCATCGGCTTCAAGCAGGGGACGGGCGGCACCAACGGCGCGCCGTACCTGCGCAAGATGCTCGACGTCGTGCTGTTCCCCGAGCTGTGGCACGTGCGAACGTTGCTGTGACGCGTGTGGCGGTGATCGTCGGCGCATCGAAATGATCGACGCCACTGCGCATTGCTCGCCAACGCCCGGGTAGCGATGCCAGCCAGCCCCAGACCCGGCCCCGGACGCCGCGCCAAGCCAGGGGCCGGGGCGTCGCCCCCCCTCAGGCCTGCCCGCTCAACCGGGCCGCCAACTGCTTGAGTCTTGGCCCGATTTCCTCCCGAAAGACCGTGTCGGGAATCGACGACGACGGTCCGCTGCAACTGATCGCGAGCCATCGATTCTGGCGCACGTCCCGCAATGGCACGGCGACCGCATTCACGCCTTCATGCCACTCGCGAAACGAATAGCAGCACCCTTCTCGCCTGTACGACTCGATCGCCCTGTCCACCCCCGCCTGCAACGCGTCCCATCCCACGCTGCGCAGCACCGCCGGATTCGCGTCGTAAGCGTCATGCAGATCGGAGAGCAGCGTCTCGCGTTCGGTCGGTGTCATCGCCGCGAGATAGACGCGCCCCATCGAACTCGTCAGCATCGACAGCCGCGAGCCCGCCGTCAGCCCCAGCGTGAGATGCGCGGCATCGCTGCGGATCGTCTCGAGATACATCATGTCGATCCCCTCGCGGCATCCCAGCGAAATCGAGCACCCCATCTCCTTGGCCAATGCCCGCATATGCGGACGCGCCAAAGTCAGCATGTCCGTGCCGTTCAGAAACGCATAGCCCAATGCGAGCACCCCGGCATCGAGCGCGTACTTGCCCAACTCGGCGTCATACCGCAAATACCCAAGCTCGGTGAGCGTGTAGGCGAGCCGGCTCACGGTCGCCTTGGGCAGCCCTGTGCGCGCCGCAAAATCACGATTGCCGAGCAAGGTGTCATCAGGGCCGAACGCCCGCAACAACTCGAGGCCCCGCGCCAGCGCCGTGACGAACTTGCGCTCGTCGTGCGACGGCGGCACACCATGCGCCGGCGCACCGGCAAAGGCAGACAAGGACGTTTTGACCACAACCATCGCGCTCTCCGGTTCGTAGGGGGCGACCACGGCACCTCGCGCACATCAAGGCCCACAATGCCGTTGCCGGGCAAAAAAGTTTAGTGTTAAACTAACTTCGATTTCAGAACATTGTTCCGCATTGCGGAACTTTCGTCAAGCGTTCGGGCGCCGGTAGAAAGGCAGGAACCGGCGGGCACGGATCGCGTCACTGCGTGGTTGTGAGTTTTCGAGGACATCGGAGGAGATAGGTCATGGCAGGCAATGCACAGTTCAATTGGGAAGATCCGCTGTTGCTCGACGCGCAGCTCACCAGCGACGAGCGCATGATTCGCGACGCCGCCGCCGCTTACGCGAACGACAAGCTCGCGCCGCGCGTGCTCGAAGCGTTCCGCCATGAGCGCACCGACGCCGCGATCTTCCGCGAAATGGGCGAGATCGGCCTGCTCGGCCCGACGATTCCCGAGCAGTACGGCGGCCCCGGCCTGAACTATGTCGCTTACGGTCTGATCGCCCGCGAAGTCGAACGCGTGGACTCGGGCTACCGTTCGATGATGTCGGTGCAGTCGTCGCTCGTCATGGTGCCGATCTACGAATTCGGCAGCGAAGCGCAGAAGCAGAAATATCTGCCGAAACTCGCCAGCGGCGAATGGATCGGCTGCTTCGGCCTGACCGAGCCGAACCACGGCTCGGATCCGGCCGGCATGACCACGCGCGCCAGGAAAGTCCCCGGTGGCTATGAACTGACCGGCGGCAAGATGTGGATTACCAACTCGCCGATCGCCGACGTGTTCGTCGTCTGGGCCAAACTCGCCGACGACGACGGCGAAGAGAAAATCCGCGGCTTTATTCTGGAAAAGGGTTGGAAGGGGCTGTCGGCGCCCGCCATTCACGGCAAGGTGGGCCTGCGCGCGTCGATCACCGGCGAGATCGTGATGGACCAGGTGTTCGTGCCGGAAGACAACCTGATGCCGGGCGTCTCGGGCCTCAAAGGTCCGTTCACCTGCCTGAACTCCGCACGCTACGGTATCGCCTGGGGTGCGCTCGGCGCCGCCGAGTTCTGCTGGCACACGGCGCGCCAGTACGTACTCGACCGTCATCAGTTCGGCCGCCCGCTCGCGGCGAACCAGCTCATTCAGAAGAAGCTCGCCGACATGCAGACCGAAATCACGCTGGGCCTGCAAGGCTGCCTGCGTCTGGGCCGCATGAAGGACGAAGGCACCGCGGCCGTCGAAATCACGTCGATCATGAAGCGCAATTCGTGCGGCAAGGCACTGGATGTCGCGCGTCTGGCCCGCGACATGCTGGGCGGCAACGGTATTTCGGACGAGTTCGGCATCGCGCGTCATCTCGTGAACCTCGAAGTGGTCAACACCTACGAGGGCACGCACGACATCCACGCGCTGATCCTGGGCCGCGCGCAAACGGGCATTCAGGCATTTTTCTGACAGGCCCGTCTCGCGTTGGACGGCGGGCTCGGCGCATTGCCCGCCTGCCCGTCACGTCTGCCCGGCACGCCTCGCATCAATCGGCAGCATGATGCGAGGCCGCGCGCGGCGCCGAGCCCTGCCGACTTGTCTGGTACGCGTCGTTTCTCAGGCCGCACTCCGCGGGCCGTCAATCCCCCGGGCGACGGCGCGTACCAAACAAAAAGCCAGCGTTTTCACGCTGGCTTTCTCGTCTGCGATGCTGCGCCGGATTACTTGTTCGGCTGCGGCGTGAGACGCAGATACGGGCGCACGGCCTTGTAGCCCTTCGGGAATTTTTCCTTGAGCACGGCCTCGTCCTTGAGCGACGGAACGATCACGACATCGTCGCCGTCCTTCCAGTTGCCCGGCGTGGCCACCGAGTAGTTGTCGGTCAGTTGCAGCGAGTCGATGACGCGCAGCACTTCGTCGAAGTTGCGGCCCGTGCTGGCCGGATACGTGATGATCAGACGCACCTTCTTCTTCGGATCGATCACGAACAGCGAACGCACTGTCAGCGTCTCGTTGGCGTTCGGGTGGATCATGTCGTAGAGCTGCGAAACCTTGCGGTCGCCGTCGGCCAGAATCGGGAAGTTGACCGAGGTATTCTGCGTCTCGTTGATGTCGTTGATCCAGCCCTTGTGCGACTCGACGTCGTCGACCGACAGTGCGATGGCCTTCACGTTACGTTTTTCGAACTCGCCCTTGAGTTTGGCGGTCAGACCCAGTTCGGTCGTGCACACCGGCGTATAGTCGGCCGGGTGCGAGAACAGCACACCCCAGCTGTCGCCGAGAAATTCGTGAAACTTGATCTTGCCGACGGACGAATCCTGTTCGAAGTCGGGAGCGATGTCACCCAAACGCAGAGTCATTTACGGTCTCCTTGAGATCCTTCAACTGAGTGGGTAAAGACTAAAGGATGCTAAGCTTAGCCAGAACGAATAAAAAATTTGTTGCAAATAATTATTGGAAATATAGCCTCGGCGCGGTGTTGTTTTATGGCAACGACACGTCGAAAGGGTTACGATAACAGTCATTCCCCTTCGCATTCTCTTCCCCCAGGAACACGGGTAACGACCATGTCGCAATCGCACACCAACAAGGAGAAGTTCATGACCGATATCAAAACCGTCTTGGCCGACGCCGAAGATTTGCTCAAACAAGCCGCCAACACGACCGGTGAGCGCGCCTCCGAACTGAGCGACAAGGCCCTGGCATTGCTCAAGCAAGCCAAGGAAAAAGCGTCCGACGTGCAAGTCGTCGTCGTGGAAAAGAGCAAGCAAGCCGCTCGCGCCACCGATGACTACGTGCACGACCACCCGTGGCAGGCCGTGGGCATTGCGGCCGGCATCGGCGTGGTGATCGGCTTGCTGCTCAATCGCAAGTAAGCGTGCGCCGGCGTAAGTCTGTCTTCGCCCACTCCGCCCGGGGTGGCGTCCGCCTGATCGGAGCGACGGATCGGGCGGCCACCCGAGCTCAGCTCAAGACCCGCCCATGACCGACAATGTTCGCACGAACCCGCCGCGGCCCTCGCTGCGGCGACTTGCCGGTGCGATGCTCGAGATCGTGCAGTCGCGCATCGAACTCATCGGCATCGAACTGACCGAAGAAAAGGAACGCCTGATGGGCGTGGCTTTCCTCGGTCTGACCGCGATGCTCTTCGGCGTGCTCGCCCTCGTGTCCCTGACCGCGCTGGTGATCGTGATTTTCTGGGACACCTACCGCCTGCAGGCCATGACGGGCGTCTTCGTCGTGTATCTGTTGCTCGCCGCGTGGTGTGCCCTGCGCGCCCGCAACATTCTGCGCGATGCTCCGATGCCCTTCGAGGCCACACTGGCCGAGTTCGAAAAGGACCGCGACGCACTGCGTCCGGACTGAAGGAGATCTGCCCGTGCCGCTGGAATCGAATCGCCGCCGCCGCCCCCGGCCGTCGCGACGCTCACGTCACGAACTGCTTGCGATTCGCAAGGAGCTTGTTCTCACGCGTATTGCCGTCGAACGCGCCGAGTTGATTCAAGCCTCGCACGTCACGCGCGAGCGCCTGCGCAATTTCCGCTGGATCCGTTATCTGCTCCCAGGTGGCTTTGCAAAGCTCTCGGGCATTAGCGGCCTCGCCAATTCCGGCCTGAAGCTCGGGGGGCTGCTCGAACGTTATCCGCTCGTGAGCTCGGTCGCCTCCCTGGCCCTCACCGGCCTCTCGCATACGCCCGTCGGGCGCGTGGTACGCCGGACGCTGAAGTGGGGCGGGCTGGGCGTGCTGGCCTGGCAGGGCATCAAGCTATGGCAGGAATCGACGAAGTCCTCGGCGCGCACACCCCAGGATGAGGCCACGGAGGAACAGCCCGGCGGTCCGCGCGCTCCCCGAGCCGAAACCCATGGCGGCGGCACACCACCCATGATGTAACGCCATGCCGCCCGGCGCATCCGAGCATCCGGACTAGGGGTCGCAACGCCGGGCGATGCGCGGCCGGCCATAGGCATTGATCGTGATACAGATGCGCCGGCCGTGCCCGGTCACCCGCACAGTGCCCGACACCCAGTTGCGGTGTTCCGTCCGGATAAAGCCATCCTCCGCAAACGCTAGTCCCGGCGTTCCGTACAGTCCCCATCGCGCTTCGATCTGGACGCCCTGCGGCAGCGGCGCGTATCGTCCCAGCAGTCGCTCGCCCGCGTCGAGGCGATCGTTGCGGTTGCTGTCGACGAACGTCATCCATCCGCTGCTCAGCGTTCGCCCGTCGTTCGGCGCCATCGCCACGCGCTGGTGCCTGCCGAGCGCCTCGGCACGGGCGGCCTGCATGGATGCAAGCAACGCGCGCGCGGTGATGTCCACCGACACCCGACGGCGCGCAGACTCGATGGAAGGCGACGCCGCCAGCAGCGCTATGGCCAGCAGGAGTACGACGATGACGCATTCGAGCAGCGTGAGGCCGCGCGCCCCTTGAAGGCGTTGCGATGCGCGCGCCGATCGTGCCGCGCGCTCACGGAACCGTTGGCCCTCGCCGGCCCGCTCACGCGTCATCGCAACGCCCGCGATGCTCGGTCCCTGTCGACGATTTGACCGCGCTGTCGTCCCACGACACCACCTCTCGCCAACTGAGCGGGCGCAGCGCAAACGATGGCCCCGCACCGTCGTGCCGCTGCGGCTGGCGGCGACGAACTTCATAGATCGCCTGGAGATAGACGCGTGTGCCCGGCATGTCGCCGCAACCCATTGCACTTACCCGGTAGCGGCGCACGGGGACGTTACGCGCGCCGTCATCCGCCTCGTATGCGGTGAACGCGATTCGCTCGATGAAGTAACGAGCCTTGTGGACCCGCACGACCGCGTCGGCGCGCTCCCAATCGACCGTCTGCCATCGGGACCGCCAGTGCCTCGACCAGTCGGCGTCGCGCTGCTGTGCGGGCAGCACGCCGTTCGGCCCGGCCTGGAAGGTCGGCACTCGCGAAATCTCGCTCGCTTCCGGGCCGTCGGTGAGCCGATGACGCGCTTGCGCCAGCGCTCGATCCGCCGCGTCGAAGGCCTTCACGCGATCGCTCGCGAACGCCATGAAACGATTTGCCAACTGCCGATGCTGCATGCCCGACGCCGCCAACGCCATGAGTGCCGCCAGCCACATCACCATGAAGATGCCAACCATGCTGCCGCCTCGCCGATGCCGCCGTCATTGCGACGAGGGATCACCACGTTGAATACATGCAGATGCACGTCGCCGGCGCCGTTCATCTGCCGGAAGGTGCGACCACCGGACGACGCGTCAAAGACCTCCACGACGCGCACGGCGCGCACGTTGCCGCCCCGTCGCGGCGCGCCTCGCATGACCAGCGATATCGCCACCGCCGCCACGTTCTCCCAGCCGCCCTCGCCGCGCGGCGCGACCGGTGGCTTGCCGCGCGCGCTCTTGACCGGGTCCGTCCAGCGTAAAGCATCCGACGCGCCCGACCGAAACCCCAGGCGGACGTACATCGCTTCGACCCCGCCCACGAGCACCTGCGCGGGATGCAACCTCGGCGGCAACGTCCGCTCGTCTCCATAACGGCAAAAGAGCGAAGGGACGCCGTCCTCGCCCTTGTCGACATAGAAATGGCTGCGATGACGTTCGCTGGTTCGGGCGATGCCGATGGCACGATGTCCGGCGCAATTCTGAACCGCCCCGTTGCCCTTGATGAAGCCCGCACCGTGGTATTGCACCTCGAGCAGCGAACTGCCTTGCCAGCCGCGACGAGGACAGTTTTCGACCGTGCCGGCGCACTCCGCGCTCGCTCGTATCGATGGCCACTCCCGTCTGCCGCCCTCCGGCGGTGCAACGCCACCTTCGATCGGATCCCAGTTCCGGTAGCCCGCCATCGCCACCGCACGCGAGAGCTGTGTCAGCGCGAACACTGCACGTTCGTTGACATCGTATCGTTCGGCCTGCGTGCGCCAGAATCGCAGCCCAGCGAGATACACCGCGGTCGCGGCCATCACGATCAACAGCCCCAGCGGCATGGCAACGACGCACTCCAGCAGCGTGAAGCCTGCCGTGCGCCGCCGGCGCGGCATGGCCGGCACGGGTGGCATGGGAAACCTTGGCGAGGCGCGACCGCCCGGGTTTTCGCGTGCCGGCGGCGCCGCCTTGCGGCCTGCCGCGTCAAGTACGGGCGCGCTTCCGGCGAGCATTTGGATGACGCTCACCATGCGCGCCTCGCGCTGCCGTGCGCCAGTGCACCGGCGACCGGTACGGCGCGTGCCGGGCCGATGGCTGCGCTCCCGCCGGGAGGTCCCGTGCGTGACCGCGAAGCCAGTGTCGTCGGCGACGTCGCGCCCGCCGCTTGCCATCGGGAAAAGCCCTCGACGCCGGCCATGAACGCCCCCAGCGTTACCGTGACTTCAAGTAACGCTGCGCCGCGTGCGAGCCGCCCTGATCGCCCTGATCGCCCCGATCGCCCCGGTCGCCCTGATCGCGCGGATCGATCATTGGCACGCTCGCACTGCCCCATGGCGGCAACCGGTGGCCTCTCGGGCCAAGGCGTGCCTGCCCGGCGGTGCCCGGCGTCTCGCGCCGGCGCGCGCCGCCGACGTTTGGCCAACGCCCCCAGGCACACACCGAGCCGGTCGCGCAAGGTCTGCCGGTCTACACGGCGCTGCTGATGTCGTCGATCCTGTTGCATGGTGCGATTCCTCGTCTCGTTGATGACGAGTCCATCGTCGCGCACCGCCCCTCGCACGCCAATCGGACGACACCGCGAAACCCACCCCTCCATGAGCCACCACACTTCCCGCACGCAGCGCTCCGAAGGTCTTCAGTACCCTCAATGCCCTCACCGCCCGCAGCCCCTCGTCGCCACGACGATTTCTGCACGCGCCAACCGAGCGGGCATGAAAAACGGCGACCGAAGTCGCCGTCCTGGCTTGCCACAGGGCGCGGTCACCGCGTTCCTCACTGGTGCCCGATCCCGCCTCTCAACCCTTGAGCGAATTGATGAGCTCGATGTAACGCTGCTGCACTTCCTCTTTGGGCTGCCCCTTGAGCATCTCCCAGGCGTCGTACTTGGCGCGGCCGACGAAGTCGGTCATGCCGGGGCGCGCACCGCTCACGTCGCCCTCGGTGCCTTGCTTGTAGAGCGCGTAAATGCGCAGCAGCGTGAAATTGTCGGGGCGCTCGGGCAGCGTCTTCGACTGAGCTACCGCCTCGTCGAAGCGGGCTTGCAGATCGCTCATGATGTCTCTCCCTGGAAAAACCGTCAGCTTGTATGTGCCTCGTGCGACACCTCGCCGACGCATCGAAAAGCATGCGAAAGCGTGCAGGAAAGCACGCGCGGCGACGCTCGAGGTGTTGCGAATACAACGCGATCAGGATAGCGACGAAGCGCCGCACGAGGTAGGGGAGAGCGTAGAAGCGTGCATCTAAACCTCTCGGGAACCGAGAGGATCGAAGGTCTTTTGCTGCGCGAGAATGCAAAACGCCCGGGCTCGGCCGGGCGTCTTGATTTTTTTGGACGATCGAGATTTGCGTCACGGCGAGGGCGAACGGGCGGCTCACACCGCCCGCGCACCTCGTGCACTAGCGCACCTCTCGCACTTCTCGTACTTCGCCCGCCCCACGTCAACGATCACGACGCAGCGGCGGCCGGCGCCGACGCCGCCTCGGCGTTCGCCGGCGCCGTGCGCTCTTCCCAACCGCCGCCGAGCGCCTTGTACAGCGTGACGAGGTTGGTCCAGCGAGCAAGGCGCGTGGCGATCAGCGTCTGTTGCGCCGAGTACAGCGAGCGTTGCGAGACCAGCGCATTGAGGTAGCTGTCCACGCCGTTGCGGTAACGCAGCTCCGAGAGCTTGTAGCTCTCCTCGCTCGCCTTGACGAGCGACTCCTGCGCCGCGATCTGGTCGTCGAGCGTGCCGCGGGCGGCAAGTCCGTCGGACACCTCGCGAAACGCCGTCTGAATCGCCTTCTCGTAGTTGGCGATCTCGATGCGCTTTTGCACCTTGGCCAGATCGAGGTTGGCGATGTTCTGCCCGCCCGCGAAGATCGGCAGCGTGATGGTCGGTGCGAACGACCATGCCCCCTGCCCGCCCTTGAACAGGTTGCTCAGCGATGCGCTAGCCGTGCCCGCACTCGCCGTGAGCGAGATCGACGGGAAGAACGCCGCACGCGCTGCGCCAATATTGGCGTTGGCGCCCTTGAGCGTGTGCTCGGCCGCCGTCACGTCCGGACGGCGCAGCAGCAGGTCGGACGGCAGCCCGGCAGGCAGATCGGCCAGCAGGCCCTGCCCGTCGAGCGGACGGCCCGGCGGCAGATCGGCCGGCAGCGGCTGGCCGATGAGCAGCGCGAGCGCATTTTCGTCCTGTGCGACCTGGCGCGTGTACTGCGCGAAATTCGCGCGCGCCGTATCGACCGGCGTCTGCGCCTGGCGCAGGTCCAGCCGGGAAACCGTACCCACGTCGAAACTGCGCCGGGTCAGGTCATACGACGATTGCTGGCTCTTGAGCGTATCGGCCGTGAGCCGCAGCAGTTCCTGATCGGCAAGCCACGTCAGATAGGCCGTCGCCACTTCCGAGACGAGCGTGATGTGCGCCGCCTTGGCCGTGTCCTCGGTCGCGAGGTACGTCTCCAACGCCTGGTCCTTCAGGCTCTGGATGCGGCCGAACAGATCGAGTTCGTATGACGTGAAGCCCACGCCCACCTGATAGCTGCGGCTGATACCCGCACGCCCCGACGCGGACAGGTCGGCCGGCGAGCGCTGCACCGACGCCTGCCCCGCCGCCCCGATCGAGGGCAGCAGCGCCGAGCGCTGGATCTGGTACTGCGCACGCGCGGCTTCGATGTTGAGCATCGAGACACGCAGATCGCGGTTGTTCTGCAACGCGATCTCGATCAGCTTCTGCAGACGAGGATCGGTGAAGAAGTCACGCCAGCCCAGGTCGGCGGCTGCCACCGCATTGGCGTTGGCGGTGCCGTTCTGGTTCGCCCCTGCGGGCGTCTTGTAGGCCGGGCCGTTGGGGTACGTCGTGGCGATCGGCGCCTCGGGCCGCTCATAGTGCGGCGCGAGGGTACATCCTGCCAGGAACGCTGCCGCCAAGGCCATCGGCAATGCTTTGTGCTTCATAGGTCAGTTTCCTTCCTTGGCGGGGCCGTCGGTTGCTTCCGGATTGTCGTGACGCGCTTCCGGATGCTCCACCGTGTCCAGATCCTCATGTGCGAAGCGCTTGCGCACCAGCACGAAGAAGAGCGGCACGTAGTAGATCGCGAGGAACGTCGCCGCGAGCATCCCGCCGATCACGCCGGTACCGATGGCGTGCTGCGAGGCCGAGCCGGCGCCGTTCGAAATCGCGAGCGGCAACACGCCGAGAATGAACGCCATCGACGTCATCAGAATCGGGCGCAGACGCAGGCGCACCGCTTCCATCGTCGCTTCCATCAGGGTGCGGCCCTGCTCCTGCAGATCCTTGGCGAATTCCACGATCAGAATCGCGTTCTTCGCCGACAGGCCCACGGTGGTCAACAGACCCACCTGGAAGTACACGTCGTTCGACAGCCCGCGCAGCGTGGCGGCCAGCAGCGCGCCCAACACGCCCAGCGGCACCACCAGAATCACCGAGAACGGGATCGACCAGCTTTCATACAACGCCGCCAGACACAGGAACACGATCAGGATGGAGATCGCATACAGCGCCGGGGCCTGTGCACCGGAGATGCGCTCTTCGAACGACAGCCCCGTCCACTCCAGGCCGATGCCCGGGGGCAGCTGCTTGGCGATTTCCTCGACCGCCCGCATGGCGTCGCCCGAGGACTTGCCCGGCGCCGGCACGCCCTGGATTTCCACGGCAGGCACCCCGTTGTAACGCTCCAGACGCGGCGAGCCGTAAATCCACTTGCCGGTCGCGAACGCCGAGAAGGGCACCATCGTTCCGCTCGCGTTGCGCACGTACAGCTTGTTGATGTCCTGCGGCAACATGCGGTCCTTCGGCTCGGCCATCACGTAGACCTTCTTCACGCGACCGTGGTCGATGAAGTCGTTCACGTAAGACGAGCCCCACGACGCCGAGAGCGTCGTGTACACGTCGGCGATCGACAGACCGAGCGCCGAAGCCTTCTCCTCGTCGACGTCCACCTTGTACTGCGGCGTGTCTTCGAGGCCGTTCGGACGCATGTTCGCGAGGTTCGGGTTCTTCGCGGCCATGCCCAGGAACTGGTTGCGAGCGGCCATGAGCGCGTCGTGGCCCAGGCCGGCACGATCCTGCAGCTCGAAGTCGATACCGCCCGCGTTGCCGAGTTCGGGCACCGACGGGGGGTTGATCGCGAAGATCATCGCGTCCTTCACGCTCGCGAAAGCCTGATAGGAGCGGGCGATCACGGACTGCACCTTGAGGTCGGACGACTGGCGCTCATCCCACGGCCGCATCATCGTGAAGGCGATACCCACGTTCTGACCGCGGCCGTTGAAGCCGAAGCCCGTCACCGTGAAGATCGAACGCACGGCGTCCTTTTCCTGCTCGAGGTAGTGCTTCTCCACCTGCTTCATCACGCCGAGCGTGCGCTCCTGCGTGGCGCCCGGCGGCAACTGCACGATGTTGAAGAAGTAGCCCTGATCCTCGTCCGGCAGGAAGGCGGTCGGCATACGCACGAACAGGAAGCCCACGGCCGCCACGATGACCACGTAGACGATCACGAGCGGCGTGCCGCGCTTGAGAATGCGCTGGACCTGGCCCTGGTATTTCTTCGAACCGTTGTCGAACGTGCGGTTGAACCAGCCGAAGAAGCCGCGCTTCTCGTGCACCTCGCCCTTCTTGATCGGCTTGAGAATCGTCGCGCACATGGCCGGCGTGAGCACGATGGCCACGAGCACCGACAGCGCCATGGCCGCCACGATGGTCAGTGAGAACTGGCGATAGATGGCGCCGGTCGAGCCGCCGAAGAACGCCATCGGCACGAACACCGCCGAGAGCACGAGCGCCACGCCCACCAGCGCGCCGACGATCTGCCCCATGGCCTTCTTCGTCGCTTCCTTCGGACTGAGCCCCTCCTCGGCCATCACCCGCTCGACGTTTTCCACCACCACGATGGCGTCGTCCACGAGCAGACCGATGGCCAGCACGAGACCGAACATCGACAGCGTGTTGATCGAGAAGCCCGCGGCGCCCATGATGCCGAACGTACCGAGCAGCACCACGGGCACGGCGATCGTCGGGATGATCGTCGCCCGCAGGTTCTGCAGGAACAGGTACATCACCAGGAACACCAGCACGATACCTTCGATGAGGGTCTTGATCACTTCCTCGATCGAGATCTTCACGAACGGCGTGGTGTCGTAGGGGTAGTCGACCTTCATGCCGGCCGGGAAGTACTGCTCGAGCTCGCTCACCTGCTGCTTGACGGCCGTGGCCGTTTGCAGCGCGTTCGCGCCGGTGGCCAGCGTAATGGCCAGACCCGCGGCGGGCTTGCCGTTGTATCGGGCCACGATCTGATACGACTCGCCGCCCAGCTCGACACGCGCCACGTCACCCAGGCGCACCTGCGAGCCGTCCTTGTTGACCTTGAGCAGAATCCGGCGGAACTGCTCAGGCGTCTGCAGACGGCTTTGCGCCATCACGGTCGCGTTGAGCTGCTGGCCCTTTACCGCCGGCGCACCGCCCAGCTCGCCGGCCGAGACCTGCACGTTCTGCGCCTGAATGGCGTTCGAGACGTCGATGACCGTGAGGTTATAGCCGTTGAGCTTCTGCGGATCGACCCAGATGCGCATTGCATACTGCGAGCCGAACAACTGCACCTGACCCACGCCGTTCACGCGGCTGATCGGATCCTGCACGTTGGCCGCGATGTAGTTCGCAAGGTCGATGTCGGACATCGAACCGTCTTCCGAATACGCGCCGATCACCAGCAGGAAGTTCTTGGTCGCCTTGGCGACCTTGATGCCCTGCTGCTGCACCTGCTGCGGCAGCAGCGGCGTGGCGAGCTGCAGCTTGTTCTGCACCTGCACCTGCGCAATGTCCGGGTCAGTGCCCTGGGCGAACGTCAGCGTGATCTGAGCGGTACCCGAGCCGTCGGACGTCGACGACATGTACTCGAGGTGATCGATACCGTTCATCTGCTGCTCGATCACCTGCGTGACCGTATCCTGCACGGTCTGCGCCGAAGCGCCCGGATAGGTCGCGGTGATCTGTACCGAGGGCGGCGCGATCGGCGGGTATTGCGAGACCGGCAGCTTCAGAATCGAAAGCGCACCGGCCAGCATGATGACAATGGCGATCACCCAAGCAAAGATCGGGCGATCGATAAAAAACTTTGCCATGAATGAGGCTCCGCGTTATTGGGCTTTGGCGCTCGAGGCGGCGTTCGCCTGCGATGCGGGGGCGGCGGCGGCCGGCGCGCTCGCACCTGCGGGCGATTGCGCCCCGCTACCCGGCAGTTGCGCCGGAACCGCCTTCACCGGCGCGCCCGGGCGCACCTTCTGTAGGCCGGACACGATGACCTGATCGCCGGCGGCCAGACCCGAGCTCACCAGCCACTTGTCGCCGATCGCGCGATCGGTAACCAGTTGACGCAGCTCGACCTTGCCTTCCTTGTTCACGATCAGGGCCGTCGGCTGACCCTTCTGGTCGCGCGTGACGCCCTGCTGCGGCACGAGCAGGCCGCCTTCCTTCACGCCTTCGGCGAGCCGCGCGTGCACGAACATGCCGGGCAGCAACTCGCGGTTCGGGTTCGGGAAGATGGCGCGCACCGTCACCGAGCCGGTCGCCTGATCGACGGTGATGTCCGAGAACTGCAGCTTGCCTTCGAGCGGATACGTCGTGCCGTCTTCAAGGGTCAGCTCCACGCGCGCGGCGTTCTTGCCCGCGCTCTGCAGCTTGCCCTCGGCCAGTGCGCGGCGCAGACGCAGACCGTCGGCGGCCGATTGCGTCACGTCCACGTACATCGGGTCGATCTGCTGCACGGTCGTCATGAGCGTGGCGGCGCCCGCCTGCACATACGCGCCCTCGGTCACCTGCGACAACCCCGTGCGGCCCGAGATCGGCGCCGGCACGTCGGTGTAGCCCAGGTTGATCTTCGCGGTCTCGACCGCTGCCTTGCCGGCCTGGACGTCGGCGTCGGCCTGCAGTGCGGCGGCCACGGCGTTGTCGTAGTCCTGCTTCGACACCGCCTCCACCGCCACGAGCTGCTTGTAGCGATCGGCGAGCAGCTTGGCCGACGCCTGGTTCGCGACCGCCTTGGCGAGCGTGGCCTTGGCGTTCTCGTAAGCGGCCTGATACGTTGCCGGATCGATCTTGTACAGACGCTGGCCTGCCTTGACGTCACCGCCTTCGGTGAAATCGCGCTTGAGCACGATGCCGTCGACACGCGCGCGCACGTCCGCCACGCGGAAAGGCGAAGTACGTCCGGGCAGATCGGTCGTCAGTGTTACGTTCTGGGGTTGCAGCGTCACGACGCCGACTTCCGGCACCATGGCCTGCTGCTGGGGCGGCTTCTTGCCGCACGCGGCCAGGGTCACGACCGCGAGTGTTACGGCAGTGACCATCCCCAGTGAACTTCTCTTGACGTGCATATACGCCCCCGATAAATGGAATGCGGTCAAACAAAATGACAAGTGCTGCGACGATTGCGACGGCGAAGGCCGGTCCGCAATCCCGTCGCGCAAGGCGGGTCGGCGAGTGCCTGAGGCCCGGGTGAGCGGGCTGCCGGACAAAGGCCGGCAAGCGGCCATCAAGACGCCCCCGGGTGCGCGGCCATCGCCGCGCGCTCTGGCACTCGTATGAGATCGTCGAACAGGCTCCGGGACACCAGGGCGATGACGAGAGAGCGCCGCATGGCACTTCCCGGTCGATTCGCTCCCCAGATCATCTGAGGTGTTTCCCTTAGACGGAGGAGCTTAAATGTACCCTGTGCAATAGAGCAAGCGGCTGCTATTATAGATACATTCATGAATGTATGTAAATCATATTGCGTCGCACCAAAGTGCGGCCCGGTTTACATCGCATTTCCATCACATTTGCCTCGCATTTCGCGTAAATCCGGCTGTTTGAGCCGCCCTGTGACGAGAGATGGCCCGCAGAACCAAAGAGGAAGCGATCGAGACCCGCAATCTGTTGCTCGACACCGCCGAGACGGTGTTCGCGCAAAAGGGCGTGTCGCGCACGTCGCTCGCCGACATCGCCGAAGCCGCCGGCCTCACCCGCGGCGCCATTTACTGGCACTTCAAGAACAAGATCGATCTGTTCAACGCGATGACCGATCGCATCCGTCTGCCGATGGAGCGCATGATCGACGAAGAGTGCACCGAGCCCGAGGACGGTGATCCGATGCTGCGCATGCACGAAATCTGCAAGCTCGTGCTCAAGGAAACGGCGCGCAACGAGCGCCGCCGCCGCGTGCTGGACATTCTGTTCCACAAGTGTGAATACACGGAGGAAATGCTCTCGGTGCTCGAGCGCCAGCGCGAGGCCTGTGCCGACGGCAAGGCCCGCATCATGAAGGACATGGAGCGCGCCATCGAGCGAAAGCAACTTCCGGAAAGGCTCGACACCCGACGCGCGGCGATCATGCTGCACGCGCTGGTGGTCGGCATGATGTCGGACTGGTTGTTCCTGCCCGACTACGATCTGGGGCAGGAATGCGACGCCGTGGTCGACGGCTTTTTCGACATGCTGCGCACAAGCCCGGCCATGCTCAAGCCGGACGGCCCGGCGCGCTCGCCCGCCACGACGGCGCCCGGCCCCTCCTGAACTCGCCCGGCGCGGGAGTGGGTCGGCAGGCTCGCGAGTTACTACATATATTAATTAGCAGGCCCCGGCATCCGGCGCCTGTTTTTTCTTCGTCCCCTGGCCCTCCCGGGCAACGGCGGCCGGCCCGCCGAAGCGAAGAACGTCCCGATTTTTCCGCTTGTCCGCGCGCTTGCCCCGCATCCGGGGGTATTCGCGCGAGGTGATACCTCGTATATCTGTACAGTCCCATAGCGTTATATATAATCCTACACAACGCATTGCCGGCGGCCGCCGCCCGGGGCGACGCGCCCACAATGCCCGGTTCCCGACAGCCCTGCGCCGCACCCTGGCAGCCCGGCGGCCCCTGTCCGCCCTTGTAGCCACCCTAGCCACCGTAGCCACCACACCACACGCTGGAGACCATGTCCGTGAAAGCCGCCGTAACCGCGAGTTCCGAATTCCCGTCCCGCGAGCTGCACAGCGCCCGCGCATCCCGCCACCGTGCCGCGCCGCTGCGCCGCGCCCTGGTCACCGTCGCCACCCTCGCGAGTCTGTGCCTCGCCGGCCACGCTGGCGCCCAGCAGGTCTTCGCCGCCGCCAGCATGAAGGACGCGCTCGACGACCTCTGCGCGACCTACGCCCGGCAAACCGGCAAGAAGCCGGTGCTGGTGTATGGCGCCAGCTCCACGCTCGCCCGCCAGATCGAAAAGGGTGCACCGGCCGACGTGTTCATTTCCGCCGACCAGGACTGGATGGACTACGCGCAGAAGCACGATCTGATCGACGCGTCCACGCGCCGCAATCTGCTCGGCAATGCACTGGTGCTGATCGCCCCGGCCACGACCACGGGCGAGATCGACCTGAGGCCGGGCACGGACCTCGATGCGAGACTGGGCAACGGCCGGCTCGCGATGGGCGATCCGGCTCACGTGCCGGCGGGTCTGTACGGCAAGGCGGCGCTCGAGAAGCTCGGCGTCTGGCCGAAGGTGCAGGGCAAGGTCGCGGCCGCCGACAACGTGCGCAACGCGCTGCTGCTCGTCGCGCGTGGCGAGGCGCCTTACGGCATCGTCTACAAGACGGACGCGAACGCTGAAAAGCGCGTGCGCATCGCTGGCACGTTCCCGGCCGACAGTCACGCGCCGATCGTCTATCCGGTCGCGCTCACGAAGCAGGCCAATCGCACCGACGCCGAGCCGTTCTACCAATTCCTGCAGACGCCGGCGGCTCAGGCCACGTTCGAGCGCTACGGCTTCGGGCGTCCGTAATCACGCCGATCACGTCGATCACATCGATCGCTTCGATCCCGTCAATCGCGTCGATCGCATCATCGTGCTCTCGGGGGGTGCGCACCACACGAGTCAGCGGCTGACGTACCGCCGCCGGCGGCGTCCGCCGCGATCCGGGCGCGATCCCCGGCGCGATCCCGAGGGAGATTTCGGCGCGACCGACGCTTTTCGGCGCTTTCGGAAGTGTTCCGACATTGCCATGTACCGCGTCGGTGCGTCACCATGCGTCGATGCCGCAACTTCACTCACCCTGGTCCGTATGTCCATGAGTCTTACACCGGAAGAATGGGGCATCGTCGAACTTAGCCTGCGCGTCGGGCTGTGGGGCACGCTTTGCAGCCTGCCCTTCGCTTACGCCGCTGCCTGGGTGCTCGCCCGTCGGCAATTCCCGGGCAAGGCGCTGCTCGACGCCGTCCTTCATTTGCCGCTCGTGCTGCCGCCGGTGGTAGTGGGCTTCGCGCTGCTCGTGCTGTTCGGCGCGCAAGGCGCCATCGGCCGGTTGCTGCGCGAGTGGTTCCACTTCACCTTCGCATTCCGCTGGACGGGCGCCGCGCTGGCCGCCGGCGTGATGGGCTTCCCGCTGCTCGTGCGTGCGATCCGCCAGGCGCTCGAAGCCTCCGACACCCGGCTCGAGCAAGCAGCCCAGACACTCGGCGCGGGTCCCTGGCTCACGTTCCTCACGGTCACGCTGCCGCTCACATCCACGGGCGTGCTGCATGGCTTCGTGCTGGCGTTCGCACGGGCGCTCGGCGAATTCGGCGCGACGATCACGTTCGTCTCAAACATTCCCGGCCAGACGCAGACGCTGCCGCTCGCGATCTACACCGCCACTCAGGTGCCCGACGGCGACGCGATGGTCTGGCGCCTATGCGCCATCTCGGTAGTGCTGGCCGTGGCCACACTCGTCTTCTCCGAAGTGATGATCCGCTTCGGCAATCGCAAGGCCCTCGGTTATGACGGTTGACGTTCGCATTCAGCACAGCTTCGGCGCATTTGCGCTCGACGCCGCTTTCGCGGCCGGCACGGGCGTCACGGCGCTGTTCGGCCCCTCGGGCAGCGGCAAGAGCACGGTCGTCAATGCGGTCTCGGGGCTGCTCAAGCCGGACGCGGGACGCATCGTCGTGGGCGACCAGGTACTGTTCGACAGCGCCGCCAGGGTTTGCCTGCCGGCCTGGCGCCGGCGCATCGGCTACGTGTTTCAGGACGCTCGCCTGCTGCCGCACCTGAGCGTGCGTCAGAACCTGCTGTTCGGGCGTTGGCTGCGACGCCCCGACGTGGCTGCTGCCGGCCCCGGTGCCATCGCGCTCGAGCACGTGGTCGAGGTGCTCGACCTCGGCCATCTGCTCGCGCGCCGCCCCGGGGCGCTCTCCGGCGGCGAGAGGCAGCGAGTGGGCATCGGCCGCGCCCTGCTCTCGTGCCCGCGCCTGCTGCTCATGGACGAGCCGCTCGCCTCGCTCGACCACGCGCGGCGCCTCGAAGTGCTCGACTACCTGAACCGCATTCGTCATGAGCTGAGGCTGCCGGTGCTGTACGTCACGCATTCGCTCGACGAAGTCATGCGGCTCGCCGACCAGGTCGTGCTGTTTCGCGAGGGCAGGACGATCACGCAGGGCGCGCCCGCCGACGTGCTCAACGTGCATCGCGACGCGCTCGACGGTACGGCCGAAGCCCCGGGCACCGTGCTGGAGACGCGCATCGTGGCGCACGACGCGCGGTATGGTCTGACGGAACTGGCCGTGAACGGCAACCCCGCTGTCCGGCTGCGGGTGCCGCACACGGGCGCCGCGGCGGGCGATGCGTGCCGCATTCTCGTGCGCGCGCGCGACGTGGCCGTGGCAAGCTCGCCGCCGGTAAACACCAGCGTGCTCAACGTGCTGCCCGCGCGTGTTGCCACGTTGCGCGAGCTCGGCGACGCAGTGGAAGTGGCCGCCACGCTCGCCGGCGATGCCGCCGGCACGGCGGTGCATGCGCGCATCACGCGCTACTCCGCCGACCAGTTGCAACTCGCTCCGGGGCGCGACGTGTATCTGCTGATCAAGTCGGTCGCGTTGACACGCTAATGCGTTCCTTCGCCGGCGCATCGGCAGCATGGCTCAACGGCCAGACTCGACGGCCGGGCCCGACGGAGTAATTCGGCGACGCAACCCAGCGGCGCAAGCCAGCGGCAAAGGCGCCGCGACGGTCCCCCGCGGCGGCGCCTTTGTCGTTCCGCTGCGAGCGCTTACCGGCTTTTGCTCATCGCGTCGCCCTTGCCCATGGCATCGCCCTTGCTCGCGGCGTCACCCTTGCCCATGGCGTCGTGCTTGCTCATGGCACCGCCTTTTGACATGGCGTCGTGCCCTCCCATGGCGTCGCCCCCGGACATCTTGCCGCGCTTGTCCATGTCCTTGCTCATGGCACCGCCCCGGGACATGGCATCGCCCTTGCCCATGGCATCGCCCTTGCTCATGGCCTCCTGCGCGAATGCCGCGCCCGTACCGAGCGCCGCCGCCATCGTCATTGCCATTGCTGCCAGATATCGCGTCTTCATCGTCGTGAACCTCCAGGTGTGAGTGAGTGCAGCGCGAACGCATCGCAGGCGTTCCACTGCCATGCAGTCGTGCGTGCCGGCATTCCCGTGAATTCCGGCGACCGCCTCAACTGCCGCCGAACCAGTTGTAGCCCTGGTCCTCCCAATACCCGCCGGGAAACGTGTCGGTCACGAATATCGCGCGGATATGCTTGGGATTCTTGTAGCCGAGCTTCGTCGGGATACGCAGCTTCATCGGAAAGCCATAAGCCCTCGGCAGCGTCTGGCCGTCGTAGGTGAGCGCGAGCAGCGTCTGCGGATGCAGCGCCGTCGGCATGTCGATGCTCGTGTAGTAATCGTCGGCGCACTTGAAACCGACGTATCGCGCCGTCGTGTCCGCACCGACGCGGCGCAGGAAGTCTGCGAACGTCACCCCGCCCCAGCGCCCGATCGCACTCCACCCCTCCACGCACACATGACGCGTGATCTGGTCGACCATGCGCGGCGCGGCGAAGCGACGCAGACCGTCGAGCGTCCACGGCGCGCGATCGGCGATCCGCCCGGAGAGCTCGAGCCGGTAATCCGACTCGTCGACGACGGGCGCCTCGTCCACCGAGTAAAACGCGTTGAATGGAAACGGACGCGTGATGCGCGACGCGGGAAAGGTCGGTGCGAGCACGTCCTGCCGGAACAGCGCCGCCTGCACGCGATCGTTCCAGCGCGAGAACTTGTCGAGCGCCGATTCGACGCCCGCGTTGTCCTCCAGCGAGCACCCCGAGAGCAGGGCCACGCCGCCGAGCGTGAGGGTGCGCGACACAAACGCGCGGCGCGACGGCTCGGCAACGCGGCGTGTCACCAGGGCGCGGGCTTCGCGCAGGATCGCGTCGCCGTCGCGCACAATGGGTACGCCGGCCGGGGTAGCCGGCCCAGTGGGCTTTCGCTCGAGTGTCATGGCATTTCTCCTGATCGAATGCGCTCACCGGCCGGTAATCATGGTGCGCAGCGTGCGCGGCACGAGCGCCACCATCGCAACGTGGACGGCGACGAATGCGCCGAGAGCTGTCATCGCCAGAAAGTGAACCCATCGCGCTCCCTGAAAGCCGCCGAACAGCATGCACAGCCAGCCGAGCTGCACCGGCTTCCAGATCGCGAGGCCCGACGCCACGAGCAACGCGAGATCGAGCACCGCGAAGAGATAGGCCGCGCGTTGCACCTGGTTGTAGTGGCGCGGATCGTCGTGCGAGAGGCGACCGTGCAGCGCGGCGAGTGCGTCGCGCAGCACGCCGCGGGCCGTTAGCGGGAAGAAGCGGCGGCCAAAGCGCCCGCTGCCGACGTTCATCAGCAGATAGACCGCGCCGTTCGCGGCGAGCAGCCACATGGCCGCGAAGTGCCAGCGCAGCGCGCCGCCGAGCCACCCGCCCAGCGTGATGCCGTTCGCGAAGCGAAAATCGAACAGCGGCGAGGCGTTATAGATGCGCCAGCCGCTCGTCGCCATCACGATGACGGCGAGTACGTTGAGCCAGTGGGTGATGCGCAGCCAGCCCGGCTGGACGCGGCGCGGCGGCACGCAAGGCGAGGAAGCGCCCGGCGCGGCCGGCGGCGCGGGCTTCGTGAGGGCGGACAGATCGGGCATCGGGACCTCCATCGCCGGGTTGGCGTCGATGAAGCCAGTGTCGCGTCAGGCCGGTGACGAAGTCCTCACGGAAATTAAACGTTTTCGTGATAGCTCGGCGCCGCCCGGGATGGCGGGCGGTGCGGCGGTTGCATTGGCGAAAACGGGAGAGGAAAGAAAAGAGAAGGCGCGCGGCGAACGCGAACGGCAAACGGCAAACGGCTGGCACGATGCGTTCACGCGTCGGGATCGACGCTCTTGCCGTCCTTGAGATAGGCGTCGAAGATCGGCACGCGCGCGTCGAGCAGCGAGCGGATGTCTCCGAGCAGCATGTCGTAGTGCGCAGCGAGGTTTTGCGCGAACGGCGTGAGCGCGGCGCCGCCGCCCGACACGCCGCCGATGTGGCGCGTGACGAGGGGCTCGCGAAACTCGTGGTTCATCGCCTCGACGAGCAGCCACGCCCGCCGGTACGACATGCCCATGCGGCGCGCCGCCGCGGAAATCGACCCCGTCGCTTCAATCGCGCGCAGCAGCGCCACGCGCCCCGGCCCGAAGACGGGTGACTCGCCGTCCCGGATGCGAACGCGCAGGTCGTAGTCCGCCGCGCCCGTCGCGCCCGTCGCGGCCGCGAGCGCGTGTGCCGCAGGCTTGCGGCTGCGCCGGCGCTCAACTGGCATGGTTGCCCCACAGCACGATGAAGACGAGGATGAGCGCCGCCACCACCCACGGCCACCAGCGTGCCAACTTGCCCCGCGTGGACGGCACGTCGCGCATGGCGGCGTCGGCAGCGAGCGCCGCGGCCACTTCGCCGTCCGCCGCGACCGGGTCGTCGATCCTGTGGTTCGGTGCGATGAGCCCGACGAGGCGCGTGAAAAAGGTGTCGGCGAGCGCGTTGGCCGCGGCGTCGGCCTGCGGGCTGTCGAGATCGGCATACTCGCCGCCGAACCGCGCCTTCAGGTCATAGGTGAGCAATGTGTTCATCGGTCCTTGCGATAACAGCGCGACGGACGCGCGGCCGCGGGTGAGCCCGGCCGACGATCCCAGCCCGTCGAAATTCAGTGTGTACGACGCGGGCGGGACCACGTCGGTCAACGTGATGCGGGCGCGCCAGCGCCCGCCCACGGGCCCGAGCGTCGCCGCGATGACAATGTCCCAGGTGGTGTCGTCGATGCGCTCGATCGATTCGCACCCCGGAATGCACTGTCGCAACACGCCCGGGTCGTTCAGCGCGATCCACGCAACGTCTCTCGCGACCGGCAACCGCCGGCTGTTCCGTAGTTCCATTGCCCCTCCCTTGCCTTCCCCCGCCCCGGCATCCCGGGCATGGCGAATCCGTCAAGCGTCGAAATATTGTGACACGAGTTACCTCGCGCCACGCGCGCCCGCGACCGCGAGTCCGCTCCCGCGTGCGTGGTGCCAAGGAAAGCCGCGACCGCGACCATCGTCACGGTTTGAATTCGGCGGCCCCGACTTGCACCGAACGGCCGTCCGGCACCGCAGTATCGGGTGGAATACAGCGCACGCCAAGGCGCGATATACTCGGCGCATCACATCGAGCGGCGAAATCTCGGCATCGGCCGGTTCCTCGGCCCGCCTGCGAGCGCATGCCCCGGCGTCGCGAGCGCAGGCAAGGCTTCGCATGCACCGGATGGGCGAAGCGCCGGCCGGGCGCCTCGGCCCGACGGCGCCGCCGCTCACGTATTGGCGAAGGAACCGTGCTATGGACAGTGTCGACCTGGAAGTGCTGAAGTCCGCCGTGCAATGGACCCGCGCGGGCTTTTTCGTCACGCTGGGCACCGTCGTGCGCACCTGGGGGTCCGCGCCCCGCCCCGTGGGCTCGATGCTCGCGATTCGCGAAGACGGCCACATGGTCGGCTCCGTCTCAGGCGGCTGCGTCGAGGACGATCTGATTGCCCGCATCCGCGAAGGCGACTGGCCGCAAGACCGTCCGCAACTCACGAGCTATGGTGTGAGCGCCGAGGAAGCCCACCGCTTCGGGCTGCCGTGCGGCGGCACGCTGCAACTGGTGCTGGAGCCCGTACGCGAGGCCTCGCGCATTGCGGAACTGCTCGACGCGGTCGCGCAGTTCCGTCTGGTCGTGCGCGAACTCGACATGACGACCGGCGCAGTGCAGATCGCACCGGGTCACCGCACGCCCCCCGTCGAGTTCGACGGCAAGCGGCTCATCACGTCGCACGGGCCGCGTCATCGGCTCGTCGTCATCGGCGCGGGCCAACTCTCGAAATACGTGGCCGGCATGGCGTGCGCACTCGACTATCACGTGATCGTGTGCGACCCGCGCGAGGAATACGCCGAAGAATGGCAGGTGCCCGGCACCGAGCTCTCGCGCGAGATGCCTGACGATCTGATCGTGCGCCTGCAACTCGACTCCCACAGCGCGGTGCTCACGCTCACGCACGATCCCAAGCTCGACGACATGGCGCTGCTCGAAGCGCTCAAGTCACCCGCGTTCTACATCGGTGCAATCGGCTCGCGGGTGAACAACGCGCGTCGGCGTGAACGCCTGTCGTTGTTCGATCTGAGCACGGCGGAGATCGAGCGTCTGCACGGGCCGGTCGGCATGCACCTCGGCGCGCGCACGCCCGCCGAGATTGCCGTGGCGATTCTCGCGGAAATGACGGCCATCAAGAACGGCATCGCCGTGAAACAGACGTTTGCGATGCGCGGCGCCGAGGACAGTCTCGGCGAAGGCGCCAGACACGGCACGAGCGGCAGTCTGGCCGGTGTCGGCGAGGCGCTGCTGGCGGACGACGCGTCTCGCGCGGCCTGAGGCGGCGGCACACAAAAAAAAAGCGCCGCCTTTCGGCGGCGCAACTCGCTCACTCCTTGCAGAGTGCTACTGCCTGGGTTACTTCACCGTACACGCTGCACACCGGTCGACCAATCGACCGACCGATCGGCACATCAGTCGTGCGGCCACAGGAACGTTGCGGCGGCGTGCCCCTTGGCGGGGACCTGCACCTGTCGGGTCATCGGCCTGCCGTTATAGGTTGCCTTCACGGTGTAGCTGCCCGGCGGCAGCCTGACGAGCATGAAGGGACCCTTGGCACGCGTGTCGAGCACCGTGGTGCTGCCGCGCATGATCTGCACCTGCGCGTCCGCGACGTACTCGTTGGCGCCTTCGCCGCGCGCCGCCATCTCGATGGATAGCGGCCAGCGCGAGGCTTCGCGCTTGAAGGTGCCGGACTCGTCGCTGTCGATACCGCCCGACACATACGACACGTCGCCCTGCTGCATCGCGGGCGGCAGCGTGCCACCGCCCTGCGCATGCGCGACCGATACGGTCGACAGGCCGCCCATTGTCGCTACAGCGGCGGCCGTCGCGGCCGCTGCCGACCAGCGTTGCCATTGTTGCCATCGTTGCTGTCGTTGCCACATATTCGACCTCCCGTTTCATCACGATGCCGGTTAGCGCCGGGCGCGCGAGGCGCTCGCCTGTCGGCCGCCGGCGCCCGGACACATCAGGTAGTGCGTGGCATCCCGTTCGGTACTGCGCTCGACTCAGCCGAGATCGACCGGGATGAAGATCTGCTGCCCGTCGCGCTGCACCAGCAGCGCAACGTTGTTGCCCGCCTTCTTGAGCTTCTCGCTCAGTTGCGCGGCGCTCGTCACCGGCGTGCCGTTGAGCGACAGGATGATGTCGCCCGCTTGCACCCCGGCCTGCTCGGCCGGACCGCCCGCGCGCGCCACCAGCAATCCGCCGGTGACCTGCGCGGCGCGCTTTTCCTGCGGCGAGAGCTCGCGCACCGCCAGCCCCAGGCGCCCGTGCGTGGCCGAGTCGTCGGCGCTCGCGACGTCCTGCTTCTCGTTGAGCGCCGCGACCGTCACGGTCACGTCCTGCTTGCCGCCGTTGCGCCAGACCGTGAGCGTGGCCTTTTGGCCGGGACGCATGTCGGCGATCTTCTCCGGCAACTGCACCGAGTCGTCGATGGTCGTGCCGTTGACCGCCAGAATCACGTCGCCCGGCTTCAGATCGGACTTCGCGGCCGGCCCGTTCTTGTCGATCGACGATACCAACGCGCCCGTGGGCTTGGGCAGGCCGAACGACTTCGCGAGCGACTGGTTGACCTCCTGGATCGCCACGCCGATGCGCCCGCGGCTCACCTTGCCGTACTGCTGGAGCTGCGCCTTGACCTTCATCGCCATGTCGATCGGAATCGCGAACGACAGCCCCTGGAAGCCGCCGGTGCGCGAGTAGATCATCGAGTTGATGCCGATGACCTCGCCGTTCAGATTGAACAGCGGCCCGCCCGAATTACCCGGATTGACCGGCACGTCCGTCTGAATGAACGGCGTGTAGTTCTCGTCGGGCAGGGCGCGCGCCTTCGCCGATACGATGCCCGCCGTCACGGTGTTGTCGAAGCCGTAGGGCGAGCCGATGGCCACCACCCATTCGCCGGCCTTCGATTTCGACGGGTCGCCGATTTTTACCGTCGGCAGGCTCGTCGCCGCGATCTTGAGCAGCGCCACGTCGCTCGCCTTGTCGCTGCCCACGACCTTCGCCTTGTACTCGCGCTTGTCGGTGAGCTTCACCGTGACCTGGCTCGCGCCGTCCACGACGTGAGCGTTGGTCAGGATGTAACCGTCCGGACTCACGATGAAACCCGAGCCGAGACTGCGCGTCGGCCCGCTCTCGCCGCCGTTGTCATCGTCGCCGCCGTCGTTACCCGGCGCCCCGTAGAAACGACGGAAGAACTGGAACAGCGGATCGTTCTGGTCCATGCCGGGCGGCATGGGGATCGCGGCCGCGCCCCGGCCCGCCGAAGGTTTCCCATCGTGCGTCACACTAATGTTGACTACGGCCGGTCCGTATTGTTCCGCCAGTTGCGAGAAGTCCGGCACCAGCATGCGCGGTGCGGCATTCGGCGCGGTGTTCGGCGCGGTGTTCGGCGCGGTGTTCGGCGTGTTGGCCGCCGCTGCCGTTGCCGTCGCCGGCCACGCCGCGTGGGCATCGCTGACCATTTCCGAGGCGAGCGGCGCTTGCCAGTGTTGGCGCCCGGCAACGTAGCCCCCCGTCAATGCGACGAGTACGGCACTGGCCACCAGCGTGCGAGTGAGCTTTGAGGTCCGCATGAGTCTCTCCTTACCGAAGACCACGTTTGAACATGCCTGTGATCGTAGAGAGGCTCCCTTAAGAGAACCTTAAGGCCTTGAGAACCTTAAGGCCTTGATACCCTTCAGACCCTTGATATCCTTCAGCCCCTTGAGATCTTCATGCGCAAAAGCGTGGTCCCGGCGACGGGCGAGCGTCGCCCGAGGAGGGAGAACGTCACACGTCGCGTATGGCACGGAGTTTCGCGCCACGATGCGCGCTATGCGTTACAGCATCGCGCGTTTGAAGGAACTCGACGTGCGGTGTGTCTTGCCCGTCAATGGCCCGCTGTCTACGGTGACTAGGCAGTGCAATCCCGCACCGCACGACCGCTTCACGAGGAGGTTCATGATGCAAACGTTCCGCATGATCCGCACGGCCCACCCGCGCGGCACATTGCTTCGCCACGCCGCACACGCGCTTGGAAGCGCCGCCGCCGCGCTCGGTCTCGTACTGGCCTTCGGCGCGCACGCCGCGCCTGGCGACGGCTCGCCCGGCACGCAGGGGCCCGCCGATTCGTCGATCCCGGGGCAGACGCAACAGCCCCCGTCGGACCGGACCGCGGACCGGACGTCGGGACAAGCTTCGGGACAAGCTTCGGGACATGTGCAGGCGCCCGCGAATTGCACGCCCGATACGCCGACCGATCAGGCCATTCTCGGCAAGTCGCTCGATGAAGTGAAGACGATGCTGCAGGGCTGCCCGTGGCGCATCGGCATGCAGGACGGCAGGGTCCTGCCATCGACGCGCGACTATCGCCCCGATCGCCGCACCCTCACGATCGAGAACGACAAGGTCACGGGCGTGACGCGCGGATGAATCGCCCACCGCAGCGTGCCGCCACGGCCGGGCGCGCGACGGCGCGCACGGCACGATGGCGTGGCCGCCTCGCACTGAGCCACGGCGTCGCCCGCTGCCGGACGAGGCGGCGTGACGTGTCAGATCGGCGGTGGCGGGGACTGGGCCGCGCCGCCGAAGCTCACGCGCACGCGCAATCCGCGCCCGCTGCGGGTATCGAGCAGTTCCACGCGCGCACCATGCGCCCGCGCAACATTGCGCACGATGGCAAGGCCGAGCCCGCTGCCTTGGGCGCGCGGCGCTTGCGGATCCTCGTCCTGCCCCGTGAGCGAGCCCGGCCCCGGTGCATCGCCCGGCGCCTGCCCGTCTACCCCCCGTTCGGGGGCGCCCGCCTCGCCTGACGCCGGCGCCTGCGCCGCGCCGCCACGGAAAAAGCGATCGAACACGCGTTCCCGTTCGGCCACCGCGATCCCGGGCCCGTTGTCCTCGACCTCCACCACGGCCGCGGGCGTCGCCGCCACCAGACGCACGTCGACGTGCCCGCCGCGCGGCGTGTACTTCAGCGCGTTGTCCACGAGATTGCCGAAGAGCGTTTGCAGCGCATCGGCATCGCCGCGCACATGTGCGATGTCGGCGAGCGCCTCGGGGGCGTCCAGGCCCAGGTCGATGCCGCGCGCCACGGCCAGCGGCGCATGACGCGCCACCACGTCGCGCAGTACCGGCACGAGCGGCATGTCGACGAAGGCCGAGGCGGCACGCGCCGCATCCGGCTCCTGACGCGCCAGCGTGAGCAGCTGCGACACCATGTGCGACGCGCGCTGCACGCCGTCTCGCAAATCCTGCATGGCTTGCGCGCGTTCGGCCTCCGTGTTCGCCCGGTCGAGCAACTGCACCTGCAATTGCAACGCGGCAAGCGGCGTGCGCAGCTCGTGCGCCGCATCGGCGACGAACGCCTTTTGCTGCACCAGCGCCTCGTCCAGCCGGCCCAGCAAGCTGTTGAGCGCGCGCACGAGCGGTCGGACTTCGTCGGGCAGGCCAGCCTCGGGCAACGCTTCGAGGGCGCCCGGCGAACGCGCGTCCAGCGCCTTCGTGACACGCCTTAACGGTTGCAGTCCGCGGCCGACGACGAACCACACCAGCAATGCGAGCAGCGGCATGGCGACAACGAGCGGCAGCAGCGTGCGCAACGCCATCGAGACGGCGAGCGAGTCGCGTATCGCCATCGGCTGCGCCAGTTGCACGACGTTCTCACCCACGAGCGCCGCGTACACGCGCCAGTCGCCGGCGGGCGTCTGCACGGTGGTGAAGCCAAGCTCCGCGCGCGGCGGCAACGGCGTGCGCGGGTGCGAGTAGTACAGCTCCACGCCGTTGCGGCTCCAGATCTGGATGACGAGCCCGGCCGCGTCGCTGTGCTCGCCCGGCGCGCTAGAGAACGGCTCGGCCGGCAGCGACAGGGCCATCTGCTGCAGTTGGAAATCGAACAGTGCGTTCGCCTCGGTGCGGGCCTGGCGGAAGATGGCTACGCCGGCGAGCACGAGCGCCGCCGCGAGCGTGAGCAGCAATCCGACGAGAAGACGGCGACGAATCGAGCGCATTACTCGGCCTCCGATGCCGCGCCGCGCGCGCCCGGCATCTGCGCCGTTTCAGCCGGCATCATGTAGCCGACGCCCCGCACGGTGCGAATGGCGTCCGCCCCGAGCTTCTTGCGCAGCCCGTGCACGTGGACTTCCACTGCATTGCTGGCGACCTCCTCGCCCCAGCCGTAGATGCGCTCTTCGAGCTGCGCCTTGGAGAGCACCGCCCCGGGACGGTTGAGCAGCGCTTCTAGCACGGCGTATTCCCGAGCGGAGAGCACGACGGGCACGCCGCTGCACGTGACCTGCCGCGTGGCCGGGTCGAGCACGATGGCGCCGTGGCGCAGCAGCGGCTCGCTGCGGCCCGCCTGGCGGCGCACCAGCGCGCGCAGCCGGGCGGCGAGCTCGTCGAGGTCGAACGGTTTGACGAGATAGTCGTCCGCGCCGGCGTCGAGTCCCTTCACGCGATCGGCGACGGCGTCGCGCGCGGTCGCGATGAGCACCGGAAGCGCCTGACCGCGGGCGCGCAAGGTGCGCAGCACGTCGATGCCGTCGCGGCGCGGCAGGCCGAGATCGAGCAGCAGCGCGTCGTATGACTCGAGGGCGAGTGCATCGAGCGCCCGCTGGCCGTCGCCGACGTGATCGACGGTCCAGCCATCATGGCGCAGCCCCTTCGTCACGGCCGCGGCGATCATCGCGTCGTCTTCCACCAATAGGATTCGCATGGCTTGTCGGTATCGTTGGGCCTTCGCAGAATTTTTCGCAGAACTTTTCGCAGACTGTCCCGCAGGACTTCTGACGAGCCTTCGCACGCGTCGATCGCCGCGTGCGAGTGCCGCGTCCGGATGTTGCCTAAGGGTGACAGTCACAGGATTTTCGACCCATTGTAGCGACAGTTCGTTGCACGCCCGTCTTACAATGCAGCCAACCACGCGCCGCGCATGTCAGACGCACATCGCGGCGCGGCACTCGCCACATCGCTTCGCCGCCGCGTCCGCACTGCTGTGCCTGAGCGCCTCAGGTCCATACGGTTTCGCAGCGCGCAACACTGGAGAACATCGCCCGTCATGCGCGTCCCCCGCCTGCATCGCTTGCCCCGCCGCCTTGTAGTCGCGCCGTTCGCACCGGCGCGCTCGCCATTGCCGCCCTCCTCCTCGTCGCCCTCCTCCTCGCCGCCCTCCTCCTCGCCGCGCCCCCCTTTGCCACCCCAGTCGTTGCCCTCGTCGCCATCGTGGTTGCCGCCGCCATCGACGCGCGCGTTGGCGTCGTCGCTTGCGTGGGGCGCGTCGGTGCTGAGCCTGGCGCTGCTCGCGAGCGCGCCCGTGCAGGCCAGGCCGGGCAAGCACGCGAAGATGCCGAAGGTGCCTGTCGCCGCCGCGCACGCCACGCCGCTGCCCGCGCCCCTTGCCCGCGCGCTGGCCGCGAGCAAGGTGCCCGCCGCGCACGTGAGCGTGGTGGTCGCGCGGGTCGACAACCCGCTGCAGACGCGCGGCAGCATCGCGCCGCCCTTGCTGGCCGTCAATCCAGGCGTGCCGCGCAATCCGGCGTCGACGATGAAGCTCGTCACCACGATCGCCGCCCTCGACACGCTCGGCCCGGACTACCGCTGGCGCACGCAGGCGTTCACCGACGGACAGCTCGACGGGCGCACGCTCAACGGCAACCTGTACTTCAAGGGCACGGGCGATCCGAAGCTCGTGCCCGAGGAGATGGAGAAGTTCGTCGCGGAGTTGCACAATGCGGGCGTGGTCAACATCAATGGCGACATCGTGCTCGACCGTTCGGCGTACAGCGCGGACATTGGCGCAACCGCCGCGATCGACGGCGGCGACGATCGCCCCTACAACGTGGCGCCGGACCCCCTGCTCTACTCGTTCAAGGCCGTCTCGTTCAGCTTTACCAGCAACGCGAACGGCACCGTCGACGTTGGCGTGCTGCCGCCGCTGGCCAATCTGCAGGTCGCCAACGAAATGACGTCGACGCCGACGGGCAACTGCGGCGACTGGCTCGCACGCATCCACCCCACGCTCGCCGCCACGCCGGACGGCGCTTACGTCGCCCACTTCTCCGGCACCTATCCGGCCGCCTGCGAGGACAAGGGCTGGAACGTGGCGGCACCGGAGCGCGACCGCTTCTTCCTCGGCGGCTTTCGCGCGCTGTGGCAGGCGTCGGGCGGCCAGTTCAACGGCGGCGTGCGCACGGGCGCCGTGCCGCCGGGGGCGCGGCTGCTCGTCACGCATCGCGGTCAGACCCTCGCCGAAGTCGTGCACGACATGAACAAGTTCAGCAACAACGTCATGGCGCGCCAGCTCTTCCTGACGCTGGGCCTCGGCGCCGACGGCAAGACGCCGGCGAGCCTCGCGCGCTCGCGCGAAGTGCTGCGCCGCTGGCTCGACAAGAACGATCTCGCCATGCCGGGGCTCGTCGTGGAGAATGGCTCGGGTCTGTCGCGCATCGAGCGCGTGAGTGCGGCCGAACTCGCGCGGCTGTTGCAGCATGGCGTGAACGGGCCGCACGCGCAGGTGCTCGTCGAATCGATGCCCACGGTCGGCGTCGACGGCACCATGCGCAATCGTCTGAGCAATCGCGACGTGGCGGGCAACGCCCACATCAAGACGGGCACGCTCGACGACGTGAGCGCCGTGGCCGGCTACGTCGGCTCGCGCAACGGCAACATCTATGTCGTGGTCTCGCTGGTGAACGATCCGCGAGCGAGCAATGCGCGTGCGTTCAACGACGCGCTGATTTCGTGGGTGTACGAAAACGCACCGTGAGCGCGGGCGTGCCGTCGTGCTGTTGACGTTTCCTTTTTTGACGTTTCCCTCTAACGGGCGCGTGACGCGCGGTCATTCGCGTCAGAATAGACGTTCCATCGGCGTCATCGCCGCCAAGACGGCGGGACGCCGGTTCAGACGACCCTACCGTGAGGAGACGCGCGGTCATGAACGTCGAGTTGATTCTGCTGGCGCTCGCGCCGGTGTTCGTGCTGTGTATCGGCATCGAAGCCTGGTACTGGCGGCGTCGCCGCCCCGGCATGTACAGCCTCAGGGACACCGTGAGCAACGCCACGCTCGCCCTCATGCACCAGGGGGCCGACAAGCTGGCCTGGCTGCTCGTCGTGCCGTTCTATGGATGGCTCTACGACCATTACCGCGTCTATACGATGCCTGGCGGCTGGGCCGGCTTCGTGCTGCTCTTCGTCGTGCAGGACTTTCTCTACTACGTCTTCCATCGCGCCAGTCACCGCGTTCGCTGGCTCTGGGCCGCGCATGTGGTGCATCACTCGTCGGAGCGGCTCAACCTGTCGACCGCGTTCCGCCAGAGCCTGATGTATCCGGTCGCCGGCATGTGGCTGTTCTGGACGCCGATGGCCCTCATCGGCTTCACGCCGGTGCAGATCGTCGGCGTCGTCCTGCTTAATCTGGCGTTCCAGTTCTTCGTGCATACGCAGGCCATTCCGAAATTGGGCTGGCTCGAGTACGTGCTCAGCACGCCGTCGATCCACCGGGCGCATCACGCGCGCAATCCGCGTTACATCGACCGCAACTATGCCGGCGTGCTGGTCATCTGGGACCGCCTGTTCGGCTCCTATGTCGAGGAAAGCGAGGACGAGCCGTGCGAATTCGGCATCGTCGACCCGATCCACACCCACAACCCGATCACGCTGACGTTCCACGAATGGCGCATGATGGCGCGTGACGTCGTCACGGTGCCTGGCTGGCGCAACAAGGGGATGGCGTTGTTCGGGCCGCCCGAGTGGCGGCGCGCATGGCTCGCCGCGCAACCCGCGGCGACACCCTCGGCGGTTTCATCGGTGGCGCCCGGGACCGGCGTGGGGAGCATGGCGGGCGCCGAAGCCTCGCGCGAGACGCGCTGACGCAGAACGCCGGCGATTCATGAAAAAGGCGCGGAAACTCCGCGCCGTCTTCGTGAGCCCTCGCACTATCCCCAGGCGCTCATTCTCGCTCGAACGCCGCGGCTGCGCGGCCCAGCCGATCGCCGACGGCGGCCCAGGCCGGCGTATCGGGCAGACGTTCGAACAGGATGTGCGTGACGTTGGCGCGATCGAGCCGGCGCAGCATCGCGTAGAGATCGGTGGCGAGGGCTTCGGGCGTGGCCGGCAACGCGATCTTGAGAACGTCGTCGGATGCCGCGGCGTCGGCCGGCAGCGCCGCGAGCGTCGGTGCAAACGCCGCCACCGCGACACGCTCGCCCGTCGGACGCAATGCCAGCGCCGGGGCGAACTGCCCGGCGTCGCACAGATACAGCGGTGTGCGCGGGGCGTAGTGCGCCTTGAGCGTGCCCGACGCGCGCGGCGCATTGCTGTCCTGTCCCGGCAGTCGTGGCATTTCGCCCAGAACCTGCGCGATCTGCGCTGGCGTGATGTGCCCCGGGCGCAGCAGCGCCGGAAAGCCGCGCGACAGATCCACGATGGTCGATTCGATGCCCACGGCCGCCTCGCCGCCGTCGAGCACGTGAACGCTCACGCCGGGCAGTCCGGCGAATTCGTCGCGCACGTGCTGCGCCGCCGTCGGGCTCACCTGCCCGAAGCGGTTGGCCGACGGCGCGGCAACGCCGCCCTGCCCGCCCGGCCCCGCCTTGAGCGTCGCGAACTCACGCAACAGCGCCTGCGCGACGGGATGCGACGGGCAGCGCAGCCCCACCGAATCCTGCCCGCCGGAGACGGCGTCCGGAATATGCGGTGCGCGCCTGAGGATGAGTGTGAGCGGACCCGGCCAGAAGGCGTCCATCAGCGCGCGCGCGGCGGGCGTGACGTCGTCGCTCCAGTAGCCGGGGTCGCCTTCGGGCGAGAAGTGAACGATGACGGGGTGGTTGGCCGGGCGTCCCTTCGCGGCGTAGATGGCGGCGACGGCCGCCGGGCTCTCGGCGTCGCCGCCCAGGCCATAGACCGTCTCCGTCGGGAATGCGACGAGCTCGCCCGCTGCAAGCTGCGTGGCGGCCCGGGTAATGTCGTCGGCCGACGGCATGACGACGCGCGGCGCTTGGGGCGAGCTCATCGCTCAGTCTTCCAGCGCAATGTCGAGGCTCGCGGCCGCCGAGACGCACGCCTTGCGCGCTTCGTCGAGCGTTGCGGCGGCGAACGTGATGTGGCCCATCTTGCGCCCCGCGCGCGCCTCCTCCTTGCCGTACAGATGCAGGCGGGCGGACGGCAGCGCAACGACGTCGGCCCACGCCGGCGTGCGCGGCTGGTCCTTGCCCTCGCCCTCGAACCACACGTCGCCGAGCACGTTGAGCATGACCGCCGGCGAGTGCTGACGGGTCTCGCCCAGCGGCAACCCCGCCATGGCGCGCACCTGCTGCTCGAACTGGCTCGCCGCACACGCATCGATCGTGTAGTGACCACTGTTGTGCGGGCGCGGCGCCATTTCGTTGGCGATGAGCGTGCCGTCCTCGAGGATGAAGAATTCGACGCACAGCACGCCGACGTAGTCCATTTGCGAGGCGATCTTCGCCGCGGCCGCGCGGGCGGCATCGGCCACCGCCGGCGCCGCGTCGGGCGCGGGCACGGTCGTGGTGGCGAGAATGCCGTCGATATGCACGTTCTGCGCGAGCGGATAGGTCGCCACCGCGCCGTCGGCGCCGCGGGCGCTCAGCACCGAGACCTCGAACGCCAGCGCGAGACGTTTCTCCAGCACGCACGGCACGCCGCCGAGCGCGGCATAGGCGCTGCGCGCCTCGGCCGGCGTGCTCACGCGCACCTGCCCCTTGCCGTCATAACCCAGGCGTGCGGTTTTCAGAATGCCGGGCAGCACGCTCGCGAGCGCGGCGTCGCCGATGGCGGCAAGCGCCTCGCCGGACTCGATCACCAGGTGCGGGGCGACCGGCACGCCGCAGCTTTCGATGAAACGCTTCTCCGCCACGCGGTCCTGCGCAATGGCCACGCAACGCCCGGCCGGGCTCACGGTCGAGGTCTTCGCGAGAAAGTCGAGCGACTCGGCCGGCACGTTCTCGAACTCGGTGGACACCGCCGGGCACAGCGCGGCGAGCTCGGCGAGCGCCGCCTCGTCACGATAGTCGGCGACAATCAGGCGATCGGCCACCGCGCCTGCCGGACAACGCGGATCCGGGTCGAGCACGCAGACCTTGTAGCCCATCGACTGGGCGGCAAAACAGAACATGCGGCCGAGCTGGCCGCCGCCGAGCATGCCCAGCCACTGGCCGGGCAGGACGGGATGTGCGGGATGTGCGGGATGCGCGGATGGCCTCGAGTGCGCAGGCGCAGCGGGTGCGGAATTCATCGTTGTGAAGACGGAAAACGGGGACGGTCGTTCTTCTTTTACAGGGCGGGCAACGTCATGCCGCGCGCGGCCTCGGTCTGCTTCGCGCGGAAGGCCTCGAGCCTGTCGGCGAGCGCCTTGTCGCCGGCGGCGAGCATCGCCACCGCGAACAGCGCCGCGTTGGCCGCGCCCGCCTCGCCGATGGCGAACGTGGCGACCGGCACGCCCTTGGGCATCTGCACGATAGACAGCAGCGAGTCCTCGCCGCGCAGGTACTTGCTCGGCACAGGCACGCCAAGTACCGGCACCGTCGTCTTGGCGGCGATCATGCCCGGCAGGTGCGCGGCGCCGCCGGCGCCCGCGATGATCGCCACGAGCCCGCGCTCGCGGGCGGCTTCGGCGTAGCGGAACATGTCGTCCGGCATGCGGTGCGCGGAGACGACCCGCGCCTCGTAAGGCACGCCGAATTCGGCCAGAATCGCGGCCGCGTTCTTCATCACTTCCCAGTCCGAGTTGGACCCCATGACCACGCCAACGCGCGGGGCCGCGGCTTGTTTGTCACTCATGTCGTCGATGCTCCGCTCAGGCCAGTGACTGGCCGGTCAGGCGCTCGAGCGCCTCGCGGTACTTGGCGGCCGTCTTCTCGACGACTTCCGCGGGCAGCTTCGGCGCCGGCGGGGTCTTGCCCCACGGCTGGGTCTCCAGCCAGTCGCGCACGAACTGCTTGTCGAACGACGGCGGGTTGCTGCCCACGGCATACGAATCGGCCGGCCAGAACCGCGACGAGTCGGCCGTCAGCGCTTCGTCCATCAGGTGGAGCTTGCCGTCGTCGTCCAGACCGAATTCGAATTTCGTGTCGGCGATGATGATGCCGCGCGTGGCGGCGTAGGCGGCGGCTTCCTTGTACAGACGGATCGAGATGTCGCGAATCTGCTCGGCGAGCTCGCGGCCGATGCGGCTCGCCATCTCGTCGAAGCTGATGTTCTCGTCGTGCTCGCCCAGTTCGGCCTTGGCCGCCGGCGTGAAGATCGGCTCGGGCAGTTGCTGCGCGTTTTGCAGCCCGGCGGGCAGCGTCACGCCGCACACGGCGCCGGTGGCCTGATAGTCCTTCCAGCCGCTGCCGGCGAGGTAGCCACGCACGACGGCTTCGACCAGGATCGGCTTCAGACGCTTGACGACGACCGCGCGGCCGGCGACCTGGGCGACCTCGTCGGCCGATACGACGCTCTCGGGCGCGACACCCGTCAGGTGATTCGGCACTACGTGCGCGAGCTTGTCGAACCAGAAGTTGGCCATCTGGTTGAGCACGCGGCCCTTGCCCGGAATCGGCTCGCCCATGATCACGTCGAACGCCGAGAGGCGGTCCGTCGTCACGATCAGCAGCTTGTCGTCGCCGACGGCGTAGTTGTCGCGCACCTTGCCGCGCGAGAGCAGCGGCAGGCTCTTGAGGGAGGATTCGTACAGGGCGTTCAGAGCGGGGGTAGTCACGGCGGGACCCGATATCAGGAAGGGCAAAGGCGTAATTATACGCGCCTCGGGTAACGTTTCGCGAAGATGTCGGCCCCGCCGCCTGCCGCCTGCCGCCTGCCGCCCACCGCCATCGCTCCGGTTGCCTCGGCCGCGGCCGCCGGATCCCGCCGGCGGCGTCACGCCGGCGCAGACCGAAACGCCAGCGCGAGCCGCTCCCTTTCCGACGCGTGCACCAGCAACGCCACCACCGGCGTTCGCTGCGTGGGATGCGACATCACGTCCTGCCTCGCGCAACAGGTTCGGTGCCAACTGGCCACGACCCCCGCGTCGTAATACTTGTTGTCGCACGTGAGCCCGTAATCGTCGAGCGACACCAGACGAACGGCATCCGGACTCCGCGGATCGATGGGCTCGAGCGAAATCCGGTCGGTGTGCCCGCTGACGTAGCATGGACTGAGGAAGCGGATACCGCTCAGCACGTTGATCTCCTCGCGCAGCCAGAGCAGCGCCTTGCCGGGCGGCAGGCAGCCCGAGGCGAGCAGCGGCGCGACGTGCTCGAAGTTCGCTTCGAGAATCGCCGCGAGCTTCTGGCGCCCGCGGGCGCTGCGCCAGTCGATGTGTGCACCGGCGACCTCGGGCAGCGTGCGCAGATGCTGTAGCAGCAGATGCGCCTTGCGCTCGCGGTGCATGTCGCCGCGCCCCGACGTGCGCAGCATGTCGACCAGCAGCGCAAGTTCCGCGATGAGGTCGAAGCTGCGGGCGGCGGCATCGATGTAGTGGCTGCTCAACTCGGCGCGCTGGGACGCGACCGCGCCGGAGATCATGCCGCGCAGCCTGGCGTCACCGCCCTGGAGCTGCAGCGCAGCGCTGGCGATCACCGCGCATGGCCTCGCAATGCCGTGCTCCGAGCACACCAGCGCGATTCTGCCGGGATGGCGTCGCAGGTAGTCGGCGACGCCGCGGCCGGCATCCCAGAACGTCCGGCCGGAAATACCTGCCCCCCGGCGCTCCATCCCGACGAACTCCATGAAGCTCACGTGCGCGAGGCTGCCCTCGAGCTCGGCAGACGGTGGCCGAGCATCGCCGCCGCGCGCCGCAACGCGGGCGATGTACGTGCTCACGGGGCGCTGCCGATAACCCGCGTGGTCGGCCGGCCGAACAGAATCGGCGTCCACGCGCATGGCACCCGGCTCGACGCAGCAGATCGCGCCGATCCTCGGATTGGCCTTGAGCATGCGGGTAAGGGTGTCGGCCTCGGCCGGCGTGGCGGTCGGTCCCGCGATAAACGTATGGCCACCCAGTTCGATCAAGCCATAGCGGGTGCATTGACCGTCCACGCGAATCAGGTTTGTCGTGTTCACGCCGTACCGCGCAGCCCAAGCCTGGGCGACTCGCGCGTTCGCCCAGTCGGGTGTCGGGTCGTCGTGCCCCCAGATGGGGATCGGTGCGGTGAGGTCGATCGCGGGCGCAGCGCCGGGCGGCCGGGGCGCCACCTCGCGCCCGGCCGTCCCGGCAAGATTCGGTGCGCTCGACACGCGATGAGAGGCGCGTGCGTTCGCGACCCGGGACATGGCCGCCGCCATCGGCGAGTCAGGCGACGAGGATCTCGATGGCGCGTCGGTGCAGGAAAGCCCGAGGCAGTTCGTCAGCGAATCCGGCAGGAATTTCAGTGGCATCGATGTCTCCGTGATGGCCCGTGCGAATGGCAGTCGGCAATCGGCAATTGCCAATGGGCACGGGCAAGGGCAAGGGGCAGGTCGGCGAACGGTCGTGAAGCGTGCCACGCGCCGCCGTGCCCAACTTCCGGAATATGCGTGTGGCTGTCGCTTTGCACCGAAGCCGTGCGGGCATCGCCCCCTTCCCGCACCGCACCGGCAGTGAGCGCCGACGCGCCGACGCCAAAGGAAAGGGCCCGGTTTCCGCACCAGCGATCGCTGGCGGGAAACCGGGCCCCGGAGCCGGTGCATCCGCGATGCACCGCGCTGGCCGGCAGGCCGCGCGAATACCGCGCGAGCCCGACGCGCCTGATTTACTTCACGATTTGCGCGAGGTCGCCGCTCTTGTACTTCTCGGCCATCTTCTCGAGCGAGACCGGCTTGATCTTGCCGGCCTGGCCTTCGCAGCCGAACGCCAGATAGCGCGCCTTGCAGACCTGCTTCGCGGCTTCGCGGGCCGGCTTGAGGTAGTCGCGCGGATCGAACTTGCTCGGGTTTTCGAACAGATAACGGCGGATCGCGCCCGTCATGGCCAAACGGATGTCGGTGTCGATGTTGACCTTGCGCACGCCGTGCTTGATGCCTTCGACGATCTCTTCGACCGGCACGCCATACGTTTCCTTCATGTCGCCGCCAAACTCGCGGATCTCGGCCAGCAGTTCCTGCGGCACCGACGACGAGCCGTGCATCACGAGGTGGGTGTTCGGAATGCGGCGGTGGATTTCCTTGATGCGGTCGATGGCGAGAATGTCGCCCGTCGGCTTGCGGCTGAACTTGTAGGCGCCATGCGAGGTGCCGATGGCAATGGCCAGCGCGTCGCACTGCGTCTGATGCACGAAGTCGGCGGCCTGATCCGGGTCGGTCAGCAGTTGCTCGCGCGTCATGGTGCCGTCGGCGCCGTGACCGTCTTCCTTGTCGCCCTTCATCGTTTCGAGCGAACCCAGCACGCCCAGCTCGGCTTCGACCGTCACGCCGATGTAGTGCGAGAACTCGACGACCTTCTTCGAGACTTCGACGTTGTACTCGTAGCTGGCAACCGACTTGCCGTCGGCCTCGAGCGAGCCGTCCATCATCACGCTCGAGAAGCCGCTCTTGATGGCGGCCATGCACACGGCCGGCGACTGGCCGTGATCCTGGTGCATCACCACCGGGATATGGGGGTAGGCTTCGACGGCGGCCGAAATCAGATGGCGCAGGAACGCTTCACCGGCGTACTTGCGGGCGCCGGCCGACGCCTGCATGATCACCGGGGCGCCAACTTCGTCGGCCGCCGCCATGATCGCGGAGACCTGCTCCAGATTGTTGACGTTGAAGGCCGGCAGACCATAGCCGTTTTCGGCGGCGTGGTCGAGCAGCTGTCGCATAGAGACTAGGGGCATGATGTTCTCCTTGGAATCACAAAACTAAGTAAATCTTTTCCTCGATCCGCAGGCGCCCCTCATGACGACGGCTCGCGGGCGGCGCGGCACCTGGCCTCGCCGCGCTCGCGCGGCCCCTCTCGTCATGCGTGGCCCACCTGAACGATCTTCAACGTGTTGGTGCCGCCGGGCTGCCCCATCGGTTCGCCGACCGTCAGCACGATCGTGTCGCCGCGCTTGACCACGCCGCTCGAGAGCAGCAGTTGCTCTGCCTGCTTGAGCGCCTGATCGCGGTCGTGCGCCGCATCGGCTCGCATCGCGTAGACGTTGCGATACAGCGCCATCTTGCGATGGCTGCCGAGCTGCGACGTCAGCGCGAAAATCGGCACATGGATCTTGTGGCGGGACAGCCACAGCGCCGTGGCGCCTGACTCGGTGAGCGCCACGATCGCTTTCGCGCCAAGATGATACGCGGTAAACAGCGCCCCGGCCGCAATCGTCTGATCGATGCGCGTAAAAGTTTGGTCCAGCCAGTCGCGGTCGAGTTCCACGGTCTCCGAGCGTTCGGCCTCGACGCAGATCGCCGCCATCGTCTCGATCGTCTCGACCGGGTACTTGCCTGCGGCGCTCTCGGCCGAGAGCATCACGGCGTCGGTGCCGTCGAGCACGGCGTTGGCCACGTCCGACACCTCGGCGCGCGTGGGCACCGGATTGTGGATCATCGACTCCATCATCTGCGTTGCCGTGATGGTCGTCTTGTTCATCTCGCGCGCCAGGCGAATCATGCGCTTTTGCAGCGCCGGCACCGCCGCGTTGCCGACTTCGATGGCCAGGTCGCCACGCGCGACCATGATGCAGTCCGACGCCGCCAGGATCTCCTCGAGCGCCGGAATGGCTTCGGCGCGCTCGATCTTGGCGATCATCAGCGGCTTGATGCCGTAAGGCTCGCCCGCCACGTTCGCCAGGCGCCGCGCCATTTCCATGTCCGTGGCGTTCTTCGGAAACGAGACCGCGACGTAATCGGCGCCCAGCGCCATCGCGGTCTTGATGTCTTCCATGTCCTTGGCGGTCAGCGCCGGAGCCGTGAGGCCGCCACCCTGGCGGTTGATACCCTTGTTGTTCGACAGGTCGCCGCCGACCTTCACCGTCGTGTGAATCTCGTTGCCCAGCACGCGATCGACGATCAGCACGATCAGGCCGTCGTTGAGCAGCAGCACGTCGCCCGCGCGCACGTCGCGCGGCAGCTCCTTGTAGTCCAGCCCGACACGCTCGTCGTTACCGAGCTCGCAGTCCGCATCCAGAATGAACTTGGCGCCGGCCTCGAGCGTGGTCTTGCCGTTCTCGAACTTGCCGACGCGAATCTTCGGGCCCTGCAGATCGGCCATGATGGCCACTTCTCGGCCCGCCGCCCGGGCAGCGGCACGCACCATCTCGGCGCGCTCGATGTGGTCCTGCGCCTTGCCGTGCGAGAAGTTCAGCCGGACAACGTCGACGCCCGCGGCGATCATGCGCGAGAGCACTTCCGGCGTGCTCGATGCCGGACCGATGGTGGCGACGATCTTGGTGGAGCGGTTCATTACTTCCATCTCTTCATCCTCTTTTGGTAACAGCGCGTTCGACATTGCTGGCGCTTAGAGGTTTGTAGCGCATTTAGGCCGTCGCAGGTTAACCAAAAAGTTCGTATTGTCAGTACGAAATCGTTCGATTCGATCTCTGACGTTCGCAATGAGAGGAACAAAACCCTCGCCTTCCGCTCCCGTCAAACGCCGTCCGATCGGCCCGGATGCTCCGCCCCACCTGGTTTTTGCGCGCTTCAGGCGGCCTGAGCGGCGCGTTGTTGCAGCACATCGACCGCCGGCAGCGTCTTGCCCTCGAGGAATTCGAGGAATGCGCCGCCGCCGGTCGAGATGTAGCTCACCTGATCGGCAATGCCGTACTTGGCAATGGCGGCAAGCGTGTCGCCGCCGCCGGCAATCGAAAAGCCTCTGGCGGCCGCGATGGCGCGCGCCAGGGTTTCGGTGCCATGGCCGAACTGGTCGAATTCGAACACGCCGACCGGGCCGTTCCACACGATCGTGCCGGCGCCGGACAACTGCTCGGCGAGCCGGGCGGCCGTTTGCGGGCCGATGTTGAGAATCATGTCGTTGGCGTCCACGTCGGCGGCGGCCTTCACGCTCGCTTCGGCCGTCGGGCTGAATTCCGTGGCGCACACCACGTCCGTGGGGATCGGCACCGAGGCGCCGCGGGCGGCCATCGCGTCGATGATCGCCCTGGCCTCGCCGACCAGATCGGCTTCGGCGAGCGACTTACCGATCGGCAGGCCGGCCGCGAGCATGAACGTGTTGGCAATGCCGCCGCCCACGATCAGCTGATCGACCTTGTCGGCAAGCGACTTGAGAATGGTGAGCTTGGTGGAGACCTTCGAGCCCGCGACGATGGCCACGAGCGGACGGGCCGGCGCGTTGAGCGCCTTGCCCAGCGCCTCGAGTTCGGCGGCAAGCAGCGGGCCGGCGCAGGCCACCGGCGCGTACCTGGCGATGCCGTGCGTGGTGGCCTCGGCGCGGTGCGCGGTGCCGAACGCGTCGTTCACGTACACGTCGCACAGCCTGGCCATCTTCTGCGCCAGTTCGTCGTTGTCCTTCTTCTCGCCCTTGTTGACGCGGCAGTTCTCGAGCAGCACGACCGTGCCCGGCGCCACGTCGAAGCCGCCGTCGACCCAGTCGGCGACGAGCTTCACGTCACGGCCGAGCAGCTCGGACAGGCGCCGCGCCACGGGGGCGAGCGAGTCGGCCGGCTTGAATTCGCCCTCGGTCGGACGCCCCAGGTGCGAGGTCACCATCACGGCGGCGCCGGCGTCGAGCGACATCCGGATGGCCGGCACCGACGCGCGAATGCGCGTGTCTTCCGTGATACGGCCCTCGTCGTCTTGCGGCACGTTCAAATCGGCGCGGATGAATACACGTTTGCCCGCAAGGCGGCCCTGAGCGATCAGATCGGTAAGACGGACGACGGAAGCCATGAGAATCCGGAATGAATGGTGGGAAAAACATGCATTTTAACTGATCCGACCGGCCGAATGCCCATTTTGGCGTTCGCAGTTTCGCCTACAGGAACAGGCGCCCCAGCGTGTAGACGGCCATGCCCACGACGATCATCTCGATCATGTTGCGCCGCCACACGAACCAGCCCGTAGCAGCCACGGCAGCGGCCAGCTTGTGGTTGCCCGGATGCAGCGCGAACTGGTGGTCGAGCAGCAGCACCTCGGGCACCACGATGACGGCGAGCGCCGCCGCGGGCGCGTAGCGCAACGCTCGCTGCAGCCGCGGCGGCAGCGTGACGCGATCGCCCGCGAGCAGGAAGAACGTGCGCGTGATGATCGTCACCACGGTCATCGCCACGAAGGCGAACCAGATTTCGAACGTGCTCATGAGCGCGACTCCCGGGAAGCGGACGGCTTGCCGGCCGGCGCGAGCTTCTTCGCGCGACGCGCGGCGAGCTCGTCGCACACCATGCCGGCCGCGAGCGCGCCAAGCACGCCCAGCACGAGATTGAGGCGATACGGCAGATCGAACGCGAGCAGCCCGATGACCGACGCCAGCGTGACCACCAGCAGCGTCGAGCGCGTGGTGATGGTGTGCACCATCATGGGAATGAGCGCGAGCGTACCCGCGAAGCCGAGTCCCCACGTGTCGGGCACGAGCGCGCCGAGCAGAATGCCGATGACCGACGAAACATGCCAGACCACCCAGTTGCTGAGGGTGATGCCGTAATACGTGCCCTCCTTGCCCGGCACGTAGCCGGTGGCGAAGTTCTGGTTCATGAACATCACGAAGCCCAGATCGCCGTTCACGTAGCCCAGCACCAGACGCCGGGGCAGCGACAGATACGAGAAGTGCGGCTGGAGCGCCGCGCTGAAGATCACGAAACGCAGGTTGACGATGCCCACGGTGAGCAGGATGGTCCAAAGCGGCAGCCCCGCGGCGAATAGCGGCAGCGACGCCAGTTGAGCCGATCCGGCGTAGAGCATCAGCGTCATGCCGATGGCCTGCGGCACGGTAAGCACCGACTTGCTCATGGCGACGCCCGTCACGAGGCCCCACGAGAAGATGGCGGGCAACAGCGGGGAAATAATGCGGAAACCGGCCGCGAACCCATCACGTTCAGCGGCAGGCAGACGAAGCATTGGCATGGTCGGTTGGGGGGCGAACGCCGGGGCAAGCGGCGCGGTGTCTGGCATTGCGGGGCGAAGCGGTCCCGACGGCGCCCGGCACGCCCGAGATGACCGCTACGCGGCCACGGCGCCCGCCTGGCTTGCCGGAGTCTGTCCTGAATATATTCGTCATTGGCGGCGGACGACGGTCCATTATAGCCATGGTAAGTAGTTGCTTAGTACGTTCATGGCGTACATCCGCACGTTTTCGCAGACGCAACGGGCGAGGTGTCGCGCGCACGCCACGCGGGGACGAAACCGGTCGGCCATGCAGACGCCGCCGTAGCGGCCCTGCGTCCGCAAAGGGCTGCTGCTGCTTTACAATAGCGACTTTTGGTGAATCGGCCGGGCGCCGGACATGAGGCTTTCCGTGTCGCCGGCCGGGCAATTCCCGAAATCCCGAATACCCATCACGGTCAGAACCCCATGAGCGAAGTCAAAGAAATGCCGGTCGTCGAAGTCGGCGCCGAAGATCTGCCGGTCCATTGTCCGAATCCGAAGATGGAAGCCTGGAGCGCCCATCCGCGCGTGTTCATCGACGTCAGCCACGGCGAAGCCGCGTGCCCCTACTGCGGCACCCGCTATCGGCTGAAGGCCGGCGTCGTGCTCAAGGGCCATCACTGAGCCGTCTGCCCCCTGGACGGGTGGGCGCAGCCCATCTGCGTGACGACGCGCCGCCCGTGCCCCTTTCCGTTTCATCGCTACGCTTAACGTAAGAGTCTCCGCCACGATGCATAAAGCCTTGGTGATCGCCCCCAACTGGATTGGGGACGCGCTGATGGCGCAGCCGTTGTTTACCCTGCTGAGGCGTCTGCATCCGCGTCTGACCATCGACGCGATCGCGCCCGGCTGGGTCGCCCCGGTTCTGGAGCGCATGCCGGAGATTTCGCGCGTGGTCTCGACCGACCTCGCGCACGGCAAGTTGCAGCCGCTCGAGCGTTACCGGCTCGCGAGCGTGCTCGCCGACGAGGGATACGACGCCGCCTACGTGCTGCCGAATTCGCTGAAGTCGGCGCTGATTCCGTGGCTCGCGCGCATTCCGCTGCGCATCGGCTACAAGGGCGAGCAGCGCTACGGCCTGCTCAACGTGCGCCACGCCAACCCGCGCAAGGACGAACGCCCGCCGATGGTGCGCCACTACGCGGCGCTTGCCTTCGCGCCCGGCGCGAAGCTGCCCGAGACGCTGCCCACGCCGCGCATCGAGGCCGACCTGAACGAGTCCGCCCGCGTGTACGCCCGCTTCGGGCTGGATTTGCGCGTGCCGCTCGTCGTGTTCTGTCCCGGCGCCGAGTTCGGTCCGGCCAAGCGCTGGCCGCCGGGGCATTTCGCGCAGCTCGCCCAGTTGGTTCGCCGCTCGTTCCCGTATGCGCAGATCGTCGCGCTCGGCTCGGGCAAGGATGGCGCGCTGGCCCAGCAAATCGCGGCCGACGCGCCGTTCGTGCGCAATCTTTGCGGGCAGACGTCGCTCGCCGAGGCCTGCGCCCTGCTCGCGCGCGCCAACGCCGTGGTGAGCAACGACTCGGGACTGATGCACGTCACAGCAGCGCTGCGCCGGCCGCAGATCGCGCTTTTCGGTTCGTCCGATCCGCGCCACACGCCGCCGCTGTCCGACCAGGCGCATGTCCTGTGGCTACAATTGGAGTGCAGCCCGTGTTTCGCCCGCGAATGCCCGCTCGGCCACACGCGCTGCCTCAACGAGCTGATGCCCGAGCACGTGTTCGCGAACCTGCGCAACATCCTGCTCACGCAGCGCTGAGCCGGCGCCCGCAGCGGATGACGATATGCGCGCAATCATCGCCGTCCGGCCGCAGCCCGCCCCGTAACACTCAACGGTAGATCCTCATGCCACGTTTTGTCCGTCTGTTCGACGCCGCCAGTGAAACCATCACGGCCTTTTACGACGCGCTGCGCCGGGGCCAGACGGATCGCGCCATGTCGCTGTGGGCGAACGAGGATTTCGTGAGCTACATCCGCGCCGACGGCACGCGCTGGGATGGCCTCGAGCAGATCCGCAGCGGCCTTGTCGCACAGTTCGCGCAAAGCGTCGTGCTGCTCGACTCGCTCGACACGACCGAGTACGACACGGTTGGCACGGTGGTGCATACGGCGACCGAGGCGATGCGCGTGGGCAACGAAGACGCGGGCCAGACCACCGCCCAACTCATCCACACGACGTATGTCCTCGTGCACGAGCAGGGCGACTGGCGCTTCGCGCACATCCACTCCAGCCCGTTGCCGCCGCATGCCGTCGAGCAATTCAGCCTGATGATGCACGCGCGTCCGGACGGGCTGCACTGATCGGCGCGGTGTCGCGATGACGGCCCGGCCGGCAGCATTTGTCCCTCAGGATTACCGCGCGCCGCGGTGGCTGCCCGACGGTCACAGCCAGACGATCTATCCGGCCCTGCTCGGCCGCCGTCCGCACGTGCAATTCCGGCGCGAGACCTGGGACACGCCCGACGGCGATTTCGTCGACGTGGACTGGCTCGTGGCGCCGCCGGCGGCCCACCAGGCGCCGCCAACGCCCGAAGGACTCGTCCAGACGCCGCTCGTGGTGCTCTTTCACGGGCTCGAAGGCAGTTCCGGCAGTCACTACGCGCGCACGCTCATGCGCGAAGTCGAGGCTCAGGGCTGGCGCGGCGTGATACCGCACTTTCGCAGTTGCAGCGGGCGCCTGAACCGCGCACCGCGCTTCTACCATTCGGGCGACAGCACCGAACTCGACTGGATGCTGCGGCGCCTGCGCGCCAACACGTCGGGACCGATCTTCGCCGCGGGCGTATCACTGGGCGGCAACGTGCTGTTGCGCTGGCTCGGCGAACGCGAAGGGCAAGCCGCGCAGGTCGTGAGCGCGGCCTGCGCGATCTCCGCGCCGCTCGATCTGCGCGCGGGAGGCCTCGCGCTCTCGCGCGGCTTCAACATGGTGTACACGCGCAACTTCCTGGGCACGCTCAAGAAGAAAGCGCTCGCCAAACTCGAACAGTATCCCGGGCTGTATGACCGTGAGCTGATGATGGCCGCGCGCGATCTCGGCGAATTCGATCATGTGGTGACGGCGCCGCTGCACGGCTATCACAGTGCATTCGACTACTACACACGCGCATCGAGCAAACCGATCCTGCCGGCCATCGAGGTGCCCACGCTCGTGATCAATGCGCGCAACGATCCGTTCCAGCCGGCCAATGCCCTGCCAGGCGAAGACGACGTCGGCCGCTACGTGCATTTGCTGCAGCCGGCGCACGGCGGACACGTCGGCTTCATGAGCGGAGCGTTTCCCGGCGGCCTCACCTGGATGCCGCGCACGGTCATCGACTATTTCCGCCAGTTTCTGCCGGCTGCCGTCTGAGGTGACGCTATGGATGAAATCGTTCGACAGGCCATGGCCAAATGGCCGAACGTGCCGCATTGCTACGGCTGGCTCGCGCTCGACCGGCGTGGCCAGTGGCGCATGCGAGACGACGCCGCGCAGGCCGCCGGCGCGCCCGGCGACCCGATTCGTCACGCCGCGCTGGTTGCGTTCATCGCGCGCAACTATGCCTGCGACGACGGAGGACGGTGGTACTTCCAGAACGGACCGCAACGCGTGTACGTGGCGCTCGCATATGCGCCGTTCGTCGTGCGACTGACGTGGGACGCCATGGCCCGTGGCGGACGTGGCGCGCCGGTGCTCACCGATCAGCTCGGACGCGCGTTCGCACCGCAAGCCTGCCTGCTCGACGAGGACGGAAACGTCGCGTTCGCCGGCGGGGCAAGCGAGGCGAGAGCGGCGGACGAATCAGAGGCGAATTCGAAAGCCGGCCCGACGCTCGCGCTGCTGCACGATCACGACATCGACCTGCTCACGCAGGTCTCCGATCTCGCGCAGGCATTCGAAGTGTTCGATAGCAGTGAGAGCGATGCGATCCGAGCGCGACAGTTCACGCGTATGCATTGGCGCAACGGCGACTCCCTGCCCTTCGCTTTCGTCCGCGCGGACACCTTGGCGCAGACCTATGGTTTCGAGCGGAATCCACAGATTGGCGCTCAAGGGGCGTGAGCGGTTACTCGGCGGCGTCCCGTTGCACTGGCTCAGCCGTATCGAAGGCTGCGGGATATCGATCGGAATAGAATTTTTCGACGCTACCCTCCGCATCTTTTACGCCAAGGAGTCTCCATGGCTCACTGGCGAGGCACGATGACAACACGGCAATGCTGACCAGGCCGCCATACAGCCACCATCTGCCTTCCATGGTGTGAGAAGCGTATGAAATGCCATACAGCGCGAACGACAACATACCCGCCAGTCGGGTTGTCAGCAGCGTTGCACCAGCGACTCTGACGCGCACGCGCGATGGCAGCGCGATTACGCGCCGGTCAATACCATTCATCGACAAACAAGCCCCGATGGCCCCTGCCGACATCAAGCTCGCTCCCGGCCAAACGGTGGTATCCGCGACCGTCGCCATTGCGAGGCTGACACCCAGCGCTGCCCAACCGGCAACATAGCCAGGCCTGCGTCCGAATGCGCCGGCAAGCATCGGATGAAGAATCGCAACGCCCGCGATAGATCCGATAACGAATGCAGCGATCAGCCAGCCGGCCTGCGACTCCGGTAGTCGGGCCTGCCGCACGAGTTGAGGAATGAGCACCGGCACGACCCCTGCGGTCGCGACACCCAGCAACATGTCCCAGAGCGTGAAGCATCGTTCCGCCGATAGTCGGATTTTTAAGGCGAAGCCGGCAAACGTACGATGCAGTATCGTCTTCGCGGAAATGGGCACCGGCGATTGCCTCCGATCCGGCGACGGCGGTGTCGGCAGTCTTAACAGGATGGGAAGCGCGCAACAACCGAGGACTGCCAGGCACCCCAAAGCGTATTGCCAGGTATAGAGGAGTAAAGCCGTGCCGGCCAGCAATGGTCCACAGATACGGCCGAGATTGACCACGACCCGTTTCAGTCGAAACGCCGCGAGCACGCGGACCTTTTCGACCGTCTCCGCCGGATAGACGCCAAGCAGCGGTTGCATGGACGCAAATGCGGCGACAGCAATCATGTCGTTCAGCATCCAGAAAGTCAGGCCAAGCGCTGCCCCCGCAATCGCGAGCCGCGAAATGCCGGATAGCACGATGATCGAACACGCCCAACGCATGACCTGCGCCCGCGAAAGCTGCTCGGTCCATAAAGTGGCTACTGGCAGCGCGATGACAGCACATGCGGCAAGCGCAATCTCATAGGCCACCACGCCCGTCGCGCCGAAGCGGTCAAGCAAGACGATAGGAACCACCGCGTTCCACATCCGCAAGAAGCCAATCCAACGACAGATAAGCGAGAAATAGGGGCACGTTTTGGCAGAAGCGACCACGGCCGGAAATCGGCCGTGGCAACTACGAGGTGAGAAACCAGGTCAGTGAGCAGCTACAAAATGCTCCACGCTTGCGTCAGCTATGTCGACGCCAAATTGACTCAGCAACCGCGTATGCAACGCTCATCCGAACTGCTTGTTGAAGTCCTTCTCGTCTTCCTTGTCTTCCTTGTAGCGACGCTGGAATTCGTGCAGCCGCGCGTCGATGGTCGACATTTCGTAGAAGTCCGCATCGCCGGCGTCGCGCGCGAGCTTGAGCTGGCTGACCGCCGCCATCCATTGCCCCTGCAACGCGTATTGTTCGGCGAGCGCGGAATGCTGGCGCGCCCGCTTGCCAGCCGCCGCCCAGGCCCCCGCGAGAGCGCGCCACCAGATCGGTTCGCTGCGGTAGCGCTCGACCTGCGCCTGGAGGAACTGGGTCGCCTCCGGAATGCGATGGCTTGCGACCAGCGCATCGGCGTAGGCCATGTCGGCCGCCTGCGATAACGGGAACGCCGCACGGGCCTGCCTGGCAATGCGCAGCGCCTCTTCCGGCCGGCCCGATAGACGCGCGATGTCGGAGTCCAGCACCGCCAGACTGGGTGTGCCCGGCCCCGTGCCGCCGAACGCCGACTTCGCCTTGTCCAGCGCCTCGCGTGCCGGCTCCCAGCGCCGTTGCTTGAATTCCGCGAGGGCCACCGCGTACCAGGCACCCGCTACGCTCGGCGCCGTTTGCGTGCGGATGTGAGTGCGCTGCGCTTCCGCCACGGTGGCATAGTCGCTCGCGGACTTCTGCTGCAGGACGAGCGCGCGCGCCCGCACGAACGCGAACTCCGGCGACTGCTCCGGCTGGCGGTACCCCGCGTTGCGCGAGCGATTGAGCATGTCGGCGATCCGCTCGTTGGTCAGCGGGTGGGTGCGCACGTATTCGGGCACGCCGGCTTCGTTGATGGCATCGGCGCGCTGCAGGCGCTCGAAGAACGTCGGCATCGCATACGTATCGAAGCCGGCCGCCTGCAGCAACTGGAAACCGACGCGGTCCGCCTCGCGTTCCGCGTCGCGCGAGAAGCGTAGTTGACGATCGACGGCCAGCCCCTGCCCGCCCATCGCGATGCCCATCCCGAGGTCGGAACTGCGCGCGCCGATCCCGGCGAGCAGCCCAAGCAACATGCCGCCGAGCGCGATCCACGAGTTCTGCGACTGCGCACCGAGCATTCGCGCGATGTGATGCTGCAGCACGTGCCCCGTTTCGTGACCGACGACCGACGCCAGTTCCGATTCGGTGCGCGTGGTGACGATCAGCCCCGTGTTGATGCCGATGAAGCCGCCGGGCAGCGAGAACGCGTTGATCGCCGCATCGCGCACCACGAAGAATTCGAAGCTCTGGCTCGCGTCGAGTCCGACCTTGCGTGTGGCCGACACGAGCTTGCTGCCAAGCGCGTTGACGTAATCGGAGAGCAGCAGATCGGACAGGTAGTCGGGGTCGGCGCGAATCTCGCGCATGACGCGCTCTCCGAGCTTGCGCTCCATCGCCGGCGAAAGGTCCGCGGCCGAACTCTGGCCGAGGGTTGGCAGCGACTGCGCGGCGGCCTGCGTGGGCAGCACGGCGCCGGCAAAGGTCATGGCGGTCATGATCGGCACGAGCGCCGACGCGATCACGCGTCGCCATGGGGCGGCGGCGGCAGGCGAGTGGCGGGAAAGCGAACGGGACGAGGCGCGGAACGAACGTGGCGAACGCGTCATGGGAAGAGGCGCGACATGGCGCTGGTCATTCGGAGCTGCTGCTATGATAGCAGCCGGACGCGGACGTTCCGCAGCGGGGCTTGCGGCGGCAAATGGCAATGACCGGGCAACAAGCGCTGCACCAAGCACCGGCACCGGCACCGGCACCAATTACCGGCACCAATTACCGACACCGATTACCGACACCAATTACCGACACCAATTACCGACACCAATTACCGGCGCCAAGCAGGGCAACAACGGTCAGCCGTGCGCGACGTGCCGGTGCACCGGCGGCGACACCGTCCATCGAAGCCTTGGCGCCCGCGCCTCCCGCAATCTTCCCTGCATCTCACAGTATCGACTCATGGCAGAACTCACCCACTTCGACACCGCCGGTCAGGCCCATATGGTCGACGTCGGCGGCAAAGACAGCACGCATCGCGTGGCCGTCGCGCGCGGCACTATCCAGATGAAGCCGGAAACGCTCGCGCTGGTTCGCAGCGGCACGGCGAAAAAGGGCGACGTGCTCGGCATCGCCCGCATCGCCGCCATTCAGGGCGCCAAGCGCACGGCCGATCTGATCCCGCTGTGCCATCCGCTCGCGCTCACGCGCGTGACGGTCGAGTTCCTCGTCGACGAGGGTGCTAGCGCCGTGCACTGTCGCGCACAGGTCGAAACCGTCGGCCGCACCGGCGTGGAAATGGAAGCGCTCACCGCCGTGCAGGTCGGGCTGCTCACGATCTACGACATGTGCAAGGCGGTCGATCGCGGCATGACGATGACCGACGTGCGGGTGCTGGAGAAGCACGGCGGCAAGTCGGGGGACTGGGTGGCGCAGGCCTGAGTGCCGTCTGGCCGAGTCTGGCCGAGTCTGGCCCGATCTGACGCGATCAGCGGCGGCCCGGAACGATCAGCGGGGCGACGCCGTCCACTGCACCGCCAGAATGCTCGCGAACACCATGGCGAGCCCGACGAACGCCAGACCCCGGATCGCCTGATCGAGCAACACCCAACCCAGCACCACCGCCGTCAACGGACTGAGCAGTCCCAGCGACGACACGGCCACCGGCGCCAGACGCGCGATCCCGCGAAACCATAACGCGTAGGCGAGCAGCGCCCCCGCCATCGACAGGTACAGATAACCGAGCGCCTGCCACAGCGTGAGCGAGGGCAGCGGTGGATCGAACCATATCGCCAGCGGCGCGAGCATCAGTCCACCGAGCCACAATTGCCAGCCGGTCAGCGCCAGCACTGGCATTTGCGGACGCCAGCGACGCGTGAGATAGGTGCCCGTCGCCATGCTCGCCGCGCCGGCGAGCGCCGCCAGAATGCCGATCGGCTCGAACACCGTGCCAGGCGAGAGCAGCAGCACCGCCATGCCGACGACGCCGGCCACCGCCGCCCACACCGTCGACGACAACGGACGGCGGTGCTCCACGCCCCAGGCCAGCGCCATCACCAATAGCGGCTGGATCGCCCCGACCACCGCCGCCAGCCCGCCCGGCAGCCGATACGCCGCGACGAACAGCAGCGCCTGAAATGCCCCGATGTTGAGCGCCGAGAGCACCAGCAGACGCCCCCACTCGCGGCGCACCGGCCAGCGCCGCGCATAGACCAGCAGCAACAGTCCCGACGGCAACACGCGAATGAGCGCCGCCGAAAACGGCCGGTCGGGCGGCAGCACCTGCGTGGTCACGATATAGGTCGAGCCCCAGATCATGGGCGCAAGCGCGGTGAGCAGTGCATCGGCCCAGCGCCCTCTCGAAAGGGAATCGGCGGTCGTCATGTCAATTTATCTTCAATTCAAGATAAAAACAGTTTGGTATCATTTTGCCTCGACGTCAAGATAAATGAGGCGAAGCATGGTGAACGGACCGGCGAGCAGGGCCCAGGCGCGCACGCGCGAGGCGGGCGCACGGCAGACGGCGGCTGGGGACAATGCCCTCGCGGACATGACCGGGGACGGGGCCGGGGACGGCGACGCCGTCGACGAAATTCTCGCGCAGTGGCGCCGGGAGCGTCCCGATCTGGACATTTTTCCGATGGGCATGGTCGGGCGTCTCATGCGCTGCGCGGCGCTGGTCCAGCAGCAGCTCGACCCGACGTTTGCCGAATTCGGGATGAGCGGGTGGGAGTTCGACATGCTCGCGACGCTGCGTCGCTCGGGCGCACCTTACCGGCTCGCACCGACTACCCTCTTCTCGGCGCTGATGGTGACCTCCGGCACGATGACGCACCGGTTGCAACGCCTCGAAGCGCGCGGCTGGATCACACGCGTGCCGAATCCGGAGGATGCGCGCAGCACGCTCGTCGAGCTCACGGCCGAGGGGTTCGCGTTGATCGAGCGGGCCGTGCAAGCCCACGTGGCAAACGAGCACCGGATGCTCGCGCCGCTCTCGCCGGCGCTGCTGCAACAGATCGACGCCGGCCTGAGCACCTGGTTGCAGGCGCTTGAAGCCCGACGTTGATCTGACGTCAGCCGCACGCCAGCCGGACGTTCGCCCGGCGCTGAAATCAAGCGAAGCGAATCAAGCGAAGCCGGTCAAGCGAAGCGGACAGCGTCAATGGCGACGGTGGGCGCGGCGTCAAGCCGCCGCGACGTTGCCCACGCGCTGGCGCTGCGGCCAGAAGTACCACACCGCGCCGAGCACCTGCAGCACGACGAGAATCGTCCAGGCGGTGAAATGCGCGTCGGCACTGTGCGCCGCATAAGCGCCGAGCACCGCGCCCACACCGACCTGACACAGGAAGATCAGCACGAAGATGACGAGCGTGAGCGACGTGTTCACACGTCCGATCAGCGTGCCGTGGAAGTGCTCGGCGAGCACCGCATACGAGAGGATGCCCGTACCGCCGAAGATGCCGTAAGCCGCCCAAAGCCCGACCGGCGCAATTGGGGCGCGCAGCATCAGCAGCAGCTGCACGACGACGAAGAGCACCATGCCCACGCCCGAGAACGCGAACACGCTCACCCCGCGCCGCTCCAGCGAGCGTGCGGCCGCGCCGAACACCACGCTGCCCGCCATCATCGCCAGTCCCACGACCGAAACCAGCGATGCCGCCTCGCCTGCCGACAGCCCTTGCACGTCTCGCATGAACGGCGCCATCCACAGCGACTGCATCGCATAGAACACGCCCTGCGTGATGCCCGAGAGCGAGGTCACCTTCCAGAACATTGCGCTGCCCAGCACCTGACGCACGCCGTCGAGCGCCTCGCGCAGCCCGCCCTGCGCATGCGCGCCCGTCTTCTCCGGGGCGCCGAACCACAGCGCGGCCGACATGAAGACGGTGAGTGCGGCCAGCCCGAACGACACCACGCGCCAATCCGTCATGCCGAGCAGCCAGTTGAGCGGCGTGCCGACGACCACGCCGCCCAGCCCGCCCACGGCCATCACCAGACCGTTGAGCAACGGCAGACGCGCCACCGGAAACCACTGCGCGAGCGCCTTGAACGCGCTGCCCAGACACACCGACACACCAACGCCGATGAGCAGGCGTCCCGCCATGAGCATTCCCACGCCTTGCGCCAGCCCGAACAGCGCCGCGCCGGCCGCGGCGAGCAGCAGCACGAGCGAGGCCACGCGACGCGGGCCGAACTTGTCGAGCAGCACGCCCGCCGGGAGCTGCGCGCCGGCGAAGCCCAGGAAATAGAGGCTGGTGAGCAAACCGAGATCAGCGGACGACAGGCCGAGCTCGCGCGTCATGAAAGGCGCGAAACCGATATTCACGCCGCGGTACACGTAGGAGACGAAGTATCCGCAGGCGAACAGTACAAAGATGCGAAGCGCTTTGGACATGAAGCCATACCCTGATCAATTGCCAGGGTATGGATTGTCGGCGCTTCGGCGCGCGCAGGCCAACGAAACCTTTGCGCTCGCATTGTGAGTAGAATTTGACATCATGTTCTCTCATCTGCCTCCCCTTCAATCGCTGCGTGCGCTAGAGGCGGCGGCCCGTCACCGGAGTTTTACGCGGGCGGCCGACGAATTGAATTTGACGCACAGTGCGGTCAGTCATCACATGCGCTCGCTCGAGCAGCAGCTCGGCACGGCGCTGTTTCGCCGCGTCGGCGCGCGCATGATTCCGACGAGCGTCGGCGCGCGCCTCGCGGAGCGCGTGCGCATCGGCATGTCCGAGCTCGATGAGGCATTCACCGAAGCGCGTGCCGGCACCGCGGCCGGGGGCGCGCCCGGCACCGTCAGGCTCGAAGTGAGCGTGATGACCGATCTCGCCTCGCAATGGATGATTCCGCGACTCGCGCGCTTTAGCGAGCGGCATCCGGGCATCGACCTGATGGTGCGCGTGCATGCCGACATCGCCGCGCCCGATCCGTACTCCGTGGACGTCGGCGTGTGGCACCAGCGCGTCGAGGAGACGGGGTTCGTGACGCGCAAGCTGCTCGACGACTACGTCATCGCCGTGTGTCATCCCGACCTGATCGCGCGCGTGCCGGGCTTCACCGTGGCCGACACCCCGAGGCTGCCCATGCTGCGCTTCGCGCATCGCTCGTGGCGCGACTGGCTCGTGGCCGCCGGGCTGCCACCGCATGAACCGACGCGCGGGCCGATCTTCGACGATTCGGGTCTGCTCCTGCGCGCGGCGATTGCGGGACAGGGCGTGGCCACGACGCGCAGCCTGCTGGTTCGCGACACGCTGGCGAGCGGCGAGCTCGTGCAGGTCGGCGACATCCGCATTCCGCCCAGTCTCGAATATCACGTGAGCTGGCGGGAGAATCATCCGCGCGAGCGCGCCATTCATGCGTTCTGGCAATGGATGCAGGATGAAATCGCCGCGACGGCGCCCCTGGGGCCGCCGTCGGTACGCGCGGGCGAGCGCCCCGCGTGAGACGCGCGATGCCGATGCACCGCGCAAAAAAAAGCGGCAACGAATTCCGAAGAACTCGTTGCCGCGGTTGGCGCGGGCTTCGTCGGCGATGCGACGTGCCGTGAAGCCCGGCGACCGGCAGGCGAAGCGTCCCGGATCGCCCGGGCCGCTCCTGCAGTCTCGTGCGAGACTTACATGCCCATGCCCATGCCGCCCATACCGCCCATGTCACCCATGCCGCCAGGCATCGGGGCATCTTCCTTCGGCAGTTCGGCCACGGCGCAGTCCGTCGTGAGCAGCAGGCCCGAGACCGAAGCCGCGTTTTGCAGCGCCGTGCGGGTCACCTTGGTCGGGTCGACAACGCCCATTTCGACCAGATCGCCGTACTCGCCCGTCGCGGCGTTGTAGCCGAAGTTGCCCTTGCCTTCCACGACCTTGGCCACGACCACGCTGGCTTCCTCGCCACCGTTGGCGACGATCTGGCGCAGCGGCTCTTCCATGGCGCGCAGCACGATCTTGATACCGGCGTCCTGGTCAGGGTTGTCGCCCTTGAGACCCGAGACGGCCACGCGAGCACGCAGCAGTGCCACACCACCGCCCGGGACGATGCCTTCTTCCACGGCAGCGCGGGTAGCGTGCAGCGCGTCTTCCACGCGAGCCTTCTTTTCCTTCATTTCGACTTCGGTCGCGGCACCGACCTTGATCACCGCAACGCCGCCGGCCAGCTTGGCCACGCGCTCTTGCAGCTTTTCACGGTCGTAGTCGCTCGTGGCTTCTTCGATCTGGGCGCGGATTTGCTTGACGCGCGCTTCGATGTTCGCAGCCTCGCCGGCACCGTCGATGATGATGGTGTTTTCCTTGCCGATCTCGACGCGCTTGGCCTGACCCAGCTCGTTGAGCGTGGCCTTCTCCAGCGTCAGGCCGATTTCTTCGGCGATGACCTGGCCGCCCGTCAGGATGGCGATGTCTTCCAGCATGGCCTTGCGGCGGTCGCCGAAGCCCGGTGCCTTGACGGCGCAGGTCTTGAGGATGCCGCGGATGTTGTTGACCACCAGCGTTGCCAGGGCTTCGCCCTCGACGTCTTCGGCGATGATCAGCAGCGGACGGCCAGCCTTGGCGACTTGCTCGAGCACCGGCAGCAGGTCACGGATGTTCGAGACCTTCTTGTCGAACAGCAGAACGTAAGGGTTCTCCAGAACGGCGACTTGCTTTTCCGGGGTGTTGATGAAGTACGGCGACAGGTAGCCGCGGTCGAACTGCATACCTTCGACGACGTCGAGTTCGTCTTGCAGCGACTTGCCGTCTTCGACGGTGATCACGCCTTCCTTGCCGACCTTGTCCATCGCCTTGGCGATGTAGTCGCCGATCGACGTGTCGCTGTTGGCCGAGATCGAGCCGACCTGCGCGATTTCCTTGTTGGTCGTGCACGGCTTGCTGATCTTGCGCAGTTCCTCGATGGCAGCGGCGACAGCCTTGTCGATGCCGCGCTTGAGGTCCATCGGGTTCATGCCCGAGGCCACGTACTTCATGCCTTCGCGGACGATCGACTGAGCCAGCACCGTAGCGGTGGTGGTGCCGTCACCGGCGTTGTCGCTGGTCTTGGAAGCCACTTCCTTGACCATTTGCGCGCCCATGTTCTGGAGCTTGTCCTTCAGTTCGATTTCCTTGGCGACCGACACACCGTCCTTCGTCACGGTCGGGCCGCCGAAGCTGCGCTCGAGCACCACGTTGCGACCCTTCGGGCCCAGGGTCACCTTGACGGCGTTAGCGAGGATGTTGACACCCTCGACCATCTTGGCACGAGCGGAATCGCCGAAAACGACTTCTTTAGCTGCCATTGCATTAACTCCTTGAATGCTTTACGTAGATGTCTGTGGGGGACAGACTTACTTGGCCACCACGGCCATGATGTCTTCTTCACGCATGACCAGCAGTTCCTGGCCATCGACCTTGACGGTCTGGCCGGCGTACTTGCCGAACAGAACGCGGTCGCCCACCTTCACGTCGAGTGCGATCGACTTGCCTTGATCGTCTTTCTTGCCCGGGCCGACGGCCAGGATTTCGCCCTGATCCGGCTTTTCAGCTGCGGCGTCCGGGATCACGATGCCCGATGCGGTCTTCGTTTCGTTGTCCAGGCGCTTGACAATAACGCGGTCATGCAAGGGACGAAGGTTCATTACAAGCTCCTCATTTCTCTCTGTGAGATCGTGAAAACTTGAATATGCAACTGTTTGCATATTCGGTGAATTCATGGCGTTAGCACTCTGCGCCAACGAGTGCTAATTATAGGGACGGGGTTTTACGATTTCAAGACTCGGGGTTTTCCCGGAGATGCGTCGAGATTCGCCGAGACGCGGCGCGTGGGCGCACGCGGTGACGGACGACCGGACAGGCCCTCTCGTACATGGCGGTGGCGCCCGCCCCGGGGCGCGTTGCCGCCCACGTCGCAGGGCGGCGTCACGTCGGCGACATCGCCGCCTACATCTCGTCGACGGCCGTCGTGGCGGTGGGCTCACCGTCTCGCTGCTCCAGCGAGAAGCGGTTGCGCGTATCGACGTAGAAGCTCGCGCCGAAACGCCCTACGGGGAAATAGTTCTGCAACCGCACGCGCCAGGTCTCGGTATCGATCAGATCGTCGCGCGCATGCATGCGCTCGACACGCCCGATGAAGATGTGGCGGCTCGGCGTCTCGAGCGTCTCCCATAACGTGCATTCGAACGCGACGGGCGCCTCGGCGATCCGGGGTGGCGCAACGAGGCTGCTCGGCGTCGGCGTGAGCCTCGCGTGGGCGAGCTCGCTCTCGGTCGGCGGCAGGCGCTCGCCGCACGCGTGCATGCGCGCGGTCATCGCCTCGTCGCTCAGATGCACGACATATTCCCGGTCGCGCAGAATATTCGTTGCGGTGTCCTTGAGCGAGTCGTCGTCGCGCCGGTTGATGGAGAGCATCACAATCGGCGGCTCCTCACCGAGCATGTTGAACATCGAGAACGGCGCGGCGTTGACGGTGCCGCCATGGTTGATCGTCGTGACGAGCGCAATCGGGCGCGGCACGATCAGGCTCGCCATCAGCTTGTAGCGCTGATACGCGGTGATTTCGCGAAAGTCGATTTCCATGCGAAGTCCTCAGGCCCGGGCAATGCGTTTGGCCGGGCTCAGGGGCGGCACGTCGTCCGCGAGCGCGGGGACCGGTAAGCCGAGCAGCGAGGCCAGACTCTTCTGCCCGCGCATTCGGGTCGTCTCGATGCGGCGCTCGAGTTCTTCGAGATGCGAGTGCATGCGGGCGATGGCACCGGCGGCGTCGCGTTGCTCGATACAGGCCACGATCGCCGCGTGCTCCTCATGTTCGCACGGCGCATAGCCGGGCGGCTCGTACAGTCCGACGATGAGCGAGCACCGCGAAATCAGCTCGGTGAGGTAACGCAGCAGCACGGCGTTACCGGCAAGCGCCGCCACGCGCAAATGGAAGTCGCTCGCCAGCCGCGCCCACGACGGTTGGTCGAAGCGGTGCATCGCTTCGTGCTCGGCGCCCAGTTGGCGGCGCAGCATGGCAAGGTCGTCGTCGGTCACGCGCGACACGGCAAGCGCCACCAGCGAACGCTCCAGCGCGCGACGCGCTTCGAATATCTCGCGCGTTTCTTCCGGCGTCGGCTCGGCGATCACCGCCCCCCGGTTCGGCCTGAGCGTGACGATGCCGTCGTGCGCCAGGCGCTCGAGCACGCGCCGCACGAGCGCGCGTCCCACGTCGAACAATTGGCACAGCTCGGGCTCCGGAAGCTTCGTGCCGGGGGTGAGCCGATGCGCGAGCACCCCATCGACGATAGTGCGATAGATATGCGTTTCGACGCGGGTCTCGGCGCTCTGATCGTCGTCGTTTGCCACGGGCGAATGCAGGGCGAGGAGACGGGATTCGGTCGCGCCTGCGTCGGACCCCGCCCCGCTGGCGCTGGCGGCATTGGTGGCGTGGCGGCGCGCACGCGCGACGGGCTTGTCTGCTGGCATGGCTGGCGAATGCGGCAAAGGTGAAATAGACGGCGAAGGCAATAGAGTCGACGCTCCGGCCCCCGAGTGCTCGGCGCAATCCGGGCAATATGGCTTGAGCGGCATGATGCGCTCATCCCATGACGGCGTGAGGATCGGCCTCGCTCACCGACGCCACGTGCGCGGCGATATCGCCCGGCGTCGCGATCCAGATCTCGCCGCGCCGCGCCGCGCCCGCGATGGGCATGAGCGCACGCCGCAGATGCCGGAGACGATATGGCTGTCCGACCAGGTACGGATGCAGCGCAATACCCATCACGAGCGGCTGGCCCCGCGTCGGATGCTCGGCTTGCGCGTACATCTCGTCGAAGTTGTCGGCAATCATGTCGGCGAACGCGGCGCCGTCCATCTGACGTCCGACAATCATGGGGATGTCGTTCAATTCCTGCGGATAAGGCACCGACCACAGCGTGCCGTGCGCCGTGCGCATGCGCACCGGGCGGTCGTCGTGGCACCAGTTCAGCGTGTATCGGTAGCCGGTGCGCACGAGCAGGTCCGGTGTGTGATGCGTCTCCGAGATCCACGGCGAGAGCCATCCCGAGGGCGTGTAGCCGGTCACCTCGGTCATGCGCGAACGGCAATGCGCCAGCAGGTCACGCTCGTGCGCGTACTCGAAATCGCTCTGCCGATGCGCGTTGGTGTGACCGTGTCCGATCAATTCGTCTGCGCGCGCGACGCACGCCTGCACGAGTTCGGGACAGTGATCGAGCAGCGACGTATTGAGCATGACACCGGCCGGCATGGCGAGTTCGTCGAACAGATCGAGACAGCGCCACGCACCGACGCGGTTGCCGTATTCGCGCCAGCTGTAGTTCAGTACGTCCGGCTGCGGCGAGGCGGGGCCGAGGTTTGCGCCCAGCCCTTCTCCAAAGGCGAAATGCTCCAGATTGAAGCCGAGATAGACGGCCAGCCGCGCGCCGTTGGGCCAGCGGTACGTGTCGCGCGCCGTGATCGGCAGGTAGTCGAAGCGGCCGTGCGAGCGAAGCGCGCCGAAGCGGGCGTCTTCGGTGGCGCGGGCCTCGGGTTCCGGCAGAGGAAGTGTCAGGGTCATCGTGTGTCGTCTTGAAACATTCGCGCACCGCCCCAGTGCGGGCGCGTTCCGAATTGGCGCCAAGTGCGTCGTCAACGAACGCCATGACCAATCGTTCGCAATTTCGATGCCAGATCGTCGACACGTTGCCGTTCATATTGCGCGACGCGATTCCTTCGAAATGTCGACGAGGTGGCATGCCTCTTGCGTAAGGCGAGGACATCGCGGGCTGTGCCCGACGCCGGGACGCGCTGCCGTCCTTCCCGATTCGCTTTCGATTGGCTTCCGACACATCGCCCCCGGTGTGTCTTCACGGAGATTGCTCATGCCCGCCTCTGCACGTCACAACGCCTTCTGCACGACTGCCCCGACCTCGCTGTGCGCCCCGTCCCGCCGTCGCTGGCTTCGCGCCGGGGCTGCCGCCCTGGCCGCCGCCGGCATGTTCGCGAGCGTATCGGGCTACGCGGCGGACACGGTCAGGATCGGGCTGGTCACGGCGCTCTCCGGACAGTCGGCACGCGCGGGCGAAGCCCTCACGCGCGGCATGACCATCGCCATCGACGAGATCAACGCCAGCGGCGGCGTACTCGGCGGGCGCAAGCTGGAACTGGTGCGGCGCGACGACGAAGGCAACCCCGCCAAGGGCGTGCTCGCCGCGCGCGAGCTCATCTACAAGGACAAAGTGGCGGTGCTCTTCGGGGGGCTGGATACGCCGGTCTCCATGGCCATCGTGCCCATTGCCAATCAGGAGAAGGTGCCGTTCATGGGGCCGTGGGCTGCGGGCACACCGATTACCCACAACGGCGCCAGTCCCAACTATGTGTTCCGCGTGTCGGCCGTCGACGAAATCGTGGACGGGGCGATGGTGAACTACGCGCAGCAGAATTTCGGTGCGAAAAAGCTCGGCCTGATTCTCGTGAACAACCCGTGGGGCGAGTCGAACGAGAAAGGCATCGTCGCCGCGCTGGCGGCCAAGGGCATGAAGCCGGCCGCCGTCGAGAAGTTCGAGGCGAACGACGTGGATGTCACGCCGCAACTCGGACGCCTGAAGGCCGCCGGCGCCGACACCCTGCTGATGGTGGGCAACGTGGGGCCGTCGGCACAGGTGGTGAAGTCGCTCGACCGCATGGGCTGGAAGGTCCCCATCGTCTCGCACTGGGGTCCGGCGGGCGGCCGCTTCACAGAGCTGGCCGGCCCGAACGCGAAGACCGTGCATTTCGTGCAGACGTATAGCTTCTTCGGGGCCACGTCGCCGGTCAGCGCGCGTGTCGTTGCGGCGCTCAAGGCCAAATACCCGGACGTCAAGGGACCGGACGACATCACGCCGGCAGTCGGCGTCGCCAACGCATACGACGCCATGCGCCTTACCGCGCTTGCCATCGACCGTGCCGGTTCGACCAACGGCGATGCGATCCGCGCCGGCTTCTACAGGATCGACCGCTACGAGGGCCTCATCAAGACGTATGTGAAGCCGTTCAGCGAGCAGCAGCACGACGCCCTGTCGGCACAGGACTACGTGTGGGCGCAGTTCATCGACAACCGCATCGTGCCGGTCGCGCAGGCGGGCGCGAAGGTCGCGGCGAAGTGAGTCGCCGAAGCGGGTCATCGAAGTCAGTCTTATCCCGCAGCCGAACGCCTCTGTCCGATCGACCTTGATCGACGGGGCGGATCGGGCGGACACACCGGCAATGAACGGGCGCTGCCGCGCGGCGTCCCGGAGGATATCTCATGCAATGGATCTCGGCGCTTGTCGCCGGCCTGGGGCTCGGCAGCATGTACGGCCTCATGGCACTCGGCTTTCATCTGACTTTCGCCGTGAGCGCGACAGTCAATTTCGCGCAAGGCAGCTCGATGATGCTCGGCGCCGTACTCGCGTACACCTTCGCGCAGACGCTCGGGTGGCCGATGCCGCTGGCCATCGCTGCGGCGCTCGCGCTTTGCGCCGTCTACGGGCTGGTGGTCGAGCGGCTCGCCGTGCAGCCATTCGTGCAGCGCGGCTCGAGCGCGTGGCTCATGGCGACGGTGGCACTGGGCATCGTGCTCGATAACCTCGTGATGCTGACGTTCGGCACGGAGCCGCGCAGCTTGCCGTCGCCGCTCGCGCAAAGCGCGCTGCAAATCGGCGACGCCGGCCTGGGCGTCTACCCGCTGCAATTGCTGATTCCGGTGGTGGGGCTGGCGCTCGCCGCGTTGCTGCATTACGTGTTGCGCCGCTCGCGCTGGGGCGTGGCCATGCTCGCGGTGGTGCAGAACCGTGACGCCGCGCGGCTCATGGGCATTCCCATCCAGCGCACCATCGCAGGCGCCTTTGCAGTCTCGACGCTGCTCGCCGGCATTGCCGGCGTGCTGATCGCACCGCTGTTCAACGTGCAGGCCGATATGGGCACGGTGTTCGGCCTCAAGGCGTTCGCCGTGGCGATTCTCGGCGGCCTGTCCAGTGCATGGGGCGTGATGATCGCCGGTCTGCTGTTCGGCGTGACCGAAGCGATGATCACCGCGACGCTCGGATCGGGCTACACCCAGATCATTACGTTCGGTCTGGTCATCGTGCTGCTCGCGATGCGCCCGGACGGCATGTTCGGCCGCGCGGAGGTGCGCAAGGTATGAGCGATTCTTCTTTGCGACTGGCCTCGCGCTCCCCCCGGTCGTCGACACGCGCCGCTCGTCGCACCGCACGCAACGGTCTCGCCCTCACCGCGCTGCTCGCCGTCGCGTTGCTGGCGATGGCCGGCGCCGCGTGCGTGGTAAACGGCTACTTCGTGGTGGTGATCGCCGGCGTGGCGCTGCTGGCTGTGTGCGGCGTGGGTCTCAATCTTCTGCTGGGGCTCACGGGGCAGGTTTCGTTCGGCCACGTCGGTTTCTATGCGATCGGCGCCTACGCCGTGGCGATTCTCACGACACGGGCCGGCTGGCCGTTCTGGCCTGCATGGCTCGCCGGCGGCGCGCTCGCCGCTGCCACCGGGGCCTTGCTGGCCTTGCCTGCGCTTCGCGTGCGCGGTCCCGGTCTGGCGATGGTGACGATCGCCTTCGGCTTCATCGTCGAGCACGGTGCAGTCGAATGGCGTGGCCTGACGGGCGGCCAGAATGGCCTGATGGGCGTGATGCCGCCGGGCGTGTTCGGCATGGCAGGCAGCGAGCGGGTCGTGGCCGTGGCAGCACTGACCGTGCTCGCCGTGGCGCTGCTGGTCTATGCGCGCATCTCTCGCGGCGCGTGGGGCGCCGCCATGCGGGCGGTGCGCGACAGCGAAACGGCGGCAGCATCGATCGGCGTCGACCCGCTGATCGTCAAGACGGTGGCATTCGCGTTCTCAGCGTCACTCGCCGGCCTGGCCGGCGGCTTGTTCGCGCCGTTGCAGGGCATGGTCACGCCGGGCATGTTCTCGTTCCTCCAGTCGATTCTGTTCGTGCTGGTCGTGATGATTGGCGGGGCGGGCACGATCGCCGGGCCGCTGGTCGGCGCCGTGATCGTGGGGCTGCTGCCCGAATTTCTTGCCAGTCTCGAAAACCTGCGCCTGCTGTGCTTCGGGGTGTTGCTGCTGGCCGTGTTGTGGGGCGCGCCCAATGGCGTGGTTGGCGTGATCGGACAATGGTGGAAGGCGCGGGGGCGTGGCGTGCCGCACGACGCCAGCGCGGAAGCGGGCACCACGGCAACCACGGACGCCGCGCTGACGTTGCCCGCGCTCGCGCCGTCACAACGCAAAGGACTCGCCGCGCACGCCCTGGCGATGACCTTCGGTGGCGTGAAAGCCGTGGCGGATCTTTCGTTCGAGTTGCCGCCGGCGCGGGTGACGAGCCTGATCGGCCCGAACGGCGCCGGCAAATCGACCGTCCTCAATATGCTCTCGGGCTTCTACCGGCCGCTCTCGGGCACCCGCTCGCTGGGCGCCGCCGACCTTCCCGCAAGAGGCGCTTGCGACAGCGCGCGGCGCGGCGTGGCGCGCACCTATCAGACGTCCCAGCTGTTCGGTGGCATGAGCGTGCTCGATAACGTGACGCTCGCGCTGAGTGCGGGCCGCCTCGGCGGACTGCTCGGCATCTCCCGCATGCAAGGCGCGGCGCAGCGTGATGAGGCGCTGGCGTTGCTGCGCTCGTGCGGCTATCGCGGCGACGTCGATCTGATGGCGGCCGATCTCGCGCACGTCGACCGCCGTCTCGTAGAGATCGCTCGGGCGTTGGCGACCCGCCCCAGCGTCTTGCTGCTCGACGAGCCGGCCGCCGGTCTTTCGACGCGGGACAAGGCGCAGTTGGGCAAGCTGTTGCGGCAGATCGCCGACAGTGGCGTGGCGGTGGGCCTCGTCGAGCACGATATGTCGCTCGTGATGGGCGTGTCGGATGGCATCGTCGTGATCGACGCGGGCCGCTTTCTCGCGCATGGCACCCCCGCCGCGATCCGCCACGACGAGCGCGTGCGGCAGGCCTATCTTGGGGTGTCCGCGGCGCAGGTGGGGACGCAGGCGGGAGCGCAAGTGCGGCGTGCGGCGTCCGCGGCGTCCGAGGTGCTCGGGGTTGGCAAGCTCACGGCCGGCTACGGCGCAGCGCCGGTGCTGCATGACATCTCGATTCAGGTGCGCGACGGGGAACTCGTCGCATTGCTCGGCGCCAACGGCGCGGGCAAATCGACGCTCATGCGCTCGCTCGCGGGGCTGCATCGACCGGTGAGCGGCGGCATCACGTTCGATGGGCACGACCTGTCGCGTCTGGACGCCGCCAGGATCGCCGCATTGGGTGTCGTGCTCGTGCCCGAGGGACGTCAGGTATTTCCCGAGCTTTCGGTGCTCGATAACCTGCGGCTTGGCGCTTTTCCCTGCGGGCGGTTGCCGCGCGCCACGCTCGATGCCCGCGTCGAACAGATGTTTGCGCGCTACCCCCGCCTGCGAGAGCGTCAGCATCAGCGCGCCGGCCTGCTCTCCGGCGGCGAGCAGCAGATGCTGGCGATCGCGCGGGCGTTGATGTCGGCGCCCCGGGTCCTGTTGCTCGACGAACCGTCGTTGGGGCTGGCGCCGAAGGTCATCGCCGAGTTGTTCGCGTCGCTCGATGCATTGCGTCGCGAATCGCTCTCGATGCTGCTCGTCGATCAGATGGCCGCCATGGCACTGTCGATTGCCGAGCGCGGCTACGTGCTCGAGGAGGGGCGCGTGACGGTGAGCGGGTCGGCGAGCGAGCTCGCGGGTGACGCACGCCTTGCGGCCGCCTATCTCGGCGGCGCGCACGAGGCGGGAGCGGCGGCATGACGGCGCGTGACGGGGCGGGAGGAGTGAACGGCCCGGTGAATGATCCGGTGAAGGGAACGGTAAATGGCGCTCGGCCTGCATCCGCGAGCGGACGCGCCGGTCTGGTGACGAGCCCGCACGGGCTGGCCAGCGCCGCGGGGCGCGATGTGCTGCGCCAGGGCGGCAACGCCATCGAAGCCGCCATCGCGATCGCGGCGGTGTTGTGCGTAACGATGCCGCACTTCACTGGCCTGGGCGGTGACGGCTTCTGGCTGCTGGCCGACGGAGCGTCCGGCGACGCGGCACCGCTCGCCATCTCCGGCATTGGGCAGGCAGCACGAGACCTGCCGCCGGGGCTGTCCAATGGCGATCCCATTCCCGTGCGAGGGCCGGCTTGCGCGCTGACGTCGGCCGCCACGGTCGCCGCGTGGGAGGCCGCGTACCGGGTGAGTCGCGAGCAGTGGGGCGGCACCCTGTCGTGGGCGTCGTTGTTGGCCCCGGCCATCGCCGCCGCCGACGACGGTTTCGCGACGAGCCGCTCGCAGGATTTCTGGTACACGTATCGCGCGGCCGAGATGGTCGACGCGTCGATCTGGCATGGCTTCGCACGGACGTTTCTGCCGGAGGGCCGCGCGCCCGCCGCCGGGGAGCGGTTCCGACAACCGGCACTGGCGTGTACGCTACGGCGGCTGTCCGATGGCGGGCCACGCGAATTCTATGAAGGCGAACTGGCCGCGCGGATCGCGCGCGGAATGCAGTCGGCCGGCTCGCCACTGACTCGCGAAGACCTTGCCGCAACGCGTGTGCATGTGTCGCCCGCGCTGACGATGCCCTATGCCGGCGGCTTGCTGGCGACGTTGCCGCCGCCGACACAAGGGGTAACCACGCTGCAAATCATGGGCATTCTCGCCCGCAAGGGGCTCGGAGATTGCGCGCACGGTAGTGCAACGTACTACCACCGGCTGGTCGAGGCGGTCAAACAGGCGTTCATCGATCGCGACCGCTACGTCGCGGACCCGGAGTTCGCGGACGTGCCCGTGACGACCATGTTGTCGGACGCCCGGCTCCGCGCGGCCGCATCGCGCATCGACGACGGTGCGGCGCTCGCGTGGCCGCATCGTTTTCGCGAGGGCGACACGGTCTACTTCGCGGCGACGGACGCCGCCGGTCGCGCCGTCAGCGTATTGCAAACGATTTATTTCGACTGGGGCAGTGGCGTGATGGCGGGAGACACCGGTGTGCTGTGGCACAACCGGGGCGCGGCGTTTCACCCCGCAGGCAGTGCGCATCCGAACGCGCTCATGCCCGGCAAGCGGCCATTTCACACCCTCAATCCGGGCATGTACCTTCAGGGCGGCCGGCCGCGTTTGCTCTACGGCACTCAGGGCGCTGACGGCCAGCCCCAGACACTGAGCGCGCTGCTCACGCGCCTGATCGACTACGGGATGGCCCCGCACGAGGCGTTATCGCATCCCCGCTTCCTGCTCGGCCGAACATTCTCCGACAGCCGGGACAATCTCAAACTGGAAAGCGATGCCGGGCCAGCCGTGTTCGCGGCACTGGCCGAACTCGGCCATGCCGTGGCGCCCTTGCCGGGCCATAGTCCGCTCGCGGGTCAGGCCGGTGTTATCGCCATTGCAAACGACGGTCTCGCAACAGGGGCTCACGATCCGCGCAGCGATGGGGCGGCGATGGCGGTGTAGCGTCCGCGCGCACCCCTGGGCCACGCGAGCGGCCCGCCCCACGGAGCCGGTACAATCGGGGGCAAATAGCTCAGGCCACCATTTGCGATGACGTCTGCTTCACCTGTCCGATTCCTGTCGTCCCCCCTCTTGTCCACGCCCTCGCCAACCCCCTCATCCACGCCCTCGTCCGCCATTTCGGGGCGCTCCGTTTCGCCTTGCCGTCGGGTATGGAGCCTCGCCGCGCTCGCCACGCTCGCCGCAGCACTCGCTGGCTGCGCCGGCCCTCGGCCGGGCGCCACGTCGCCCGCCGCGAGCGCGCCGGT
>NZ_CABPSC010000018.1 GCF_902459585.1 Pandoraea nosoerga
CATCGGCATGAAGCGCTGGTAGAGGTTCGCGGCGAGCATCACCGCCTTGTAGCCCGCGATATTGGCCTGCGAGGACAACACGTCCATGCTCTGCGCACGCGTGGTGCGCGGTGCGGCTTCCAAAGCGAAACCGATGATGCCGGCGGCGGCCATGCGGGCGTTGTTCTGCGCGTCGAACGGGTTGAGCATGCCGACCACGACCGTGCCGCGCGGGATCTGGGCAAGTTCTTCCGGCGACGGCGCCCGCACCTTGAGCACCAGTTCGGCGCCCAGGGCGTCGCCCGCGCTGCCGAGCGATGCGCCCGCGGCCTCGAAAGCCGTATCCGGAACGCTGGCGGCGTCTCCCGCGCCGCGCCCGACCACCACCTGATGTCCCGATGCGACCAGCTTTTTCACCGTCTCGGGCGTGGCCGCGACACGGGTTTCGCCGGCAAGCGTCTCGGCGGGAATGCCGATTCTCATTGCGTCTCTCCTTGGGTTTGTGAACTGATCTCGTCAGCGGCCAAGGAGCCGTAGCCTCACGCTGCCGGGGGCAAGGCGCACTACCTGATTCGCCGCTGATGACATGAGTCCTGCACAAAACACTGCAAACGAACTTCTGCATAAACCGGTGATGCGGGTACTGCGACTGCTGGCTGCACGTGACGGGTGCTCGTCGAAGCTTACCCGAAGATGACAAACGCGCCTATTGCGCGAAACCGCATATGGATATGTCCGAAACCAGGGGAACGCGCATGCGAGACACCGACCGGCCGGTCGGTCGACGGATCGGCGCAGTCTCCTGCGCCAAAGCCCGCCAGACGGTAAAATGGCGCTTTTCCATCGGGTGAGGTCCGGGTTTCGCGCCCGGTTGGCGGCGAGGGGGGCGCAGAGGCGTCGTCCGTCCCGCACCCCGCAAGGATGTGCCATGAATGCACGCTGGAAGCCCAACGTGACGGTAGCGGCGGTCGTCGAACGGGACGGCCGTTTTCTGTTTGTCGAAGAGCGAAAGCCTGCGGGCCTGCTGATCAACCAGCCCGCCGGACATCTGGAGCGCGGCGAGTCGATCCTTGCCGCCGTGCGTCGCGAAGTCCTCGAAGAGACCGGTTATGCGTTCGAGCCCCAGCATCTGCTGGGCATCTACCTCGCGCCCGGCCCGGAGGACATTGCGTATCTGCGCTTCACCTTCGCGGGCGCCCTGGGGGCGCACGATCCGACGCGGCCGCTCGACGAGGGGATCGTCGGCACGCTGTGGCTCACGCCGCAGGAGATGCGCGCGCAGCGCGCACGGCATCGTTCGCCGATTCTCGAGCAGTGCGTGGACGATTACCTGCGGGGCGTGCGGTACGACCTCGCCATACTTCAGACCCATCCGGCACTGGCCGGCGGGCAAGGCAACACATGAGTCAAAAGCGCGTAGTGGTGGGCATGTCGGGCGGCGTGGATTCGTCGGTCACCGCATGGCTGCTCAAACAGCAAGGTTACGACGTCGTCGGCCTGTTCATGAAGAACTGGGAAGACGATGACGACAGCGAATATTGTTCGACCCGGCAGGACTGGATCGACGTGGTTTCGGTCGCCGATCTGATCGGCATCGACGTCGAAGCCGTCAATTTCGCCGCCGAATACAAGGACCGCGTGTTCGCCGAGTTCCTGCGCGAGTATTCGGCCGGGCGCACGCCAAACCCGGACGTGCTGTGCAACGCGGAAATCAAGTTCAAGGCATTCCTCGACCACGCCGTGGCGCTCGGCGGCGAGACGATCGCCACCGGTCACTACGCGCGCGTGCGCGAACGCGACGGACGGTTCGAACTGCTCAAGGCGTTCGACCACACCAAGGATCAGAGCTACTTCCTGCATCGCCTGAACCAGAAGCAACTGTCGCGCACCATGTTCCCGCTCGGCGAGATTCCGAAGACCAGGGTGCGCGAGATCGCCGCACAGATCGGCTTGCCGAACGCGAAGAAGAAGGACTCGACGGGGATCTGCTTCATCGGCGAGCGGCCGTTTCGCGACTTCCTCAATCGCTATCTGCCCACCAGTCCGGGGCCGATGAAGACGCCCGATGGCGCCGTCGTGGGCGAGCACGTCGGGCTCGCGTTCTACACGCTGGGCCAGCGCAAGGGCATTGGTCTGGGCGGCAGCCGCGAGGGCTCCGGCGAGCCGTGGTTCGTCGCGCGCAAGGACATGGCCAGCAACACGCTGTACGTGGTCCAGGGGCACGACCACCCGTGGCTGCTCTCGGCCGCGCTCGACGCCGAGGACCTGTCCTGGGTCGCGGGCGAGCCGCCCGCCGCGGGTGCGCGCGTCGGCGCCAAGACACGCTACCGTCAGGCCGACGCCGCCTGCGAGGTCGCGCGCGCCGACGCGCAGGCGCTCACGCTGTCGTTCGCCGAGCCGCAGTGGGCCGTCACGCCGGGGCAGTCGGCCGTGCTCTACGACGGCGAGATCTGCCTGGGCGGAGGCATCATCGCCTCGACCACGGCCGCGCAGGTCCCGGACGCCGGCAAGACCGCCGGCACGGGCGCTGCCGGCAAGCGCACCATTCTTAACACGCACTGAAGCCGCCGGCGCTTGCCGGGCGGACACCCGGCGGCGTGCCGGCGCGTGTCCCCCCCACAAGCAAGGAGGTTCCATGTTTTCGCGCCGATTCCTGGCTCTCTGGCTCGCCGTGGCGTTGCTCGTCGCAACGCTTGCGCTGGTGCTTCTCGACGGTTGGCACCCGTTCTGGCCGTTGCCGTTCGCGGCGCTGGCAGCGCTCGGGGCGTGGGACGTGGTGCAGCAGCGTCATGCCGTGCTGCGCAATTATCCGCTGTGGGGCCACTTCCGGTTTCTGTTCGAATTCATCCGCCCGGAAATTCGCCAGTATTTCGTGGAGGACGACACCTCCGAGACGCCGTTCTCGCGAGCGCAGCGCAGTATCGTCTACCAGCGCGCGAAGGCAGACGTCGACAGCCGTCCGTTCGGCACGGAGCTCGACGTCAAGGCCACCGGCTACGAGTGGATCGCGCATTCGCTCGCGCCGACGGTGCTCAAGGACCACGACTTTCGCATCATCATCGGCCCGGACCGCGCGCAGCCGTACTCCGCGTCGATCTTCAATATTTCGGCGATGAGCTTCGGTGCGTTATCGGCCAACGCGATCCGCGCGCTCAATCGCGGCGCCAAGCTCGGCAACTTCATTCACGACACGGGCGAGGGCTCCATCTCCGCGCATCATCGCGAGCAGGGCGGCGACCTGATCTGGGAGGTGGCCTCGGGCTACTTCGGCTGCCGTAACGACGACGGCACGTTCAACGCCGAGAAATTCGCGGCGCAGGCCACCACGCCGCAGGTCAGGATGATCGAGGTGAAGCTCTCGCAAGGCGCGAAGCCCGGCCATGGCGGCGTGCTGCCCGCAGCGAAGATCACCCCCGAGATTTCGGCCACGCGCGGCGTGCCGATGGGGCAGGACTGCATCTCGCCGTCGCGTCACAGCGAGTTCTCCACGCCGCTCGGCTTGCTCCAGTTCGTCGATCGGCTACGCAACCTGTCGGGCGGCAAGCCAACGGGCTTCAAGCTGTGCATCGGCCATCCGTGGGAGTTCTTCGGCATTGTCAAGGCCATGCTCGAGAGCGGCATCCTGCCCGATTTCATCGTCGTGGACGGCTCGGAAGGCGGCACCGGCGCCGCGCCGCTGGAGTTCACCGATCACGTGGGCGCACCGCTGCAGGAAGGGCTGCTGCTCGTGCACAACACGCTCGTCGGCGCGGGCCTGCGCGAGAGAATTCGCATCGGGGCGTCGGGCAAGATCATCACGGCGTTCGACATTGCGCGCACGCTCGCCATTGGCGCGGACTGGTGCAACTCGGCGCGCGGTTTCATGTTCGCGATCGGCTGCATCCAGTCGCAGAAGTGCCATACCGATCGTTGTCCGACCGGGGTGGCCACGCAGGATCCGCTGCGTCAGCGCGCGCTCGTCGTGCCGGACAAGGCGCAACGTGTCCAGCAGTTCCACGCACATACGCTGCACGCGTTGCAGGAGCTGATTCAGGCGGCCGGGCTGTCGCATCCTTCGGAGTTGCGCGCCCATCACATCGTCAAACGCGTGTCGTCCAATGAGATTCGTCTCATGTCCGAATCGCTCAAGTATCTGGAGCCGGGCGATTTGCTGCGCGGGCAATTCCGCTATCAGCTCTACGAAAAGTACTGGCCGATGGCGCGCGCCGACAGCTTTTCGCCCGCCGCGCTCGCCTGAGCGGCGCACTGCCGGGCCATCACCGCCCCGAACCCGACGCGTCGTTGCGTCGGGTTTTTTATTTTCGCGATAGCTTTTCTCCCAAAAACCAAAACCTCGCGGGGACGCGCCTCACATTAAGGTGTCCACCCGATGATGCTCGCGAGCGTGCTCGCCTATCTTGTGGCCTTCGACTTTGTCATCCCGCCGACGGATTGTCGTGAGAGGAGGAGCCTATGAGTACAGTGCGATTTCTGATCAGCCGCTACGACATCAAGCTGAAAGTGAACGGCCTTGTGCAAACGCTGCCAGCCGGAAGCATGACCGCGACCAGTCCGGACGCCACGGTCGAATGCGCGGGCCCCGTGGTGTCGCACGACTTCCATGCCTGCGATCTGCAGGCGCTGTACCCGGACGTGGTCGATCTGCTCGACCGCCGCCCGCTCGGCGTCTTTCACCGGCAGGCGGCGCGCACGCTCATCCTCGAGCCCACCATGGTCGACGTCGCCATGACGCTGCAGCAGGTCGATCGCATGGCGATGCTTCGCTTCTTCTACGTCTACTGCCTGTGCCGCGATCAGCGGTATTACTCGGCCATGCTGCGGCAGAGCATTGCGGGCAGCCACTCGCTGTTCGACTTCGTCGAAGCGAACTTTCATCGTCCGTGGCCGGTGGGGCGTCTTGCCGAGGAGTTCGGCATGCCGCTGCGCAAGTTTCGCTATCTGTTCCAGCAGACCTACGGCATGCCCGCGAAGCAGTGGTTGCTGGAGCGGCGGCTGCGACTCGCGCGCGATTTGCTGCTCTCCACTCGCCACAAGGTGCTCGACATCGCGCTCGAGTGCGGCTTCACCAATCACGCCCATTTCACCGATACGTTCCGCAAGCGCTTCGATTGCGCGCCGACGGAAATCCGGCTCGGCACGCCGCCGCAGCGCGGCGGGCGAAGGATAGCGATGCCGCGCGCCGATGCCTACGCCGCGATGCGCGCCGACCTCGTGGGCGGCCACGGGGTCGCGGCCGATGGAGGTGTGCAATGAACGTCGAAGAAGTGCATCGCGGCATGTCCGAGGGCGTGCGGCGCATGTCCGACGAGGCCACACAGGCGCTTCGCTCGGGCGAAGCCAACGATCCGCGCCATATGCTCGAGGTGCAGTTCAAGCTGCAGCAATTCTCGACGATGGTCGGGCTGCACAGCGCGTCCATCAAGCTCATCAAGGACACGGTGATGGGAATCATCGGGAAGATCGCATGAAGCGCGTGCGGGGCATTGGCACGACGGCGCCCGAGCCGTCCCTGGACGCCGTCACGCGGCAGACCGTGGTGGAACTGGCGTTCGCCGGCGCGCAGCACGGCATGCACGGCGAGGCGCGCACGATTCTGGACGCGCTCCCCGCATTGGTACCCGAGCGCGAGACGCGCGAGTGGCTGCACGCCGCGCTGCTCATCGCGCTCGGCGACACGCAGGCGGCACGGGCCTGCCTCGCGCGCTTCGAGGCCGCAGACGGGCGCTTGACGCCGAGCGTCGCGGTGCTCGCCCGGTGGCTTGCCGAGGCGGCGCCGGCCCAGGTCGACGCGAACGGCTCCTTCGTCTCTTCCGCCGCGGCTTCCGTCGCCGCTTCCGTCGCCGCTTCCGCCGTCTCTCCCGCCGCCTCGCCTTCCTCGTTCTCATCGTCTCCATTGTCTCCATCGTCCCCCTTGTTCTTCTCTCCCCGGTCTCCATCATGACGATTGCTTCCGCTTCCTACGTTGCCGTACACGCTGCCGCCACAGCGGCGCCCGCCGTTCCGGCCCCCAAGGCTGCGCCCCCGGGGCCGACGGACGCCGCCCGTTTCGGGCATGCGCTGGCGAGTGCACCGGCGCTGCCCGAACATCATCTGCTGAGCGCGGCGGGAAAGCTCGCGGGCCATTCCCAACATATCGTGCAGCGCGTGACGGCCGACGACAGCGCCGTGGGCGATCCCGTGCACCTGCTCGCCATGCAGCGCCATCTGACCGAGCGGGTGCTGGCGCTCGAGTTCGTCGCGAAGGTCGCGGGTGCGAGCACACAGGGCATCAACAAGCTGGTGCACATGCAATGACGACCCGCGCCTGCCCGCTGCGGGCGACGGCGCGTGCGCGGCACGGCGTGCGCGGTGCGCCGCAAAGACTGGTGCGACGGTTTCTCGCCGTCGTGCTGACGTTGACGCTCGCGGGCTGCAAGGTGGAACTGCACCGATCGCTCAGTGAGACGGAAGCGAATCAGATGCTGGCGCTCCTGCTCGTCTCCGGGCTGCAGGCCGACAAGCGCGCCGATGCGAATGGCGTGACGGTGCGCATCGAGCGGGGCGATTTCGTGCGCGGCGTGGAGGTGCTTCGCCAGCACGGATTGCCGCGAGAAAAGCGCGCCTCGGTGGCCGACGTTTTTCCCGCCGGGCAGCTCGTCAGTTCACCCGTGCAGGAGCAGGCGAAGCTGGCGTTCCTCAAGGAGCAGCGACTGGAGCGCATGCTCGCGTCGCTCGACGGCGTGATGGCCGCGGAAGTGTCGATCGCGCAGGTTCCGACCGATTCGGCGGGACGGGCGACGCTGCCGCCGGGCGTCGCGGTGTTCCTGAAGTACAGCCCGGAGATCAACATGACGCAGCGCATGACCGATATCCGCAGCCTCGTGCATGACAGCGTGCCGGGCGTGACGCCAGAGCGCATCAGCATCGTGCTTCAGCCTGCCGACTATCGTCTGCCGCGCGCGGCGCTCGATGCGCAACAGGCGCGGCAAGGCCGGCGCTTCGTTATGGACGGCTGGTCGTGGGTGGCGCTGACCGGCGCCGCCGCGGCGCTGCTGGGCGGCGGCGCCGTAATCCTGCACCGGCGCGGCGCGTGGCTCACGCGTGTGCTGCGGCGGGGGCGGCGCACGGACGACACGCCATGAGGCAAACGACGGGCGCCGGGCTCACCAGGCTCGGCCGGCTGATCTGGCAGCCCGGCGCGTGCATGGACGAGGGTTGGTGGCGCACCTTCGAGATGGCGCCGTGGCGCGACGCCTATCGCCGCCATCCGGCGTGCCGGCCCCGCATCGACGCGATGTTGGTCGCGCGGCGCGGCTGGCCGTCCTCGGCGCGGGCGCCTTGCTGCGTGCCGCCGCACAGCGACGCGGCGCGCGCGATGCTGCGCCTCGTGCCCGGCCTTCGCCGCGTTGCGCTGGCTTACGGTCTGCGCGTGCTGGGCTGCCCGGACTACCTGCTGCTTGGCAGCTTCCGACGGGCGCTGTCGCCGTGGCTGGATGCCTGGCAATGCGATCGTCTGCTGCTCACGCGCAGCGAGTGGCCGGCGCGCTCGTCGGTTGTTCCGGAGGCGCTGGTCGCTGAAGCGTTGGCGACCGCGGGAGCGTGCCTGGACGCTGCTGCCGCTGCGTCGCGTGACGATGTCGCCACCGTAGGGGCTGCCGCGCGCATTCTGTTGCCGCCGGCGCCTGTTGCGGCGCGCGCGAGCGTCGCACAGGCGGACGTTGACGGAATCTGGCAACGCTTCGCCGCGTTGGAGAAGATGTTATGTATGTCGTCGACTTTGCCTTGACCGCCATCGAGCGGATGGACGGCCCCGCTCCGGCGGGGCCAGTCGTTTTGCGCGAGGCACTGGTGCGCCTGCGCGACGAGACGCGCCAGCGCACCGCATGGCTGGAGCAAGCGCGGGCCGAACGCGACAGCGCGCTCGAAACGCGGGCCCGGGCGGAGCGCAATGCGCGAACGCTGCGCGAAACCACATTGGCCCAGGCGCGTGAGCTTGCCCGGCGGGAAGCCGCGGCGAACGCGCAAGCCGCTCGCCAGGCGGCGGTGATGCAAGCCGTCGACTGGCTCGTCGACGAGGCGCTGCTCGAGCGCAAGATCGTGTGCTCGCTCGAGCGCCGCATTGCACAGACGCTGACGCAGGCGCTGACGAACTTCGTCGAGTCGCAGGATGTCGGCGCGCGCATCGCACAGCGCGTAGCGCGCGCGTTGCCCTCGCTCGTGCGCGAAGGGGCGCTCGTCCTGCGCGTGCCGCCGGCGCAGAGGGAGGCCGTTGCCACGGCGTTGCGAGGCGCCGACATCGTCCTCGCCTGCGAGCCCGACGAGACCCTCGCCGGGCATCAGGCACGCCTCGAGAGCGAATGGGTCACCGTGTGCCTCGATCTGGAGGCCGATCTGGCCGCCGTCGTCGAGCGCCTGCAGCGTAACGGTCCGAGTCTGGAGGTCGCCAATGGTTGACCGTCTGCCGGGATCCGGCGCACTGGGGAGTGTCGGCGCGGCGCCGCGGGAGAATACCGCGCCGGCGCGCGCTCCGGATGACGAATGGGAGGGGCTCGACGGTGACGGCGCGCCATCGTCACGCGCGAGCGCAAGCGCGTCGTGCGTGGCGCCGGGCGGCCATCTCGCCCTGATCGAGGCGGCGATCGCGCAGAGCGAGGAAGCGGCTGTTGCCGAGTCGCAGGAGAATCTCGGCTTTGCGCTTGGCGTTCGATTCCGCCGCGGCGGCGAGCACAGCGTGCGCGACGACAAGGACCGCGCGCGTGCGCTCTTTGAACAGCAGATCTATCGGCTCGCGCGCGTGAGCGGCGTGCAATTCGAAACGCTGCGCGAACAGATGCGCGACCTGCCGTTCGTTCCCGATCCGCTGCAACTGCTCCGGCAGGCGGGACTGTCGGCCGGGCATGCGGCGTTGATCGTCGCGGCGTGGCTTGCGCAAGACGCGCCAGACGGGCTCGACGCCGGCGCGCGCAAGCGTCTCAATCAAACCCTGGAGACGCTGACGGCGGGCGAGGACTGGGCGATCGAGGCGTTCGCCGCGCTGGAGTGTGGCGGCGCAGGGGCGGTCAGTCCTCAATTGTTGCAGCAGCTCAGGACGCTGTTTCGCCAGGCGCGCACGACGCAACGGTCCCTCGCGCAATGGTTCGACCAGTGTCGCCGGCTTCCGGAACGACGAGCTCGCCTGCGAGCGCTGCTGCAGGCATTGGGCCTCGAGCTGGGCGCGCAGCGCGCCGACGCCGACATGGCGCGTCTTGCGGCTGTGATCGACGACGTTCGGCGTGTGGTGCTGTTTCTCACGCTGGAGTCATGCTGCGCGCAATCCGCACATGCGGTCCATGCCGCAGGATGGCGCGCTTGCGATGCGGACAAGATGATCGTCGAGGTGCTGACGCTGCTGGATCAACCTTGGGTTGGCGTCGAATGGCTGGTGCAGCGCGCGGCACATCTGGGCATTCCGTCGGCAGGAGCGCGCTATGCGTATGCCCGCGAACTGACGTGGCTGGTGCAATCAGCGCACGAGGGGTGCTTTCGCGACGAGACACAACGGGAGGCGATCAGTGAAGCGCTGGACGAATGGCGCTCGGGGCTGGCGGAGGAGTGCGGGGCGGTGGGCGCATGAGCCCGGGGCGAGATGCACGCGCTCGCGCGACGCGAGGACGGAAACGCTTGAGGTCGGAGGTTCGGGGGGCGGGGGGGCGGGGGGCGGGAGCAGGAACGGGCCGGCGCCGGTGCACATCGGCTCACATCGGCCCACATCGGGGCACGGCGCATGCGCAAGAATGGACGTCGCCGTTGCGACTCAGGCGCGCAGGTGTTCCTGACAGATCTTGATGCGATCGTAGAAATCGGTGAGTGCCACGGCGAAAGGCTCGGGATCGGCCGTCGTCTCCTCCTTCATCTGGGCGTGCAATACGAGTTGGTTGCCGCGCTCGCGCAACTGAACGTGGCCCGTGACAGCCCAGTCCGCGGGCTCGATGAGAAACTGAAGCAGGCGTTCGCTGTTGGCGCGGTGCAGGCGTGCGGCTTCGTCACTCGCCACGACCGCGTGGATGCCGCACGCCCGGTTCTCGAGCGTCTCGACGACGATCGTCGGCGAGGCCGTAAACGTCAGTTCGATGGGGGAATGATTGTCGACGGCGTCGATCCGGCTCGGATCGCAGCCGATCAACTTCAGCGCTTCGACAAGAGTTTGAGCTAGGTCGTGACTTGGCATGATGTGGGTGCAAGCGTGGAGGAAGTCGGTACTGTGTCCCGCGTGTAGGCCATCCGGCGAGGCAGACGAAGACTGGGACGACGATGCGTGCGAGGCAAGACACGCAAGCTTGCCATGGCCGGCGAAGCGGGGCTTTCGTCGTCTGAGCCCGGTTGTCGCTTCCGCGCACGCGCATTACCCGGAACGCTTTGACGACGCGCCATAAGACGTGCCGTAGCGGTTCGCCATGCGCATGAGGATCGTGCGCGCCGCCCGCAGCGCCTGGGATTGCGCGATCAGCGCGGCATGCTGCGCCGGCGCGAGGGGCCTTCGCAACGCGCGCTGCAACGACGCGTCGGCCGCGTCCAGGCGGGCGCCGAGCTCCCGGGCGACGGTGTCGGGGGACGCGGCGAGCCGGTCTTCAAGGTGCGTCAGACGGGTCGTCATGGCGAATCTCCGGGGTCAATGGCAGGTAAAAGAGCCGGTCGTGCGCGCCGATCGAGACCCCGTCGGGATGGATCTCGACCACGCGCGTGCCGCCGGGCAGACGAACACCCCGGGCGAGGCGCGTGCCGTCGGCGAGCGTGAGCTGCGGCGAGTCGGGCGCGCCGCCGATACTGACCAGCGGCGCGGAAAAGCCCGTTTCGGCAAGCGTCGGGATCGGCGGCGGCAACGGTTCGATGCGCACGGGCAGGCCCCGCGCCGCAGCGCTCCACGCGTCGGCGATGCCTTTGAGCGACGCTTGCCGGCCCGCCGTCATCGCGCCGGTGAGGCGCCAGCCGTGGCGATCGCGCGAGATGTCGATGCCATGCAGTTGGCGGGCGTCGCGCAACGTCCGGACCAGCGCGTCGAAGCCGTGCGATGTGCCGTCGGCCACGCGCCAGCCATGCGGGAGCGCCAGCGCGTCCAGCGCGTCGGATACCGCACGCCAGCGCGCGTCGGCCACCAACACGCCGCCGACGACGACAGCGCCGTCCGAGGCCACGCTCACCTGCGCTGCGCCATAGCCGTGCAGCCGCAGCAGTGTGGCGGCCGATTGCGCGGCATGCTGGGGGCACCACGTCTCATCGTTGAGCGCCTTGCCGAGCCAGCGTGCTTCGGCACGCAGACGGGCGAGCACGCTCTCGTCGAAGCACCCGCCGCCCAGATGCACGACGTCGCCGGCGATGCGAAGCGTGGCGCCCGGAGCGATCCGGGCGGCCAGGAGCCTCAGGCTGTCGGGTTGCGGCGGGACCGAGATGACGTTGGCTGTGCCGGTGCGCCAGACCGCCACACCCGCCGAGGCGATCATCAGCGTGAGACACGAGATGGCGATCCACGCGGCGCGGGAGCGTTGCCGCCTGCGTCTTTTTCCGCGCTCGGGCGCCGGCCCGTGGGGGCTCGCGGCGGTGCCGCGTGGCGAGGGCGATGACGTTTGCGACGCTTCCGGCTGGCGCGCCGGGCGGCGCGGCAGCGGCACGGGCAGCGGTTTGCTGCCGTCGCTGAACCAGACGCCGAGTCCGGCGAGGTCGATGGGGGTGTGGAGCGGGAGCCGATGCGCCGGGGGTGGGCAGACCTCCGCTTCGGCGCTGGCTTCCAAACCGGTCGGCTCGTTCGCGAGGCACAGCGCGCGTCCGTCGATCCACACGGGCGGCTCACCGGTCAGCGCTACGCCCTGTGCGTCCACGTGCAACGCAATGCGCACGCCATTTTCGAGCGCCACGGCGATGTCCGAGTCGCCGTCGCCAAGCGTGAATGTCCCGGGCGGCATCGGCAGCGGGCGTCCCGCGAGGGGGCCTTCTAGCAACGTCAGCGTCAGCATGATCACGCACCCGGCAGGCCGGCGGCCGGCTCCGCCTTGATAAGAAACAGCCGCATCACGCTGTCGTTGCGATGGCTCGTGGAACTGAACAGCCGGCCGATGAACGGCAGGTCGCCGAGCAGAGGGATCTTGCGTTCGTGTTCGTGCTGCGCGTCCTGCACGAAGCCGCCGAGCAGCAGACTCTGCCCGGCCTGCAACGTGGCGTGCGTGGCGATCGACGAGTTGCGGATCGACGGCACCTCACTGCGCGAGGCGCGTTCAGTGCGCGCCTCGCCGCCGTCTTCGATGTTGAGCGTGAGCATCACCTGCTCGCGCCCTTTCTCTTCGCCGGGGACGAGCCGCGGCGTGACGCGCAGCAATGATCCCGTCGTCACGCTCTCCAGTTTGGCCACCTTTTCGCCGGCAACCTTCGTGTAGAACGTGACACTGCGATCGAGCACGGCCTGCATGTTGTCGAGCGTGACGATCGATGGCCGCGACAGCACCCGCGCCTTCGAATTGCGCTCCAGCGCGTTCAGATTGAGCATGAACCTGTTGGTGTCGCCGATCACCGTGGTGAACGTGCCCGATTCGCCCTCCTGCGTCGGTCCGTTGAGGGCGACGCTGCCGAAGCCGCCGAGCCGCGCGCTGCCGGAAAGATCCACGCCCAGCTCGGCGATGTCGCTTGCGTTCACGTCGATGATGGCCACCGAAATGTCGACCAGACGCGGCCGCACGTCGAGCTGCGCGATCAGGTCGCCGTAGATCGGCAGGTTGCGGCGGCGCTCGCGCACGATGACCGCATTGCGGCGAGGGTCCGCCGAAAAGCGCGGCGTGCCGGCGCGAGCGGCCGTCGCGACGGCGGCGGCCGAGTCGGCCTCGCTGCCGTCGACAGACGCGCTCGCCGCGGTGGCGACCAGTGGGCCGGCGCCGAGGATCAGGTCCTTGAGTACGCTGACAACGCCTGGCACGACGACCTCCTGCCCGCGATAAAAGTACCTTGTGTCGTCGGCGGTCGCGAATTTCAGGGGAAATATCTTGATGGTCTCTTCGCTCTCTTGCTGTTCGCGGGCGTCGCGCTCGACGTATCGGGCGAGCATCGTCACGGTGTCGATGCACGCCGGCACGCCCGCGATCTCCAGCGCACGGGTTGCCGGAATCGCCCGTGCTACACAGTGTCTCGCATGGAGGACGCCGGCCCCGCGCAGGTGCGCGAGCAGATCGTCGGGCGGCGCGTAGCGCAACGGCACGACGCGCCGGGTCGCTTCGCTGGCCTTATAGATGTTCAGCGTCTGGCCGTTGAAGTACCACGAAAGCCGATAACGTTCCGAAAGCGCGTCGAGCGTGGTCTGCGCGGCGCCCGGCGGCAGTGTGCCGATGAAGCGGTCGTCGACCCGTGCGCTGACGACCGTCGGAATGCCATGATGCGCGCCGAAGTCGCGCAGCAGCTCCGCAAGCGGTGTGCCCGCGCTCTGGAAGACGAACGGGCCGCCGCGCCACACAGGGTTCGCACCGGGGGACGCGGAGGGTACGTTCGCCGCATTCGTTGGGTTCGCCGCATTCGTTGCGCTCGACGCCATGGTTGCGGCCAGTGCGTTCGATGGGGTCGGCGCCGTCGCGGCTGCCGACACCGCCGGCATCGCCGCAACGGCGGCGATCGCCGCACCCGTCGCGCGCAGCACGGGCGCGGCGAGCAGTGAAGCGATCCGGCGCGAGCGCAGCGCTGACACGATCAGCAACGTCGCGCATCCGGCAGTCGCGCGCTGCCGTGGATTCGCGGCGGGGCTGCGTTCGGCGCCGCCGGGCGTGCGTCCCGTGAGGCGAGCATCGCACATGCCAGCAACTGACGGCGAAGTTGCGCCTCTACGCACGCAACGGGCGCTTTGGCGTCGAATCGATGCAGCCACCAGACGGTGTCGCTCGCAATGCACAGGCTGTCGTCACGCAGCTCGTGCGAGGCTGCCAGCACGAGCGCGAGGTGCATCAGCCAACGCGAGAGCGGCGTGTCGTCGCGCAGTGCCGCATCGAGCGCGCGCGTGCCGAGGGGGCGCGGGCAAGCCCCGTGCGCAGTGATGAGTGCGCCCGGCCACGGCACTGCCGTTGCCACGCAGAAGCCGTCGCCGGCCGGGCACGTCCAGCCCGGCTGGCCGTCGAGCTCGAGCGCGATGCGGGCGCCTTGTACGTCTCGCGGGGAAATCCAGTCGAGTGCGGCAAGCGCAAATGGCAAACGCATAAGTATCGGAAGGAGGCGGCACCGGGGCGCCGGGAAAACATGCGTTTTCGAAATCCGCCCGCGCCGACACGTCGACGGGGCGTCGCGGTGAAGACGGAAATTATCCGGCGAACGTTACGTCACGCCATCGGGCCCTGACCTGAACTGACGTCGTGCGACGCCACTTTCCCGAGTTTTCCTACACCGGGCGCGGGGCGATGGCACAAGAATCGGCCGCCTGGACAAATTTCGAAAGAGAGTGATCAAGAATCCCTATGGATTTGAACTACTAACTATCGAGGAGATACGAATGACGGGGTGCGTCGGTGTCATCGTCGTCGAGGATCACGAACTGCTCGCGGACGGCCTGTGCCGGCTGGTCGAGTGCGATCTCGGCTGGCGAGTCCTCACCAGGGTTGCCAACGGTCTCGACGTGTACCGGGCCTGCCAGGTCCATCGTCCTGCGTTGATGCTGCTGGATCTGGGCCTGCCCGGCATGGACGGCGTCGATGTGATTCATCAATGCATGCAGCGCTGGCCTGACCTGCGCATTCTCGTGAACTCGGCCAGCGACGACAGCGAGCGCGCGCGGCAGTCGCTCGACGCAGGTGCTCGCGCGTTCGTGCTCAAGAGCAGCCCGCGCCGAACGCTCGTTCACGCCGCCCAACAGGTCATGCGCGGCCACCGTTTCGTCGATCCGGCCGTCTTCGGCGGCGCGCTCGAGACGGTGCGCAAGCCGCACACGCCTCGCGCGACACGCGCGTGCGACGTCGAGACCCCCGAACAGTCGCTGACGCTGCGCGAGCGGCAAGTGCTCAAGCTCGTGGCCGAAGGGCAACGCAACCGGGACATCGCCCAGGTGCTATCGATCAGCGTGAAGACGGTCGAGACGCATCGCCTGAACATGATGCGCAAGCTCGACGCGCACAACGTGGCGGACGTCGTGAACTGGGCGCACCGGCTCGGCATGATGATGTGACATGTCCCGGCACCGCGGCGGCGGCGCACGCGCGCCGGTTGCGAAAACTCAGGTCCGCGCCGGATAGGCGCGCGGCGCATGCCTGGGTGACCATCGCCGCTACTTTTTGTCTCCTCTCCCGCACCGCCGGCTCCAAGCCGGCGCGGCGCCCGTCGATGGACACTCAGACGCAACGCAAACTGGAGCATTTGTTCGAACTGCTGGCGCTGCCCGCGCAGCGGGTGGCGCCGCGCATGCGCCTTGCGCTGGGCGTCTCGTGCGTGTTGATGATCGACGCCGGCACGGACGGCGTGACGCTCGTCATGAAGCTGCGCCGCCCCGGCCCGGGCGCGTACCGCTGGCTCTTGCACATGTTGCAGGTCTGCGTGCCGGAGTGGAGTCCCGGCATTCCGGTGCGGGCCTGCGTGGCGCAGGGCCGTCCCATGCTGATCGCCACGCCGCCCGCGAGCGGTAACGCCCAGGCCACCGATTGGCTGGCCTGCGTGACGCGCATGCGCCGTGTGCTCGAGCACATCGACGCGCGACGACAGCGCGAGACGTCGGAGGCCTGGGCGTGAGCCGCCCGCTGACATGGCTGCGCATCGCCGCGGGGCGCCAGGACATCGTGCTGGCGAGCCTGCTGCTCGTGACAGTGCTGATGATCATCATCCCGATGCCGCCGTCGGTGATGGATCTGCTCATCGCGCTCAATCTCGGCGTGTCGCTGCTGCTGCTCATGGTCGCCCTCTACATCAACGAGCCGCTCGACTTCTCGGCGTTCCCTTCCGTGCTGCTCATGACCACGCTGTTCCGGCTCGGCCTCACCATCAGCACCAGCCGGCTGATTCTGCTGCGCGCCGATGCGGGAGACATCGTCTACACGTTCGGCGACTTCGCGGCCGGCGGCAACATCGTGGTGGGAATGATCGTGTTTCTCATCATCACCGTCGTCAACTTCATCGTGATCACCAAGGGCTCGGAACGGGTGGCCGAGGTGGGGGCGCGCTTCTCGCTCGACGGCATGCCCGGCAAGCAGATGAGCATCGACGGGGACCTGCGCGCGGGGGCGATCGACGCGGCCGAAGCCCGGCGGCTGCGTCGCACGGTGCAGAAAGAGAGTCGGTTCTACGGCGCAATGGACGGCGCGATGAAATTCGTCAAGGGCGACGCCATTGCGGGGCTCGTGATCATCGTGGTGAACCTGCTCGGCGGCATTGGCGTGGGGGTCTTCATGCACGGCATGAGCGCGGGCGACGCGGCCGCCATCTACGCCATTCTCTCGATTGGCGACGGTCTCGTGTCGCAAATTCCCGCGCTGCTCATCTCCGTGACGGCCGGCATCATCGTAACGCGCGTGCCCGGCGAGCAGCGCCGCAACCTGGCGCGCGAACTGACCGATCAGTTGGCCGCCCAGCCGCGCTCGCTCATGCTTGCCGCCGTGGTGCTTCTGCTCTTCGGACTGATTCCCGGCTTCCCGATGCATTACTTCGCCTTGCTCGGTGCACTGGCGGGCGGCGCGGCGTGGTGGGTCGCGCGGCTCGCGCGCGAGGCGGGCACGAAGGCCGGCGACGACGGGGCCACGGGCGAGAGCGCGACGACCGCCGGATCCGCCAAATCCCTGGAGGGGCGCCCAGGGGCGCAGCCGTTGCAGGCCCGCGTGAGCGAAGCGCTCGCGCAGGCGTGCGGCGGGCCGACGGCGCTTGCGGCGTGCGTCGATGCCCTGCGCAGCCGGAAGTTCGAGCAGTTTGGCGTGCCGATGCCGCAAGCGGAAATCGTCGTCGACAAGACGCTGGGCGAGCACCGGCTGGATATCGCGCTGTACCACGAAAGCGTGATGTCCATCGACGTCGCGCCGCTCGAGGCGTTGGCGCGTCACGACGCGGCGCACCCGCTGCCCGCGCTGCGCGCGCTCTCGGCCGGGGCTCCGCGCGAGATGCCGCTGCCGTTTGGCGGACAGACATTGTTCTGGCTCAATGGCCCGCAGGCTAAGGAGTGGCGCGCGCTTGGCGGGACGGTGATCGAGGGGGCCGAGCGCGTTGCGCACTGCGTCTCGCTGGTTATCGACGCGCATGCCGCCGACTTCCTGGGCGTGCAGGAAGCGCGTTTCCTGATGGACGCCATGGAAGACCGCTATGGCGAACTCGTCAAGGAGTTGCAGCGGCAGTTGCCGATCAGCCGCACGGCCGAGGTTCTGCAGCGGCTGGTGGCGGAGGGCGTGTCGATCCGCGATCTGCGACGCGTTTTCGAGGCACTGATCGAGTGGGCGCCCAAGGAGCGCGACCAGATCATGCTCACCGAGTACGTGCGCCTCAGCCTGCGCCGCCATATCACGCGCCGCTTCCGGCGCGGCATGGCGCACATCGCCGGGTGGAACGTAGGGCGCGGCATCGAGGACACGGTGCGGGCAGCGGTGCGTCAGACGTCGTCGGGCTCCTACGCCGATCTCAACCCCGCACAGACGGACGCCATCCTCAACGCGATCGACGCGGCATGGCTCGCACACGACGGCACGCCCGCCGTGCTGTTTACCGCGATGGACGTGCGGCGCTTCTTGCGCAAGCTGATCGAGCGCGAGCGCGCCGACCTGCCGGTGCTGTCATTCCAGGAAGTGGCCGACGAGCCGCATCTGCGCGTGCTCGGCACCATCGACCTGCAGGCCGCCTACTGACATGCGCCGGCCCGACGAGACCCGCATCGCCCACGCGCTCGCACGGACGCTGGACTCCCGCCGCGGCGCGTGCGAAGCCTGGCAACGCGAATCCGCGCAGCCGGCGCGCTACGGACGCATCGACAAGATCACGCCGAATGCCATGCGGGCGCGACTGCCCGGCGCCGCGCTCGGCGAGCAGTGCCGGGTGCTCTCGCCCGCGCTCGACGCCGAGGTCATCGCGGTGGAGGGACGTCACGTATGGCTCGCGCCGTATGCGCAGCCGAACGGCGTGGCCAGCGGAACGCTGGTGCAGGCGCTGGGCACGGCGTCGCGCGTAGCGGTCGGCCCCCATCTGGTCGGCCGCGTGCTCGACGGGCTCGGCAGGCCGCTCGCGTCCGGGACGACAGGCGGCGAGCACGCGCGCGACACCGTCGCCGCTACGCCCGATGCGGCGTGGCGCGCCCTCGACGCGCCGCCCCCGCCGGCGATGGTACGCGCACCCGTCACCACGCCGCTGCCCGTCGGCGTGCGCGCCATCGACGGCATGCTCACCTGCGGCAGAGGGCAGCGTCTGGGCATCTTCGCGGCGGCGGGCGGCGGCAAGAGCACCCTGCTCGCGATGATGTGCCAGGGCGCGCAGGCCGACGTCATCGTACTCGCGCTCATCGGCGAGCGCGGCCGCGAGGTGCGCGAGTTTCTTGAGCACTCCCTCGCGCCCGAGGCGAGGGCACGCACCGTGTGCGTTGTCGCCACGTCGGACCGTCCCGCGCTGGAGCGCATGAAGGCGGCGTACACGGCGACGGCGATCGCCGAGGCGTTCCGCGACGAGGGCAAGGACGTGCTGCTGCTGATGGATTCGCTCACCCGCTTCGGGCGCGCCGTTCGCGACATCGGCATGGCCGCGGGCGAGCCGCTCGGCGCGACAAGCGGGCTGCCGCCCAGCTTCTACGCGCGCTTGCCGCGGCTGCTGGAGCGCGCGGGCACCGGCGCCGTCGGCAGCATTACCGCGTTCTATACCGTGCTGGTCGAGGGCGATAACCTCGACGAGCCGCTGGCCGACGAAGTGCGCTCGATTGTCGACGGGCACATCGTGTTGTCGCGGCGTCTGGCGCAGGAGAGCCACTATCCGCCCATCGACGTATCGAGGAGCCTGTCGCGCGTGATGACGCAGGTCGCGGACGCCGAGCACGTCGAGTGCGCGGCGCGAGTGCGGCGCGCGCTGGTGCTGGCCGCCGAGGTCGAGTTGCTCGTGCGCGTGGGTGAATACCAGCCGGGCAACGATCCCGAGACCGACGACGCCCTGGCGCGCGCGCCCGACATCCGTGCGTTCCTGTGCCAGCCGCAAGGCGAAGTGGCGCCCTTCGACGATACGCGCGACTGGCTCGCGCAACTGGTGGCATGAGCGATCGGGACGGCGCCCTCGCGCTGACGTCTCCAGCATCGCTAACGTCACTCGTGTCACTAACGTCGCTGGCGGCGCGGCGCGAAGCCGGTCTGCGGGCCGCCCTGGCGCGTCTGACGGCAGCCGCGCGCGAGGCCGGCGACGCACTCGCGGCCAGCGAGCGCGAGCACGCCCGGCTGCGCGAGGTCTGGCAGCAAGCCCTGGCGCGCGGCGGCGTGTACGCGCGGCGGGAGGCGGCGCAGGTCTCACGCGAGGTCGAGCAGGCGCGCGCAGCGCTCGCGCATGCCCGTGCGCGAGCACAGGCAGCGCACGCGCAGTGGCAGCAGGCGCAGGCGCAATTGCAGGAGCAGCGCGAACGGCTGTATGCCAACGCGCGCAAGCAGGAGAAGTTGCGCGCGTTGCTCGCGCAACGGCGTTGACGCCATGCCGCACGCTCTCTGGCCGCCCGCGCCTTGCAAGTCGCGCGACGGCTGGCGCGCCCCCGATGCAGCACCCCTTCGTCACCATGAGGAGCACACCATGAGTACCGTCCCACGCAGTGCCGTTTCCGCCGATCCTTTCGCCGGCCTGTCCGGCGAACGGGTGAAGTCGCATCACGACGCCGGGGCCCGCCGCTCGGGGTATCGCGACGAGTCCGACGAACGCCCGTTCACGTTGGCGCGCGAGCGGGTGGTGCGGGTGAGCGGCCCTGTCGACGTGCTGCGGTGGCTGCGCGTGTGGCGCGAGCGCCAAAGCGAGAATTGGGAGGGCGTGAGTTCGCTGCGCGTCGCGGTGCACGGCGGGGCGCTCGACGGTCTGGTCGTGGAAGCGCGGCGAGGGCGGCTGGGCATCACCGTCTCGCTGATCTGCGTGCGCCTGGCGCTGTACCGGCGGCTGCTCGCGCATCGTGGAGAACTGTCACGCGCGCTGACGTCGCGCCTCGGATTGGCGGTGACCGTCGAAGTGCAGGCGCGATATGTACCTTGAGCCGGGGGCGTTGCCGATCGCCGCGGGGCCGCTCGACGGTGTGCTGACGGGGGCTTCGGGCTGCGTCGCGTTCGCGGTGCAGGACATCGACGTAAGCGTCGGGTGGCTTCGCTCGGGCGGCGAGGGCCTCGTGGTGAGCGCCCGCGTCGATGACGGCGTCATGGCCCCGGTGCGTTTCTGGTGCGACGCGCAGCAATGGCACGATTGGCTCGCGCCGCGCTTGCCGGTGCCGCTGCACGAGGCACTTGCGTCGGACTGGGCGGAGATTGCCGCGTCGCTGACCCTGGCTCCCGCCATTGCCGGCGATGGCGATGATGAGGACGGTGGCGGTGATGGCGGTGATGGCGGTGATGGCGACCCCGTGGCGAGCGCCGCGGCTCTCGCCACATGGCCGCACGTGACGAACGTGGCGCCGGGCTGGGCGGCGGCGGCGTGGCGCGTCGGCATGGTCCTCGAGCGCGACGGCCGCCGGTTGGCGCTGAGCTATCTCGACGGCGCAACGTCGTGGCTGTCCACACGCTGTCAGGCGGCGCGCCAGAGCGACGCACCGCTCGATCCGGCAGGGCTCCCGCAGCGCCGCTGCACACTCGCTGCGGGATGGACGACGCTCGCGAGCCGGCAATGCGATGCGTTGCGCGAAGGCGATGCCGTGCTGCTGGACGTGGCCGCGGACGTCGAGCATGGCGAAGCATGGCTGCTGGACGGCGACTTCGCGATTGCGATCCGCGACGCTGCGCCGCTTGGGCGAAGCGTCGTGCTCGCCCCCATCGACCCCATCCCTCCCATCAACGGCAGCGACCCTATCGACGGTCCTCCCGACATCGGCCCCGCCCGCGCCGATCGACCGAACGCCGCACCGCCCGCGTCTTCCATGACCCGCCTGATCGCCGTCATCGGGGAGCGGCCTTTTCCTGTCCCCCTGCTGATGGCCTGGCGCGCCGGACGCGTCGACGCCCGGCCGCCCGTCTCCGAGGTCCATACGTTGTCCACCTCGCACGTCGTGTTGTGGCGAGATGGCATGCCGTGGGCCGCGGCGCGCTTATTGCGCTTTGGCTGCGGCGCATGGGCCGCACGCCTCGGCGCCGCGCATGGCGCGCTCGCCGCGGCGGGCGACGAGCCCACCGACGCGGCCAACGCTGCCGAAGCCGCCCAAGCCGCCCAAGCCGCCCAAGCCACCGAAGCCACCGAAGCCACCGAAGCCACGGAAATCCGCCCCTGACCCGATGTGGGTACGCAAGTCGCCGTGCTCTCCGCAATCTCGGGTGGTGACCGGATGGGCATGCGCGCGCGGCATTCCTAACATCGCCCGACGCCCGACACACCGCCGGCACGGTGTCGCGGCATTCCTTCGCAGGCCCCTCGCTTGTGCCGTCTTGTCGACGTCGTTTGCCGCGCCGCCCGCCCACGACGCCCATTGGAGTCCGCATGTCCCTGCTCGACCACCCGGTGCAGCTTGTCGTTGTGCTCTCGCTGCTGTCGATCATGCCGCTGCTGGTGGTGCTGGGCACTGCATTCCTGAAGCTTGCCGTGGTGTTCGCGCTGCTGCGCAACGCGCTCGGTACGCAGCAGATTCCCCCGAACATCGCCATCTACGGCCTGTCGCTCGTGCTTACCTGCTTCATCATGGCGCCCGTCGCCTTCGATATCGAAACGAATCTCGCGCGTCGCCCCGTCGCGATGTCCTCGCCCACTTTCGTGGCCGACGTCGACGCCGCCGTGCTCGCGCCTTACCGTGCCTTTCTCTCGCGCCACAGTGACGTGCGACAGCGCGAGTTCTTCGCTGGTATCGCCGGCCAGACGTGGCCGGAGGCGCATCGCGGGCGCCTGGGCGCCGATTCGCTGCTCGTGCTCATGCCCGCGTTTGCGCTCAGCCAGCTCGCCGAGGCGTTCAGGATCGGCCTGCTGCTGTACCTGCCATTCGTCGTGATCGATCTGGTGATCTCGAACATCCTGCTCGCGATGGGAATGATGATGGTCTCGCCCATGACCATCGCGTTGCCGTTCAAGCTGTTGATCTTCGTGATGATGAACGGCTGGGAGCAACTGGTGCGTCAGCTCATGCTCTCCTACGCATGACGGCTTCGGGAGTGTGTGCATGAGTGAAGCCATCGTCGTCAAGCTCACCAGCGAAATGCTGTGGCTCACGCTGCTGATGTCGCTGCCCACGGTCGTGGTGGCCGCCGTCGTCGGCGTGCTCGTCTCGCTCGTGCAGGCGCTCACGCAGGTGCAGGACCAGACCGTGCAGTTTCTCATCAAGCTCGTCGCCGTATCGGTCACGCTCGCTGCAACCTACGCGTGGATGGGCCATGTCCTGCTCAACTATGCGGGCGGCGCGTTCGAACAGATCAGCCGGATGCGGTGAGCGCCAATGACTCCCACGCTGCTCTCGGGCCTGGCGCCCGCCGCCGATGCGCTGCTCCCGCCCGTCTGGACCGGGCTCCATGACTGGGCGCTCGCCTGGGGCGTGGCGATGCTGCGCCCGCTGGGCATTGCCATGCTGCTGCCGGTGTTCTCCGTGGGCATGCTGGGGGCGGGCCTGTTGCGCAACGCCCTGGTGCTCGCGTTGGCGCTGCCGGCGGTGCCGCTCGTCCATGCCGCACCCGAGATGCCGGCGCAATGGACCGGCTGGGCCATGCTGGTCCTGCGCGAGCTGGGGGTGGGCGGGCTGCTCGGGTTCGCCGCCGCGCTGCCGTTCTGGGCGATGGACATGACCGGTTACGTGATCGACACCCTGCGGGGCGCGTCAATGGCAAGCGTGCTCAACCCGCTCATGGGCGCGCAATCCTCGGTCTTTGGCATCGCGCTCACGCAAATGCTGTGCGTGCTGTTCTTCATCACCCCGGCCGCGCATGCGTTGCTCGGTGCGCTGTACGACTCGTACACCGCGCTGCCCGTCGGCGCGGCCTGGCATTGGAGCGACGACAGCGCGGCCTGGCTGTTGTCGTTGTGGCAGGCAATGCAGCTCATGTGCCTGGCCGTCGCCCTGCCGGCGATCGTGGTGATGGTGCTCGTCGACCTGGCGATGGGCTTCGTCAACCGCGCGGCGCAGCAGCTCAACGTGTTCTTTCTCGCGATGCCCGTCAAGAGCGCCATGGCGCTGCTCGTGACGGTCGCGAGTCTGCCGTTCGCGATCGGCGTGCCACTGGCCAGTTGGTATCGGCTGCCCGAGATGTTTCGCGCGTGGCAGGCACTGGCGTTGCCGGCACCGTGAGGCTGACATGAGCGAAAGGAACCAGCCGCCCACACCCAAGAAGATCCAGGACCAGCGCAAGAAGGGGCGCGTCGCCAAGAGCGCCGATCTCAGCGTATGCGTGCAGCTCGGCGCGGTGCTGGCATGGCTGGTGTTCGAGGGGCCCGCGCTGTATGCCGCGCTCGAGGCGCTCGTCGCGCGCATGCTGCTCGTGCTGCGCGAGCCGGTCGACGAGGCGGTGCGCGGCATGCTGGCCCCTTCGCTGCTGCTGTTTCTGCGCTTCGCGGGCGGACTCGCGCTGCTGCTGGTCGTCACGACCTGGCTCGTCGTGATTCTGCAGATCGGCGCGCTGGTGGCGCCCGACGTGCTCCGTCCGAAATACGAGCGCATCGATCCCGTCGCCAAGGCGAAGCAACTGTTCTCGATGCAGTCGCTCTTCGAGTTCGGCAAATCACTCATGAAGGTGGCGGTGCTCGGCGTGGTGTTCTTCTATCTCGTGCGGCAGTACACGCCGTCGCTCGCGGTGTTGCCGATGTGCGGACCCTCGTGCGGGCTGGCGCTCACCGCGCGCCTGCTGTTCTGGCTGATGGCGGCGCTCGTGGCGGCCTACGTGGTGTTCGGCGGCCTCGATTACGCGTACCAGAAGTATCAACTGCGCAAGCAACTGATGATGTCTCACGAGGAGATCAAGCGCGAGCTCAAGGAAGTCGAGGGCAACCGCGAAATCAAGAACAAGCGTCGCGACATTCACCGGGAGACGATCGAGAGCGGCAGCCTGTCGGACAACGTCCGGCGCACGACGGCCGTCGTGCGCAATCCGACGCGTATTGCAGTGTGCCTGCGCTACGTGCCCGGAGAGACTGCCGTGCCGCTGGTGATCGAGAAGGGTCGCAATGCGCGCGCACGGCGTATCGTCGAGCTCGCGCAGCGCGAAGGGGTGCCGGTGATCGAGCACATTCCGGTCGCGCGGCGACTGATGGACGACGTCGAAGTCGACGCGCCGATTCCCGCCGATCTGTTCGACGCCGTGGCCGCGATTCTGCGTCTCGCGCTCGACCTGCCTTACGAAGTGGACGGCGCCGCGGATGACGCGCTGCACGGCGCAGCGGCGGACGCGCCAGGCGGTCGACGTGAGGGTGGGGCGCAAACGGGAAGGAACGTCGCCGGACCGGGAGGCGCGACATGACCGCGCCGCGGCGCCGGGCCGGCCGGTTCGCGGCATGGACGTTGACCCTTGGCGCGGGGCTGGTGTCGCTGTCGGCAACGGCTTCGACACCGGGACTGCTGCCGCGTCACCCGCGCGTTGCCGACGCGCAGCTGGCGGTGCCCGCGCCCCGCGTCGTCCCGCGCGCCGAGGCGGCTTCGCAGGCGCGTGTCCCGGAACGAATCGTCTCCGACACGAGCGCGGCGGCCTCGTCGATTTCGCAAGCACGGCCCTTTGATGCACGGCCCTTTGATGCCCTCGTCCGGCACGCGGCTCGTGCGGCGTCGCTGGAGGCGGCCCTGCTTCACGCCATCATCGAGACCGAGTCGGGCTACGATCCGCTGGCGGTGTCGCCGCGCGGCGCCATCGGTCTTATGCAGGTGCTGCCGCGCACCGGTGCGCGCTTCGGCGTGCGCCGTCTCGAGGACCCGGCGGAGAACCTGCGCGCCGGCGCGGCGTACCTGCGCTGGCTGCTCGAGCGTTTCGACGGCGAACTCGTTCTTGCGCTCGCCGCCTACAACGCCGGCGAGGGGGCCGTGTTGCGACACGGCCGCCGGATTCCACCATTCCCCGAGACGCAGAACTACGTGCGCAAAGTGATGGCGGGATATTCGCGTCTGGCCGATGCGGACCCGTCGCACGATCAGGATGCATGGCGTCGCGAGCAGGCGTCGCCGGCACAACGCCCCCTTCGACGCGAATCGCTCAGGGCGCGAGCAGCCGCCGCAGGCGTCGCGACGAGGCCGCCGCCTGCCGGCAGCGATCTCGCGGATATCCTGCGCGAGCCGGGCGAAGGCGCGCATGCCGTTCAGGCCGGGGCGTCCGCGGCGCGCGCGGCCGTCGCCCCGAGCCGTGCGGGTGCGGGGTCGTCGCGGGAGCCGGACCGGGACCCGACTGACGCACGCACCCCGTCGCCGCGTGCCACCGCAGACGCGGCGGCCGAGCGCGCCTGGCGCCTGCTGCGGGGTCTGGGGGAATGGATGACGCGCAGCCCGTCGGCGCGCATGGACGATCGCGATCGGCCGGCCGTCGTGATGCCGCCTCGTCAGGGCGGATGACGCCGATCAGGCCACCGGCACGGTGTCGGCCACGGACGGGCGCGCGGACATGCGCTCGAAGTGACGGGCCAGGTTGGGATGCGCGTCGCGCCACGGCACTTCCGGGAAACGGAAGTCGAGATAGCCCAGCGAGCAGGTCACGGCCACGTCGGCCAGCGTCAGGCGATTGCCGGCGCACCATTGACGCTCGGCCAGTCCGAGCTCCATGGCGCGCAGCCCCTCGGTGATCTTGCGCAGTTGCCGGTCGATGAGCCGTTGCGAGCGCGACGCCTCGTCATGGAACATCGTTTCGACGCGAATCTGCACGGCGGCGTCCGTCAGCCCGTCGGCAAGCGCTTCCCAGCAGCGCACTTCGGCGCGCTCGCGCCCGGACGGCGGCAGCAGCTTGCCCACGGGCGAGAGCGTGTCGAGGTATTCGCAGATCACGCGCGAGTCGAACACCGCTTCGCCGTCTTCCATCACCAGGCAAGGCACCTTGCCCAGCGGGTTGGACTCGTGGACGCGGCTGTCGTCGCCCCAGACATTCTCCAGCTCGAGCTTGTAGTCGAGCTTTTTTTCCGCCAGCACGATGCGGACTTTGCGAACGTAGGGACTGGCGAGGGCACCGATCAACTTCATGTGTTTCCTTCATAAATCGCTGTAGCGCGGGGGAGAGTATAACGTGCGGCCCGAGGCGGCCGAGCAGTGCCGCGAGCGGCACGGGGAAAGCATGGAGGAAGGCGGCGCGCCCGGGAAGCAGGAAGCGCCAGGCCAGGGCAGGGCCGCGGACATCGCCCACGCAACGGCGGCGGGCCGGCGTGCGGATGCCCGGGGGCCGGGAATGGTAAAATGGCGGTCTTTCCGAGTTGGCGCCACGCCGGCTCCCCCGGTTTTCTTTTTCGGTGCCCAGTGCCATGTCTGACGAATTCTCCCCCCTGACCGCGCTTTCCCCGCTCGACGGCCGTTATGCCAGCAAGACCGACGCCTTGCGCCCGTGGCTGTCCGAGGCGGCATTCATGCGTCACCGCGTGACGGTCGAAATCCACTGGCTGATCGCGCTGTCGAAGGCCGGTTTCGCCGAGATCGCGCCGTTCTCGGCGGCGGCGGAGACGTTCCTGCTCGAGCTGGCCGCCAACTTCTCGAACGCCGACGCCCAGCGCATCAAGGACATCGAGAAAGTCACCAATCACGACGTGAAGGCCGTCGAGTACTGGCTCAAGGAAAAGGTCCAGGGTCAGGCGGAACTCGAAAAGGCGAGCGAATTCATCCACTTCGCGTGCACGTCGGAAGACATCAACAACACGTCTCACGGCCTGATGATCAAGGGCGCGCGCGACAAGGTGCTCGTGCCGGCGCTCGAATCGCTGGTGGCCAAGCTCGGCGAGCTCGCACGCGAACACGCCGCCCAGCCGATGCTCTCGCGCACCCACGGCCAGCCCGCCTCGCCGACCACGCTCGGCAAGGAACTCGCCAACGTGGCCGTGCGTCTGGCCCGTGCGCTCGAGCGCATTCGCCGTGTGGAGCTGCTCGCCAAGATGAACGGCGCGGTCGGCAACTACAACGCCCACCTCTCGGCCTATCCGGAGTACGACTGGGAGTCGTTCTCGAAGGCGGTCATCGAGCAGCGTCTGGGCCTGACGTTCAATCCGTATACCATCCAGATCGAGCCGCACGACTACATGGCCGAGCTTTTCGACGCCGTGGCGCGTGCCAACACGATCCTGCTCGACCTGAACCGCGACATCTGGGGTTACATCTCGGTCGGCTACTTCAAGCAGAAGACGAAGGCCGGCGAGATCGGCTCGTCGACCATGCCGCACAAGGTCAACCCGATCGACTTCGAAAACTCGGAGGGCAATCTGGGGCTGGCCAACGCCGTGCTGCGTCACCTGGCCGACAAGCTGCCGGTCTCGCGCTGGCAACGCGACCTGACGGACTCCACCGTGTTGCGCAACATCGGCGTGGCCTTCGGGTACAGCCTGCTGGCGTATGACTCGTGCCTGCGCGGTCTGGGCAAGCTCGAGGTGAACCCGCAGCGTCTGGACGAAGACCTCGACAACACGTGGGAAGTGCTGGCCGAGCCGGTGCAGACGGTGATGCGCCGCTTTGGCGTGCCCAATCCTTACGAGCAACTCAAGGAGCTCACGCGCGGCAAGGGCATTACCCGTGAAGCGCTACAGGCCTTCATCAAGCAACTGGCCATTCCGGAAGACGCCAAGGCGCGCCTGCTGGAGATGACGCCGGCGAACTACGTCGGTATCGCCGAGTCGCTCGCCAAGCGCGTCTGACGCGCGAAGGCATTCTGTCGGGGACAGTGAACGGGCCGCCGGTGCGGCCCGTTTTTCATGGGCGCGACCCTGGCGCGCCGGGCGCCGCGAGGTGTCACACACATCGTCGGGTTGCTGTGTATCATAGCCGCACAATCTATAAGGAGAATCCCCTCGATGAAGCTGACTTTCGCCGTAGCCGCTCTCGCCGCCGCCGTCGTGCCGGCCCTCGCACAAGCCCAGTTCGCCAAGCCCGAGGACGCCGTGGAATACCGCCAGTCCGCACTCTTCCTGCTCGGCAACCACTTTGGCCGCATCGGCGCCGTCGTCAAGGGCGACGCCCCGTTCAACAAGGACGACGTGGCGAAGAACGCGGAACTCGTCGCCACGCTCTCGAAGCTGCCGTGGCCCGCCTTCGAGGGCGGCCAGACGACGGCAAAGAGCAAGGCCAAGCCGGAGGTCTTCTCCGACAAGGCGAAGTTCCAGCAAGCGGCCGAGAAAATGGAAACCGCGGTTGCCAAGCTCAACACCGTGGCCAAGGGCGGCGACCTCGCCTCGATCAAGACGGCCTTCGGCGAAGCGGCGCAGACCTGCAAGAGCTGCCACGACAACTTCCGCGCGAAGTAAATCGCTCCCGGGCTGTTCTCGCCACGGGAAAACAGGAAAGCCGGCCGCGTGCAACGCGACCGGCTTTTTGCATTCGGGCGCCGACGTAGCGCCCGACGCGTCAATACGACGGGAGCGACGCGACGGCCGGCGTCAGATGGACGATGCGGTACACGAGCGCCGAGGCCAGCGCGATCAGCACCAGCGCGCCGGCACGCACGCGCCAATCGTCACGCGCCGGGTGCGCCGGCGTGGCCAGATGCTTGTCGCCGCCGATCATTGGGGTGATCAGATCCTTCTTGCGCGCCACGCGGTAATAGACGATCGCCAGCACGTGCAGCGCCACGAGCGCCACGAGCACCCATTGATTGCGCTGATGCCAGCCGGTCAGGGCGTCGCTCAGGTCCTTGTCGATGAATTTGACGAGCGGCCCGTCGTTGAAGATATCGTCGTTCGAAAACAGGCCGAGCACGGCCTGGATGCCGAAGAAGAGCAGCATGGCGATGACCGACAGGCCGCCCAGCGGCGTGTGCCCGGCAAAACGCGCGTCGGTGGCCGCGGCGTCGCGCAGCGACCGAACGAACGTGAGCGGGCCGGTCAGGAAGGCGCTGAAGCGCGCGTAGCGCGGGCCCGCAAGGCCCCACACCACGCGGAAAATCAGCAAGGCGAGAATCGCGTAGCCGCACCAGAAGTGGTAGACCATCGCGTTGCCACCGGTCTTGGCCGTCACATAGGCCGCGACGGCGATCACGACGAACGACCAGTGGAACAGACGGGTGGGCAGGTCCCAGATGCGGATCGGCTTCATGGCAAGACGTGTCGGAATGGGCGAATCCCGCGAGATTACCGCAAGCCCGTGCGTCGTGCACGCGGCAGACCAGCGATGCTGGCCTGTTCGCTGGATTACCAAGTCGCCGTGCCGTACAGACGGGTGCGAAAGACCCGCGCGAGACTCGTGCGCGCGGACAAAAAAACCGCCGGACGCGCCGGCGGTTTTTTCAGATTGGCTTGGGACCGGCTTCGGACCGGTGCCCGCAGCGATCAGACCCGCGCGCCGAAGTTCGGATCGTTGCGATCCATCCCTTCCTCGCCGTCCTTGCTGGTGTGCTTGATGAGGTCATCGCGCTTCACGCCGAACCACATGGCGAGTGCGGCGGCCACGAACACCGACGAGTAGATGCCGAACAGAATACCCACGGTCAGCGCCAGCGCGAAGTAGTGCAGCGTCTGGCCGCCGAAGAAGAACATCGACAGCACCATCATTTCCGTGCTCGCGTGCGTGATGATCGTGCGCGACATGGTCGTGGTAATGGCGTGGTCGATCACTTCCTGCACGCTCGCCTTGCGCATCTTGCGGAACGTCTCGCGAATCCGGTCGAAAATCACGACCGATTCGTTCACGGAGTAGCCCAGCACCGCCAGCACCCCCGCGAGCACCGCCAGCGAGAACTCCCACTGGAAGTAGGCGAAGAAGCCGAGAATGATCACCACGTCATGCAGGTTGGCGATCACGCCGGCCACAGCGAACTTCCATTCGAAGCGAAACGACAGGTAGATGATGATGCCGACCACCACGAACGTGAGCGCCAGCAAGCCGTCGGTGAACAGCTCATGCCCGATCTGCGGGCCGACGAATTCCACGCGACGCAGCGACACGTCGGGCGCGTCCGCCTTGAGCGCGGTCATCACGGCGTCGCTTTGCTGCGCGCTGGTGATCTGCTTGCCGTCCGGACCGTTCTGAATCGGCAGCCGGATCATCACGTCGCGCGAGGTGCCGAAGCTCTGCACCTGCACGTCGCGGTAGCCGAGCTTGCCGACTTCGCCGCGGATCTTCTCCAGATCGGCCGCCTGCGTGTAGGCCACTTCCATGACCGTGCCGCCGGTAAACTCGATCGACAGGTGCAGGCCCCGCGTGAGCAGGAAGAACACCGCCGCCACGAACGTGAGCGCCGAGATGATGTTGAAGACGAGGGCGTGCCGCATGAACGGCACGTCTTTCTTGATACGGAAAAATTCCATGACTGTTTCCTCTCGCGCCTGCGCTTATTGCTCGCCTGCGTCGCGTGCGCCGGGGGTGTTCGCGGCGCCGTCCGGGCGCCAGACCTGACCGATCGCGAGCGTTTTGAGCTTGCGGCGGCTGCCGTACCACAGATTGACCAGACCGCGCGAGAAGAACACGGCCGAGAACATCGAGGTCAGAATGCCCAGGCAGTGCACCACGGCAAACGCGCGCACCGGGCCCGAGCCGAAGGCCAGCAGCGCCAGGCCGGCGATGAGCGTGGTCACGTTCGAGTCCAGAATCGTGGCCCAGGCGTGCTCGAAGCCGAGCGAAATCGCCTTCTGGGCCGACGCGCCCGCGCGCAGTTCCTCGCGGATACGCTCGTTGATCAGCACGTTCGCGTCGATGGCCATACCGAGGGTGAGCGCGATAGCCGCGATACCCGGCAGCGTGAGCGTGGCCTGCATCATCGAGAGCACGGCCACGAGCAGCAGCAGGTTGACCAGCAGGGCGATCACCGAGAACACCCCGAACAGCATGTAGTACAGCATCATGAAGACGGCGATGGCGACCAGGCCGTACAGCACCGAGTCCACGCCCTTTTGCACGTTGTCCGCGCCGAGGCTCGGGCCGATGGTGCGTTCCTCGATGATTTCCATCGGCGCGGCGAGCGAGCCGGCGCGCAGCAGCAGCGCGAGGTCGTTGGCCGCCTGCGCCGAGCCCATGCCGGTGATCTGGAAACTCTGGCCGAGTTCGCTGCGGATGTTCGCCACCGTCAGCACTTCGCCCTTGCCCTTCTCGAACAGCACGATGGCCATCGGCTTGCCGATGTTGTCGCGCGAGACGTCGCGCAGCACACGGCCGCCGGCGGCGTCGAGCTTGATGTTGACCGACGGTTGCTGGTGGTCGTCGAAGCCCGCGGCGGCGCTGGTGATGCGATCGCCGCTGAAGATGACCTGACGCTTGAGCAGCACCGGCGCCCCGTTGCCGTGCAGGAACAGTTCATCCTGCGGCGGCACCGGGGTGTCGGCCGATACGAGACGCGGTGCGTCCGGGTCCGCCAGACGCGCTTCGAGCGTTGCGGTGCGGCCGATGATGTCCTTCGCCTTGGCCGTGTCCTGCACGCCAGGCAGCTGCACCACGATGCGGTCCGGCCCTTCTTGCTGGATCACCGGCTCGGCCACGCCCAGTTCGTTCACGCGGTTGTGCAGCGTGACGATGTTCTGCTTGACGGCGTTGTCCTGCACCGCGCGGCGCGCCGCCTCGGTAAAGGCGCCCACGACCTTGAACGTGCCGTTGGGCCCCGCCTGGGTGGTGTACGACAGATCGGGCAGGCCGTCGCCCAGGGCGCCACGGGCGCGCTCGGCGTCTTCCTGGCTGGAGAAGGCGACTTCGATGCCGTTGTCCGTGCGCGTCACGCCGTTGTGGCGGATGTTCTTGTCGCGCAGGAGCGTGCGGGCGTCGGCGGCGGCCGCGTCCAGACGTTTCGTGATGGCGCCGGCCATGTCGACTTGCAGCAGGAAGTGCACGCCGCCGCGCAGATCGAGGCCGAGGTACATCGGCAGCGCGTGGATCTTGGCGAGCCATTCCGGCGAAGCCGAGAGCAGGTTCAGCGCGACGACGTAGGTCGGGTCGCTCGGATCGGCGTTCAGCGCCGTCTGGAGCAGGTCCTTCGCGCGCAGTTGCGTGTCGGTGTCGGCGAAGCGAATGCGCACGCTCGGGTTGTTGCCCGTGCTGTCGAACACGGCGCCCTGGTAGGCGATGTTCTGGGACTTCAGCGCGTCTTCGGCGCGAGAAAGCGTCGTGGGGTCGACCTTGACGGTCGCCTTGACGCTGGAAATCTGTACCGCCGGCGTTTCACCGAAGAGGTTCGGCAGCGTGTAGAGCACCCCGATGGCGAGCGCCACCAGAATGATGATGTATTTCCAGAGAGGATAGCGATTCATAGCGGCGGGCTAGGGTGATGCCTCGTGGCAAACCGTGCTGCAGACCGGCTCGCATGACAGCGCCGGCCGCGAGGACCGGCGGCGCCATGCACTGCGGCCGCCCGGAAGGGCGGCCGCGTGCGGTTGTGCGAAGGTCAGAGCGCCTTGATGGTGCCCTTCGGCAGCAGGGTCGTGATGGCGCCCTTCTGCACGTTGATCTCGACGTTCTCGGCGATCTCCACGGTGACGAACGTTTCGCCGACCTTCGAGATACGGCCGGCCAGGCCTCCCGAGGTCACGACTTCGTCGCCCTTGGCAAGCGCGGCCAGCATGTTGCGCACTTCTTTCTGACGCTTCATCTGCGGACGGATCATGATGAAGTACAGCACCACGAACATCAGCACGAGCGGCAGGAAGCTCATCAGGTTGCTGGTCGGGCTGGCGGCGCCAGCCGTCTGAGCGAAGGCTTCGGAAATCAGCACGTTCGGTTCTCCTTATGTGTAAGACGAGTAAAAGCCGCATGCGACCGGTTGCCCGGTCGCGCGCGGCATGTTGTTTCGGTGCGAGGACGCACGATCCAAGCCCGGCATTTTACCACCGCCCGACCCCGTTCCCCGGGAGGAATCCATGTCGTCGACGCCCGCAGTCCGGGCCCCGGCCGTTATTGCACGCCGCGCGCGCGATCGGCCCGGAAGCGGGTGACGAACGCGTCGAAACGGTGTGCTTCGATGGCATCCCGGATTTCCTGCATCAGCGTCAGATAGTAATGCAGGTTGTGGATGGTGTTGAGCCGCGCGCCCAGAATCTCCCCGGCTCGCTGCAGGTGGTGCAGATAGGCGCGCGAGAAGTTTCGACAGGTGTAACAGCCGCAAGTTTCGTCCAGCGCGCGGGTATCGCTCTTGTGCGATGCGTTGCGGATCTTCAGATCGCCGAAACGCGTGAACAGCCAGCCGTTGCGGGCGTTGCGCGTGGGCATCACGCAATCGAACATGTCGACACCGGCCGCCACGCCCGCCACCAGGTCTTCCGGCGTGCCCACGCCCATCAGGTAGTGCGGTTTGTCGGCCGGCAGGCGCGGCGCCACGTGCTCGAGCACGCGCATCATGTCTTCCTTGGGCTCGCCGACCGACAGCCCGCCGATCGCATACCCGTGGAAGCCCAGCTCCGAGAGGCCTGCGAGCGATTCGTCGCGCAAATGCTCGTACATGCCGCCCTGGACGATGCCGAACAGCGCATTCGGGTTCTCCAGGCGGTGGAATTCGTCGATGGAGCGCCTGGCCCAGCGCAGCGACATGCGCATCGACTGGCCGGCCTCGATTTCCGTGGCCGGACGGCCGCCGATCTCGTAGGGCGTGCATTCGTCGAATTGCATGACGATGTCCGAATTGAGCACGCGCTGGATCTGCATCGAGATTTCCGGCGACAGGAAGAGCCGATCGCCGTTGACGGGCGACGCGAACTTCACGCCTTCTTCGCTGATTTTGCGCAACTCCCCAAGGCTGAATACCTGGAAGCCGCCCGAATCGGTGAGGATCGGGCGGTCCCAGCCCATGAAGCGATGCAGCCCGCCGTGGGCGGCGATCGTCTCGAGCCCCGGGCGCAGCCACAGGTGGAAGGTGTTGCCGAGGATGATCTGGGCGTTGTTCTCGACGAGCTCGGCGGGCGACATCGCCTTGACCGAGCCGTAGGTGCCCACGGGCATGAAGATGGGCGTCTCGACCACGCCATGATTGAGCGTGACGCGCCCCCGGCGGGCCTGCCCGTCGGTGGTGATGAGTTCGAACTTGAGCATGTATCGTGCGCCCCGGCACCACCGGCAAAACAAGCCAGCGCCCGCGCGGGACGTCAAAAGGAGCGGCCGCGCCCCATGCGCGGCCAGGCCGCTATTGTACCGGGAAGTCCCGGCAATCCCGCGCGGCGCCCCGCGGGGGCCCGTCCGGATATGCGATGACCGTTCAGGCGACGGCTTTCGCCGGGTGGTGAATCGCTTCGCGCGAGAGGATCATCGCGTCGCCGTAGCTGAAGAAGCGGTAGCGCTGTTCGATCGCGTGGCGATACGCGGCGCGAATCGTCTCCATGCCCGAGAACGCGCTGACCAGCATGAGCAGCGTCGACTTGGGCAGGTGGAAGTTGGTGATCAGACGGTCGACGAGCAGGAAGCGGTAGCCTGGCGTGATGAAGATGTCCGTCTCGGCGCTGCCCGCGCGCAGCGAGCCGGGCGCGCCGCCGGCGGCCAGCGCTGCCTGGGCCCCGGACTCCAGCGCCCGCATCGACGTGGTGCCCACCGCGATGACACGTCCGCCACGGGCGCGCGTGGCGGCAACGGCGTCGACGAGTGAGGGCGTGATGTCGTACCACTCCGAGTGCATCCTGTGCTCGCCGATGTTCTCCACGCGCACCGGCTGGAACGTGCCGGCGCCCACGTGCAGCGTCAGTGTGGCGCGCTCGACGCCCAGTGCGTCGAGCCGGGCGAAGAGGGGTTCGTCGAAGTGCAGCCCGGCCGTCGGCGCGGCAACCGCGCCCGGATTGCGCGCGTAGACGGTCTGGTAGCGCGTCTCATCCGCGGCGTCGGCGTCGTGGGTGATGTAGGGCGGCAGCGGCAGGCGGCCGTATGTCTCGAGCAGCGTGTAGCAGTCGTGCGGAAAGTGCAGCGTGTAGAACGGCTCGACGCGCTCTCCGACGGTCACTTCGAACGCATCCGCCAGACGCAGCACGGTGCCCGGTGCGGGCGACTTGCTCGCGCGGATCTGGGCGAGCGCGGTGCGCTCGTCCACCACGCGCTCGACGAGCACTTCGATCTTGCCGCCGCTCGCCTTCTGGCCGAAAAGGCGCGCCTTGATCACTCGCGTGTCGTTGAACACGAGCAGGTCGCCGGGGGCGAGCAGGCCGGGCAGGTCGGCGAAATGCCGGTCATAGAGATGCGGCGGCGTGACGCTGCCGTCCACCTCGAGCAGACGGCTGGCGCTGCGCTCGGCGAGCGCCGTCTGCGCGATGAGCTCGGGCGGCAGGTCGAAATCGAAATCGGAAAGGGTATACATCAGCGTTTACAATGCTCGGGGTCTGTTCACCTGGGTACCGGGTTCGTGAACGTGTTTGGCCGCAAGGCTGGCGCGGCGGCGCCGGGCGCCCGGCAGGACGCGCTCCCGTCGAACTTCCCGGAATGACGGTGAGCGGGCCCCAAAGACCGACATTTTACTTGGTTCGTCCGAAGGCCTGCCGGCACGGCGAGGCTTCGGGACGGACAACTCCCGACCCGCGACTGCATGACCGAACGCACAATGCCCGCCAACGCGCGTGAGAACGAGCCAGCCGATCTCGTGGGAGCCACGAAGCAAGCGACGCGCAAGAGCGCAGCCAAGCCCGGCTCGGGCAGCGCCGACAAGCTCGCCAAGCTTGGCCTGAAGCGCGACATCGACCTGATCCTGCATTTGCCGATGCGCTACGAGGACGAGACCACGCTGCGCAAGATCGGCGAGGTGCTGCCGAGCGAGACGGCGCAGGTCGAGGGCGTCGTCACGTCGAGCGAAGTGGCGTACCGGCCGCGTCGGCAGTGGGTCGTGCGCATCGCCGACGAGGGGCACGAACTGGTGCTGCGGTTTCTGAATTTCTACGGCAGCCAGCAAAAGCAGCTTGCCGTCGGCACGCGCGTGCGGGTGCGTGGCGAAGTGCGCGGCGGCTTCTTCGGGCTGGAGATGGTGCATCCGGCCTATCGCGTGGTGCAGGACGCCGCCGCGCCGCTGCCGGAATCGCTCACCCCCGTTTATCCCAGCGTGGCCGGCCTGTCGCAGGCGTACCTGCGCAAGGCGATCCACAACGCAATGGAGCGCACGCCACTGCCCGAGTTGCTGCCGCCCGGGTTGCTGCAGCGGACCATCGGCCCGGATCATCCGCTGCCCGCGCTTGCCGAGGCCGTGCGACTGTTGCACGCCCCGCCGCCCAACGTATCGGAGACGGCGCTCGTCGAGCGCTCGCATCCGGCGTGGCTGCGCATCAAGTGCGAGGAATTGCTGGCGCAGCAGTTGTCGCTCAAGCGGGCGCAGGCGGCGCGTCGGCGTCTCGCGGCGCCCGCGCTCGGCACCCGGGCGCCCGGCGGGCTGCTGGAGCGCTTCGAGGCGGCGCTGCCGTTTCGCCTGACCGGCGCGCAGCAACGCGTATGGGCGGAGATTCGGGCGGATCTGGCGCAGCCGCATCCGATGCAGCGTCTGCTCCAGGGCGACGTGGGCAGCGGCAAGACGATCATCGCCGCGCTCGCGGCCGCGCAGGCCATCGACGCCGGCTACCAGGCGGCGATCATGGCGCCCACGGAAATCCTGGCCGAACAGCATCTGCGCAAGCTCTCGGCGTGGCTTACCCCGCTCGGCGTGGAGGTGGCCTGGCTCGCGGGCAGCATGAAGGCCAGGGAAAAACGCGAGGCGCTTGCGCGCGTGGCCAGCGGCGAGGCGCAACTGGTCATTGGCACGCACGCCATCATTCAGGATACCGTGACCTTTGCGCGGCTCGGCATGGCGGTCGTCGACGAGCAGCATCGCTTCGGCGTGGCGCAGCGTCTCGCGCTGCGCAGCAAGATGCAGACGGCGGGCATGGGCGAGAACGCCATGCCGCACCAGTTGATGATGAGCGCCACGCCGATTCCGCGCACGCTCGCCATGACCTACTATGCCGATCTGGACGTGTCCGTGATCGACGAACTGCCGCCGGGTCGCAGCCCGGTCGTCACCAAGCTGGTGAGCGACACGCGCCGTCCCGAAGTGATCGACCGCGTGCGCGCGGCGGCGCTCGCGGGGCGCCAGGTGTACTGGGTGTGTCCGCTCATCGAGGAAAGCGAGGCACTGCAACTGCAGACGGCGGTCGATACGCACGCGCAACTGGTCGCGGCGCTGCCGGAGCTGCGCGTGGGTCTCGTGCATGGACGCCTCACGCCCGCGGAGAAGGCCGCCGTGATGGACGACTTCACGCGCGGTGACACGCATCTGCTGGTGGCGACCACGGTGATCGAAGTGGGCGTGGATGTGCCCAATGCGTCGTTGATGGTGATCGAGCACGCCGAGCGTTTCGGGCTGGCGCAGTTGCACCAGTTGCGCGGGCGCGTCGGCCGCGGGTCGGCCGAATCGGTCTGTCTGCTGATGTACGCGTCGCCGCTGTCGATGGGCGCGAAGGCGCGCCTGCAGACGATGCGCGAGACGACCGACGGTTTCGTCATCGCACGGCGCGATCTCGAGATTCGCGGGCCGGGCGAGTTTCTCGGCGCGCGGCAGTCGGGCGCGGCCATGCTGCGCTTCGTCGATCTCAACGAGGACGGCTGGCTCATTCCCGGCGCGCAGGAGGCGGCCGAGGTGCTGCTCAAGTCGCATCCCGCCGCAGTCGCCGCGCATCTGGAGCGCTGGCTGGGCGCGCGAGAGGACTATCTGAAGGCGTGAGCGCATGCCGTCGCTTTGCCGGCGCCGCGCGTGCGGGCCGCGCGAAGCGGCGTTCGCCGCCGGGGCAGGGCGCAGCCGAAGCGATGGCCGCGATCCGGGAAGACGCCACGCGCGTCTTCCGAAAACGGGCAATCGCCGCGCGATTGTGCTATAAAAAACAAAATCTATCGGTCGCAGTGATTCGATTAATGACACAGGTTAGGACGACATGACCCTCACGGAACTCAAGTACATCGTGGCGGTGGCGCGCGAGCGCCATTTCGGTCGCGCGGCGGAAGCCTGTTTCGTCAGCCAGCCGACGCTCTCGGTGGCCATCAAGAAACTCGAGGACGAGCTCAATGTTCAGATTTTCGAACGCGGCGCCGCCGAAGTGAGCGTCACGCCGCTCGGCGAGCAGATCGTCGCACAGGCGCAGCGCGTGCTCGAGCAGACCATCGCCATCAAGGAAATCGCCAAGCAGGGGCGCGACCCGCTCGCCGGCCCGCTGCGCCTGGGTGTGATCTACACCATCGGGCCGTATCTGCTGCCTGCGCTCGTCAAGGAGATGATCGAGACCACGCCGCAAATGCCGCTCATGCTGCAGGAGAACTACACGCTCAAGCTCATCGAGTTGCTCAAGCAGGGTGAGATCGACGCGGCCATCATGGCGTTGCCATTCCCCGAGAGCGGGTTGATGGTGCGCCCGCTCTACGACGAACCGTTCGTTGTCGCACTGCCGCGCTCGCACCCGTGGGCCGAGCGCGCGCAGATCGACGCCGGGGATCTGAAGCAGGAAACGATGCTGCTGCTCGGCAGCGGCCACTGCTTCCGCGATCACGTGCTGGGCGTCTGCCCGGAACTCATGCGCTTTTCGCAGAACGCCGACGGCATCCAGAAGACGTTCGAAGGCTCTTCGCTCGAGACGATTCGCCACATGGTCGCGAGCGGTGTGGGCATCACGGTATTGCCGAAGACGTCGGTGCCGCAGACCCATGCGCCGGACAGCCTGCTGCGTTACGTGCCGTTCTCGGCGCCGGTGCCCGACCGTCGCGTGGTGCTGGCCTGGCGCAAGAGCTTCACACGTTTGCCGGCCATCGACGCCGTGGCGCAGGCCATCGCGCGGTGCGACCTGCCGGGCGTGATTCCGCTCGATCTGCCCGCGACGTCCAACTGAGGCGTCCCCCGGCGGGGGCATTCCGCCCCCGCCATATTCGCTTGTCCCCCGTATCCCCCGTATCCCCCGTATCCCCCCGTAATCCGTCGTAATCCCCCGTATCCCCCGTGCGCGTCTGAGTCATCACACCTGTCGTCGGCCGCATCAGCGCGCGGGGGATCGCCTCCACCGTTCCCATCGCTCTGCACGGGCGGTGGCACGTCTCGCCCGCCGTTACGTCAACCCTTCGCCGGGCACGTATTGCGTCTCGCTATCGAATATATAAAAACGATCAATTCGACTGATTCAATAAATATAATTAATATCGTTCCATGCGTTTGACAGCCGGCCCTTCAGGCGGTGGGCATCAGACGCTGCGAACGACCATGGCGGGACAACGGCCATGGCCTCCATAGCACGCGACGCATTCGAGGTGCCCGAATGACCGACTTGAAGGCCTATTTGCACGACATCGAGACCACGCTGGAACGCTTGCTTGCCGACTTCGCCCTGACTACACCCTGACTGCGCCCTGACTGCGCCCTGACTGCGCCCTGACGGGCGCCTAAGCCCGCCGGCTTCCTTCCCTTCCTTTGACTCCCGTCGATAGCCTTCGATGGCCGTCGACCCACCGATCAGCAAACAGGAGAGCGTCACATGTCCGATACGAAGAAACTCACGACCGCCGCCGGCGCACCGGTGCCCGACAACCAGAACACGATGACGGCCGGCCCGCGCGGTCCCGCGCTGCTCCAGGACGTGTGGTTCCTCGAGAAACTCGCGCACTTCGATCGCGAAGTAATCCCCGAGCGCCGCGTGCACGCCAAGGGCTCGGGCGCCTACGGCAAGCTGACCATCACCCACGACATCACGAAGTACAGCCGCGCCCGCGTGTTCGAGGCGATCGGCAAGGAAACGCCGGTGTTCCTGCGCTTCTCGACGGTGGCCGGCGAGCGCGGCGCCGCCGACGCCGAGCGCGACGTGCGCGGCTTTGCCATCAAGTTCTATACGGATGAGGGCAACTGGGACCTGGTGGGCAACAACACGCCCGTGTTCTTCGTGCGCGATCCGCTCAAGTTTCCCGACTTCATCCATACGCAAAAGCGCGACCCCAAGACCAACCTCCGCAACCCGACGGCAGTGTGGGACTTCTGGTCGCGGCATCCCGAGTCGCTGCATCAGGTGACGATCCTCATGAGTGATCGCGGCTTGCCGGCGAACTATCGCCAGCAACACGGTTTCGGCTCGCACACGTTCAGTTTCGTCAACGCCGCGAACGAACGCTTCTGGGTGAAGTTTCACTTCAAGTCGATGCAGGGCGTGGAGAACCTGACCAACGAGCAGGCGGCACAAGTCGTCGCCCACGATCGGGAGAGCGCGCAACGCGATCTGTTCGACGCCATCGAGGCGGGCAACTTCCCGCGCTGGCGCATGCAGGTGCAGGTCATGCCCGAGGCTGAGGCCGCGACGTACCATATCAATCCGTTCGATCTCACGAAGGTGTGGCCGCACGCGGACTATCCGTTGATCGATGTGGGCGTGCTGGAGCTCAATCGCAACCCCGAGAACTACTTCGCGGAAGTCGAGCAGGCGGCGTTCAATCCGGCCAACGTCGTGCCGGGCATCGGCTTCTCACCGGACCGTATGCTGCAGGGGCGCCTGTTCTCTTACGGCGACACGCAGCGTTATCGCCTCGGTGTGAACCACAGCGCGATTCCGGTGAACGCGCCGAAGTGCCCGTTCCACCACAGCTTCCATCGCGACGGCGCAATGCGTGTCGACGGCAATCTCGGCAGCGCACCGAACTACGAGCCGAACCGCTACGGCGCGTTTGCCGAGCAGCCGGAGTTTCGCGAGCCGCCGTTGGGCCTGGGAGGTGTGGCGGACCGCTTCGATCATCGCGAGGACGCCGACGACTACTCGCAGCCGCGCGCGTTGTTCAATCTGTTCGACGAAGGGCAGAAAGCGCGTCTGTTCGGCAACATCGCGGCGTCGATGAACGGCGTGCCGGACGACGTGGTGCAGCGCCAGATCGATCATTTCGCGAAGATCGATCCGGCTTACGCGGCGGGGGTGATCGCGGCGCGCAAGGCGTTGGCGGCTTAGTGCATGGCGCGCAGTACATGGCTTAGTGCACCGCGTAGTGCATGGGTAGTGCGCGGGCAGTGCACGGGTAGTGCGCCGAGCGGCTCGCGAGACGGCGAGGTATCGGCAACCCGCCATCTCGCGCGGGCCGCTTGACGGGCGTGCCCGTGGGCACGCGCAAGGGGCCGTATGGCCGCGCGCGCTTCAGGCCGCGGGCCAGAAAGCACGGATCGCGGCGATCCCATGGGCTCCGGCGTTACGCGCGCTGGCGAGCATGTCGGCGCGCATGCCGCCAAGCGCGAACACGGGCAATGGCGTGCGCGCGGCCAGCGCGCTGAACGCTGCCCAGCCAAGGGGCGCGGCGTCCGGATGCGTGGCCGTGGCCAACACCGGGGACAGCGTCACGAAGTCGAGTCCCAGATGCGCGGCCTGCGCGAGCTGCGCGGCGTCGTGACAGGCGGCGCTCACCCGCTTCCAGCCGGCAGGCCGCTCGCGCGAAGCCATCAGGCGGGCGCTGGTGAGGTGCCAGCCGTCGGCCTGGGGAACGGTGCCGGCGTGCGCCCCGCCGGGCGCACCGAGCGCATCGAGCCAGAGATCCGCCACCTCGTGCGGCGGGTTCAGCAGGAGCTGCGCGCCGGCCGCGTGCGTGAGCGCCAGCGCGCTCTCGGCCAGTGCGCGATAGCCGTCGGCGTCGAGCGAGCGGTTGCGCAGTTGCACGAGCCGGATGCCGCGCGCCAGCGCCTGCGCGAGCTGCGAGGCAAACGCGGCGATCTGCGCGCGGGAGGTGACGTCGGGCGTCACGAGCAATTGGCGCGGGAGCGCTGCGGCGGGGGCGCCGCTCGTGACATCGGTCACGCGCGACGCGCCGCAAGGCGGGCCGGACATCGGCGGGTGGCGGGCAGGGTCGGCAGGCATGGGCGCAGTGTAACCGGAACGCGGGTGCGCACGTCATGAGGAAAGTACCGAGATCGAGCGGCACGGAACCTCGTGCGATTTGCCCCATCGGATACGCAGGTGCGGCGATCGCCACGCGATTCTCGTACTCGTACCGGCCGTCGACGCCGCAATGAAACACGGTTCCGACGGCGACATTTTCAATTCGGTGCGCTCGCGGCAAGGCAGCGGCGGCGCAGCGAGCCACACAGCAAATGGAGTGACTATGGCAAAGAAGAACAACGTGGCCAGCGTGAATATCGGCATCAGCGACAAGGACCGCAAGCGCATTGTCGACGGTTTGAGCCATCTGCTCGCCGATACTTACACGCTGTATCTGAAGACCCACAACTTCCACTGGAACGTGACCGGGCCGATGTTCAACACGCTGCATCTGATGTTCGAAGCGCAGTACAACGAACTCGCGCAGGCGGTCGACCAGATCGCGGAGCGCATCCGCGCGCTGGGTTATCCGGCACCCGGCACGTACAAGGAATTCGCGAAGCTCTCCTCGATTCCCGAGGCTGAGGGCGTGCCACCGGCCGAGGAGATGATCCGGCAACTCGTCGAAGGTCAGGAGGCGGTGACGCGCACCGCGCGCGGCATCTTCCCCACGGTCGAGGCGGCCTCCGACGAGCCAAGCTCCGACCTGCTCACGCAGCGCATGCAGATCCACGAAAAGAACGCGTGGATGCTGCGCAGCCTGCTCGCGTGAGTCAGCCGAGCCGTCTCGCCCGCGTCCGCCGGGGCGGGCGCGCCTCTCACACGCCCATGCCCTGCATGGGCGTTTTCCGTTTTCGTTGGCCCCTGGCGGCGACGCAGCCTGCGCAACGTGCATCGCGCGCTATCGGGCGGGGAACGTCATAGAGAAAGGATGCACTCGGCGGTGCAGTCCAGTACACTCGCCGGATGCCTATCGATTGGCTCATCCGAAATCTCATCGTCAGCGTGTTCCTGCCGCCGGTCAACGTGCTGGTGCTCGCAGGGCTTGCGCTCGTGTGCGGGCAGCGCTGGGCGCGTGTCGGCAAGACGCTGGCCTTGCTGGCCGCACTCGGCTTGTGGCTGCAGGCCTCGCCATGGTTCGCGCGACAGATCTCGCGCCCGCTCGAAGTCGGAACCCGGGTCGACATCCGCGCGCTCGAGGCCGCCCGGGGCTTGCCCGCGACTTCCGGCGCCTCCGGCGGCCTCCACAGCCCCGGCAGCCCCGGCAGCCCCGGCAGCCCCGACAGCCCGGGTACATCGTCCACGCCCGCCGCGCCCGCCGCTGCGACGGCAACCGCGAAGCTGCCGCAGGCCGTCGTCATTCTCGGCGGCGGCATGAGCGTCGGCAGCCCCGAGTTCGGGCGGGGGGGAGGCGACGGGCGTGACACGGGATATGATCTCAGCGACATAACGCTCGCCCGTCTGCGCTATGGCTTGTTTTTGGCGCGCCACGCGGCGCTGCCGGTGCTGGTCTCGGGCGGCAGCCCGTCGGGCAAGCCGGTTGAGGCGCGATCGATGGCGCGGGTCGCCGCGGAAGAATTCGGCACACCGGTCCGCTGGACCGAGGGCCAATCGCTCAATACGGCGCAAAACGCCATTTTCAGTGCGCGCATGCTGGCCAACGTCGGCGTCACGCGCATCTATCTGGTCACGAGCGCCTGGCATATGCGCCGTGCTCGCGATCAGTTCGAGCGTGCCGGACTCACGGTGGTACCCGCGCCGTGCTGCAACGCCGCCGCGCTCGACCCGGAGGCGATTCCGGGCTGGTGGCCCACCATCGACGGCCTGCGCGACACGCGCCGCGCCATGCGCGAGTGGATGGCGCTGGCCGTAGGGCATTGATTCGCACGCGGCCTTACCGATGTCGTCAAGCCCGGCATCACAGGCGCGTATGCCGAGGCGAGCTTCGCGGCGCCGCGAGCTTGCCATTTTGCAACCCTGGAAACACGAGAGAGACGTATGAAGACGAAAGCTGTCCTGACCGCAGAAGACGTGCAGAAGATCAACGCCGCCGCCGTGGCCGAAGCCACGGCGAACGGCTGGAATGTGTGCATCACCATCGTGGATGACGGCGGCCACGCGTTGTCGCTGCACCGCATGGACGGCGCAGCGCCCAGCACGGCCATGATGTCGCTGGGCAAGGCGCAGACCTCGGCCGTGGGGCGTCGCGAGAGCGGGGCGTTCGAAGAGATGATCAATGGCGGCCGTTTTGCATTCCTCAGCGCGCCCAACACGGCCATGCTCGAGGGCGGCGTGCCGATCATCGTCGATGGCAACGTGATCGGCGCCGTCGGCGTGTCGGGCGTGAAGTCCACGCAGGACGCGCAAATCGCGCGCGCGGGCATCGCCGCCGTCACCGGCGCCTGAGCTCGGGCGAGCCCCAAAGAAAAACCCGTCCTTGCGGGACGGGTCAAAGGCTTGTCAGGCCGGATGGTCGCAACCTGAGGCTTGGCAGGCTGGACCACGAGGAGAACATCAATGAAATCCTTGTGGCTGGACAAAAAAGCGGCTTGGCTGGCGCGCAACGCAGGTAGAGAGGGGCTTGCCGTAACTACATGGGATCGCGTTGCGTTCGCTGGCTACTGCCAAACACCTCTTGGGCGAGGTGGTCCCCACAAAACTCGGTGAAGACGGCGGCGCGGTCGGGGCCGTGCCGTCGTCAAAATTCGGTGTCTTACTTCGTCAGGATCAACTTGCCGTAACGCGTGGCGCGCAGCTGATACGTCTGTCCGTTGTGCAGGATGTTCACGCACTGCGTGCCTTGCAGCAGATGATCGCTGGTCAGGACACGGCCCGTGGCGTGAGCGGCCGGCTTGGCTGCCGCCGTGCTCGCCGCCGGCGTGCGCGGCACCGACAGCGTGCGGCGCGGTGCAGTTGCGGGCGGGGTCTGGCGGGCAGTGGTGTGGCTTGCGGTCATCTCGCTCATCCGTGTGGCTGACTGTGAGATGAATATTAAATGAGAATCATTCCCATTTGTATTTGAATTTGGCTATAACGCGAGTGCGTCGCATAGCTTCTGGCTAAACGACGGGTCGCGGGACAGCCCAGGCCTGTACCTCGCGACCGGCGTATCAGTCGAGCGCGCCTTGTTCGGCGAGGGCTCGGATCTGCGCAACGGTGTCGATGTCCGCTTCGCGGTAGGCGGATTTCACGAACTCGCTGTAGCGCGTATCGGCGGTCGCGGCGTCTTCCGGCAGGGTCGTGCTGTACGTGAATCGCACGAAATAATGGGTCGGCGTCGGTTCTTCGATACGCATGGTGAGGGTGCCGCCCGCGTGCTCCTCGGTCGCGGCCGTCTCGTAGCGCACGCACTGCTGCGCTTCGAATACGACCCGGTCGTGCACGACGGTTTGCCCGAAACGCAGCTCGCGGGTGAGCGTGTCGTCCGTGCGCTCATGCACGATGCATTTGTCGAGCCCGAGCACGAAAGTCTCCGGCTGTTCGGCGCGCAGCACGAGACCGCGCCACAGTTGTTCGCGCGACAGTGCAAAAGCCAGCGGATTCAGGAGGTCGTTGACCTCGATCAGATGTTCGTACTGCAAGACGGTTTCCTTTTCCTTTCCTTTTCCTGTCGACTCCGGCTGTCGGCCGCCGATGGCGGCCCGCGCCATGTCGCCACGCGCGGGCGGGCATCGAATGTCACTCTGCCAATGCGCTGTCGATGGCAATGGTGCCCGACAGCACCTTGTGAATTGGGCATGCGTTGGCGATTTCCAAGAGGCGCTGCCGCTGTGCTTCCGACAGATCGCCTGCCAGCTCGATGCGGCGCGTGATCTGCGTTGCGCCCGCAGGCGGTTTGCCGCCGGGATTCATCTCGAGCGTGACCTTTACGTTCTCTAGCGGCCACTCCTTGCGCCGTGCATACATCTGCAGCGTGATCGACGTGCACGCGCCGAGGCTCGACAGCAACAGGGCCGCCGGTGCGGGGGCGAGATCGGCACCGCCGAGCGACACCGGTTCGTCGGCAATCCATTCATGCTTGCCGTCCGTGAGATGCGTGGTGTATCCGGCGGCGCCCAGATGGGCGGTAACAGTGGCTTCTGCTGCCATGACGACTCCTGTGTGGAATGACGAAGACGGCCGACCTAGAAAAAGACTGGGTCACAACGCACTTCAGGTGCCATTGTGACCCAATTTGACTCGCTCGGTACGCGTGATACGGGGCGGGCGCCCGTCGCTCGTCAGGCGTTCGGACCGGTGGCGGGAATTCGCCCCATGCGTCCGGCCTGAAAGTCGAGAATCGCCTGACGGATCTCGCTTTCCGTGTTCATGACGAACGGACCGTAACGCGCCACCGGTTCACCGATCGGCTTGCCGCCGATCAGCAGAAACGACATCGATGTGTCGCTGTCGTTGCGCACGGTCACGCTTTGGCCATCGTTGCCGAAGATGACCATCTGGTGCGCTTTCGCGGACGTCGTCTCAGGACCGAAACGTCCTTCACCGTCGATTACGTAGGCAAACACGTTGAAATCGGCCGGCACCGCATGGTCGAGCAGCGCCTGCGGCTCGAGCGTGAAGTGCTGATAGAGGATCGGCGTGCGCGTCTCGATCGCCGCGTGCGTGCCCAGGGCCTCACCGGCAATCACGCGCACGCTGACCTTGCCGTCTTCGCTCGATGCGCTCGGAATGCGCGCCGCGGGCAGTTCCTGGTAGCGCGGCGTCATCATCTTGTCGACGCTCGGCAGGTTCACCCACAGCTGGAAGCCATGCATCTCGCCACCGCGCGCCTGAAACGCCTGCGACGGCATCTCCGAGTGAATCACGCCCGCGCCGGCCGTCATCCATTGCACGTCGCCCGGCGTGAGCTTGCCGGCGTGGCCCTGTGAGTCGCGATGTTCCATCTCGCCCGCGAGCAGATACGTCACGGTCTCGAAGCCGCGGTGCGGGTGGTCGGGGGCGCCCTTGGCGTTGCCGGGCGCGACTTGCATCGGGCCCATTTCGTCGAGCAGCAGGAACGGATCGAAGTCCATCAGCATGCGCGTCGGGAAGGGGCGATTCACGTGGAAGCCGGCGCCTTCCTGCGTTTGCGCGGCGGTGAATACACGGGCGACCGGGCGGGCGTGGGGGGTGCTCATGAGGCATATCTCCTGTGGGGACCGGGGCGTCGGCGGCGCCCGCATGTCCGGTGTCATGTCCTCACTATATCGGGGCGCACGGCACGAGGAGTAGTCCGCAAGCGGGGAAGGATTGTTACCTGAGTGGAACAATGCCGGCGCAATGGGCGTTCGCAGGACGGATCGTGGATCGTCCGGACGAAAAAAAGCGCGGTGGCCGGCACCGCGCTTTTCCCGGACGTGCTGTCCGTGCTGTGGCAGGTCCGGCGGGCGGCCGTGGCCGGCGCCGGGCCGCTTACTTCGTCTCGGGCTCGGTGAGGAAGCCGAGCTTGGTGACGCCGGCGGTCTGCGCGTCGGCGAGCACCTTCGCGACGCTCTCGTAACGCACGTTCTTGTCGGCGAACAGATGCAGTTCCGGCTGCGGCGTCGCGCCGGCAGCCTGTGCGAGACGCGCCTTGAGCGCGGCTTCGTCGACTGGCTGCTTGTCCCAGAAGACCGTGCCGTCGGCCTGGATCGACACGTCGACCTTGGCCGGCTTGGTGTCTTCGGGCTGACTGCTTGCTTGCGGCAGGTCGAGCTTGACCGAGTGGTTGAGCACCGGCAGCGTCACGATGAAGATGATCAGCAGAACCAGCATGACGTCGACGAGCGGCGTCATGTTGATCTCGCTCATCATGCCGTCATCGCCGCTCTCGTCGCTGGAGTAGGAACCCATGGCCATAGCGAACTCCTTGTTTCGTTCCGCGGCTTAGCTGGCGCTGGCCGAGGTGGACTTGCGCACCGGCGTGACGTTGCTTGCGAACTGCGTCGAATGCAGGCTGGCGCCGGTCAGGAAGTAGGCGTGCAGGCTGTGCGCGAAGCGGTTGAGCTTCGAGACGATGCCCTTGTTGGCGCGCGTGAGCGCGTTGTAGCCGAGCACGGCCGGGATGGCGACGAACAGGCCGAAGGCCGTCATGATGAGCGCTTCGCCCACGGGGCCGGCCACCTTGTCGATGGTCGTCTGGCCCGAGGCCCCAATGGCCAGCAGCGCGTGATAGATGCCCCACACCGTGCCGAACAGGCCCACGAACGGCGAGGTCGAACCGATCGAGGCGAGCATGGCCAGGCCGCTTTGCAGGCGCGAGACCGTGTCGTCCACCGAGTTCTTCAGCGCGCGCGTGATCCAGTCGCTCACGTCCATCTTGTCGTGCAGATGCGGCTGGCTCTGGCGGTGGTGCTCGGCGGCGTCCTGGCCGGCGAGTGCCAGCGCGAGGAACGGGTTGTTCTGACCCGATTCGCCCAGCTTCTGCAGACCGGCGGAGAAGTTTTCCGAGTGCCAGAAGTCGGGCTCGGCGGAGCGCGTGAGGCGGCTCAGGCGGAAGACTTGCGTGCCCTTGATGATGATCACCGTCCACGACAGCACCGACATCACCAGCAACACGATCGCGATGGCGCGTGTGACGAAATCGCCCTGCGCCCAGACGTGGCTCAAACCATACTCTTGCATTTTGCGTTCCTCTGGAGATCCAGTTCGTGAATCGTTACGTTAGTTGTTCAGGGTGAATCCGAAGGGTTTGGTCGCGGTGGTCTCCACATTGCGACCATCTTTCATCGGGGGCGCGCAGCGCATCTTGTAGGCCGATTCGACGGCGGCCTTGTCCAGTCGGGGAAAACCGCTCGACTTGGTGATTTCGGCGCTCGTCACCCGGCCATTCGTACCGATGACCACGCGCACCGTGGCCACGCCTTCCTCGCCCAGGCGACGCGACTGCGACGGGTAGACGAGCGGCGGGTCCGGGCACTCCACCTTGATGCCTTCCACGCGTCCCGGCGGTGCGGCCGCCGGTGTGGGCGCGGGCGGCGCCGGCGGGGCTGGCGGCGCGGTGTCCTTCACGGGCTCGGCCGTCTGCTGCGGCGGTGCCACGGGTTCGGCCTTCTGCGTGATCGCGTTGTCGGGCTGAACGCGCGGCTTCGGCGGCGGCGCAACCTTCGGCTTCGGCGGCTCGGGGGCGGGCTTGGGCGGCGCGGGCTGCACGGGCGCCGGCTTCGGCTGCGGCGGGATGATGGTGGCGGAAAAGACCGTCGGCACAATCGTCGCCTGTTCGGGCTCGTTGCGCAGATGCGACAAGCCGATCAGGGCGGCGAGGTGAACGACCACGATCGCCGCCGCCACCGCGATCGCGCGCGGCGACGTTAAGGGATCGCGGCTCGGCACGTTCGCGAGGCCGGTGGAAAGCACAGTCGACATGGTAACGGCAAGAGTACGCTAGTTGCGATTGCGGCGATGAACGGTGAGTAAAGCGCGGTGCGCGGAACCTCGGGGTTCGGATAGGCCGGGCGTGCGATCAAAGGAAAACCGCGCCAGGGGCGCGGTCGGCTAACACGGTGAGTCAAAGACCGGACTGCGGCTCACCTTCGAAACAGGAAAAACGACAAACATAACGTCGAGACAAAGCCAATCAGGAGTTCCATCTGGCACCTCCGGAGGTGACGAATCGCTGGCTGGCGCATGGCTGGCTCCGTTCTCGCCGCGAAGCGTCGTCACGGCGAAACTCATCGATGATGCCCGGCAACCGGCGGCGCGGGACAGTCCCGGCGCGCTTCGGGCGGTGCTCAGGCAGCCAGCGCGAGTTCGCGCCTGACGACTTCGGCCGCCGGGGTTTCCGCCTGGGCCGACTGGCAGCAACCGCCGCACGAGCGGCCGCAGCACGGCGTGGCGCCCGAGACCATTTCCTGAACGTAGGGACCGCACTTGCCGCAGCACAGGGCCACGCCGAGGTCGATCTGGAGATCTTCCATGGTGGTGGCGCCGGCGTCGAGACAGGCCTTGATCTGGCGCTCGGAGACGGATTTGCAGACGCAGACGATCATGGTGAAAACGTCAAAATGTAACACTAATGAGAATAATTATTATTTAAGTGCGGACGTTTTGCAAGCGTCATCGACCTATCCCATGGTCCGCTCAGGGATATACCGTTGCCGCGCTCGACGGCAACCGGACGGGTATGCGCAGCCGTGATGGCGCAGTAAGAGACGTCGTTCAGGCCGAAATGATGGGAAGGTTTGGCGGCAGGTCGAGCACCGACGGGCGTTCCGAAGCGATCTCCACCGTTTGGACATGCGCGGAGTCGGGGAGCAGGCGATCGGCCATCGTTTGCAGCGCCTGGGCGTTGGCCGTGGTGAAGAGGCGCAGGTCGCCGCGCGCGGGAGCCTGCCCGGCCGACGCGCATGCGCCGGGAGCTTCGAGGTCTTCCTCCTGGAGCCGGCGCCGGAGCTGGCGGGCGATGGCCGCGCCCGTGTCGACGAGCGTGAGCGCCGTGCCGAAACGCCGTTCGATCGCAGGAATCAGGAAGGGGTAATGCGTGCAGCCGAGCACCAGCGTGTCGGCGCCTTGCGCCACCATCGGCGCCACGTACCGCTCGAGCAGTGCCATCACTTGCGGCGAATCGACGTCGCCCGCTTCGATGCGATCGACCAGCCCGATGCCCGGCTGGCAGAGGAAGCGCTGTCCTTGCGCCGTGTGACGTGCGAGCAGGTCGGCGAAGCGCGCGCTGCGCAGGGTTGCCGCGGTCGCGAGCACGCCGATCACGCCGCTGCGGGAGGCGGCCGCGGCTGGCTTGATGCCCGGCTCGACGCCCACGACGGGCCACGGTGCATCGGCGCGAAGTGCCGCCACGCCATGCGCCGTGGCCGTGTTGCACGCGACGACGAGCGCCTTGGCGCCGTGCTCGCGCAGCCATCGACCGATGGCGACGCTGCGCTGTTCGATGAACGTGTCCGAGCGCTCTCCGTAGGGAGCGAAGCGCGAGTCGGCGACGTAGCGCAGCGACTCGTGAGGGAGCAGGGCGCGGATGGCCTGCAGGACCGACAGGCCGCCGAGGCCGGAATCGAAGACGCCAATCGGCGCGTTGGAGGGCATGGCGAATGAAAAAGGGCCGGCAAATGCCGGCCCCGGAATTCTAGCGCAAACCGTGCCGGCCGATTCATCGAGACGAGGCCGGCGCTGCGCCTGTGATATGCGTTGTCAGGTGGGACGGGCTTAGTCTTCGAACGACGCCATGCCCGACTGCTGGTAGTTCTGCAGACCGACCTTGCCGATGAGCTCGATCTGCGTTTCCAGCCAGTCGATGTGTTCTTCGGTGTCGTGCAGGATCTCATTGAAGATTTCACGCGAGACGAAGTCCTTCACGCTTTCGCAGTGCGCCACGCCTTCCTTGCAGGTCTTCTGCGACAGGTATTCGAGCTTCAGGTCGCACTGCAGGATTTCCTCGGTGTTCTCGCCGATGAGCAGCTTGTGGAGGTCTTGCAGGTTCGGCAGGCCGTCGAGCATGAAAATGCGCTCGATCAGCTTGTCGGCGTGCTTCATCTCACCGATGGACTCGTCGTACTCGTGTTTGCCGAGCTTGTTGAGGCCCCAGTGGTTGTACATGCGGGCGTGCAGAAAGTACTGGTTGATCGCCGTGAGCTCGTTGGTGAGCTGCGCGTTGAGGAGTTCGAGGACTTTCTTGTCGCCTTTCATTTCGGATCCCTGTTTAAGCAGTTTGCAAGCGGTTGAAATGTAGCTGGAAAATCCCGGAAAGCCAAGCCATGCAAGGCTTTTCGTGAACCGAGGTGCGAATGGTAACGCGATCCATTCGCGATCATGCCCCCGCCGTGCGGACGAAAAAAAGCCCGGACGTTGCCGGGCTTTCCATAGCGGGCGGGGCGTTGCGGCGCGGCGCGTGCCGCAACGATGACCCGCCGCGGCGCCATCGGGCGGGCGCCGGTATCGCGCAAATGAACCGGCGCGCGAATTACTCCGCGGCGACCGGAATCTTGCCGATCCTGGCCTGCCATTCCTTCGGACCGGTCTGGTGCACCGACACGCCGGTCGAATCGACGGCCACTGTTACCGGCATGTCCTTGACGTCGAACTCGTAGATCGCTTCCATGCCAAGGTCTTCGAACGCCAGCACGCGCGCGGCGCGAATCGCCTTCGAGACGAGGTAAGCGGCGCCGCCCACGGCCATCAGGTACGCAGCCTTGTGCTTCTTGATGGCTTCGATCGCGGCCGGGCCACGCTCGGACTTGCCGATCATGACGGTAAGGCCCGTCTTCGAGAGCATCATGTCGGTGAACTTGTCCATGCGCGTGGACGTGGTCGGGCCGGCCGGGCCGACGACTTCGTCGCGCACCGGATCGACCGGGCCGACGTAATAAATCGCGCGGCCCTTGAAGTCGACCGGCAGCGGTTCGCCCTTGGCGATCATGTCCGCGATGCGCTTGTGCGCGGCGTCGCGACCGGTGAGCATCTTGCCCGAGAGCAGCAGCGTCTGACCCGGCTTCCAACTGGCGACTTCTTCCGGCGTGAGCGCGTCGAGATCGACGCGCTTGCTCGTCTCGGTGTTCGGCGCCCAGTGCACGTTCGGCCAGGCGTCGAGCGAGGGCGCGGCCAGGAACGACGGGCCCGAGCCGTCGAGCGTGAAGTGAGCGTGACGCGTGGCCGCGCAGTTCGGGATCATCGCGACCGGCTTGGAGGCCGCGTGCGTCGGATAGTCGAGAATCTTCACGTCGAGCACGGTAGCCAGGCCGCCCAGGCCCTGCGCGCCGATGCCCAGCGCGTTGACCTTCTCGAACAGCTCGATACGCAGTTCTTCGTTCCAGTTCTGCGGGCCGCGCTTGATCACGTCATGGATGTCGATCGGCTCCATGAGCGATTCCTTGGCGAGGACCATCGCCTTTTCCGCGGTGCCGCCGATACCGATGCCGAGCATGCCCGGCGGGCACCAGCCGGCGCCCATCGTCGGCACGGTCTTCACGACCCAGTCGACGATCGAGTCGGAGGGGTTGAGCATCACGAACTTCGACTTGTTCTCCGAGCCGCCGCCCTTGGCCGCGACCGTGATGTCGACCTTGTCGCCTTCCACGATTTCGTAGTGGATGACGGCCGGGGTGTTGTCCTTCGTGTTCTTGCGGCCGGCCTCGGGCGGCGCCACGATCGAGGCGCGCAGCACGTTGTCCGGGTGCATGTAGGCCTGGCGCACGCCTTCGTTGATCATGTCGGTGAGGCTGCGCTTGGCGTCCCAGCGCACGTTCATGCCGACCTTCACGAATACGGTCACGATACCGGTGTCCTGGCACAGCGGGCGGCGGCCTTCGGCGCACATGCGGCTGTTGGTCAGGATCTGCGCGATGGCGTCCTTGGCCGCCGGGCTTTGCTCGGCCTCGTAGGCGCGGCCCAGGGCCTGGATGTAATCGTCCGGATGGTAGTAGCTGATGTACTGCAGGGCGCCGGCGACGCTCTGGATGACGTCGTCTTCTTTAATGACGGTAGACATGAAACGGCTCTCGACTTAGTGGGGACTGGTGTTTGTAATGACTTGGGGGCTGGCATACGCCGGCGCATGGCTGTCGTTGGTCATCTTGTTGACCACGGCCATGACGACGGCGGAAAGCAGGAAGGCGCAGTGAATGATCACTTGCCACATGATCGTGTGCGGCGTTTGCTGGGCCGCGTCGATGAACGTCTTGAGCAGATGAATCGACGAGATGCTGATGAGCGCCATCGACAGCTTCACCTTGAGCACGCCGGCGTTTACGTGATCGAGCCACTCCGGCTCGTCGGGATGGCCCTCTACGCCCAGGCGCGAGACGAACGTCTCATAGCCGCCGATGATGACCATGATGAGCAGGTTCGAGATCATCACCACGTCGATGAGGCCGAGCACGACGAGCATGATCTGCGTCTCGTCGAACGTCGTGGCGTGCGTGACCAGGTGATACAGCTCGACGAGGAACTTGTAGACGTAGACGCCCTGGGCGGCGATCAGGCCCAGATAGAGCGGCAATTGCAGCCAGCGGCTAAAGAAGATGACGCGGGGCAGGGGGCGCATCGGCGCGGCAGACGGACGACCGGAAGTCGACATGGCTATCTTGTTGGGGGGCAAAAGCCTGCGCCCGAAGCCGCAGGCCGTAGTTATCAATCCACAAACTCTCAATGCACGAACGCGACGCGAAGATCGCGCAAACCGGATACCGGCCGAACACTGACCGGACGCCAACCCGATATGGCGCGGGGCATCGCCCGGCGTCCCGGATTCCGGGCGGCAAGATCCGGTGTGCCCGGCATGGCCGGCATTTTACAACGTCTTGCCGCCAGGGCCGTGTTCCGTTCCGTCCCGGCCGTGCAATAGCGCGTTGCGCGTGTTGCCGGTCTTGCACGCGCCGGCGGGGGGCAACGCGGCGAGGACGATGCCGGCAATCGTCAGCGCGAGGGCGGCGCCCTGCGCCACGGTGAGCCGCTCGCCCAGGAAGATCACCCCATAGGCGGTCGCGGCGACCGGCACCATGGCCGTGAAGACGCCGGCGAGCTGGGCGCTCACGTGGCGAATGCCGCGCATCCACAGAAAGAACGAGAAGACGCTCGCGGCGAGCCCGTACCAGACGACGAGCGCCCAGTGCCCGGGTGTGAGCGCCGCGTAGTCGACCGCCATCAATCCGGCAATGCCGAACGGCAGCATCATCGCGCCGCCGAGCAGGTGCGTGTAGGCGCAGATGTCGATGGCCGGCAGTTCGGCCGCGAGGCGCTTCGAGGCGATCACGTAGATCGCCTCACACGCGACGGCGCCCAGTACGAGCGCGTTGCCGAGCCAGGCGGTGCCCGCGTCGGCCGTGTCGCCGGCGCCGTGGCTGTCGCCGCGCGAGACGTTGAGCAGCGCCACGCCGGCGATGGCCAGCGCGACGCTCGCGAGCGCGCGTCGCGACGGAGGCTCGCGCAGCACGGCCCACGAGAGCAGCGCCACGCAGGCGGGCAGTGTGGCGGTGATGACGCCGGCGGCGGTGGCCGTCGTCATGCGCACGCCCGAGAGCATGAGCAGCGTGAAGAGGAACGTACCGAAGAACGTCTGCACGAACAGGTGCAGCCACTGCGTGCGCGTGACGCGACGCATTGCCGAGGGCCGGTAGCGCGGCGAGAGCGCGATCACGGCAATGACGAAGCGCCACAGCGCGAAGGCGGCCACGGGCATGACGGCGACCATCGTCTTGCCGATGCCGACGTTCGTGCCGACGATCGTCATGGCAAGCGCGAGCGCGAAACTCGGGAAGCGCGCGAACAGGCGCTCGGCGCGCGAGGACGCGGGGGCGGCGTTCGCGTCGGGCAGGGACGAGGGGGGTGAAGATGTCGAATTCACGGGCGCTCCGGGGCAGTCCGGGGTGGCGGGACAGAGGGGATGCGGGTAGGATTGTAGCGAATACGCCACACTCTGCGGCACGGCGGCGAGGCGTTTCGCGCGAGTCCCGCACGTGAGGCGCGCGCGGCGCGTGCACCAGTGTAAGGCGTTAGTAAGTCGCTCGTCTTAATGTCACGTTAGCGATTTGTTTTGGCTTGATTGCAATCGTTTTTGCAAATCCATAAGAGGGGACAACTCATGGCAGCAATCGAATCGGTATTGCAGGAGCAGCGCGTCTTCGCGCCGCCGCAGGCGCTGGTCGCCAACGCGAAGATCTCCGGCATGCCCGCCTATGAGGCGCTGTGCGCCGAGGCCGACAAGGATTACGAGGGATTCTGGGCGCGTCAGGCGCGCGAGAACCTGGCCTGGCACAAACCGTTCACCAAAGTCCTCGACGAGACCCGTGCCCCGTTCTACACGTGGTTCGAGGACGGGCTGATCAACGCATCGTACAACTGCCTGGACCGCCAGATCGAAGCGGGCCTGGGCGACAAGCCCGCCATTGTGTTCGAAGCCGACGACGGCACCGTCACGCCCGTCACCTATCGCGACCTACTCGCGCGCGTGAACCGTTTCGCCAATGCGCTCAAGGCCAAGGGCGTGAAAAAGGGCGACCGCGTGGTGATCTACATGCCGATGTCGGTCGAGGGCGTGGTTGCCATGCAGGCCTGTGCGCGCATTGGCGCCACGCATTCGGTGGTGTTCGGCGGCTTCTCGGCCAAATCACTCAACGAACGCGTGATCGATGCGGGCGCCGTGGCCATCGTCACGGCCGACGAGCAGATGCGCGGCGGCAAGGCGCTGCCGCTCAAGGCCATCGTCGACGAGGCGCTTGCCATGGGCGGTTGCGAGCATGTGAAGTCGGTGATCGTCTACCGCCGCACGGGCGGCAACGTGACGATGCAGGCCGGTCGCGACGAGGTGCTGCAGGATCTCGTCGCGAGCCAGTCGGACCAGTGCGAGCCCGAGTGGGTGAGCGCCGAGCATCCGCTCTTCATCCTCTATACGTCCGGCTCGACGGGCAAGCCCAAGGGCGTGCAGCACAGCACCGGCGGCTATCTGCTGTGGGCGTCGCTCACCATGCAGTGGACGTTCGACATCAAGCCGGACGACGTTTTCTGGTGCACGGCCGACATCGGCTGGATCACCGGCCACACGTACATCGCCTATGGCCCGCTGGCGGTGGGCGCGACGCAGGTCGTGTTCGAAGGCGTGCCGACGTACCCGAACGCCGGGCGTTTCTGGGAAATGATCGGGCGTCACAAGGTGTCGGTGTTCTATACCGCGCCGACGGCTATCCGCTCGCTGATCAAGGCGGCCGAGCAGTCGCCGGACGTGCATCCGAAGAAGTACGATCTGTCGTCCCTGCGCATTCTCGGCTCGGTCGGCGAGCCGATCAATCCGGAAGCGTGGATGTGGTACTACGAGAACGTGGGCGGCGGCCGTTGTCCGATCGTCGATACGTGGTGGCAGACCGAGACCGGCGGCCATGTGATTACGCCGCTGCCGGGCGCAACGCCGCTCGTGCCGGGCTCGTGCACGCTGGGCTTGCCGGGCATCGACGTGGCGATCGTCGACGAGACGGGCCAGGACGTGCCCAACGGTCAGGGCGGCATGCTGGTGATCAAGCGCCCGTGGCCGTCGATGATCCGGACGATCTGGGGCGACCCGGAGCGTTACAAGTCGAGCTACTTCCCGGCGGAGCTGGGCGGCAGGATCTATCTGGCCGGCGACGGCTCGATCCGCGACACGAAGACCGGCTATTTCACCATCATGGGCCGTATCGACGACGTGCTGAACGTGTCGGGGCACCGCATGGGCACGATGGAGATCGAGTCGGCGCTGGTGGCCAATCCGATCGTGGCCGAGGCGGCGGTGGTGGGCCGTCCGGACGACACGACGGGCGAGGCCATCGTGGCGTTCGTGGTGCTCAAGCGGGCGCGTCCGACCGGCGACGAGGCCAAGCAGCTCGCGCTCGAACTGCGCAACTGGGTGGGCAAGGAGATCGGTCCGATCGCCAAGCCGAAGGACATCCGTTTCGGGGACAACCTGCCGAAGACCCGTTCGGGCAAGATCATGCGGCGCTTGCTGCGCGTGATCGCCAAGGGCGAGGAAATCACGCAGGACACGTCCACGCTCGAGAATCCGGCCATTCTGGACCAGCTCAAGCAGGCGCAATAAGCGCGCGGCCCCGCCCCCGGCTGCCATGCACAAACGTTCGCAGACTGGCGAGCGCGAGGCTGTGGGCGCGACGCCGGCCGCGGCCGGCGGGGCCGAGCTCGACTGGCACGGCGCTGCCGCGCAAATCGCCGTACGTCACTGGCGGCGCACCCTGGGGCTCGTCGCGGTGTTGATGGTGATCGGGTTCGCAGTAACGTTCGTGCCGCAGTTCTGGGCGCGCGAATGGGCCGGAGTGCGTTTTGCCGGATGGCCGTTGCCGTTCTACATGGGCGCGCAGGGCTCGATCCTGACCGACATTGGCCTGATCGTCATCTACGCGTGGCTGCAGCGCAGCAACGATGCGCGCTACCGGCGCGAGCTGCATGCGTTGCGCGAGGCGCATCGCGCGAGTCTCGGCCTCGACGACGAGGCTCTCGCCGACGATCGGGCGTCTGCCACGTCCGGGCGCGCTTCCTCACGCACGTTCCCCGTCTCGGGTGCTTCCCGTACCTCCGGCACCTCCCGCGCCTCCAGCACCTCCCGCGCCGATCCGGCGCCCGACCTCCGATGAGTTTCACGCGCAGACTGCTGCGTTATTACCTCTACTACACGGCGGGATTTCTCGCGTTCGTGCTGATGATCGGTTTGCTCGAACGGGTCAATGGCCCGGGCGTGTGGATCGGTTATGCGTTTCTGTTCGTGACGATTGCCGTCTACGCGGTCATCGGCCTGATTTCGCGGACGTCCGATGCGACCGAGTACTACGTGGCGGGGCGTCGCGTGCCGCCCGTGTTCAACGGAATGGCGTGCGCGGCCGACTGGATGAGCGCGGCGTCGTTCATGGGGCTCGCGGGCTCGCTGTACGTCTCCGGCTACGACGGTCTCGCGTATGTCATGGGATGGACGGGCGGGTACTGCCTCGTGGCGTTTTTGCTGGCGCCATATTTGCGCAAGATGGGGCGCTACACGGTGCCGGATTTCCTCGGCACGCGATACGACAGCAACCTCGTGCGGGCGCTGGGCGTTTTCTCGACGATCCTGTGTTCGTTCGTCTATCTCGTCGCGCAGATTCAGGGCGTGGGGCTGATTGCGTCACGCTTCATCGGTGTCGAGTTCACGATCGGGATCTTCTTCGGGCTGGCGGGCATCCTGGTGTGCTCGTTCCTCGGAGGGATGCGCGCGGTCACGTGGACTCAGGTGGCCCAGTACATCATCATGATCACGGCGTTCCTGCTACCCACGGCGATGATCGGCCATCAGACCGGCAACGGCTGGTTCCCGCAGTTCACCTACGGACAGGCGCTCGCGAAGGTGGAGTCCCTGGAGCGCGAGATTCAGCAGTCGGTGCCTGAGCGCGAGGTGCGCGAGCACTATCGCGAGCAGGCCGAGCAGATGCAGCGGCGGCTCGACGGGCTGCCCGACAGTTTCTACAGTGAGCGCGCGGAGCTTGAGCGCCAGTTGCTCGATACGAAGCGCCGCAACGGGCCGTTGCGGGATGTGAAGGTGCTCGAGGCGAAGCTCGAGGCGTTTCCGCGCGACGTGGGCGAAGCGCAGACACAGTGGCTCGAGATGCGCAACCAGTATGCCGAGCGCAGCGAGCCGCCACACGCGATGACGGATCCGTTTCCCGCGCGCGACGGCACGACGCGCAGCGCGCAGCGCCTGAACTTCGTGCTGTTGATGGTGTGTCTGATGATCGGCACGGCGAGCTTGCCGCACATCCTGACGCGATACGGCACGACCGCGACGGTGCAGGGCGCGCGCAGTTCGGTGGGATGGACGCTGTTTTTCGTGGCGTTGCTGTACGTGAGCGCGCCGGCGTTGGCGGTGATGCTCAAGTACGACGTGCTGCTGCATCTCGTGGGGGCGCGCTACGACAACCTGCCCGGGTGGGTGACGCAATGGCGGCACGCGACGCCGGTGCAACTCGACGTCGCCGACGTCTATCGCGACGGGGTGGTGCAGTGGGGCGAAGTCTGGATGCAGCCGGACATGCTGGTGCTGGCGGGCCCGGAGATTGCGGGTTTGCCATATGTGATTTCGGGGCTGGTCGCGGCAGGGGCGCTGGCGGCGGTGCTGTCGACGGCGGACGGGTTGCTGCTGACGATCGCGAATGCGTTGTCGCACGACGTGTATTTCCACATGATCGACCGGAACGCGTCGAGCCAGAAGCGAGTGACGACCTCGAAGATCCTGTTGTTGTGCGTGGCGATGTTTGCGTCCTACGTAACGTCGCTGAAGCTGGGGAACATTCTGTTTCTCGTGGGCGCGGCGTTTTCGTTGGCGGCGTCGTGCCTTTTTCCGGCGTTGGTGCTGGGAGTGTTCTGGAAGGGGACCACGCGGCTGGGCGCGACGGCAGGGATGGTGAGCGGGCTGCTGGTGTGCGTGTACTACATCACGACGACGTACCCGTTCTTCACCCGGCTGACGGGCTTTGCGGGGACGCGCTGGTGGGGCGTGGATCCGATTGCGGCGGGAGCGTTCGGGGTGCCGGTCGGGTTTGCGGTGGCGATCCTGTTCAGTTTGCTGGGCGGCCGTGCGAGCGAGCGAGACCGCCATCTGGTGGACCATCTGCGTCGCCCGTGAGAGTGGGCGGCGAAGAAATTTGAGGGTGGCGCACCCAAAAGGTATGGGATGTTGCCGACGATCTGCTATAATGCGCGACCTTCAGGAGAGATGGATGAGTGGTTTAAGTCGCACGCCTGGAAAGCGTGTATAGGTTAATAGCCTATCGGGGGTTCGAATCCCCCTCTCTCCGCCACCAGAATTAATGCGGGTTTCCGGGAAGTTCGGGAAACCCGTTTGTGTCACAGGTCGGGTGTTGTGTCATTCAACCCGATTTCTTGAGCGGATTCACACGCTCCGCCTTCCGCCGATATATACGCTGCGTTGTTCTGCTGTCCGCATGCGAGAGCAGGGCACGGGCTTGCTCAAGCGTCTCCGCGTCGCTCGCAGCTTTGGCACGAATGTCGTGCTCGCTGAACGGGACCGTGACCTTCGTTTCCGCCATAACGCGGGCCATGAAGTCGGCCCAGAGAGATTCCCACCCGCCCGCGCGTCCATGTTCCTTGACGTAGCACTCACCCTTGACGTATTCCACCTGATGGAGTCCGACGTCGAGCAGGAGGTGTATGGCGTGCCGAAGTCTTGCCCGTGCTCAATGTGGCATGGCTCAACGAGTCGGCCACGCATGGCTGGTCAAGCAGGCGCGAGCGCAACGATTCGATGGCGACCAGCCATCCACCCACGTCTTGGCGCCACGCCGCCCGTATCAATTCCATTTCCTCCCGGCACGCGGCCAGCACGCCGTGCAGCCGATGGATTTCCCACAACAGTTCCCGCACCTCTGGAGAGGTGCTCGAGTCCATATCGCGCGCAGGTCTTGGCTAGTCAGGGCACGGCGTTCGGTCGCGGTGGAATGGCGTCGGCGCATGGTTGCAAAATACTGTATGCGCATACAGTATTGTAGCGCAAACCCTAGACCGTATGAGAGGGCTCCCAACGGGCCGATGGCCCGGAAAGGGAGGGCATGGCGACGGGGGGCGCAGGCCGTCACAGGCCGCGCAGGGACGCTGGCGCCGCCGTTTTTTTCGGCCCGCCCCGACGCGCCCCCTAGACCCCCGCGCGCGCGGTCATGACCCCGCCACGCCTGCGCGCTTGATACAACACTTTTTATGCACCTTTGCGCTGACCGCTGGAGGCCCGTCAGTAGGGGCGCTGCACGGCGTTTCGGGGTGCATAGACAGTGTGCAGTTTCATGCGCGACGCTTGTACACATTATGAGCCGAAGGCACGACGGAAGATGGAGCCTTGGTGGTTGCACGTATATTTATAAAAATGCTTGCATTATCCCAACCAAGGTCGGATAGAATGCTAGCACCTCTACAAAAGGTGCTTGCAATGAGTGAAGATCAAGTGACTGGCCGCGCACGCGGAGGACGGGCCCGAGCAGAGAAACTGAGCGCAGATGAGCGTTCGGCGATTGCGAGCCAAGCCGCTCAAAAGCGCTGGGCGGACAGGGGGGAGGGCAACTCGGTCACAACTGGCATTCCGAAAGTCTTACAGGAGTTCTCCAGCGACCTGAATCTTGGTGGGATGAAGTTACCTTGTGCGGTCATTCAGGGGCCCGCAGGTGTGCAGCGCGTTCTTACTGAGCATGGGATAACTAATGCCATTCTCGGTGGGCGAAGCGGTGCGTCCCAGCGTCTCAAGCGATCTGCCGAAGCGGCCGGCGGGCTTCTGCCTTTGTTCATTGCACCCGGTCAACTGAGCAAGTTCATCGACCCGGAATTGCGGGCCAGCACGCTGAAGCCTATCGACTACGAGGACCATGGTCGTGTTGTTCGAGGATATGACGCGGCAGTTCTGCCAGCCGTATGTAACATTTGGCTTAAAGCACGAGAAGCGGGCGCGTTGCAGAAGCAACAGTTAGGAAAAGCTCAGAAGGCCGAGATCCTGATGCGGGCACTTGCCGAAACGGGCATTGTGGCGCTCATCGACGAGGCTACCGGGTATGAGCGTGTAAAGCCGCAAAATGCGCTACAGCTATACATCGAGAAGCTCATTCGGAAAGAACTTGCAGCATGGGCGAAAAAATTCCCAGATGAGTTTTACGAAAACATTTACAAACTGAAGGGCTGGCACTGGCCTGGGATGACGAAGAATCGCTACAGCGTCGTTGCACACTATACTCGTGATCTGGTGTACGCGCGTTTAGGGCCGGGAGTGCTCCGCGAGCTAGAGCAGAGGAGCCCGAAGAACGAAAATGGCAACCGGGCTAACAAGCTCCACCAGTGGCTAACGGATGATGTTGGTAATCCGATGCTCGCTCAGCACTTGCACTCGATTATTCTATTCCAGCGATTAGCAATCGCGAACGGTCATGGGTGGAACCGGTTTGTGAAGACCGTCGACCAGGTGCTGCCGAAAAAGGGGGAAACGATGGAGCTTCCTTTTGAATTTACCTGATGGATTAAGTGGGGGCGCGAGAAAGAGCGGCCAAACAGATTTTCGGTCAGTCTTTGCCTCAGCGGCCGACAAGCCGATGATCTACGGCTAGACGCGTCTCCGCTACCAATATGCGCTTGATGTCGTTTAGTTCGTCGCCTTTCGCCAGCTTAAGAAGTCTGGTCCCGATAGGCTCGATTAGCTCGACTCCATCGAAAGGAGTGACCTCGATCGAAATGCTCCATGACGACTTGCAATCGACAATATCAATGTCAATTTGGCGTCCGCGATAAACGAAATTGATCAGCGGCACGGGGAGGTTGCGCCTAGACGCGACCTGGTCGAGATATGGAGAGTGTACGGCAGCCGGTGCATCAGCCGAGGAGCGTGTCATTCGGCTAATGCGGAACTAGTGTTTTCAAGCACTTACGAAAACGCGAGCACCAATTCTGTGACACACCGAAATTGGAGTAGGCTATTGATATTTGGTGGGAATTTGTTGTTGACCCTGTAAGTTAACAGCCTATCGGGGGTTCGAATCCCCCTCTCTCCGCCAGTTACACCGCCGGTAGGAAAAACCGGTTAAACAAGCGATGAAACAATTAAACCCTTGGATTCCAAGGGTTTTTTTGTTTGCGCTGTCCGCGGCTTACAAGCTGGCTCCGAGGGGGCAACCGCTTAAGGGGAGCAAGTTCGCACAGCCGGCCGCACCGCCCGCGCAGCGCTTCTCATCCCTGCGCCATTACCTGTTGCGCAATGGCCGACGTAATTCCCATCTTGTCGTGACGGGTGCGTTCCAGCAATCCGATACTGCGTTGTTCGCTCACACCCGGCAGGGGGATCACGCGCAGCGAATCTTCCTGCGCCCACGTCGCGCTGCGCAGTAGTGGCACCACCGCAATGCCCACGCGTTGACGGACCAACGCCGCAATGCCTTCGATCGACGTCAGTTCAAGAAAGTCGGTGACTCTCACGTGCTGGCGTCTCACTGCGCGGTCGATCAGTGCGCCGGTGCGCTGCGTCCTGTCAAAACGCAGGAACCGCTCCGTCTCCAGCAGCTTCGTGACCGAGCCCGACTTCAACGCCGACGACGCCAGCAGCACCAACGGCTCGCGGTACAACGGCGTCCAGCGCACGCCTGCCGGGCGCCTTCCGGACGGCTCCACCAGCACCGCACAATCGATCTCGCCCGCATCCAGGGCCGCCGTCAATTCGATGGACCGCGCCGTCCGGATCAGTATCTCGAGATGCGGTTGTGCCTGTTTGATCCGAGACACGGCGCGCGCCAATGCACTCACCGCCGATTCCACCGCACCGATCTTTACCGGGCCGGCTGTCGATTCGATACCGGCGGCCAACATTCGCATTGTCTGATACTGCGCGAGCAGTTGCTCGGCGTGCGGCAGCAAGACACGCGCCATTGCATTGAGCGTCACCGACCGCCCCACGCGATCGAACAGCGGATGGCCGAATTCCTCTTCCAGCGCCCGCATTTGCATGCTGACCGCCGACTGCGTCATCGCGAGATGTTCGGCCGCCGAAGCGAACGACCCGTATCTCGCGACCGCCGCAAAGGTCTTCATGAATCGCAAATTGCTCATAACCCGCTCGCGCAAAGTGGCCCGGACTCACACGGCATCCGGGAGAAACCAGGGACGGACCCAGGGACGGGCCCAGGGACGCAATCGCAGCAAACCCCCGGGAAAACCCGTCGGGAAGCTCATCGGCATGGCGCTTCAGACGCCCGAAACCCGGAGGTCGATTCATCAAAAAAATTGCGATGAAAGACCACAAATTCTAGCTTTTATCGGTTTTTTGGCACAAGCAGAATGGGGCGAAGCGAGTGCGGTGGGTTTGCCGCGAAAACACTTCATAGAAGAGGAGTATCCCCATGGAAGTCTCGGTTGCGCGCGACAGCGGCGCGAGCTCGGCGGTTTCGGAGCGCTCCGCAAGGCGCATCGATGTCGGCGTCATCGCGGTGTCCACCATAGGCAACGCGCTCGAATGGTTCGATTTCACCGTGTTCACGTTCTTCGCGGCCAATATCGCGCGACAGTTCTTCCCCAGCGATAACCCGACCGCGGCCCTGCTCGCCGCATGGACAACCTTCGGGGTGGGTTTCCTCACGCGCCCGCTCGGCGGCATCGTGCTCGGCGCCTACGCCGACAAGCACGGCCGAAAGGCCGCGCTGCTCATGACGATCTCCGTCATGGCGCTTGGCGTCGCCGTCATCGCGTTCGCCCCGACCTACGCCCAGATCGGCATCGCCGCCCCCGTGCTCATGCTCATCGGCCGCTTCCTCCAGGGGTTCTCGGCCGGCGGCGAAGTCGGCAGCGCAACGGCATTCCTCGTCGAACACGCACCGGTCGAGCGACGCGGCGTGTATGGCAGCTTCCAGATGATTGCGCAGGCGTGCAGCATGCTGCTCGGCGCCATCGTTTCGGTAGGCATTACGCAAGCGCTCACGCCCGAGCAGATCGACGCCTTCGGCTGGCGAATCCCGTTCGTGATCGGCCTGCTGATCGTGCCGGTCGGCCTGTACGTGCGCTCGCGGCTCGACGAGTCACCCGTGTTCAAGGACGCGCGCGGCAAACTGACCGAAAAGCGCTCGCCGTTCTTCGAGTCGATCACGGCGCACTGGCGTCAGGTGCTCGCCGGCTTCGGCCTGACCGTCTACGGCACCATCGGCACCTACATCTTCTATTACTACATGCCGAGCTATGCGACGAAGTCGCTGGGCATTCCGTTCAAGAGCAGCGTGATCGCCTCGCTGTGCGCCGCCGTTGCCTACATCGTCGGGACGTTTGCCTCGGGGCGCATCTCCGACGCCATCGGCCGCAAGAAGCCCATGGTCGCCTCCGCGCTCATCAGCCTGGTCGTTGCGTATCCGCTGTTCCTCGCCGTGAGTCACGTACCGACATTACCGATGCTGATTTTCGTGCAGTGCTGCCTGATGCTCACGCTCGGACTGTTCCAGGGCTCGTACTGCGCTTTCGTGTGTGAGCTTTTCCCGTCGCGGGTGCGAGCCACGTCGATGGCCATCGGCTACAACTTTGCCGTGATGATCTTCGGCGGCTTTGCCGGCGCCATCGCCACGCTGCTCATCGGGTGGACGGGCGACAAACTCGCCGTGGTCTACTACGGCCTGTTCGGGGCGGCCGTGGGGCTCGTGACGATCCTGCTGCTCCGGGATCGCTCGCGCCAGCCGCTGCTGTAGCGGCCGGCAGTCGGCACGCCGCAACCGCCCGGCTCGGCACCGCTCGACACCACCCGGTATTGCCAGCATTGGCCGGTACTGCGTCACATCACTCATCAAGGCCGTCGGCAGAGCGCTGCCGACGGGCCTGCCGGAATCCCTCTCAACCGCCCCTGTCCACATGGCGCGACGCGCCCGCGTGACCGTCCACGCGCCCGCCATCCCGGGGCTATCCATCAAGAGACGACACCTATGTCCATCATTCCTGAAATCGCCCAACGCTCGGCCGAGCTGCAAGCCATCCGACGCGACATTCACGCCCACCCCGAACTGCGCTACGAAGAGGCCCGCACGTCGGACATCGTGGCGAAACTGCTCGAGTCCTGGGGCATCGAAGTCACCCGCGGCCTCGGCAAGACGGGGGTTGTCGGCGTGCTGCGCAACGGCACCGGCAAGAAGGTCATCGGCTTGCGTGCCGACATGGACGCACTGCCCATTCAGGAATTGAACACGTTCGAGCACGCGTCGAAATACGCCGGCAAGATGCACGCCTGCGGCCACGACGGCCACACTGCCATGCTGCTCGGCGCCGCGCAGCATCTCGCCGAACACCGCACTTTCGATGGCACCATCGTTTTCATCTTTCAGCCGGCGGAAGAGGGCGGCGGCGGCGCGAAGGCCATGCTCGAAGACGGCCTGTTCGAAAAATTCCCGGTCGACGCCGTGTTCGCGCTGCACAATTGGCCGGGCCTTGCCGCCGGTAGCTTCGGTGCCCGGGTGGGCGCCACGCAGGCGTCGAGCAACGAGTTCCGTATCGTGGTCAAGGGCACCGGCGCGCACGCGGCCATGCCGCACGACGGTATCGACCCTGTGCTGACGGCCATGCAGATCGGCACCGGCCTGCAGAGCATCATGACGCGCAACAAACGTCCCATCGACGCTGCGGTGCTCTCCATCACGCAGATGCAGGCGGGCGAAGCGATCAACGTCATCCCGAACACCGCCACGCTCGCAGGCACCGTGCGCACGTTCTCGCTCGAGGTGCTCGATCTCGTCGAGACGCGCATGCGCGAATTCTGCGAGTCCACCGCCGCCGCCTACGGGTGCACCGTCGAGTTCTCCTTCATTCGCAACTACCCGCCCACCGTCAACACGGCGGCCGAGACACAGTTCGCCCTCAACGTCATGAAGGAAATCGTGGGGCGCGATCACGTGGTCGATCCCATCGATCCGACGATGGGGGCGGAGGACTTCTCGTTCTTTCTGCTCGAGCGGCCGGGCTGCTACGCGTACATCGGCAACGGAACGGGAGACCACAGGGCGCACGGTCACGGGCTCGGTCCCTGCATGCTGCACAACACCAGCTACGATTTCAACGACGACGTGCTCACGCTGGGTTCGACCTACTGGGTACGCCTGGCCGAAGCGTTTCTCGTGGGGTGATGTCCATGAGCGCGAGTTCCCTCATGCGCCCATTCGCGCATCTGTTTTCGGATAGTTACCGGCTCGCGAGGCAGCGCTTTGCCGAAGCGGCGCAATTGGCGAGCGTCGATCTCGAGAGTCACGTCATCCCCGATGTCGCCGGACGCGAGGGCGAGGCCCTGGCTACCGATGTCGTGCGGCTGGGCGCGCCGCATGCGCGACGGTTGTTGATCGTGACGTCCGGCACGCACGGCGTGGAGGGCTTCTGCGGCAGCGCCGCGCAAATCGCGCTGCTTGGCGACGTCGGGATCAGGGCGCGCCTGTCGGCAGCGGGCGTGGCCATTCTTGTCGTGCATGCGATCAATCCATTTGGCTTTTCCTGGCTTTCGCGCACGAACGAGGACAACGTCGATCTGAACCGCAACGGCGTCGACTTCACGCAGGCGCTGCCCGTCAACGACGACTACGCAGCGCTGCACGCGCTGCTCGTGCCCCCGGCGTGGCCGCCCTCTGAAGGCAACGTGCGCGCCATTGCCGAATACATCGCCACGCACGGCGAAGCCGCCTATCAGCGTGCGTTGACCATCGGACAGTACACTTTTCCCGACGGCCTGTTCTACGGCGGACGCGGGCCGGTGTGGAGCACCCGGCTCATGTGCACGCTGATCGAGACGCATGCCAGACGGTGCGACGCCATCGGGTGGATCGACTTTCATACCGGGCTCGGCCCGCCCGGGCACGGCGAGAAGATCTGCGTGGGGGCACTGGACGCCGGGGAACTGTCTCGCGCCCGCGCGTGGTGGGGCGCGGATCTGGCCAGTCCCATCGACGGGACGACCGTCGCGTCGAACGTCGGCGGTCCGCTGCTCGATACGCTGCGCCGCGCGCGGCCCGACGCCGAGGTAACGGCCATGGCGATCGAGTACGGCACGGTGCCGCTCGTCGACATGCTTCACATGCTGCGCGCGGACGCGTGGCTGAGACAGCATCCCGATGCGCCGGCCGCGCAGGCGGCAGCCATTCGCGAAGCGGTGCGGCAGGCGTTCTGCTTCGATGATCCCGTATGGCAGGGGCAAATCCTCGGGCAGGCCCGCGTGGCGATCCTGCAGGCCGTGACGGGGCTGGCGCGAAGCTAAGGCGCGGCCTCGCACTGGTGATGCGATGCCGATGCGGGGGGGGCGGCCAGAGCGCGATCGAATCCGCGCCCTGCGGCGCGCAAGCCGTGTCGTGCGAACAGCACCGCGCAAACCGCGCCGCGACCGCCCGCGCCGCCTGGCCGTCCCACAGGCGGCGTTGATTGTCTCAGAAGGGCGGAATTGACCGTTTGAAAATATTCGCTTTCACCCGTCAAACCCTCCGCGTCCGTGCGTCATGGCCGAACTTCTCCCGATATGCGGCCGGACTCGTGTGGGGGAAGCGCCGGCGGAAAAGTTCGGGAATCCGGCAAATCTCCTCTAGCGCAAGACACGGGACCCGGCAGATGCTCACCAGTTGAAGCGAACGCCTGCCATGCCGGCGGTTGCGCTTTGAGGATTGCGGCCGCCGCCGACCGACCAACGGTAGCTGGCCTGGCCGTAAAAGCTCAGTTTCCGATTCACCTGTGCGGTGACGCCGGCCCCCACCTCCAGCGCCGTGTTGCCAAAGCGGGCCTCGACCGAAGGCGACGACTGCCCGAAAAGCGCGCTGTCAGTGCCGGAGAAGGCGTGCCAGAGGTTGATTCGCGCGTAGGGCTGCCACAGCGTGCCTCGCCCGTCGCGCTTCGTGTATTGCAACCGGGCCCCCAGGCGTGCGGTCCAGGCCGCGCCGGCATCCCAGTCCACGCTCGAGTACTGGTCTCGCGACCGGTCCACCGACACGCCCTGGTATACGATCTGTGCTTGCGGCTCGATCAGCCAGTCGCCGTCCCGACCGAAATGGACGGGATAGCCCGCCTCGAGCGAGCCCGCGTAGGCCGTTGCATGGGTCGATAGTCCGGCCCCATAGAGAGACGTTGCCTTCGCGTCGTACCAGCTTCCCTGGAACACCGCGTCGAGATACCAGCCGCTCGGGCCAAAGTGCGTCCAATACCCCCCGACCGACGGACCATTCATCGACAATTGGCCCACCGTCAGGTCCTGCGTGCCCAAGGCGAAGCCGCGCACCGACTCGGAATGGTAGTCGGAGTATGCGAGATACACGCCGGCGTGGTCGCGGTGGCCGCTGTCCGTCGTCCGCCGGAAGATGTCCAAGCCTGTCTGGAACCCGACCAGATTGCCCGTCGCGCTCGCATCGACCGTCCCGCTCCAGCGGTTGCGCACGCGTTGTCCGAACACCCGTCCCCAGACGCCGTTCGCATACGTCCGAGGCGCCGGCGCATCACGCAGGTTCTCTTCTTCGCCGACGCGCTCATGCAGCGTTCCCAGCGTTGCAAGACCCATCTGCCGGGCGATCGCAGGGATGGGCGTGTAGAGCGCCACTTCCGGGCGGTAGAGCGGAATTTCCGTACCGCTTGGTGCAGCGGGGTCTGTCGGTGCAGCGACGAGATGAGACCGCAGGAACCAGTCGTTCGGGTCCGTGCTTCCGCCGCGAAAGAGTTGGTACTCATAGGCGCCAGCGGCGACGCGCTGACCTAGCGTGAAGGCGCTGGCCGCGGTCGTGCCGCCGCCGCTCACCTGCACCAGTCGAATGCCGTCTGCCACGGTCTGTGCGCCGGCGCCGCCGGTATTACTGACGATCACCGACGTCGTGCCGGTGGCCTGACCACCATTGATCACCAGCAGATTGGTCGGCGAGTTGTCGGCGCCAAGATAAGTGTTGAAGCCGATGCGGCTGCCGGCAATGCCCGTGTAGTTTCCAACCGTCAGCGTGCTGTAGGCGCCCGGCCGGGCGACGAACTGGACCAGACCGGCATTGGCGACCGTACCGGTGGCGTTCGAGTCGCCGGTGACGTTCCAGACACTGAGGGCGTCGATCGAGACATCGGTTGCGTTTCGTGCCATACCCGTCCAGACGCTGCTCTGGGCTAGCGCCACGTCGGCGGTGTTGCCGGCGTCGGCCTGCAGGTCGCCCGTCCATTGCGATGCGCTGAGGTCGGCGCTGGCAGTGTTTCCCGACCCGGTCAACGCCAGATTGCCGGTCCAGTTGCTGCTGACGAGACGATAGGCGAGGGCCGAAGGGTCGACGACGATGTCGCCGGCGAGCGAGGGCATATTGGCAATGTTCAGCGTCAGATCGCTTGGCGTGCCCGCCGCATTCTCGGTCACTCGCGCCAGCAGCAGCCGGCCATCGACGACGGCAGGCGTCACCGCGGTGCCACCGCTGATCGAGACGATGCCTGTCCCGCCTTCGGCCAGCACGATCGCGCCGTGGGCGGCGCTCAGGCTGCCGCCGGTCACCGACACCGTGCTCGCCGTGCCGCCCGTCAGGTGGATCGCCGCCGAGCCCGCGCCACTTACCGCGACTGTGGTCCCGGACGCGGTCACTGTGCCGCCGTTGGCCGCGGCGACACCATGCGCGGCGTTGCCCGCCGTGGTCATGGCCGTGCCGGTCAGCGTGATAGCGCTGCCGGCATCCTGCGCGGAAGCCCCGAAGGCGTTCTGCCCCTGCGTGGCGACCTTGGCGTCCGTGGCGGTAATTGTGCCGCCCGCCATCGCGTGCAGGCCCACGGCGTTCGCGTTCGTGGTGGTGACCGAAGTGCCGGACAGCGCAATACGGCTGCCGACGTCGGTTGCCCGAGCGCCGTCGGCGCCGCCGAGCGCGACGGTGTCGGCCCCGCGCGTCGTGATCGCGCCTCCGACGATCGAGGCCACAGCGCCCTGGCTGACCCGAACGCCGATGGCGCCGTCGCCGTTCGTGGTGATACTGGTGCGCTCGGCCTGCAACTGGCTGCCCGCGCCGACCACATCGGCGCCGTGAGCCTCCAGGCCTATTTCTGTGTCCGGGAACTGCAAGGCCGGCGGATTGCCGCCGGTCGTCCGGAATCCGGTGGTGATCTCGGTGTCCGCCACGGTGACCGAGCCAGCGTCCGTGACGAGCACGCCGGCACCGGAAGGGCCGGAGGTGCGCACGATGGTGCCGGTCAGAGCGATCGTGCTGCCGCCGCTCGCCGCAGCGCCAGGGGAGCTGGGTTGGTAGGTGAAGACGCCGTAGCCCGCGAAGGCAATCCTGCCGCCCGCATCCGCCCACAGGCCCGGGCTGTTTGCGCCATACGTTGCCGAAGTCGCACCACGGATTACCCGAACGACGCTGCCCGCGCCTCGGGCGAGTATGCCGGGGGAGTTCGCGATGACGATGTTTCCGTAATAGTCGCCTGTCACGATGGCGCTGCCGTCGACATCGATCTGTCCGCCGGCAGCCGCAGACAGCCCTGGGCTGCCATTGCCGTAGACGTTCACGTAGGCGTTGTTCAACGTGAGACGACTGCCCACGCCTGAAGCCGCGGCCCCCGGCGCGTTGTCGCCGTAGCTGAACGTGCTCAGGTCGTCGAGGGTGATCGCACCGCCGGTATCCGTGAAGACAGCGGAGGCGCCCGCCCCGAGGGTCGTGACGTTGGTGCGGGTCAGATTGATCGCCCCGCCACTGGCCGCATAGGCGCCATGAGCGCCGTCGAGAGCCGTGTTCAACTCGCTATCGACGAGCGACACGCTGCTGCCCCTACCGATCGCCCTTGCGCCGTAAGCGCCGGCGCCATTCGTATAGACGATTGTATTGCTGCCGGTGATCTGCCCCCCGTCCTCGGCATGAAGCCCGTGGCCGTCGGCGCCATCGGTGGTGATCGATGTGCTGTTCAGTGACGTGCCGGTCAAGGTGATTTTCCCGCCGCCGGTGGCATGCGCGCCGTAGCCGCTGCCGGTGGCGTTCAGGATCACGGAGGTGCCGCTGTAGGCACCGGAGCCGGAGACCTCGACCACGGGCGCAGAACCCGCACTTTCTCGCGTGGTGGATGCCGGATCGGAACAACTGCCGGACGATATGCTGAGCGCGGCCGGGGCGACGGCGCATTGGGCGAGCGCGTGCGCGGAGGGCAGCAGCGCCGTCACCGCAGTCGTCAAGACGGCACGATGGCAAGCGATCGAGCCCCATATCCCCTTTTTCCGCAAACCGCTGTCCCACGCGCTGGAGGCGGGAACGGCGAACGACGTCTTCACGTGGTTTTCACGCAATCGATGAGCTCCTCTGTCGGGATTGACTCAGATTGGGAACTGCCGTGGGACAGTGGCAGGCGGTTTTTATAAAAACTTATCTTCGACCGACGATAGCAAATATTGCTTCGGAGTATAAATCAGTATTAACTAGGAGGACGGCTGCTGTGTTATTTCTGCTCGTCCGAGAAAAAAACCGGTATTGAATTGGGATTCGGGAATTATTCCGGCGCCGCCACATTTTGCCGGGGCGCGGGAACGGCCATGCCGGCTGGCGCGACGATATTGATCACCTGGCTTACATTCGTTCCCACAAGGCACAATGAATTCGGGACATCGTATATTTCTTATTAACCGGTATCCATGATGGCAATTGCCGGAATTCCGGTTCCATACACCGCAACAAGACCTGCGTCCTGCCTATAACGGTTCAGAGCGAAGAAAATTGAGGGCGCTTCCCCCATCGATGCGCGTCGAACCGTCGCGGCCCGCCATGCGACTGAGCGAGTCGCCCCGCAGGGCCCGCGGCGAGGGCGGCTTTCAGCGCCCGCGCCTACGCCGAGGCGATAGCGCTGCGTGCCGCATCGGCATCCTTGCCAGGGGGCAGACCGAACATCCGCCGGTACTCCCGGGTAAATTGCTGAACGCTTTCATAACCCACCGAGAACGCCGCACTGCTCGCCGAGAGACTCTCGGCGAGCATGAGCCGGCGCGCCTCGATCAGGCGCAACTGCTTCTGGAACTGCAACGGGGACAGCGAGGTCGCGGCACGAAAGTGCTGATAGAACGAAGAGGCGCTCATCCCGGCGGCTGCTGCCAGCCGTTCGAGCGGAATCGGCCGCGCGAAGTCCGCGCGCAGCACGGCGACGGCCCGCGCCACGCGCAGTGCATGATTTTCCGGGCCGCCCAGTTGTCGAATCGCCGCGCCGTGCTTCCCCGCGAGCAGCCAGTAGTGCATCTCGCGCACTCGCTGAGCCTGCAGGATCGGCAAGGCCGCGGGGCGCTCGAGCAGGTGCATCAGGCGCAGCGCTGCGTCGGCAACCTCTGCGTCCGAAGGTTCGACCCGCACCGGCGCAGGGGCTACGGCGCCTGGCCGCGGCTCCATCTGCGCGACCAGTTCCCCGATGATCGCCAAGTCCAGATCCAGCACGAGTGAGATGTAGGGCGCCGCAACGCTTGCGCGCGTGATTTCGCTGAGGGTTGGCACGTCGGCGGTAATCAACAGCAGGTCGCCGGCGCCGAACTCGACCGTTCGTTTGCCCGTTGTCACCTTTTTGCTTCCTTGCAGCACGAGGCAGGCCAGGGGGCGCGAGATGGCGTAATCGAGCCCGCCGGGCGTCGTTGCCCGAATGACTCTGAACTCGGGAATGGGCGTTTGTGCAATGCCGCTCGGGTTGGCGCACACCTGCGCGTAGCGGCATGCCGCGTGAAGCAGTGAATCGTTCATGGGCGTATTTCGGGACTCTTTTTCATACGGCTATCGTATCCGTTTCAGGCGGGAACCGAGGCGGGCGCAGGAGAAAAAGGCCAGGAAATCGGAGAATCAGGCAAAGCCTGGCGGTGATGAGCGCGCGAGAATGGACGCCTTCTTCCATCACGCATCAGGAGTCACCATGAGCACGATCTCTCTCATCACGGGCGCCAGTCGCGGGCTCGGGCGCAATGCCGCGCTGTCGATCGCCCGCGCAGGCGGCGACGTCGTCTTGACCTACCACCGGCGCGACGCCGAGGCAGCGGACGTGGTCACCGAAATCCAGGCGCTCGGGCGCAAGGCGGTGGCATTGCAACTCGACGTCGGCAACGTGGCCACCTTCTCCCACTTCGCCATGCAGCTGCAGGCGGCGTTGCGCGAGACCTGGGGAAGGGAGCGCTTTGATCACCTCGTGAACAATGCAGGCCACGCGGATGTCGCGCCGATCACGGACATGCAAGAGGCGGCGTTCGACACGCTGGTCAACGTGCATTTCAAGGGCGTGTTCTTTCTCACTCAGAAGTTGCTGCCCCTCCTCTCGGATGGCGGACGCATCGTGAATCTCTCGACGGGACTCACTCGCATATCGGCGCCGGGTTGGTCCGCCTACGCCGCGGTCAAGGGCGCCGTCGAAGTTCTGACGGTCTACATGGCGAAGGAATTGGGACCGCGCGGAATTACCGTCAACGCGGTGGCCCCCGGCGCGATCGAGACGGACTTTTTCGGCGGTGCGGTACGGGATACGCCGGAGTACAACCGGTTCTTCGCCGGCATGACCGCGCTGGGCCGCGTGGGCGTGGCGGACGACATTGGCCCGATGATCGCCGGTCTGCTCGGCGAGTCCCATCGCTGGGTCAACGCGCAGCGCATCGAGGTGTCGGGCGGCCAGGGGATCTGAGCGCGGGCCACACCCCCCTCAGTCTTCCCCGGTCAGCTCCGTCACCAGCAGCCGGGCCGCCGCGCTCAGCGACGTGCCGCGCCGCGTTACGATTCCATACGGTTCCGTCCTCGATCGCACGTCGATGTCGAGCCTTGCGGCAAGCTTGTGCTCGATGAGGAAGGCCGCCATGTCGCGCGGCATGAGCGTGACCAGGTTCGCATTGCCCTGCAAGAGCAGCATGGTGGCCGTCAGCGACGCTGTTTCGATCGGGTTTGCCGGCAACGGCAAACCCGCTTCCTTGAATTCCCGCTCCAGGAGACTGCGTAGCGGCATGATTCTCGGATAAACGATCCAGCCGAATTCCATCAGATCGGAAAGCGCCAGGTCCGGCGTGCGGACCAGCGGATGGCCCGGGCCGGCGATGACGGCCAGCGGTTCGTCCCGCAGCAGCGTATACGTGAAGTTCTCCGGCTGGCGGGCGACGCTCAAGCGGCAGATCGCCAGCTCCAGCCGGCCACTCTCGACGAGCGCCAGCAGACGCACGCTCGTGTCCTCCGTGATCTCGATCCTGAGCGACGGCTGCTTGCGCCGAAGCCGCGCGATCGCGTCGACGAGCACACCGGACACGGCGCCCATGATCGCACCGACGGCCAGTCTTCCCCCGGTGCCGGTGAGCACGCCTTCCATTTCCTCCACGAGGTGATCGACGTCCGTCTGAATCAGCTTGGCATACCGAATGACGCATCTGCCGAGCTCGTTGGGCACCATGCCCTGCGGCGTCCTCACGAAGAGTTCGTTGCCGAAAGTCGCCTCGATTTCGCGCAGCGCCTTGGTCGCGCCCGGCTGGGTGAGCGCGAGTTCGTCGGCGGCGCGATGAAGCGACCCGTAATCGTCGATGGCCACGAGCAGCCGAAGCTGTTTGAGCTTGAGCCGGGAGGAGAGGGATTCGGCGCTGGGAAGCATGTCGTCGTCGCGTTAGGGAAATCCCCGGATGCTCAAAAGTTATCGCCCCGGGCCAATCTATCATTATTCAAAACGTCTGCGCTCTTCTACATTTGTGCCCAAGCCGCACCCGTCCCGATGCGGCAGTCACATGAAAATTGCTAGGAGAGAATAGATGAAGTTGCTCAGATTTGGCGAGCGAGGTCAGGAAAAACCGGGTGCGCTCGACGAGCGCGGAGAAATACGCGACCTGTCTTCGGTCGTCGCCGATATCGGCGGCGACACCCTGCTGCCGGCTGGGCTGGAAAAGCTCAAGGACGTCGACCTGTCGGCACTGCCGCGCGTCGACGGCGCGACCCGCCTGGGTCCCTGCGTCGGCGGTATCGGCAAGTTCATCTGCATCGGCCTGAACTACGTCGACCACGCGCAGGAGTCGGGAATGCCCATTCCGGCCGAGCCGGTCGTGTTCAACAAGTGGCTCTCGGCCGTGTGCGGCCCCAACGACGACGTCATCATCCCGCGCGGCTCGCAGCGCACCGACTGGGAAGTCGAACTCGGCGTGGTGATCGGCAAGCCCGGCAGCTATATCGACGAGGCCGACGCCCTCGATCACGTCGCTGGCTACTGCCTGATCAACGACGTCTCCGAGCGCGAATATCAGCTCGAGCGCGGCGGCACGTGGGACAAGGGCAAAGGCTGCGACACCTTCGGACCGCTCGGCCCGTGGCTCGTCACCGCCGACGAAATTCCCGACCCGCAAAAGCTCGAGATGTGGCTGGACGTCGACGGCGTGCGCTATCAGTCGGGCAACACCAGCCGGATGATCTTCTCCGTGGCGCAGATCGTTTCCTACCTGAGCCGCTTCATGAGCCTGCACCCCGGCGACGTCATCTCGACGGGCACCCCGCCGGGCGTGGGCATGGGACAGAAGCCGCCGGTCTATCTGCGTGCAGGCCAGGTGATGAGCCTCGGTATCGAGGGCCTCGGTCAGCAGCGTCAACGTCTCGTGCAAGGGTGAGGGGCTGCGATGAACCAGTATGACTTTTCCGGCCGCTCGGCCGTGGTGACGGGTGGCGCTCACGGCATTGGCTTCGCGGTGGCGCAGCGGCTGGCGCAAAGCGGCGCGCGCGTGGCCCTCTGGGATCGCGACGAGGCTGCACTGGCCGCCGCGCGTGAGTCGCTGGCAAGCCACGGCGATGCGGTCGCGATCACCGTGGACGTCACGGACGCACAGGCCGTCGGCGAGGCCGTAAGCGCGACCCTGCGCGCTTTCGGCAAAATCGACGCCCTCGTGCACAGCGCCGGCATCGCCGGGCCGAATGCGCCGCTGGCGGAGTACCCGGACGACGAATGGCGCCGCGTCATCAACGTGGATCTGGATGCGACGTTCCATGTCAACAAGGCGGTGATCCGCACGATGATCGACAAGGGCTACGGCCGCATCGTCAACGTGGCGTCGATTGCCGGCAAGGAGGGCAATCCGAACGCTTCGGCGTATAGCGCCGCGAAAGCCGGCGTCATTGCGCTCACGAAGAGCCTGGGCAAGGAGACGGCAACGCTCGACGTCGCGGTCAACTGCGTCACGCCTGCCGCTGCGCGAACCCGCATCTTCGAGCAGATGGCGCAGACTCACATCGACTACATGCTCTCGAAGATTCCGCGTGGACGCTTTGTCGAGGTGAGCGAGATCGCGTCGCTCGTCGCATGGCTGGCGTCGGAAGAAAACTCGTTCACGACAGGCGCCGTATTCGACCTGTCAGGTGGACGGGCGACGTACTGAAACTCAGAAAATCATAAATACCAAAGGAGACGATTATGGAGACTGCCAGCCCCCTCGGGGCGGTGGGCGCCGGCGGCAACGCCGACGCGCAGACCGCCGTGCGAAAAGTATTCTGGCGATTTGTCCCGCTGTTCGTGATGTGCTTCATCTGTTCGTATCTGGACCGCATCAACATCAGCTTCGCCAAGCTCCAGATGCAAAGCGAGCTCGGATTGAGCGACGCCATTTACGGCACCGGGGCCAGCATCTTTTTCATCGGCTACTTCTTGCTCGAGGTTCCGAGCAACATCGTTCTGCACCGGATCGGGGCCCGCAAATGGATCGCGCGCATCATGGTGACCTGGGGCATTGCCTCGGCCGCCATGATGTTCGTGCGCGACGAGACGTGGTTCTACGTGCTTCGTTTCGCGATCGGCGCGCTCGAGGCCGGCTTCGTGCCCGGCGTGCTCTACTTCTTCACCACCTGGTTTCCGTCGGAGCGCCGGGGTCGATGCAATTCGATCTTCATGGCCTCGATTCCGCTTTGCGGCATCATCGGCGGGCCGATTTCCGGCGCGATTCTCAAGTACTTCGACGGCATGCACGGCCTGGCGGGCTGGCAGTGGCTGTTCCTGCTCGAAGGGCTGCCGTCCATCGTGCTCGGCATCGTCGTATTCCTGTTCGTCGACGACAGCATCAGCGGCGCTCGCTGGCTGAGCGCGCAGGAAAAGCGCGCCTTGCAGGCGCAGATCGCCGGTGACCCGAAGGTTCGTGAAGTACATTCGCTGGGCGCGTCGCTGCGGGACCCGGTCACGATCATTCTGGCATTCATCTATATCTTCCTCGCCATGGGCATCTACGGCCTGGTGTTCTGGATGCCGCAGCTCATCAAGACGGCGGGGACGTCGGACGCCTTGCAGATCGGCATCATCTCCATGCTGCCGTATGTCGTCGCGGGGATCGTGATGGTGCTCGCCGGGCGGAGTTCCGATCGGACCGGTGAGCGTCGCTGGCACCTCGGGATGAGCGCGCTGGCCGGCGCGATAGGGTACTTGCTTTGCGGGCTGTTTCCGTCCAACACGCTGATGCTGGTGATCGGGCTCACCGTGGCCGCAACGGGCATCATCACCTCGCTCGGGCTGTTCTGGATCCTGCCCTCGCGTTTCCTGACGGGCATTGCCGCCGCCGGCGGGATTGCGCTGATCAACGGCCTGGGTCAGTTGGGCGGGATCATCAGCCCCTATATGGTCGGCAAGGTGACGACGGTGACGGGCAGCGCGACGATCGGCCTTTACGCGATTGCCGCCGCGTGCCTGGTGGCAACGCTGCTGATCCTGTGGGGTGTGCCGCGCCATCTGTATCTGCGCGAGAAGCAGCGGGGCTGACGGGGCGACGAGTCCCGCTTGGCCGGCTGGGCGAACGGATCACGCGAGGGCCTGGCCCTCGCCCGCCGAGCCGCCGCCGATATTGCCGATTGCTCAGAGCGCGGGCCATGCGCGCGAGCTCGGCGTGCCGCTTCGTATCGGCTCACGCGCTCGTGTCGCGAAGGGCGTCCGGTGCGTGCCGCAGGACGCGACGCCCGAACATCGCGAAGCTCGCCTTGACGATGCTCGGCTGCAGCAGGAAGTCGTGCGATTCCCTGGCGAGCGCCGGATCGAGTTCCTTTACCGGGCCGAGCGTTTCGGCCATCAGCTGATTGCGCGCGGCGCGCTCGATGAGCATGGACAGGTAAGCCGTCTCCTCGATGGACGACGTTGCCGCCAGAAAGCCGTGATGCGCGAGCAGGATCGTGCGGCGCGTGCCGAGCGCCGATGAAATGATCTCGCCTTCGTCGTCGGCGATCGGCAGGCCCGGCCACTCTTTCAGGAATGCGCAGTCGTCGAAGAACGGCGTGGCGTCCATGTGTGCGACGCGCAGCGGGCGGCCCGTCATGGACAGGGTCGAGACGTAAGGCGGATGCGTGTGCACGATGCTGCGCACGTCGGGCCGGCGCCGGTAGACCCACAGGTGAAAGCGCACCGCCGGGTTGGCCATGCCTTTGCCTTCGAGCAGGCGCAGCGCGTCGTCCACCCGGATCACGTGGTGCGGCTCGATCTCGTCGAACGCCACGGCCAGCGGCGTGGTGAGATAGGTGCCGTCGTCGCAGCGCACGGTAATCTGTCCGGCCAGCGTTTCCGAATGATTCTCCATCGCCAGCATGCGGCATGTGAGCACGACCTTTTCCCTGTCGGTCCAGTTGCCCAGATCCAGGCGCGTTCGCATTTCGTTGACCGCGCGGTCGGTGACCGCCTGTTTTACCTTGTCCAGCATGTCGTTCCTCCGTGTGAAGATGGTTGTCGCCGAGCGGCCGGGCCGCGTCAGTCCGACGCCGTGGGCTTCATGAACCATGCGCTCACGGCGCCGATCACGCCCAGCACGCTCAGATAAATGCCGACCGAGCCGATGCCCCCGAGCCGCGCGACGAGCGTGGCGGCGATGAGCGGGGCAAGCCCGCCGCCGAGGGCGGCGGCCACCTGAATGCCGATGGAAATGCCCGAGTAGCGCAGCTCCGGCGGGAATTGCGCGGCATAGAGGCTCGACTGCGGCCCGAAGATGACGGCGTAGTTCAGCGCCAGCGCCACGACGGCCGCCGCCGTGTAGATCGGCAGCGAGCCGGTGCCCATCGCGTGGAACAGGGGCACGGCCATGACGGCGAGCAGCAGCGTGCCGATGATGTAGAGACGCCGAGCGCCCACGCGATCACCGAGCCATCCGAAGAACGGGATTGTCGCGATCTGACACACCGAGCCGATCATCACCGCGTTGAGGGCGTCGGCGCGCGAGAAACCGAGATTGGCCGTGGCGTATGAAATCGAGAACACGATGATCGTGTAGACGAGCGTGACCTCGGCGAGCTTGCCGCCGATGGCGAGCAGGAGCGGTTTCCAGTGGCGCACGAGCACGTCGCGCACCGGCAGCGACGCCACCTTGCGCTGCGCCTGCACCGCCGTGAATTCGGGCGACTCTTCGACCTTCATGCGAATGAACACGCCGATGACGATGAGCGCGGCGCTCGCCAGGAACGGAATGCGCCAACCCCACTGCAGGAAACGCTCGTTGGGCAGCAGGTTGACCAGCGCGAAGGCGCCCGTCGACAGCAGGATGCCGATGGGCGCGCCGGCCTGCGGCAAGCTGCCGTAGAACGACTTCGACTTCGGCGGCGCATGTTCCACCGCCATGAGCACGGCGCCGCCCATCTCGCCGCCGAACGACACGCCCTGCCCGATGCGCAGCGCCACGAGCAGCACGGCCGCCCAGATGCCGATGCTGTCGTATGTCGGCAGCAGGCCGATCAGCGTGGTGCACAGCCCCATGAGAACGAGGCTCATGATCAGGATGGACTTGCGGCCGACGCGGTCGCCGAAGTGGCCGAAGATGATGCCGCCGAGCGGACGCGCGAAAAGCCCCGATGCGAACGCGCCGAAGGCCGCCAGCGTGCCCGTGGCCGGGTCCAGGCTCGGGAAGAACAGCTTGTTGAAGACGAGCGCGGCCGCCGTGCCGTAGGCGAGAAAGTCGAACGCTTCGATGGCCGTGCCGGCCATGGACGCGAACGCGACCCGCGCCATTCGGCGGTCCACCGTGGGGCTGCCGTGCGCCATGACGGGCGCGTCGTGCTTTACCGTATCCATTGCATGTCCCTGTCGAGTGAAGTATCCAAACCGTGGCGGGGCGTTTTGCCCTCGCTGTTCCGCCCGCGCGGCCCCGCGGATTTGGGAGCTGGACGGGGCGATGTTGTCTAGCGTTGCCTTTTGGACAACTTTGTTGTCCTTTGGCTCGAAGTCTAGTCGTTTAGAATCGTTTTCGCATCCCGTTCAAAATAGGTGTTTACGTGGACGAACGAGCGTCCGCGTCGGGGACAACCTACGTTTATCGAGAGACAACCTTGTCGACCCAGAAGCCACGGCAGCCGGCGCGCAAGCGCGTGACCGGCGAGACACGACGCAAACATGAGAGCTCGCGCGAGGCGACGCGCGCCGGTGAAGCGCGAAACGACCATCCGGGGGAGCTGGTTCGGGTGTTGCGGCAGCGCCGCGGCATGACGCTCGATGCGCTCGCACTCGACGCGGGGCTGAGCAAAGGACATTTGTCGCGCTTCGAACGGGCAGAGAAGACGGTGTCGCTTGCGGCATTGCTGCGCATTGCGCAGGCGTTGGGTACTTCGGCCGCATCCTTGCTCGGCGAGCAGGTGGACAGGGGCGTAGTGCACGTGGTGCGCGCCGCACAGCGCCACTACCGCAAGCAGGGCGGCGCCGATTACCTTTATGCGGCGTTGAGCCGCGCTAGCGGCGGCGAGGGAGATGGCGGAGGAGGTGGCGGAGGAGGTGGCGGTGGCGGTGAAGGGCCGACCGCGCTCGTGCTGCGGCTGCCTGCCGATGCCCATGTGAGCGAGGCCGCTTTCCACAAAGGCGACGAGATCTTCTTCGTCCTTCGCGGCGCTATCGAGATCGCGCTGGCCGACCAGTCGATCGTTCTGCGTGAGGGCGACTTCGCGGAATTCCCCGGTCTCGTGAAACACCGTATCCGGAGCGTTGGGACCGACGCGGAAGTGCTGATCGTCGTGACGGGCAACGGGCGCTAGATGCGGGACGGGATAATGGCGCGGAATGTCCGCGCAAGACGTCGGCACAGGATGCCGGCCCCGGTCCCGACCCCGGTCCCGGTCGCGGCGGCATCGGCCGCCCGGCGTTCAGCGCCCGGGAATGAGCGGCGCCGGCGGCGGCGTGGCGGGACGCTGCGGCGTGGCCGAGTGACCGAAGCTGTTGCCCATGCGCTGGGATGTCGCGCTCCAGTTGAACTGGCCGCCGACCTGGTTGCCGGGCCGGTTCGCAATGTCCTCGGATTCCAGCCCCGGCGCGCGGCCGGCGGCGGCCGGGCTCGACGACGGCTGTAACTGATTCGTCAGACAATCGTAGGACGGCGAGCGCTGGCCGTTCACTTCGACTTCGACGCATCCCGCCCGAACCCCGCCTTCCGGTGAGCCGACGGTTTGCGGCGCGTCGGCCATGGCCGCGGCGGCATTGGCGTTCGTGGTGGCACTGGCGGCATCGGCAGCATTGGCAGCATTGGCGCCTGCACCGAGCATCACTGCCATGGCGGCGGCAAGCGCGGCGCGCCACTCCGGCCCACATCCCCGAAATCCCCGCGTGCTGTGCGTCTGCATGGCAACTCTCCCCATCGAAAGTATCCGGCCGTCCATCAGGACTCCCACGTAACGAGCATACGTCAGCCTGCGCGCTTTTCGAGAAAGATGAATTTCTCGTGACAAACGCCAGTGCAGGCCGCGCTCTCACGTCTAGGTATCCGTATCCAAGAGAAATGTCGGCACGGATTGCGTGCGGCGCAGCGGGCCGCGCGTCCACGGGCGCTCCGCCGGCGACCGGGGGCACTGCGTGGGGCAGGGCCGCGTCGACCTAACGAGTCAGAGTCTTCTATATGCGTTTGATGAAAACGAGCCGGCCGTGGCTGCGCTGGGCGGCGGTGTGCGCCGTCACGTTGGGGGGAGCCGTTCACGGCGTGGCGACGGCCCAGGAAACCGGCCCGGACGCACCGGCGAAGCCCGTGGCGGCGACCCTGCCGGCTGACGGCGTCGCGCGCAAGGGGGACAAGGCCGATAAGGCGAAAGAGGCCAATAAGGCAGAAGAGGCAAATAAGGCGGGCAAGGCGGCAGAGGTGGCCGGCAAACGAGTCAACATCAACGAGTACGTCGTGCGCGGCAACACCGTGCTCGACGTTCGGACCATCGAAAAGGCCGTCACGCCGTATCTCGGCCCGGAGCGCACGCTCGCCGACATCGAGGCGGCGCGCGACGCGCTGCTCGCCGCCTATCAGGCCAAGGGCTACCAGTCGGTCTACGTGGGTCTGCCAGAGCAGCAAGTCACCGGCGGCGTCGTCTATCTGAAGGTGAGCGAGACCAGGCTGGGCCGCCTGCGCGTGGTCGGCTCGGAATACCACTCGCCGCACGAGGTGCGCGAGCGCGTGCCGTCGCTGGCCGAAGGCAAGGTGCCGGATTTCAGCGCCGCGCAGGCCGAACTCACCGCACTGAACCGCACCGGCGACCAGCAGGTGGTGCCGCTCGTGAAGCAGGGCGCGGTGCCGGGCACGATGGACGTCGACCTCAAGGTCGAGGACACGAACCCGTGGCGGGCGAGCCTGAGCGTGAACAACGATCGCAGCGCGGACACGAAGCCGCTGCGCATGCTCGCGTCGCTCGGCTACGACAACCTGTGGCAGCTCGGCCACCGCGTGTCGATGAGCTTCTTTGGCGCGCCGCAGGACTTCAGGCAGAGCAAGGTGTGGTCGGGTTCATATGTGGCGCCGCTCGGTTCGTCGCCGTGGACGCTGGAGCTCAACGGCTATACGTCCGACAGCAACGTCGCGACGACCGGCGGCACCACGGTGCTCGGCAAGGGTCACGCGATCGGCGTCAAGACGACCTACACCGTGCCGGACACGGGAAGCTGGTATCACGCCTTCAGCCTCGGCGTGGACTTCAAGGACAACACGGAGACCACGCGTTTCGGCACAGCCGGCGACGTGGTGCCGCTCAAGTACGCGCCCATCACGGTGGGCTACTCGGGCTTCTATCAGAGCGATCAGTGGCAGCTCGGGCTCAATACGTCGATCGTGACGGGCACTTCGAGCCTGTTCGGCTACGGCAGCAGTCCCGCGCAGTTCGACGCGAAGCGCTACAAGGCGTCGCCCAGCTTCACGCTGCTGCGCGCCGACGCCAATGGCGCCTACACCTTCGGCGGCGGCTGGCAGCTCGCCGCGCGCATTGCCACGCAGATGACCGACTCGCCGCTTGTCTCGAACGAGCAGCTCGCCGGCGGCGGCATGAATTCGGTGCGCGGCTATCTCTCGGCCGAAGCCACCGGCGACTACGGCGTGGTCGGCTCGGTGGAGTGGCGCACGCCGCCGATTCCGCTGCTCGGCCCGCTCGTCTCGAACTGGCGCGCCTATGCGTTCTTCGACGGCGCACGGCTGGGGCTGCGCGATCCACTACCCGAGCAGACCTCCCGGTTCTCGCTCGCGTCGGTGGGCGTGGGCACGTCGCTGCGTCTGACCTCGCACGTGACGGGACGATTCGATGCGGCCTATCCGCTCACGAACGGTCCGCGCACGCAGCGCTACAAGCCGCGGCTGAACTTCAGCGTGACGGCGACCTATTGAGCGACGAAACCGCCAGCCAGGACAACACGACACATTCACGACCTGATGCCCGGTGCGCCATGCAAAGCGTCGGGCGGCATACACGGAGAACCAAAGCCATGCGACGCATTCTTCCATTCCTGCTTGCGCTCATCGGCACATTGCTGCCGGTGCTCGCGCACGCCTGGTGGCAACCGGACTGGGCGTACCGCAAGCCCATCACCATCGACGCGGGCCCGCAAGGCGGCAACATCACCGGCGACGCCGGCCGCGTGCCGATGCTGCTGCGTCTGCACACCGGCAACTTCAGCTTCGAAGGCGTGAACGAGACCGGCGCCGATCTGCGCTTTGTCGCGGCCGACGACAAGACCGTCCTGAATCACCAGATCGAGCAGTTCGATCCGGTGCTCGGCATCGCGCTCGTGTGGGTGGACGTGCCGGCCATCACGGCGACCGGCAAGCAGCAGATCTGGATGTACTACGGCAACCGCAAGGCGCCGGCGGCCGGCAGCGGCCAGCGCGTGTTCGATCCTGACTACACCGCCGTCTATCACTTCGGCGAGCCGAACGTGCCCGCACGCGACACGACGGCCTACGGCAACAACAGCCAGAACGCCGTGGTGTCGCTCGACGGCGCGATCATCGGCCGTGGCGCGCAAGCGGGCGCTTCGCCGATCGTGCTGCCCGCCTCGCCGTCGCTGGCTGTCGCCGCCGGCGGCAGCTTCACGTTCTCGGCCTGGGTGCGACCGGAGAAGCTCGGCGCGAACGAAGCGATCTACGTGCGTCGCGACGGCGGCAGCGAACTGGTCATCGGCGTCGATCAGGGCGTGCCGTTCGTGCAGGTCGGCACGCAGCGCACCGCGCCAGGGCAGCCGATTCAGGCCGGCCAGTGGTCGCACGTGGCCGTGACCTCCGACGGCAAGTCGGTCACGCTGTATGTGGGCGGCCACGCCACCGGCACGCTCGCCGTTGCGCTGCCCGCACTGAATTCGCCGGCGACTGTCGGCGGTGACGCCGAGGGCGCGACGGGCGGCTTCGCGCGCTTGTCCGGCGCCGTGGACGAGGTGCGCCTGTCGAAGGTGGCGCGCGGCGCCGCGCTGCTCCAGACCGACGCCGTCTCGCAAGGCGCCGAGTCGCGTTTGATTGCGTTCGGTGCGGACGAGCAGCAAGCCGGCAAGAGTCACTTCGCGTTCATCCTCGCGGCCATGCCGGTCGACGCCTGGGTGGTGGTCTGCGTGCTCGGTCTGATGGCGCTGGTGTCGTGGGCGATCATGATCACGAAGAGCCGCAGCTACAGCGCCAAGGCTCAGGCCAACGCGGTGTTCATGGCGCATTTTCGCGAGGCCTCGGGCGCACCGCTCGACCAGATCGCGCGTGCGAACCGCGTGCCGGACAGCGTGCGCAACCAGTCGCCGCTGTGGCGCCTGTATGAAGTTGCGCTCGACGAACTGCATCGCCGCCATGAACTCGGCTACGACACGAGCGCTGTCTCCGACGCGACCATCAGCGCCATTCGCGCGTCGATGGACGGTGCGATGGTGCGCGAAGTCGAAAGCATGAGCCGCCGCATGAACTGGCTTTCGACATCGATCGAAGGCGCACCGTATGTTGGTCTGTTCGGCACCGTGATCGGGATCATGCTGGTGTTCGTGGTGGCCGCCATGGCCGGCGCGGTGGACATCAACTCGGTCGCGCCGGGCATGGCCGCCGCCCTGCTGTGTACGGCCGCCGGTCTCGGCGTGGCGATTCCGGCCCTGTTCGGCTACAACTGGCTGGTCTCGCGCTCGGACGCCATCGCGGCCGACATGGCGGTGTTCGTCGACGAGTTCACGACGCGCCTCGCGGAAGAGCAGGGCGAAGGCCGCCGCCAGCCTGTGCTGCAGCGCGCGTGACGGGGACGAGCCATGGCAAACGCAACCCGATTCGCGGCGAAAAAGCGCGCGGGCGGCATCAACATCACGCCGTTCGTCGACGTGCTGCTGGTGGTGCTGGTGATCTTCATCCTCACGAGCAACGCCAGCATTCCCGGCATCAAGGTCGATCTGCCGAAGGCGAGCTCCTCGGTGGCGCTGGAAAAGCCGAAGACCAAGGCGATCACCGTCGATAACGCCGGTCAGGTGTTTCTCGACGCCTATCCGGTGAGCCTCACCGAGCTCGAGGATCGCCTGCGCACGGAAAAGGCGATCACGCCTGACTTTCCGGTGATCGTGCGCGGCGACGCGCAGGTGCAGTACGCCAAGGTCGTGGATGTGCTCGACCTGTTGCGCCGCATCGATCTGAACCAGGTCGGCCTCGTGACCGGCAAGCCGCAGTGAGGAGCGCAGCGTGAGACCTCGCGATTATGCGTCCCGCCCGGCAGCCCGGCCCGCCAGCGCCGCGCTCGGGTTGCTGCGCCGCCGCAGCGGGCTCGTCGTCGGCGGCCTGGTGGTGCTCGGGCTGATCGCGCTCTTCTGGCATCTGCTCACGGACAAGGCCAGCGTGCGCCGCGAGGTGAGCGCCCCGCCGATGCTCATGCTGCCGCCGCCTCCACCGCCACCGCCGCCGCAGGAAAAGCCGCCGGAGCCGCAGCCCGAGAAGGTGAAGCCGGAAGTCGTCGAGCCGAAGCCGGCCGATCCGGTCGAGCCGCCCAAGGACGATACGCCGCCCAGCCCGACGAAGGATCTCGGCGACGCCGTGACGATCAACGGCGACGCGCAAGCGGGCACCGATGCGTTCGGTATCGGCGCCGGCAGCGGCGGCGGCATGACCGGCGGTGGCGGCGGGCTCGGCAGTCGCTCGTACAGCGCCTGGCTGGCGAGTTCGTTGCAGCAGGCGTTCGGTCGCGATCCGCGCACCCGCACGCTGGCCTTCGACGACGTGCGCGTCGACCTCTGGCTCGACGCCGATGGGCGCGCCACGCGCGCGCAGCTCATTCGGGGCACGGGCAATCCGGGCATTGACGAAGCGGTGCTTGCAATGCTGCGCGACTTCCACGCGGACGAGAAGCCGCCGGCGTCGCTGCGTTATCCGCTGTCAATGAGCATCCGGGGGCGCAGGCCATGACGCGCGGCAAGACACACGGCAAGACACACGGCAAGACACACGGCAAGACACACGGCAAGACACTTACGGCGCACGCCGGACTTCCTATTTACGCAAGAGTCACACACAAGATGAAAGCACTGGAACGTATGACCGGCGCGCCCGTTGCGCGGCGCACCCCTCGCGTTGCCGGCCCGGCGGGCGCAGTCGCGCTGGCGCTCGCACTCATGTGCGCCGCGGGAGTGGCCCATGCGCAGGCGCCGCGCGCGCCGCAAGAGACCGCGATGGTCAAGCTCATTCGCGGCCTGATCAAGAGCGGCGCGATCGACAAGGCCACCGGCGAGGCGCTGCTCGCGCAGGCCGAGACGGAAGCCTATGCGGCCTCGCAGGCCGCGCAGAAGCAGGCGTCCGCGCCGGCTGCCGCGGGCGTCGCAGCCGGCGCGGCCGCCGAGCCGGGCGACGTGCGCGTTCCGTACATCTCGCAGACCACGCGCGATCAGATCCGCGACGAGGTCAAGAGCGAGGTGATGGCACAGGCCAGGTCGGAAGGGTGGGCCGCGCCGAACGAAATGCCTGAGTGGACCAAGCGCATTCACATCGAGGGCGACTTCCGTCTGCGCAACGAGTCGCGCTTCTACTCGAGCAGCAACGCGAACACGCAGATCGACTGGGCGCAAATCAATCGCGGCAACGGCTTCGACGTCAACACCAATACGAATGTGGCGCTGCCGCCGTTGCTCAATACCACCCAGAACCGCACCAACCAGTTCCGTGCGCGGGCCCGCTTCGGCATCTTTGCGGACGTGTCCGAGCAGGTCAAAGCCGGCGTGCGTCTGGCAAGCAGCAACGACGACAGCCCGGTTTCGACCAACACCACGCTTGGCGGCGGCCTGAACAAGAAGGGCGTCTGGCTCGATCAGATGTGGATGTCGTATCAGCCGTTCAGCTGGGTGAAGTTCACTGGCGGTCGTTTTACGCCGCCATATGTCACGAGCGACATGCTGTTCTCGAACGATCTGAACATCGACGGGATTGCGGCGCAGTTCAACAAGACGCTGCCGCAGGCGCAGAACGTCGAACTGTTCGGCTCGCTCGGGTTCATCCCGCTCGAATACTCGGGGGACAACTCGCCGTCGAACAGCCAGGACAAGATGTCGAGCCAGACCAAGTGGCTGCTCGGCGCCCAGTTCGGCGCAAACTGGAAGCTTGACTCGAAGAACGCATTCCGCGGCACCGTCGGCTACTTCAATTTCCGCAACATTACCGGGCAGCTTTCGTCGCCGTGCGCGCTTTACGCGGGGCAGACGAGCTGCGACAGCGACTGGTCGCGTCCGGCGTTCATGCAAAAGGGCAATACGCTCATGCTGCTGCGCAACATCGCGCTCAATCCGATCGATCCGGCCAATACGCCGCAGCCCCAGTATGTCGGTTACGCGTCGAAGTTCCAGCTGCTCGATCTGTCGGCGCGTTGGGACACCATGCTCGCCGGCCGCTATCCGCTGCGTCTGGACGTGAACTACATCCGCAACCTCGCCTACAACGAGGGGGAGATGTGGGCGAGGGCGAACGGCGGCATCGTCAACAATTTCGGCGCGGGTGCTGCCACGCGGGAGAACTTCAAGAGCGGGCCCAACGCTTACATGTTCCAGGCGACCTTCGGCAAGCCGGTGATGGCCGCGCGCGGCGACTGGAACCTCCTGTTCGGCTACAAGCGCATCGAGCCCGACGCCGTGCCCGACGCGTACAACGATTCGACGTTCCACGGCGGCGGCACGAACGCGAAGGGCTATTACTTCGGCGGCTCCTATGCCTTCGACAAGAACGCCTGGATCACGGGCCGCTGGTTGTCGACGAAGGAAGTCTATGGCGCGCCGCAGTCGATCGACACGCTGCAGATCGAAGTCAACGCGCGATTCTGAGGAGGTGTCATGAGTCAACAGACCCCGCGCATATTGCAGGTATGGCAGGTATGGCAGGTGTTGCCGAATGTTTCGCTGAATGTCCCGCGACTGAGGCAAGGGCTGGCCGCCGCGATGTTCGTCGTCTGCGCGGCCGCCTCGGCGCAGTCGCCGCAAGGGGCGCCGAGCATGGAGGAGCGGCTGCGCACGCAACTGCGTCAGACGACGGAGCAGCTGCAGCAGGCGAGGAACGAACTGGCCGCGCTCAAGGCGGGCGGTGCGTCTGCCGCAGCGCCCGGCAAGGAGTCGCCCGACGCGCTGCGCAAGCAGCTCGAGCAAGCCAGGCAGCAGCTCGCGGCGCAGCGGCAGTCGGGCGAGCGTCTGGCGCAGGACGCTCGTGCGTCGCAATCCGAGGTCAAGGCCGTGGCCGACAAGGCGAACGCGCAGATCGCGCAATACCGCAACGCCTACGACGAGTTGCTCAGGCTCGCGCGCCAGGCAGATGCGCAGCGCAAGCATCTGGCCGACGAGACTGCGGCCCAGCGTGTAGCGCTCGCGATGTGCAAGGACAAGAACGAGCGGCTGTACGCCGTCGGTCAGGAAATCCTGACGGCGTACGAGACGATGGACGTGGCGACGGTCGTGGCTGCGCGTCAGCCGTTCGCGTCGCAGGCCCGCGTGAAGTACGAGCAGATCGCGCAGCAGTACGGCGACAAGCTCTATGAGGGCAAGTTCGATGAGCAGCAGGCCGCGGCGGCCATCGCCAACAGGTCCGCTGCGGCGTTGGTCCCTGATGCGGCACCCACGGCGGCACCCACGGCGGCACCCACGGCGGGTGCTGCCCGATAAGCCCGCGGCAATTCAGAAACCGTAAGTTCGAGGATGACTGGCATGAGCCAAGAGAACACGACGCAACACGACAATCAGGACGCCGCGCACGCCGGCGCCACTGCGGCGGGAACGACCGTGCAGGCCGAAGTCGTGAGGTTTGTCACGTCGGCGCAGGTCGCCGACGCCATTCGTGCCGCTGGCTGCGCGGTGTCCGTGCAGCAGGACGATCTCGTCACGCGCTTGCACAGCGCGAGCCACGGTATTGGCTATCAGGTGCACTGGGGGAATCAGACAGGCGTGGATCAATATCTGGATTTCACGCTGAGCTGCCCCTTGCGCGTACAGGGCGGCGAATTGCCTGACGGGCTGCTCAACGAGTGGCATCGCTCGCGCCGCTTTGCTCGCGTCGCGGCGCACGGCGAGTTCCTGGTGCTGGAGATGGACGTTTTCGTGGCAGGCGGCGTGTCGCAGGAGTTCCTGCGCTTCTCGTTGCGGCTGTGGGTCGAGATGATGGGGCAGTTCTTCCTTCATCTGCGCAACTTCACGCAGCAAGCTGCCGCTAAGGGCGACGCGGCCGCTTCGGGCACTGGAAACGATGCGTCCGCCGCTGCCGCCGGCTCGGGCGCCTTCGCCGACGAGTTGTCTGCTTCGAAGGCGCTCAACTGAAGCGTCGACGGCGTGACATTCGCGCGCGACACGCCGAAGTTCTCGCGAGTACAGGTATGCGCGGCGCCTGGCCTGTTGCACACCGTCATGTTTCTTCGGACCTCACCATAGGTCGGCATCGCGCCGGGCGAAGGCCGGTTTGCCGGTAGCGCGGCGGCCCAGACCAGTGGGCTGCCGGCGCTTTTTGTCAGCGCGATCCCGCGGTATGCGAACTTCGCCGTAAGCGCCGGCAGCGGTGAGGGCGGGTGGTCACCGTCCCGGCGTTGCGCGACGCTTTCGCCGCCGCGATCCGTCTCTCTGTCTTCCCATTAGCGACATTCGAGAATCAGGAAGATAAAGAGACGCGCGCATTTTCCGTCACCTTCAAAATAGTTTCACAAACTCCTTGCATGTCGCGGCGATCCTGTCTAATATCTCGTCTCTCGCAACGACGGCGACG
>NZ_CABPSC010000019.1 GCF_902459585.1 Pandoraea nosoerga
CCGGCGCCCGCAGCCGCGCCCGCGGCACCGGTCGCGCCGGCCGCCCCGGCACAGCCGCAGGGTCACGTCGTGACGTCGCCGATGGTCGGTACGTTCTACCGGGCACCCTCGCCCGGCGCCGACGCGTTCGTGCAGGTGGGCGACTCGGTCAAGGAAGGCCAGACGCTCTGCATCATCGAGGCGATGAAGCTGCTCAACGAGATCGAGTCGGACAAGGCCGGCGTGATCAAGGAAATCCTCGTCGAGAACGGTCAGGCCGTGGAATACGGTCAACCGCTGTTCGTGATCGGCTAATGCCGGTTGTCGGACGCCGGCGCCGCCGCTCGACAGCACGGGGCGTCCGGCCCCGCTCCTCTCCCCTTACGGGCAGGACTGCACATAATGTTTGAAAAAATCCTCATCGCCAACCGCGGCGAAATCGCCCTGCGCATCCAACGCGCGTGCCGCGAGATGGGCATCAAGACCGTGGTGGTCTATTCCGAAGCCGACAAGGACGCCAAGTACGTCAAGCTCGCCGACGAGTCAGTCTGTATCGGCCCGGCCCCCTCGGCCCAGAGCTACCTGAACATGCCAGCGCTCATCAGCGCGGCCGAAGTCACCGACGCCCAGGCGATTCACCCGGGCTACGGCTTCCTCTCGGAGAACGCCGACTTCGCCGAGCGCGTAGAGCAATCGGGCTTCACCTTCATCGGCCCGCGCCCCGACACCATCCGCCTGATGGGCGACAAGGTCTCGGCCAAGCAGACGATGATCAAGACCGGCGTGCCGTGTGTGCCGGGCTCGGAAGGCGCGTTGCCCGAAGATCCCAAGGAAATCGTGCGTATTGCACGCCAGATCGGCTATCCGGTGATCATCAAGGCCGCAGGTGGCGGCGGCGGGCGCGGCATGCGCGTGGTGCATACCGAAGCCGCGCTAGTGAACGCGGTCAACATGACGCGTGAAGAAGCCGGCCGCGCTTTCGGCAACCCGGAAGTGTATATGGAGAAGTTCCTCGAGAACCCGCGCCATATCGAAATCCAGGTGCTGGCCGACAAGCACAAGAACGCTATCTGGTTGGGCGAGCGCGACTGCTCGATGCAGCGCCGTCACCAGAAGGTGATCGAAGAGGCGACCGCGCCGCTGATTCCGCGTCGCCTCATCGAGCGCATCGGCGATCGCTGCGCCGACGCGTGCAAGAAGATGGGCTACGTTGGCGCCGGCACCTTCGAATTCCTGTACGAGAACGGCGAGTTCTACTTCATCGAGATGAACACCCGCGTGCAGGTCGAACACCCGGTCACGGAGATGATCACGGGCGTCGACATCGTGCAGGAGCAGATTCGCATCGCCGCCGGCGAGAAGCTCGCCTACCGCCAGCGCGACATCCAGTTCCAGGGCCACGCCATCGAGTGCCGCATCAACGCGGAAGACCCGTTCAGGTTCACGCCGTCGCCGGGCCGCATCACCTCCTGGCACATGCCGGGCGGCCCCGGCATTCGCGTCGACTCGCACGCGTACAACGGCTACTTCGTGCCGCCCAACTACGATTCGATGATCGGCAAGCTGATCGCCTACGGTGCAACGCGCGAGCAGGCGATCCGCCGCATGCGCGTGGCGCTGTCGGAAATCGTGATCGAAGGGATCCAGACGAACATTCCGCTGCACCGGGAGTTGATGCTCGACGCCAAGTTTGTCGAAGGCGGCACGAGCATTCACTATCTGGAACACAAGCTGGCGCAGAAGTCTGCCGTCGGCGGCAATTGAGCCTCACATCGAAGCAGGAAACGCTCGTCATGTATCGCGAACTCGTCGTTGAAGTTGCCCGCGCCCAGGCCGAGGCCCTGTCGGACGCCCTGCTCGATCTGGGCGCGCTGTCGGTGTCCGTGGAAGACGCGGACGCGGACACGCCCGACGAGCAACCGATGTTCGGCGAGCCGGGACTCACTCCGAAGGACACCGCGTGGCAGCGCTCGCGCGTGGTGGCCCTCGTGGGTGAGGACCAGGACGCCGCCGTGCTGCTCGCGGCGGCCGTCAACGAACTGGGCCTCGGCCAGTCGCCGGCGTATACGCTGCGCGAGGTCGAGGAGCAGGACTGGGTACGCCTTACGCAATCGCAATTCGAGCCAATGCAGATCGGCCAGCGCATCTGGGTCGTGCCGTCGTGGCACGACGCGCCTGATGCCGACGCCCTCGTGCTCGAACTCGATCCGGGCCTCGCGTTCGGCACGGGCAGCCATCCGACCACGCGTCTTTGCATGGAGTGGCTGGAACAGCACGTGCAGCCCGGACAGTCGTTGCTCGACTATGGCTGCGGCTCGGGCATCCTGGCTATTCTCGCGCGCAAGTGCGGCGCGGATCCGGTCATCGGCATCGATATCGACCCGCAGGCGGTCGAATCGGCGCGCTACAACAGCGAGCGCAATCATGCGCCGGTCGAATACGGACTGCCCGACGAACTGCGCGACGGCCAATTCCATGTCGTGGTCGCAAACATCCTGTCGAATCCGCTCAAGCTGCTCGCGTCGATGCTGACGTCGCGCGTCGCCCCCGGAGGGCGGCTCGCGCTGTCCGGCGTGCTCGAGCGGCAGGCCGACGAAGTGATCGCGGCCTACGCGCCTTACATGCAGATGGCGGTCTGGCGCGCTCACGATGGCTGGGTCTGCCTGCACGGGCAGGCCGCGCGCTGAGCCGACGACGACGCGCCGACTCCCATGACCCAGTCCTCGCGCGTTCTCGCCACCCGCTGCCCCCATTGCCACACCGTCTTTCGCGTCGTCGCGGATCAGCTCAAGCTGCGCGACGGTCTCGTGCGTTGCGGCAACTGCCGTGAAGTGTTCGACGGACGCACCTATCTGTGCGAACCGCCGAACGACGAGATCGCCGGCGACAGTCCGGCCGCGCCGGGGACACCGGAGACACCAGAGGCTGCTCCCGCCGTACCCGACACGCCCGCCGCCACGGACACCGACGGCTCGCCGGGCACATCGGCCCCGACCGCGCCCGCCGCCGGGCCCGCCCATACGAGGCCGCCGGTTCCCGAAATGCTCACGCCCACGGCCATCGCCGCGCTGCTGGGCGCGCCCGATGAGAGTCGCGCCCAGATGCAGCACGGCCCCGGGCGCTATATGGACGACGACCTCACTGCGTTGCGTGCGCCGACAACTGCGCCCGCCTATGCGACGCCGCAACCGCCGAAGACGTTCACCGGCGGCCGCGACCGGGCGACCCGCCACGGCGCGGCGCGCGTGGCATGGCGAGCGCTGCTCGCCCTGGCGATCATCGGACTGCTCGCGCAATGGGCGTGGCTCGAGCGCGCCGCGCTCGTCGACCGCGTACCGGCCTTGCGCGGCGTGTTCGCGGCAATCGGCCGTCCGCTGCACGTGACGGTTGCGCCGCCGCGCCAGCCGGACATGATTCAGATCTCGGGCGTCACGCTCGTCACCGACGCCCCCGACGCGAACGCTACAAATGCCGCAACCTCCGACGCAACCGCCGACGCGGCATCCGAGGCCGCAGCCGATCCAACGGCCCGGCCGAACGACACGGTCCCGATGACGCTCACCGTCTTCATCCGCAACCAGGCGGACCATGCGCTCGCCTGGCCGTCGCTCGAACTGACGCTGTCGGACATCGACGGCAAGCCGGTCGTGCGACGGGTTTTCGCGGCGAGCGACTACGTGGCCGACGCCGCGTTGCGCGACGCCGGCCTGGCACCGCGCAACGAACGCACGATTCGGTTACGATTGTCGGCGCAGGCAGCGCTGGCCAGTAACTATCGGGTGCTCGCGTTCTATCCCTGACACGCGCTGCCGCACTCAACCTAGGAGATATCGATGTCCCAAGTCACGCTCGGGGGCAACCCCATCGAAGTTGACGGCCAGTTCCCGCAGCCGGGGCAGACCGCGCCGGCCTTCAAGCTGGTCAACGCCAAACTGCAGGACGTCTCGCTCGACGACTTCGCTGGCAAGCGCAAGGTGCTCAACATCGTGCCGAGCCTGGATACGCCGACCTGCGCCACGTCCACCCGCAAGTTCAACGAAGCCGCCAGCAAGCTCGAGAACACCGTCGTACTGGTCATTTCGGCCGACCTGCCGTTCGCGATGAGCCGCTTCTGCGCCACCGAAGGGCTCAACAACGTCATCCCGCTCTCGACCATGCGCGGTCGCGAGTTCCTCAAGAACTACGGTGTGGCAATTGCCACCGGGCCGCTCGCCGGTGTCGCGGCGCGCGCCGTCATCGTGCTTGACGCGGACAATCGCGTCGTCCATTCGGAGCTCGTGTCGGAAATCAAGAACGAACCGAACTACGACGCAGCGCTTGCCGCCAAGTAAGCGCCGGCGTTCCTTCCAGTGCACCCGGTGCATGCAATGCCCCGCGCCGGCGGGCGCGTCGCGGCGCACCCGGGCGCACCGGCGGCATCGGCCGCGTGACATCGCCGACGCGCATCGGTGCGAGGCGCCGGCCCGCGGTTTGACAGAGCCGCCCTTCAGCCCCCCATCCATTCTTTCGCAAGGACCCATTCCGTGACTACCGTGATCTGCGGCTCGCTCGCCTACGACAACATCATGACCTTCGAAGGCCGCTTCGGCGAGCACATCCTGCCCGATCAGGTGCACATCCTGAACGTCAGCTTTCTGGTGCCGACGATGCGCCGCAACTTCGGCGGCTGCGCGGGCAACATCGGCTACAGCCTGCATCTGCTCGGCGGCAAGCCGGTTGTCATGGCCACCGTCGGCGAGGATGGCGCGGCGTATCTCGAGCGCTTCCAGTCACTCGGCATGACCACGGAATTCGTGCGCACCGTCTCCGGCAGCATGACGGCCAACGCGATGATCACGACCGATCTCGACAACAACCAGATCACCGCCTTCCACCCGGGTGCGATGATGTTCTCGTCGCAGAACCGCGTGGCCGATGTGCAGGGCGCAAAGCTCGGCATCGTCGCGCCCGACGCGCCGGACGCCATGCTCGCGCATGCCGAAGGTTTTGCCGCCGCCGGCGTGCCGTTCGTGTTCGACCCGGGCCAGGGTCTGCCGCTGCTCTCGCCCGAGGCACTGCGTCGCATGGTGGAACTCGCTACTTATCTTGCGGTCAACGACTACGAAGCCAAGCTCCTCGCCACGAAGACCGGCTGGTCGATGGAAGACCTGCAGTCGCGCGTCGAGGCACTTGTCGTCACGCGCGGAGAGCACGGGGCCCTGATCTTCGCCGGCGGCAAGCAGCACGACATTCCGGCCGTGACCGCCAAGCGTGTCGTCGACCCCACCGGTTGCGGCGACGCATTCCGTGGCGGTCTGCTCTATGGCATCGAAAAGGGCCTCGACTGGCCGACCACCGGCCGCCTGGCCAGCCTGATGGGCTCGCTCAAGATCGCCGAGCAGGGTCCGCAGACGTATGCACCCACGCGCGCCGAGATCGAGGCGCAATACGAAGAAGCGTTCGGCCACCGCTTCGAGTGAATTGATTAAGGCACAACGATGGCACGACTGACCACACCGCTCATTCTTCTCACCGCCGCGGCTTCGCTCACCCTGTCCGCCTGCACGGCGTTCGGGCCGAGCAACTCCGCGAGCGTCTACAGTAGCCGTCAGGCACAACGTGAACAGGTCGTCCGCATGGGTACGGTCGAATCGGTGCGTCCGGTGACGATCGACAGCAGCAACGGCGACCCCGGCATTCTGGGCATCGCCGGCGGCGGCGCGCTCGGTGCGATCGGCGGCAGCGCGATCGGCGGCGGTCGCGGCTCGATCGCGACGGGCATCGTCGGCGGTCTGCTGGGCGCGGTTGCCGGGCAGGCCATCGAAAGCCGCATGAGCAAGAAGGCGGGTCTGGAAATCACAGTGCGACTGGACAACGGTGAGCTGCGTGCGATCACGCAGGACGCCGACGAGGCCTTTCAACCGGGCCAGCGAGTACGCCTGCTCTCGAGCGGCGGTGTGACGCGTGTGACGCACTGACCTTCGGCGCTTCAGTACGGCGCGCGGCGAATGCGGCGCCCGCAGGGAAGCGGTATCGCAAGGCGGCGAGACGACGGCCATGAAAAAACCCGCTGTGACACGTAAGCATCACAGCGGGTTTCGGATCGAGTAGGCCTACTCGATCAAAAGACACCGAAGTGCCTTGGTTCCTGCATCGGCACTCGGATTACGGACGGCTGCCGGTCGGGAACGGCCATGCCGCTGCCGGGTTCAACGCCGTCTTGGCTGCTGCGGGCGCCGGTGCGGGAGCAGCGGCGGCAGCGGCAGGCTTGGCGGCAACCTTCTTCACCGCGGCCTTCTTCGCAGCAGGCTTCTTGGCAGCAGCCTTCTTCGCAGCAGGCTTCTTGGCGACAGCCTTCTTCGCAGCAGGCTTCTTGGCTGCGACCTTCTTCGCCGCTGCCTTCTTGGCTGCCGGCTTCTTGGCGGCGACCTTCTTCACTGCTGCCTTCTTGGCTGCCGGCTTCTTGGCGGCGACCTTCTTCACTGCTGCTTTCTTGGCGACCGGCTTCTTGGCGGCGACCTTCTTGGCTGCCGGCTTCTTGGCAGCTGCGGCCTTCTTCGCCACCGGCTTCTTGGCGGCCACGGCCTTCTTCGCGACCGGCTTCTTGGCGGCGGCAGCCTTCTTCGCTACCGGCTTCTTGGCGGCAGCCTTCTTGGCTGCAGGTTTTTTCTTAGCAGTAGTAGCCATCACATTACTCCTTAACGTGAGAGATCACTCAAACAAACCACCTGAGAAGGAAACCCGACCACCGTGCGGCGAACTGCCGGCGAGCGGGCTATTCATCGGCGTACGCATCGGACATCGACGGCTTACGCTAATGAATTCGGCGCTGCGCGCGCGATGCGAACCGTGTGTGCTCACGCGCGCAAAAAAATTGCCGGCGACATTGCCGCCAGCAATTCGATTGTCTTGAGAAAGGGGATTCGCCAGATTCTTCGGGGGGTAGCTTGCCTGTCCCGTCATCGGGATGGAGGAGATTGCGATAGCGGATAAGCGATACTGCTTGCTATGCACCAAGGTTTTTACGCTCCGTAACTACCAGCTCTCTGTCGCGGGAGGAAAGCGATGCACGCTTTCGTGTGTTCATCGAGACTGCAATTTATTTGAGCGAATAATAATTCTTTTGTGATGCGATGTTAATACTTTGCGCACAAAAAAGCGCACATCGATCGCAATGAAGAAGTCAATCTGTTGTATTTGATGCACAGCGCACTCGCATGCCGATGTGCGCGAAGCACTCACGCAGCGTCGATCACGACGCGTGAGCGAGGAGGATGTGTGTGACCCGCACGTTCTCTTTTGCTTCTCCTGCTGCCAGTCACACGTGCGTAGCACGCACACACCATCCTCTCGAAAACCGCATGGTTGCTGGCTTTGCAGCCAGCAACCCTTTCCCGCAGCCTGCTCAGTCCCAGCTCAGTGCACCGCCGGTCTGGTACTCGATCACACGCGTCTCGAAGAAGTTGCGCTCCTTCTTCAGGTCGATCATCTCGCTCATCCACGGGAACGGATTTTCTTCGTTCGGATAGAGCGCCTCGAGACCGATCTGAGCGCAACGGCGGTTCGCGATGAAGCGCAGATAGCTCTTGAACATGCCCGCGTTCAGTCCGAGCACGCCGCGCGGCATCGTGTCTTCGGCGTAGCGGTACTCGAGCTCGACGGCCTTCAGGAACAGACCGCGGATCTCTTCGCGGAATTCCGGCGTCCAGAGGTTAGGGTTTTCCAGCTTCACCTGGTTGATGAGGTCGATGCCGAAGTTGCAGTGCATCGACTCGTCGCGCAGGATGTACTGGTACTGCTCCGCGGCGCCGGTCATCTTGTTCTGGCGGCCCAGCGCGAGGATCTGCGTGAAGCCGACGTAGAAGAACAGGCCCTCCATGATGCAGGCGAACACGATCAGCGAGCGCAGCAGCTTCTGGTCGGCTTCCTGCGTGCCGGTCTTGAACGACGGGTCGGCCACCACCTCGATGAACGGCAGCAGGAACTCGTCCTTGTCGCGGATCGACGGCACTTCGTGGTACGCGTTGAAGATCTCGCCCTCGTCCAGGCCCAGGCTCTCCACGATGTACTGGTAGGCGTGGGTGTGGATCGCCTCTTCGAACGCCTGACGCAGCAGGAACTGGCGGCACTCCGGTGCCGTGATGTGGCGATAGGTGCCCAGCACGATGTTGTTCGCGGCGAGCGAGTCGGCCGTCACGAAGAAGCCGAGGTTGCGCTTGATGATGCGGCGCTCGTCTTCGGTCAGGCCGTTCGGGTCCTTCCACAGGGCGATGTCGCGCGACATGTTGATTTCCTGCGGCATCCAATGGTTCGCGCAACCGGCCAGATACTTTTCCCAGGCCCACTTGTACTTGAAGGGCACCAGCTGGTTCACGTCCGTCGTGCCGTTGATCACGCGCTTGTCGGAGGCGCTCACGCGGCGCGTCGACTGCGAGGCGATCACACTCGGGGCGTCCCCCTGCGTGCCGAGAATGTTCGGCTGCGGCGAGAGCGGCGCCGCCGGTGCGGCGGGTTTGGCGATGGAGGTGTCTTCTTCCCAGTTCAGCATAGGGTCTCAGTCCGTTCAGGTTGGTGCGATACACGCAAGAGCGCGCATCGCCGAAGTGACAGATCAGCGCTTCGCGTGCGAAGGCCGACCAAAAACTTGCGATCCGGCGGCCGGCTGCCTTTCGCGAGTCGCGCGAAATTCACCGGAGGTCATGCCGTGTTTCGAGGTGATGCAGATGCGCAATGGCGCTGTATTGAACGACGATGCCGACGCGAGAGCCACCACAACATCCTCACCTCCCGACGTCGAATTGGATGACTCCAATTTAGCACAATTGTGTCACTCATTCCAGCGAACGACACTAGATATAGTGTCGCAGTGCACGATAACCACTATACCTAGTGTTTTCGCCCATTCCCCGATGGGCGCCATCCGGCGCCGCGGGACCGGCATCTTGCCACGAATCGGCCGCTCGCGACAGCCTTCGCGCGCCCGGGTGCGAAGCCTTGCGGCGACAGTACCGCCGTCGTCGCGGCATTGGCGTATCCTGTGCGGCAAGCGTCGCCGCGCAGCGAACCGGAACGGCAGATTCCGGCGCGCGCATCTTCGACGCAGATGAAGGAGAAACCCGACGATGACTTCCCCCGACGCCGAACGCGCACGCACCGGCACACCCGCCGCCGGCCCCACGCCGCTTACCCTCACCCCCGGCAAGCCGATCCGCCTGTCGGCTGGCACGCTGATTGCGGAGATCCAGCCGGCCTGTGGCGGACGGCTTTCGCGACTCGCCCGGCGCGACACGCGCGCTGACGATTTCGACTATCTCGTGCCCCTGGGCAACGAGCCGTTCCCCTCGGACGAATGGCCGAAAGCCGGCGCGTTTCCGATGCTGCCGTATACCAATATGCTGCGCGAGGACACGCTGCACTGGCAGGGGCGCGCCATCACCGTTCGCGAGGCGCCGGCGGCGTCCAGTTCGCTGCACGGCTGGGGACTGCGTCGCGCGTGGGAAGTCGTCGACGAGAGTCCGCACTGCTGCGTACTGCAACTCGACAGCCCCGCACAACCCGAGTGGCCCTGGCACTACCAGGCCTACCTCGCCGTGACGCTCGACGCGCTGGGCGTCGACGTGCAGTTGTCCATCACCAACCTGTCGACGGCCGACATGCCGGCCGGCCTCGGTCTGCACCCGTACTTCCGCTGGCCGGCAGGCGCGCGTCTCACGTTCGAGTCGGAAGCCGTCTGGCGCTCGCCTTCGGAGGACGTGCGCTGGCCGAGCGAGCAACGCGTACACGTGGGCGCGATCGAAGTCGTCTCGGTGGGCGGCGGACTCGACACCGAGGGCCGCTCCACCTGGTTCGCCGAAGTGCCGGCCGACACCGGGCGCTTCGAGGCGCGCATCGACTACGCCGGCGGCCTGCGCTCGGCCACCGTGCGCAGCGAGGACGCGGCATGGCTCGTCGTCCACTCGCCGGCCGGTCGCCCTTACCTGTGCCTGGAACCGTCGACCCATCGCGTGGGCGAGTTTGACGAGGACCACACCGTCGTGCCGCACGGCGAGACGCTCAGCCTCGCAATGCGCATCGATCTGCGCTGAAAGGGACGGCGCCGGCCCGGCCCGTCGGCGGCGCCTCTGTCCGCCCGCGCGGCGCACACCGCGCAAAGAAAAAACCCCGTCGGCCCGCAAGGGCGACGGGGTTTTCCGTGTGCCGGGCGCCACATGCGGCCCCCGGCAGACCCGGCTTACTGGCAGGCCTCGCACTCCTCGAAGCCGGGGTCGCCCGGACGCATCGTGCAGACGGCGCCTTCGGCTTCCGGCATCGGCTGGGCCAGCGGCGAAGTCGGCTCGGCCGAGAAACCACCCGACACGCCGCCCGAGGACGGCACCGCGTTGAGCGCGCCGTGGCTCACCGTCGATTTCTCGACGTGCGTGGCGGCCATGGTACGCAGGTAGTACGTGGTCTTCAGGCCGCGCGTCCAGGCCAGCTTGTACGTCTCGTCGAGCTTCTTGCCCGAAGCGCCCGCCATATAGATATTGAGCGACTGCGCCTGGTCGATCCACTTCTGACGACGCGACGCCGCCTCGACCAGCCACTTCGGCTCGACTTCGAACGCCGTGGCATAGATCTCGCGCAGGTCGGCCGGTACGCGGTCGATACGCGAGAGCGAGCCGTCGAAGTACTTCAGGTCGGCGACCATCACTTCGTCCCACAGGCCGCGAGCCTTCAGATCGCGCACCAGATACTCGTTGACCACCGTGAACTCGCCCGACAGGTTCGACTTCACGTACAGGTTCTGGAACGTCGGCTCGATACAGGCGGACACGCCGATGATGTTCGAGATCGTCGCGGTCGGTGCGATCGCCACGCAGTTCGAGTTGCGCATGCCGTGAGCAGCGATGTGCTTGCGCAGGCTGTCCCAGTCGAGCGTGGCCGACATGTCGACGTCCACGTAGCCGCCGCGCTCCTCGGCCAGCAGCTTGAGCGAGTCTTGCGGGAGGATGCCGCGGTCCCACAGCGAGCCCTTGTACGATGAATACTGACCACGCTCCTTGGCCAGTTCGGTCGACGCCCAGTAGGCGTAGTAGCACACGGCTTCCATCGAACGATCGGCGAACTCGACGGCGGCCTGCGACGCATACGGCGTGCGCAGCAGGTGCAGGCAGTCCTGGAAGCCCATGATGCCCATGCCCACCGGACGGTGATGCAGGTTCGAATTGCGCGCCTTCGGCACCGCGTAGTAGTTGATGTCGATGACGTTATCGAGCATGCGCATCGCCACGCGAATGGTGCGCTGCAACTTCTCGTGATCGAGCTCGTAACCGTTGGCGGTCTGCTTCATGTGCGCCACGAGGTTCACCGAACCGAGGTTGCACACGGCGATTTCGGTGTCGCTCGTGTTGAGCGTGATTTCCGTGCACAGGTTCGACGAGTGCACCACGCCCACGTGCTGTTGCGGCGAGCGGATGTTGCACGGATCCTTGAACGTGATCCACGGATGGCCGGTCTCGAACAGCATGCCCAGCATCTTGCGCCACAGCGCCTGCGCCGGCACCTTCTTGAACAGCTTGATCTCGCCGCGCGCGGCCTTGTCTTCATAGGCCGTGTACGCCTGCTCGAAGGCCTTGCCGTACTTGTCGTGCAGATCCGGGCAGGTCGACGGCGAGAACAGCGTCCATTCGCCGCCTTCCATCACGCGCTTCATGAACAGATCGGGAATCCAGTTCGCCGTGTTCATGTCGTGCGTGCGGCGACGATCGTCGCCGGTGTTCTTGCGCAGCTCCAGGAATTCTTCGATGTCCAGGTGCCACGTTTCCAGATAGGCGCACACGGCGCCCTTGCGCTTGCCGCCCTGGTTCACGGCCACGGCCGTGTCGTTGACCACCTTCAGGAACGGCACCACGCCCTGGCTCTTGCCGTTCGTGCCCTTGATGTGCGAGCCGAGCGCGCGCACCTGCGTCCAGTCGTTGCCCAGGCCGCCGGCGAACTTCGAGAGCAGCGCATTTTCCTTGAGCGCTTCGTAGATGCCTTCCAGATCATCGGAGACGGTCGTCAGGTAGCACGACGAGAGTTGCGAGCGACGCGTGCCGGAGTTGAACAGCGTCGGCGTCGAGCTCATGAAGTCGAAGCTCGACAGGATCTGGTAGAACTCGATCGCGCGCGCTTCCCGCTCGACTTCGTTGAGCGCCAGGCCCATTGCCACGCGCATGTAGAACGCCTGCGGCATTTCGATGCGGTGACCGTCGATGTGCAGGAAGTAGCGGTCGTACAGCGTCTGCAGTCCCAGGTAATTGAACTGCAGGTCGCGCGAGGCGTCGAGCGCGGCGCCCAGCTTGGCGAGGTCGAACGAGAGCAGCTGCTCGTCGAGCAGTTCGGCTTCGACGCCCTGCTTGATGAAGCGCGGGAAGTACTCGACGTAGCGCGCCGGCATTTCGGCCTGCGGCACTTCTTCGCCGAGGATCTCGCGACGAATCGTGTGCATCAGAATGCGGGCGGTGACCTGGCTGTAAGCCGGTTCCTTTTCGATCAGGGTGCGCGAGGCGAGGATTGCCGAGTCGTAGACCTGGGACAGCGGCACGCCGTCGTACAGGTTCTTGATGGTCTCGGCGAGGATCGGCTCGGCATCGACTTCGCTGCCCAGGTTCTCGCAAGCGGCCTGCACCACGGCGCGCAGGGCGGCCATGTCGAGCGGGCGGCTCACGCCGTTGTCGGTGACATGCAGCACCGGTGCGGCGGGCGTGGCGGTCTGCGGCGCGGCCTCGACCGCGTGCGCGCGCTCTTGCGAGCGCTTCTCACGGTAGAGCACATAGGCGCGCGCCACGTTGTGCTCGCCTTCGCGCATGAGCGCCAGTTCGACCTGGTCCTGAATGTCTTCGATGTGGAAGGTGCCGCCGTTCGGGCGGCTGCGCACCAGCGCGCGCACGACGTTCTGCGTCAACTGCTCCACGAGTTCGCGAACGCGCGCCGAAGCCGCGCCCTGCCCGCCGTTGACGGCCAGGAACGCCTTGGTCACGGCGATCGCGATCTTCGACGGCTCGAAACCCACCACCGCGCCGTTGCGTCGAATCACTTTGTAGTCGGCGTTGGTCGCCGGCTGGAATGCGCCCGTGGTCTGGGGCGCCGACGCACCCGCGCCGTTGCCGGCATTCGCCGCAGGCGTCGGGTTCGGGCGGGTGAGGTTTTCGTTAGTCTGCATGTAAAAAACTCCCGTTCCAATGAGATGGTGCTGTTAGCGCGTCTCTACCGGTTTCAGTGCCGGCAAAAATACGCCCTGGGGGGCGCCGATGGAGCGAAGTGCTGAACACCGCACGACCGACGGACGGCCAAGGGTTCGAGGTGTCCGCTGCACGGCTTTGCTGCTATGCCGCCCCGCGCGAGACGCCGCAGGACAAGCACGGTATTGAGGGTTTTGCTCTCGGCGCCGATCTCCACATCAACCACTAGATATAGTGGTCAGCGCTCGAATTGGCACTAAGTATAGTGGAGATGACGCACTCCGCAAACCCAAAAATTTCTACTGCCGGGAACGCCCGTGGCGCCGTCGTGTCAAGCAAAACCTACCCACGCATGGGGATTAATCGGCCGGCTGAAACGGCAATGCCGCGGGGCTCAGGCCCGCCATTTTGCGCAAGCGCCGCCACTCGAAATGCGGCCCCGGGTCGGTCTTGCGCCCCGGCGCTATGTCGGCGTGTCCGGCCACCGCCCGAATCGGATAACGCTCAAGCAACAGCCGCGTGAGCGCCGCCAGCGTGACGTACTGCGCGGACGTGAACGGCACGTCGTCGGCGCCTTCGAGTTCCACGCCGATCGAAAAATCGTTGCAGCGCGTGCGGCCGGCGAACGACGACGCTCCGGCATGCCACGCACGCGCGTCGCACGACACGAACTGCTGCAACGCACCATCGCGCCGCACGAGAAAGTGCGACGAGACGTGTACGCCGCGGATCTCGTCGAAGAACGGATGCGCGTCGTGATCGAGACGGTTCTGGAAGAACGCCGCGATCTCGGGGCCGCCGAACTGTCCCGGCGGCAGCGAGATGTTGTGCACCACGAGCAGCTCGGTCGGCATACCCTGCGGCCGGGCGTCGAAGTTCGGCGACGGCAGATGTTCCGCTTCGCGCACCCAGCCCTCGCCGTCGAGCGTCAACACGGGCAGTGTGTCCGGGGCGTTCATGCGTCACCTCGCGCCAACGCCGCGACGCACGGCACGCCGGACGCGCCCGCTGCCCACACCCGGTCCGTCGCGGCCGAGGCCGGAGCCGCGGCGCGCACGAACGCGCTCGGTGCAACGACACCGTGGCGGGCGTCGCACGAACGGTCCTGACGATCAGGACGATCCGGATGTCTCGGACGAAGCGGGGATGCGGGCTCACGCCGGAGCGCAACCTTAGGGGATGGAGATGACTGGAGCATGACGGGCACGAAGAACTCCCGTGGAGCGAGGGGAGGCATTGTAGCCCACTTGGCGTGGCGACGCCCCAGGGCGCGCGTGCCGCGAAAGAAGAAGCCTCTCGCCGCACCTGGCCGAGAGGCTTCCGTGGGCGTGACCACGCCCGGGGATGGCATCGCTCTCGTGTCGCGCGACACGCGCACCATCCCGCGCCGCTCACAGGGGCGGCGCCAAGGGCCGTTGCCGGCCGATGAAACCCGTTCTTGCGTCGTCGAATCCGTCACCTCGCGCCGTGTGCGCCGATCAGGGGAACGCCGGAATGGCAGCTTCCACGCCTTCCATGTGCGCTTCCGGGTGATGCGCCTTGAGCATGTCGCGAATCTCGTCGACGCGCCCGTCCCGCACGTCCACCATCAGTAGGATCATGCCGCGCTCGAGCGGTTCGCGAAACGCCTTGAGTCGCGAGTTCGGCACCGACACGCCGATCATGCTCGACACCCAGGCGCCGAAGAGCGCGCCGAGCGGCGCCGTCACGATCATCAGCTCCCACTGGGGGCGCGTACCCACGATGGGGAAAAACGCGGCGACCGCACCGACGGCCAGCCCACAGAAACCGCCGATCACGAGCCCGGCTTCCGCGCCGTGCACGATATCGGAGGTCTGAAGCAGGTTCGCCTCGTGCAGTCCCTCCAGGTCCATTTCGTCACGCGCCATGAAGTGGATGTGACGCTCCTCGATCCGGGCGAGCAGCAAGTCGCTCATCGTGCGCTGGGCACTGGCCAGATCGGGAAGAAGGAAATACATCCGTCTGCGCATTAGCATAGTGCGCCCTCCTGTCGTCGCCCCCCTTTGCGCGCCTTATCGCGCGGCTTGTCGCGCGTCTTGTCGATGGGGTCGGTAACTTGAGTTTTAGTGCATGCGACAGGCATGTGCAAGGCAGCGCGCGGGCGCCGCCTTGCCGCCCTGAGGAGAGCGAGGGAAGAATGCGGTATCGATGCGCGCACGGTTCGCGCGGGCGCGCTCAGGCGCGGCGTTCGCGCGCGAGATAGGCGTCGCGATGCGCGCCGCTGCAAAAGTGCGTGCCGCCGGCGCCCGCCACGGATTCGCTCTCGGGAAGGTAGGTGTCGCATTCGTCGCAGCGCACCATGCGCTCGGCCGGCGGCAGCGACTGCTGCGCCGTCGTGCGTGCGCCGTTGGACGGCGGCGCACGCATGCGCTCGGCGTCGCGCTTGCGCTCGTTGTGGCGCATCCACCAGGTCCCGGCAATCAACAGCAGGAGTAACAGCAGGATATTGCGCATCGCGCTTCAAGTCTCCGTCATGCGATGCAGCACCACCTCAAGGACGAAGCGAGAACCGACATACGCCAGCAACAGCGCCACGAACGACGCCAGAACCCAACGCAGCGCGACCTTGCCGCGCCACCCGTAGAAGTGCCGCCCGAGCAGCACCGCCCCGAACATTACCCACGACACCACCGCGAACACCGTCTTGTGATCGATGCGCACGGCGCGCCCGAACAGCGCCTCGGAGAACATCACGCCCGAGATCAGCGTCAGCGTGAGCAGCACGAAGCCGGCGCCGATCAGGCGGAACAACAGCTTCTCCATGGTGAGCAGCGGGGGCAGCGTCTCGAGCCAGCGGGAGAGCCAGCCGGTCGCCTCGCCGCTTCGCGAGGGGTGCAGGTGACGCTCCGCATAGATCATCAGCAGCGCGTGAAGCGCGGCGAGCGCGAACAGCCCGTAGGCCATGTTGGCGATGATGAAGTGCGCCTTGAAAATCGGATCGGCCGCAAAGCCGAGAATGCGCACATCCGGAAAAATCATCGGCAACAGACACGCGACGGCGGCCACCGGTGTGACCATCAGCCGCAGGCTGTCGAGCGGGAAGAAGAAACTCTCGATCCAGTAGATGCCCACCGAGAGCCACAGCATGGCCGAGAGCATGTACGCGAAGCCGAAGTGCATGCTCTGTGCGCGGAAGATCGTCTGATGCAGCAGCACCCCATGCAGCACGAGCACGACGAACAGCGAGAGCTGCATCGGCCAGCGCGAGGGCGTGCCCGCGACCGGCGCAGGCGCGAGCTGCCCGCCCGCCAGGGCGAGCGCGGCGTCGCGCCGGTAGCCTTGCCACGAACAAACCGCCAGCCCGGCGTAGAGGATGGCGGTCAGCGCATACAGTAAAATAGTCATGTCTGAAGTTTACACCAGCCCATGAGGGGCGCGCTGCCGTGCCTGCCATCCTCGCCGAGGACGCGCGCGCGGGGCCACAGCCGGTCTTACAGGATACGTTTCATGCTCGACAATCTCACTACGCGCCTCGCCAAGGTCGTCAAGACGCTGCGCGGCGAAGCCCGCCTGACCGAGGCCAATACGCAGGAAATGCTGCGTGAAGTGCGCCTCGCCCTGCTCGAGGCCGACGTCGCCCTGCCGGTGGTGCGCGACTTTATCGCCAAGGTGAAGGAAAAGGCCCTCGGCGAGGAAGTGATCTCGAGCCTCTCGCCGGGTCAGGCGCTCGTGGGCGTGGTGCAGCGCGAGCTCACCGCGCTCATGGGCGGTGATTACGAAGGCCGCGCCGCCGAGCTCAATCTCGCGACCACGCCGCCGGCCATCATCCTCATGGCCGGCCTGCAGGGCGCCGGCAAGACCACGACCGTCGGTAAGCTCGCCAAGCTGCTGCGCGCGCAGAAGAAGAAGGTGCTGACTGTCTCGACCGACGTCTACCGTCCGGCCGCCATCGCCCAGCTCGAGACGGTGACGCAGCAGGTCGACGCCGACTTCTTCCCCTCGCAGCCCGACCAGAAGCCGGTGGACATCGCCCGCGCGGCGCTCGACTGGGCGCGCCGCCATCACCATGACGTGCTGCTCGTCGATACGGCCGGTCGCCTGGGTATCGACGAGGCGATGATGCAGGAAATCAGCGCCCTGCACGCGCAGTTGAAACCGATCGAAACGCTGTTCGTCGTCGACGCCATGCTCGGCCAGGACGCCGTCAACACCGCCCGTGCGTTCAACGACGCACTGCCGCTCACCGGCGTGGTGCTCACCAAGCTCGACGGCGACTCGCGCGGCGGTGCGGCGCTGTCGGTGCGCCACATCACCGGCAAGCCGATCAAGTTCGTGGGCGTGGGCGAAAAGCTCGACGGTCTCGAAGTCTTCCACCCGGACCGCATGGCGAACCGGATTCTCGGCATGGGCGACATTCTCGCGCTCGTCGAGGAGGCCCAGCGCGGCGTGGACGTGCAGGCTGCGCAGAAGCTCGCCGAAAAGGTCAAGAAAGGCGGCGACTTCGATCTGAACGACTTCAAGGCGCAGATCGGGCAAATGAAAAAGATGGGCGGCCTGTCGTCGCTCATGGACAAGCTGCCCGCCCAGTTCCAGGCCGCCGCGAGCCAGACCAACATGGACCAGGCCGAGAAGCAGGTGCGCCGCATGGAGGGCATCATCAACTCGATGACGCCGGCCGAGCGCGCCAAGCCGGAATTGATCAAGGCCAGCCGCAAGCGCCGCATCGCGGCCGGTGCGGGCGTGCAGGTCCAGGAGGTCAACCGCATGCTCAATCAGTACGACCAGATGCGCACCATGATGAAGAAGCTCAAGGGCGGTGGCATGATGAAGATGATGCGCAGCATGAAAGGCATGATGCCGGGCATGCGTTGACGCGCCGCCACGCCGCCCCGCCGCCCCGCCGCCCCGCCGGTAGCGGATGTTCCGGCCGGCGGGCGGGGATCGAGGCGCGAGTCTCGGGCGTCACGGCGCTCTTTCCGTACCGACGGCCTTTCCGTATATACTCCGGGCCGCATTCGGCGAACGCCCGGCGCACCGAGCGACATCGCCCCCACGCAACACCGTTATACAGGGTCGCCCCATATGAACCGCGAAGAAGCCCTCGAAGTATTCCGTAACTCCGAAGAAATCGTCTCCGCGGCCGAGGTCAACGCCTCGGTCGATCGCATGGCCACGGCCATCAAGGCCGCCATCGGCGACGAATTCCCGATGGTGCTGTCGGTCATGGGCGGCGCGGCCGTCTTCACCGGCATGCTGCTGCCGCGTCTGGACTTCCCGCTGGAGTTCGACTACATCCACCTCTCGCGCTACAACAATACGACCACCGGCGGCGCGATGCAGTGGCGCGTGGCGCCGCGCGATTCGGTGCGTGAGCGCGTGGTGCTCGTGCTCGACGACATCCTCGACGAGGGCGCCACGATGGCCGCCATCCGCGACCGGATTCTCGAGATGGGCGCCTCGAAGTTCTACAGCGCCGTGCTGTGCGAGAAGATCCTCACCAAGGAAAAGCCGTCGCATCCGGACTTCTGCGGCTTTACAGTGCCGGACCGCTATGTCTTCGGGTGCGGCATGGACGCGAAGGGCTACTGGCGCAACCTGCCCGCCATCCGTGCGCTGACCACGCCGCGCTGACCGGCACACGGCGATGGGGCGGGCGGCGAGGCCCGGGCGCGCCGCTCGCCTCAGAACTGGTGCACGAAGATCCGCACGCCCTTGAGGATCATCTCGACCGAGATCGCCACCAGAATCAATCCCATCAGACGCTCGAACGCCGCCACGACGCGCGAGCCGAGCAAACGCTCGATGCGCTCGGCGAGCAGCAGCACCACGGCACAGACGGCCATCGTCACGCACAGCGCCGTAATCCACTCGAGCATGCGCCCCGGCTGTTGCGAGACCAGCAGCATCACCGTGGCCAGCGCCGACGGCCCGGCCAGCGCTGGGATGGCCAGCGGCACGATCAACGGCTCGCCGGCATCGGGCAGCGTACCGTGCTCGTGCCGCGGGAAAATCATCCGCAATGCGATCAGGAACAGCACGATCCCGCCCGCGAGTTGCAGCGACAGATCGGTAAGGCTCATCATGCGCAGGAAGCGCTCGCCGACCAGCATGAAAACGAGCAGGATCGCGAACGCGATGAGCACCTCGCGCACGATCACCCGCGGTCGGCGCGCCGGCGCCACATTCTTCAGGGCGTTGACGAAGATCGGGATATTGCCGAACGGATCGGTGATGAGCAGCAACAGCACCGTGGCTGACGCAAACGTGTATTCCATGGAGACACCCATCGCCGCGACTGGCGCGGACTCGCGCGGACCGGCGCGGACTCGCGTGAATATGACAACGGCAGTCGCCGGGGCGACTGCCGTCAGGGATTGCCGATGTCGCGGCACCGCCCGCTCCGCGGGCGACTCGCCACCCTCCGCCGGGCAGGCCTGGCGGCGCCGCGCCGCGCCGATGCTCAGACCGCCTTGGCAGCGCGCACCTTGCCGGCCACGATTTCGGCCACGTCAGCCGCATCGAGCAGTTGGGCCTGCGTGTCGCGACGGCCCTGATACTCGATCTTGCCCTCCTTCAGGCCGCGCTCGCCGATCACCAGACGGTGCGGCACGCCGATCAGCTCCCAGTCGGCGAACATCACGCCGGGGCGCTCGCCGCGATCGTCGAGAATCACGTCGATGCCAGCGGCCAGCAGCGCTTCGTACAGCTTGTCGGCAGCCGCGCGCACCGCGTCGCTGCGCTCGTAGCCCATCGGGCACAGCACCACTTCGAACGGTGCGATCGATTCCGGCCAGATGATGCCGCGCTCATCGAAATTCTGTTCGATGGCCGCTCCCAGAATCCGCGTGATGCCAATGCCGTAGCAGCCCATTTCCATCGGCGCGGGCTTGCCGTTCTCGTCGAGGAAGGTGGCGTTCATCGCATCGGAATACTTGGTGCCGAGCTGGAACACGTGCCCCACTTCGATGCCGCGGCACAGCGCGATCTCCCCCTTGCCGTCGGGCGAGGGGTCGCCCGGCACGACATTTCGCAGATCGAAGACCACCTCCGGCTCGGGCAGGTCGCGGCCCCAGTTCACGCCGGTGATGTGGTAGTCGACTTCGTTCGCGCCGACCACGAAGTCGCTCATCTTCGCGACCGTGCGATCCACCACGAGCCTGACCGGCTTTTTCGTGCCGATGGGGCCGAGGTAGCCCGGCGGCGTACCGAACCATTCCACGATTTCGGCCTCGCTCGCGAAGCGGAAATCCGCCAGGCCGGGCACCTTGCTCGCCTTGATCTCGTTGAGTTCGTGATCGCCGCGCAGCAACAGCAGCCACAGGGTCGTGCCGGTGTCTTCGCTATCGGTGGCGAGCACGATCGACTTGACCGTGCGGGCAAGCGGGATCGAGAGCAGTTCGGCCACCGCTTCGCACTTGGCCTTGCCGGGCGTAGCGGTCTTCGTCATTGCCTCGGCCGGCGCGGCGCGCTCGCCCTGGGGCGCGAGCGCCTCGGCCATCTCGACGTTGGCCGCATAGTCCGACGTCGGGCAATAGGCGATCGAGTCCTCGCCGGTCTCCGCGATCACGTGAAATTCGTGCGAGCCCGAACCGCCGATGGAGCCGTTGTCGGCCACCACGGCGCGGAATTCCAGGCCCAGGCGCGTGAAGATGCGCACGTAGGCGTCGAACATTTTCTGATACGACGCCTGCAGGCCGGCACGATCCTTGTCGAAGGAATAGGCGTCCTTCATGATGAACTCGCGCCCGCGCATCACGCCGAAGCGCGGCCGGATCTCGTCGCGGAACTTCGTCTGCACCTGGTAGAAATTCACCGGCAACTGGCGATAGCTCTTGATTTCGCGACGCGCGATGTCCGTCACGACCTCTTCATGGGTCGGGCCGACGACGAAATCGCGGTCGTTGCGATCCTTCAGGCGCAGCAGTTCGGGGCCGTACTTCTGCCAGCGACCCGATTCCTGCCAGAGTTCCGCCGGCTGCACCGCCGGCATGAGCAACTCGAGCGCGCCGGCGCGGTTCATTTCTTCACGGACGATGGCTTCGACCTTGCGGATGGAGCGCAGACCGATCGGCAAGTAGTCGTAGATTCCGCCGGCAACGCGGCGGATCATGCCGGAGCGCATCATCAGCTTGTGGCTGACGATTTCGGCGTCGGCGGGCGCCTCCTTGAGGGTGCCGATGAAGAAACGAGAGGCTTTCATGCAGATTTCCGGAAAAATGAGGGTCAACGGCGCACGCGGCGATTCGATGGATGGCCGGGATCCGGGCCGGGGCGCGCCCGAACGTCGTCACAGCCCCCGAGACACCCGCCGGCCCTGCGCGCCGCCCCGGTCGCCCGAGCCGCCGCCGGCCGCCGCGCCGGTGATTATCTGTTTATAATCGAAGCAATTTTAAAGGATTCAAGGGTGGTTGTATGCTGGACCGTGAAGGCTTTCGCCCGAACGTCGGCATCATCCTCTTAAACGCACGCAATGAAGTGTTCTGGGGCAAGCGACTGGGCGAGCACTCCTGGCAGTTCCCGCAAGGCGGCATCAAGTACGGCGAAACGCCCGAACAGGCCATGTTCCGCGAATTGCACGAGGAAACCGGGCTGAAGCCAGAACACGTCAAGATCATCGGTCGCACACGCGACTGGCTGCGTTATGAGGTGCCGGACAAGTTCATCAAGCGCGAAGTGCGCGGACATTACCGGGGCCAGAAGCAAATCTGGTTCCTGCTGCGCATGGTCGGCCGCGACTGCGACATCTGCCTGCGCGCGACTGATCATCCCGAGTTCGACGCCTGGCGCTGGAACGAATATTGGGTGCCGCTCGACGCCGTGATCGAGTTCAAGCGCGAAGTCTATCAACTCGCACTGAACGAACTCTCGCGTTACCTGCGCCGCTCCGCCGCGCGCGCCCAACAGGACCGGCGGCGGTTTCCGCGCGCCGGCGCCCGCGTCGGCGAACCGCCGCAGGCCGTGACGGGTACGCCGCACTCGCAGGACGCGAGCCGCAGCGAACCCGATTGCGGCAACGGTTCGCCGCCGGGCGGCGCCGCCCAGGGTCTGCCGCCCCGGGAGCCGTGAACCGGGTCGCGCAGGGCCTGTCACATCGACGGACGCGGGCCTCCGCCCGCGTTCCGTTGCCTTTCGTTGCCTTTCGTGGTCTTTCCGTGACCTTTCATGGCCTTTTCGTGGCATTGCGCGCCCCTAACGAATTGCTATCGAGCCACTAACGAGCCACTAACGAGCTACTAACGAGCCACGCGCGCGCCCCGGAAGGCCACCATCACAACTTCGCTGCGCCTTCGTCCGTCCAATCGATTTCCCGACCACAACCCATGCGCTCTTTCCTTGCCCGCCGCACCCCGCGCCCGACCGCTTCGGCGCCCCTGGCATCCTTGCCCGCCCTCACTGCCCTCACCGCCCTCACGCTGTTGGCGGCCTGCAGCAGCGTCTCGCAGCCCGTCCAGGACTTCGACGAGTACCTGGCCCAGCAGGAAGCGGCCAAGGGCAAGTGGAAGGAAGCCGCATACAGCCTGCCGACGAGCGCCCCGCAAGACGCCGACCTGATCAGCTTCCCCACGCTGCCCAACGCCGCGCTCGACTATGCCATCGACGCGAAGTCGGTGCAGGTCACCGAGGACGGCGTGGTGCGCTACATCGCCGTCATCCGCAGCAAGCAGGGCGCGCGCAACGTCTCGTATGAAGGCATGCACTGTGCCACGTTCGAGTCGCGCCTCTATGCGACCGGCCGTCCCGACGGCACGTGGGCGCCTGCGCGCAACAGCGAGTGGCGCCCGATCCGCCCGTATGGCGCAACGGCATATCAGGGCATTCTGTACCGCGACTACCTCTGCCAGGACAAGACGCCGTTGGGCAGCGCGAAGGACATCGTGCAGAATCTGCGCTATCCGACGACGCCCACGAACTATCGCTGAACTATCGCCGAGGTATCGCGCGTCTGGGGCGCCTCCTGCGCGGTCCCGCACCGCCTACGCGGTCAGGGATGTAAAAACGCCGGTCACGCTTGACGTGCCGGCGTTTTTTTGTCGACCACGCGCGCCGCGCGACAGCGGCTCAGCGCAGGATCAGGTTGTCGCGATGGATCAACTCCGGCTCGTTCGCGAAGCCGAGCACCTGCTCGATGTCGCTGCTCGGATGGCGCCGGATCAGGCGCGTCTCCGACGCACTGTAGTTCGACAGGCCGCGCGCCACTTCGTGACCGGCCTCGTCCACGCAGGCGATGACTTCCCCGCGCGCGAACGTGCCTTCCACGTCGATCACGCCGATCGGCAGCAGGCTCTTGCCTTCTTCCACCAGCTTCTTGCAGGCGCCGGCGTCGATGACCACGCGTCCGCGCACCTGCAGATGATCCGCCATCCACTGTTTGCGGGCCGTGAGGACTGCCGTGCGCGCGACCAGCTGCGTGCCGATGGCCTCGCCGCTCGCCAGACGCACAAGTACGTCCGTCTCGCGGCCCGACGCGATCACGGTATGCGCCCCGCTCGTCGCGGCGCGCTTGGCGGCCAGTATCTTGGTCAGCATGCCGCCGCGCCCGATATTGGTCCCTGCGCCGCCGGCCATCGCTTCCAGACGCTCGTCGCCGGCGTCCGCCTCATGCACGAACTCCGCATCGGGATGCTTGCGCGGGTCGGCCGTGTACAGGCCCGACTGGTCGGTCAGGATGACGAGGGCGTCGCCGTCGATCAGATTCGTGACGAGCGCGCCAAGCGTATCGTTGTCGCCGAACTTGATTTCGTCGGTAACGACGGTGTCGTTTTCGTTGATGATCGGCACCACGCCCAGACGCAGCAGCGTGAGCAAGGTCGTGCGTGCGTTCAGATAGCGCTCGCGATCGGCCAGATCGGCATGCGTGAGGAGAATCTGCGCGGTGCGCACGCCGTGCTCGGCAAAGCGCGTCTCGTAGACCTGCGCAAGCCCCATCTGCCCCACGGCGGCAGCCGCCTGCAGTTCGTCGATGGCCTTCGGGCGGCGCGCCCAGCCCAGTCGCTGCATGCCCTCGGCAATGGCGCCCGAGCTGACCAGCACGACCTGCTTTGGCGGACGTCCGTCACCGCCATGCCGCAGCGCGGCGATCTGTTGCGCCCATCGCGCAATCGCGACATCGTCCAGCCCGCGACCGTCGTTGGTCACGAGACTGGACCCCACTTTCACCACGAGCCGTTTCGCATCGGCGATGACCGAACGCATGGAACTGAACTCTCCTGCGGAGGTATTTGGGAAAACTGGCCGCTACCGTCGTCGGGAAGCCCATCGAAATCGACCTTCCCTCGCGCGGCCGCGGCGGCCGGATCGCTGGCACGGGCGCGGTTGCCGCTCCAGCACCAGTTCTCGAGTGACGTGGAGTTTACGCCTTTGGCGCGCCGTGCGGTGGCGATGGCGGCACGCCGTCCGGTGACGGGGAGGTCGGCGCGGCAGCGCCGCCTTCACGGAAACGCGGATCCTGCGCGGCGTCCTCGATCGCTTCCTCGACGGCGCCGCGCTGCTGATACAGGTAGTCCTGCACCGCCAGGCACAGCGTCTCGCAGCCTTCGCCGGTAAGCGCGGAGATCTGGTACGTCGGGCCATCCCATTCGAAACGCTTCAGGAAGTCGGCCACACGCCCGGCGCGCTCGTCCTCCGGCACCATGTCGACCTTGTTGAGCACCAGCCAGCGCGGCTTGTTGAAGAGTTCCTCGTCGTACTTCTGGAGTTCGAGCACGATGGCGCGGGCGTCGGCCACCGGATCGACGCCCTCGTCGAACGGCGCGATGTCCACGATATGGAGCAGCAGGCCGGTGCGCTGCAGGTGACGCAGGAACTGGTGCCCCAGACCGGCGCCCTCGGCCGCGCCTTCGATCAGCCCCGGAATGTCGGCGATGACGAAACTCTTGCCCGGCGCCGTGCGCACGACACCGAGGTTGGGATGCAGCGTGGTGAACGGGTAGTCGGCAATCTTCGGCCGGGCGTTGGACACCGACGAAATGAAAGTGGACTTGCCCGCGTTGGGCATGCCGAGCAGGCCGACGTCCGCGAGCACCTTGAGCTCGAGCTGGAGCATGCGGCGCTCGCCGGGCTTGCCGTCCGTCTTCTGACGCGGCGCGCGGTTCGTGCTCGACTTGAAGTGAAGGTTGCCCAGGCCGCCCGCACCGCCGCGCGCGAGCACGACTTGCTGACCGTGTTCGGTCAGGTCGGCGATGACTTCGCCCGTGTCCATGTCGCTGATGATGGTGCCGACCGGCATGCGCAGGAAGATATCGTCGCCGCCCTTGCCGTAGCAGTCCGAGCCCCGGCCGGATTCGCCGTTCTTCGCCACGTGCTTCTTCGAATAACGGTAATCGATGAGGGTGTTGATGTTGCGATCCGCCACGGCATACACGCTGCCGCCGCGACCGCCGTCGCCGCCGTCGGGTCCGCCGAAGGGCACGAATTTCTCCCGGCGCATCGACGCCGAGCCATTGCCGCCGTTCCCGGCGATCACCTCGATACGCGCTGCGTCAATGAATTTCATGGTTCCGTTCCGCTTTATCGACCGTCTGCAGACGATCCTGACGCTATTCCACACCCATCCGCCCGTGCCGGCCTTTCGCGGCGCGCGCACGGAACGAAGGGGACAAACAAAAAAGGCTCCGCATGGGAGCGGAGCCTTTTGGTGGCAAAAGGCTTGGCTTACGCTGCCGGCACCACGCTGACGTACTGCTTCTTCGCTGCGCCCTTGACGGCGAACTGCACATGACCGTCGGTCAGTGCAAACAGCGTGTGGTCCTTGCCGATGCCGACGTTTTCGCCGGCGTGCATGCGCGTACCGCGTTGGCGAACGATGATGCCGCCAGCCAGGATCGCCTGACCGCCGTACACCTTCACGCCAAGGCGCTTCGACTCGGAATCGCGGCCGTTACGGGACGAACCGCCTGCTTTTTTGTGTGCCATGACTTAACTCCTTACCTAGCTCGATCGATTAGCCGTTGATGCTGTCGATGCGCAGCTCGGTGTAGTTTTGGCGATGGCCTTGACGCTTTTGGTAGTGCTTGCGACGGCGCATCTTGAAAATCTTCACCTTGGGGTGACGACCTTGGGCGATAACGGTAGCCTTGACGGAAGCCCCACTGACCAACGGCGCACCGAACTTAATCGATTCGCCCTCGCCAACGGCGAGAACCTGGTCGATGGTGATTTCAGCGCCAATGTCAGCCGGTATCTGTTCTACTTTGAGCTTTTCGCCAGCAGCAACCTTGTATTGCTTGCCGCCGGTTTTTATGACCGCGTACATTGTTGAACCTCACTCATAAACAAGAGAATTTCCGTGCGGGCCGAGAGGTCCGGAGAGGACTCGTCTTGCCGGCCGCCCGCATCGCTGCGACCCCTGGCGCCCGCCATACCGGAGCATTTCGGGGCCGGTCGCGACGAATGTGCGCACGAAAACCGGGGATTATACAGACTTTCTCCTTTTGCGTCAAAGACTTCCGTGAAACCAGTCATTCCGCGGGGCTGGTGCCCGAAAGTTGCCGCGCCCACTATATAATTTGGGGCGAATTTTTCCTCACCCGAGCCTTGTCTTGACTGCTTCGACTTCTTCCCAGAACGTACTGGCCGCCATCGCCGACGACATGCGTGCCGTCGACCAGCTCATTCGTGAACGGCTGGCCTCCGAGGTGGTCCTGATCAACCAGATCTCGGAGTACATCATCAATTCGGGCGGCAAACGACTGCGCCCGGCACTGCTCCTGCTCGTGGCAGGCGCTCTCGGCGTGACATCGCAGGCGCGCTACGAACTGGCCGCCGTCATCGAATTCATTCACACGTCCACGCTGCTGCACGACGACGTCGTCGACGAGTCGGACCTGCGCCGCGGCAAGCAAACGGCCAACGCGCTGTTTGGCAACGCGGCGTCGGTGCTCGTTGGCGACTTCCTGTATTCGCGCTCGTTCGAAATGATGGTGAGCGTGGACAACATGCGCGTGATGCAGATTCTTGCGCGCGCGACCAACGTGATCGCCGAGGGCGAAGTGCTGCAGCTTCTGAACATGCACGATCCGGACGTGGACGAGGCGCGCTACCTGCAGGTCATCAAGTACAAGACGGCCACGCTGTTCGAAGCGGCAACGCAGCTCGCCGCCGTGCTGGCCGACGCCGACGCGCCAACCGAAGCGGCCGTGCGCGAATACGGCGGTCGCCTGGGCACGGCCTTCCAACTGATGGACGACTGGCTCGATTACGCCGGCGACACCGATGCGATGGGCAAGAACGCCGGCGACGATCTTCGCGAGGGCAAGCCGACCCTGCCGCTCATTCATGTGCTGCAGCATGGCACCGAACAGGAACGCGCGCTCGTTCGCGAAGCGATCGAGAACGGCGGCACCGACAAGTTCGAACCGATTCTTGCTGCGATCACACGAACGGGCGCGCTCGATTACACGCTGGCTCGCGCGAAGGAAGAGGCCGATGCAGCCGCACGAATTATTTCTGCGCTGCCCTCTTCCAATTACAAAAATAGCCTGCTAGAATTATGTTCTTACTCGATAGCGCGACGCACTTAACAAAGCGAAGCAGCCGTATCGAAGCGGGGTGTAGCTTAGCCTGGTAGAGCGCTACGTTCGGGACGTAGAGGCCGGAGGTTCGAATCCTCTCACCCCGACCAGAATTTCCCAAAAGGATCAAGGACTTATCGATCCTTTACTAGCTCACTGTTCATGTCGAGTTAGAGTAAATCCTACATCTGGTTGTCCCAAGAATGTCCCGTCGATTGACGGGACATTTTCTTTTGTACTATCTTCCCTTATGTCGACATTCATGCCTCGCCGGCATTCGCGGCGAGGGCTTCGATGTTCGATTGGCGACCATCTACGCTGGGTCGCCCGGTCGGAACCACTGGCGGCTACCAGTCTCTGACCTGCAGCAAAACCGTCTAGGAGCAACCTTTTAAAAGGTGCATCTAATGCATGGTTTTGCTCGTCTCAAGAATGACGCACCCCCGCGCGTCATCTTCATCGAAGAGCTTTCCGAACTCATCGGAAAAGCGCCGACGACCATTCGTACTTGCGCGACAAACGCGAAGTACCTGCATCTAATCCCTCGCCCTTTCAAGATGCCCAACAGCCGGCGGTTGTGCTGGTGGGAAAGCGACGTTCTTGCGTGGATCAACGCCAGTCAGGAACTGCCTCTCCCTACAGCCCGGCGCCCGCGCGGCCGCCCGACGAAGGCGCAACAGGTTGCCTGGCAGCGCCAAGCGATGGAATCGCGGTCCCTCCCGCAGGGGGCGCGATGAAAATTGTCCTGCGAATTGATCCCGATGCATGGCGCGTTGGCTTTGAGGCTGGCGAAACCGGTCGACCTATGACGCCATGCCCCGCCAGTCTAGACGCCCTCTCTTACTTTTCCGGCTGGATCGAGGGCGAAGCCAAGCGGCAAGGTTACGAATACAGCGCAGGGACCGAGGGATGAATGCTTCGCAAGACAAGGACGTGCGCCGCTCGCAACGGCCGCGCCAACCCCACCAGCCAGGAAACATCTTCAGCACCGAGACGTGGTCGCGAATACAAGAGCGGACTGCGCGCGAACTCGCACGGCCTCGCCAAATGTTCCTGCCCGGCCTGGAGCCAACGATGCGGGCAATGCCGAATCATATTGCCCGAAGCAGCCTGTTTGCCCCTCTGTCGAAAACTCGCCGACGGCAATTCCTTAACGATTACCCCCTGATCAGTCGGAGCGACGTGAAGATCAAGTTCACTGGCGTCCAACTCGACGAAAGCCAGGCCGACGTCTGGATGCAGCTCATGCATGTCGCCTCGGCCTCCCCATTAGGCAAGCCGTTCAATGTACAGAGCGCATCAATACTCGAAGCGATGGGCCGGCAAGTCGGCGGAGCCGAGTATCGATGGCTTCGACGGGCCGTGGAGGCACTCTACAAGGCCACATTGATCATCGACGTCGTCAACAAGTACCGCATCGGTGACGGCGATTCCAACGGCGACGGGATACGAATGATCGATCGATTCCGATACGACGCGTCGCGCAAGCAATAGCCGACGCCAGCGGTGCGATCAGTTTCATCAAGGGCGCGCTGGATGGTGCCGGGCCGATCATCATGATGATCATCATTGCCGCGCTGTTGCTCGGCCTCGGCCTGTCAACTTACCTGCCGATGGTGCCGTTCGTCATCTGGTTCGGTGCCGCCGTAAACTGGCTCGTCGTTGTCGGCGAAGGCGTGATCGCAGCCCCGCTGTGGGCAATCACGCATCTCGGCGGAGAGGGCGACGGCCTCGGCCACAAGACTGCCCACGGCTACATCTTCCTCCTGGAAATGATGGTTCGTCCTATCCTGATGGTGATTGGCTTCTTCCTCGGAGGCGCGGGAATTGTTGCCGGAGGAACGTTGCTGAACGAAGGGTTCGGCGTCGCCCTCGCCAACGCGCAGTTCGATTCGCTGACCGGTATTGGCTCGATTCTGGCCTATTGCACGATTTATTTTTCGATGTGTCTCAACCTCGTGCATAGCTGCTTTAATCTGATCTTCCTGGTGCCGGACAAGGTGATCAACTGGGTCGGAGGTCACTCGCCGGCTATGGTCGGCACTGACCACAGCGATCGGACCAAGGCTGCGGTCAATACCCTGCTGGCAAAATTCGATATTCGCCCGTCAGGTGGCAATGGCAGGCGCCCACTGGGCGGGACGAATCCTTCGTCCAAGTCCGATGGCATCAAAGAATAGGAGAATGCAATGCGATTGCTGAGACTTGCATCTGAGCTGTTCTATATTGCGACGTCCGTGCTGGCCGCGCTCCCCATGTTCATGTATTCGGTATGGGGCGGCAGATTCCTGCACTCAGGCACGGCCCTTATGGCAATGGTTGCATCTGTCGCGTGGGTCGCGGGCGGCCTTCTGCTGTTATCGAAATGGCGTCGATCACGCGACAGCGACCTGCGAAAGCTGATCGCGTCGATTGCGCCGAGCTTCCGGCCGCAAGTCGAACTTGCCGACTATCTCAATACGCGGTATGTCGGCATTGACACCGTGACGGGCAAGGCCGTTGTCATCGATCGGGAGAAGAACGTCGCAAAGTACGAGCCGACCACGTACATTCAGAGCGCCGAAGTGAGCGACGCCGGAGATGCGGTTCATTCCACATTCACGTTCAGCTTCCGGGACTTTGCCAATCCTTCGATGAAGATCCGCGTCAACCGACTTCACGCAGAAGACACTAGCGTTCGTATTCGGTATGCCCTGGAGCACGCGGCGTAGCGGATGGATACTAACCGACCGGGCCTAACGGCCCGGTCTTGCTACGCAACGCTCGTACAACGCGCACGATCTCATGCCCGGCAAGCCCTGCCCAAACCTGCTCGAGCAGCCCACGCAAAGGGACCACATCGGCCGTGGCCAGTCGACGTAGTCTGGCACGGAAGGTCAGGCGGGCCGTGCGAGCAATCCAGCCCGCCCATTACCCAAGGCACCGGTAAACGTCTCAATGCGAGCCAACCCGGCAATGGCAGAAGGCGGATCCGAGTTCTCGATGACGATTACCTGCACGTGCTTAGCGAGACTCGCGAGGTACTTGTAAAAATGCTCTGCGAGCGAACTAGCTTTGAGCGCGGCCTCGTCCGGCGACAAGTCACCGTCTCGCCGAAGTCAAACAAGGTTGTTGAGTCAGGACCGACAGCTGGTTTTTCGCCCTCTCGCCTAGTGGGCGTAGCGCTGATCTCCGCCCGTCGCGCGGCCAGGTTCGCGCGACGCTGATAAAGGTCGAGCACCTTGAGGATCGCGATGCGCTTTGTATTGTACGTCTCGTAGCTTTCCCGAAGCGACGCTTCTTCAGGACGCAGTCCCTCTATGGAAGCGTCGAATTTTTCAGTATCAGCCGCGAGCTTGGCGATGGTCCTGCGTAGTCCAGTGGCCTCCGCCTCAAGCGAGGCGACCACGTGGGCCAGCTCTCGCTGCTCACGCTCGATCTTGCGAGCTTCGGCGGCAGCGGCGGTATGCGCCATCGAGATTTCGTCCGCTGCGTGGTTGTGTGTTTGGGCATCTGGCGGAGCACCACAGACAAGGCAATCACGCCCGGCCATGGCCATCAACACGTACCCGCCTTCCTCAATGGATTGCAGACGCTGCAGATCAGAGTTGTAGACCGCCTGCAGCTTGGCGAAGCGCTCCAGCGTCAGCTCCAACTCGCCAATGCGTTCTTGCAATTCGCCACAACGCTCAAATGTGGCACGGCGCTCAAGCACGAGGCTGTCCAGTTGGCCTTGTACGGTCTGCAACCGTGTGAGCAGTCCGTCGGCACTAAATTCGAGCCGCTCAAGCTGCTCGTCGGTCTCCTTTTCGTCCGGGGGCTGCTCACCCAGTTCAGCATCAATCTGAGCAAGCAGTTCGTCGACCAACTCAATCTTCGCGGCCTTGGCGACCTTGCGCTCCGTTTCCTTCGGAACCGTCACAGCGGCCGCATCATCGTTACCCGTGAGGAGGAGCTTGAAGAGGTTCTGCTCGAAGGGACGCTCTGACGGATTTCCCGAAAGATAGACCGGGCTGACCTCGGACATGATGTCGTCCTCAGCCACTACGGCGTACTTCGATAGCAGGCGGATGGACAATGAGTCCTTTTTGCCGTTGCCGTCACGCACGACCCACTTGTTGGCTAAACCAATTGCGTCAAGTAGCCGATGCGAGACGGTATCGGTGCGCTTGTGGTCGTGCTTCTCGCGCAGCAATTCGCCATTGCCGGTGGGTGTGCCTTTGTGCAGGCCGGCATAGAGCTTGAGATGTCCACCGCGCGTCGCCCGATAGAGCGTGAAGTCGCCCTGATCGCCTAAGGTGATGCCGAGCCAAGCACCATCATAGGCTGCGATCTCCTCGGTCTCAGGCAGGCTCGTCGACGCGCCGAGCATGAACAGAATGGTCTTCGACGCAAAAGACTTTCCGGTATTGGATGCGCCGAAGACGATGTTCAAACCTTCGTCGAACTCAAGTTCGGCGATCTCGACGTTCGGGCCAGTGAAGACGAGATGACGCAGACGGATGCCGTTCATTTCAAAAGCCTCGGAGGCAACGCGTCCATATGAAATTCGGCGGTCCAGCGCCCGATGCGCGATTCGATCAGCGCTCTCATCTCTGCGGTCTCCATGTCCGCGAAGCGATTCGCCATCCATCTGGCGCGGTCTTTGAGCGCAAGCGAGTATGTGCGCCGGAATGGACATCGAGCACTCCGTGGTAAATCTCATCCTTAAAGTTCTTCAAGTACCCATCAGGTGTGGAATCGCGGTAGAACCGATCAAACGCGACCGAATCGAAGAAGCGCGTGCGCTGCGCGCGCAGATGCGGTCCGAACTCTGGACAAGCAAGCGCCGCCGCCGCGTCCGGATAGACTCCCGGCCCCTTCTCTTCGTAGACCTTTAGAAGCTGGCCGATGTAGGCCGACTCACTGGCCTGAATCTCGTCCGGCACCACGCCCCTCGGCCCAGGCCCCGGGTCAGCGCCAAACCACGCCACCAAAGCGGGCTTGCAGGAGGGATCGTTGACGAGGCGATTCGCGTCGAGCCAGTCCACCTTCGTGAAATCGAACGATCGGATCTTGGTCTCAATCTCGGGAGTCAATTTCACGATCTGGTTCTCCACGAGTTCGCCGGCGATATCGGCGTCCCATCGGTCCAGGAAGGCCTGCCTGAATTGCTCGGGATGTGCGACAAAATGCCGGACATTCCTTACGACACCGAGTGGCGCGACGTAAAAGTAGGCGCGCGGAAGTGCAAACCAGCCCTCGGCCGAATGTTTGAAGATCTTGCCGAGTTCAATGAAGGCTGACGCCTCGGACAGCTTCGAGCTAAGCTGCTTACATTGGAAGTTGTCCCATGGACCTTCCATGCGGCGGTCGGTGACGTAGCCTGTTGCATCGCGGCCCATGTCACCCGTGCCCCGCCACAGCTCGTGGCTGTGGTAGTCCTTGCAACGCTGAGCGAGCCAGTCGTTGACGAACTCCTCAAGCTCTGATGGCGAAAGCGCGCAGATCTGGGCAGCGTGATTGATCCGCAAAAATTGGTCCCCCGATGTACCGATATATATGGTTTTGAGTCGGTGCTGGTTGCCAATGATACTGTTTGCCGTGAAGTCGGTACAGACGGCTTTTACGTGCAACAAAGACAGTAATCGTGCCAGAAGGCTCCATTCATGCGCCAAACCTGCATTGCGGCCGGTAAAAGCCCACACTCCCAGGCTCAGCGCATGAAGGACATTATTGACGCCAGCTGGAGCACTTCGATCCGCGCCTTGGCCTCGTCATCTGTCATGATCAGTACCCTGCTTCCTTCTGGTGTCGCACGGCCAAAATCGTGACGGTATCGCCATCGAGGCGGTACCGAGCCACATAGCCACTATCCCCAAAATCGATAAGCCACTCCCGATACTGTTCAGGCAGATCTTCTATGAGCCGCCCCATTCGAGGGTGGGCACCGAGAGCCTGGACGCCGCGCCTAATCGCTTCGCCGGCCCGCCTCGCAGCATCGGGATTCTTCGGCCTCAGGAATTCGCGAAGCCGTTGCATGTCCCCGATCGCCGCCGGCGCAAAGATTACTTGTGGCATTCTGGCGGAGGCAGTTCGTCGTCAGTTCCCCAGCTCGCGAGCCACTTGTCCACTTCCTCCGCGGTCACGTGCAGGCCCGTCGCCTGAAATTCATCCCATGCCTTGAGCGTGTCCCGGTTCAGCGCCTCGCGCTTTTCCTCGCGCTCGACGTACTGCTCAATGGCTTCGCGCATGATCCAATGCGGGGTACGCCGGCGCGCCTCGGCCAAGTGCTGAACCCGCCCTTTCAATTCATCATCAAGCTTGATGGATGTTGCCGTAACCATGACACGGCCTCCGTAGCAAAAGGTAATACCTGAGACTACTATAGACCGAAACGCTGACTTCGTCCATGGCGCCCCAATATTCAAGGCGACGCACCGCCCTTTCGGGGCTTGCGGGGACGACGGGGCGTTTGCTTCGCTGCGGCCGCTGCTTTGGCACGCCGCAACGCTTCTTGCTCGCCGTCTCGAAGCCGGGCGTCAATTCCATGTTCCACCATAAGGGCGATCGCGCGTCGCTTGAATTGTTCGCTGCCGGTAAGCTCGAACGCGCCCCCGTACTTCTCCGCAGCCAATCGCAGAGCCGTCGTGATCGGAACCTCGTCGCTGGCCCCTTTGGCGAGCACGTCGATGCGGCGGCCGAGATCAATGAAAGCGTCCCGGCCATCGTCCCAGCGATAGACCACCGCTCCGTCCCGCCGGACACGGAAATGCAGCCCATCAGTGACGTTTCGTGCAACCGGATCGACATCATCAGCGTGGATAACGCCGTCCGCATCATCATTGGCCACGGCTCGCCCTAGCTCTCGCGCGCGACGCTTCTCACTGTAGACAAAGCCCCGTAGCTGGCCGATAGCCGCACTGTCACCGGTGGCCGCCTGTTGCTCCACCCATTCGCGATATGACAGCCTACGATTCGTCGGATCAGCGTACAGCGCCTGACGCTCTTTGCGGATCTCGCGCCGCAGTCGATCGCGCTCCCGCAGCGTCTCGAATGCGACGACGCTGTACAGCACGTTCCGGGCGGCGGCGTCCGTGACGGTCTCTTGGATTTCACGGCGCTTCCGCCCAGCGGCTTCGCGGATATTCAAGAAGCGCTGCCGCACAGTAGCCGGGTCTAGTCGGCGATATACGAACGCTTCCTTGTACTGACCGTACCGGGCGCGCAGTTCACGTCGGGCCGCTGCGCGCTCTTGCCTGTGCTCCTCACGGATCTTTGGGTCGCGTTTCAGCGGTCGTTGCTTGTCGTAGGTCAGAACGGCCTCCGTCGTCGACGCGGACGGCTCGAACGCGCCGAGCCGTTTGATCAGCCGCGCTCTACCCAGCTCCTGGTGCATATCGCTGGCCTTGATCGGTGTTGTGTCGGCGGAGTTCAGGTCGTAAATGGCGAAACCCTGACGAAGCGAAACTCATGGGGCTATCCGCCTACGTCGAGAATCCTTGGCGCCTACCCCGGGCAAAGCAACGACATTTGATGAAAAACACGGCCACAAAGGAAAACTCATGGTGGCTGTCATTTGGTCCGATCTCCGCCAGTGCGATTACGCGAGTGGAATATAACGGTCCCACTGGATTCGTTGACTATGAATTCGAGATTCACGGGAGGCGGCCATTCCAAGACGCGGGATTTGTTGCGCCCTGCGCAGCGACCTTGCAATCTCTGCGCCCTTTGATGCACTGCCAACATCCTTTTGAAATCCCGAAGGCCTTTGCGTTCTGCGCGGACCCGAAACAAGCCGCATGCGTGGTCATTCGAGGTGGCGGCAAAGACTATGTTTTTGACCTGGTAAATGGCGCTCCGTTGTATGGCACGAGCCACCCAAACGGTCCTGCGCTATCTGCCTGGGTGCGGCAGCACTCGTCCGAACTGTTGGATTGCTGGGCCGAAGCCGTTGACATCTACAAGACGTATTACCCCAGTGCGGGAACACCCCGCTCCCAACGGCAACTCAACCCGTAGGGCGAAAAGCAAGAAGCCCGCGTCGAAAACAGCACCTAAGCGGGTTCAGGGCTCCTTGGATGCTGCTTTCTACAGCTTCCGACCTCCTCGGAGATTCAAGTCCAGCCGCTCCCCGTCCTCAAGGGCCGTCGGCGATATACGACCCTATCCACAGGCTGTAGCTGGTAGAAAAAGGTAGAAGAAAGGTAGAGGTTCCATTACGGCCCGGAGAGCCTTTACCAGCAAGGCTCTTTGGGGCAGTAGCGGAACGCTATCCCGAGAAAGCGGAATGCTATCCCGACATGCCGGCACGCTATCCCGATGACAGTGGAACGCTATCCCGAAGCCCAACCGGGTTGTCCACAACTCGCCGCTTGAAAGACGTTTCCTGTTATATTCTTCCCAGGCTGTCGTCGCCTGCCGCACGCGCCCTTCGGGGCATGACGAAGACGATGTGTCAACGCACCTACCCCATTCCATAGTCCTTGTTTTCGATGGGCGGTCCGCAAAGCGTGCACCGGATTTGCCGCCCAGGAGAAAGCAATGGATACGCAGCAGTTGAAGCTGCTGGCCGGGCTCGTCCGCGGCCTTTTGCAGCGCACGCACCCCTCCCTTAGTCATGGCCAGGCGCTCGATCTAATCGCAGCACTGCCCGGGCTTCGTAACTGGCCCGAGGTTATGGCGTTCCCCGAACGTGTCGCCGCCACCGAGTTGGATACGACTTCGACCAACCGCCTAGCGTTCCGGATCAAGAAGCGCTTTGCGGTGGACGTGACACCGCAGGAATTGCTTGTCGCTCTATCGCCGCCCGGTGCGGTCGTCGCCCGCAGTGCCCCGCAGATCTGGCCGACGGGCCCCGTCCCGGGTGTCTACGTCACAACCTCCTCGGACGCGATCGACGCCCTGCTGGAAGCGTACGAGGACGCGACCGACGGCGCGCTGGTCTACGCCGAGAGCGCAGGCAACGGATGGTCCGGCAGCATCGACTTAGGCGACTACGGGTTATGGTCGTCGGGCCTCGATCGGGTGCCCAGCGGCACGCTGCTGGTCGTCGGGCCGCTCAAACTCGATCAGCAGTCGTGGAACGACGCTGGCGAGCGCCTCGAAATGGCCTGCAACCACGCCCTGAACTCTGGGCATCGCATCGCGGTTCTTCTCGATACCCCGACGCCGGAAACCATCAAGGAGGACGTCCGGTTGATCGTGACGTCACGCCCCAACCACACGGACCACGACACCGCGTTGATCGGCGTCGTCACCGACGCGGGAGAGCTGGAAGCGATCACTCCGTTCGCTCGGCCATGGCCACGCATCGAGCTGGTGCCCACCGTGGCCACGACGGAGTCGTTTCCGGCCTCCGTTGTTGGTCCGCTGCGCGACGCCTTGGCGGGCAAGACGAGCGGCCTTGTGCTGTTCGGCTCGGGCGCCATCGAAGACCACGCTGCTATCCACCTGGTAGCCGCATCACTCGCCCTGACCGAACACGCGGGCCCAGCCGTTCGTGTCATGCCCCGTCACCGCTCCACTCCGTCGAAGGACTGGGACGTTCCCGACGCCATCCGGGCACTGCCGTATCTGCCCTCAATCGAAAGCGCCTACGCCCGAGGGTACCGCCGGATCGTCTACACGCCGAGCTACACCCATTCGGACCGGCTGCTTGAGGCCAGCAAGGACGCGTTGCTCATCAGCGGGGCTTACGGCAGCGACCTCTCGCAGGTATTCATGGCCTCCGCCCGCTACGGTAACGCCAAGGAAGAGGAAAGCCTGCTGAGCCGCATCATCGCCATCGCGACCACGGTCGACATTCCGACGAGCAGCGGCACCGCCTCAGTCGCCGACCTCTACATCGCCGACGGGCACGACGTTGGGATGCTGAAGCGGTTTAAGGAGGTCGATGAGTTCCTGACCGCCCACCGCCTGTTGCGATGGGAGGACGAGCTGACCCGATTGCTCAACACCGGTACGGTCACGCATGAGGCCGTTAAGGAAGCGTTCCCGCGCAGCCATGGGATTGAGACGTTCCTAGCGAAACACAAGGCCCAACGCTCGCGTCAGACCGCGTGAGCACAGTTGCGCCCGGTGTCAGGCAAAGCGCCGGGCGCAACGGTTCGAGCACACAAAATCGGGGAACACTGTGGACGTGGCCTGGTTTCCGAACTGCCGACTGCTCAAGGCGTCAGTCGACACCGTGGAGCGCTTCGTCGCATGGCTCGACGCGACCATCGAGACCAAGAATCTGACGGCCGCCGCGTATATTCACCAATCCTGATGGGTCGCTAGTCCAGTTTCTTCGCTAAATCCTCTGCACGTGGGTGGTAATACCGCTTTAGCATCCGCAAATCGCGATGTCCTGTCACAGCTGAAAGCTCCAGCACATTGGAGAGCTTGTCTGCCAGACGCGACGCTGCCTCATGGCGGGTATCGTGGAAATGCAAGTCACTGAGAAATCCTGGGAGAGGCACCCTTCCAGCTTCCTCGCAATCAGTTGCGTATTGCTGCTGTGCTCTCTCAATCGCCCGCGCGAACCCCTTCCGGAGCGCCATTGCGGTAGTAGCTAAGACGGGACCGACGGCACGTTCGCCAGTTTTGTCGGCGATATACGACGGTAGCGCCTTCAAGATGTGGGTAGCCCGTGTCGAAAGCGGCACCGTTCGCGCGTCCCCATTTTTCGTATCGGGCAAGTAAGCAGTGCGTCGCTCGAGATCAACGTTTTCCCATCGCAGTGATAGCAGCTCTCCGCGTCGCATTGCTGTTTCAAGGGCCAGTTCGACGAGCGGCAGCAGCCAAGGATTCCGCGCACCCTTGCTGAAGGTTCCATCCTCCCGTCGCTCACCACCCGTCAGCGCGGCCATCAGGTAGCGCTCTTCGTCAGGTGCCAGCCGGCGATCCCGCGAGCGCGCCTTTTCCGGCCGCTTGATGTACGGAACCGGGTTTTCAACATGGATGCCCCACTCTCGCCGCGCATGGTTTAGCACCGTCGAAAGCACGTCGATCTCCCGGTTGACCGTTGCCCCAGTCACCTCCTTGAGTCGGCGATCGCGCCACTTCGCCAACGCGGCGCTCGTGACGGCGGACATCTTCAGTTCCACGAGTGCCTTGTCGCGCAGCAGCACGTCGATCTTGACGGACTCGATCGCGGACGACTTCTTTTGCGGCGTAACATCCTTCTGATACCGCCGGAGCACCTCCGCAAGCGTGTTCTTCTCCGCCTCGCGACGATCAACGAACCCTGAGGTCTCCAACTCTCGCTCGACGGTCCGCACCCACTTCTCGGCGTCCTCTTTGTACATGAAAGTGCGCGATTGCTGCGGGAAGCCCTTCCGTCGTACCTTTGCCTGCCACTGTAGATCGCCTCGCTTGGTAATCGTGCCCATCCACCGCTGTCCCAAATTTGTCCCAACAAATACTACGATGGCGACATTAACCCCGTCAAACCGTCTTTTGGCTGACGCGTTCGGGACGTAGAGGCCGGAGGTTCGAATCCTCTCACCCCGACCAGGATTTACTTTGCTCTCAAGCAAAGCAGAAAAACCGCCGGACCTTTCCGGCGGTTTTTTTATGTCCGCGCGATTACCCTTGCAATGTTCCGCACGCACGGCCCGGGCAAGTGCGACCGTCTGACGAGTCCCGTCCGCATGTCGTCCGGAACGGTTCCGTCCGGTACTTCACCGTCTCTGGCGCGCAAATCTCCTCTGATATAGTGGCAACTCATTGTCACGCTCTGCGCCGCGGGCGCACTTCATCGCTTGGAATCCTTGCCCTTATGGGCGCAGATTTGCGCCGTCGCCCTCCTGATCATCTGCTCGGGATTTTTTTCGATCTCCGAAACGAGCATGATGGCGCTCAACCGTCATCGCCTCAAACATCTCGTGCGCATGAACGTACATGGCGCCAAGGCGACCCAGAGCCTGCTCTCGCGCACGGAGGACCTGCTCTCGACGATTCTCGTCGGCAACAACGTCATCAACACGGTCGTGCCGGTGCTCACGACGTCGATCGCGGTGCGCTACTTCGGCAACGACGCGATTACGCTATCGATCGCCACCGCGCTCATTGCGTTGCTCATCATCATCTTCGCCGAGATCGCTCCGAAAATCGTCGGTGCGACTTATCCGGAACGCATCGCCCTGCCGGCGAGCACGCTGCTTGGCCCCATCGTCGGCATCGCCAAACCGCTCGTGTGGATCCTCAACGGCTTCGTGCGCGGCATGCTGCGCGTGATGCGCATCGACACGCGTCGCGCAGCAGGCGAAGCCCGCCTCACCACGGAGGAATTGCGCACCATCGTGCTCGAGGCCGGCAACTACATGCCGACGAAACCGCGCAGCGTGCTGCTCAACCTGCTGGATCTGGAGAACATCACCGTCGACGACGTGATGGTGCCGCGAGCGCGCATCGAGGCGCTCGACATCTCGGCGCCGCTCGACACGATCCTCACGCAGCTCGAGACCTGCTACCACAACAAGCTGCCGGTCTACGACGGTGACATCGATCGCGTGGTAGGCATTCTTCCCGTGCGCCGCACGCTCGCTGCGCTGCGCCACCCCGACGAGCTCAGCGTCGATACGCTGCGCGCGCTGCTCGTGGACCCGTATTTCATTCCGAGCGATACGCCCGCTCTGCGCCAGTTGCAGTACTTCCAGGAGAACCATCGCCGCGTGGGCCTGGTCGTCAACGAATATGGCGAAGTCGAGGGCCTGGTGACGACCGAGGACATCATCGAGGAGCTCATCGGCGAGTTCACCACGAGCGTGCCGGGCGCGGGCGGCAGCCGCTCGGGGTGGACGGCGGACGGCGACTGCCTGGTGAGCGGCGGCGTCGGGCTGCGCGATCTGAATCGCCGCCTCGGCCTGCATCTGCCGACCGACGGCCCCAAGACGCTCAATGGCCTGATCCTCGAAGTGCTGCGCGAGATTCCGGAGGCTTCCGTCAGCATGGAGATCGGCGGCGTGCGCATGGAAATCGTGCAGATCGACAACCAGGCGATCAAGACCGTGCGCCTGTTCAAGCCCAAAGCGCGTCCCGCGTCGCACGAGTAAGCGGTGGCCGCCCACTGCCCGTGACACCCGCCCATTTTTCGGGCAATTCCGATTGAGCGGCGACAGGGTTTTGACGAGACTGAAGGTCCACGTCTCACTCGCAGAACCCTGCCATGTCCTTGCCGACCGCTCCTCCGTCAGACGCGACCGTCCCCGCCGCCGCAGCTCCGGCACCTCCAGCACCCCCAGCACCTCCCGCGCTCACCTCGCACGCGCCGCCCCGGGACGGCTCGCCGTTAGCATTTCTGGAGCAACTGCTCGGCGAAGCGATTCGGGCGGGCGCGTCGGATGTGCACTTCGAACCCATGGCGCAGCGCTTTCGCGTGCGGCTGCGCGTCGACGGCCGCTTGCACGAGCACGTCGACGTTCCTCAGCCCTGGCGCGACATGCTCGTCTCGCGGCTCAAGGTGCTCGCCAATCTCGACATCGCGCAGAAACGCTTGCCGCAGGACGGGCGCATGGTCTGGCGAGAAGCGGGAGAGCCGGTCGAATGCCGCGTCAGCACATTGCCGTCGCTGCACGGCGAGAAGCTCGTCGTGCGGCTGCTCGATGGCGCGAAAGTGCCGCTCTCGCTCGAGGGCCTGGGCTACACACCGCAGCAGTACCTCGCGCTCACGCAAGCCATCGCCCGACCGCACGGCATGATCCTGCTGACCGGTCCCACCGGCAGCGGTAAAACGGTCTCGCTGTACAGTTGCCTGCGACGGCTCAACGACACATCGCGCAATATCGTGACGATCGAGGATCCGGTAGAAATCCGTCTGCCGGGTATCACGCAGGTCAATCTCAACGAGCGTGCCGGGCTCGATTTCGCGACCGCCCTGCGCGCCTTTCTGCGACAGGATCCGGACGTCCTGGTCGTAGGGGAGATACGCGACGCGCAGACGGCCGAGATCGCCGTGCAGGCCGCACAAACCGGGCACCTCGTGTTTGCCACGGTCCACGCGAACGATGCGCCCAGCACGCTCGCGCGCCTGTTCGACCTCGGGGTCGCGCCATTCAATCTATCATCGACGCTGCTGCTGATCAGCGCACAGCGGCTGCTCAGGCGCCGCTGCCCGGCAGGGTGCGAACCCGGACGATCCGCGCGGCCGCAACCCTCGGCACCCGCCCCGTGCATGCGATGTCATGGCTCGGGCTACGCGGGACGGATTGGCGCGTTTCAAGTCATGCCCGTCAGCGCCATTCAGGCGATCAACATCGCGCAGGCGCGCAGCCCGCACGAACTCGCGGCGCAAGCGCAGAGCGAGGGCGTCATGACCTTGCGCGAAGCCGGTCTCTGGCATGCCGCGGCCGGCACGGTATGGAAGGAGGACGTCGATGCGACGACCCCCGCCTGAAGCCAGTGCGTGGCCCCCGTCGGATGCGACGTGGGCCCTCGTCTCGTCGCCGCGCCGAGCGCGCCGCGGCGACGCTCATGAACGCGTGCCTGCCCGGGTGGCGCTGCGAAGGAGCCGGCCATGCCTCGCATGACACAACCCAGACGCTGGCAGTGGCAAGGACGCGACGCGCACGGACAGTGGCGTCATGGCGAAGTCCTCGCACATGGCGAGGCGGGCGCACGCGTGATGCTGCGAGAGCAACGCGTGAGCGTCACGTATCTACGGGTGGGACGCCGCCACGCGCCTCCCGCACGCACGCGCGCGGCGGACGCCACCGATCTCGTCCGCCGGCTTGCCACGCTGCTGGGCGCCGGCGTGCCGCTGACGGCCGCGCTCGACGTGCTGGCGCGCGGCGCCCACACGCGGGGGCTGAAGCAACTGGCGACGACCATCGCACAGGACGTTCGGCAAGGACGCCCGTTGGCCGAGTCGATGTCGCGCGCGAGCCACCGATTCAGCCGCATCGACTGCCAGTTGATCGCGGCGGGCGAACTCGGCGGCCAACTGGCGCCGACATTGAACCGGCTGAGCGCGCAGTACGACCACGCGCGGACGGTGCGCGAAAAGCTGCAGCGGGCGCTCGCGTACCCACTCACCGTCCTCGGGGTGGCCGTGGCCGTGATGATTGCACTGCTGCATTGGGTGATCCCGGAGTTCGAGCGTCTATTCGCCAGCGCCGCCGGCGGCGGTATACCGTTGCCGCCAATGACGCAGTGGCTCATCGATATCTCGCGCGCCTCACTGGCACACGGGCCCTGGATAGCGACCGGTAGCGGTGCGCTCGCGTTGGCCGTCATGATGGCATTGCGGCGCAGTGGCGCGTTACGGCGCCAGCGCGATCGTCTGGCGCTGCGCCTGCCGGGCGCGGGACAGATCGTTCGCATGATGAGTGCGGCGCGCTGGGCCCGCACGCTCGGCACGCTGCTCGACGCGGGCGTGCCGCTGCCCGATGCCATGGACGCCGCAGCCAGCGCGTGCGGCAATCTCATCATGCAGCAGGCGGCGCACGCGGTGCATCGCGCCGTGGCGCGCGGCGAGCGTCTGGCAACCACGCTCGAAGCCGATGTCCGCTGGCCGCTCGTCATTGCGCAACTGGTCGTGATCGGCGAGGAATCGGGTACACTCGGGCGCATGCTCAACCAGGCGGCCGATCTGCTCGACGAGGAGGCCTCGCATGCCCTGGTCAGTGCCTGCGCAACGCTCGAACCCATGATGATTACGTTTCTCGGCCTGCTGATCGGCGGCATGGTACTGGCCATGTATCTGCCGATGTTCCAACTCGGATACGGTGTCGCATGAACGGTTACGCTGAGTTCCTGCTCGTCGACTGGCTGGCACAACTGGAGCCTCACTGGCGTCTCGCGCTGTTTGCCGCGGCGGGCGTCGCTGCCGGTCCGGTGCTCGACGTCATCGTGCGCCGCGTACCGGCGGCCGTCGAACGGGCATGGCTGGCCGAGATGCAGGCCGTCGGCGCCGCCGATACCTTTGCTTCAGAAGCACGTTCACGGACGAGCGCCGCCTCGATCGCCACGACGCTCGCCACGACGGTCGCCGCCGCGCCCGCGCAAACACCGCCCGCGCGTGGCTGGCAGCTCTCGATCCTGAGCGCCGTGCTGAGCACGGCCGTCTCGTGGCGATTCGGGCCCACATGGCAGTCTCTGGGCGCGCTCGGGCTCGTCTGGGCGCTCATTGCCCTCGCCTACATCGATTACGACACGCAGTTGCTGCCCGACATACTGACGCTGCCGCTGCTCTGGGCCGGCCTGCTGGTCAATCTCGGGCACTGGTTCAGTGCGCTGCCCGCCGCCGTCGTTGGCGCGGCGGCCGGCTACATGAGCCTGTGGGTGCTTTACTGGATCTACTGGTGGGTGCGCCGCCGCGAGGGCATGGGCTTCGGCGACTTCAAACTTTACGCCGCGCTCGGCGCATGGTTCGGCTGGACGGCGCTCGTGCAGATCCTGACGCTGGCCTGTCTGCTCGCCATCGTGGTCGCAGGCGCGGCGTGGCTCGCGGGACGTTTGCGCAGCGACGAGATGTTTCCTTTCGGCGCGTTTCTCGCCGCGGCGGGCGTCGCCACCCTGTTCTGGGGCAACGGCTTGATGATCTGGATCGGAGGAACGCCATGACTTACGCCATCGGTCTGACCGGCGGCATCGGCAGCGGCAAGACGACCGTGGCCAATCTGTTCGCAACGCACGGCGTCACCATCATCGACACCGACGCCATCGCGCACGGCATCACCGCCCCGGGCGGCGCCGCAATGCCCGCCATCCGGCGCGAGTTCGGCGACGCGTTCGTGGCCCCCGACGGTTCGCTCGATCGCGCTCGCATGCGCGAAGCGGTGTTCACGGACGACGCGGCAAAAGCCCGTTTGGAAGCCATTACCCATCCGCTCATTCGCACGGAATGCGAGCGTGCGGCCGCGCAAGCGACAGGGCCCTATCTGATTTTCGTCGTCCCGCTGCTGGTGGAATCCGGTACGTGGCGCGAGCGCGTGCAGCGTGTGCTGGTCGTTGACTGCACCGAGCAGACGCAGGTCGCCCGCGTGATGGCTCGCAACCGTTTCACGCGCGAGCAGGTGCTCGCTATCATGGCGCGTCAGGCGAGCCGCGCCCAGCGGCTCGCCGAAGCCGATGACGTCATCGACAACGATGTCGAGGATGCGCCGCTCGCACCACAGGTCGACAGGCTGCATGCGGCCTATCTGAAGCTCGCGGCGCAGGCGGCGAAGCGTGACGGCGGGGGGTAACGGCCACAGGTGGAGGTTACGCGGCGGCGCGAAACACGCATTTACCGCGTCCCCCTTGTACGCCGCCCCCGATAGAGCGCCCACTCGCGTTGCACCTCGACAGTTTCCCGCATTAGAATGTCGCCATTACGCTGAAAAGCGCCAACTCCTGGGCCAACGCGCTTGATCCTGTACGAATATCCGCTCAACGAACGCATTCGCACGCTGCTTCGGCTAGAAGAGCTGTTCGGGCGCTTTGCCTTTTTCGTCGCACAGGATCAGCCGCTCGATCATCACGCGGCGCTGATCACCATGTTCGAGATCGCCGATATCGCGGGGCGGACCGATCTGAAGAACGAACTGGTCAAGGAGCTCGACCGGCAGCGTCAGACCCTTCAGACGTATCGCGGCAACCCCGATATCGCCTCCGACGCGCTCGAGCAGTTCATCGGCGAAGTCGAACTGGCCATCGCGAATCTCAATCAGATCCCCGGCAAGCCCGGCCAGCATCTGAACGACAACGAGTGGCTCGCGAGCATTCGCAGCCGATCGGTGATTCCGGGCGGCACGTGCCGCTTCGACCTGCCGTCGTACTACGCCTGGCGTCATAATCACGCGGAACAGCGCCGTGCCGACATCGACAAGTGGATCGGCCCGCTACTGCCGCTGCGCGACGCCATCGGTATCGTGCTGGGTCTCGCGCGAGAGTCCGGCCACGCCAGCAAGGCCATGGCGCAGCAGGGCAGCTACCAGCAGATGCTCACGGGGCGCGTGTATCAGCTCATGCAGGTGCGCGTGGCGGCCGATTTGCGGGTCATTCCCGAAGCGAGCGCGAACAAATACATGTTGTGGGTGCGTTTCACGACGCAGGACGGCGATCTGAAGCCGCGTCCGGTCGACAGCGACGTGCCGTTCCTGCTGACGCTTTGCAATCTGTAAGATCATGACGACCGTCGTCAATTGTCCGACTTGCGGCAAGAAGGTGGTATGGGGCCCCGAGGCCAAGTTCCGCCCATTCTGTTCGGAGCGCTGCAAGCAGATCGATATCGGGGCGTGGGCTGCGGAGAAGTACACGATTCCGGCCGAGTCGCCCGACGACCCCTCGCAGGACTCGCCGCTCGATCCCACGCGACGCTGAGTGTTCGCGAGAAACAAAAAGGCGCCCGACGGGCGCCTTTTTTGCGTTTTGGCCACGCGTCATGACGAGTGGCGCCGACATATCCATGCCAATGGCAGCCGCGGGCAGATGGCGCCGCGCGCCAAGTCGGCGTGCGTTGGCACGCGTTGTCGCGCGTCCCAGGCCGCACCCTATCCCCTGGCCGCCAGTTCCTCCGCGAGCCAGTTCAATGGCGGCAGCGCCGCGGGCAGCAGCGGCTCGACCTTGACGGGCGGGTGCTCCCACGCCAGCGCCTGCCCCTCCTTGCCATGCGGCTCGCCCTGCCATGCCGTTACCTTACAGAAGTGCAGCCGGACATATGCATGCGGATAGTCGTGTTCCAGCACGCGCCACGGCGCACATCGCTGCACCGTCACGCCGAGTTCCTCGTGAAGCTCGCGAGCCAGTGCGGCCGCAACCGACTCGCCCGCCTCCAGCTTGCCGCCCGGAAATTCCCAGTAGCCCGCATACGGCTTGCCGGCCGGGCGCTGGCCGAGCAGCACCGCGCCATCGGGACGCACCATCACCCCGACGGCCACTTCCGTGACGGGACGCCCGTCGGGCGCAAATCGTTTCGAATCTGTCATATCGTTGCCAGGCTGCCCCGCAGCCATGCCTGCGGGGCGTGCCCGCGAAAATCATTCCCGAGCCGGGAGGCACACCGCACGCCGAACCCTCGGGTGTCGCGCGGCGTGCGCCGAATCGTTACGAGGTCTGCGCCCCGCCGCGCCGCTTACCCGCCCAGTCGCGGGCGAACTGGAACGCCACACGGCCCGAGCGCGACCCGCGCTCCAGCGCCCAGATCAGCGCCTCGTGACGCGCACTCTCCGTCTGATCGGCCGGTACACCGAAATGCTCCAGCCAGTGGCTGACGATCGTCAGGTAGTCGTCCTGCTTGAACGGATAGAAGCTCACCCACAGCCCGAACCGCTCGGACAGCGAAATCTTCTCCTCGATCACCTCGCCCGGGTGAATCTCCCCGTCCTCGGTGTGACGATAGCTCTCGTTGTCCTTCATGTACTCGGGCAGCAGGTGCCGGCGGTTCGACGTCGCGTAGATCAGCACGTTGTCCGACTGCGCAGCCACGGACCCATCGAGCGCGACCTTCAGGGCCTTGTAGCCCGACTCGCCGTCTTCGAAGGACAGATCGTCGCAGAACACCACGAAACGCTCCGGACGGTTGGAAATCAGATCGACGATGTCGCCCAGATCCGTCAGGTCGTCCTTGTCGACCTCGATCAGACGCAGCCCTTCGGCGGCGTACTGGTTCAGACACGCCTTGATCAGCGACGATTTGCCCGTGCCGCGCGCGCCGGTGAGCAGCACGTTGTTGGCGGGCTCGCGGCGCACGAACTGGCGCGTGTTCTGCTCGATGAGCGCTTTCTGGCGTTCGATGTTCTGTAGATCGCCGAGCGTAATGCTCGAGACCTGGGCGACCGGCTGCAGGAAGCCGCGCCCCTGCTTCTTGCGCCAGCGAAACGCCACGGCGGTATCCCAGTCGATCTCGGGTGCGGCCGGCGGCAACATCGCCTCCAGCCGGGCCAGCACGCCCTCGGCGCGCGTCAGAAACTGCTCGAGTTTGTCCATGCTTCGAAATCCCCGCGCCGCTCACGGGCGCTCATGTCGGTGCTTCGTGGAGTGATGGTTTCCCTTCGCTGTGCGCCGCGGTGCTTTTGCCACCTGCTGGCGATACGCCGACCGGCGTCGGCGACTGTCACTGGTGCATCGCCGATGCCGGTCGGCGTCGGCGCTCCACGCCAACGGCCCCGGCCTCCGGTGGGAGACGCAAGGCCGTCGCGTCAGGGCTCAGGAACGGTAATCGGCGTTGATGCTCACGTAGTCGTGCGACAGGTCGCACGTCCACAGCGTTGCCGCCGCGTCGCCGCGGCCGAGCACCACGCGTACCGTGATTTCGCTCTGCTTCATCACGCGCTGGCCGTCCTCCTCCCGGTAATCCGGGTTGCGGCCACCAGCGCGTGCGACCAGCACGTCGTCCAGATACAGGTCGATCTTGCTCACGTCGAGATCGTTCACGCCGGCGTAGCCGATCGCGGCCAGAATACGACCCAGGTTCGGATCGGACGCGAAAAACGCCGTCTTCACCAGCGGCGAATGGCCGATCGCATAAGCAATCTGGCGGCACTCGGCCACGTCCCGGCCGCCCTCGACGGTCACGGTGATGAACTTGGTCGCGCCCTCGCCGTCGCGCACGATCAATTGCGCGAGTTCCTGCGAGATCGAGAGCAGCGCGTCGCGAAACGCCGCGAAAGCGGGCGTGTCGGTGCTGGCGATCTCGGGCAGATCGGTCTGGCCCGTGGCGGCCACGATGAACGAGTCGTTGGTCGACGTATCGCCGTCGATCGTGATCGCGTTGAACGAGCGGTCGGCGACGTACTTCACCAGCGCGTCGAGCACCGGTTGCGCGACGCGCGCGTTGGTGCCGACGAAGCCGAGCATGGTGGCCATGTTCGGCTTGATCATGCCCGCGCCCTTGCTGATGCCGGTGAGCACGATCTGCTTGCCATCGATCGTGATCTCGCGCGACGCCGCCTTCGGCAGCGTGTCAGTGGTCATGATCGCCTGCGCGGCTTCGTACCAGTGTGCCGGGGCCAGATTCGCAATGGCTTGCGGCAGGCCCGCCACGAGGCGATCGACCGGCAGCGGCTCGAGAATCACGCCCGTGGAGAACGGCAGCACCTGATTCGCGCGGACGGACAGCAGCCCGGCCAGCGCCTCGCAGGTCTGGCGCGTGGCGGCCATACCCGGCTCGCCGGTGCCCGCGTTCGCATTGCCCGTGTTGACGACCAGCGCGCGAATGCCGGCGCGCGCGGCCAGATGCTCCTTGCACACCGTCACCGGCGCGGCGCAGAAGCGGTTCGTCGTAAACACGCCCGAGACCGTGCTGCCCGGCGCCAGTCGCATGACCAGCACGTCCTTGCGATTCGGTTTGCGGATATTGGCTTCGGCCCAGCCCAGTTCGACGCCAGGCACGGCGCGCAGTCGGGAGGCTTCGATCGAGGGGAAATTGACGGCCATGAGGTTCGCCCGCGAGAGAAAGAGTTTCAGCTCCCGCCCTGGCGATGTCGGCACGACAGTCCGCCCGGGCGGCGGTTGATCGGTGCTGCCGGCGCGATCCGCAGGTGGCGGGTGCGCTGCCGCAACCTGCCTCCCCCGGAAAAACCGGCGCTACAAACGACGCGGCGCCGATCAGGTGTCGGCGCCGCGTCGATCGGTTCACATCTTAAGACAGTTTGCCGTGGCAGTGCTTGAATTTCTTGCCACTGCCGCACGGGCACGGGTCGTTGCGGCCCACCTTCGGCAGCATCTCGCCACCGGCCGTGACTGCCGCGGCCGCCTGCGCGAGCGCCGCGACCACCGGGCGGCCGGCGTCCTCGTCGACTTCACCCTCGCCGCCCACGGTCTCGAGCTCGTCATGCTTGAACTCGATGTTCACCAGGCCACCGGCGTTGTCGTCGAGCGACTCGGTCGCCTGCTCCAGCTCTTCCTGCGACTGGATGCGCACGTTCATGATCACGCGCGTGACTTCGAGCTTGATCGTCTCGAGCAACTGCGCGAACAGTTCGAACGCTTCGCGCTTGTACTCCTGCTTCGGATTCTTCTGCGCATAGCCGCGCAGGTGAATGCCCTGACGCAGGTGGTCGAGCGCCGCCAGGTGCTCGCGCCAGTTCGAATCCACGCTCTGCAGCATGACCGAGCGCTCGAAGCCCGAGAACGATTCGCGTCCCACGAGTTCGACCTTGGCGTTGTACGACGCTTCGGCCGCGTCGAGCACTTCCTTGAGGATGTCCTCGTCGTCGATCTCTTCCGAGCCTTCGATGCGCGACTGCAGCGGCAGGTCGAGTTGCCATTGCTCGCGCAGCGTCGTCTCGAGGCCCGACAGATCCCACTGCTCTTCGACGGTGCCGGCCGGCACGTAGCCGCGCACAAGGTCCTCGAACACGCTGCGGCGCATGCCGGCAATGGTCTCGGACACGTCCTGCGCTTCGAGCAGTTCGTTGCGCTGTTGATAGATGACCTTGCGCTGGTCGTTGGCGACGTCGTCGTACTCGAGCAGTTGCTTGCGCACGTCGAAGTTGCGCGCTTCGACCTTGCGCTGGGCCGATTCGATCGAGCGCGTGACGATGCCCGCTTCGATAGCTTCGCCCTCGGGCATCTTCAGACGATCCATGATCGCGCGCACGCGGTCGCCCGCGAAAATGCGCAGCAGCGGATCTTCCAGCGACAGGTAGAAGCGCGACGAACCCGGGTCGCCCTGGCGGCCCGAGCGGCCGCGCAGCTGGTTGTCGATACGGCGCGATTCGTGGCGCTCGGTACCAATGATGTGCAGACCGCCGGCGGCCTTCACCTGCTCGTGCAGGCCTTGCCATTCGTCCTGCAGTTGCTTGATGCGCGCCTGCTTCTCGGCGTCCGACAGATTCGGATCGGCCTCGATGAAGGCCGCCTGCTTCTCGACGTTGCCGCCAAGCACGATGTCGGTCCCGCGGCCGGCCATGTTCGTGGCGATCGTGATCACGCCGGGACGGCCCGCCTGCGCCACGATCTCGGCTTCGCGCGCATGCTGCTTGGCGTTGAGCACCTGGTGGGGCAGCTTTTCGCGCGTGAGCAGTTGCGAGAGATATTCCGAGGTCTCGATCGAGGTCGTGCCCACCAGCACCGGCTGGCCGCGCTCGACGCAATCGCGGATGTCCTTGATGACGGCGTCGTACTTTTCCTTGGCCGTCTTGTAGATCTGGTCCTGACGATCGATCCGCTTGGGCGGACGGTTCGTCGGGATCACCACCGTCTCGAGACGGTAGATTTCGTTGAATTCGAACGCTTCGGTGTCCGCCGTCCCGGTCATGCCGGAGAGCTTGGCGTACATGCGGAAGTAGTTCTGGAACGTGATCGAGGCGAGCGTCTGGTTCTCGTGCTGGATCGTGACGTGCTCCTTCGCTTCCACGGCCTGATGCAGCCCCTCGGACCAGCGACGGCCGGCCATCAGGCGGCCGGTGAATTCGTCGACGATGACGATCTCGTCGTTCTGCACCACGTAGTGCTGGTCCTTGTGGAACAGCGTGTGTGCGCGCAACGCCGCGTACACGTGATGCATGAGCGTGATGTTCTGCGGCGCGTAGAGGCTGTCGCCCTCGGCGATCATGCCCCACTCGGCGAGCAACTGCTCCGCCTTCTCGTGGCCACGCTCGGTCAGGAACACCTGGCGCGCCTTTTCGTCGAGCGTGTAATCGCCCGGCACTTCGACGCCGGTGCCGTCCGCCTTCTCTTCGCCGATCTGGCGCTCGAGCAGCGCCGGCAGACGATCCATCTTCACGTACAGCTCGGTGTGGTCTTCCGCCTGCCCCGAAATGATCAGCGGGGTGCGCGCCTCGTCGATCAGGATCGAGTCCACTTCGTCGACGATGGCGTAGTTCAACGTCCGCTGCACGCGCTGCTCGGTCTCGTAGACCATGTTGTCGCGCAGATAGTCGAAGCCGAATTCGTTGTTCGTACCGTAGGTGATGTCGGCGGCGTAGGCGGCCTGCTTCTGATCGTGCGGCATCTGCGACAGGTTGATACCCACCGTCAGGCCGAGGAAGTTGTACAGACGCGCCATCCACTCGGCGTCGCGCTGTGCCAGGTAATCGTTGACGGTCACGACGTGAACGCCCTTGCCGGTGAGCGCGTTCAGATACGCGGGCAGCGTTGCGACGAGCGTCTTGCCCTCCCCCGTGCGCATTTCGGCGATCTTGCCGTAGTGCAGCACCATGCCGCCGATCAGCTGCACGTCGAAGTGGCGCATCTTGAGCACGCGCTTGCCGGCCTCGCGACACACCGCGAAGGCCTCGACGAGCAGCGAGTCGACGCTCGCCCCCTGGGCGATGCGTTGCTTGAATTCCTCGGTCTTGCCGCGCAGTTGTTCATCGCTCAGTTGCGCGATCTGGGGCTCGAGGGCGTTGATCGCCGCGACGGTTTTCTGGTACTGCTTGATGAGCCGCTGGTTGCGGCTGCCAAATACTTTTTTGAGAAGACCGGGAATCATCGGATCACTGGTTAGGGCGGCAAATGTCGTTCGCAGTCGCACGGCCTGCCCGCCCGGCGGCGAGCGAGCCCGGGACTCTTCCCCCGTGAATGCCGAACCGCCCGAGGCGTCTGTGCGCTGCGGGTCACCGGTGTTTGGCACTCGGGCCTCGCACCGGTTCGATACCTGTACTGAAAAATGGATTCTAGCATGCTGGCGTGGCACGTCCCGGCACCACGCTACGGCAACGGGCCGGTGTTTTCGGGGGATGTCGGGAGGCGACGCCCGATGGTGGGGTAGAATATGCGGCGCCCTCTGTCTCATCATATGAAACGACCCAAAGCACCCCGCGTCGCCCGCCCGATGGCCGACCTCCTGTCCGCTTCCGACGGGGCCGGTTCGCTGCTGGTGGCCGCCGAGCAACTCGGCCGGCTCGAGCGTGACGTGCATGCGCTCCTGCCCGAGCCCCTCGCCGCCAGCGTGCGGCTCGCCCCGCCGCGCGACGGCACGCTCGTCTTCCTCGTCTCGAACAACGCACTGGCCGCGCGCCTGCGCCAGCAAACGCCGTCATTGATCGAAGGGCTTGCACAGCGCGGCTGGCTCATCCGCACGATCCGCATCCGCGTGAGCATTGCCGAGCCGCAGCCGCAGAAGCCGCCCAAGGAAGCCCGGTTGTCCCGGCAGGGACTCGTGAGCCTGCGAGAATTGCGCGACGCCCTTGAGCCTTCGCCACTGCGCGACGCCCTGGCCCGGCTCGTCGCACGGCACTCCTATGGCGGCACGCGCAAGTCCTGAGCGCGCATGGTCCGAAGGGAAGCAAGAAAAAAAGCGCGAAATGTGAGAGCGCGGTAACCCCGCGATGCGGGCGGCGGGACTCACCAGTAGTTGCCGCCGGTCAACACTTCCCATTGCCGGACTTCCAACGCCAAAACCTGTCGGGCGTCAAATAAAAAAGCGCCGGAAATCCGGCGCTTTCGTTTTGTTACATTCGCCCCGCCGCTGGCGGCGCGATGCGCGAATTACGCGAACTGCGTTTGCGGCTCGAACTGGAAGCCGCGCGGCGCTTCTTCGGCGTGCTCGAAAGTCACGACTTCGTAGGCTTGCTGCGCGAGAAGCTCGCGCAGTAGCTGGTTGTTCAGCCCGTGGCCCGACTTGTAAGCCGTATAGGATGCCAGCAGCGGATGGCCGATCACGTACAGGTCGCCGATCGCGTCGAGCATCTTGTGCTTCACGAACTCGTCGTCATAGCGCAGGCCATCGTTGTTCAGGATACGGTATTCGTCGAGCACGATGGCGTTGTCCATGCTGCCGCCGCGTGCCAGCCCCAGTTCGCGCAGCATCTCGACTTCGTGCGCGAAACCGAACGTGCGCGCGCGGGCGATTTCCTTCGCATACGACGTGTCGGCGAAATCCACTTCCAGCGCCTGACCGGTCCGGTCGACGGCGGGATGGCGGAAATCGATGGTGAAGTTGAGCTTGAAGCCCTCGTATGGTTCGAGACGGGCGAACTTGTCGCCATCGCGAATCTCCACGGGCTTCGTCACCCGAATGAATTTCTTGGCGGCGGCCTGCTCTTCGATGCCTGCCGACTGGATCAGGAAGACGAACGTCGCCGCGCTGCCGTCCATGATCGGGATTTCTTCGGCCGTGACATCGACATACAGATTGTCGATGCCCAGACCCGCGCATGCCGACATCAGGTGTTCCACCGTGGACACCCGCGCACCATCCTTTTGCAGCACCGATGCCAGACGCGTGTCGCCGATCGCCATCGCCGACGCCGGAATCTCCACGGGGGGATTCAGATCGGTACGGCAAAAGACGATGCCCGTGTCGGGCGGCGCCGGACGCAGCGTCAACTCGACTTTGCGACCGGAGTGCAAGCCGATGCCGACTGTCTTGGCGATGGATTTGAGAGTGCGCTGCTTGAGCATGCTATTTGTTAAAAACTATCGGACGCTATGGATCATAGTTCCAATTATAACAGATCGGCGCCTATGTCGCTGTGCCACAAACACAACGCTTCGTTACCAAACGTTTTGCCTTTCGCCCCATTGTTCTTACCTCGCCCATGCTGCCCACGCCGTGAAAGGAAACGACGCGACACCCTTGGCGATTCGGTGTCGGGCTCGCACCCGGCGTTCGTCGGGCTCGGGGCACCCCGGCCGCTGCGACGGAGGCATGCCGCAGCGGTCGGGGGAACAGGACCACAAGACCGGGTCAGGGGTGACGAACGCTTACCCGTAACGTTCGCCATCTGCGAGACGTCGACGCCTGTTGCGACTCTGGCTGTCGCAACCCGCCAGGCACCGGCGCGCTCACAACCTTGCCGTATCGTCGTTCGGATTCGTACCGCGGCGCGCACGCCCCACGCCCGGTGGCATGGTAGACGGAGCGACGGCGAATCCTCACGACGACCCGCGTAGGTCTCGCGATTCCCAAGGTGCGGCGGCGCCAGGCACTGGCACCCGGCCCGCGCGCAACCCTGTCAGTCGGCTTGCTTGCGCAGGAAGGCCGGGATGTCGTAGGTATCGACGCCCTTTTCCTGCAGCGCGGCGACGTGCGAGGCCGCAGTCTCGCGCGTGCTGCGCCATACGGCCGGCGTGTCGAGCGCGCCGTAGTCCGTACCGGCAGCCTGACCGACGTTCGGCACGTGACCGGTTGCGATCGGCATGTTGTCGGTACCGGTCTTGAGCAGCGTCATCGGCGCCGCGGCCTTCTTCGCCACCGCACGGCCCAGGCCGGTCGCCACGACCGTCACGCGCAGTGCGTCGCCCATCTTGTCGTCGTAGACGGTACCGAAAATCACGGTCGCATCTTCGGCGGCGTAGCTCTTGATGGTGTTCATCACTTCACGCGTCTCCGACAGACGCAGCGAACGCGACGCCGTGATGTTGACCAGCACGCCGCGCGCGCCCGACAGGTCCACGCCTTCGAGCAGGGGGCTTGCCACGGCCTGCTCGGCGGCCAGACGCGCACGGTCGACGCCGGCGACGGTCGCCGTGCCCATCATCGCCTTGCCCTGCTCGCCCATCACCGTCTTCACGTCTTCGAAGTCGACGTTCACGAGACCGTCGACGTTGATGATTTCGGCGATGCCGGCCACGGCGTTGTGCAGCACGTCGTCGGCGCACTGGAAGCACTTGTCCATCTCGGCGTCGTCGCCCATGACTTCGAACAGCTTGTCATTGAGCACCACGATGAGCGAGTCGACGTTGTCTTCGAGCTCCTGCGCGCCCGTCTCGGCCACGCGCATGCGCTTGCCCCCTTCGAACTCGAACGGCTTGGACACCACGCCGACGGTCAGAATGCCCATTTCCTTGGCGATCTGCGCGACGACCGGTGCGGCGCCCGTGCCCGTACCGCCGCCCATACCGGCCGTGATGAACACCATGTGCGCGCCGCGCAGGGCGTCGGCCACGCGCTCGCGCGCCTCTTCGGCGGCGGCGCGGCCCATTTCCGGCTTGGCGCCCGCACCCAGACCCGTCTTGCCGAGCTGGATGTTCACGCCGGCCTGCGAGCGGCCCAGCGCCTGAGCGTCGGTGTTCATGGCAATGAATTCCACGCCTTGCACACCACGGTTGATCATGTGCTGGACGGCATTGCCGCCAGCGCCGCCAACACCCACCACCTTGATGATGGTGCCGTTGGTTTCCGTTTCCAACATTTCAAAGTTCATAGCGCCTCCAGTGAATTAAAAACAGATCCGGAATCGCGGGTCACATGTCGCTCGGGTAAGCCACGCGTGTCGTCAATGCCGAATCCGCACCCCTCAAAAAACAGCTTCAGAAATTGCTGAAGAACCAGTCACGCATGCGCGTCCAGACCTGGTTCGCCTGTCCCGACTGCACCGCGACCTTGCGGCCGCGCATGCGCTGGGACCGCCCTTCGAGCAGCAGCCCCATCGCCGTGGCGTAGCGCGGGCTGCGCACCACGTCAGCGAGACCGCCGGCATACTCGGGCACCCCGATACGCACCGGCTTGAGGAAGATGTCCTCGCCCAGTTCGACCATGCCCGGCATCATCGCGGCGCCGCCCGTGAGCACGATGCCCGAGGACAGCAGTTCTTCGTATCCCGACTCGCGCACGACCTGCTGCACGAGCGAGAACAGTTCTTCCACGCGTGGCTCGATCACCGCAGCGAGCGCCTGACGCGAGAGCGTGCGCGGACCGCGCTCGCCCAACCCCGGCACTTCGATCATCTCGTCCGGATCGGCCAGCGACTGCTTGGCGATACCGTGCTGAATCTTGATGTCCTCGGCGTCCGGCGTCGGCGTGCGCACGGCCATCGCGATGTCGCTGGTGATCTGGTCGCCGGCGATCGGAATGACGGCCGTGTGGCGGATCGCGCCCTCGCTGAAAATCGCGATGTCGGTCGTGCCGCCGCCGATGTCGATGAGCACCACGCCCAGTTCCTTCTCGTCTTCCGTGAGCACCGAGATGCTCGAGGCGAGCGGCTGCAGAATCAGATCGTTGACTTCGAGGCCGCAGCGACGCACGCACTTCACGATGTTCTGGGCGGCCGACACGGCCCCGGTCACGATGTGGACCTTCACTTCGAGACGGATGCCGCTCATGCCGATCGGCTCGCGCACGTCCTCCTGGCCGTCGATGATGAATTCCTGCGTGAGGATGTGCAGCACCTGCTGATCGGTCGGAATGTTGATCGCCTTGGCCGTCTCGATGACGCGCGCCACGTCGGCCTGCGTCACCTCCTTGTCCTTGATCGCGACCATGCCGCTCGAGTTGAAGCTGCGGATGTGGCTGCCGGCAATGCCGGTAAACACGTTGGTGATCTTGCAGTCCGCCATCAGCTCGGCCTCTTCGAGCGCACGCTGAATGGACTGCACCGTGGCCTCGATGTTGACGACGACGCCCTTTTTCAGGCCTCGCGATTCGCTCTGGCCGAGGCCGATCACTTCATAGCGGCCTTCAGGGCGCAGCTCGGCCACCACCGCCACGACTTTCGACGTGCCGATATCGAGGGCGACCAACAGATCCTTGTAATCTTTGCTCATAGCGTGTGTAAGTCCTGAAGTCTCACTGGCTTCGCAGCGCCCGGGCGGCGGGTTTCGTCGCCGGCTTCTGCGAATCCCGCTTTTGCGGCGGTGTCGCGGCAAGTTTCTTGGCCTGCTCTTCGCTCAAGAACCGCATGCCCGCGGCCCGTACTGCAAAACCGTTCGGATAACGCAGATCGGCGTACTCGATCTGGTTGCCCCAGCGTGCCGCCACCTGCGGATACGCCTGCACGAAGCGGCGGCTGCGCGTGGACAGGGTCTCGGGCGTACGCTCGCGTCCCAGCGCCAGTTGCAGCCCGCCGGCGAGTCGCACGCCCCAGGCGTACCGGTTCGACAGCGTCACCGCCTCGGGTTTCGTGTTCAGCGGCGCGAACCACTTCACGAAGTCGTAGTAGCGCGCCGTGACATCCTTTTCGCTGCCCGGCGGGCCCGCGAACTCCGGCAACTTGCCGTCGTCCTCCGCTTCGGCCAGGTTCGCCGCGAAAAGCTCGCCGTCCACACTCACCAGACGGCCGTCGTTCCACGTGGCGAGCGGCTTGTACTCCTCGATGGTCACCGCAAGCTGATTGGGCCAGACGCGCCGCACGCTCGCATGCCGCACCCACGGCACCGCCTCGAACGCCGCCCGCGTGGCGTCCAGATCGATCGTGAAGAAGTTGCCCTTGAGGCGCGAGACCGCATTGGCGCGCAAGGTCGGCCCGTTGATGTGGGCCACGTCTCCATCGATCTGAATCGCCTTGAGCGTGAAGATCGGCCGCTGGATCAGCCAGTGGCCGCCCGCCGCGAGCGCCGCCAGCACGACGAGTGCGACGAGCGCACTCGCGATGGCGTTGAGCAGGCGTACGTTGTGCCACATGGCGATTCGCTTTCCGTATCAGGGCGTTGTTCAACGCGTTCAAGGTTTTACTCGGGCTTCCACTGCGCGTTCGGATGCAGGTCGAGCGTCGCGGTGGCCAGAATTTCCAACACCAGGTCTTCGTATGACAGGCCCGCCGCGCGCGCCGAGATCGGCACCAGCGAGTGGCCGGTCATGCCCGGCGACGTATTGATCTCCAGCAGGAACGGCTTGTTGTCGCGCTTGCGCAGCATCACGTCGGCGCGCGCCCAGCCGCGGCAGCCCAGCACGAGGTACGCGCGCAACACGAGGCGCTGCACCTCTTCCTGCAACGACACCGACAGCGGCGGCGGGCACTCGTAGCGGGTGTCGTCCTTGAAATACTTGTTCTGGTAGTCGTAGTTCGCGTCGGGCGCCACGATGCGGATCACCGGCAGCGAGCGCGCCGCGGCCGCGCCCTTCGTGCCCACGCCGAGCACGGGCACGGTGAGCTCGTCGCCATCGATGAACTCCTCGGCGAGCACGTCGGGGTCGAGCGCGGCGGCCTTCTCGTAGGCGGCCTTCAACTGGGACGCGTCGGTGACCTTCGTCAGTCCGATGGTCGAGCCCTCGCGCGACGGCTTGACGATCAGCGGCAGACCGAGGTCGCGCGCGACGGCGTCGAAATCGCTGTCGGCCGACAGCATCGTGAAGCGCGGCGTGGGCAGCCCTTCGTTGATCCACACGCGCTTGGTCATTTCCTTGTCCATCGCCAGCGCGGACGCCAGCACGCCGCTGCCGGTGTACGGAATGCCCAGATGCTCGAGCGCGCCCTGCAGCGTGCCGTCTTCACCATAACGGCCGTGCAACGCGATGAACACGCGGTCGAACTTCTGCGCGGCGAGCGCCGCCAGGTCGTGCGTGCCGGTGTCAAAAGCGTGGGCGTCCACGCCGCGCGAGCGCAGTGCTTCGAGCACGCCGTTGCCCGAAATCAGCGAGATCTCACGCTCGGCCGAGCGCCCGCCCATCAGGACGCCAACCTTGCCGAAACGCTTCGGATCGAAAGCACTCACGTCAAACTCCTTGCTGGACTTGCAACTTGCCGGGCACCGCGCCGATCGAGCCGGCACCCATGGTGATCACGACGTCGCCCGCGCGGGCGACTTGCACAATGGCGTCGGGCAACTGCGCGACATCCTCCACGAAAACGGGCTCGACCTTGCCCGCCACGCGCAGCGCACGGGCGAGCGCACGGCCATCGGCGGCCACGATGGGCGCTTCACCGGCCGAATACACTTCGCCGAGCACCACGGCGTCGGCCTCGGAGAGCACCTTCACGAAGTCTTCGAAGCAGTCGCGCGTGCGCGTGTAGCGATGCGGCTGGAACGCCAGCACGATGCGACGGCCCGGAAACGCGCCGCGCGCGGCCGCCAGCGTCGCGGCCATTTCGACCGGGTGATGCCCGTAGTCGTCGATCAGCGTGAACGTGCCCGCTCCGCTCGCCTTGGGCAGCGCGATCTCGCCGTAGCGCTGGAAGCGCCGGCCCACGCCGTTGAACTCGGCCAGCGCCTGCTGGATCGCGGCGTCGGGCACCTCGAGTTCGGTCGCGATCGCGATGGCGGCCAGCGCGTTGCGCACGTTGTGCTCGCCCGGCAGATTCAGCGTGATATCGAGCGGCGGGGCGCCGGCGCCGAACCGGCGCAGCGCGGTAAAGCGCATCTGAGCGCCCTGCGCGCGCACGTCGATAGCGCGCACCTGCGCGTCTTCCGACAGGCCGTAGCGCACGATCGGCTTGGAGACGAACGGCAGGATCTCGCGCACGTTCGGGTCGTCCACGCACAGCACGGCAATGCCGTAGAACGGCAGACGCTGGGTGAACGCCACGAAGGACTGCTTCAGGCGCGCGAAGTCGTGCCCGTAGGTGTCCATGTGATCGGCATCGATGTTCGTGATGACTTCGATGACCGGATTCAGATTCAGGAACGAAGCGTCCGACTCGTCGGCCTCGACCACGATGAAGTCGCCCGTGCCAAGCTTCGCGTTGGCGCCGGCGCTGTTCAGGCGCCCGCCGATGACGAAGGTCGGATCGAGGCCGCCCTGGCCGAGCACGCTCGCCACCAGGCTCGTGGTGGTCGTCTTGCCGTGCGTGCCGGCGATCGCGATGCCCTGCTTCAGACGCATGAGCTCCGCGAGCATCAGCGCGCGCGGCACGATGGGGATCTGACGGGCGCGGCCAGCCAGCACCTCCGGATTGTCCGCCGTCACGGCGGTGGACACCACGATGGCGTCCGCGCCGTCGATATGTTCGGCCGCATGGCCGCGCGCGATGCGCGCACCGAGACTGGCAAGACGCTGCGTGAGAGCGTTTTCGCCGAGATCGGAGCCGCTCACCTGGTAGCCCAGGTTGAGCAGCACCTCGGCAATGCCGCTCATGCCCGAGCCGCCAATGCCGACGAAGTGAATGTGCTTGACGATGTGTTTCATTTCAATCCTTGGCCAGGGCCGCGCACACGCGCGCCACCTGCTCGGTGGCGTCCGGCTTGGCGAGCGCCCTGGCTTTTTCTCCCATCGCGAGCAGCGATTCGCGCGTCTGACGGCGCAGCCACTCGGTCAGGGTCTCGACCGACAGCTCTCGCTGGTCGATCAGCGTTGCCGCGCCCTTGTCGGCGAGAAAACGCGCATTGGTCGTCTGGTGGTCGTCGACCGCGTGCGGGAACGGCACGAAGAGCGCCGCCACCCCGGCCGCGGCCACTTCGGCCACCGTCATCGCGCCCGCGCGGCAGATCACCAGATCCGCCGCCGCGTAGGCCGCGACCATGTCGTCGATGAACGGCACGGCTTCGACCGTCACCCCCGCCGCGGCGTAATTCGCCTGCAGCGTCTGAATATGTTTCACGCCCGCCTGGTGCGTGACGACCGGGCGTGCTTCGCGCGGCAGCCGGGCCAGCGCCTTCGGCACGATCTCGTTGAGCACCGTGGCGCCCAGGCTGCCGCCCACGACGAGAATGCGCAGCGGCCCGGTACGTGCGTTGTAGCGCTCGGCCGGCGGCGCCATGTGGTCGAAGTCGGCGCGGATCGGGTTGCCCACCCACTCGCCGCCCGCAATGGTGTCCGGGAACGCCAGCAGCACCTTGTCCGCCACGCGCGCGAGCACCTTGTTCGCGAGCCCCGCCACCGAGTTCTGCTCGTGCAGCACGAGCGGGCGGCCCAGCAGCGAGGCCATCATGCCGGCCGGGAACGTGATGTACCCGCCCATGCCGAGCACCACGCTCGGCTTCGCACGGCGAATCGCGCCCAGGCTTTGCCAGAACGCGCGCAGCAGGTTGAACGGCAGCAGGAACTTGGTCGCCAGCCCTTTGCCGCGCAGCCCGCCGAACTTCACGAATTCCATCGGAATGTCGTACTTCGGCACGAGCGTGGCTTCCATGCCGTTCGGGTTGCCAAGCCAGACCACGCGCCAGCCCTGCACCCGCAGGAAGTTGGCCACCGCGAGCCCCGGGAAGACGTGACCGCCCGTGCCGCCGGCCATGACCAGCAGCGTGCGCGTCTTCGTCTGCGGCGCGGGCATCGCGGTTGCGCGCTCGGTCATACCTTGCCTCCCCGCATCAGCACGCGGTTCTCGTAATCCACCCGCAGCAGGATCGCGACGGCCACGCAGTTGAGCAGGATCCCGGAGCCGCCGTAGCTCACCAGCGGCAGCGTCAGCCCCTTGGTCGGCAGCAGGCCGAGGTTCACGCCCATGTTGATGAAGGTCTGCGCGCCCAGCCACACGCCCACGCCCTTGGCGAGCAGGCCCGCGAAGGTGCGCTCGAGCGCGAGGGCCTGGCGGCCGATCTCGAACGCGCGCCGCACCAGCCAGTAGAACAGCAGGATGACGACGAGCACGCCCACGAATCCGAACTCCTCGCCGATCACCGCGAGGATGAAGTCGGTGTGCGCTTCGGGCAGGTAGTGCAGTTTCTCGATGCTGCCGCCCAGGCCCACACCGGTCCATTCCCCGCGCCCGAACGCGATGAGCGAGTGCGTGAGCTGGTACGCCTTGCCCAGCGCGTAGTCTTCGCGCCACGGATCGAGATACGCGAAGATCCGCTCGCGGCGCCATGGCGAGAGCCAGATCAGCATGGCGAACGTGCCCACCGCGGTGAGCGCCAGGCCGCCGAAGAGCCGGCCGTTCACCCCGCCGAGGAACAGAATGCCCATCGCGATCGCGGCCACCACCATAAACGCGCCCATGTCGGGCTCGAGCAGCAGCAGCAAGCCGACGAACACCACGGCGATGCCCATCGGCAGGAAGCCCTTGCCGAAGCTCTGCATGAATTCCTGCTTGCGCACGGTGTAGTTCGCGGCGTACAGGGTGACCGCGAGCTTCATGATCTCGGACGGCTGCAGGTTGAGCACGCCGAACGGAATCCAGCGCTTCGAGCCGTTCACGCCCTTGCCCACGTGCGGGATCAGCACGATCACGAGCAGTACCAGTGCGAGCAGGAACAGCTTCGGCGCGAGCTTGTCCAGCGTCTTGACCGGAATGCGGAACGTGATCGCCGCAGCCGTGAGCCCCATCGTGAGCGACACGATATGGCGGCCGAGAAAGTGGAACGTCGAGTAGCCGCTGTACTTCGGCGAATCGGGCAGCGCGACCGACGCCGAGTACACCATCACCAGTCCGAGCGAGAGCAGCGCGATGACCACCCACATCAGCGCGTGGTCGTATTCGAGCATGCGCGAGCGCGTCGGCTTGATGCCGTTGAGCGTGCGGCTCGCGGCATGGGTCGCCGCGCCCGGGGCCGTGGCCGAGCCCGCGCCGGCGAAGCCGGCCTGGCGCTTCTTGCTGAAGAACGACTTGATACGGCTCATAGCATCACCCCCGCGTCGGCGGCCAGATCAACCACGGTGTCGCGAAACACCTGCGCCCGATGCTCGTAGTTGCGGAACATGTCCAGACTGGCGCAGGCCGGCGAGAGCAGCACCGCGTCGCCGGGCTGGGCGAGGCGGGCCGCTTCGCGCGTGGCGGCTTCGAGCGTGGGAGCGTCGATCAGTTCGACGCCCGTGTCGGCCAGCGCTTCACGCAGCAGCGGCGCGTCGCGGCCAATGAGCAGCACGGCGCGCGCGTGGTGCGCGACCGGGTTGGCCAGCGGCGAGAAGTCCTGCCCCTTGCCGTCGCCGCCGGCGATCAGCAGCAGCGTCTTCTGCAGCCCGGTGATCGCGGCGACCGTCGCGCCCACGTTGGTGCCCTTGCTGTCGTCGTAGTACTCCACCTCGTTGAGGGTGGCCACGAGTTGGACGCGGTGCGGCTCGCCCGGGTATTCGCGCAGGCCGTGCAGCAGCTTGGCCATCGGCAGGTCGATGGCGCGCGCGAGCGCGAGCGCGGCCAGCGCATTGGCCGCGTTGTGCTGGCCGCGGATGCGCAGCGCGTCGGCCGGCATGAGACGCTTGCCCAGCACCTCGACGCTCGCTTCCACGGCCTGCGCCTTGCGGCGCCTGGGCGCGGGCGGCGCGTCGTCGCGCGTGAAGCCCTCGACGAGCCACCACATGCCGCCTTCCATCTCCAGGCCGAAGTCCCCCACGGCGTCGGGCTTGCCCGTGCCGAAGGTCACGACGTTGGCCTCGGGCGACGCGAACGCGATCACGCGCGCATCGTCGCGATTGAGCACGCGCACGGTTTGCGCGCCGAAAATACGTGCCTTGGCCGCGGCATAGGACGCCATGTCGCCATGCCAGTCCAGGTGGTCCTGCGTGATGTTGAGGATCGCGGCCGCGTCGGGTGCGAGCGAGTGCGTGGTCTCGAGCTGGAAGCTGGAGAGTTCGAGCACCCAGACGTCGGGCAGCGTGGCGTCGGCGATGCACTCGGTTAGCCGGTCGAGCGCGGTCGGGCTGATGTTGCCGGCCACGGCCGTGCGCTTGCCGGCGCGCCGGCACAGTAATCCCGTGAGGCTCGTGGTCGTGGTCTTGCCGTTCGTGCCCGTGATCGCGAGCACCTTCGGCGCGTAGCCGCTCGTCGCCTGCATGTGGCGCAGCGCCTGCGCGAAGAATTCGATCTCGCCCCAAACCGGCACGCCGCGCTCGGCGGCCTCGGCCAGCAGCGCGGCGGTGTCGGGCGCGAGCGGCGAGAGGCCCGGGCTGATGCCGATGAGCTCGATGTCGTCGAGCAATGCATCGATCCGGTCGGCGAACGCGCCGCCGATGAATTCGGCTTGCGGCGCCTCGGCGCGCAGCGTGGCGAGGTTCGGCGGCACATTCGACGAATCCGCCGAGGCAAAGCGCGTGTCGGCCGTGCGCACACGGCAGCCGTAACGCGCGCACCAACGCGCCATCGCCAGGCCGGACTCTCCCAGACCCAGGATCAGGACACGCGGTTGCCAGGATTCACCAAACTTCTCGCCGAACACGTCGCTCTTTCCCTTTTATCGTTTCAAAACCACCTGCGAATGCATCGCTTGCCTGCTGCCGCCGCGCTCAGCGCAGCTTGAGCGTGGACAGGCCGATCAGCACCAGCATCAGTGTGATGATCCAGAAACGGACCACTACCTGCGTTTCTTTCCAGCCCGACAGTTCGAAGTGGTGGTGCAGCGGCGCCATCTTGAAGATGCGTCGCCCCTCGCCGAACCGCCGCTTCGTGTACTTGAACCACGTCACCTGCAGCATGACCGACAGCGTCTCGGCCACGAACACGCCGCCCATCACGAACAGCACGATTTCCTGACGCACGATCACCGCCACCGTGCCGAGCGCGCCGCCCAGCGCGAGCGCGCCGACGTCCCCCATGAAGACCTGTGCCGGATGCGTGTTGAACCACAGGAACGCCAGCCCCGCGCCGGACATCGCCGAACAGAACACGAGCAGCTCGCCCGCGCCCGGAATGTGCGGGAACAGCAGGTATTTCGAATACACCACGTTGCCCATTACGTAAGCGAACACGCCGAGCGCCGCCCCCACGAGCACGACGGGCATGATGACCAGGCCGTCGAGACCGTCCGTGAGGTTAACGGCGTTGGACGAGCCCACGATGACAAAATAGGTGAGCGCGATGAAGCCGAACACGCCGAGCGGGTAGCTCATCGTCTTGAAGAACGGCACGATGAAGTCGGCCTTCGGCGGCAATCCCAGCGGGAAACCGTCGCGCACCCAGCCGATAAACAGCTCGAACACCTTCAGGTTGCTCGTCTCGGAGACCGAGAACGCCAGGTAGATCGCCGCAAACAGGCCGATCAGCGATTGCCAGAAATACTTCTCGCGCGACGACATGCCGCGCGGATCCTTGTAGACGACCTTCCGATAATCGTCGATCCAGCCGATGATGCCGAAGCCCAGGGTGACCAGCAGCACGATCCAGACGAAACGGTTGCTCAGATCGGCCCACAGCAGCGTGGCCACGGTAATGCCGATGAGAATCAGCACACCGCCCATCGTGGGCGTACCCGACTTCACGAGGTGAGTCTGCGGGCCGTCGGTGCGCACGGCCTGGCCCACCTTCATTTCGGTCAGCTTGCGGATGACCATCGGCCCGAAAGCGAGCCCGATCACCAGCGCCGTGAGGCTTGCCATCACGGCCCGAAACGTCAGGTAGTTGAACACGCGCAAATAGCTCGCATCCGCTTGCAGCCATTGCGCCAACGTCAGCAACATTCCATCAATCCTTTATCACTTGGCCGGGGCGTCGCCGCCCGCGGTTTCATTCGTCGCGCGCAATGCTTCGAGCACGCGCTCCATCCGCATGAAGCGGCTTCCCTTCACCAGCACCGTCGCCGGCGCGCTCAATGTGGCATTCAGTTCGGCCACGAGCGACACGACGTCTGCGAAATGCTCGCCGCCGTCGCCGAAGGCGGCAACGCCCGCTTGCGTCAGCTCGCCCATCCCGAGCAGGCGATCGACGCCGCGCTGCGCCGCATATTCGCCCACTTCCCGATGGAACGCCGGGCCGTTGTCGCCCACTTCCCCCATGTCGCCCAGCACCAGCACGCGCGGCGCCAGCGTTTGAGCGAGTACGTCGATTGCGGCCCGGACCGAATCGGGGTTCGCATTATAGGTGTCGTCGATCAGCGTGACGCCGGCGAGACGCCCCTTGGAGAGCGTCGACACCTGGAGACGGCCTTTGACGGGCGCAAACGTTTCGAGTGCCCGCGCGATCGACCCGGTGTCGACGTGCGCGCCCAACGCGCACGCGATCGCGGCCAGCGCGTTGCGGGCGTTGTGTTCGCCAAGCAGCGGCAGCGTAAGCGCGAACTCCCCGGCGGGGGACGCCACGCGCAGCACGCGTGTGGCCACGTCGTAGCGGCCCGAGACGGCGGCGCGCGCATCGAGCGCGAAGTCGAGCACGCGGCGCTTGCCCGCGATCTCGCGCCACATCGGCGCGAACTCGCTCTCGGCCGGGAATACGGCAGTGCCCTCGGGTGGCAGCGCGGCGAGCACGGCGGCATGCTCTTCGGCCACCGCGGCTACGCTCACCATGAATTCCTGGTGCTCCCGCTGTGCGTTGTTGATCACCGCCACCGTGGGCTGCGCGATGCGCGCGAGGTACGCCGTCTCGCCCGGGTGATTCATGCCCAGTTCGAGCACGGCGAGCTTGTCGCCCGCCTTGAGCCGGAACAGCGTGAGCGGCAGGCCGATGTCGTTGTTGAAGTTGCCCGCGGTGGCCAGGCGCGCGTCGGCGCCGACCGCTTCGGCGAAGATCGCCGAGATCATTTCCTTGACGGTCGTCTTGCCGTTGCTGCCGGTCACCGCCACCACGGGAATCGCGAACCGGCGGCGCCATGCGGCGGCGAGCTCGCCCAGCGCGATGCGGGTGTCCGGCACGACGAGGGCGGGCGTCCCGAAGCCGTCCGGCACGCGCGCGGCCACCACCGCGGCGGCGCCCGCGCGCGCCACGTCGGCGAGAAAGTCGTGTGCGTCGAAGCGCTCGCCCTTGAGCGCGACAAAGAGATCGCCCGGCTGCACCGAACGGCTGTCCGTCACGACGCGGGCGAACGCCGTGGACGGCGCTCCCGTCACGCGCGACCCGGTGACGGCGGCCTGGGCGTCGCTCAGCTGCCACATCGTCATTCGCCACCTCCGCGTACCGTGGTCGCACGCGCGGCCAATGCCAGACGCGCATGCTCCTGATCGGAGAACGGCCGTTTCTTGCCCATGATTTCCTGTGTACTTTCGTGTCCCTTGCCCGCGATCAGCACGACATCGGCCGCCTGCGCCGCTCGCACGGCCTGCAAAATCGCGCTCGCGCGGTCTTCGATGCGGCGCGCGGCGTCGGGTTGTGCGAGCCCGGCGGCGATTTGCGCAATGATGTCAGCCGGCGCTTCCGTGCGCGGGTTGTCGCTCGTGAGCACGATGGCGTCCGCCAGACGCTCGGCCACCGCGCCCATCTGCGGGCGCTTGCCCGCGTCGCGATCGCCGCCGCAGCCGAACACGCACACCAGCTTGCCGCCGCGTGCGGCTGCCACCGGACGCAGGGCGTGGAGTGTCTTGTCGAGCGCGTCGGGCGTATGAGCGTAATCGATGACGACGAGCGGCTGTCCCGGCTGGCCGATCTGCTCCATGCGGCCAGACACCGGCGTGAGCGTTGCCAGCCCGGCGATCGCAACGTCCTGCGGCACGCCGGCAGCCAGCGCCGCGCCCAGCACGGCGAGCGCATTGCTCACGTTGAATTCGCCAATGAGCGGGATCGTGATCTGCTGACTCTGGTCGTCGATATGCAGCGTGAAACGCGTGCCGGACGTGGTGGCGCGCACGTCTTCGGCGCGCAGCACCCGGTTGCCGTGCGCCGAGCCCGCGTCGCCGTGAATGCCAAATTCGTAGACCGGCGTCTTGCCGGCCAGACGCTGGAGCAGGCGCCGCCCCATCGCGTCGTCACGGTTGATGACGGCCGCTTTCAGTCCTGGCCAGTCGAACAGGCGCGTCTTTGCCGCTTCGTACTCGGCCATCGTGCCGTGGTAATCGAGATGGTCCTGCGTGAGGTTGGTGAACACGGCGACGTCGAACGCCACCCCGTTCACGCGGCCCTGGTAGAGGCCGTGCGACGAGACTTCCATCGCGACGGCGGCCGCGCCCTGCCCGCGCAGGTCCGCAAGGTTGCGCTGCAGTTGCACGGCGTCGGGCGTGGTGAAGCCGGTGACCGTCAGATGGCCGGGAAAGCCGCTGCCGAGCGTGCCGATCACGGCGCTGCGCGTGCCCGCTTTCGAGAGCAGTTGAGAGAGCCACTGGCTGCACGACGTCTTGCCGTTCGTGCCGGTCACGCCGAGCACCGTCATGCCGACGCTCGGCTCGCCGTACCACAGCGCCGCGAGCGGGCCCGCGAGCCGGTCGAGACGCGGCACGCCGAATTGCGGCACGTTGGCAAGGCCGGCAAGCGCTGCCGGCCACGTGAAGCCGTCGCTCTGCCAGAGCACGGCGGCCGCGCCGCGCTCGACCGCGTCGGCAATGAAGCCCCGGCTGTCGGCGCCCTTCACCGCGTAGGCCACGAACACGTCGCCCGGCGCCACGCGGCGGCTGTCGGCGTGCAGCGTGGCGCCAGCGGGCACCGTGCGGCGCAGCCAGTCCCAGGCTTGCGCGAGCACGGCGCGCTCGGCGGCGTCCGCGATCATGGCCAGCGTGGCCGGGTTCCGAGGCGTCGGCGTCACGGTGCCCATGGCTCGCTCTCCTCGACCTTGTCGCTCACGACGAGCTTCGTCACCGGCGAATCCGGCACCACGTTCAACGCCCGCAGCGTGCCGCCGACGATTGCGGCGAATGCCGGACCGGCTGCCACGCCGCCGTAATGCGAACCGCGTCCCGGCTCGTCGAGCGTGACGGCCACGATGATGCGCGGCTCCGACATCGGCGCCATGCCGACGAACGATGCACGGTACTTGCTCTTGTCGTAGCCGCGGCCCGATTGCTTGTACGCGGTACCGGTCTTGCCACCCACGCGGTAGCCGACGACCTGCGCGCGCGTGGCCGTGCCGCCCGGCGACGTCACCATCTCGAGCATCTTGCGCACTTCGCGCGCCGTGGCCGGGGAGATCACCGGCGTACCCTTCACGACGCTGCCATCGGTCTTGTAAATCGAGATGGGCAGCAATTCGCCGTCGTGAGCGAACACGGTGTAGGCGCGCGCGAGCTGAATGAGCGACGCGGACAGGCCATAGCCGTAGCCCATCGTCGCCTGTTCGATCGGGCGCCAGCTCTTGGCTGGCCGCAGCCGGCCCGCCACGGCGCCGGGAAAGCCGATCTTGGGCGCCTGACCGAGCCCGACGCTCGTGAACATGTCCCACATTTCCTGCGGTTTCATCTGCAGCGCGATCTTCGCGGTGCCGATGTTGCTCGACTTCTGGATGACGCCCTGCACGGTGAGCAGGCCGTAGTCGTGCGTGTCCGTGATCGTCGCGCCGAACATGTTGGCGCGGCCGGTCGTCATCACCGTCGACGACGGTTTGACATAGCCGTTTTCCATGGCCGCGGCGATCGTGATCGGCTTCATGATCGAGCCGGGCTCGAACGTGTCGGTGATGACGCGATTGCGCAGCTGTGCGCCGGTCAGGTTCGTGCGGTTGTTCGGGTTGTAGGTGGGCAGGTTCGCGAGCGCGAGCACTTCGCCCGTGCGGACGTCGAGCACCACGGCGCTGCCGGCCTTCGCGCCGGTGCGCTCGATGGCGTCCTTGAGTTCGCTGTAGGTGAGGAACTGGATCTTGCTGTCGATCGACAGGGTGATGTCGTGACCGTCGCGCGGCTGCGCGAGGATGTCGAGATCCTCGACCACGCGCCCGAGCCGGTCCTTGATCACGCGGCGGCTGCCCGGGGTCGCGGCCAACGCCTTCTGCATCGACAGCTCGACGCCTTCCTGGCCGATGTCCTCGACGTTGGTGAAGCCGACGATATGCGCCGCGATTTCGCCTTCCGGATAAAAACGCTTGTATTCCTTGCGCTGGTAGATGCCGGGAATGTCGAGGTCGGCGACTTGCTTGGCCACGTCCGGCAGCACCTGACGCTTCACGTACACGAAGCTCTTTTCCTGGTTGAGCTTGCGGCGCAGGTCCGGCTCGCTCATCTCGAGCAGCTTTGCCAACTGGCGAACCTTCTGCGGCGAGACGTCGTCTGGCACGTCTTCGGGAATGGCCCAGATGGCCTTGACGGGGAGGCTGGTGGCGAGCACCTGACCGTTACGATCGAACACCTTGCCGCGCGTGGCGGACATCTCGAGTGTGCGTTCGTAACGGCTCTCGCCCTGGCGTTGATAGAAGGCGTTGCCCGGGCCCTGAATCCAGAAGGCGCGGGCGACCAGCGACGCAAACGCGCCGAAGATCATGAACACGAGCATCTTCGAGCGCCACATCGGCAGGCGAACGGACAGGACCGGACTCGCGGAGAACTGCACGTCCTTGGTCTTGGCCTTGGCGTCCTTGCGGCGGATCATCGCTTGCCTCCGCTTGCGGGGGCGGACGCGGCGCTCGCGGTGGGCACCGGTACGTCGATCATCGCGCCCGCGCTGCCGGCGGGGGCGGACAGATACTGCGTGCGGCCCGGCGAGACGGCCTGCATCTTCAGGTCGCTGCGGGCCACGCTTTCGATGCGCGCGCTCTTGCTCTGCGCACTTTGCTCGTACTGGAGACGGTCCCAGTCCTGCAGCAACTGGTGCTCGAGCGCCTGCTCGCGGTTGAGTTCGACGAACGTGCCGCGAGCGCGGTATTGCGCGTTGATGAGCGAGAGGGCGCACGCGATGAGCAGCGCGAGCAGGAGGATGTTGAGCCGGCTCATGTCGACACCCGCTCCATGACGCGCATGATCGCCGAGCGCGCGCGCGGGTTGGCTTCGATCTCGGCGGCCGAAGGCTTGATCTTGCGACCGGTCTTGAAGGGCGGCTCCGGAATTTCGTGGGCGCGCAGGGGCACGCGGCGATCCACCGCCGGCGCGCTCGCGTGCGCTTGCATGAAGCGCTTCACGATACGGTCTTCCAGCGAATGAAAACTGATCGCCACGAGTCTGCCTCCCGTTTCGAGGACATCGGCCGCCACATCGAGTGCTATCTGCAGGTCCGCAAGCTCTTGATTGACGTGAATCCGTAGAGCCTGAAAGGTACGTGTTGCCGGGTCCTTGCCCTTCTCACGGGTCTTGACGGCGCCAGCCACGATCTCGGCAAGCTCCCGAGTGCTGACGAGTGGGCCGAGGCGGTCGGCGTTTGCCCGGCGAGCAACAAGCGCCTTTGCAATCTGAAAAGCAAACCGTTCTTCCCCATAGTCCTTGATGACCTCCGTCATTTCTTCCAGCGTTGCCCGGGCCAGCCAATCGGCAGCCGACTCGCCGCGCGTGGGATCCATGCGCATGTCGAGCGGACCGTCGAGTCGAAAACTGAATCCGCGCGCGGGATCGTCGAACTGCGGCGACGAGACGCCCAGGTCCAGCAAAACGCCCGACACCTTGCCGATACCGCGTCGGGCCAGCGCTTCGCGCAACGTCGCGAAGCTGTCGTGCTCAATCGAAAATCGCGGATCGGCAATCTTTGCCGCCTCCGCGATCGCTTGGGGGTCCTTATCGAATGCGATCAGCCTCCCCTTGGCGCCCAGCCGCTCCAGTAGCCTGCGACTGTGCCCGCCGCGGCCGAACGTGCCGTCGACGTAGACGCCGTCGTCGCGCCACAGCAAGGCATCCACGGCCTCCTCCAGCAGGACCGTGCGGTGCTGCATTACCGTTTCCACCGCGTGCGCCATGCTCGTCGGACCACCTGACCTGTCAAAAAGTGAAGTTCTTGAGTGCTTCCGGCATACCTTGCGCCATCGCCGCCTGTTCCTTGGCGGTGTACGTCGCGGCATCCCAGAGTTCAAAGTGACTGCCCATGCCCAGCAGCATGACTTCCTTGTCCATGCCCGCGGCCGCGCGCAACTCCGGCGCCACCAGGACACGCCCGGCCGAATCCATCTCGACGTCGGCTGCGTTGCCCAGGAAGATGCGCCGCCACCAGTGCGCGTCCATCGGCAGTGCGGCGATCTTGCCGCGGAAGATCTCCCATTCGGGACGCGGGAACAGCAACAGACATCCGTCCGGGTGCTTCGTGATCGTCACCTTGCCTTCAGCTTCGCCCTGCAGCACGTCACGATGCCGGGCCGGAATCGACATCCGTCCCTTCGCATCCAGTGAAAGTGCCGAGGCTCCCTGAAACACGTGCGCTCCCGTGAGGTTTCGTCCGCCTGCCTGTCATGCCGAAAGAGAAAGATTTCGTGCCTTACGCCACACAAAAATACACTTTCTCACACTATTTCCCACTTTAGAGGAGAGTGTTTGGGCGGTCAAGCTTTTCACCCGTTTTTCGGAGGAAATTTGGTAGACAGAACAATGACTTAGCGCACTTTCCTAAAGCCGAAAAACGGAATTTTGTCAGGAAAATTAAAGACATAAACGCGATAGTGAAAGTGGAACCTCAAACTTTCGGCGTCGCCTCGCGGGAGGCCCGCCATCACTATCGATACCGGGGAGTGCGCGCTCACGCCGAGCGAAAGCCGGCGCTGTGCCGGGCGGCGGCGTCACGCGAGGGAAGTTCGATACCGGATGAGGGGTCGATCGGGGGAATACGGCGCAGACGTTCTATATATAGTAGGCGGTCGTCGTCATGACCTTCGCGGCGGCGCGCATGGCGCGCTGCACCGGCACGGGCAGTTCGACGCCGCCGGCATCCCGCGCGGCCTGGCCGTGCTCGATTTCGTCGATGCGCATCTGATCGACGATGGCGCGCGAGCGCGTGTCGTGGGCGGGCAGGTCGTCAAGATGACCCTCAAGATGATGCTCGACCTGGCGCTCCGTCTCCGACATGAAGCCGAGGCTGACCCTGTCACCACACTTGCCCGCGACGAAGCCAATTGCGAACGCGCCGGCGTACCAGAGCGGATTCAGCAGACTGGGGCGCGAGCCCAGTTCCGAGAGGCGATGGGCGGTCCACGCAAGATGGTCCTCCTCCTCCCTGCCCGCATGCTCGAAGGCAGCGCGCAGCTCGGGCCGCTTCGTCGCGAGCTTCTGCGCCTGATACAGCGCCTGCGCGCAGACTTCGCCGACGTGGTTCACCCGCATGAGACCCGCGACGTGGCGGCGCTCCCGCGGCGAAAGCGCGTCGTCGCCCGCCGGCGCTTCGCTGACGTCGTCATCTATATAGGAAGGGGGCACGGGCGTCGGGCGCGAAGCCCGGGTAACGCCCGCGATCGCTCGCAGGCCACGGTCAAGCTCGGAGATCAGACTGTCGGAGAACATCGTACTTTCAACCCATCCAAATCTTTCACTATGTGGAACGCAGGACGATTCTTCCACGCACACCGTCCATGATACGCGCCTTTGCCCGGCGCGCCCTGCGCGGGCGCAAAGGCGCGAAATGCCCGCCGGACGCCGGTTTCCGGGCTGTTGCGTAAACGAAACAAAGGGCGCCGGAAACCCGCGTAAAACCGGCCTTTTCCTTTGCCGGCCACAGTGAATTTGTTACATTACGTCCAACTTCTCGCGAAGTTGATTAGCAAGGACGTTATCACTAGTGACCTTGTTAAACAAATCTCACAATCCTTTGGAGATCACTCAATGAAAAAGTCGCTTCTCGCTCTGGGTGTGCTCGGCGCATTCGCTGGCGCTGCTCACGCACAAAGCAGCGTGACCCTGTACGGTATCATCGACGCTGGCATTTCGTACGTCAGCAACGAAGTCAACGCTGGCAACAACGCAAACACCACCAGCGGCAGCAAGAACTTCAAGTTCAGCAACGGCAACCTGCAAGGTTCGCGTTGGGGCCTGAAGGGCGCTGAAGATCTCGGCGGCGGTCTGAAGGCGATCTTCGTCTTGGAAAACGGCTTCTCGCTGGGTAACGGCACGCTGGGTCAAGGTGGCCGCATGTTCGGTCGTCAGGCCTACGTTGGTCTGAGCAGCGCTACGGCTGGTACGGTCACCATCGGTCGTCAATACGACTCCGTGGTTGACTTCGTTGGTCCGCTGGCTGTCGGCAGCCAATGGGCAACGTTCTCGGGCGCTCACCCGTTCGATAACGACAACCTGAACAACTCGTTCCGTATCAACAACTCGGTCAAGTACACGAGCGCCAACTACGCTGGCTTCACGTTCGGCGGCCTGTATGGCTTCTCGAACCAGTCGAACAACGGCGGCGGCAGCGGCTTCGCAAACAACCGCGCATGGTCGGCCGGTCTGGGCTACGCCAATGGTCCGCTGACGTTGGGCGCTGGTTATCTGTACATCGGTACGCCGGGTAACGGCACGGCTGGCGCTATCAACGGCGACTACGCCAACCTGAACGAAGTCGGCGCATGGAACAACGGCACGGTCGGCACCGCAGCAACGACCAGCGTCGTGGACAAGCAACAAATCTACGCAGCGGGCGGCTCGTTCGCATTCGGCCCGGCAACCGTCGGCCTGGTGTACAGCCACTCGAAGTTCGACTACCTGCCGGGCGTGGGTGGTGGCAGCTGGAAGTTCGACAACATCGAAGCCAACGCCAAGTACATGCTGACGCCGGCTCTGCAACTGGGTCTGTCGTACACCTACACGTGGTCGAAGCTGAGCGGCAACACCGTTGCAGCCAATCTGTACAACAGCGGTGGTGCTGAAGTGTCGCCGAAGTGGCACCAAGTCAACCTGGGCGTCGACTACTTCCTGTCGAAGCGCACCGACACGTACCTGGTTGGCAACTGGCAACACGCCACGAACGGTTCGTGGGCACAGCTGAACGGTCAACCGGCCAGCTCGAGCGCCAACCAGTTCGCCGTTACGGCTGGTATCCGTCACAAGTTCTAAGCTGACAGTTTCTGTCACTTAAGCTTTGACGAAAGGGCACCTTCGGGTGCCCTTTTTTATTGCCCTGCCGCTTCGCCGTAGCGCGCCGCTCGTGCATCTCACCCCCCCCGTACATCCCCATCTTGACCTCACGTTTATTTCAAACCTAAAATTTCCATATTGTAAATTTCTGCTCCCTTGACCATGAGCCTCGCCGACTCGGACTCTCTCGATCTCGAAACGCGCGCCCACGATCGCGAGCACGACGCACTGCGCCTGTGGTTGCGGCTCCTCACCTGCGCCAACATGATCGAGACGGACATTCGTTCGCGCCTGCGCCAAGAGTTCGACTGCACGCTGCCGCGCTTCGATTTACTCGCGCAGCTCGACCGTCATCCCGAGGGATTGAAGATGGGCGAGCTGAGCAAGCGGATGATGGTCACCGGCGGGAACGTGACCGGTATCACCGATCAGTTGGAGAAGGAAGGTTGGGTGACGCGCGAAACGGTCGTCAACGATCGGCGGGCCTTCCTCATCAAGCTCACACCGCGAGGCAAAAAAGCCTTTTCCAATATGGCACGGGCTCACGAGCAGTGGATCGAAGCGCGCCTGGGACGTCTTCCTGAAGACCGCCGACAACAGCTGTACGGCCTGCTGGGCGATCTCAAGACGGTGATCGGCTGAGCGATACCCCGCCGATACCCCGCCTGCGCTGGCTCGTGCGCTGGCTCGCGCGCCCGTGCCATTAGGCGATCGTATCGTCATCGCCGCCGAGCGAAACCGCCGTGCGTCGAGCGCGGCGCCAGTCGTAGTCTGCCCCTGCCGCTCGGCCACGACCATTCTTTTGCACGGGGCCGCAGAAGCCCCTTTCCGTTCTCGACTTTCCTGGACTGACATCCAGCGCTTGCGCAGGGAACGCACGGCCGTCCTCTCAAGGGCGGCCTGTCATCGCCCGGCCTGTACCGGCGTGTCCATCATGGCTCTCGCGGCCATCGCGGCCGGCGTATGGTCCAGCGTTGTGAGCGCCGCGTTGCGCTCGGCCTCCGGGCGTTTCGACATCGCCTTGACGGCCGCATAGAACCTTGGCAAATCGTCGTGTTCCTGCGCAAGCAGCGCCATGAATGCCGGAACCCATTGGTTGTAGGTGGCGAAGGAGCCGATCTTCGCATTGTTCAGGTCACTGGCAAACCATAGATCGAAGCCTTGGTATCCGCCCCATGAGCGCTTCAGAGCGTCATAGTCCGCGCGCATGGCGGCGAACAAGGCGTCTTTCTGCACCGCTTTATCGGCATCTGACGCAGCACTGGCATACAGCGTCTCCAGACGCTTCCGATAGCCGTCGACCAGCTTGCGGAACTGGCGCCGGTGCGCGTCGTAGCGCTCGTACTCCATGGCGGCATCGGGGTGCTCGCTCAGCCATCGGCGCACGCCTACGGTCTCCACCGCCACGGCGAACGACTCGTTGAACGCCGTGTCCCCCCGAACGAACAGTATCTGATGCGCGAGCTCATGGAAGATCATGCGGGCGACTTCCGCGCGCGGCAGGTAAATGAAGGTATTGAGCAGCGGATCGTCGAAATACCCCAACGTCGAGTACGCCGGAATACCCGCGACGAACGTCTCCCAACCGTCGCGGTGCAACTCAGCCGCGTATGCTTCGGCGGACTCGCGCGAGTAATACCCACGATATTCCACACAGCCAACGACCAGCAAGCATGATTCATGGAGCTTCAGGGAGAGCGGGGGTGCGGCGAACACGTTGTAGACAACGAAGGGCCGCTTCAGATCGGCGTAGCTGCGATAGCTGCCATTGTCCGGCTCACCCAGCGACGTCACGGCATAGCTTCGAATCTGTTCGGCCTCGACAAGCCGCGCACGCAGGCGCGGGTCGAGCGACGGGTCGGCCAGCAGGTCTGCCACTGGCTGTGCCTTGTGCAGCACGGCGAAGTGTCCGTTGATGGACTGCGCGTAGTATCCGACCTGACTGCATCCCGCCAGCGCGAACAGCAGTCCGTTCACTGCCACGGCCGCTAACGCGCGACACGCCCGCGTCGCCGGCAGCGCGGCAATCATGGGCATCGCCCGGCACAGCGGCAGACGGAACGCCTGCGGTACCTTTTTGAAATGCTGACGGCCCATGCGCTGCCCCTCGTCGACGCCCGCCATTGCTGCCGCCGATGCCGCGTTATAACGGCGCCACGTCGACGAGGCAATCGTAAAACGTCGGCGCGCGTCCGAGATCGGTCAGTTGTTGACTCGTGACCTCATTGGCGTTCTTGCCATCCGGCGCGAGTTTCTTCCACCAGATCGACAGGCCGACGACCACGCCCTCCCGCGCACGATCGGTGACGCGGGCCTTCGCGTTCAACGTGCCCCGATCGTTGAAGATCTTCACGATGTCACCGTCGGCAATCCCTCGCGGGGCAGCGTCTGACGGGTGGATGTCGAGCGTCGGCTCCCCTACCGAGGCGCGCAGGCTGTCGACGTTTACGAAGCTTGAATTAAGGAAGTTGCGCGCCGGCGGCGAAATCATCGCCAACGGGTAGCGCTCGGCCAACGCCGGATTGCTGGCAGCCGATTCGTAGGGCGGCACCCAATCCGGCAATGGGTCGAAACCCTCCTCCAGCATCCGCTCGGAATAGAACTCGCACTTGCCCGACGGGGTATAGAACTGACCGTTGGCGAACGGTGCTTCGGGAAGGTCATAGCGGATCCAGCCGTCGCGCTTGAGCTGTTCCCAACTGCTGCCCGCCATGCGGGCGTCGTTCCAGCGAATGGACTGTGCCGCGAGGTCATCGTCCGTGTCGGAAAAGCATGGCTCCTGCCAGCCCATCCGCTTCGCCAGCAGACGGAAGATCTCCGAATTCGGTTTCGCTTCGCCCAGCGGGGCGATCGCGGGGTTGTTGGCCAGCAGATAGGTGTGGCCATATGCCTTGTGGATGTCGAGGTGCTCGAGCTGTGTCGTGGCCGGCAGCACGAAATCGGCATAGTCCGCGGTATCGGTCTGGAAGTGTTCGAGTACGACCGTGAACAAATCGTCGCGTCCGAAACCCTCGGCAACCTTGGCCGACTCGGGGGCCACGGCGACCGGGTTACTGTTGTAGACGATGACGGCCTCGATCTTCGGCCCGAACGTTCCACCGCCCGGATGGCACAACGCATCGCCAATGGCGCTCATGTTGACCACACGCGGGGGCCGGTCCTGCCTGGGCCGCAGATCCGGACGGGCTTGAGCCACGCCGTCCACCGGCGCAAAGCCGGACGTCGACATCAGCAGCCCGCCTGCCGGATCGCGCCAGGCGCCGATCAACGCCGGCAGGCATGCGATCGCGCGCGTGGCCTGCCCGCCGCCCCGGACGCGCTGCATGCCGTAGTTGAGGCGAATCGCCGCAGGCCTGACGCTAGCGTATTCCCGCGCCAGCGCGATGATGACGTCTTCACTGATTCCGCAGATTTCCGCCACGCGCGATGGCGTATAGCGCCGCACACGCTCCTTGAGCTGAGGATATCCGACTGTGTGACGCGCGATGTATTCGTGATCGACAAGATCCTCATTGATCAGAACGTGCATCATGCCGAGCGCGAGCGCAGCATCGGTGCCGGGAAGCAACGCAATGTGCTGGTGGCATTTTTCGGCCGTCAGAGAACGATACGGATCAATGGCAATGAGCTTTGCCCCACGGCGCTTAGCCTCCTGCGCGATCGCCCAGAAGTGCACGCTCGAGGTGATCGGGTTGCTGCCCCAGATCAGGATCAGCTTGCTGTCGACGAAATGTTCGACATGCATGCCCACGCCCGCGCCATACGTGTAACGCATGCCGGCCGCGCCTGCACTCGCGCAGATGGTGCGATCGAGCTCCGACGCGCCAATCTTGTTGAAAAATCGTGCCGCCATCGATTCACCCTGCACGAAACCCATCGTGCCCGCGTAGCTGTACGGCAGGATCGCTTCCGGCTCGCGTGCCGCGATGGCCCCGAGCCGAGCGGCAATCTCGTCGAGCGCCTCGTCCCAACTTACCCGCACGAACTGGCCGCTGCCTTTCGGGCCGACACGCTTTAGCGGGTGCAGCAGGCGCTCGGGATGATAGGTCCGTTCGGTGTAGCGAGCGACTTTCGTACACAACACGCCCTTGGTCGTCGGATGGTCGGGATCGCCCTGAACCTTGATCGCAACGCCGTTCTCCACCGTTACGTGCAGCGCGCACGTATCGGGACAGTCATGCGGGCATGCGGCCCGAACGACGTGGGCTTCGGTCGTCATCACTACTCCTTTTCTCTACGCAAATACGTCGCCAGGGGACAGTGGGGACGTTGGCGCTATTGTATTACGTTCGTTCGCGCCCTGCCCCGCCGCGCGGCGCATCAGGGCGTTTTTCGGCCGTTTCCGGGGCGCCGCTCGGCCGATTCCCAGCCAGGGTGTCATACCCGTCCATTAGGGGTAAGATGGGCCATTGCGCTCCGCAGGAAAACCCGACATGAAGCTGATCCCAGAAATCGACGCCGCCCGCGGCGAAATTCAGTCCATCCGACGTGACATCCATGCCCACCCGGAGCTTTGCTTCGAAGAGAAACGGACGTCGGACATCGTTGCCGATACGCTGACCAAGTGGGGCATCCCGATTCACCGGGGCCTCGGCACGACAGGCGTGGTCGGCATCATCAAGAACGGCACCAGCGACCGTGCGATCGGCCTTCGTGCCGACATGGACGCACTGCCGATTCACGAAGCGAATACGTTCGAACATGCGTCGAAGCATGAAGGCAAGATGCATGCGTGCGGGCACGACGGACATACGGCCATGCTGCTTGCTGCGGCGCAATATCTGCAGAAGCATCGCCATTTCGACGGCACCGTTTATCTGATTTTCCAGCCTGCCGAAGAAGGCGGCGGCGGCGCCCGCGAAATGATCAAGGACGGCCTGTTCGAGCGCTTCCCGATGGAAGCGGTTTTCGGAATGCACAACTGGCCCGGCACGCCGAGCGGCACATTTGCCGTGACCCCCGGCCCGATGATGGCGTCGAGCAATGAGTTCAAGATCACCTTGCGCGGCAAGGGAACGCACGCTGGCATTCCCCATGCCGGCATCGACCCCGTGCTCGCTGCGGTGCACGTGGCCCAGGCGCTGCAAAGCATCATCTCCCGCAACAAGCGCCCCATCGACTCGGCTGTGCTGTCCATCACGCAGATCCATGCCGGTGACACGACCAACGTAGTGCCCGACGAAGCATGGCTCGGCGGAACGGTTCGCACGTTCTCGATCGAGGTGCTCGATCTAATCGAGTCGCGTATGCGTGAAATTTCGGAGTTTGTGGCCAAAGGCCTCGGCTGCGCGGCCAACGTCGAGTTCCATCGCAATTACCCGCCCACGATCAACGATCCCGCCATGGCAAGCCTGTGCGCGGACGTCATGCGCCAGGTCGTGGGCGACGAAAACGTCAACGACAAGGTCGAGCCGACGATGGGCGCGGAAGACTTCTCTTTCATGCTCCTCGAGAAGCCCGGCGCGTACGTTTTCATCGGAAATGGCGACGGTTCGCACCGCGACCATGGTCACGGCCTTGGCCCATGCAACCTGCACAACGCCAGCTACGACTTCAACGATGACCTGTTGCCGCTGGGCGGCACCTATTGGGTAAAGCTGGTCGAGACGTACTTCGCCCGCAATCAATGACGCTCCACGGCCTGGTCCGCACGGAAGAATGAACAAAGCCGGCAAAATGACTTGCCGGCCTTTTTTCGTTTCTCACGTTTCTTACGTTTGTCGCGAACGTCTGATTATTTGGCGGCTGTTGTCGTCGGAATCGCGTCCGTGTCCAGACGAATGTCCCCGTACCAGGCGGTGTATTTGGATTGCGTGTTGTCACCATCGCTCATGATCGCAATACCGATCAGACGCCCCGGTGGTTCACCGAACGCTCGCTCGTAGTCGCTGGCAATGTCACGCGAATAGACCAACCATTTACCGAGATTCGCTTCGCCACGCTCGACGACCACGGAGCGAATACGTCCGGTATAGGGGTTGGCAATGATCTCGTCCTTGGCGAACTTCCCGTCGCCCCAGGTGTATATCAACGTCGCGTAGGGAAGATCGCGGCCGCTCACCAGACGAGCCAGCTCGCGATGCAGATGATCCTGCACGGTCAGCTTTCCCGAGTCACCGTCGAATGCGAGAGCAATACGGACGGGAGCGTCATCGAAACGCTTCGTGCGGATGTCGGCGTCGGCGGGAAGCGCATCGGCACGCCAACGCCACGCCAGTTTCGTACCGGCATAAACCGGGATATCGAGTTTCTGCGCGATACCAGAGGCCGATCCGTCGACCCGCGCACGAATGACGGCAATGCCGTCACTGTCGGCCATCTGTTCGTAAGCTGTCAGCCGCTTGTTACGCGTGACGAGATAGGTCTCCCAGTGCGGAGGCAGTCCGTCCGAAGTCGTGACAGCAGAAAGGGGGGCGATGTCGTCGTGGTGCGATGGCGCGGCGTGGGAAATCGGCACCGAAATCGGCACCTCATGCTTCGGATCCAGCTGCGCGCATCCGCTGACTCCTGCGACCACGGCGGCGGCGATCACGCACGCACGTCCCGAACGCCATATTGCATGGCGTCTGCTTCGAATTGGATTCACCACCCGTCTTGCTCCCCAAACTGCACTAACCCCGTGGAGGAAATGCTAAGCGAGAAGTGACCGTCCATCTACAGGGAATTTCACCTCATTGCAGTGGAACAACAGGGACAAAGCTGCATGTTGTGCTGTGCGCAGGTCAACGCCCCCCCAGCGCATTGCACCCGTGCCGGCATGGGGCCATCCATGCATCCCAAGGCTTCATTTTCGGAGGCAGGCAAAAGCAACACTCAAGCGCCCCTGCAAAGCAAAAACCCCTTGCCAGGCGACTGGCAAGGGGTTTTTAAGGGGAGCCTGACGATTACCTACTTTCACACGGGAATCCGCACTATCATCGGCGTGGAGTCGTTTCACGGTCCTGTTCGGGATGGGAAGGGGTGGTTCCAACTCGCTATGGTCATCAGGCATAACTTGTATGTTCCGCTGACGGGGTCAGCGAAACCAATTCGGAAGAAGCGTAGTACAACCTTTGGGTTGTGATTGGTATCGGCACAGATTGCGATACTCACACCAGGAAAACACACTGGTTATAGGATCAAGCCTCACGGGCAATTAGTATCAGTTAGCTTAACGCATTACTGCGCTTCCACACCTGACCTATCAACGTCCTGGTCTTGAACGACCCTTAAGGGGAATCGAGTTCCCAGGGAAGTCTCATCTTAAGGCGAGTTTCCCGCTTAGATGCTTTCAGCGGTTATCTCTTCCGAACATAGCTACCCGGCGATGCCACTGGCGTGACAACCGGTACACCAGAGGTTCGTCCACTCCGGTCCTCTCGTACTAGGAGCAGCCCCCTTCAAACTTCCAACGCCCACGGCAGATAGGGACCAAACTGTCTCACGACGTTTTAAACCCAGCTCACGTACCTCTTTAAATGGCGAACAGCCATACCCTTGGGACCGGCTACAGCCCCAGGATGAGATGAGCCGACATCGAGGTGCCAAACACCGCCGTCGATATGAACTCTTGGGCGGTATCAGCCTGTTATCCCCAGAGTACCTTTTATCCGTTGAGCGATGGCCCTTCCATACAGAACCACCGGATCACTATGACCTGCTTTCGCACCTGCTCGACTTGTCAGTCTCGCAGTTAAGCACGCTTTTGCCATTGCACTATCAGCACGATTTCCGACCGTACCTAGCGTACCTTCGTACTCCTCCGTTACACTTTGGGAGGAGACCGCCCCAGTCAAACTGCCTACCATGCACTGTCCCCGATCCGGATTACGGACCTAGGTTAGAACCTCAAACAAGCCAGGGTGGTATTTCAAGGACGGCTCCACAGAAACTAGCGTTCCTGCTTCAAAGCCTCCCACCTATCCTACACAGACCGGTTCAAAGTCCAATGCAAAGCTACAGTAAAGGTTCATGGGGTCTTTCCGTCTAGCCGCGGGTAGATTGCATCATCACAAACACTTCAACTTCGCTGAGTCTCGGGAGGAGACAGTGTGGCCATCGTTACGCCATTCGTGCAGGTCGGAACTTACCCGACAAGGAATTTCGCTACCTTAGGACCGTTATAGTTACGGCCGCCGTTTACCGGGACTTCAATCAAGAGCTTGCACCCCATCATTTAATCTTCCGGCACCGGGCAGGCGTCACACCCTATACGTCCACTTTCGTGTTTGCAGAGTGCTGTGTTTTTATTAAACAGTCGCAGCCACCAGTTTATTGCAACCCCTTCACCCTTCTGGCGCAGGCCAGTCAAGCTACAAGGGCGTACCTTATCCCGAAGTTACGGTACCAATTTGCCGAGTTCCTTCTCCCGAGTTCTCTCAAGCGCCTTAGAATACTCATCTCGCCCACCTGTGTCGGTTTGCGGTACGGTCTCGTATGACTGAAGCTTAGAGGCTTTTCTTGGAACCACTTCCAATTGCTTCGCGAAACAAGTTCGCTCGCCCCACAGCCTTGAATTACGCACCCGGATTTGCCTAAGTGCCTTCTCCACTGCAGGGACCGGGACTTCCAACACCCGGACAACCTTCCGCGATCCGTCCCCCCATCGCATCATACGACGGTGCAGGAATATTAACCTGCTTCCCATCAGCTACGCATCTCTGCCTCGCCTTAGGGGCCGACTCACCCTACGCCGATGAACGTTGCGTAGGAAACCTTGGGCTTACGGCGAGGGGGCCTTTCACCCCCTTTATCGCTACTCATGTCAGCATTCGCACTTCTGATACCTCCAGCAACCTTTACAAGTCACCTTCACAGGCTTACAGAACGCTCTCCTACCATGCGAGCAAGCTCGCATCCGCAGCTTCGGTATATTGCTTAGCCCCGTTACATCTTCCGCGCAGGACGACTCGATCAGTGAGCTATTACGCTTTCTTTAAAGGGTGGCTGCTTCTAAGCCAACCTCCTGACTGTTTTAGCCTTCCCACTTCGTTTCCCACTTAGCAATATTTAGGGACCTTAGCTGGCGGTCTGGGTTGTTTCCCTCTTGACACCGGACGTTAGCACCCGATGTCTGTCTCCCGTGATTGCACTCTTCGGTATTCGGAGTTTGCTATGGCGAGGTAATCCGCAATGGACCCCTCAACCATGACAGTGCTCTACCCCCGAAGGTGATACACGAGGCACTACCTAAATAGTTTTCGGAGAGAACCAGCTATTTCCAAGTTTGTTTAGCCTTTCACCCCTATCCACAGCTCATCCCCTAACTTTTCAACGTTAGTGGGTTCGGTCCTCCAGTACGTGTTACCGCACCTTCAACCTGGCCATGGATAGATCACTTGGTTTCGGGTCTACACCCAGCGACTGAACGCCCTATTCGGACTCGCTTTCGCTACGCCTTCCCTATTCGGTTAAGCTCGCCACTGAATGTAAGTCGCTGACCCATTATACAAAAGGTACGCCGTCACCCCTTACGAGGCTCCGACTGTTTGTATGCATGCGGTTTCAGGATCTATTTCACTCCCCTCCCGGGGTTCTTTTCGCCTTTCCCTCACGGTACTGGTTCACTATCGGTCGATTACGAGTATTTAGCCTTGGAGGATGGTCCCCCCATCTTCAGACAGGATTTCACGTGTCCCGCCCTACTTTTCTCAAGCTTAGTTCCACACCAGGGTTTTCTCATACGGGGCTATCACCCACTATGGCCGGACTTTCCATTCCGTTCTGATAACACCGGTGCTAAATCTTGAAGGCTGATCCCATTTCGCTCGCCACTACTTTGGGAATCTCGGTTGATTTCTTTTCCTGCAGCTACTTAGATGTTTCAGTTCGCCGCGTTCGCTTC
>NZ_CABPSC010000020.1 GCF_902459585.1 Pandoraea nosoerga
ACTCCACGCCGATGATAGTGCGGATTCCCGTGTGAAAGTAGGTAATCGTCAGGCTCCCCTTAAAAACCCCTTGCCAGGCGACTGGCAAGGGGTTTTTGCTTTGCAGGGGCGCTTGAGTGTTGCTTTTGCCTGCCTCCGAAAATGAAGCCTCGGTATGCATGGATGACCCCATGCTCGGATGCTCGGACAAGCATGCTGACTTGCAGACGACTGCTCAAGCCGCTGGGCCACTTGCGGGAGACTCGCGCAGGGACCCCTTCGTCTTCATCCAGGTTTCGATTCAGACGGGTAGCCACCGGGACTCCGCCCCAATGTCGACCTTGTCGCAGACACAAAAAAGGCGCCGGAGATTACGGCACCTTTGATATCCCGCCTTTGCCTCGCACACAACGCCGTCAGAGCAGCGCCGTTCTATCCGTCGCTGCCCTGGCGGATCTGTCGTGACGTCGAGTCCTATCGCGCTGCCGGCGCTGCAGCCAACACTCGGCGCACCACCACAGCGCAAATGCCTGCGAAGACGAACAGCGCGAGCCATTCGGACGTGGCGGCAAAACCCTTGCCGGCGATCGCGAGCGGCGCGTCCGAGCCGGTGACGCCGACGACCATCGCCATCGCAACGCCAACCAGACTTTCGCCCACGATCAAGCCGGAGGCCAGGAGCACGCCGCGTCGTTCCGCGGCCTGGGCAATAGCCCCGAAGTTCTTGCCCTGCGTTTTCGCGCGCGCCTTGAGCAAGCGTTGCGCAATCCACGCGAGCACCGCGCCGATGACGAGCACCGAACCCACCGTCGGCGGCAGATAGATGCCGATACCTACGGCAATCACCGGCACGCGCGCCACGCCCCCCCGTCTGGCCAACGCCGCATCGATCGCGATCAACGCGATACCGAGCACTGCGCCGATACCGAGCATCGACCAGTCGAGCTGATGGGTGAAGATGCCCTTGGCGATGGCCGTCATCAGGATCGCCTGGGGTGCGGACAACGCCTGCGACGGATCCATGCCGGCGCGCGGTAGCGCATCCGTGAAACCATACGCGTTGTAGAGCAGATTCAACACCGGTGGAATCACCGCCGCGCCAACCACGCAGCCGACGAGAAGCGCCACCTGCTGACGCCACGGCGTCGCACCCACGAGCCACCCGGTCTTCAGATCCTGCAGATTGTCGTTCGAGATCGTGGCGATGGCGATCACCGCGGACGTGGTGAACAACGCCAACGCAATGGCGAGCTTGCTGCCGCTGCCGGTATCGAGCAGGCCGCTCGCCTGGCTCACGCTGAGAATGAGTAGCGACACCAGCACCACCGCGACGATACCGATGCCCGAGATCGGACTGGCCGACGAGCCTACCAATCCGGCCATGTATCCGCACGCCGCCGCCACCAGGAATCCGAACACGACGGCAAACACCACGCTGCAAACGACCAGTGTCGCAATGCCGCCGAACGACAGCGGCGCGTCCGCGAGGAACGCCCCGAACGTCACGACCCAGATCGCCACGCACACCAGTGTGAGGCCGATCACCCAATACGGGGACAGGTCCTGCTCGGTGCGCCCCAGCGTGATGCTCTTCGCACGTCCACCCCGCGATTGCCCCAATGCGGCAAACGACGTCTTCACGCCATCGATCATGGGCTTGGCCAGCGTAATGAGGGTCCAGACCGCGGCAACGCCGATCGTGCCCGCACCAATGAAGCGCACCTTGTGCTGCCACAGTCCGTTCGCAAACGCCGCGATCGCCAGCCCATCGGTATTGGGCGTGATCGACGTCAGTACCGGCACGGCGATGCCCCAGCTCAGCACGATGCCCAATAGAATCGCCAATCCGGACACAATCCCGATGAGATAACCCGCCCCGATCAGCGCAAGCGAAAAACCCGTGGTCAGACGGAAGACGGCCGCGCCGGCGGGCACCCATGCGGTAATGCTCTCGCCAAGCACCTTAAGGCCGGTCGTCGCAAAGGCGAACAGGGCCGACACCACGCCGCCGAACGCAATCTCGCGCACGCCGCTGGCCTCCTGTCCCCACTCGCCGGTCGCTTTCATAGCGTCCTGCGAGGCCTCGTTGCCCGCGCTGCCCACGCGCAGTATTTCCGCGGCGGCCACGCCCTCGGGATAGGGCAGATCGCTGTCGACGACCATCGCACGCCGCAACGGAATCGTAAACAGCACGCCGAGAATGCCGCCCGACGCGCAGATCGCGAGCGTCAGCCAGAACGGAAAGCCTTGCCAGTGTCCGATCATCAAAAGGCCGGGCAGCACGAAGATGATCGACGAGAGCGTGCCCGCCGCCGAGGCCTGCGTCTGCACCATGTTGTTCTCGAGGATGTTGCCGCCGCGAAGCGCGCGCAGCACGGCCATCGAGATCACCGCAGCAGGAATGGACGAGGAGAAGGTCAGCCCGACCTTCAGGCCGAGATAGACGTTCGAGGCGGTGAACACCACGGTGATCAGTGCACCGAGAATCATGCCGCGCAGCGTCAGCTCAGGGAGCGACACCGCGTCGGGAATACGAGTGGGGTGGGAGGCCATGTAAAGAGTCGGGGGATTTCCGCCGAATGGGAATGTGGCGCAAATTGTATGCGCCTCGCTGGTGCACCGCCAGTCTTGACGGCCACCATGGAACGTCCCTTACGTCAATTACGTCCCTTACGTCAATTACGTCCTTACGCCCATTACGTCCGCTACGTCCGTTCGAATCGGCTCCGCCGAACCGCAATCGCCGTGCGGAATCCCCGGCGGGTCGCGGCACAAGGGTGCGAGAGTTCCGCAATCGCAGCAAATCCATCTATTTCACGGATGGAATCCAACTTTTCCCAATCGCTTTGCTGATGGATCATACGGGTTTTCCCGTAAAGAAAAATCCAGTACGCGCAGGTCAGTCCGACCGAAACGGCCTGCCACAACCAAGGAGCTTTCCGATGTCCAGCCTGCATACCTCCTCGCATCCGGCAGTCCGGGCAAGCGGCGCTCGCCGCTGGCTCGTGCTCGCCGTCGTGTCGGTGGCGCTGCTGCTCATCGTGATCGACATGACGGTGCTGTACACGGCATTGCCTCGTCTCACTCACGATCTCGCGGCGACGGCCTCCGCCAAGCTGTGGATCGTCAACGCTTACGCGCTCGTCGTCTCGGGCCTGCTGCTCGGCATGGGCACCCTGGGCGATCGCCTTGGCCACAAGCAGCTCTTTCTTGCCGGACTTGCCGTATTCGGCGCGGCGTCGCTGGCGGCCGCATTCGCACCGAGCGCCAACGTGCTGATTGCCGCGCGCGGTTTCCTTGGCGTGGGCGCGGCCATGATGATGCCTGCCACGCTCTCGCTGATCCGCCTGACCTTTGCCGATTCGCACGAGCAGGCGCTGGCTATCGGCATCTGGGCGTCGGTGGCATCGGGCGGCGCCGCGTTCGGCCCGATTCTTGGCGGCGCACTGCTCGAGCACTTCTGGTGGGGTTCGGTGTTCCTGATCAACGTGCCCATCGTGCTGATCGCGTTGCCGCTCGCCTGGTGGCTGATCCCGAAGGGCGCGGCAACGTCGAAGCAACCATGGGACTGGTTCGGTTCGCTGCTCTTCATGGTCGGCCTGATTGGCGTGACGTATGCCATCAAGAGCGCCGGCAAGATCTCGCCCGACTGGGCGACGGTGGGTATTGCCGCGCTCGTCGGCGTTGTCTTCCTGTGGGCGTTCGTCAAGCGCCAGCAGCGCAGCGTGCATCCGTTGCTCGACTTCACGCTGTTCCGCAGCCCGGTATTCGCGCTCGCCGTGGCGGCTGCGCTCATGGCGGCGGCGGCCCTCATCGGCATGCAACTGGTGTTCAGCCAGCGCTTGCAGCTCGTGATGGGCTACTCGCCGCTCGAAGCCGGGCTGGCCGGCATGCCGTTGTCGCTGGCAGCGTTCGTCGCCGGCCCGATCGCGGGGCGGATGCTGCCGCGAATGGGAAGTCCGCGCCTGCTATCGATTGCGTTGACGATGTCGGCCGCGGGCATGGGGGGCTATCTCTTCCTGCGCGACGCGCACTTCATGCTCTGGGCGCTGGCGCTCGTCGTGCTGGGGCTCGGCGTTGGCGCGACCATGACGGCGGCGTCGAGCACCATCATGCAGAGCGCGCCGCGCGAGCGGGCCGGCATGGCGGCGTCCGTCGAGGAAGTATCTTACGAACTCGGCGGAGCGCTGGGCGTGACGTTCATGGGCAGCCTGCTCACGTTCGTCTACGGCCGCGCGATGGACGTGCCGCAAGTGGCGACGCTGCCGGACACCGTGCGTGACAGTCTCGACGAAGCGCAGCTCGTCGCCGAACGTCTGCCCCCCGGCATGGCCGACGCGCTGACGTCGCTCTCTCATGCGGCGTTCAATCAGGGTTTCGACGCGGTGATCGGTGCGGGCGCGCTGTTGCTCCTTGCCACCGCTCTTTGGGGACGCTGGCACGCCCGCCGGCGCTGATCGGCCCGCACGTATCGACGACGCGATTCGCCGGCGCTCCCCAGGCGCCGGCATCCGCGCCCCGCCCGATGGCTCAACCGCCGGCCAGCATCGAAGCCATGGCCTGCAGCGCCAACGGATAACACTGCGCGCCAAGGCCGCAGATCACACCGGTCGCCACGCTCGAGATCAACGAGTGGCGATAGACCTCCTCCCGCTTGTGGATGTTGGTGATGTGCACCTCGATCAGCGGCCGTCGCAGCAACTTGGCCGCATCGAGCACAGGGATCGACCGGAACGACAAGCCCGCCGGATTCAGCACGACGCCGGCATCGGCCTGGAATGCCTCCTGAAGCCAATCGACCATGGTCGCTTCGCTGTTCGTCTGCCGGAACTCGCAACGCAGTTCGAGACGTGCCGCGAGCGTGCGAACGGTCTGCTCGATCTCGGCGAGCGTCGTATGCCCGTAGAGATGCGGCTCGCGCCTGCCCAGCATATTGAGGTTGGGGCCATTGAGAACGTAGACGAGGTCGGACATGATGAGAAATTCGATTCCTGTAAAACTGTAAGAGCCAGCCGTCAGCGACTGTTCAGTGACTGTTGCGCACGCCGCGCGGCGTCTCCAGCGCGGCGGCAGCGGTGGCATCGGCGGCGGCGGGGCCCCCGCCCGACAGCGCCTGGGCCGAGTCCGTGCGATGCATGTCGATGCCGCGTGTTTCGGGCCCGATGAGAATGGCGGCCAGCGAAATGACGTTCAGCGTCGCGCACAGCGCCACGACGGCCCACGGCGATCCGTTGCTGATCGACAGCAGCCACACCGCGACCATCGGCATCGGGCCGCCGGTGAGCAGATTCGCGCCGGTATAGGCCAGCGCGGAGCCGGAGTAGCGCACGTTGGTCGGAAACGCCTCGGCGAAGGCGACCGGCTGAATGCCGCTCTGATACTGCGTGAAGCCCAGGAACAGGCCCATGATGAGCAGCATCGGCACGAAGCTGCGCGTATCGAGCACGGAAAAGTAGACGAGCGAGATAGCGAGCGTGGCGCACGAGCCGATAGCCAGCGCCTTCTTGCGCCCGATGCGGTCGCTGAGCATGCCGCCGAACAGCGCGCCGAAGATGGCGAAGATGTTCGCACCCATCAACAGCATGAATGCCGTCTGCTTCGGCACCTCGAGCGTCTTGGTGATGTAGCTGAGCGAGAACACCACGATCAGATAGAAGATGGCGGCCGGCCCGCAAAAGAAGAGCGTCCAGCGAATGAGCGGCTTGTAGTGCAGCCGCACGGCGTCGCGCAGCGGATTGCTCACCCTGACGATCTGCGCGGCGGACCGCATCGCGGCAAACGCGGGCGTCTCATGTACCCTGAGGCGAATGTAGACGCCCACAATCACGAGCAGGAAGCTCAGCAGGAACGGCACGCGCCATCCCCATGATTCGAACGCCTGCGCCGACAGCGCCGCGGACAATCCGAAAAGTGCCGCATTGGCGAGGATCTGGCTCACGGGCGAGCAGATACCGAGCAGTCCGGAATACTTCCCGCGACGCTCGGGACTCGCGTGCTCGATGGCCATCAGTTGGCCGCCGGTCGACTCGCCACCGAGCGCGAAGCCTTGCACGATGCGAAGCGCCACCAGCAGGATCGGCGCCCATACGCCGATCTGCGCGTAAGTGGGCAACAGTCCCATCAGCACCGACGCCACGCCCATCACCGAGACGGTGGCAAGCATCAGATTCCGGCGCCCGAACTTGTCGCCCAGCGAGCCGCAGACAATCGCGCCAAGCGGTCTTGCGGCGAGCCCCACGCCGAACGTGGCGAGGGACGCGAGCAGCGCCGACGTGGGCTCCATCGCGGGGAAAAAGAGCTTCGGCAGCAGTGTGGCCGCCAATGCGCCATACAACGTAAAGTCGAACCATTCCAGTGCGGTGCCGATGGTCGCGGCGCTCACCGCACGCGTTTGCATCGATGCGTCCGGCACTGAAGGCGTTGCGTGTGTCATGCCTGTCTCCTGACGATGATTTGTCGTTATGCCCCATGCTCACCGCTCGCCGGAGATCGGAACATCGGCATCTGCCGCCGCCGCGGGCCGAGCGGATAGAGGGGGCCGCCCGGGCCTGTCCCGGGCTGGCAAGCAGATAGTAGCGATCACGGTGGAACACTATTCTGGACTGGAATCAGATGCCATAATGCGGAATTCGCCGCGTCACGACCGCGGCAGCCCCATGGAGGAGACGGATGAACGGCGTCATGGAGCGCACGCTCGCCATTCTGGAACTGCTGGCTCAGCAAGTGGGCGGCACGCCGCTGGCGTTCATCGCCGACGAACTCGACATTCCGCGCAGCGCCTGTCACCGCTTGCTGAGCGATCTGAAGACCTTCGGCTATGTACGCCAATTGCGTGAGCACGGTGATTACGTACTGACGACGAAGCTCGTCGGCCTGGGCCTGAGTTTTCTCAGCACTTCCGGCATCGTCGATATGGCGCAGACGATTCTCGACCGGCTCGCGCAGACGTCGGGCGAACTGGTGCGCCTGGCAATCGCCGACGGCGATCGGCTCACATGGGTCGCCAAAGCCCAGGGGGCGATCAAGGGCTTGAAGTACGACCCCGACATGGGGATGGATACGATCCTGTCGTGTTCGGCCACGGGGCACGCGTGGATGATGACGATGACCGACGAGCGTGCGCTGGCACTGGTGAGCCGACAGGGCTTCGGGCAGCCCAGGGACTACGGCCCGAACGCGCCGACGACGGTGCAGGGACTGTTGGCGTTTCTCGAAGCCGCGCGGGCGCGCGGTTACGCCACGATCAACGAGGTGTTTTCGCCCGGCATGACGGCAATGGCGGCGCCGATTCTGCGTCGAGGCTATCCCGCGCTGGGCGTGATCAGCATCGCAGGGCCGTTGATCCGGCTGGACGAGGCGCGCATGGCGCGGCTGGGGCCCGCGTTGCTTGCCGCGGCCTCCGAGCTGGCGGCTGCCAGCCAGGCGTCCCCGTTATTCGACCGGATCCGCTAGGGCGTGGTACTGGTGAGCCGCCGGTACAGCGCTCACTTCAACGAGCACGACAGCCAATGGGCGATGCGCACGCCATCGAGGCGCGCGCCTTCGGGGGTGTCGCTGCCGAGCATCGTCACGATGACGGGACGCCGCTTGTGCACCATCACGCGCATGACCATGTTGTGGCCGGACTCGTTGATGAAGCCGGTCTTCTGCACGCTTGCGTGCACCTTCCCATAGCGCACCAGCCGGTTCGTATTGACGTACTGCAGCTGACCCTTGCCCGTGCGCACCTTTTGCTGATGGTCGATGGAGTAGCGGCGAATCAGCGGGTAGCCGTTCGACGCCCGCACGAGGCGCGCGAGCTCTCGCGCGGTCGAGACGTTGCGCGGCGACAGGCCCGTGGCGTTCTCGAAGCGGGTGTTCGGCATGCCGAGCGCGCGCGCCTTGGCGTTCATGGCGTTGATGAACGCCGCGCGTCCGCCCGGATAGTCGCGGCTCAGCGCCGCGGCCGCGCGATTCTCCGAGGCCATCAGGGAGATGTGCAGCATGTCGGCGCGCGAGAGCGTCGAGCCCACCGCGAGACGCGAATGCGAGAATTTCAACGTGTCGAGATCGGCGCTCGTGACACGCAACGGCGCGCGCATGGCCGGCCCGCTGTCGAGCCACACCATGGCCGTCATCAGCTTGGTGAGCGACGCGATGGGCCGCACCCGGTCCGCGTTCCTGGCGTAGAGCGGCGTGCGCGTCTTTTCGTCCACGATATAGACCGCCCGCGAAAACAACCGTTTGCGAGACGCCGGCGTGAAGCCGCAGCGCGCGAGCAGACGCGGCCTGGCATCGGTGCTGAGCTGCGTGGACGGCGCCGCTGCGATCGCGGATTTCGGTGCGCGACGATGCGACGCGGCTTTCGCCGCGGGCGACTTGGGCGCAACACGACGCTGCGCGGCCGTTGGCCGACGCGTCGTCGCGGCGTGACGCGAAGCCCTGCCGTGACGGGCGGCACGCGTTTGCGACGAGCTCGTCGCCGCCTTGCGATGCATCGCCTTGGCCGACGCCTTCGCCACCGCCTTCTTCTTGGTGGCGTCAAGACGCCGCTTTCCCGTGCTGGTCTGATGCGCGTTGGCCGCGAGCGCATCGCTGATGGGAAGTCCGGCAATGAGCAATATCACGCCGAACAGCACGAGACGCGCCAGCGCGATCGCGCGCGGCGACACGCCATGGAGCGCAGGCAACTGCCGCAGCAAGGTCGGACGGGACGACAGGCGAAGCGATTGCGACGCGCGAGGCAATGGAGGTTTCGGCAGCGGGTACCACTGGGCAAACATCTTCGCGGTTCCGTAGAGGAATGAGTGAGGGGTCGCATCTGTGCGCGGCGTGCGGCGCCAATACAGCACATGAAGGGAAACCGGTTGGACGAAGCTCGTCCGGGTAGTTCCGGAATTTTCGTCGTTCGTATTACAAAAAGTTACAAGAGACGCATTGCCAAGGAGATCGCGGCTCGCGCAAAAGCTCTGCGACGCGCGCCGTATTTGCTTTGCGAAATTGGTTATTGGACGGCGCCCGGCGCGGCTTCCTAGACTGTGCGTTCGCCTCAAACGGCGCGACACATATCAACGGATAAGGGGAATGCCTCATGCAACGCCGCCAATTGTTTCACCTGCTCGGCAGTCTCTCGGCCGCTCTGGCCATCGGCGCACTCGGCACGCTCGGCGCGCTCGGCGCGCTCGGTGCGGGGAGCGCACACGCGGCCGACAAGCCGCTCAAGGTGGGCGTGCGCGGCGGCGTCGACGAGGAAATCTGGGAAGTGGTCACGAAGGTGGCCAAGTCGCGCGGCCTGAACGTCGAGCCGATCGTGATCACCGGCACGGCGAGCCCGAATGAGGCGCTCAACAACGGCGATCTCGACGCCAACTCATTCCAGCACATCCCGTTCCTGCGCGACCAGGTCAGGCAGCGCGGCTACAGGATCGTGTCGGTCGGCGACACGCTCATTTCTCCCATTGCCTTTTATTCGAAGAAGTACAAGTCGCTCGAAGCACTGCCCGTCGGCGCGAAGATCGGCCTGCCGAACGACCCGAGCAACCAGACCCGCGCGCTGGTGATCCTGCGTGACCACGGTCTGGTCAGGCTGCGCGACGGCTTCGATCCCTACACCGGCACGGCAACGCTGGCCGACGTGACGGCCAATCCGCGCAAGCTCGAGTTCATCGAAAGCGCGTCCGTGGTCCTGGCGCGCTCGCTACCGGACGTCGACGCCTCGGCGATCGTCAACAGCTTCGCCTACCAGGTCGGACTGATCGCCACGCGCGATGGCATCGCCGTGGAAAAGCGGGAGAACAATCCATACGTCAACATCATCGCCGTGCGCGAGAAGGACAGGAACGCGCCGTGGGTCGCGCCGCTCGTCAAGGCGTACCAGTCGGAAGAGGTGCGCAGGTTCATCGAAACGAAGTACCAGGGCTCGGTCGTCCCGGCATTCTGACGTTCGAGAGGAGCCTGCGATGACGCACCGACCGGCTTTCCCTGCGCCCGTGACCCGTTTGCCGGGCGCTGCCGCGCGCGAGGCCGTCCATATCACCTTCGAGGGCCTCGGCAAGGTCTACCCGGGCGCGTCGAGCGCAGCGCTGCAGGACGTGTCGTTAGCCGTGCAGCGCGGTGAGCGCTTCGGCATCATCGGGCGCAGCGGTGCGGGCAAATCCACGCTGCTGCGCACGATCAACGCGCTGGAGCTGCCAAGCACCGGGCAGGTCAAGGTCGACGGCGTGGACGTGGCGGCGCTCGGCGAGGAGGCGCTCGTCGACCTGCGACGCCGCATCGGCATGATCTTCCAGCACTTCAACCTGCTCTCGGCGAAGACCGTCTTCGAGAACGTGGCGCTGCCCCTGCGGGTGGCCGGTGTGCCGAAGGCGCAGATCGCGCCGCGCGTGAACGAGCTGCTCGCGCTCGTCGGGCTGGCCGGCCGCGCCCACGCCTATCCGGCAATGCTCTCCGGTGGCCAGAAGCAGCGCGTGGGCATCGCCCGTGCGCTCGTGCATCGGCCCGAGATTCTGCTGTGCGACGAAGCGACGTCCGCGCTCGATCCCGAGACGACCGACGCCATTCTCGCGCTGCTTGGCGACGTGCAGCGCGAATTCGGGCTCACCGTCGTGCTCATTACGCACGACATGGCGGTGATTCACCAGGCTTGCGAGCGCGTGCTCGTGCTCGAGCAGGGCCGCATTGCCGAGCTCGGCCCCGTAGCGGAAGTGTTCGCCAATCCGCTGTCCGCGGCCACGCGTGCGCTGCTCCGCCCGCTGCAGCACGCCTGGCAGGGGCGTCCGGCGTACACCGGTGTGCGCGCGGCCGCCCACGGCAGCTGAGCGCTGAATCCCCAATCCTCGTTTTCGCATTTCCGGCATTCATCATGGTCGACAAATACCTGCGCGCGTTCGGCGAAACCCTGCTGATGGTCACGAGCGCGTGCGCCATCGTGTTCGCGGCGGGCCTGCTGCTCGCCGTGGTGCTCGTCGTGACCGCGCCCGGCGGCCTTGCCGCGCATCCGCGATTCCATCGCGTGCTCTCGGTGATCGTGAATCTGTTTCGCGCGGTGCCGTTCATCATTCTGCTCGTGGCGCTGCTGCCGGTCACGCGCTGGCTCGTCGGCACGACGATGGGCACCTGGGCGGCCGTCGTGCCGCTCGCGGTGCATCTGACACCATTCTTCGCGCGCGTGACGCAGGTTGCATTGCGCGAAATCGAACCGGGGCTGATCGAGGCGGCGCGCGCGATGGGATGCCGGCGCTGGCACATCGTGCGTCATGTGCTGCTGCCCGAGGCGCTGCCGGCCATCCTCGGCGGCGCGACGGTCACCGTCATCGCCATGGTCGGCGCGTCGGCCATGGCCGGCGCCGTGGGGGCGGGTGGTCTCGGCGATCTCGCGGTGCGCTACGGCTACGAGCGCTACGAGACGGCCGTGATGTTCAACGTGATCGCGATTCTCGTGGCACTGGTCACGCTGGTGCAGTTCCTGGGCGAGCGGCTGGCGCGCCGCGTCGATCACCGGCGCTGACACCAACGCCGGCGCAAAAAAAGGGGCCGCGCGAGCGGCCCCGTCGTCTTGCCGATCCGGACGCCGTCGCGCGACGCCCGGAGCCAGGCGCGCCTCAATACCCGAGTGCGAGCCCCGTATTGCGACGCGGATCGTTCGCGCCGTAGTAACGGTTCTTGCCGATCGGTTTGCCGCCGAGCGACGGCGCTCCCACGAGAATCGCGGCAACGTGGTTCGCCGGTTGCGGGCCGGCAAACTTGTGGCCCCAGCTCTCCAGAATCTTCTGCGTGTCGGGGCTCAGCGCGAACGTCTCGAGATTGGTCGCCTCGGGCATCCACTGCTGGTGAAAGCGCGGTGCGTCGACGGCTTCCTGCAGGTTCATGCCGTAGTCGATGACGTTGAGCATGGTGAGCAGCGTCGCCGTGATGATGCGGCTGCCGCCCGGCGTGCCGACCACCATCACCGGCTTGCCGTCCTTCGTGACGATGGTCGGGCTCATCGACGAGAGCGGACGGCGGCCCGGGCCGATGGCGTTCGCTTCACCCTGGATCAGACCGTACAGGTTCGGCACACCCACCTTGGCGGTGAAGTCGTCCATTTCGTCGTTGAGCAGCACGCCCGTGCCGTTGGCCATGACTTTCGCGCCGAACCAGTCGTTAAGCGTGTAGGTGACCGACACGGCGTTGCCCTCGCGGTCGATGATCGAGTAGTGCGTGGTGTTGCTGCCTTCATGCGGCGGCACACCCGGCTTGATCTCCTGCGAGATGCCGGCCTTCTGCGGGTTGATCGCGGCGCGGATCTTGGCGGCGTAGTTCTTGTCGAGCAACTGCGCGATGGGGTTTTTCACGAAGTCCGGATCGCCCAGATAACTGTTGCGATCGACATAGGCATGACGCATCGCCTCGATCGTGTAGTGCACGCCCTGAGCCGAGTGATAGCCCAGCTCCTTCATCGGGTAGCCTTCGAGAATGTTCATGATCTCGCAGATCACCACGCCGCCCGAGCTCGGGGGCGGGGCCGAGACCACGTGATAGCCGCGATAGTCGCATTCGACCGGCGCGAGTTCGCGCGTCCTGTACTGGTCCAGATCGGCCTGCGTGATGATGCCGCCGCCCGCTTTCATCGACGCCACCAGCTTGTCGGCGACTTCACCCTTGTAGAAGCCGTCGGTGCCCTTGGCGCTGATCAGCTTGAGCGTGCGCGCCAGGTCCTTCTGCACCAGGCGCTCGCCCGGCTGAAACGGTCGGCCCTTGTTCAGGAAGATGGCGCCCGAGTTGGCGCGGTCCTTCTCGAAATCCTTGGTCGACGTCCACAGCATGTCCACGTCGCCCTGATCGAGCACGAAGCCCTTCTCGGCGAGCGTGATGGCCGGCGCGAGCAGTTGCTGGCGCGTCTTCGTCCCGTACTTCTCGCGCGCGTATTCCATGCCCGACACGGTGCCCGGCACGCCCACGGCCAGATAGCCGGTGGTCGAGGCGCCCTTGATGACGTTGCCATCCTTGTCGAGGTACATGTTCGCGGTCGCGGCAAGCGGGGCCTTCTCGCGGAAGTCGAGGAAGGTCTTGCGGCCGTCGGCGAGCTGGATCGTCATGAAGCCGCCGCCGCCGATGTTGCCTGCGGCCGGATAGACCACGGCGAGTGCGTAGCCCACGGCAACGGCGGCATCGACTGCGTTACCGCCAGCCTTGAGCACGTCCACGCCGACTTTCGAGGCGAGGTGCTGGGCGGTCACGACCATGCCGTTCTCCGCGCCGACCGGCGCCTGCGAGGCCGCGTGGGCGTTGAACAGCGCACAGCTCAGGGCCGTGGCCAAAAGCGCTTTGGTGAAGGTTGGATTTTTCATCGTCTTTGTGTCGTTCGTTCTTGAGCGAGATGGGAAAACTTCAACAGCGCGCGCGACGGGCGCACGAGGGACAGCTCGCTCGAAGGCCGGGCGCCCTGGGGCGGGCGCCCGGCGCGGCGATGTCTGCGCTGCCGGACAGCAGTCGTGCGTGAAGCTCCGTCGACAGACGAACGGTAACGCATAACGGGTAATTGGGGAAAGATGCGCCAAAAGTCCGGGCGACGGGCCACGCCGGGATACCGGCGTGGCACTGGACAATTCGCGAAAGTGCCCGCCTGCCTTCACGGGCAAGCATCGGACAGTATTGAGGGTCAGATGCGAGGCCGCATTTGCCGGACCGAAAGGTAGCGTTTGCGGGCCCGGCCGGCATCAAAACGGCGCGATCCGCCGCGGCGCTGTTGCACGCTCGCCACGGCGTTGCGGGTCGGATGGCAAGATCGGGGGGCAAGACGGCGATGGCGCCGCCGCTCAGACGAGCAGGTCCTCGTAGAACGCCCCGAACGGACGTGTCGGGTGCGCGATCTGGATCTCCAGAATCCACAGGCCGCAACTGGGCGTGTCGGCGAGATCGCCGAGCTTGCCGCCCTTGTAGATAGCGTGCGGGAAGTCGCTCACGCGGTGGCCCTTGATGTCGAGGTTGAGCACCCAGCCCATCGCCTCGGCCTGCGCCTTCGCAAATTCGTACAGCGCCTGACCGCTTGCGCCATGCTCGCGCCAGTGTGCCTGCACGATGTCGAACAGACGCCTGGCGTCGTCCGCGCAGCGCCGCATCTCCGGATCCGAGCCGGTCGTGCGTGTGAGGCCGCAGTCGCCTTCGTGCGCGCCGAATACCACGCCGATGTCGATGAAGTAGATGTCGTCCTCGCCGAGGATCGGATCATCGTCGCTGCGCTCGCTGAAGGTGCGTAGCGTGTTCTTGCCGAAGCGGATCAGGACCGGATGCCAGATGCGGTCCATGCCGAGCGTGCCGAGCAGGGTCTTGCTCGCGGCAATCGCCTCCGACTCGCGCATGCCGGGCACGATCAGTTCGGCAATCTTTTCGGTCGCTTCCCACGTCAGTGCCTGCGCGCGTTGCATGGCGGCGGCGCTGAACTTCGCCCCGACCGCTTCTCGTTGTGCCAACTCCATCGATTTCTCCATTGGTGATCGATTGCCGGATGTCCCGGATCACGCGCTCGCCGCATTGCCCCGCGGGGAACAGGTGTCATGGCGATAAAGGATACGATCTGACTTGTATAATTCGAAGCGCCATTTATCGTGCTTTCGATTAGGCCACTTTGGAGTCTGACTGGTGCCGAACTGAAGCCGAACTGAAGCCGAACTGAAGCCGAACTGAAGCCTGACCGGAGCCCGACTCACCATGCGCCGACGCCACATCAGTCAATCGCTCGAATTGCCGCTCGCCGATCGTCATGAGAAGGAGACGCGACAGGCCTGGGTCTACCGGTGCGTGCGAGAGCGCATTCTGGCCGGGGAACTGCGCCGTGGCGACCGGTTGCCGTCTACGCGCACGCTGGCCGAGCGCTGGGGCGTGTCGCGCGGCATCGTCGAGCTGGCCTTCGAGCAGTTGACGCTGGAAGGGTATGTCGTGAGTCGCGTGGGCGCAGGCACCGAGGTGCTCGCCGACCTTGCCGGCGCCGCGCCGACGACCCATGCACGACGCGAGGCGCCGGCAGCGATCGAACCGTTACCCGAGAACGCCGCGTCGCTCGCGCTCAAGACCGGACGCTCCGTCGACACGGCGCTGTTCTCGCTGCCGGCCTGGCGCCGCCACATGAACCGTGCCCTGCGCACGGTGACGGCAGCGCAGCTCGCCGACACCGACCCGCGCGGCTACGCGCCGCTGCGAGAGAGCATCGCCCGCTACGTGCGCGTCACGCGTGGCATTGCCTGCGAGGCGTCCGACATCGTCGTGACGACCGGCATCCGTCATGCCATCGACCTGATCACCCAGGTCCTCGCCGACGCCACAACCTGGTGCTACCTCGAAGACCCGGGGTACAAGAACCTGTCGGCGCTGATCGGCGTGCCGGCCTCGCGTTGCGTGAGCGTGCCGGTCGATGACGAGGGCTTCGCGCTCGCCGCTGCCGCGCATGCCGCCGGGGCCGCCCGGCGAGCGGGAGCCACGTCGGGTATCGCCTACGTGACGCCGGCGCACCAGGCGCCGCTCGGCACCACCATGTCCATCAATCGGCGCATGCAACTGCTCGAATGGGCGGCGCGCCACGACGTGTGGATCGTCGAGGACGACTACGACAGCGAGTTCAGCTACGGCAGTGCGCCGCTGCCGGCACTCAAGGCCATCGACGCGCAGGCGCGCGTGATCCATTGCAGCAGCTTCAACAAGTCGCTGTTCCCGTCGCTGCGCATCGGGTACCTGATCGCACCGCCGGCGCTTCTTGCGCGCATTGCGCTGCTGCGCTCGGCGTCGGGCCGTGCCAACAGCCTCGTCGAGCAGATGGCGCTGGCGAGCTATATCGACGCGGGGGATTTCGCCCGGCACCTGCGCGCGTCACGCAGCGTCTACCTGCGCCGGCGCAACCTGCTGCTCGATACGCTGCGAGCGACGATGACGGCGCCGTGCCGCATCACCGGCGAGCACGCCGGTTTTCACTGCGTGCTGTGGCTGCCGGCGCACGTCGACGAGGCCGCGCTCGTGGCGGCGCTGCGCGAGCGGGACGTCTACGTGGAAGGACTGGCGGAGTTCGCGCGGGCGCGCGCCATGCCGCCCGCACTGGTGCTGGGCTACGCCGCGCTCGACGACGCGCGGCTACCGGCAATCGCAACGCAGATCGCCGCGGCGGTGAACGCGGCAGCAGCCCGCTGAGTCCGTGGCACGCGAAGCGGCAGGGGGCGACAGGGGCGAGGGGGGCCAGGGGCGAAGGCTGGCGACAGGCGACGTTCAGTCGTCGCGCCGCCGGTTGCGCAGCTCGAGGCGAATGACAAACCCGCCGGCCACGGCGGACATGATCGCGAGCGCGTACCATGTGAGCAGATAGCTCATGTGGTTGTTGGGGAACTGCACCACGGTGAGGCCGCCCACGGGGTAGTCAAGCGCGGGCGCCCTGCCGGTGGCGGCTTCGCCGTCGCCGTTGGGCAGCTTGGTGCGCTCGCCGGGCTTGCCATCGGCGTCCACGAAGTAGGGCGCCACGTTCGAGAGTCCGCGCGCGGCGGCAATGGCCGCGACATCGCGCGAATACCACAGGTTTTCCGACGGCGCGTTCTTGCGCAGGAAGCCGCCGCCCGTCTCCGGCATGCGCAGCAGCCCCGTGACCGTGACGTCTCCCGCCGGGGGGGGCGGAACGGACTCCCGCCAGCCGGGCGGCACGAAGCCCCGGTTGATCAGCACCTCACTGCCGTCGGCCGTGCGCAGCGGCGTGAGCACCCAGTATCCGCCGCCCAGATCGGTGACGGCCTGCACCAGCGTGTCCTTGTCGAACAAGTAGGTGCCGGTGAGCGAGACGTGACGGTACTCATCGTCGGCGGCGTTGACGGCCGGCCACTGCGCGCGGCCTGGCGCGGCCGCGGGCGGCGCATGCACGCGCGTGTTGACCCGCTCGATGAGCTCGAGCTTCCATGCGCGGCGATGTACCTGCCAGGTGCCGAGCGCCGTAAATACCGACACGAGCAGCAGCGTGACGACGCCGAGCACGGCCAGCCGCAACGGCGAGGGACGGGAAGGCCGGGGGGCGCGCGCGTCGGGAGCCGATGCGCCTGAAGTGCTCGGGGGACGCTGTGCGTCCCCCGTTTCGTGAAATCGATGGCTGTTCAAGGCAATGCCGTTCAGGGAAGGTTTTTCGTATCCTGCATCATACCCGGCATCATGTTCTGGTTCAGGTGATACATCACCCACAGCGAGCCCGAGAGCGTGATCACCACCATCACGATCGTGAAGATCAGCGACAGCAGGCTCCAGCCGCCCTCCGCCTTTCCGGTCATGTGCAGGAAGTAGATCATGTGGACCACGATCTGAATGGCGCCCACGAACAGAATCAGGATCGCGGTCGTGCTCGACTTCTCGAACACGCCGCCCATCACGAACCAGAACGGAATCGCGGTGAGAATGACCGACAGAACGAAGCCCGTCACATAGCCGCGCAGCGTGCTGTGCGGCCCTTCGTCCTCGTGGCCATGATCGTGATCGTGTCCGTCGGCGTCGTGCAGTGTCGAATCGTGGGTGCTCACGGCAACACTCCCATCAAGTAGACGAAGGTGAAGACGCCGATCCAGACGACGTCCAGAAAGTGCCAGAACATCGACAGGCACATCAGGCGGCGCCGGTTCGGCGCGGTGAGGCCATGCTTGCCGACCTGAACCATCAGCGTGATGAGCCAGACGATCCCGAACGTCACGTGCAGCCCGTGCGTGCCCACCAGCGTGAAGAACGACGAAAGGAACGCACTGCGCCAGGGACCGGCGCCCTCGTGAATGAGGTTCGCGAATTCGTAGAGTTCCAGCGACAGGAACGCCGCGCCCAGCAGGCCGGTTACCGCGAGCCAGCCGAGCACCGCGCCCTGGCGTCGCCTTTGCATCTCCAGCATCGCGAAGCCATAGGTGATCGAGGAGAGCAGCAGGAACGTGGTGTTGACGGCCACCAGCGGCAGCTCGAACAACTCCGCGCCGGTCGGCCCGCCGGCGTAGCTGCGACCGAGTACGCCATACGTCGCGAACAGGCACGCGAAGACGAGACAGTCGCTCATCAGGTACACCCAGAAGCCGAGCAGCGTCCCGCTCGGCGGGTGATAGTCGCTCGTCATCAGGAACTTCAGTTCGCCGTTGCGCGGCGGATCGGCGGCCGGCATGCCGCCTGGCGAAAAGGTTGCGGTCGTATCAGCCATGCTGGGCGAGCAGGCGCGTGCGCGCCGCCTCCGTGTGTTCGACCTGGTCGGCCGGGATGTAATACTCGCGGTGATAGTTGAACGTGTGGCCGATCGCCACGGCCAGCAGCGCGACGAACGAGACGATCACCACCAGCCACATGTGCCAGATGAGCCCGAAGCCGCATACCGTCGACAGGCCGGCGAGGATGATGCCGGCGCTCGTGTTCTTCGGCATGTGGATCGAGAGGAAGCCGCTCTCGGGCCGCTTGAAGCCGTGCTGCTTCATTTGCCACCACGCGTCGTTGTCATGCACGATCGGCGTGAAGGCGAAGTTGTAGTCCGGCGGCGGCGAGGACGTCGACCATTCCAGCGTGCGGCCATTCCACGGGTCGCCGCTCACGTCGCGCAACTGGTCGCGCCGCATGTAGCTCACCACCAGCTGGATGATGAAGCACACGATGCCCAGGCCGATGAGCAGCGCGCCCACGGCCGCCACCTGGAACCAGATCTGCAGCGACATGGAGCTCTCGTCGAAGTGGCTCACGCGCCGCGTCACGCCCATCAGGCCGAGCAGATAGAGCGGCATGAACGCAACGTAGAAGCCGACGAGCCAGAACCAGAACGAGCACTTGCCCCAGAACGGATCGAGCCGGTAGCCGAAAGCCTTCGGAAACCAGTAGCTGATCGCCGCCATGATCCCGAACACCACGCCGCCGATGATCACGTTGTGAAAGTGCGCGATCAGGAACAGGCCGTTGTGCAGCGAGAAGTCCGCGGGCGGCACAGCCAGCAGCACGCCCGTCATGCCGCCGATCACGAACGTCACCATGAAGCCCACCGTCCACAGCATCGGGACTTCGAAGCGGATGCGCCCGCGATACATCGTGAATAGCCAGTTGAATATCTTCGCCCCGGTCGGTATCGAGATGATCATCGTCGTGATGCCGAAAAACGAATTCACGCTCGCGCCCGAGCCCATCGTGAAGAAGTGGTGCAGCCACACCAGGTAGGACAGCACCGTGATCACGACCGTCGCGTAGACCATCGACGCGTAACCGAACAGGCGCTTGCCCGTGAAGGTCGCCACCACTTCCGAATACACGCCGAACACCGGCAGCACGAGAATGTAGACCTCCGGGTGTCCCCAGATCCAGATGAGGTTCACGTACATCATCGGGTTGCCGCCGAGGTCGTTCGTGAAGAAGTTCGTGCCGGCGTAGCGATCGAGCGCGAGCAGCGCGAGCACGGCGGTAAGCACGGGGAAGGCGGCCACGATCAGCACGTTCGTGCAAAGCGATGTCCACGTGAACACCGGCATGCGCATCATCGTCATGCCGGGCGCGCGCATCTTCACGATGGTCACCAGCAAATTGATGCCCGATAGCAAGGTGCCGACCCCGGCGATCTGCAACGCCCATATGAAGTAGTCGACGCCCACGTCGGGACTCTGCTGCAGGCCTGATAACGGCGGATAGGCGAGCCAGCCCGTGCGCGCGAACTCGCCGACGAAGAGCGACATCATCACGAGCACCGCGCCGCTCGTCGTCATCCAGAAGCTGAAGTTGTTGAGAAACGGAAACGCCACGTCGCGCGCGCCGATCTGCAGCGGCACCACGAAGTTCATGAGCCCCGTGACGAGCGGCATCGCCACGAAGAAGATCATGATCACGCCGTGGGCGGTGAAGATCTGGTCGTAGTGATGCGGGGGCAGGTAGCCGGCGTTGTCCCCGAACGAGATCGCCTGTTGCAGTCGCATCATCGCCGCGTCCGCAAAACCGCGCAGCAGCATGACGATCCCCAGGATCACGTACATGATGCCGATCTTCTTGTGATCGATGCTCGTGAACCACTCCCGCCAGAGGTAGCCCCACAGTCTGAAGTACGTGATGGCGCCGACCACGGCGATGCCGCCGAGAGCCACCCCGGCGAAGGTCGCGAGGAGGATCGGTTCGTGGTACGGGATCGCCTCGATCGTGAGGCGGCCGAAGATCAGCTTGACGATGTCCATAAGCTCGAACCTGGGATCATTCGCGCGCGAGGCGCATCATTGTCGAGGATTGGGCGCGGTAGGCGTCACTGCGTGAGTGCCTCGCCGGGTGCGCCTCGGGGGTCCAGTGCGAACTGCGCCGTGTTCCGGGGCGTGCACATCGCGTCGGCGAGCAGCGCATCGGTCTTGCCCGCTCGCGAGCGGCTGGCATGCGAATGGTTGGGCTGATCCATCAGATCCTTCAGACAGGTCTGGCCCGGTTGGACGCAACGGTTGAGAATCGCGTCGTAGAGATTGGGCGCCACGTCCGCGTAGTAATGCACGGGCACCCATTCGCTCGGCTTGGCCAGCGCCTCGTACTTGTCGCGCGAGAGGGTGTCGCCCTGCGCCTTGACCTTGGCGACCCATGCATCGAATTCCTCCGGCGAGACGCCGTGGAACTTGAAACGCATGCCCGAGAAGCCCGCACCGCTGTAGTTCGCGGAGAAGCCGTCATACACGCCCGGCTTGTTGACGACCGCGTGCAGCTTCGTCTCCATGCCCGGCATGGCGTACACCTGCCCGGCGAGCGCGGGCACGAAGAACGAGTTCATCATCGTCGTCGCCGTGATCTCGAAGCGGATGGGACGGTCGACGGGCGCGGTCAGTTCGTTGACCGTGGCGATCCCCTGATCGGGATAGAAAAAGAGCCACTTCCAGTCCATCGCCACGACCTGCACCGTGAGCGCACGCGTGTCGGGCGGGATCTCGCGCCTGGCGTCGAGGCGCTCGAGCGGGCGATAGGGATCGAGCTTGTGCGTGCTCACCCAGGTGAGCGCTCCGAGCGCGATGATGATGATCAGCGGCGCGGACCAGATCAGCAGCTCGAGCAGCGTGGAATGATCCCACTCCGGGGTGTAGACGGCGTTCTTGTTCGACTCCCGATAACGCCACGCGAAAAGCAGCGTGAGCACGATCACCGGCACGATGATCAGCAGCATCAGGATGGTGGAGATGATGATGATGTCGCGCTGCCTCACCGCGAGATCGCCGGCCGGCGACATCAATACGGCACTGCAACCGGACAGCAACGCGGCGGCGGCGGGGAGCAAAAGTACCCCGCGGATAAACTTTGGGGAAGTCATGCTGCGATCAGTCAACCGTAGCTGTAGACGCAAACCATCATGGACTCCGGCTCCCATGCATGATACTAGGGTAAACCCTATGGCGTGATATCGAGATACCTGCGATGCTTTTTGTGCACGTGTGTCATGGTCATCCCGATCCGCAAGGGGGTCCGATAATGTCAAGCAGTGCTCATCAACCGCCGGCACCGAACGGTGTCCCCGTCGCGGCCACAGCGCACGATCATGGGAGCAAATCCCGCATTGCGCCGGAGGAAATCGCCGTCGGGGTGGTTGTCGGACGTGCTTCCGAGTACTTCGACTTTTTCGTGTTCGGCATCGCCGCCGTGCTCGTCTTCCCGCACGTCTTCTTCCCGTTCGCCGACGGGCTGCATGGCCTGCTGTACGCGTTCACCATCTTCTCGTTCGCATTTCTCTCGCGTCCCTTCGGCACGGCTTTGTTCATGACCGTGCAGCGCCGCTGGGGACGCAGCATCAAGCTCACGGCGGCGCTGTTCGTGCTCGGCACCGCCACCGCGGGCATGGCGTTTCTGCCCGGTTACGCCGTGCTCGGCGAGAAGTCGATCTGGCTGCTCGCGTTTTTCCGCCTGCTCCAGGGCGTGGGCTTCGGCGGTTCGTGGGACGGGCTGCCCTCGCTGCTCGCGATGAATGCGCCGCCGCAGCGGCGCGGCTGGTATTCGATGATGGGGCAGTTGGGCGCGCCGATCGGCTTCATCATTGCCGCCGGCCTGTTCCTGTTCCTGCATTGGAGTCTCGAGCCCGACGACTTCCTCACTTGGGGCTGGCGCTATCCCTTCTACGTGGCATTTGCCGTGAACGTGGTGGCGCTCTTCGCACGGCTGCGCCTGGTGGTGACGCACGAATACACCGAGATGCTGGAAGAGGGACAACTCGAGCCGATCAGCACGCGCGAGATGGTGCGCTCGCAGGGCTACAACATCTTTCTCGGTGCATTCGCGGCGCTCGCGAGCTACGCGTTGTTCCACCTCGTGACCGTGTTCCCGCTGTCATGGATCACGCTGCAAAACACGCAGGACATGAACAGCGTGTTGATCGTGCAACTGTGCGGCGCGGCGATCGCCATCGTGTGCACGGTGATTTCGGGGCGCATTGCCGACCGCATCGGCCGCCGCACCACGCTCGGGCTCTTCGCGATCTTCATCGCCATCTTCGCGCTGTTCGCGCCGTTTTTGATGGGCGGCGGCTCGGCCCGGCAGGATATCTTCATTCTCGTGGGCTTCGCGCTGTTGGGACTGTCGTATGGACAGGCGGCCGGGACGGTGACGTCCAACTTCGAGCAGCGTTTTCGCTACACCGGCGCGGCGCTCACGACCGACTTCGCGTGGCTGTTCGGCGCGGCGTTCGCGCCGCTCGTCGCACTGGGCCTGTCGGCGGAGTTCGGGTTGGTGGCCGTGAGCGGCTATCTGCTCTCCGGGGCGGTGTGCACGCTGCTCGCGCTGCGCATCAACAAGGCCCTGGAGACGCGCGACTGACGGCTATACGTCATGCAGCATGCCCACGATGGCGGCGGTGATGTCGCGCGTGCGCGCATCGTGCTCGCGATGAATCATGCCGACCGTGCGCAGCAGCGGCGGATCGGCAATCGGCACGATGCGCAGCAGCGGATCGGCCTGCCAGTCGCCGCGATGCAACAGCGGCAGCACTGAGACTCCCACGTTCTTGCGCACGAGGGCGACGATCGTCTCGATGGAGTTGAGCTCGAGATATTCGGTCACGCCGAGCTTGGCCGCGCGCAGCGCCTGTTCCACCACCATCCCCGTGCGCACGCGTCGGTCGAAGCGCAGGAAGGCGTGCGCATCGAGAATGCGCTGCGGGTCGGACTCGCTCACGTCGCGATTGACGACCATGACCATCGGTTCGGTATAGAGCGGGGTCCACACGAGCCCGTCCGCGCGGGCGTCGCCGGCGCGGGCCACCACGGCGGCGATGTCCACTTCACCTTGCTCCACGAGCTCGGTCAGTTCGTCCGAGCGCGCCGACGTGAGCCGCACGTCGAGCCCTGGGTGCGCCGTCTTCAATTCGGCGACCACGAGCGACAGCGCGCCGATGACCGACACCACCGCTCCGATGCTGACCGGTCCCTGCATCGCGTCGACAGGCGTGCGGGTGAGCTCGGCGGTGAGCGCGAGTATCTGCTCGACGCGCGGAAACAGCTCGCGCCCCTGGCGCGTGAGCGTGATCTGCCGGCCGCGTCGGTCGAACAGTCGCTGGCCGACGGCATCTTCCAGTCCACGCATCTGCAGGCTGACCGCCGCCTGGGTCAGCGCCGCGCGCTCGGCCGCGGCTGCGAACGAGCCGGTTTGAGCCACCAGGCGGAACGTCTTCAACATGCGCAGCGTGAGCATCTGTCAGATAAAAATTAATTAAGTATGAAAAAGAAATATTAATATTTCTTTCCGGTGCGCGGGAGACATAATCGTGTCATTCGTGTTCCTCATGAGCGGCCTCGCGGGGCTGGAGGCACGACGATCGAGAAGGACCGACCCACACAACGCGCCCATGACCATGCCCGCAGACGCCGGGCCGGTGCTCGACGTCACCGGACTAACGCTGAAGTTCTCCAAAGCGCCCGATGCGCCCAACCTCATCGACGGCGTGTCGTTCGCCGTGCACCCCGGCAAGACGCTGTGCATCGTCGGTGAATCGGGCTGCGGCAAGAGCGTGACGTCGCTCGCGCTGATGGGCTTGCTGCCGAGCCCGCCGGCGAACGTCGTGGCCGGACGGGCGATGTTCGAAGGGCGCGATCTGCTCGCGCTCGACGAGCGCGCGTTTGCCGATCTGCGCGGCAATCGTCTCGCGATGATCTTCCAGGAACCGATGACGTCGCTGAACCCGGCATTCACCATCGGTCACCAGATCGAGGAAGGCATTCGCCGTCATCGTGGACTGGACCGTCGGGCCGCGCGCGCCGAGGCGCTCGACATGCTGCGCCGGGTCCGCATTCCCGCGCCCGAGACCCGGCTCGACAACTATCCGCACGAACTGTCCGGCGGCATGCGTCAGCGCGTGATGATCGCGATGGCACTGGCCAACCGTCCCGCGCTGCTCATCGCCGACGAGCCCACCACGGCGCTCGACGTCACGATTCAGGCGCAGGTGCTCACGCTGATTCAGACCCTTCAGCGCGAGACCGGCACGGCCGTGGTGCTGATCACGCACGATCTGGGCGTCGTGGCCGAAGTGGCCGATGACGTCGCCGTCATGTACGCCGGGCGCATCGTCGAGTATGGGGCGGTCGACGAGATCTTCGACGATCCGCAGCACCCCTACACCATTGGCCTGATGGGCGCGATTCCGTCCATCGGCAAGCGCGAGGGCACGCTGGCGACGATTCGCGGCGCGGTGCCGCCGCCCGAGCGCATGCCGCACGGCTGCCGCTTCGCGCCGCGTTGCCCGTTCGCCGAGGCGCACTGCACGCGCGAAGCGCCGGCGGCGCGCGCGCTGTCCGGCTCGCACCGCGTGGCCTGCTGGCTCGCGCCGCTCGAGGCGCATCCGGCGCCGCCCGCCCTGCCGCCCGAAGAGGTCGCCGCATGAACGCCACGCCCGCACTGCTCGAAGCGCGCGACCTGACCAAGCACTTCGGCGGCCATCGCCTCGGTTTCTCCCGCGCCCCCACGGTGTATGCCGTGAACGGCGTGTCGTTCGCCGTGCAGGCGGGCGAGACGTTCGCCATCGTGGGCGAATCCGGTTGCGGCAAATCCACGCTCGGGCGCTTGCTGCTGCGCTTGCTCGACGCCACGCGCGGCGAAGTGCGCTACCGGGGCGAAGACATCATGAAACTGGACGCGCGCGCCATGCGGCGTCTTCGGCGCGAGTTGCAGATCATCTTCCAGGACCCGTTTGCCTCGCTCAACCCCAGCATGACGGTGGGCGGCCTCATCGGCGAGCCGATCGCCCTGCATGGCCTCGCGCGCGGTCGCGCCCGCGACGAGCGCGTGGCCGAGCTGCTGCGCACCGTGGGCCTGCAACCCGACTACGCGCAGCGGTTCCCCCACGAATTCTCCGGCGGCCAGCGCCAGCGCATCGGCATCGCGCGGGCGCTCGCCGGCGAGCCGCGCGTGATCGTCGGCGACGAGCCCGTCTCCGCGCTCGACGTCTCGGTGCAGGCGCAGGTCATCAATCTGCTCGAACGCCTGAAGCACGACTTCGGCCTCACCCTGATCATGGTGGCGCACGACCTCGCCGTGATCCGCCACATGAGCGATCGCGTGGCGGTCATGTATCTGGGCGAGATCGTCGAGCTCGCGAGCGCCGACACGCTCTTCGACAATCCGCTGCACCCCTATACGCAGGCGTTGCTGCAGGCAATTCCGGCGAGCCGCCCGGGCCTGCGGCGCGAGCGCGCGCCGCTGGGCGGCGAGTTGCCGAGCCCCACGGCGCCTCCGCCCGGATGCCGCTTTCACCCGCGTTGCCCTCATGCGCGCGCCGCTTGCCGCGAACAGGCGCCGATTCACGAAGTGCTGTCCGATGGCCGGCAGGTCGCCTGTCACTTCTGGCGCGAGATTCAGAACGCGGGCGCGAGCCCGGCGCGCGCCGCGCCGCCGAGCGAGAAGCTCAGTGCGCGCCTGGCGCTCTACCGGGCGCGGCAGCAGCAAGGCGCCCCTGCGGGCTGAGCTGGCGCCATCGAATTCGGAACGCACCAAATCCACGCACGCACACTTGACCAACCACTCACGAGGGGCTTCACGCATGCGCAACGTTTTGCTCGATCTTGTCCTGGCCACGCTACTGACCACGGGGGCCGCGTCGGCGATGGCGCAGTCGACCATCCGCATCGGCCTGCAGGAGGACATCGGTTCGCTCGATCCGGCACGCAGTTCGCAGGTCGTCGACCGCATGGTGCTGCGTTCGTTGTGCAGCTCGCTCGTCGACATCGACACGAATCTGAAGTTCGTGCCCATGCTGGCCACCTCGTGGAGCGTGAGCGCCGACGGCAAGACCTGGACGTTCAAGTTGCGCCAGGGCGTGAAGTTCCACGACGACGAGCCGTTCAACGCGCGCGCCGTGAAAGCCAACCTCGATCGGGCGCGCTCGCTACCCGCGAGCAACCGCAGGAGCGAGCTGTCGTCGATCGAACGCGTGGACGCGGTGGACGACTCGACGGTGAACATCGTGCTCAAGGCGCCGGACTCGGCGCTGCTCGCCACGTTGTCCGACCGTGCGGGGATGATGCTCGCGCCCAAGACGCTCGGTGACGATGCCGCCGTGCAGTCGCACCCGGTGTGCTCGGGGCCGTACAGGTTCGTGCAGCGCGTGCAGAACGACCGCGTCGTGCTGGAGAAATTTCCAGGCTTCTGGGACGCCGGCAAGTACCCCCTCCAGAAGGTGATCTTCCTGCCGATTCCCGACACCACGGTGCGACTGGCCAACGTGCGCTCGGGCTCGCTCGACATGCTCGAGCGCCTGTCGCCCTCGGACGTGAATTCGGTCAAGCGCGACGCGAACCTGAATTTCGTTTCGATCGACGGCCTGGGCTACTACGGCCTCACGTTCAACGTGGCGCCCAATGCGCCGAAGGCATTGCGCGACAAGCGCGTGCGCCAGGCGTTCGACCTGGCCATCGACCGCGACGCCATCAACCAGGTCATCGGCGGCGGCATCTTCACGCCGGCGAACCAGGCGCTGCCGCGCTCGGGGCAGTACTACGACGCCTCGATCCGCACGACCCGGCGCGACGTGGCGAAAGCCAGGGCGCTGCTCAAGTCGGCCGGTTTCGACAGGGTCGACGTGACGCTCAGCTTCGGCAACAACACGGTGTCGAATCAGATGGCGCAGATGCTCCAGGCCATGCTCGCCGAGGCGGCCATCCACCTGAAGCTGCGTCCGATGGACTATGCGGCGGCGCTCGACGCGGCCCATCGCGGCGACTTCGACGTGCTCTACAACGGCTGGTCGGGCCGTGTCGATCCGGACGGCAACCTGCACCAGTTCGTGTCATGCAAGGGCAATCTGAACTACGGCCAGTACTGCAACGCCGAGGTCGACAAGTTGCTGGGCGAGGCGCGCGTGAAGTCCACCGTGGCCGAGCGCAAGCCGCTCTACGACGCCGCCAACAGGATCCTGGCCGAGGACGACCCGATCCTCTACCTGTACGTGCAGCCGTGGCCGTATGTGCTCACGAAGAAGGTGCAGGGCTTCGTGCCGTATCCGGACGGGTTGATCCGCCTGCGCGGCGTGAGCCTGAAGGGCTGAGGGCGCCGCCATGCTGCGACTCGTCGTCCATCGCGCGCTGGTGGCGATCCCCACGCTGATCATCGTCTCGATGATGATCTTCGGGCTGCAGAAGATGCTGCCCGGCGACCCCGTGCTCGCGATGGCCGGCGAGGACCAGAACCCGCAGGTCATCGCGGCCCTGCGCGAGAAGTACCACCTCGACAAGCCGCTGCCCACGCAATACGCGCTCTGGATGGGCGACGTACTGCGCGGCGATCTCGGCCGCTCGCTGCGCACCGGCGAGCCCGTGACCAGGCTCATCGCGCAGAAGCTCCCCGTGACGCTGCAGCTCGCGGCGTTCGGTCTTGCGATCGCCATCGGCATCGGCATTCCGCTGGGCATTCTGGCGGCGGCCAATCGCGGCAAGGCGATCGATTACGGCGCCAACGTGCTGGCGCTCTCGGGCATGTCGATTCCGAACTTCTGGCTCGGCATCCTCCTCATCTTTCTCGTCTCGGTGCGCTGGCAACTGCTGCCGTCCTCGGGCTACGTGCCGCCGGGCGAAGACCTGTGGATGAGCCTGAAGACGATGATCATGCCCGCGTTCGTGCTGGGGGCGGCGCTCGGCGCGCAGCTCATGCGCCATACGCGCAGCGCCATGCTCGGCGTGCTGCGCACCGACTACATCCGCACGGCGCGAGCGAAAGGCCTGTTGCGCGGCGCCGTGGTGCTCAAGCACGCATTGCGCAATGCGTTGATCCCGATCGTGACGGTGCTCGCGCTGCTGTTGGGCGAACTGCTGGCGGGCGCGGTGCTCACCGAGCAGGTCTTCACGATCCCGGGCTTCGGAAAGCTGGTCGTGGACGCGGTGTTCAACCGCGACTACGCGGTCGTGCAAGGCGTGGTGCTGGTCACGGCCGTGAGCTTCATCGTGTTGAACCTGCTCGCGGACGTGCTCTACGTGCTGCTCAATCCGCGCCTCAGGCGTGCATGAGGCGGCGAATGAGGCGGCGCATGAGGCGTTCCCGAGACGTTCCATGAGGCCTTCCCGAGACGTTCCCTGATGCGTTCATGAATTGTTCTTGAAGCGCGTCCGAAACACGTCAGGACGGCGCAACGTTTCTCGACCGACACCGGAACCCGTACAGACTTCACCGACTTCGAACATGGCCGCACTGCCCACGACTCCTCCATCACCGAACACGCCTGCCACGGGGATTGCCCCAGCCGCTGCGGTCGCTGCGGCGCCGCGCCGCCGCTATCGCGGCCTGCGCAAGTTCGTGCGCAACCGCGCGGCCGTGGCCGGCGCCGTTATCGTCGCGTTCGCGGTGATCGTGGCACTCTTCGCGCCGTGGCTCTCGCCGCACGATCCCATCGCCACGAGCTTCCTCGCGGTGCGGCAGGCGCCGGGCGCGCTGCATTGGTTCGGCACGGACGAACTGGGCCGCGACGTGCTCGCGCGCATGATCTACGGCGCACGCGCCTCGCTCGCCGCGGGCGTGGTGTCGGTCGGCATCGCCGTGATCGTGGGCGTGCCGCTCGGGCTGCTCGCCGGCTACTTCGGGCGCTGGGCGGATGCGATCGTGTCGCGTCTGGCCGACGCGCTGCTCTCGATCCCTTTCCTGATTCTGGCCATCGCGATGGCGGCGTTCCTCGGCGCGAGCCTTACCAATGCCATGATCGCCATCGGCGTGTCCGCCATGCCGCGCTTCGTGCGCCTGGCGCGAGCGCAGGCGCTCACCGTCAAGGCGGAGGAGTACGTGGAGGGCGCGCGCGCCATCGGTCTCACGCACACGCGCATCATCGTGCGCTACATTCTTCCCAACGTGCTGCCGCCGATCATCGTGCAGGCGAGCCTCACGGTCGCGACCGCCATCATCGCGGAGGCAAGTCTGTCGTTTCTCGGGCTGGGGCAACTGCCCCCCGCGCCGTCGTGGGGCTCGATGCTCAACACCGCCAAGGACTTCGTGGAGCAAGCGCCCTGGATGTCCATTTTCCCCGGTATCGCCATCTTTCTGACGGTACTCGGCTTCAACCTGCTGGGCGACGGGCTGCGTGACGCCCTCGATCCGCGCGAACAATAGCGCGAGCCCGCGGGACACTTCCACCACCATAGACAGAGGTCAACAGCAAGTCCATGACGCACTTCAATTGGCAGAACCCGTACCCGACGCCGCGCCTGCCGGTGTTCGCCCGCAACATCGTGTCGACGTCGCACCCGCTCGCGGCTCAGGCCGGTCTGCGCATCCTCTGGCAGGGCGGCAACGCCGTGGACGCGGCGATTGCCGCCGCCGCGTGCATGACCATCGTCGAGCCGGTGTCCAACGGTCTGGGCGGGGACTGCTTCGCGCTCGTCTGGGACGGCAAGCAGGTCCACGGTCTGAACGCTTCGGGAACGGCGCCGGGCGCATGGAGCGTCGACTATTTCCGCAAGAAGTACGGCGAGGAGCACGGCATCGCCAGGCAGCCGATGCGCGGCCTCGACACCGTGACGGTGCCCGGTGTGATCGCGGGCTGGGAGGCGCTGCACGCGAAGTTCGGCAAGCTGCCGTTCGCCGACCTGATGGCGCCGGCCATCGACATTGCCGAACGGGGTCACGCCATCGCGCACATCGTGGCGCGCAAATGGGCCGCTGCCGTGCCCGAACTGAAGAACCAGCCCGGTTACGCGCAGACCTTCACGATCAATGGCCGTGCGCCGACCACGAGCGAGATGATGCGTTTTCCGGGCCACGCGCGCACGCTGCGGCTGCTGGCCAAGGAGGGGCCGCGCGCGTACTACGAAGGCGAGATCGCGCAGCGTATCGCCGCGTGGAACGCCGAGCATGGCGGCGCGATGACGGCCGAGGATCTGCGCAACTACCGCGCCGACTGGGTCAAACCCATCGAGAAGGACTATCGCGGCTACACCGTGCACGAGATTCCGCCGAACGGGCAGGGCATTGCGGCGCTGATGGCGCTGGGCATTCTCGAGAAGTTCGACGTATCGAGCATGGCGGTGGACCGCGTGCATTCGCAGCACTTGCAGATCGAGGCGATGAAGCTCGCCTTCGCCGACCTGTACAAGTACGTAGCGGATCCACGTTCGATGGAAGTCACGCCCGAGCAGATGCTCGACGACGCCTATCTCACCGAGCGCGCGCGGCTGATCGACCCCGAGCGCGCCACGCAGTTCGACTTCGGCATGCCGAAGGCGGGCGGCACCATCTATCTGAGCGCGGCCGACGAGCACGGCATGATGGTGAGCTTCATCCAGTCGAACTACATGGGCTTCGGTTCGGGCGTGGTCGTGCCCGATCTGGGCATCGCGCTGCAGAACCGCGGCTGCGGCTTCTCGATGGACCCGAAGTCGGCCAACGTGGTCGAAGGCGGCAAGCGCCCGTTCCATACGATCATTCCGGCCTTCCTCACGCAGAAGGTGGACGGCAGGCACGAAGCGGTCATGAGCTTCGGCGTGATGGGCGGCGACATGCAGCCGCAGGGCCATCTGCAGTCGATCGTGCGCATGCTCGACTACGGCCAGCAGCCGCAGGCCGCATGCGACGCGCCTCGCTGGAAGGTCAACCGCGACTTCACCATCGACGTCGAAGCGACGCTCGATCGCGAGACCGTCGCGGGCCTGGTCGCGCTTGGCCATAAGCTCAAGGCCATTGACGACCCGTACATGGACTTCGGTTCCGGCCAGTACATCTGGCGTCTGGATCGCAACGATCCGGAGCGCGGTTACGTGGCCGCGAGCGACAGCCGTCGCGACGGCCTGGCCGCCGGCTATTGAGGACCAGCCACCCACCTCGCCGGGGCGGGTCCCCCGGCGGGCCGGCGCACCCGGCGCCGATCGCGAACGCCGCCGCCCGAAGGGACGGCGGGAGGACCGAAGCGCGCGCCGTCGCACTGTCAGTGCGTGCTCACTCGTCTCGGATTCCTACATGGGGTTGCCGGCATGAGGCTACGTGAAGCTTCCGTTGGTTCATCGAATCGTCACAGTTCCCCCGCGATAATCACGTCGCACGAAGAATCTACAAACTAATTCGGCGGCCGATCTACCGCGTCCATTCGCGCGGGGGCACCGGGCGCCGGTGCGACCCGGGGAAAATGACGCCATGACGATCCGTCATCGAATAACGCTATTGGTGATCCTGACGTTTGTCGCGCTCTCGATCATTGGTGGCTATGCCGTCTACCAGACGCGCGCGAGCGCACAGAAGGTGCGCCAGGTAACGGAAGGCGTGGTGCCGAGCGCGCTCGCTTCCGCCGATCTCGTCTCGCAGGTCAAGGCGGTCCAGATCGCCACCATGACGCTGGTGTACGCGCCGGATGGCACCGTCGTCGAACAGGCGCTCGACAATCTGAGGAAGCTGCGCGGCGAGATCGACCAGTCGCTCGCCCGTCAGGCCGAAGGCGCTGCCAGCGATGCGCAGAAGGGCCTCGTCACCCAGGCGCGCGAGAGCGTCGAGAACTACTTCAATGCGATTGCCGAGACGGCCCGACTCAAGCAGGCGGGCAAGACCGAGATGGCGCAGGCGTTCCTTTTCGCCATGGTCGCGCAGTATCGCGACGAGCTCGAAGGCGTGGTCAACACGCTGCGCGTGGAGAAGAACCGCCAGAAGGACTCGGCCATTGCCACGCTCAACGACACGCTCTCGACCACCACGACGGCCATCGGCCTCGTGACCGGACTGGCCATCGTGCTGCTCACGGCCGTCGGCGCGCTGCTCTACCGGCAGATCACGCGTCCGCTCTCGCGCATGCAGGCGATGATGAGCGAGATCGCCAGCAGCCAGGACTTCACGCGTCGGGTGCCGGTCGGCCGCATGGACGAGATCGGTCATTCGATCGTCGCGTTCAACGGCATGATCGAGAAGATTCAGGAGCGATCCGCGCAGCTCAAGCAGAAGACGGCCGACATTCAGGCCATGTTGCAGAACATGCAGCAGGGCATTCTGACGGTGATCGACGGCTCGAAGGTGCATGGCGAGTATTCCGCCTACCTCGAAGCGATCTTCGAGACGAAGGATATCGCCGGACGTCCGGTCATGGAACTGGTCTTCGGCGACAGCGATCTGGGCTCGGACGCGCTCTCCCAAGTCGAAGCGGCCATCGACGCGTGCATCGGGCAGGACGCCGTCAACTTCGCCTTCAACGAGCACCTGCTGGTCGGCGAGATCGGCAAGCGCATGGCCGACGGCCGCGTGAAGCAGCTCGATCTGACGTGGTCCGCGATCACCGACGAGAACGACACGATCCTGCGTCTGATGCTGTGCGTGCGCGACGTGACCGAGCTGCGCGAACTGGCCGCCGAGGCCAACGAGCAGAAGCAGCGCCTGGAGATGATCGGCGAGATTCTGGCCGTCAGCCAGGAAAAATTCCATCACTTCATCGAGAGCTCCACGAGCTTCATCCGCGAGAACGAGCGCATCATCCGCAAGCATTCGCAGGCCGACAGCGCGGCGATCGCGGAGCTGTTCCGCAACATGCACACGATCAAGGGCAATGCGCGCACGTACAACCTGCAGTACCTGACCAACGTCGTGCACGAGACCGAGCAGCGCTACCACGAACTGCGCCAGCCCGACGTTGCCCGCCAGTGGGACCAGGACGGCCTGATGCGCGAGCTCCAGCGCGTGCGCGAAGCCGTCGACACCTACGCGCGGATCAACGAGATGAGCCTGGGCCGCAAGGGGCCGGGCAAGGCCGCCGATGAACAGACGATGGTGGTCGATCGCGCACACATCCGCGCGAGCCTGCGCATGCTCGAAGCGGCCGACCCGAACGACCTGCGTCAGCTCGTCGCCATGCGCGACGCCGTGCACCAGACGCTGCGCCTGCTTGGCACCGAAGGCGTGGGCGAGGCGCTGGGCGGCGTGCTCGACTCGTTGCCGTCGCTGGCCGCCGAGCTGGGCAAGCCAGCCCCGGTCGTGCGCATCGACGACAACGGCTACCGGCTGCGCCCGCCGGCCGTGCGCATCCTGCGCGACGTGTTCATGCACCTGTTGCGCAATTCGATGGACCACGGCCTGGAGAGCGCCGAGGAGCGCCGCGCCAGCGGCAAGCCGGAGGCCGGCACCATCGACATCGAAGTGGGCCTCGATCACAACATGCTGCAGGTCACGCTGACCGACGACGGGCGCGGCCTCGCGCTGCACCGGATTCGCGGCATCGCGGTGCAGCGCGGCTGGATCACTGAGCAAACCTACGTAAGCGACGAGCAGATCGCGCAGTTCATCTTCCGCCCCGGCTTTTCGACGGCCTCGCAGGTCACCGAAGTCTCCGGGCGCGGCGTGGGCATGGACGCGGTGCAGGACTTCGTGCGCCGCGAGCACGGACGCATCGAGCTGCGCTTTACCGACGAGCGCAAGGGCGCCGAGTATCGCCAGTTCCAGACGGTCGTTTGTCTGCCCGACAACCTCGTGGTCGACGGCTTCGACTTGAATAGCGTGGCTGCCGACGCGGTCGATCCGCCGGCGTTCGCGAGCGGCGCGCGCAACGCACCGCTTTCGGAGACGAGATGAGTATGTCGGCAGTGCAATGGTTGTTGGCCGGTGTGCTCGCCGGCGCAGCGGGAGCGGGGCTGATCGCGTTCGTCGCGCACCGCGCGCGCCTGGCGCGGGCCACCGCGCATTGGCGCGCGCTCACGAAGACGCATGACGAGGCGCTCGAGCAGGCGCTGGAGCGCGAGCGCCTCGCCGTCGCCGCGAAGGCCGAACTCGCACAGGCCAACGACGAGGCGCTGGCCGAGCTGCGCGCGCGCCTCGCACGGGCGGAGCAGGACCTGCAGGCGGCGCGCAAGTCGGAAGCGGCCGTGCTCGACGCCAAGGCGATGTGGCAGGGCGAGGCGCAGCGCATCGCCGGCGAAGCCGCGCGCCTGCGCGGGCTGGCGGCGACCTTCGAGCGCTGGCATGAGCAAATGATCTCGCTCATGACGCAGAACCAGGACATGCACGCGAAGAACCACGAGCTCGCGTCCATCGTGCGGCATGTGCTGATCGTCTCGCTCAACGCGTCGATCGAAGCGGCGCGCGCGGGCGCGGCCGGGCGCGGCTTCGGCATCGTGGCGAGTGAAGTGCGTGCGCTTGCCACCCGCTCGGAGGAGCTCTCGAAGAGCTATCGCGACAGCTTGCATCGCAACGACGTGACCACCACGGCGACGTTTCAGGACATTCAGGCGGGCGGCAAGATGATCGCGGCCTCGCTCTCCAGTGTCGAGGCGCTCGCCCAGCAGTTGCATTCCCGACTTCACTGAGCAGGCAGGTTTCGTTGTGATCAGCGCTCACGCACGCGACAGTTTCGAACGCATTCTCCACAAGGCCGCGCGCACCCGGCTTGCCCGCGCCGAGCACGACGTGTGCGAGATCGTGCCGATCGGTACGAGCCACGACACGCGGGACAGCGCCGATCTGGCGGCCCGCTACGCCAACGTGGTGGTGCTCACGATCTCGTCGATCGGCTTTCGCATGCTGCTCGTGCTGCATTTCGACGAAGACGAGACGACCGCGGCGTACTTCTGCGGCGACGCCGGGGACAAGCCGTTTCGCGAAGTGTTTCTCGAGATCAGCAACCTGTGCTGCGGCGCGATCAACCAGGAGCTGCTCAATTATTTCCCCGACCTTGGCATGTCCACGCCCTATGTGCTGAGCGCGCGCTGCGTGCCGTACCTCATGCAGCTCAAGCCGAATCATCTGGCGTCGTGGGAAATCACCTTCGCGGGCTCGGTGCGGCTCGCGGCCACGCTGTGCGTGTGCGCGCACGCGCCGCTCGACTTTCACGCCGACGTCGCCGGGACGCAGGACAGCAGCGGCGAGCTCGAGATGTTCTGAGCGCACGGCCTCCCGCGCCCGGGCGGCGGCGCGATCGGCGCCGGGCGGGTCGCCCGGCATCGCCCAACACCGAATTACGACTTGGCAAGGAAATACGACAATGAACCGAAGCACCCCCCGCGAGTCGGTCAGCCAGTTTCTGATCCTGGACGACAGCGTCGAGCACGAATATCCCGAAGCGCTCGTGCGCGGCATGATCGACATCACCGAAGGCGTGTTTCGCGGTCTGTTCGGCGATATCGCGCTGTCGTGCGAGCCCCCGAGCGTGGTGCGCGATCGCATCATCTTCGGTGAAGTGTTCAGCCTGATCCCGCTCGAGAGCGCCTGGTGCCGCGGCTACATGATGATGCAGGCCGAGCAGGTGCCGTTCATGCAATTGCTGGAGCACACCGGCCGCTGCGAGGGGCAGGCCGGCTTTCGCGAGCTCAACGGTATGCTCGGCGAATTGACCAACCTCATCTGGGGGGCGTTCAGAAATCGTTACATGGGCGATCCGGCAACGGTCGACCGCATGCAGGTGCAGGTGCCGCTGCTCATCAACCACAAGCAGAAGTACATCTCGTTCGGCACCGACAACCCGCAGCTGTGTTTCGTCTACCGGCTCACCGATCCGGTCGACGGCCGCGTCGTCACGCTGCATCAGCATTTCGTGTTCAGTCTCAACTGGTCGCCCGAAGCGTTCCGCGAAGCGGCGCAGGCGAGCGCCGGGACTGTCGAGACCGGGGCGCTCGAACTGTTCTGAGGCCCCGGCTTGCTCACCCATCACTCACACACACAAGGACAACACCATGGCTAAGATTCTCGTGGTCGACGATTCGAGCACCGTGCGCGACGAAGTCGCGGGCTTTCTGCGCAGGAACGGCTTGGACGTGGACACGGCCGTCGACGGCAAGGACGGCCTGGCCAAAATCAAGGCGAGTCCCGGCGTGAAGCTCGTCATCAGCGACGTGAACATGCCCAACATGGACGGCCTGACGATGGTCGAGAAGATTCGCGGCGAGCTCGCGAACACGACCGTCAACGTCGTGATGCTCACCACCGAGAGCAGCCCGGCCATGAAGGAGCGCGGCAAGGCCGCCGGCGTGAAGGGCTGGATCGTCAAGCCGTTCAAGGGCGAGGCGGTGCTCGAGACGTTCCGCAAGCTCGCCGGCTGAGCCGGGCCGCGACGCGTCTCGCGTCGAAGGCGCGATCGGACGTGGGCAACTGCGGCGCTGCACGCAGGACGCAGGCATCGCGGCGAATGTCGCCGCCACGCGGCGGCGGCGTTACACTGCTCACTTTCCGCATTCGCGAAGATCGCGCATTCTCGCCTTTAGCCCATGAGCGTCGCATCCCAGAAAAAGAAACCGGCTGCCGTCCCCGAATCCCAACAATCCGTCGCCAGCGCGCCAGATGCCGAGACGAACGACGCGCGCGGCGCGCATGACGCCGGCGCCTACGTCCCGCGTCCGGCGGCCGATGCGGCAGACGCCCGTCCGCGCCGCTCCAAGCTGCGGCTCACCTACGTCATCGCGAGCCTGGACCGGCTGCTGCGCCGCCACATGACCGAGGCGCTCGCGCCGCTCGGCCTCACGCTCGCGCAGTTCACGGCGCTGTCGGTGCTCGACGCTCGCGGCAAGCTCTCCAATGCGCAGCTCGCGCAACGCTCGTTCATCACACCGCAATCGGCCAACGAAGTGGTGAGCGTCATGGCCGCGCGCCAGTGGATCACGCGCGAGCCCGACCCCAATCACGGCCGCATCGTGCTGCTGCAACTGACCGACGAAGGCCGTCGGGTGCTCGCGCAATGCGAGGCCGTCGCGAAGGAGATCGACGCACGCATGCGCGCCGGCGTCAGCCGCGAGGACGCCGCCGCCGTGCAGCGCCATCTCGAACTGTTCGTCCGGAACCTGCGCGACTGAAGCTCCCCCTCCACCGGCTCGGACCTCATGGCCGTACCGCCTCGCCCGACTCCGGGTTTGTCCCGACCCGCCGATTGCTTGTTTTGTCAGGTAGCTTGATATTAAATGGAGTCCGTCGCGCGCAGGAAGACGCGCACGAGTGAAAGCGACCGAATCCCGGTGATATCGCAAGACGAAGACGGCGAGCCCTTCGTGCGGCCTCGTCCCAGTTGCGATGCGCATGTCGTTAATATCAGGTTGCCTGATTAATAACCTGGTTGATTGGCGCATGTACATCGTCTCGTCGCCCGATGCCGGCAACGGCGCATCAGGTGCCGCCAGCGACAGGCGGCAGCCGACGTCCATCAAGAAGAGTACAGGAGACACCATGGAATCGAATCGGGACGGCAGCGCGCAGGCGTTGCCATTGGGGGCCGAGGGCGCCGGCAGTGCGTCGAGTCCGGTCGCGCTCACGCTGGCGCTGTGTTTTGCGGTGGCACTGCTCGAGGGCCTCGACCTGCAGTCGGTCGGCGTGGCCGCGCGAGGCATGGCCCGGGAGTTCGGCCTGAGCGTCGCCCAGATGGGCATTGCCTTTTCGGCGGGCACCTTCGGTCTGCTGCCGGGGGCGATGGTCGGCGGGCGCCTGGCAGACAGCATCGGCCGCAAGCGCGTGCTGATGCTGTCTGCGGCGCTTTTCGGCGTGCTGTCGATCGCCACGGCGTTCGTATCGGACTTCTGGATGCTGGTGATCGTGCGCGTGCTCACGGGCATCGGCCTGGGCGGCGCAATGCCGAACCTGATCGCACTGTCCTCGGAGGCGGTTGCGCCGCGCCTGCGCGGCACGGCGGTGAGCATCATGTACTGCGGCATTCCGCTGGGCGGCGGCATCGCGGCGACCATCGGCATGCTCACGGTAAGCGAGGCGGATTGGCGCCACATCTTCTACGTCGGCGGCGTCGGCCCGCTGCTGCTGTTGCCGCTGCTCGCGATCTGGCTGCCCGAGTCGCGCGCCTTCGCGGCGGCCACCGCGCAGGGGCAGCGCGCCACGCCCGCGCCCATGATGTCGGTGCTCTTCTCCGAAGGGCGCGGTATCTCGACGGTGCAACTGTGGCTGTCCTATTTCTGCACGCTCATCGTGCTGTACTTCCTGCTCAACTGGCTGCCGTCGCTCATGGGCTCGCGAGGACTGGCGCGCGGCGAGATCGGCTGGGTGCAGATCCTCTTCAACGTGGGCAGCGCCGTGGGCGTGCTGTTGCTCGGCTACCTGATGGACCGCGCACGCATGTCGCTCGTGATCGGCGGCATGTACCTCGGCATGATCGCTTCGCTCGTCGGTCTGGCCGCCGCACACGGCTTCGGCGTGCTCGCCACGGCGGCATTTTTCGCGGGCATGTTCATCATTGGCGGCCAGTCCGTGCTGTACGCCCTCGCCGCGGCCTACTACCCGACGGCCATGCGCGGCACGGGCGTGGGCGCCGCCGTCGCGATCGGGCGCATCGGTTCGGTGGTCGGCCCGCTCGCGGCGGGCATGCTGCTCGCCGTGGGCAGCAGCGCGGCGGTGGTGATCGGTGCGAGCATCCCGGTCACCGTCGTGGCGGCGCTCGCCGCGCTCACGCTGATCCGTCGTCCCCGCGCGGCCGACTGACCGGGCTTCATCGCGGTCGGCTTCGCTTGCATGCGACGGATGGCGCTTACTCGCCCCGTCGCGTTTTTTTCTTGAGCACGCGCCCGCGCGCTCGGGCTTTGAACTGCCGGCACGGCATCCATGCTCGGCCGGCGAGACACATAAAACTAAATCGATAACCAGGAGACTTTCATGGCACTTCGCTCTCTTCGCTTCGCTCCTTCGCGCAAGGGCGCCCTGGCGCTCGGCGCCTTCGCCGCTTGCGCCGCGCTGGCCGCGCCCGGCATGGCGCGCGCGCAGTCGAACGTCACGATGTACGGCATTGTCGACACCGGCATCGAGTACGTGTCGCACGCGAGCGCAAACGGCGCGGTGTGGCGCATGCCGGGCGTGACCGGCGAACTGCCGTCGCGTTGGGGCCTGCGCGGCAGCGAAGACCTCGGCGGCGGCCTGTCGGCCATCTTCCAGCTCGAGAGCGGTTTCAACGTGCGCGGCGGCGACCTCGGGCAGGGCGGCCGCCTGTTCGGCCGTCAGGCGTTCGTCGGCGTGAAGGGCCCCTACGGCACGCTCGCGTTCGGCCGTCAGTACACGATGACCTACTACGCGCTGCTGGGCTCGGACGTGCTCGGCCCGGACATCTACGGCATGGGCTCGTTCGACGCGTACATTCCGAACGCCCGTGCCGACAACTCGGTCACTTACCAGGTCGGCTGGCAGGGGCTGACCTTCGGCGTGGGCTATTCGTTCGGCCGCGACTCCGGCGGCACCGGCAACTCGCCGGGACAGGGCACGTGCGCGGGCCAGGTGCCCGGACAGGCGGTGCAGTGCCGCGACTGGTCGGTGATGCTCAAGTACGACGCGAGCAACTTCGGCGTTGCGGCGTCGTATGAGGAGCAGCGCGGCGGCACCAACGCGGCGGCCAACTTCTTCGACGGTCAGCCGACGTCCGCCTTCACCAGCAGCAGCGACAAGGACACGCGCACGACGCTCGGCGCGTACTACAAGTACGGCGCGCTCAAGGTCGGCGGCGGCTGGCTCGGCCGGCGCGTCTCCACGTCGGCAGTCAACACGCACTCGAACCTGTTCTATCTGGGCGCCGCCTATAACGTTACGCCGGCATGGCTCGTCGACGGCGAGGTCTATCGCATCATCAACAGCGACCACGACACGCGCGGCACCATGACCACGCTGCGTGCGACGTATTCGTTCTCGGTGCGCACCGCCGTCTACGCGCAGGCCGCCTATCTGTTCAACAGCGCGCGCGCGGCGTACTCCGTGAGCGGCGGCGGTGGCGGCACCACGCCGCCGGCCGGCACGGGCCAGACCGGGGTGATGCTCGGCATGCGCCACACGTTCTGATTTTTTTCGGATCAGGGTTTTCACTGAAGACATCGGGCTTGTAATGTAAGGTTTCCTGATATTAAATGTGACTGTTGGCAACGCCGCGCGTCACTTCCGGCGCGCGGTGCAGGAAATTCAGGACACTTGGGAATTACGCAAATGAATGCATACGAAGGACGCTGGAAAACGATCGACGTGAAGGTGCAGGACGGCATTGGCTGGGTCACTTTCAACCGCCCGGACAAGCGCAACGCGATGAGCCCGACGCTCAACGCCGAGATGAACCAGGTGCTCGACGCGCTCGAACTCGACGCCGACGCCAAAGTGATCGTGCTGACCGGCGCGGGCGCGGCGTGGACGGCCGGCATGGACCTGAAGGAGTATTTCCGCGAGATCGACGGCGGCCCGGAAATCGTGCAGGAGCGCGTTCGCCGCGACGCGTCCGACTGGCAGTGGCGCCGCCTGCGCATGTACGCGAAGCCCACCATCGCGATGGTCAACGGCTGGTGCTTCGGCGGCGGTTTCTCGCCGCTGGTGGCATGCGATCTGGCCATCGCCGCCGACGAAGCCGTGTTCGGCCTGTCGGAAATCAACTGGGGCATTCCGCCGGGCAATCTGGTGAGCAAGGCGATGGCCGACACCGTGGGACACCGTCGCGCGCTGCACTACATCATGACCGGCGACACGTTTACCGGCGCGCAGGCCGCCGAGATGGGGCTCGTCAACCAGAGCGTGCCGCTCGCGCAACTGCGCGAAGCCACGCTGGCGCTGGCGGCCAAGCTGCTGGAAAAGAACCCGGTGGTGCTGCGTGCGGCCAAGCACGGCTTCAAGCGCTCGCGTGAGCTCACGTGGGAGCAGTGCGAAGATTATCTGTACGCGAAGCTCGATCAGGCGCAGTTGCGCGACCCCGAGCATGGCCGTGAGCAGGGCCTCAAGCAATTCCTCGACGACAAGTCGATCAAGCCGGGGCTGCAGGCTTACAAGCGTTGATGCGGCGCCCGGGAAAGCGACCGGGCAAACGGTGCAATGAAGGGACGAAGGAGAATGCGCAATGCATGAAGTGCAGATGCTGATCGGCGGGCAGTGGCGCGGCGCGCAGGGCGGCGCAACGTTCGAGCGGATCGATCCGGTGACGGGCGAGGTGGCGAGCCGCGCGCCGGCGGCCACGCTGGCCGACGCGCAGGCCGCGGCTGACGCCGCGCAGGCGGCCTTTCCGGCGTGGGCGGCGCTCTCGCCCACGGCACGCCGCCAGCGCCTGCTTGCCGCGGCCGAGTGCATGGACGCGCGCGCGGCGGAGTTCATCGCAATCGGTGCGGCCGAGACCGGGGCCATGGCCAACTGGTATGGCTTTAACGTCATGCTCGCCGCGAACATGCTGCGCGAGGCGGCGGCGATGACCACGCAGATCGACGGCAGCGTGATTCCGAGCGACGTGCCGGGCAGCCTCGCACTCGCCGTGCGCTCCCCGGTCGGCGTGGTGCTGGGCATCGCGCCGTGGAACGCCCCGGTGATTCTCGCCACGCGCGCGCTCGCCATGCCGCTTGCCTGCGGCAACACGGTGGTGCTCAAGGCCTCGGAGCAGTGCCCCGGCGTGCATGCGCTCATCGGCGCGTGCCTGCACGAGGCTGGCCTCGGCGATGGCGTGGTCAATGTCGTGACGAACGCGCCGCAGGACGCCGGCGACATCGTGGCGCACCTCATCGCGCACCCTGCGGTGCGGCGCGTGAACTTCACCGGCTCCACGCACGTGGGCCGCATCATCGCGAGGCTGGCGGCCGAGCATCTGAAACCGGCGTTGCTCGAACTCGGCGGCAAGGCGCCGGTGCTCGTGCTCGACGACGCCGACCTGGATGCGGCCGTCGACGGTATCGCCTTCGGCGCGTTCTTCAATCAGGGGCAGATCTGCATGTCGACCGAGCGTGTGATCGTCGACGCGAAGATCGCCGACGCCTTCGTCGAGAAGCTCACCGCCAAGGCAGCCAAGCTGCGCGCGGGCGCCCCCACGTCGCCCGACAGTGTGCTCGGCGCGATGGTGAGCGCACAGGCGGCCTCGCGTGTCGCCGCGCTGGTGGAGGACGCGCGCGAGCACGGCGCGCGCCTGCCGCTGGGCTGCCGCGTGGAGGGCGCGATCATGCAGGCTACCATCGTCGACGGCGTGACGCCCGCAATGCGTCTGTATCGCGAAGAGTCGTTCGGGCCGGTGGTCACCATCGAGCGCGTGAGCGGCGACGAAGACGCCGTGCGCGTGGCCAACGACAGCGAATTCGGCCTGTCGGCGGCGATCTTCAGTCGCGACGTGGCTCGCGCGATGCAACTCGCCAGAAGAATCGAGTCCGGCATCTGCCACATCAACGGCCCGACGGTGCACGACGAAGCGCAGATGCCGTTCGGCGGCGTGAAGGCCAGCGGTTACGGACGCTTCGGCAGCAAGGCGTCCATCGGCGAGTTCACCGAACTGCGCTGGATCACCGTGCAGACCACACCGCGCCATTACCCGATCTGATCGCCAGGGCGCCTGCGGGCGCGACGACGAATGAGGATGCGCCCGCGCGCGAATGCTCCCGAGAGAGCGGCGCGCCCGGGCGACGCAGGAGACAGTGTTTTGAACCAAGGCAACAACACGGCCCCGGACGGGCATCGCTACCGCCGGGTCACCATCGGCAACCCCGGCGTCGAAGTGCGGCGCGACGGCGAGTTCTGGTACCTGCGCTCGCGCGAGCCGCTGGGCGACTTTCCCGTGCGGCTCACCGACCGGCTCGTGTCCGGTGCGGCGCGTCACCCCGAGCGCTGGCTCGTTGCGCGGCGCGGCCCGGACGGCCAGTGGATCGGCATCAGTTACGCACAGATGCTCTCGCGGGCGCGTGCGATCGGTCAGGCGCTGCGAGATCGTGGGCTGTCACCGGAGCGCCCCATCGCCATCCTGTCGGGCAACGATCTCGAACATTTCCAGCTCGCGCTCGGCGCCATGGTGGCCGGCGTACCCTTCGCGCCAATTTCGCCGGCGTACTCGATCGTGTCGACGGATTTCGGCAAGCTGCGGCACACGATGGACCTGCTGCAGCCGGGGCTCGTGTACGCGAGCGACGCGAGCGCCTATGGCCGCGCGATGGACGCGGTGCTACCCGCGGAGGTGATCCGCGTCTCGGCGCAGGGCGGGCACGGCACGCTCGCGTTCGATGCGCTGCTCGACACCACGCCGCGCGACATCGACGCGCATCACGCCAGGGTCAACGCCGACACGGTGGCGAAGATTCTGTTCACGTCCGGCTCGACGCGCCAGCCGAAGGCCGTACCCACCACGCAACGCATGTTGTGCAGCAACCAGCAGATGCTGCTGCAGACGTTTCCCACTTTCGGCGAGCAACCGCCCGTACTGGTCGACTGGCTGCCGTGGAATCACACCTACGGCGGCAGCCACAACGTGGGCATCGCGCTCTACAACGGCGGCACGTTGTACATCGACGACGGCAAGCCCGTGGCCGGCAAGTTCGAGGAGACACTGCGCAACCTGCGCGAGATTTCGCCCACGGTGTACTTCAACGTGCCCAAGGGCTGGGAAGATCTCGCCATCGCGCTGGAGACGGACGCCGTGTTGCGCGAGCGTTTCTTCGCGCGCGTGAATCTCTATTTCTTCGGCGGCGCGGGGTTGTCGCAGGCCGCGTGGGACCGGCTCGAGCGCGTGACCGAAGCGCACTGCGGCGAGCGCATCCGGATCATGTCCGGCCTGGGCATGACCGAGACGTCGCCCAGTTGCATGTTCACGACGGGCCCGATCATGCGCGCGGGCTACATCGGCCTGCCGGCGCCGGGCTGCGAGGTCAAGCTCGCACCGGTCGGCGGCAAGCTCGAAGTGCGCTTTCGCGGCCCGAACGTGATGGCGGGCTACTGGCACCATGTGGCGACGGACCCCGTGTTCGACGAGGAAGGCTACTACTGCACGGGCGACGCCGCGACGTTTGTCGACGTGGCGCAGCCGGAGCTCGGGCTGCAGTTCGACGGCCGCATTACCGAGGACTTCAAGCTCACGTCGGGCACGTTCGTGAGCGTGGGTCCGCTGCGCGCGCGCGTGATCTCGGAAGGGGCGCCCTACGTGCAGGACGCCGTCGTCACCGGCATCAACCGGGCCGACATCGGCCTGATGGTGTTTCCGCGCGTGGAGGACTGCCGTCGCCTGAGCGGACTGGGCGCCGACGCGCCGCTCGCCGAGGTGCTCGCCTCGCCGGCCGTGCGCGACGTCTTCTCGGCGCTGCTCGAGCGGCTCAATGCCACTGCCGGCGGCAGCGCGACCTACGTTGCGCGGCTCATGCTGCTCGACACGCCGCCGTCGCTCGATCGCGGCGAGGTGACCGACAAGGGCTCGATCAACCAGCGGGCCGTGCAGGACCACCGCGCCGCGGCGGTCGATGCCCTGCACGCGGCACAGCCGGGCAAGACGGAGGACCCGCGCATCATTCTTGCGCCGGCCCGACGCTGACATGGCGAGCCCGGCATCGCAAAGCGCGGCGCAGGACATTGCGTTCGTGCTGGAAACGCTCGGCGTGGGCGAAGCGCTCGCGCGTCTCGCGCCGTTGCGCGAACTCGACACGGCAACGCTCGTGCAGGTCGTCGACGAGGCCGCGCGCTTCGCGGGCGACGTGCTCGCGCCGCTCAACGCCGTGGGCGAGCGCGAGGGCTGCACATGGCGCGAGACCAACGGCGGCGAGGTGCGCACGCCCGCCGGCTTTGCCGACGCCTATCGGCGATATCGCGAGGCCGGCTGGCCGTCGCTGCCGTGCGATCCGTCGCTTGGCGGGCAAGGCCTGCCGGTAGTCGCGCAAGTGGCGGTGCAGGAGCTCACCGCCGGGGCGAACCTCGCCTGGACCATGTATCCCGGCATTCTGCATGGCGCCTACGAGTGCGTGCATCGCTTCGGAAGCGAGGCCTTGCGGGCTGCCTGGCTCGGGCCGTTGGTCAGCGGCGAAACGCTCGCGACCATGTGCCTGACCGAACCGGGCGCGGGCAGCGACCTTGGCCGGATCCGCACGCGTGCGCAATGGGCCGACGACGCGCACGAAACGGCCCGTATCACCGGCGAGAAGATCTTCATCTCGGGCGGCGAGCACGACCTCACGCCCAATATCGTGCATCTGGTGCTGGCCCGCACGCCCGGGGCCCCGGCCGGCAGCGCGGGGCTCTCGCTGTTTCTCGCGCCCAAGGTGCTGGCCGACGGCCGGCGCAACGCCGTGCGCTGCACGGGCCTCGAGCACAAGATGGGCATTCGCGGCAGCGCCACGTGTTCGATGGCGTTCGAGGGCGCCATCGGCTATCTCGTCGGCGCGCCCAACCGCGGACTCGAAGCGATGTTCGCGATGATGAACTCCGCGCGCCTGCATGTCGGCGCGTCGGGCGTCGGCCTCGCGCAGCGCGCCTACGACATGGCGCTGCGCCACGCCCATGAGCGCGTGCAGTCGCGTGTGGCCGATGGTGCGCCGGATGCACCCATCGCGCAGCATCCGGCCGTGTGGCGGCTGCTCGAGGGGCAGCGCGTGGCGGTCGAAGGCGCGCGACTGTTGCTGTATCGGGCCGCGCTCGCCGTCGACGAGTCGCATCACGCCCAGACCGCGCAGGCCCGCGCGCAGGCCCATGCCCTGGCGGCGCTGCTCACGCCCGTCGTCAAAGCAATGCTCACCGAGCGGGCTTTTCTCGGGGCGAGCGACGCGCTGCAGGTGTTCGGCGGCTACGGTTACATCGAAGAGACCGGGATCTCGCAGGTGCTGCGCGACGCGCGCGTCCCGATGATCTACGAAGGCACCAACGAAATCCAGGCCGTGGATCTTCTTCTGCGCAAGATTGCGAAGGACGACGGCGCCGCGTTGTCGCACTGGCTGTCATGGGCGCGCTCGCAAGTCGCCGAGGCGCGCCGTCTGGAGGGCCTCGGCGGGTTCGATGCGGCGCTCGCCTGCCTGGACGAGTGGGCGCAGCTCATGGCACCGCTGCTCGCGCTGACGCGGACGTCGCCGCGCGCGGCGCTGTGCGTGGCGGGCGAAGTGATGCGCTCGGTGCATGGACTGTCCATGGCGGGACTGTGGGCGCACGCCGCGCTCGCGGCAGTTGCGGCCGGCAGGGCGGATCGCGCCAAGTGCCGGGCCGCGCGCTACTGGCTCAAGTTCGAACTGCCGCAGACCCGGTGCGCGATGGCGATCGTCGCGGCACAACTGACCGATCCGGAGACGGCCGAATGAATCTCGACAAACTCGTCGCCATCGACACGCACGTGCACGCCGAGGTGTCGTGCTGCCAGCCGCCGGACCTGTTCGGCAAGGCGTTCGACGACGCCGCCGACAAGTACTTCGGCACGGTGCTCAAGCAGAACCGCCGCCCGACGATTCCGCAGACCATCGAGCATTATCGCGAGCGCAACATCGGCTTCGTGATGTTTACGGTCGATTGCGAGGCGAACATTGGCCGTCGCCGCATTCCGAACGAGGAGATCGCGGGATTTGCACAGGAGAACGCCGACATCATGATCGCATTCGCGAGCATCGATCCGCACAAGGGACGCATGGGCGTGCGCGAGGCGCGGCGTCTCGTCGAGACGTTCGGTGTGCGCGGCTTCAAGTTCCATCCGACCATGCAGGGATTCTTCGCGAACGACCGCATGGCGTATCCGATGTACGAACTGATCGCCGAGCACAAGCTCACGGCGGTCTTCCACAGCGGCCATTCGGGCATCGGCTCCGGCATGCCGGGCGGCGGCGGTCTGCGGCTCAAGTTCTCGGAGCCGATTCACCTCGACGACGTGGCGACGGACTTTCCCGACATGAACATCGTCATCGCGCATCCGTCGTGGCCCTGGCAATCGCAGGCGCTGTCCATCGCGCTGCACAAGCCGAACGTCTACATCGATCTGTCGGGATGGTCGCCGAAGTACTTTTCGCCGGAGCTGATCCAGTATGCCAATTCGCTGCTGCGCGAGAAGATGCTGTTCGGCTCGGACTTCCCGCTGATCGCGCCCGATCGCTGGCTTCGCGACTTCGAGACGGCCGGCTTTCGCGACGAGGTCAGGCCGCTGCTGCTCAAGACGAACGCGGCGCGCATGCTCGGACTTGGAGGACAGGCCTGAGAGCGGGGCCCCGAGGCTACCCCGATGCGGACCTTCGGCGCGGATGTCAGCGCAGCCCCGGCATGCCGTAGCGCAGGCGAGCGGCCTCGCGCATGGCGCTGATAAGCGTTTGCTCCGGCGGGGTGGGCAAGGTGTCGTTGCGCCACAGAATGCCGATGGACTCCTCGGTGCCTTTCATGGCGAAGGGCAGGGCGCACAGCACACCCTGCGCCAGGTCGTCCTGCACGGTGATTTCCGAGGCGATCCAGACGACGTCGTCGTGCAGCGCCATCGCGCGCGCGAGCGACATCGACAGCAGTTCGGAATAGTCGTCGAGCGCGCCGACGCCGTGCGCGCGCAGGAAGCTGTCGGCCGTGTGGCGCAGGATCGTGCCGTGCGGTGGCAGCACCACATGGTAGCCGGCCACGTCGGCGAGCGACACGCTGCGCTGTTGCGCGAGCGGATGCGACGCACGCACGACCACGCACAGCGGAGTGGCGCACAGGTGCTCGAACGTGAGCCCGGCCATGCCCTCCGGGTCCGACATGCGACCGAGCGCGAGCGCGACCTGTCCGGACTTCAGTTGCGCGAGGAGCTGCTGGTTCGCGCCGGTATGCACCTGCACGACGATGCCGGGCCACTCGCGGCGGAATGTCGCGAGCACGCCGGGCATCATGGCCGCCGCCAGCGTGGGCAGCACGGCGATCTCGACCACGCCGCCCGTCTGGCCGACCGCTCGCGAGAGCACGTCGATGCCCTGACGCAGCGCGCTCACGCTCGCGCCCGCGTGGCGCAGGAACAGTTCGGCCTGTGCCGTCGGCCGCGCGCCGTTGCGTCCGCGATCGAACAGGCGCACGCCCAGGAGCCCCTCGAGCTCGGCAATCGTCTTGCTGACGGCGGGCTGGGTAATGGACAGCGCCTCGGCGGCGCGCTGCAGGCTGCCGTGTTGCGCCACGGCGAGCAGGCATTGGAGATGGCGCAGCTTGATCCGGCCGTCGAGTCGATGTCGTTCCATGCCGGGAAGTTATGAAAAGCCTAAGAAAATGTCAATAAATATATCCGTTCATTATGGATATAGTTGTCGAAAACAAACTGGCGGGCGCGCGGCGCCTGGCCGGACCGTCAACACAAAAATGGAGTGAGACCATGTCGAAAACGACAACCGTCCTGCGCCCCCGCGACTGGGATTCGCATCCCAGGCTCATCGACAGCGGGTACAAGTCCACGGCGCTGCGCGGCCCCAAACAACTGCTCGTCCCGATCAAGCAGAACCTGGCCGACCTGCGCGCGCCGGTGTACGGCCACGGCATCATCGGCGAGCTCGATGGCGATCTCACGCGCAATGCCGTGCGTAACGGCGAGCCGCTCGGCGAGCGCATCATCGTCACGGGCCGCGTGCTCGACGAAGGTGGCCGTCCGGTGCCCAACACGCTCGTCGAGCTCTGGCAGGCGAACGCATGCGGCCGCTACGTGCACAAGGTCGATCAGCACGATGCGCCGCTCGACCCCAACTTTCTCGGTGCCGGCCGTGCGCTGACCGACGCGCAGGGCCGTTACAAATTCCTGACGATCAAGCCGGGCGCCTATCCGTGGAAGAACCACCACAACGCCTGGCGTCCGCAGCATTTGCACTTCTCGGTGTTCGGTCAGTACTTCGCGACCCGTCTGGTCACGCAGATGTATTTCCCGGGCGATCCGCTACTCGCCTACGATCCGATCTTCCAGGCCACGCCCGCGCACGCGCGCGACCGTCTGATCGCGCGCTTCTCGATGGATGTCACCGAGCCGGAGTACGCGCTGGGTTATGAGTTCGACATCGTGCTGCGCGGTGCCGATCAAACGCCGATGGAGTCCTGAGCCATGTCCGAATACAAACAAACGCCGTCGCAAACGGTCGGTCCGTACTTCGCCTACGGCTTGTCGCCCGAGCAATACCTGTATGACTTCAAGAGCGCCTTTACGCCGGTCGTGGCGACCGAGCGCGCCGAGGGCGAAGCGATCCGCCTGATCGGGCAGGTGCTCGACGGCGCGGGCAACCCGATCAACGACGCGCTCATCGAGATCGTTCAGGCCGACGCCCACGGGCGTTATGTGCAGAGCGCGGACGATATCGCGCGCACCGGCTTTGCCGGTGCGGGCCGCTGCGGCACGGGCACCGATCCCGAGAATCGCTTCATCATCGAAACGATCAAGCCGGGCGCGGTCGCCCCGGGTGAGGCGCCGCGCATCGACGTGATCCTGACGATGCGGGGCTTGCTCAATCACTTGTTTACGCGTATCTATTTCGACGACGAGGCCGCGGCCAACGCGCTCGACCCGGTGCTCCGGCAAGTGCCGGCCGAGCGTCGCCACACGCTCGTGGCGCGCCGCGAGGTGAGCGGCGGCCGCGTGTCGTACCGGTTCGACATCCGCATGCAGGGCGACGAGGAGACGGTATTCCTCGATCTCTGAGTTCGGCCATGCAAGGCTGAAACTGGCGCGGCTTCGGGCCGTCGGCAGCACGATGCCGGCGGCCTGCGGCCGCATCCGCATTTTTGCAACGCATCAACCACATCGAATTTCCGATGACGGAACTGCTTGACTCCTTGCTGCGCGGCGCTGCCGTGGCCAAGCGCTTTTCGCGCGACGCCACCCTGCAGGCCATGCTCGACTTCGAAGTGGCGCTCGCCAGTGCCGAAGCGGACGCGGGGCTCATTCCCGCCGCGGCCGTAGCGCCCATTGCCGCCGCCGCCCGGGCGAGCGAGCTCGACTGGCCGGCGTTGCGCGACGACGCGGCGCGCGCGGGCAACCTCGCCATTCCCCTCGTCAAGCAACTGACCGCCCGCGTGAGCGCGCGCGACGCCGAAGCCGCGCGCTTCGTCCATTGGGGGGCCACCAGCCAGGACGCCATCGACACCGGCCTCGTCCTGCAGGTGCGCGGCGCGCTCGACGATCTCGGCGCCGATCTCGACCGCCTGATCCATCGCCTCGCCGCGCAGGTGCGCGCGCATCGCGCGACGGTGATGATCGGACGCACATGGCTGCAGCACGCACTGCCCACCACGTTCGGCCTCAAGCTCGCCGGCACGCTCGACGCGCTGCTGCGCGCGCGCGCCGACCTGGCTGGCGTGCGCGAGCAGGCGCTATGCGTGCAGTTCGGCGGTGCGGCGGGCACGCTCGCGTCGCTCGGCACGCAAGGCCCCGCCGTCGCGGCGGCGCTCGCCCGTCGCCTGCATTTGCAAGAGGCGGCGACACCGTGGCATGGCCAGCGCGATCGCATTGTGCGCGTGGGCAGCTGGGCAGCTTCGCTCACGGGCTTGCTGGGCAAGTTCGCGCGCGACACGGCGCTGCTCACGCAGACCGAGGTCGGCGAGATCGCGGAAGCTTCCGGCCCGGGGCGCGGCGGGTCGTCGACCATGCCGCACAAGCGCAATCCGGTCGGCTGCGCGTCGATCCTGGCCGCCGCCGCCCGTACACCGCAACTCGCCGCCACGCTCTTTGGCGCGATGCAGCAGGATCACGAGCGCGGGCTGGGCACCTGGCACGCCGAGTGGGAGACGCTGCCCGAACTGCTCATGCTGTGCGGCGGTGCGCTGGCCGCCGCATGCGCGCTGGTCGAGGAGTGGAGCGTCGACACCGCACGCATGCGCGCGAACGTCGACATCACGCACGGGCTCATCATGGCTGAGGCGGTCACCATGGCGCTGGCCGAATCGATGGGCCGGCTCGAGGCGCATCGCCGTGTGGAGGCGCGCTGCCGCGATGCGATCGCGCAGCGGCGCCATCTGCTCGACGTGCTGCGCGAGGACGAGGCCATCACCGCGCTGCTGTCGGCCGAGGCGCTCGCGCGGCTGACGGAACCTCAACACTATCTGGGCGCCGCCGAGACGTTCGTGGACCGTGTACTGGCGCATGCCGACGTCGCGATGGCCCCCCAATCCCCAACCGGCAGGACATCCCAATGAACGATCAGGAACGCTACGACAACGGCATGCAGGTGCGCCGCGCCGTGCTCGGCGACGCGCACGTCGAGCGCACGCTCACGCGTCGCAACGAATTCAACGACGACTTCCAGAACTTCATCACGCGCTTTGCCTGGGGCGATGTCTGGACGCGGCCGGGCCTCACGCGCCACATGCGCAGCATGATCACGCTCTCGCTGCTCATCGCCCTCAATCGGGGCGACGAGTTCCGCATGCACGTTCGCGCGGCCTTCAACAACGGCGTGACGCGTAACGAGATGAAGGAGCTGTTCCTGCACGCCGCGCTGTACTGCGGTCTGCCCGCCGCGAATCAGGCGATTCACGACGCGGAGAAAGTGTTCGCGGAAATGGAAGCGGCCGATCCGGGTTCCACCACCCGCGCGCGCGATGGCGCGCAAGGATGAGGGGGCGAGGGCAATGACCGTGGAACGATTGATCGACATCGGCGACGCCGCGCTGCGCGTGGCCATCGACGGCGACGCATGCGCGCCGGCGCTCGTGCTCTCCAACTCGCTCGGTACGACGCTCGACATGTGGGCGCCGCAAGTGGACGTGCTCGCGCGCGAATTCCGCGTGATCCGCTACGACACGCGCGGGCACGGCGGCTCGTCCGCGACGCCGGGCCCCTACACCATCGACCAGTTGGGGCGCGACGTGCTCGCGCTGCTCGATGCGCTCGAGATCGAGCGCGCGAATCTGGCGGGCGTGTCGATGGGCGGCATGACGGGCATGTGGCTGGGCATTCACGCGCCGCAGCGCCTCGCACGCCTCGCCATCATCTGCTCGTCGGCGCACATCGGCGGTGAGGATGGCTGGAACGCGCGCATTCGCGCCGTGAGTTCCGAAGGGATGGGCGCGGTCGCGGACGCTGTCGTCTCGCGCTGGTTCACGCCCGCGTATGCCGAGCGCGAACCGGAGACCATCGAGCGCATGAAGGCGATGTTCCGTTCGATCTCGCCGCAGGGCTACGCCGCGGCGTGCGCTGCCGTGCGCGACATGAACCAGCTCGACGAGATCGCTTCGATCAAGGCGCCGACGCTCGTCGTGACCGGTGCCGACGATCTGGCTACGCCCCCCGCGATGTCGACGGCGATGGTGGAGCGCATTCCGGGCGCGACGCAGGTGATCGTGCCGGGCGCGCACCTGTCGAACATCGAATGCGCGACGGCGGTGAGCGATGCGTTGCTGACCTTCCTGCTGGGCGGCGCGCCCTAGTCCTTGTCGCCCAGATGCGCGTGTTGCGCCGTGCGCCGGAAGGCCGACGGCGTGACGCCGACGTGGCGCTTGAACACGCGGCAGAAGTACGCCGGGTCCTGGAAACCGAGCTCATAGGCTACGTGCGAGACGGGCGCCGGAATGTAGATGAGCTTGCGCCGGGCCTCGAGCATGAGCCGGTCCTGCACGAGATCGAACGCCGACTTGCCGGCGATGCGCCGGCACAGCCGATTGAGCTTGCTCTCGGTCACGTGCAGTCTTTCCGCGTAGGTGGGAATCGACCACGCCTCGGTGTAGTGCGTCTCGACGAGTGCGCGAAAGCGGGCGAACAATTCCAGTTCCATGCGGCCCGCACGGCTTGCCGAGTCGTGGTGAGCGTGCAGCCGTGCGAGCAGCAGCAGTACGCTGCGCGTGAGCCATCCGACCATTTCCGCGTGCCCCAGCTGAGGACGTGAAAACTCGTCCATGATCAGACCCAGCAGCGTGTAGAGACGGTCGCGCGTTTGCGGGGCGTCGCCCAGCGTGAAGAGCCAGGGCTTGCTCAGCAGCGACTCCATGTCGGCATCGACGCCGAGCGCCGCATCGAACGGCACGCGCTGCGCCATCGTCAGCACGAAGCCGTGGGCGCCGCGCGAGAACCGAAAGTTGTGCACGGCCGACGGATGCACCGTGATCACGGCGGGGCCTTCGACTTCCCACGTCGCGTCGTCGACGTTCGCCTCGACCGTGCCTTCGAAGATGGCGAGCACCTGAAACAGTCCGAGATGCCGGTGCGTGTCGATATGCCAATCATAGAGACGGCTGCGCGTCTCGATCCATTCAATGTGCACGAAGTCGGCGCTGTCCGTTTCCGTCAACTCGCCGTACAGCGAGAATTCCGGGATCGTCTCGCGCGCCGCGCGCAGCCGGGATGACGCGACTGACATACTGGTTTTCCCTTGGGCGAAGTTGTCGAAAAAGTACAAGAAAGTCGTCGATTCATCCATTCAACGCGACGCGCGCGCTCCATAAGATATGACGCATCCGCCCCTGGTGACAAGGCGTGAGCCGATCTTTCGACATGCTCGTTTACGCGCAGTCGTCGGTGAGGGCACCGTGCGCAATGCAACCGAGAAATGCAATCCGCCCCGGCCCCCTGCTGCTTCGGTCGCTCCCGTGGTTCCTCGTCGCGGATGCCCGGCGCCGTTCGCCGGTCACCGTCCGCCGATCAGGGGCGTAGCACTTTCAGGAGACAACCCATGCGCACCCATTACCCCGTCGTCATCGTCGGCGCAGGCCCCGCCGGTCTGCTGCTCTCCCACCTGCTGCACCTGCAGGGCATCGAATCCGTCGTGCTCGAATCGCGCTCGCGCGAAGCGGTGGAGTCGACCATCCGCGCCGGCGTGCTCGAGCAGGGCACGATGGACATTCTCGACGAGACGGGCGTGGGCGAGCGCATGCGTCGCGAAGGTGCGGTGCACCACGGCATCGAACTGGCGTTCGGCGGCGAGCGCCATCGCATCGCGCTCACCGAACTCACCGGCCGTGCCATCACCGTCTACGCGCAGCACGAGGTCATCAAGGATCTGATCGCGGCGCGCGAAGCGGCGCAGGGCGAAATTCTGTTCGACGTGTCGGACGTCTCGGTGCACGGCGCCGACACCGCGCAACCGAGCGTGCAGTTCACCTGGGGCGGCAAGACGCGCCGCCTCACGTGCGACTTCATCGCCGGGTGCGACGGCTTTCACGGCGTTTGCCGCGCGGCCATGCCCGATTCGGTGCGCAGGGAATACCAGCGCGTGTACCCGTTCGGCTGGTTCGGCGTGCTCGTCGAGGCGCCGCCGTCGTCGGCCGAGCTCATCTACGCCGCGCATGAGCGCGGCTTCGCGCTCATCAGCACGCGCTCGCCGACGGTGCAACGCATGTACTTTCAGTGCGATCCGAGCGAGCGCGCGCAGGAATGGAGCGACGAGCGCATCTGGCATGAATTGCACACGCGCACCGAGAGCCACGACGGCTGGCGTCTGACCGAAGGCCGCATTTTCCAGAAGAACGTGGTGGCCATGCGCAGCTTCGTGGCCACGCCGATGCAGCACGGACGCCTGTTCCTCGCGGGCGACGCGGCGCACATCGTGCCGCCCACGGGGGCGAAGGGCATGAACCTGGCCGTGGCGGACGTGTGGCGTCTTGCGCGGGCGCTCGACGCGTTTTTCCATCGAGACGACGAGACCGGACTGCGCGGCTATTCGGAGGCGGCGCTCAAGCGCGTCTGGCGCGCCGAGCACTTCTCCTACTGGATGACGCGCCTGCTGCACCGCCTCGACGACGCCTCGCCGTTCGACCAGCAAATGCAGCGTGCCGAACTGGAATACGTGGTGAGTTCGCGCGCCGCGTCGCTCACACTGGCGGAAAACTACGTCGGGCTGCCGCTCGCCTGACGCGCAAGGGGGCGTGCCGGCGCCCCCGGCGATAATCGCCGGTGCGGCCGGGGGCATAACCTGCCGTTATGGATGGCTTGACGAAAGATCATTTCGGCGGACGGGCGAAACCCTTACAGTAGCGGCAGAATCCGGTGCCGCCGCGCGGCGCGGGGCGCGCCGCGCCCGTCCCCCCACGGGCCTTGCCGCGGGCGCCGGAGTTCATATCAGCTCACACGAGTTCACATAAGAACGGAATGACATGCGGGGCCGACGCGCCCCCAGGAGACAGACTCATGACGCATTCGCGCACGGTGGACGTGCCCGCCTATATCAACGCACAACGGTTTTCCGGCTATCAGTGGCTGGTGCTGATCCTGTGTTTTTTCATCGTCGCCATCGACGGCTTCGACACGGCAGCCATCGGCTACATCGCGCCGTCGCTCGTGCAGCAGTGGCACATCGACAAGGGCTCGCTCGGACCGGTGCTGTCCGCGGCGCTGTTCGGCCTGGCCGGCGGCGCGATCTTCGCGGGCCCGCTGGCCGATCGGCTCGGCCGCAAGACGATGCTGGTGCTCTCGGTCGTCTTCTTTGGCATGGCCAGTCTCGCGACGGCGCTCGCGCAGGACCTCCAGACGCTCACGCTGCTGCGCTTTCTGACCGGTCTCGGGCTTGGCGCCGCCATGCCGAACGCCGTCACGCTGATTTCCGAGTTCGCGCCCGAGGCGCGCCGCGCGGTGATCGTCAATACGATGTTCTGCGGCTTCCCGCTCGGTGCGTCGGTGGGCGGGTTCGTCGCGTCGTGGCTGATTCCGCACTTCGGCTGGCATAGCGTGCTGGTGCTCGGCGGCGTGTTGCCGCTGGTGTTGTCGGTGCTGCTGGTGCTGTGGCTGCCGGAGTCGGTGAAGTTTCTCGTGGTGCGTCAGAAACCGCTCGCGCGCGTGCGTCGGATTCTCTCGCGCATCTCGGGCGAGTCGCTCGAGGACGTGAGCGTCTTTACCGTGGTCGAACCGGTGCCGCGGCGTGCCGGCTCCGCCATTGGGGTCGTGCTCTCGAGGCAATACGGCTTCGGCTCGATCATGCTGTGGCTCACTTACTTCATGGGCCTCGTGATCTTCTACCTGCTCACGAGCTGGATGCCGATCCTGTTCAAGGACGCGGGCTTCAGTATCGAGCGGGCCGCGCTGGTCACGGCGCTGTTCCCGCTCGGCGGCGGCATCGGCACGATCCTCTCCGGCTGGCTGATGGACAAGTTCAACGCGCAGAAGGTCGTGGCGCTGGGCTACGCCCTGACGGCCGTGCTCGTGTATGCGGTCGGGCAGGCGATGGGCAATATCGGCTTGCTGGTCACGCTGATCTTCCTGGCGGGCACGGCGATGAACGGCGCGCAGTCATCGATGCCCTCGCTCGCCGCCATGTTCTACCCGACGCAAGGGCGCGCCACGGGCGTGGCGTGGATGCTCGGCATTGGCCGCTTCGGCGGCATTGCCGGCGCGCTGCTCGGCGCGGAATTGATGCGCCGCCATCTCGGCTTCTCGGCGACGTTCTCGCTGCTCGCCGTGCCGGCCGTGATCGCCACCGTCGCGCTGCTTGCGAAAAACGCCTGGGAACGCACGACGGGCCAGCCGTCGGCTCAGCCGGGCAGCGACGCCCGCAACTCCGCCGCCATGCACTGACGTGTGACGCCGCGGCCAGACGGTGGCCGCGGCGCCCGCCGGACCCGATGCGGCGCCTGTTCGAGCGCGCCGCTTTTCATGGCGTGAGCGCCTATGCGCCTTCGCCGTCGGCTTTCGTCAGCGTTTCGATCATCGCCATCGCCGCGGCCGGATTGCGTTCCTTGAAGCCGCTGATGACGTAGAAAAACACGTCGCGCTGCGCGGCATCGGGCGGCGCGCCGTCCACCGTCTCGAGATCGCCGGGGATTTCGCCTCTCGCGAACGTTCGCGCCCGTTCGACCCATTCGGCCACGGCCTTCGGGGCGTAGCCGAGCTTGTAGCGGGCCTGAGTCCCCATGAGCCGGGCGTAGACGAACGGTGCGGTGACGTCGGGGATGCAGGGGAACCTGGCGTCGCCCGCGAGCACGATGGCCATTCCGTATTTGCGCGCCAGCGCGACGAATGCCGGCACGGCGAAACTCTCGTGGCGCACTTCGAGCGCATGGCGGATCGGCTGGGCGCCGGCTGACGTGGGCAGCAGGCTCAGGAAGTGTTCGAAGTCCTCGGCGTCGAAGGTCTTGGTCGGGGCGAATTGCCAGTTCACCGGTCCTAGCTTCTTGCCCAGCTCGAGCACACCACTGTCGAAAAAGCGCGCCACCGATTCGCCGGCCTCGCCGAGCACGCGACGATGCGTGGCGTAGCGCGGCGCCTTGACGGAGAACACGAAGTCGTCGGGCGTCTCCTCGAACCAGTGGCGGAACGTGGCCGGCTTTTGCGAGCCGTAGAACGTGCTGTTGATTTCGATCGAGGTGAGGTGCTGGCTGGCGTATTCCAACTCGCGGCGCTTCGGCCACTTCTGCGGATAGAACGTGCCTTGCCACGGGGCGAAATTCCAGCCGCCCACGCCGATGCGGATGCGCCCGGCGCGAGTCGATGCCTTCGGCGTCTTGGGCGTCTGGGGCGTCTGGGGAGTCTTGGTTGCTGCCATCGTTGCTGCCATGTTCGCTGCCATCCTCGCTGCTATGGTCGCCAACGTCGGGAATGGCGCACGCGAGCGTGCGCGCAGGTGAGGGGTGAAGTCCCCGATGGTGAGGCAACGACCCGGCGCGCGTCAATGGCGAGGACGACCCGCGCCGGCGCAGCGATTATTTGCGTCGGCGTCCAAGATGAAGCATGCGCTCGCGAACCTCTTCTTCCGAGCGCCAGTGCTCGGCCGGCTTGACCAGATCGCTGCGGCTGATGATGCCGATGAGCCTGCGCGAGGTGGCGTCGCTCACCACCGGCAAGCGCTCGAGTTGGTGCGCGGCGAAGCGCGCCGACACGATGCGCCCGGTCTCCGAGGGCAACGCCACCAGCGGCGGATTCACGCCGTACAACTGGCCCAGCGTCCGCATGCCCTGCGCCTGCGCGCGCAGCAGCGCCTGCCGATCGACCATGCCGAGCACGCCGTGTGCGGCATCGACCACCGGATACGCGCGGTGGATCTGCGTGGCGCCGAAGGCCTGCCGCGCGGCCTCTTCGATCGTCATGTCGGCGCTGAGCGACACCGGCTCGCGCGTCATCAATTCGGCCACGTGCAGGCGCTCGAGCGGATCGACGCCGTACTCGCGATGGATGTGGCGCCCGCGCCGTGCGATCTTCTCCGTCATGATCGAGCGCGGCATGATCCAGATGGTGATGCCGTATGACACGCCGCAAGTGAGCAGCAGCGGCAGCAGGGCATTGACGTCATGCGTGAGGCCCAGCGCGAAGACGATGGCCGTGAGCGGCGCGCCCAGCACGCCGGCGAGCGTGGCCGCCATGCACACGAGCGCCCACAGCGAAACGTCGCCGCCGGGCAGCACCGGGGCGAGCAGCGTGCCGAGGCCCGCGCCGATCATGAGCAGCGGGGCGAGCACGCCGCCCGAGGTGCACGAACCGAGCGCGATGGCCCAGATGACGGCCTTCACCAGCAGCAGCGCGAGGGCGGCGTGCAGCGTGAAGTGGCCGGCGAGCAGGTCGGCGATGACGTCATAGCCCACACCCAGCGCGCGCGGCTGCAGATAGCCGCCGACGCCGACGGCGATGCCGCCGAGCGCCGGCCACCACATCCAGTGCACCGGCAGCTTGTGAAAGGCGTCTTCGATGGCGTAGAGCGCGCGCGACATGCCGGCCGACAGCGCGCCCGCGCACAGCCCCGCGATCAGGCACGAGACGAGGGCGATCGGCTCGGCGGCGGGCGTCGTCATCGGAAACAGCGGGCCCGCTTCGAGCAACAGCGGCCGGGCGAAGCCCGCCACGGCGCATGCGACGATGACCGGCAGCAGGCTGCGAGGCCGCCATTCGAAGAGCAGCAGCTCGACGGCCAGCAACACGGCGGCGACCGGCGTGCCGAATACGGCCGTCATGCCGGCGGTGGCGCCGGCGACGAGCAGCGTCTTGCGCTCGGCGGCGCTCAGATGGAAGTACTGTGCGATTAGCGAGCCGATCGCGCCGCCCGTCATGATGATCGGGCCCTCGGCGCCGAACGGGCCGCCGCTGCCGATCACGATGCCCGATGACAACGGCTTGAGGACCGCCACGCGCGGCGACATCTTGCTCTTGCCGAACAGGATCGCCTCGATCGCCTCGGGAATGCCGTGACCGCGAATCTTGTCGCTGCCGAAACGGGCCATGCCGCCCACGATCAGGCCGCCGATGACGGGCAGCACGATGACCAGCGCGCCGAGCGTGTGGTTGGCCGGCGAGCGCGGGGCGAACGACAGCGTCTGGTAGAAAAACAGGTTGGTGAAGCCCTGGATCAGATTCAGCAGCAGCCAGGCGGCGGGTACGCCGCAAAAGCCGATGACGCACGCCAGCACGATCAGCCGCGGCAGCCCCGGCGAGCGCGTGAAATCGCGCGCATGGGCGTGCGCATTCATGGAAGTCGTGGTGTTGGGAACGGAGGCCATGACGATGTGGTGATTACAGGTGAACGCCGCGAATGTGGAAGATGTCGGCGAAGGTGCTCAACTCGTTGCGATGCTGGGCGGCGAGGGACGACAGGCACGCCTCGCCCGCGGCCGACAGATGGACCTCCACCACGCGCCGGTCGCTCTCGTTCTGACGGCGGGTCACGAGGCCCGCCTTTTCGCAGCGCGCCACGAGTGCCACCACGCTGTGATGGACCGCCTGCAGGCGCTCGGCCAATTCACTGATCGACGCCCACTCGCGCCCCGGTATACCCTTCACGTGCAGGAGCAGCAGGTATTGCTGCGGCGTGATGCCGCCCGCGCGGGCGGCGGCCTCGCTGAAGTTCAGGAAGCGGCGCAGGCGGTAGCGGAATTCGGAGAGCGCTTCGAAATCGCTCTTGGTCAACGCGGCGGCGGTGAGCGGAGCGTTGGCGGCATCAGCGGCATCGACAGCATCATGCGACTGCGAGGGTGCTGCCGGGCGGGGTGAAGAAGGCGGCTGCGACATGACGGAACGGCGAGAGTCCGAAAACCGAAAAACATATCATATTGCGATATATCTGGGGGGCTTAGGGATAGTCGGGGTGACAAACCGCGCGTTGTGCGTGCAGAATCGCGAAAAAACGAGACTCAGCAGTGACTGGAACTCGATCCCCGCCGAGACCACGCGATGTGCTGGCCGCCTGCTACCGGTGCATCGGTGACAAGCGTCGTCCGAGCGGGCCGACCTCTGACAGGGAGGAGACATGGCTTCCACGCTCCGGCGCCGCTGGCGCACGGGAACGTTGTTGTTGCTATCGGTGGCACTCGGCTCCACGGTTGCCGCCTATCACTACGCCACCGGTGTCGAACTGGGCGGTGGCGTATTCCAGCAGATCGGCTTCGGACGTCAGGGCACGTCGTCCGGGGCTGCCACGCACGCGCGCGGGGCACCGCCCTCGTGCCGCGCCGACGATTGCCGATCCGAGGCGGCCTCTCAGCCGCATTGACGCGCGCCGGCGCCATCCCCCGAAAATCGCCACTGGCTGACTGACAGACCGACGCGCCGCCTCGCGCGCGGGCGTCGGTCCTGTGTACTCGTCTCGGCCGGGGCGCGGCAGGCGAGACCCTCGCCGATGGTCGTCAGGCCATCGCCGCCGATAGCGTGACGTTATGACATAGATTTTTATAATCAATTTTATTTGACCGATAGTGTTCGGCATACTGTCAACACTTTCCACCCCGTCAGAGAGACAACGACATGCCGATCATCAACACCCAGATCAAGCCGTTCAAAGCCACCGCCTATCACAATGGCGATTTCACGACCGTGACCGACGAGACCCTGAAGGGCAAGTGGTCGGTGGTCGTGTTCTACCCGGCCGACTTCACCTTCGTGTGCCCGACCGAGCTCGGCGATCTGGCCGATCACTATGAAGCGTTCAAGAAGCTGGGCGTCGAGATCTATAGCGTTTCGACCGACACTCACTTCACGCACAAGGCCTGGCACGACACGTCGGACACGATCCGGAAGATCCAGTATCCGATGATCGGCGACCCGACGCTCGCCATCTCGCGCAACTTCGACGTGCTGATCGAGGAAGAGGGCCTGGCGCTGCGCGGCACGTTCGTGATCAACCCGGAGGGCGAGATCAAGCTGTGCGAAATCCACGACAACGGCATCGGCCGCGACGCGAAGGAACTGCTGCGCAAGGTGCAGGCTGCCCAGTACGTGGCGTCGCATCCGGGCGAAGTGTGCCCCGCCAAGTGGACGCCGGGCGCTGAAACGCTGAGCCCCTCGCTCGACCTGGTGGGCAAGATCTAAGCGCTACCGCTTCACTGCAGCAAACGCCGCTCCCGTCACAGAGCGGCGTCCCCGCCGGCGCGCGGCCCCCCTGAACCTGTCGCGCCGGCACCCTTTCCGAATTCACGACACCTGCCTGCGCCCGCCCCGGCCGGCGCGGCGGCCCCTGTTCACCCTATCGAGACGGATACACGCCATGTTGGACGCGAACCTCAAAGCTCAATTGCAGACGTACCTCCAGAAAGTCACGCGCCCGATCGAGATCGCCGTGTGGCTCGACGACAGCCCGAAGGCGCTTGAGATGAAGGCGCTCGTCGACGAGATCGCGCCGCTCTCGCCGCACATCGCCGTGGTGGCGCGAGACGACGCGAACGAGCGCCGTCCGTCGTTCGCCATCGGCACGCCGGGCGAGGCCCCCCGCATCCGTTTCGCCGGGCTGCCGATGGGGCACGAGTTCACGTCGCTGGTGCTGGCGTTGCTGCAGGTCGGTGGCCATCCGATCAAGCTCGATGACGACACCATCGCGCAGATCCGGGCGCTTGATGACGACCTGCGCTTCGAGACCTATATCTCGCTGTCGTGCCAGAATTGCCCGGAAGTCGTGCAGGCGCTCAACGTGATGGCGCTCATCAATCCGCGCATCCAGCAGGTGACGATCGACGGCGCGCTGTTCCAGGGCGAGGTCGAGGCGCGTCAGGTGATGGCGGTGCCGACGGTGTTCCTCAATGGCGAGTCGTTCACGCAGGGCCGCAGCAGCGTGAAGGAATTGCTCGCGAAGCTCGACACCGGGGCGAGCGCGCGCGCGGCGAAGGCGCTCGAGAGCAAGCCCGTCTACGACATGCTGATCGTGGGCGGCGGCCCTGCCGGCGCCGCGGCGGCCATCTACGCCGCACGCAAGGGCATCTCGACGGGCGTGCTCGCCGAGCGCTTCGGCGGTCAGGTGCTCGACACGATGGCCATCGAGAACTTCGTCTCCGTCACGCACACGGAAGGGCCGAAGTTCGCCATGGCGCTCGAGCAGCACGTGAAGACCTACGACGTCGACGTGATCGATACGCAACGCGCGGAAGCGCTCGTGCCCGGCAAGATCCACGAAGTGCATCTTGCCAGCGGCGCGGTGCTCAAGGCCCGTTCGCTCGTACTGGCCACCGGCGCGCGGTGGCGCGAAATCGGCGTGCCCGGCGAGCGCGAGTACCGCAACCGCGGTGTGGCCTACTGTCCGCACTGCGACGGTCCGCTCTTCAAGGGCAAGCGCGTGGCCGTGGTCGGCGGCGGCAACTCCGGCGTGGAAGCCGCGATCGATCTTGCCGGTATCGTCGACGAAGTCACGCTGATCGAGTACGGCACGCAACTGCGTGCGGATGAAGTGCTTCAGCGCAAGCTGCGCAGCCTGTCGAACGTGCGCGTGCTGATGAACGCACAGACGACCCAGATCACCGGCGACGGTCAGAAGGTGAATGGTCTCGTGTACGTCGATCGCGCGTCGGGCGAGTCGCACACGCTCGCACTCGAGGGCGTGTTCGTGCAGATCGGTCTCGTGCCGAACACCGAGTGGCTCAAGGGCACGCTCGCGCTCTCGCGCCACGGCGAAATCGAGGTGGATGCCAAGGGGGCGACGTCGGTGCCGGGCGTGTTCGCCGCGGGCGACGTGACGACCGTGCCGTTCAAGCAGATCGTGATTGCGCTCGGCGAGGGCGCGAAGGCCGCGCTTGGCGCGTTCGAGCATCTCATGCTCAGTTCCGTCGAGGACGAGGCCAGCGAGCCGGAAGCCATCGCCGCTTGACACCGAGTGGCAGCGGCAGGGCGGCCCGCCCCGCCGGGGCCACACGAGTTTCGGCCGGGCGCTCGACGCAGTTTTCGTATGACTCAACGAAGCCCTCACGCGTGTTGCGCGTGAGGGCTTTGTCATATCCGTCATGCGTGCCATGGGTTTTGCGCACACGTTAATGGGATTTCGCTTAAATCCGTCATTTCCATGCGGACGATGCCCAAAGCGCGTGGAGTTTTTCGATAGTTGGCAAATTCGTCGTCAACATGTGCTCCTTCAATCGACACACGACGCCCGTGCTTCTCGCGTCGCGCGTCGGCCAGGTATTCGCCGGATGACGGCCGCGGGACTTCGTTCCGCGTCGCTCCGGTCAGGTGAACGGACATATGGGATTCGACAACTTCTTGCGCACTCTGGGCGAGGTCGGTACGCGATCGCGACAGCGCTGGCAGACGTGGCGCGCACAGACGCCAGGCGTCGGCGCTCAGCTGCGCGGTGCGCTGCCGATCGTGCTCGCGGCCGGCGCCATCACGGCGGCGACCGTTGCGTGGTACGCCCGTGACACGGGCTACGCGCCGCTCTTCGGCCAGCACCAGCGCATTTCGGTCGAGCAGGCCGCCGGCGTGCTCGACGCCGAGCAGATCCCGTTTCGCATGCATCCCGAGACCGGCGCGATCCTCGTGCCGCATGACCGGCTCGGCCGTGCGCGTCTCGCACTGGCCGCCAGGGGCGTGACACCGGAGCTGCCGCCCGGGGCGTGACACCGGAGCTGCCGCCCGGGCTCGAGCTGGTCGACCGCGACGAGCGCCTGGGCGTGCGCCAGTTCGTGCAGGACGTGCGTTTTCGTCGCGGCCTCGAGGGGGAGTTGTCGCGCACCATCATGTCGATCGACGCGGTGGACGCCGCGCGCGTCCACATCGCGCTCGCGCCGCAGACGTCGTTCGTGACCAACACGAAGGCGTCGGCGAGCGCATCGGTGCTGGTTTCGGTACGCCCCGGCCAGAAACTCACACCGCAGCAGGTGAGCGCCATCGTGAAGCTGGTAGCGGGCAGCGTGAACGGTCTGGCGGCGCAGGACGTGTCCATCGTCGACCAGCACGGCACGCCGCTTAGCGCGAACCTCGATCTCGACGAGGCCATGCATGGCGACGCGCAAGCGCGCACCCGGTCGCGCGACGACGCGCTGCGAAACGTGCGCGCGCTGCTCGAGGGCATTCTCGGCGCCGACAGGTACCGCGCGAGCGTCAGCGTGGATCTGGACGAAGACGTCGTCTCGAACACCACCGAAGCGCTGGGCGCCGAGCCGCGCGTGACGCAGGAAGCCCTGCGCGAAGCCCGCGACGACGACGCCGTCGTCGGCGGCGTGCCGGGCGCCATGAGCAACCGACCGGTCGACGCGGCGCCGCTGCTGGGCGGCGAGAGCGGTGCGACGCGCACCATGTCCTCCACTCGTCAATTCGCGTATGACCGATCGATCACACAGACCAAGCGCCAGCGTCCGCGCGTGCGTCAACTGCATGTCGCCGTCGTGGTCGACTCGCAGGCCGCGCCGGGCGGCAACGGCTGGACGACCGAGGCGCTCGCGGAGCTGGAGCGCACCTTGCGCGCCGGCGTCGGCATCCAGGCGCAGCGTGGGGACACGCTGGTCGTGAGCGCAATGCCGTTTGCGCCGTCGGCGGGCGTGGCGCCTTTCGGGGCGTCGGAAGCCGTGCCGGGCGCGCTGCTCCTGACCGATGCGCAAAAGCAATACGTTGCCATCGCGCTTGGAACGCTGCTCCTGGTCGCACTGAGCGCGTGGGCGGTGCTCGCGCGGCGGGCGCGGCGGCGCAAGGCGGCCGCCCAGGCCGCCGCGGCCGAGGTTCTCGAGCGCGAGCGTCGCGAGGCCGAACTCGTCGCGCAACAGGCGGCGCTGCCGGCCTTCGCCTCCGATTCGCCACGCGCGTCGGACACCTCGTTCGACAGCAAGCTCGAACGCCTGAGCGCGCTGGCGGCCGGCGAGCCCGAGCGCGTCGCGCAAATCATCAAACACTGGATTGGTTCGCATGCTGCATCCCGCTGACACTTGTGCGCTGACGCAAATCAATGGCGTCGATCGCGCCGCCGTCCTGCTGCTCTGTATGGGCGAGACCGCCGCGGCCGCCGTGATGGCGCAGCTCGCACCCGATGAACTCCTGCGCGTGGCGCACGCCATGTCACGGGCCGGCAGCGTGAAGAAGCAGGACGCGCAGACCATCGTCGACCAGTTTCTGGACGCCTGCACCGAGCACGGCGGCGCCAGCGCGGCGCCGCGCGCGTACCTCGAGCGTTCGCTCTCGGCCGCGCTTGGCGAGGGTATTGCGAGCAACGTGCTCGACGGCATCTATGGCGACCGCGTGCGGCCGAAACTCGCGCGGCTGCAATGGGTAAGCGTGGCCAGGCTGGCTGACGTGCTCTCGCGCGAGCATCACCGGATGCAGGCATTGCTGCTGGCCTATCTGCCGGCCGATCTCGCGGGCCGGCTGCTGCGCGCGCTGCCCGCGTCGCAGCAGGAGGCGTTGCTGCTCGAGATGGCGCAGCTCACGCGCGTCGATCGTGAATTGCTGGCCGATCTGGAGGTGATTGCCGACCGGTGTCTGGCCGGCCTTTCGGCCGACAGCGCCGACGTGCAGGGAGCCAGGCTCGCCGCGCAGATCATCGGCCACGTGCCCGACGAGCAGAAGCGGTTGATGGACGCGCTGCGCGCGCACGACGCGTCGTTGGCCGAGACCGTCGAAGCGAGCATGTACGGCTTCGACATCCTTGCCTACCAGCCGCCCGAAGTCATCGATCTCGCCGTGGCAGACGTGTCGACCGAGACGTGGGCCACGGCGCTCAAGGGCACGGACGCGCGATTGCGCCAGGCCGTGCGCGAGCGCATGTCGCGTCTTCAGGAAGATGCGCTCACGCAGGCTATGCAGCGTTTGGGCGCGGTGTCCGCGGCGCGCGTCGAAGCGGCGCGCACGGAGATCATGGCCACGCTGCGCACGCGGGCGCGAGAGGCCAACATGACGCTACGTCTGGCCGACGGCGAGGTGCTGGAATGAAGCCGCACCGTTTCGGCACGAAGGCCGACGCAGCGGCGCAGCGTGGCTGGTTGCCGGTGCAGCCCGACATGGCGACCGTGCGCGCGCAGGCCTACGCCGAAGGCGTGGCGCATGGCGAGGCCCAGGCCCGTGAAACCGTCTGGCAGGCGGCATTCGACGCCGGGCTCGCCGAGGGCGAACAGGCGGCCGAAACCCGCTTGCGAGCGTCCTACGCGGCGCGCCTGCGCGAAGAGCTCGACGCCATCGCGCAGCCCCTGGCCGCGCTGCAGGCGGCCTGCGACGAAGTGCGCGCGCGTCTGGCCGCGGGCGCGCTGGACGCGATGACGGAAGCGACCTCGCGCGCCGTGAAGACCGTCGTGCAGCGGGAGTTGCAAACGGCAGCGCCCGAGATCGCAAACGTCGTGCGGCATCTGGTCGGGCAACTGGGCGCGGATGGCGACGTTACCGTGTACGTGAACCCGGAAGACGCGCGAGCGCTCGCCGCGCGTGTCGGGGCGCAGGCGCCAGGCGCGGCGTGGCGGATCGTGGCCGATGCGTCGTTGCCGCGAGGCGAGAGCCGCGTCGACGTCGGCGGCCTTTGGTACGACGCCGGATGCGAAAGCCGCGAGTCGGCCGTGCGCGAAGTCGTCCGTCGGCGGCTGGGCGAATGGGTCGACGCGTCGATTGCCGGCACTGAACCGATTGCCATGCAGGTGCCGCAATGAATGACCAGATCGCGCTGGCGAGCCCCATGGCGTTCGTCACCCGGGCCAACGGCGTGGTGCTCGAAGCGCGGGGACAGCGCTTCGCGCTCGGCCAGCAATGCCGCATCGAAACGGCGGCAGGGCGTTGGGCCGATGCCGAAGTGGTCGGCTTCACCGACGGCACGTTGCAGCTGCTCGCCTATGCGTGCGTGGCCGACATCGTGCCGGGCGCGCGCGTGCTGCCCGGCGCGGCCGGGCAGTCGCTGGAGATCGGTGCCGCTTGGCTCGGGCGCGTTATCGACGCCTTCGGCCAGCCGCTCGACGGCAAGGGGGCCCTGCGCGGCGAGGTGCGGCTCGACACGCGCTGCACGCCGCCTTCGCCGTTGACGAGGCGCGCCGTTTCCGAGCCGCTAATGGTGGGTGTGCGTGCGATCGACGCACTGCTGAGCCTAGGCAAGGGGCAGCGCGTCGGATTGTTCGCGGGCAGCGGCGTGGGCAAAAGTGTCCTGCTGGGCATGATCACGCGGCGCACCGAAGCGCAGATCGTCGTCGTCGGGCTGATCGGCGAGCGTGGGCGCGAAGTGGGCGAGTTCGTTACGCAAACGCTCGGCGAGACGGGGCTCGCGAGGGCCATCGTCGTCGCTGCGCCGGCGGATGCGCCGCCGGCGCAGCGCATGAAGGCCACCGAGCTCTGCCACGCCATTGCCGCGCACTTTCGCGATGCGGGCCACGACGTGCTGCTGCTCGTCGACTCGCTCACGCGCTACGCCATGGCGTGCCGGGAGGTGGCGCTGCTGCTCGGCGAGGCGCCTGCCGCGCGCGGCTATCCGGCGTCGGTGTTCGCGCGCCTGCCCCGGCTGGTCGAGTGCGCGGGCAATGGCGCCGGCGAAGGCAGTCTGAGCGCGATCTACACCGTGCTCGCCGAAGGTGACGACTTGCAGGACCCCGTGGTCGACACCGCCCGTGCGGTGCTCGACGGTCACATTGTGCTCTCGCGCGAACTGGCGGACGCGGGCCATTACCCGGCGATCGACGTCGGCGCGTCGGTGAGCCGCTGCATGACGCATGTGGTCGGCGCACGCCACTCCGGTGCGGCCAATGCATTCAAGGCGCAGTGGCACGCGTACCGGCAGGTCCGCGATCTGATCGCGTTGGGCGCCTACGTGCCCGGCGCGCATGCCGAAACCGACCGGGCCGTGTCGCGGTATCCGGCCATGTGCGAGTTTCTGCGTCAGCGCGACGGCGACGCTCCTGACGGTGCGCAGGACGGCAGCGCGTTCGAGGTGCTCTGCGAGCGGCTGGAGGCGTTGTGCCGATGACGCCGAAACCTTCGCGAGCGCTGTACGCGCTGCTGTCGGTGCGAGAGCGCGAACTCGAGGCCGCCGAGCGCGAGGGCCGCCTGCTTGCCGAGCGACAGATGCGGCTCTCGCGCAACGTCGCGCAACTCACGCAGTTGTATCGCGCCGTGGCGATCGGCGACACGCGCGCGCGGGCGCACAGCTTTCAGAACCGTGCCGATTACAAGCGCGCGCTGGTCGACATGATCGAAACGCAGCAGGCGCCGCTGGCCCGGCTGGCGCGCTCGCAGTCCGCCGCCGCGCAGGCGGTGCGCGAGGCGCAGCGGCGCCGCGAAGGCGTTGC
>NZ_CABPSC010000021.1 GCF_902459585.1 Pandoraea nosoerga
GCGGCGGCCATGCGGGCGTTGTTCTGCGCGTCGAACGGGTTGAGCATGCCGACCACGACCGTGCCGCGCGGGATCTGCGCGATCTCCGCTACCGACGGCGCCCGCACCTTGAGCACCAGTTCGGCGCCCAGGGCGTCGGCCGCGCTGCCGCTCGACGCGCCCGCGGCAACATACGCCGCGTCGGGCACGCTCGCCGCCTCGCCCGCACCATGCTCGACGGTGACGCGATGCCCTGCGCTCACCAGCTTCTTCACCGTTTCCGGTGTGGCCGCGACGCGGGTTTCGCCGGCGACCGTCTCCTTTGGAATGCCAATATGCATAGTTATTGTCTCGGGGTCTGAGCCCCTGTGGTGTTGTAAAACTCAGGCCAGCGCGGCTCGCGGCGGCTGCATCGAACGGCCTTCATTGGCGGCTTCGAAACAGCGCACCTTCGTGCAGTGAATCAGATCGCACAGGAATTCCGGCTCGTAGGCGCGCAGCAGGTGCGGCTGATGACCGTCGAGGTAAGCGCCGATCAGCGTCAGCTCGGCCATGCGCAACGCCTGCGCCGAAGCGCCTTCGAGATACGCCAGCGGCAAATCCTGATTGCCCGTGAGGTGCAGCAAACGGGTGTACGTCGAGTGATCCCAATACCAGTCGAGACCCAGTTCGACAAATGCGTTGTTGAACGCATGCAGATGGGCGTTGGCAACCGGTGCCAGGGCGGCGGGTTTGATATGCGTTTCGATGACAGACATGATGGCGCTCTCCCAAAACAGTGATCATCTCCAGAACACGTTGCCCCGCGCTCGCTGGGTTTGGCCTTCGCCACCCCTTGCTGTCACATCACGTTCTCGCGGGCTGCCATTGCAGATTACGCAGCCCGATCCATAAAAGACAGTTAAAGTTAATTATGCAAATCATCTACGATTACTTATACTTTCCCAGGCACGCACCGCTGGCGGTCCGCGTTGCGCCGCACGCGCCTCGCAACTCTTGAACCCTTATCCCTCTCTGGTCCTCGTCGCATGAAACACGCCACGCTCCGCCAGTTGAAAGTTTTCGAATCGGTGGCGCGCCACCTGAGCTTCTCGCGCGCCGCCGAAGAACTGCACCTCACGCAACCGGCCGTCTCGACGCAGGTCAAGCAGCTCGAGACACACGCCGGACTTCCGCTCTTCGAGCAACTCGGCAAGAAGATCTTCCTTACGCCGGCGGGCACCGAAATGCTCCACTACAGCCGCGCGATCATTGCGCTCTTTCGCGAGACCGAAGAGGCGATGGACCACCTCAAGGGCATTACCGGCGGCAAGCTCAACGTGGCCGTGATCAGCGCGGGCGACTACTTCTTCCCGCGCCTGCTCGCGGCGTTCACCGCGCGGCATCCCGGCGTCACGCTCAACCTCACCGTGCACAACCGCGAGGAACTGCTGCATCAGCTCACCGAGAACCTCACCGACCTGGCCGTCATGGTGCGTCCGCCCCACGAAGTCGACACGATCAACGAGGCGTTCGCGCCGCACCCATACGTCATCGTCGCGCCCCCCGACCATCCGCTCGCCGGCGAGCGGCATATCCCGTTTTCGCGGCTCACGCAGGAGCCGTTCATCAGCCGGGAGCGCGGCTCCGACACCTGGAACTCGCTGCAGGACGCTTTCGGCCATCGCACCCAGCAACTGAAGATCGCGATGGAGATCTCGAGCACGGAGACCATCAAGCAAGCCGTGATCGCGGGCATGGGTATCAGCTTCCTGTCGGCGCACACGGTCGGCATGGAACTGCGCACGGGCGAACTGGCGGTGCTCGACGTGCAAGGCTTTCCAGCCTGGCAAAGCTGGTACGTCGTGCATCGGCGCAGCAAGCGCCTGCCGCCGGTCGCGCTCGCGTTCCGGGAGTTCCTGCTCGCCGAAGGCGCCGCGCTGATCGACGGCATGATGGCTTACAAGAGTCCCGTGCCGCCGCCGGCGCCGTGAACGACGTTGCCGGCCCGCCGGGCTCAGTCCCAAGGCAGACCGCGCCATACCGCGCAATACTGCGCAATACCACGCAATACCACGCACGTCGTGCGCCGCCTGCCGAATGAAAAAGGGCGATCGACTCAGGCCATTGCCACCCCGGCCGACCACCGTGAAATCGCTTGCGCTGTTGCCGCCCCCCATGCCCGGCGTGCCCGGCTGTCTCCGGCGGCGACCTCAGCCGCCCATGCGGTTGGCGAGCGTGCCCAGTCCGTCGATGCTCACCTCCACCAGCGCGCCTTCCTTCATCGAACCCACGCCGATGGACGTGCCCACGGCGATCACGTCGCCGGGCAACAGCGTCATGTCCTGCGAGATCCGGGCAACGAGTTGCCACGGGTTGAAGATCATGTCGGCGAGCGGGTAGCGCTGACGCTCGACGCCGTCCAGACGCGTGACGAGCTCGGCTTCGCGCCAGTCGAAGTCCTGCGCGATGACCGGCCCGAGGCAACCGAACGTGTCGAAGCCCTTGGCGCGCGTCCACTGTGCGAAGTTGCCGTCCTGCTCGATGATCTCAACGGCGCTCACGTCGTTGACCAGCGTGTACCCGAGGATGTAGTCGCGCGCGGCTTGCTCGCTGACGTTGCTCGCCTGCTTGCCGATGACCACGCCGAGTTCGCCCTCGAAGACGATCTTTCCCGCATACGACGCGGGACGGCGAATCACCGCGTCGGGCCCGGCGAGCGAGGTGGCGGGCTTGATGAGAAACAGCGGGTGCGAGGGCGCGGCCTTGCCGAGCTTCGCGCCGAGCGCGTGATAGTTGTTCCAGAGCGCCACGATTTTCGTGGGCTCGCACGGGCACAGGAGATCGACCGCGTCGCGTGCCACGGTCGCGCCCGTCGGCACCGGCTGATCGTAGAGATTGCCGCGGTGTTCGGCGATCTGATCGCCCTGCAGCAGGCCAAAGCCGATGCGCCCATGCGCGGTTTTGAAGCGAGTCCAGAGTTTCATGCGTTTGCCATTCCGGTGACGGCCCGGTGGCGCGGCAACGTCTGCCGTGCGCGCGCCGGGCGCGGTGTCTTGATTCCATTGGGCGCGGCTCAGACCGCGCCGACTTCGCGCAACGCGGCGATCTGCTGCGGGCTGTAGCCGAACTCCGCCAGCACGTCTTCCGTATGCTCGCCGAGCAGCGGTGAGCGCTCCACGTGCGTGGGGCTGTCGGACAGTTTGATCGGGTTGCCCACGGTGAGGTATTTGCCGCGCTGCGGGTGATCGACCTCGACGATGGTGCCGGTCTCGCGCAACGACATGTCCTCGGCGATCTCCTTCATCGACAGGATCGGACCGCACGGAATGTCGTACTGGTTGAGGATCGCCATGACTTCGAACTTGGTCTTCGTCATGGTCCATTGCTCGATCGTGTCGAAGATCTCGCGCAGGCGCGGCAAGCGCGCACGCGGCGTGGCGTAATCCGGATGCTCGACCCACTCGGGCTTGCCGATCACCTTGCAGATCGAGCCCCACACGGGCGCCTGCGTGATGAAGTAGATGTAGGCGTTGGGGTCGGTCTCCCAGCCGCGACACTTGAGGATCCAGCCGGGTTGTCCGCCGCCCGATGCATTGCCCGCTCGCGGCACCGCGTCGCCGAACGTGCCGTTCGGGTACTGCGGGTATTCTTCCATCACGCGAGTGCGCTCCAGACGCTGCTGATCGCGCAGCTTCACGCGGCACAGGTTCAGCACGCCGTCCTGCATGGCCGTCAGCACGCGCTGGCCCTTGCCGGTCATCGTTCGCTGATAGAGCGCCGTGACGATGCCCAGCGCCAGGTGCAGTCCCGTGCCGGAATCGCCGATCTGCGCGCCGGTCACCATGGGCGGGCCGTCGTCGAAGCCAGTTGTCGACGCCGCACCGCCCACGCACTGCGCCACGTTTTCGTAGACCTTGCAGTCCTGGTACGGGCCGGGGCCGAAGCCTTTGACCGACGCCACGATCATGCGCGGGTTGAGCGAGTGGATGTGCTCCCAGGTGAAGCCCATGCGGTCGAGCGCACCCGGCGCGAAGTTCTCCACCAGCACGTCGCAATCGCGAATCATTCGCTCGAGCACCGCCTTGCCTTCCGGGTGCTTCGTATCGAGCGTGATCGAACGCTTGTTACTGTTGAGCATCGTGAAGTACAGGCTGTCCGCATCGGGAATGTCGCGCAGCTGCTCGCGGGTGACGTCGCCGTGCCCCGCCCGCTCGATCTTGATCACGTCGGCGCCGAACCATGCCAGCAATTGCGTACACGTCGGGCCGGACTGGACGTGCGTGAAATCGAGAATGCGAACGCCTTCGAGTGCTTTACCCATGGTCGTCTCCGCTCAGCAAAGGGTTGCGGCCGCGGCGGCCGGCACACGGATCGAAACACGGATCGAAAGTCGGACGGGATGCGCGGCGCACGCACGCATGGCGTGCGGCTGATCCGCAGGGCTGGCTTCGCGCCGGATGCTGGCGACGATCATCATGGTTTGTCTCCTCCTGATGCGACGGCGTTTATGTAATGGGTATGCAAGACAAGCAAATGGGGTGATGCCGGTTCAGCGAGAGCCGTCGCCGCACTTCAGGCGCCGTCGCGATCGCTGACGCATTCTTGTGATATACGGTATTTCATACACGATATTTTATCAACGGCTTTTTATTGCCGGTGATCCCTGCCGTCGCGCGGCATGACGAGCCCGACATCCCGGGAAGCCTTTGTCCGACAAGGCGTTCGCAGTGCAACACGCGAATCCGACAGCGTTTTGACCTCGTTTCGCCTAGGGGTTAACAGGGGTTAACAGGGGGTGACAGGAAGCACGGGGAGTAGCGGGAAGTAGCGGGGATTAACAGCAGTTAAGAGGCATGTCCGGGAGCGGGAGAGCGCATGGTTCCTTTCCCAGGACGGTGGCAATTGTTTTTAAATATATTGAATACAAAATATTTAAAGACGCAGCCACGCCACGTCACAATAAAAAAGCACCGAAATGCAATGCGCTTCCCTGCGGGAAGACGCGGCATTTCGGTGCTTGGCCGTGGCTGTGTCGTCGCGGGCCCGCGGCTCTCGCGCCGGGCGAACGTCAGGTGCGCCGCACGAGCGTGATGGGCGACACCGTGCGCTCAGCCGGCCGTGGCGGCGAGCTTCGCTTCGAGCTCGTTCAGGCGCTTGCGCAATTGCCGGTCTTCCTGGAAGCGCGCGGTCTCGTCGCGAATCACGGCCACGATGCCGGTCACTTCGCCGGCCGCGCCGTGCAGCAACGCTACGGTAAACGCGATCGACATGGCGCGGCCGTCCTTGTGCGTGGCCGGCACCTTGAGCAGATCGCTGCCGTACTTCGTCTGCCCCGTGGCCATGGTCTTCGCATAACCCTCGTTGTGACGCGCGCGCAGTCGCTCGGGAATGATGATGTCCAACGGCTGACCGAGCGCCTCTTCGCTCGAGAAACCGAACATCTTCTCGGCGCCCGAATTCCACAGCGTGATGATGTTGTTCGGGTCGGCAACGACGATGGCGTCGCCCACGACCTGCACCAACTGATTGACGTCGACGGATGCGCTCATGATGTCTCCAGGACAATGGTGGGGAATGCGATTGGCATGCCGGCCCATTATCGTTCACTCGGACCGGCAAATATGCCAATAAAGTACATCAATTAACGGGCAACGCGGCCCCGAAAACAAAAACGGGCGCGTACTCCACATGGAGCCCGCACCCGCGAACACCGGACGTGCCGCACCCGCATCGCCGCCCCGGCAGGGTGACGATGCGTCGGGTGCGTACCCGCCCTTGCTGCTCAGACCGGACTCAGACTGCGCGCGATGCGTGCAGGCTGGCGATCTGCTCCTTGTTGTAGCCCAGCTCGGACAGGATCTCGTCGGTGTGCTCGCCCAGCAGCGGCGAGCCCGTGATTTCCGGCTTGAGGTTCGAGAACTTGATCGGGCTGCCCACCGTCAGGTACGAGCCGCGCTGCTTGTGCGGCACTTCCACGATCGTGCCCGACGCGCGCAGCGACGGGTCGTTCGCGATTTCCTTCATGGACAGCACCGGCGCGCACGGGATGTCGTACTTGCGCAGGATGTCGACCGCCTCGAACTTCGTCTTGTCGGCCAGCCACTCTTCGATGGTCGCGAAGATATCGAAGATGTGCGGTTGGCGGGCTTGCGGCGTGGCGTAGTTGGGATCGTCGATCCACTCCGGCTTACCCAGCGCGCGGCAGATCGGCTCCCAGGCGTGGCCCTGGATCGTGAAGTAGATGTAAGCGTTCGGGTCGGTTTCCCAGCCCTTGCACTTGAGCACCCAGCCCGGCTGACCGCCGCCGCCCGCGTTGCCGCCGCGCGGCACCACGTCGGTGAACTCGCCATGCGGGTACTGCGGATACTCTTCCAGGTAGCCGACGCGCTCCAGACGCTGCTGGTCGCGCAGCTTCACGCGGCACAGGTTGATGACCGAGTCCTGCATCGAGACGGCCACCTTCTGACCACGGCCCGTCTGGCCGCGGCCGATGAGCGCCGTCAGAATGCCGATCGCCAGGTGCATGCCGGTGTTGCTGTCGCCCAGTGCAGCGGCCGACACCGTCGGAGGACCGTCCCAGAAGCCGGTCGTCGACGCGGCGCCGCCGGCGCACTGCGCCACGTTCTCGTACACCTTGAGGTCATCGTAGTGGTGACCGTCCGAGAAGCCCTTGACCGAGGCCACGATCAGCTTCGGATTGAGCTCGCTCAGGCGCTCCCAAGTAAAGCCCATGCGATCCAGCGCGCCCGGGGCGAAGTTCTCGACGAGCACGTCCGATTCCTTCACCAGCTTCTCGAGCACTTCCTTGCCTTCCGGCGTTTTCGTATCGAGCGTCAGTGAGCGCTTGTTGCTGTTGAGCATCGTGAAGTACAAGGCATCGGCGTCGGGAATGTCGCGCAGCTGGTTGCGCGTGACGTCGCCCGAACCCGGGCGTTCCACCTTGATCACGTCCGCACCGAACCATGCCAGCAGCTGAGTACAGGCGGGGCCCGCTTGCACGTGCGTGAAGTCGATGATCTTGATGCCTTCCAAAGGTTTGCTCATGTCGTGTCTCCTTGATTGACTCGAATTACTTTTTCATCGCCGCGCTTTGCGGATTCAGATTCGTCAGACGACCGCTTTCGGTACCCGCCGATTCGTCGATGACCGCGTTGATCAGGGCCGGCCTGCCGGCTGCGATGGATTCCTCCAGCGCCTTGGTGAGCTCGGCCGGCGTGGTGACGTTGTATCCAATGCCGCCGAACGCCTCGATCATCTTGTCGTAGCGCGCGCCCTTCACGAACACGGTCGGCGCCACGTCCTTGCCGCCCGTCGGGTTCACGTCGGTGCCGCGATACACGCCGTTGTTGTTGAAGATCACGGTGGTGACCGGCAGCTCGTAGCGGCAGATGGTTTCGAGTTCCATGCCGCTGAAGCCGAACGCGCTGTCGCCTTCGATGGCCACCACCGGCTTGCCGCTCGTCACGGCCGCGCCGATGGCGAAGCCCATGCCGATACCCATCACGCCCCACGTACCCGAGTCGAAGCGCTTGCGCGGCTGGTACTGGTCGATGATGCTGCGCGCATAGTCGAGCGTGTTCGCGCCTTCGTTCACCAGGTTGATGTCGGGATACTTCTTGAGCACGTCGCGAATGGCGCCGAGTGCGCTGTGGAAGTTCATCGGCGACGGATTCTGCGCGAGCGTGGCGGCCATCTTCGCCAGATTCTTGCTCTTGCGCTCGGCGATCGCGCCGGTCCACTCCGCCGAGGGCTTGACCCACTTGGCGTCGACGCCGGCGAGCAGCGCCGAGACGCACGAACCGATGTCACCGATCACCGGTGCGGCGATCGGCACGTTGCTGTCGATTTCCGTCGGCGAGATGTCGATCTGCACGAACTTCTTCGGCGCCGAGCCCCAGGTCTTGCCCTTGCCGTGCGCGAGCAGCCAGTTCAGGCGTGCGCCGATGAGCACGACCACGTCGGCTTCCTGCAGCACGAACGAGCGCGCGGCAGCGGCCGATTGCTCATGCGTGTCGGGCAGCAGGCCCTTGGCCATCGACATGGGCAGATACGGAATGCCGGTCTTCTCGATGAATGCGCGGATGTCGGCGTCGGCCTGCGCGTATGCCGCGCCCTTGCCGAGCAGCACGAGCGGACGCTTCGCACCCTTGATGACTTCGAGCGCGCGCTGCACGGCGTCCGGCGCCGGGATCTGGCGCGGTGCGGCGTCGATCACACGGATGAGCGAGTCCTTGCCCTTCTTCGCGTCGATGGTCTGGGCCAGCAGCTTGGCCGGCAGGTCCAGATAGACGCCGCCCGGACGGCCCGACACGGCTGCGCGAATGGCGCGGGCCACGCCCACGCCGATATCCTCGGCGTGCAGCACGCGATAGGCGGCCTTGCAATACGGCTTGGCCGCATTGAGCTGGTCCATTTCTTCGTAGTCGCCCTGCTGCAGGTCGACGATTTCGCGCTCGCTCGAACCGCTGATGAGGATCATCGGGAAGCAGTTGGTCGTGGCGTTGGCGAGTGCGGTCAAGCCATTGAGAAAGCCCGGTGCGGACACGGTCAGGCAGATGCCGGGCTTCTGGGTCATGTAGCCGGCAATCGCTGCGGCGTTGCCGGCGTGTTGTTCGTGGCGAAAGCCGATGAAACGCATGCCTTCGGCTTGCGCGAGACGGGCCAGGTCCGTGATGGGGATCCCCACCAGACCGAAGATGGTGTCGATGTCGTTCGCTTTCAGGGCATCGATGACCAGATGAAATCCATCCGTCGTTTCTGCCTCGGACACGATGTTCGCGTGTCGGCTGCTGTCTTTGAGCGTATCGCCCGCGGTGTCGTTTTCCGCCTTGCCGACTGGCACGGTCATCGCAATGGACATAATTCTCTCCTCCAATTTTTCCGGTTTCAGTGTTGCGTCGTCTTGTCTGACGATTAGTGGGTTGGTCCCGTACTGCTTCTCTACTTGCTCACCCGGGCGTGCAACCGGCCCCGCGGGGCGCGGATTGCACGCCGGTCAAACATTTCTAATCAAGCCAGCCAGTCTGCTCTTGCATGTTGCGAAGTTCGCCTTACGTGGTGCTGCGGGTCAGGTCCGCAGGCTTCACGATCGGCTCGGATTCCGCCTTGTAGTCGCTCGCGTAACGCTGCGCCAGGCGGGCACGCATCGGCTTGAGGACGAACAGGGCAAGGAAGGCGGCGAAAGCGTTCATGGCGCAAGCGATCATGAACACGGCTTGCCAGCTACCCGTCGACGAGGTGATCACGCTCGAGAAAGGCACCAGCAGCGCGGCCGTCCCCTTCGCGGTGTAGAGCATCCCCGCGTTGGTCGCGGCGTACTTCGAGCCGTAGGTGTCGGCGCAGGTCGCCGGGAACAGGCTGTAGATCTCGCCCCAGGCGAAGAACACCAGGCCGGTCAGGATCACGAAGGCCACCGGGTGCTGACCGAACTTGGCCAGCGCGTAGATTCCCGCGGCTTCCATCGCAAAAGCGATGAACATCGTGTTCTCCCGCCCGATCTTGTCCGAGATCCAACCGAACACCGGACGCGTCACCCCGTTGAGCACGCGGTCGATGGCCAGTGCGAAGGTGAGCGCGGGCAGCGTCAAGCCGAGGATCGAGACCGGCGCCTGATCGAGGCCATAGTCCTTGGCGATCGGGCCGAGTTGGGCTGTCGCCATCAGACCGCCGGCGGCCATGAGCACGAACATCAGGTACATCAGCCAGAACACCGGGGAGCGCATGACTTCCGTCGGCTTGGCGTTGTAGCGCATCGCGCCCGGGGCCAGCTTCTTGAGCGCCTCGATCGAGGCCGGCGGGTTGGCCAGCGCCAGACCCAGCACCAGCACGATGATCCCCTGGCCCAGACCGAAGGTCAGGAAGGTGTTCTCGTAGCCGCTCGACTTGATCATGTTGGCGATGGGCACCACGGTCAGCGCCGACCCGGCGCCGAAACCGGCGGCGGTGAGGCCCGCGGCAAGACCGCGGCGATCCGGGAACCACTTCAGCGCGTTGCCCACGCAGGTGCCATACACGGCGCCGGCGCCGATACCGCCCACGGCCGCTGCGAAATACAGCATCGGCAGCGACGAGGCAAAGGAGTTGAGCACCCATGCCACACCGCACAGCAGCCCGCCGCCGACCACCACCGGGCGCGGGCCGAACTTGTCGACCAGATACCCTTCGATCGGCACCAGCCAGGTCTCGGTCACGACGAAAATCGTGAACGCGACCTGAATTGCGGTACGGCCCCAGTGATACTTCTCATCGATCGGGTTGACGAACAGCGTCCACCCGTACTGCAGGTTGGCGATCATCGCCATGCAAATCACGCCGAACACGAGCTGAACCCAAGGGCTCGCGAACACGGATTGCTTACCGTGTTGATTAGTCGTCTCCACTATGTACCTCCTCCATCGGTTCTCAGTTGTTTGGCAGCTTCACAACAACAACACCTTCCGGATGGGGTCTACGCCCCCTGGGTATGCTTTACGAGGTCATTGCCTCGTCGACTTGTTCTCTGATGCTCACGGGATACGTTGCCTCCCGTAAATATACCGAACGAAATATACGATATATCAGATATAAGTCAACACTAATTTATTGCTTTCCTCGTTTCTCACCTCGCGTGCCACAGTCGTTTTCGTCCATTGCAGCGAAAGCGACCACGGCACGCGAGGCACTGTCCTAAGTGGCGGCTAGATACAGTAACGCCACTGTAGGCCTGAGCGGCGCAACAACGCAATGCGAAAACACTAAGGAGTTAACCTGATCCGCAAAGCTTGCCGGATAAGGCGCGCAGGCCTTTTAGATAGGGCTCCTTGGAATTTTTTGAAACGGGCACAAGACGATATTTGTGTGAATTTCACTCACAAAAAGCCCGATTCCCCCACCCGCTTTCGTGGCTGTAACACACCGTAATAATTCACTCGCGGGCGTGCGTTACGGGGTTTTCACCACGGCTTGTCATGGCGGTCGGGCTCACACATCCGTGGCCCGCTTCATCCCCGCTGTGCGGGGAAACCATGACGGCATCCGGTCCTGGAATGCTTGGCGTGGGATAGGTTGTGATATACGATATACAACATTTGGTATTAGAAGAATAAATAACGATCCGGGTTTCGATTGACCATTGGAGGGAGAGACTTCATGAAGATTTGCATCTATGGCGCTGGGGCCATCGGTGGCTATCTCGGCGTGCAGCTTGCGCGCGCCGGGGCCGATGTCAGTCTGGTGGCGCGCGGCCCGCACCTTGCCGCCATGCGCGAGAACGGACTCAAGCTGCTCATCGACGGCGAGGAACGCGTGGCGCAACTGCGCTGCACGGACGACCCGCGCGAGCTCGGCCCGCAAGACTACGTGATCATTGCGCTCAAGGCGCACTCGGTGCCATCGGTGCTCGACGCGATGCAGCCGCTGCTCGGCCCGGACACCGCGGTCGTCACTGCCGTGAACGGCATCCCCTACTGGTACTTCTACAAGCACGGCGGCGCACTCGAAGGCAGCACGCTCGAGAGCATCGATCCGAATGGCCGCCAGTGGCGCGAACTCGGTCCCGAGCGCGCCATCGGCTGCGTGGTCTACCCGGCCACCGAGGTCGTGGCGCCTGGCGTGATCCAACACGTCTACGGCAACAAGTTCCCGCTCGGCGAAGCCAGCGGCGAGCGCACGGAGCGCGTGGAAAAACTCTCGAAGCTCATGATCGAAGGCGGGCTCGACGCGCCGATTCGCGAGAATATCCGCGACGAGATCTGGCTCAAGCTCTGGGGCAACCTCTGCTTCAACCCGATCTCGGCGCTCACGCACGGCACGCTCGACATCATCGCGAGCGATCCGGGCACGCGGGCCGTCGCGCGCGCCATGATGCTCGAGGCCAAGGCGATCGGCGACAAGTTCGGGGTGCACTTCCGCGTGGATGTCGAGCGTCGCATCAACGGCGCTGGCGCCGTGGGCGCCCACAAGACGTCGATGCTGCAGGATCTCGAGCGCGGCCGCGCCATGGAAATCGACCCGCTCGTCACGGTCGTGCAGGAAATGGGGCGTCTTGCCAACGTGCCGACCCCCACGCTCGATGTCGTTCTCGCGCTCGTCAAGCAGCGCGAATTCATGACGCAGCCCGAAGCCGTCGCCGCCGCCCAGGCACGGCTCGCGAAAGCGGCATAACGACATCAGCGCGGCGCGACGGGCGTCCAACGCCCCGAGCATCACCAGCGTCGCGAGCATCGCAGGCGTCACCGGCATCACGAAGCGCCATCACGAGGCGCCATCATGAGGCGCCATCACGATGGCAAGCCGTGCGCGCCAGGCGCCGTGGCGGGGGCGCCGCAAGGACTCCCCGCCACGGCGCACTATATATATAGGCAGCGTGCGAAGGCGCGGCGCGAACAGGCGGCAGATCGTCGCAGCGCCGTCGTTTTCGCTGTCCGGCCCGTCAGTTCGCCGATCTCGCGACGCTGCCGGACACCGCCGGTTTCTTGTCGGCGAACCGCGTCGACGCCGCGGCCTTTGGCGCCGTCGGCTGTGGTTTCGCGGCAACGCAATAACCCGCTTTTGCCGTACCCCGTAGGCATCGCCGAACGTGCCGCAAATCGCATGCGCGACCGGCGTCCCGAAATCTGCATCAATGCAAGCTGGACGGACATTCGAGGAGGTTCATCGCCATCATTGATCGACGCAGCACTATCGGAAAAAGAGACAAATCCGGGCAGCCGACCGGCATGGGGGCGTAAAAAACGTCCCGAAAAATGATGAATTTTGATATGCGGTATGTGGTATATCTTGAGACTTGCTGCGGCGCGACATACAATGCAAAGCAAGTTCTCCCCCACATTTCAATCTGTCAACGTTTATCAGGAGTGTCATCATGCTCGTCGCTGCGCTTACTTTGATCGCCCTTGCTTCTGCCCTTGCCGCCGGGGTCGCGATGGTTCACCTCTTCGTCGCCCTGCCCGCTTCGGTGCTCGAAAAGGCCGAGAAGAACGGCCGTTACGCGTATCTGGCGGAAACCACGCAGGCAAACGAATCGGGTAAACTCGTCACCAAGCCGGCAACCATCGTGGGGCAGCAAGCATTGCGCCTCTGACGGGGCCGTAATACCTAGGAGACTATTGCATGTCCCTGATCACCCCAACTCCGGCGCGCGTGACTCCGCTCGCGCTGGAGCCGATCGACACCACCACGAGTTTTCGCAATCAGGCGTATGCGCTGCTGAAAAAAGCCATCGCCGACGCCGACATCTATAACCAGAAGGAAGAGATTCGCCTGGACGAGCGTCAGCTCATCCAGGTGCTTGGCGTTTCGCGCACGCCGATTCGCGAAGCCATGACCCTGCTGGAACAGGAAGGCTTTTTGCGCACGGTGCCGCGCCGGGGCATCTTCATCATCCGCAAGACGAAGCGTGAGATCGTCGAGATGATTCAGATGTGGGCCGCCCTCGAAGGGATGTCCGCACGACTGGCCACGTTGCATGCGAGCGATGAAGAGATCGCCAAGCTGCGTCATCTGTTCGACGAGTTCGTCAACGCACCGCCGACCGATCACATCGAAGAGTATTCCGATGCGAATATCGACTTCCATCAGGCGCTGATCAATCTCGGCGGGTCGCAGGCGATCGCCAACACGATCAAGAATCTGTTCATTCATGTGCGCGCCATCCGCAAGGTGACGATCGCCCAGAACGACCGGGCCGCCCGCTCGATCGTCGATCACCTGAAGATCATCACCGCGCTGGAAAAGCGCGACACGGAGCTTGCCGAAAAGCTGGCGCGCGATCACACGCTGGGCCTGGCTGCCTTCGTCGAAGAGCACTGCGACTTCCTCGAATAATCGGACGCGTGCGCGGCGTATCCGGCATACCCGGGGTATCCGTTCGCGCGTAGCATCGGAAAGAAGGGGCCGGTGACATCGGGATGTCACCGGCCTTTGTTTTGTCCCGGCTCCTACCGGCTCCTACCGCCCCTTTCTCCCCCTCCGCCCTCGCCTCTACGTCCCACGTCCCAGCGCCCGCTCCTCACCGCGGGATTTGCGCCCACCTTCCGTGCGAGCCGCCATTTCTCTCCCAATGCGGGTAAACGAGGCTGCCAAACCACGTTCGGCGCTATTGCACGTATACCGTATATGATATATCGTGTTTCACATACGGAGTCCTGTAGATCACGGCGGCTCGCCACCCGGCCACCGAACTGAAGGACGCACCGGGCGCCCCGTCCGTCACCCAAAGGGCGTGTGGGTCGCAGCAGGATTCGAGCCGGGCTTTTCCGGTTCGCTGGTTGAGGAAGTAAGCAAACGGGGCGGGAAACCGAGCCCGTGCGGCATATGGTGGGGGCTATGTGCCGCACGCTCGTCCGGCGCCGCGCTGATCGCTAGACCCGAGCAGCGTCGCCGGATGTGACAAATGGGTTTCCCGCCCCTGGGGCAGGACAACAACATAACCACACCCTCAGGCGCGCAGTCCCCACGGTGCGCCGCACAGGAGACATCAGCCATGCGCGAGGCTTTTTCCGTCGCGACGGTGCAGGCGATTCTGGACGCTCATTCGGCTCAGGAAGGTCCCCTGCTGCCGATCCTCCACGACGTTCAGGACGCCTTCGGCTACGTACCCCCGGAAGCCGTTCCCGTCATCGCCAACGCCCTCAACCTTTCTCGCGCCGAAGTCCATGGCGTGATCACGTTCTATCACCACTTCCGCACCAGCCCGCCGCCGCGTCACGTCGTGCAGATCTGTCGCGCCGAGGCGTGCCAGAGCATGGGCGCCGACGCACTGCTCGCGCATGCGCAACGCGTGCTCGGCTGCGCGATGCACGCGCACGGCGGTGACGTCGCCCTCGAACCGGTGTACTGCCTCGGCCAGTGCGCCACCTCGCCTGCCATTACCATCGACGACAAGCTGCACGCGCGCGTCACCCCCGAGAAATTCGACCGCCTGGTCGCCCGCGCCAAGGAAGCCGTATGAGCCAAACCGCCCACTCCGCCAAAACGCCGGGCACGGTGCGACTGTACCTGCCGCGCGACTCGGCCGCCCTCGCGCTGGGCGCCGATGATGTTGCCGCCGCCATCGTCGCGCAAGCGGCACGGCGCGGCATCGACATCGAACTCGTGCGCAACGGCACGCGCGGCATGCTGTGGCTCGAGCCACTGCTCGAAGTCGCTACGCCTGCCGGCCGCGTGGCCTACGGCCCTGTCGACGTCGACGACGTCCCCGGCCTGTTCGACGCGAACTTCACCGCCGGCGGCGACCACCCGCTCGCGCTCGGCCTGACCGAAGAGATTCCGTATTTCAAGAAGCAGGAGCGACTGACGTTTGCCCGCGTGGGTGTGACCGACCCCGTCTCGGTCGATGACTACGTCGCGCACGCGGGCTATCGCGGCCTGCGCAACGCGCTCGGCATGGACGGCGCGGCCATCGTCGCGCAAGTGACCGAATCGGGCCTGCGCGGGCGCGGCGGTGCGGCGTTTCCGACGGGCATCAAATGGAAGACGGTGCTGAATACGCCGGCGGCGCAAAAGTACATCGTGTGCAACGCCGACGAAGGCGATTCGGGCACGTTTGCCGACCGCATGCTGATGGAGGGCGACCCGCTCGTCCTCGTCGAGGGCATGACGATCGCGGGCATCGCCGTAGGCGCCACGCGCGGCTACATCTACGTGCGCAGCGAATACCCGCACTCCATCGACGTGCTCAACGAAGCGATCGCGAACGCCATCCGGGCCGGCTATCTCGGCGAGAACATTCTCGGCTCGGGCAAGACGTTTCATCTCGAAGTGCGCAAGGCCGCGGGCGCATACGTCTGCGGCGAAGAAACGGCGCTGCTCGAGAGCCTCGAAGGCAAGCGCGGCGTGGTGCGCGCCAAGCCGCCGCTGCCTGCCATCGAGGGGCTGTTCGGAAAGCCGACGGTCATCAACAACGTGATCTCGCTCGCCTCGGTGCCGATCATCATGGATCGCGGTGCCGAGTTCTACAAGAACTTCGGCATGGGCCGCTCGCGCGGCACGCTGCCGATTCAGCTCGCGGGCAACATCAAGTACGGCGGCCTGATCGAGAAGGCCTTCGGCGTGACGCTGCGCGAAATCCTGTACGACTACGGCGGCGGCGCCATGACGGGCCGCCCGCTGCGCGCCGTGCAAGTCGGCGGCCCGCTCGGCTCGTACCTGCCCGAATCACAATGGGATACGCCGCTCGATTACGAGGCCTTCGCGGCGCTGTGGGCGGTGCTCGGCCACGGCGGCATCGTGGCGCACGACGACACCGTCGATCTGGCGAAGCTCGCGCGCTATGCAATGGAGTTCTGCACCATCGAATCGTGCGGCAAGTGCACGCCTTGCCGCATTGGCTCGACGCGCGGCGTCGAAGTGATGGACAAGATCATCGACGGGCGCGACCGTCCCAAGCAAATCAAGCTGCTGCGCGACCTGTGCGACACCATGCTCGCCGGTTCGTTGTGCGCGATGGGCGGCATGACGCCCTACCCCGTGCTCTCGGCGCTCAACCATTTCCCCGAAGACTTCGGCGCGGCCGAACCGTCGAACCTGCCGACCAAGGCCGCCTAGGAGACCGCCCATCATGATGGACCCGATGTTTGAGAAGGACTACGGCACGCCGCGCCGCGAATCGGCGCAGGAAGTCACGCTGGAGATCGACGGCGAGCAGATCACCGTGCCCGCGGGCACGTCGATCATGCGCGCCGCGGCCGAAAGCGGCGTGAACGTGCCCAAGCTGTGCGCCACCGATTCGCTCGAGCCGTTCGGTTCGTGCCGCCTTTGCCTGGTCGAGATCGAAGGTCGCCGCGGCTTCCCCGCGTCGTGCACCACGCCGGTCGAGCCCGGCATGAAGGTACGCACGCAAACGCCGAAGTTGCAGGAGTTGCGCAAGGGCGTGATGGAGCTCTACATCTCCGATCACCCGCTCGACTGTCTGACGTGCGCGGCCAACGGCGACTGCGAACTGCAGGACATGGCCGGCGTGACGGGCCTGCGCGAGGTGCGCTACGGCTTCGACGGCGCGAATCACTTCGACAGCGAAAAGGACGAGTCGAACCCGTACTTCACCTACGACGCCTCGAAGTGCATCGTCTGCAACCGGTGCGTGCGCGCCTGCGAGGAAACGCAGGGCACGTTCGCGCTCACGATCTCGGGGCGCGGCTTCGAAGCGCGCGTCTCGGCCGGTCAGGACCAGCCGTTCATGGACTCGGAGTGCGTCTCGTGCGGCGCGTGCGTGGCCGCGTGCCCCACGGCAACGCTGCAGGAAAAGTCGGTCATCCATCTCGGCCAAGCCGAGCACGCCAAGATCACCACCTGCGCCTACTGCGGCGTGGGCTGCTCGTTCAAGGCCGAGATGAAGGGCAACGAGGTCGTGCGCATGGTGCCGCACAAGGACGGTCAGGCCAACGAAGGCCACGCCTGCGTGAAGGGCCGCTTCGCGTGGGGTTACGCCACGCACAAGGACCGCATTCTCACGCCGAAGATCCGCAAGAAGATCACCGACCCATGGCAGGAAGTGTCGTGGGACGAGGCGCTGGACTACGCGGCGTCGGAATTCAAGCGCATTCAGGCCAAGTACGGTCGCGACTCGATCGGCGCTCTCGTGTCCTCGCGTTGCACGAACGAGGAAGACTATCTGGTGCAGAAGCTCGTGCGCGCGGCGTTCGGCAACAACAACGTGGATACCTGCGCGCGCGTTTGCCATTCGCCGACCGGCTACGGGCTCAAGCAGACGCTCGGTGAATCGGCCGGCACGCAGACGTTCAAGTCGATCGAGAAGTCGGACGTGATCCTCGTGATGGGCGCCAACCCGACCGACGGCCATCCGGTGTTTGGCTCGCGCATGAAAAAGCGCCTGCGCCAGGGCGCGAAGCTGATCGTGATCGATCCGCGCCGCATCGATCTGGTGAAGAGTCCGCACATCCACGCCGACTATCACCTGCAACTGCGCCCGGGCACCAACGTGGCGATGATCAATGCGCTCGCGCACGTGATCGTCACCGAAGGGCTGATGGCCAGCGAGTTCATCGCCGAGCGCTGCGAAGACCGGGCGTTCCGGGAATGGCGCGATTTCATCGCCCGCGCCGAGAACTCCCCGGAAGCCACCGAAGCGCACACCGGCGTGCCGGCGCACCTCGTGCGCAGCGCGGCGCGGCTGTACGCCACCGGCGGCAACGCTGCGATCTATTACGGCCTCGGCGTGACCGAGCATGCGCAGGGCTCGACCACCGTGATCGGCATCGCCAACCTGGCCATGCTCACCGGCAACATCGGTCGCGAAGGCGTGGGCGTGAACCCGCTGCGCGGCCAGAACAATGTGCAGGGTTCGTGCGACATGGGCGCGTTCCCGCACGAACTGCCGGGCTATCGCCATGTGTCGGACTCGACCGCGCGCGCGCTGTTCGAAGCCGAATGGGGCGTGACGCTGCAGCCCGAACCCGGCCTGCGCATCCCGAACATGTTCGACGCGGCGCTCGCGGGCACCTTCATGGGCCTGTACTGCCAGGGCGAAGACATCGTGCAGTCGGACCCGAACACGCAACATGTGACGCATGCGCTCGAGCAGATGGAGTGCATCGTGGTGCAGGACATCTTCCTCAACGAGACCGCGAAGTACGCGCACGTACTGCTGCCGGGCTCGTCGTTCCTCGAAAAGGACGGCACGTTCACCAACGCCGAGCGCCGCATCTCGCGCGTGCGTCAGGTCATGCCGCCGCGCGCCGGCTACGCCGACTGGGAAGTGACGATCCAGCTCGCCAGGCGTCTGGGCTACGAGATGAACTACTCGCACCCGTCGGAGATCATGGACGAGATCGCGCGTCTCACGCCGACGTTCGCCGGCGTGAGCTACGAGAAACTCGATCGCCTGGGCAGCGTGCAGTGGCCGTGCAACGAAGCGGCGCCCGAAGGCACGCCGGTCATGCACATCGACGAATTCGTGCGCGGCAAGGGCAAGTTCCTGATCACGCAATATGTGCCGACGGACGAGAAGGTCACGCGCCGCTTCCCGCTCATCCTCACGACCGGACGGATTCTGTCGCAGTACAACGTCGGCGCCCAGACGCGCCGCACGGACAACGTCTACTGGCACAGCGAGGACCGGCTCGAGATCCATCCGCATGATGCCGACGAACGCGGCATCAAGGACGGCGATTGGGTCGGCATCGAGAGCCGCGCCGGCGAGACGGTGCTGCGCGCCATCGTGAGCGAGCGCGTGCAGCCGGGCGTGGTGTACACCACGTTCCACTTCCCGGAGTCCGGCGCGAACGTGATCACCACCGACAACTCGGACTGGGCAACGAACTGCCCCGAGTACAAGGTGACGGCCGTGCAGGTCACGCCTGTCGCGCAGCCGTCGGAGTGGCAGCGGCAGTACTCGGACTTCAATCGTCAGCAAGAAGCGCTGCTCGCCCACGCGCACAACACGGCCGAGGTCGGCACGACGTGATCGCGCCGCTGCCGCGGCAGCGGCGGCAGTAAAGGAGGAACGCGCGCCGCCCTGCGCAACATTGCGGGGTGGCGCGGGGCGACGGACAATCCGCGTCCGGCGCCGGACAGCCCGGCGGGCTTCACCGTCGATTGCCAGCAGACGGTGCGGCGGACGCGAGATTGGCCACGCGAAGCATCGAAGCACACCGACAAAGCACTACGACAGGGGACAGGAAAGATCATGGACACCGACAATCTGGTCAAGATGGCCAATCAGATCGGGGACTTCTTCGAGACGATGCCCGACCGCAAGGAAGCGCTCGAGAGCATTGCCGGACATCTGCGCCGCTTCTGGGCGCCGCGCATGCGCATGACGATTCTCGAACACCTCGAAGCGACCGACGGGCACGGCATGCGCGAAATCGTCGTCGCCGCGATCACGGCGCATCGCGCCGAGCTCTGGCCGCGCGGCTGACGCCCGCCGGCAAGTCCACGCGACGGGCAAGGCGGCGCGCGTCCCGGCGGCGCGCTTCGCCGGCCCCGCTCGCCTTGCACGGCGCTTCCTCGGTCTTCCAGCCTCCCCGCCTGGGTGGCGCGTGCGCGCTGCCCAGTCACGGTTCGGGCGCCTCTCAGGCGCCGAGCTTGATCAGCACCGCGCCGCCCACCACGAGAGCGCATGCCGCCAGCCGCCGGGCGTTGAGCTTTTCCCCCAGGAACAGCCACCCCAGCAGCACGGCGAAAATGGCGCTCGACTCGCGCAGAGCCGAGACCACCCCCATTGGCAGGAATTGCAGCGCGAAGACGACCATGCCGTAGGCGCATTGCGCGACGACGCCGGCGCCCAGCGCCTGTGTGACGCGACGCCGCCCGGCGAGAAACATGCCGCGCGAGCCGCCACGCAGGGCCCAGACCGCGCCCACCAGCGGCACGCTCGCAAACAGATAGGCCCAGGCGATATAGCCGAAACCGTTGCCGTTCGACAGACGCACGCCGAAGCCGTCGACGATCGTGTAAGCGGCGATGAATACGCCGGTGAGCAACGCCGCCGGCACACTGTCGCCAGACAGGCGTCGGCCGCGCAGCGCGAGCGTGAGAATGCCAGCGCAGATGCCGACGATGCCGATCGTCGCGGTCCATGTGGGCCACTCGCCGGCGAGCAGCAGGGCCGCCCCCGAGATCAGCAGCGGCGAAATGCCCCGGGCGATGGGATAGATCTGGCCGAACTCCCCGACCCGATACGCGCGGATGAGCGCCGCCGTGTAGGCCACCTGCGCACACGCCGAGAGCAGCACGAGCGGCCAGACCTGCACGGGCGGCAGGGGCAAGAGCACGATGCCCGCGAGCGCCGCGAACAACTGCGGCACGGCCATCATGCCGACTTGCCACACCCGGTCGGGACTGGCGTGAAGAAAAGCGTTCCAGGTAGCGTGCATCAGTGCCGAAAGCAGCACCAGCAGCACGATGGGCGTGGTGGTCATGAAAGCGATGCGCCAAGCGCGGGCAAAGCCCTCATTGTGGCAGCGCACGTCGCGTTGCCATAGGGCCAACGCCCGCGATTCCCACAGGGCCAGACGATTCCGGTGCTTCTGACGAAACGGACGTGCGCTATGTCGGGCAACGAAATACGCGCCGGTACCCTATTCTGCAGCCCGTCGCCGCGCCGGCCGCGAAAGTTGTCCACACCCTTTGTGGATAACCCACTGGATAACCTGTCACCGCCTGCTCGAACGCCCCGTAGACCGGGGATGTCAAGAGCATTGCCCAAAAAACGATCAGCCCAGGAACAAATATTCGGCTTGACGGTCTGCGCCCGCCCTGCTCAAGCGCCGCCTTCCTCGTTCGCCGACGCATCGGGCTCCTGCTCGACGGATGCGGAGGGCGAAGCCGCCGACTGCGGCACGTCGCGCAGCACGGCCAATACACGGCTTTGGCCGAGCACGATGTCCGGCGCCTGCTGCAACGCCAGCCGGTAGCGTTCGCCGAATTCGGCGTCGGTATGGCGAAAGAGTGTTGCGGCCATGTCGGCCAGCGCGATGCCGCCCGCCTCGGTCGGCGGCGTCTGCTCGAACCACTCGTCGATTGCGACGATCAGCCGCGAGAGCGGGTCGAGCCAGCGGAACCATGGGTCTTCGGTGAGCAGCTGGACGAAGCGGCCGGTCGGCACGGGACCGAACACTGCTTCGTATTGCTGACGGTCGTTGGCGATCAGCACCTTGTGCTGCGCCAGCAACGCGGCGCGCAACGCCTGCATGGCGGCGATCTGGGCGGCGCCGGCGGGTGTGGTCTCGGTGGGTTCGGTGGGTTCGGTCATCGGAAGGCCCCTGCGCGTAGGAAAGGTTGCGAGACGGAATTGGAAAGCGTCTTACACGCACTTTAGGACTTGACCCATAGCCAACAGACGTCCGCATCACGATACTACACGGGTCTCGCAAACACCTCGCGAGATCAGGCTTTCACTTCCCCGTGGGAGGCCTGCTTCCTCACCCGCCGACCCGGCGGGTTTTTTTTGCGCCCGATGCGCCGACGCGATTCGCGTCAATTTCGGATATCATCGGCAGCGCTCACCATCTACCGGCCATCATGCCCCAATCCTCCCCTCCCGCGCGTATCAAGACCGTTGGCGTCATGGGCTCCGGCAAGCAGCCATGGACCGAACTCGCCGTGCCGCTCGGTCGCGCGCTCGCCCTGGGCGGCTTTCACTTGCTCACCGGTGGCGGCGGCGGCGTGATGACGAGCGTGAGCGAAGCTTTCTGCGCGGTGCCCGGGCGCGCCGGGCGCAGCATCGGTATCGTGCCGACCGAGGCCGTGACGATCGATGGCGGCAATGGCGGTACAAGCGAGACATACCACCCGCTGCCCGGTTATCCGAATCCCTTCGTCGAGGTGCCCATCGTCAGCCCGCTCTCGCGCCATCTGCCCGATGCACCGCCGGGCACCCTCTCGCGCAATCACATCAACGTGCTGTCGAGCGATGTCATCGTGGCGCTGCCCGGCAACCACGGCACCCGTGACGAAGTCGGGCTCGCCGTGCGTTACGGCAAGCCCGTCATTCTCTTCGGGGAGAACGAGCACTTCGCGCTGATGCCCGTCGCGCTCGTGAGAACGGTGTCTCTCGACACCGTGATGGCGTTCGTCAGAACGGCACGGTGAGCTTCGCGTCGATCGACTGGAAGCGGTAGGACCAGCCCGGCGGGCCGCTCGACGCCGGCATCCACGGCGCGTTGAGCCGCTGCATCACGGACAGATCGAGCTTCGACGTGCCCAGATAGTGCGTATGGCTCAGGCCCACTTCGGCGTAGCTGTCGTAGGTGTGAATCGCGTTCGGATCCTCGGTGCGGCTGCGGTTGTAGCGCAACTCGATCCCGGTCGACCCGTTCGGCGTGAAGTCGAAGGCGCGCCGCACGCGCCACTGCAGCGTTTGCGTCTGCGTGGTCGCCGAAGCGAGCTGGTCCGTCGCCGCGTTCGTCTTGCCCGTGATGCCGACAGTCCACTCGGCGTCGATCGGCACCGAATAGCTCGCGATCAGGTCACGGTTGGTTGCATCGTGTCGGGCGTTCTGCAGATCCTGACTCAGCGTGGTATTGAACCTGCCGGACATGCCAAGCGGGTTGTTCATCAGCAGGTTCGCCGTGCCCTGCATCTTGCCGGTGGTCGTCATCCCGCTGTTGTTGACCCCGACGTTGAACTGATACGGCCGCTCGTTGAGCACCTGAAGCCCGACCGCCCCCTCGCCCGGCGTGCGACTGCGCGTGACGACGAACGGTAGTTGCTCGTCGCGCATCACGAGGCCGCGGCGCATGAGCATGCGGATGTTGCGATCGGCCAGACTCTCGTGGCGCGGCAGGCCGCGCAGGCATGAGGCGCGCGCGAGGAAGGCGTTCGGCGGCGCGACGTCCGGGGCGGGCGCCTGGGCAGCCGTGTCCGGCGCCGCCACGGGTGCGTCGATGTCGACTGCCGAAATCGCGGTTCCGTCCGCGCTCAGCTCGGGCGAGACGGCGAAGTCCGCAGCGGCAAGCGAGGGTGAAGGAAGCGGAGGGAGCGGCGCGGCGCCATCTGCCACCCCGGCGGTAGCGCCAGAGGCTGCAGCCGCGCGCTGCGCGGCCTCGCGATCCACCGCTTGGGCGCCCGCATTCGGGTCGGCGCCCGCGAAGAGCGCGATGGGATCCGCCGCCGCGTCAGGGTCCTGGGCCGCGGCAGGGGCAGCAGGCGTGGCAGGCTCGGGCGGCGGTGGCGGCGGCGCGAAATATTGCGGCGCAAGCCCACGATCCCACAAACCGTAGGACACCGCGTTCTGTTCGGTGAAACATGGCGGATTGGGATCCGAGAACAGTGACTGCGCATGCGCGCCCGGCGGGACTCCCACGACAAGGCACACCGCCAGCAGAAGGCCGCTGCGCGCGACCGGCTTTACCAACATTCGACACCCGAGATTGCCACCCCGCGCGATTGCCTTGCCGCGGCCTCTTGAGCCGCCTGCTGCGTCCGCTGCGCCTCGTGCGCCGCTTCCGGCACGACAGGGTGTTGTAGCGACAAGTGAATATTTTACGTCCATCGAACTGCGCACTGCCAGTCACGAAACCGAGGGAACTCTTTCGACCGATTGCCGATCCTAATGCGTGACTTCCCCTGTAGTGATTTTCGCCCGCCTCGCGCGGGCATTTTTATTTGCCCGCGGCCCGGCGCGCGCGCTCCAGATAGTCGACAGACACGCCAGGGGTGCGGAAGATCCGGCAGGATCCGGGCATTTCACATGACAAAATCACAAAAAAAAAGCCCGGGAGACGCAGTCCCGGGCAACGTTCGATCGCCATGGAGAGCGATCGACGGGGGGCCAGCCGATGCCGCCGCGCTCGCGGCATCGTATCGTCGGGCGACGCGACTCCCCGCGCCGCCTCACTTCCGTCTCATTTCTTCTTGCCGCCCTTGCTGCCGCCGGCAAGGTAGCGCTCGTTGTACTCGTCCATGAGCCTGCGCACGGTGGCGCCGATCTGGATGTAATCGGGCTCGTTGAGGTTGGCGAGCGACACGCGCCCCGACGGATGCAACGTGCCGAAGCCTCGGCCGGGCAGCAGCACCACGCCGCTTTCCTTGGCCAGACGGAACAGCACTTCCGAGGGATCGACGTTCTTCATGAACCAGTCCACGAAACCCTTGCCGTAGATCTGCGTGCCCAGCACCTCGAGATCCAGAATGTTGTAGTAGTCGACCGTATTCGGCCCGGACGCCTCCGTGATTCCCGCCGCGCGATACATCGCGGCCTTGCGGCGCCGGACGATGCGCTTGACGGCGTGCTTGTAGGCGTCCGGCTCGTCCATCAGGCAGAACAGCGAAAAAAGCGCCATCTGGACTTGCTGCGGCGTGGACAGCCCCGCCGTATGGTTGAGCGCCACGGCTCGGCTGTCGGCAACGAGGCGATCGATGAACTTGAGCTTGTCCGGCTCGGTCGTGATCGAGGCATAGCGGGCGTTGAGCCCCTCGCGCTGCGCTTTGGGCAACTTCGCGATCTTGTCGTCGAACACGTTCTTCTCGTGCGTGGCGATGACCCCGAGACGCCAGCCGGTTGCGCCGAAGTACTTGGAGTACGAGTACACAAGGATGGTGTTGTACGGCGCGATCGCAAACAGCGAGCGGAAGTCGTCGGCGAACGTGCCGTACACGTCGTCGGTGAGGAGAATGAGATCGGGCCGCTTCCGGACGATGTCCGCCAGATGATCGAGCGACGCGTCATCGAGCTTGACCGAAGGCGGATTGCTCGGATTGACGAGGAAAAACGCCTTGATCTTCGGGTCGAGCAGCTTGTCGAGCTCCTTCTTCGAGTATTGCCAGCCGAGCGCCGGATCGGCGTTCAGATTCACCTCGTGGAGCTGATAATCGGCCAGTTCCGGAATCTCGATGTAGGGCGTAAAGATCGGCATGCCGAGCGCGATGGCGTCGCCGGCCTGCAGCAGATGGTTGGTCTTGAGCGTGTTGAAGAGATAGGTCATGGCCGCCGTGCCCCCCTCGACCGCGAACAGGTCGAAGTTGCCCGTAAATGGATGGCGGCCGACCATCTCGCGCCGCAGATACTTCGCCGCGATCTTCTCGGTGTTGCGCAGCATGCGATCGGGCACCGGGTAGTTGCAACCGAGAATGCCCTGAACCATCTCGGTGAGGAAGTCCTCGACGTTGAGCCCCATCTGGTCGCGAACGTAGGAGATCGCCATCTCCAGGAACTTCACGCCGCGCGCCTGTTGGTTCTCGCGCGCGAAGTCCTGCCAGCGCGCCTCCACGCCCTTGCCCGGCGGGATGCCGCCCACGCCCTCGGGCATGTACGTGAACTGGCGCGATGCCTCCGACAGCGCGAAGAGTCCGAGCTGAAAGAAGCCGTGGCGCGGCTCGAGCGCGAGGAAGTTCGGGTTGCCGCGCCCGGCGTTGAGCATCGAGTGCTGCGCGCCATTTTCCTGCGCGAGTTCGATCAGCGTGTCCTTGAATTCGAACGGGCTGAGTTTGGCCAGTGCATCGAGTTCCTTCGATTTCATAGCGATTTCTCCATGAGCAACCAATGACGCCCCCGTCTGCGGGAAAAGCAACGACGGGCGATCGGACGAATACCGGAAAGCGCCGCGCGGCGCGAAGACGGGCGCAGCGCGACGAACTAGGTGAGCAAAACGACGAGCGGGCCGAGCAACGTGAGCAGCACGTTGGCGATGGCATAGGTGATCGCGAACGGCACCGTCGGCACGTTGCTCTCGGCCTTGTCGAGGACTTCGCCGAAAGCCGGGTTGGCGCTGCGCGAACCGGACAGCGCCCCGGCCAGAATGGCCACGTTGTCGTAGCGCAGCACGTAGCGGCCGAACGCATACGTGAGCAGCAACGGCACGATCGTGACGATCACTCCGGCGACGAAGATCGAGACCCCGCTTTGCTGCAGCGTCTGCCATGCCTGCGCGCCCGCCGAGAGCCCGACGCACGTCACGAACGTGGCAAGCCCGAGTTCCTTGAGCAACGAGCTGGCGGCAAGCGGCATGGCGCCGAAGGTCGGATGTTTGCCGCGCAGCCATCCGAAGACCAGGCCGGCGAGCAGCGCACCGCCGCCGCTGCCGAGCGTGAGCGGAATGCCGCCGACCTTGACCACGAGATAGCCGACGAGCAGCCCGACGACGATGCCGATGCCCATGTAGACGTAGTCGGTCTTGACCGAGTACGCGACCGGATAGCCGGCCTCCTTGGCGGCGCGCTGCACGTCGCTGTCGGCGCCGTACAGCGTGACGACGTCGCCGTGATACACCACGGTGTCGTCGAGCACGGGCACCGGCTGCCCCATGCGGGTGATCTTCGCGATGTACACGCCGTGCTTCACCTCGCGCTCGACGCCGGCCTTGAGTTCGCCGAGCGTCTTCCCGTTGCCGCCCTTGCGCGCGAACACGACGTCCTGCATGCGCAGCGCAATGTCGAGATCGCTCGACGGGCGCTGCTCGTCGCCGAGCAGCCGCCAGGCGTCGGTCGCAGCCTCGCGCCGGCCGATCAGCATGACGTCGTCGCCCGCCTCGAGCACCAGATCGTCGGTGGCGATGATGATCTTGCCCTTGCGGCGCAATCGCTCGATGGTCACACCGTCGGTCAGTTGCTTCTCGATGTCCACCACGCGTTGGCCGGCGCCCGTCGTGACGCGATAGACGCGGCCCACCAGCGCGGGCAGCGAGTCGACCTGGTCGGCGGCAAGCACGGCGCGCCCGCCGGCCATCGCGAGTTCGGCCCGCTTGGCGTCGTCCTTGAGGGAGCGGCCCATGAACTTCGGTACGAGCGAGGCGCACACGATGATCGCGCCGAGGCTGCCGAAGATGTAAGTCACGGCGTAGCCGATGGCCACTTCCGACTGCAGGCGCTTGACTTCGTCGGCGGGCAGGCCGAGGCGAGCGATGGCGTCGCCGGCCGTGCCGATGATGGCCGACTGTGTGAGGCCGCCCCCGGCAACGCCGGCCGCGAGCCCCTGGTCAAAGCCGAAGATCTTCGCGCAGACGAGCACGGTAACGAGCGCCGAGGCGGCAAGGAACACGGCCATCGCGATCTCGCGCAGCGTCTTGCGCGAGAGCGAGCTGAAGAACTGCGGCCCGCTCTCGTAGCCCACGGCGTAGATGAAGAGCGCGAACATGATGCTCTTCACGCCGGCATCGACCGAAATGCCGATCTGCGAGATCACTACGGCAACGAGCAGCGAGCCGCCGACACCACCGAGCTGGAACGAGCCGAACTTGATCGCGCCGATCGCATAGCCGAGCGCCAGCGACAGAAAGATCGCGACCTCCGGGACGTGGTTGAGAATGTTATGCACGAGTTCCACGGCAGAACCTCCGTCTAAAAGGGGAACCGGCGGCCGCACTTGGCCGCACTTGGCCGTACCTGGCCACGCTCGGCTGCCTTCGGCCGGCATGGCCGATGCGCTCGCGCTCGCGCGCGACGACGACTAACGCGAGAACTGATGGGCGACGAACACCACCGCCGGCCCCATGAGCGGCAGCAGCACGTTGGACAGGGCGTAGGTCACCGTGTAACCCACGACCGGCAATGCACTGTCCGCCGTTTGCACCACGGCACTGATCGCGGGCGTACTCGCCTGCTGACCGGCAATCGCACCGATGAGAATCGGGCCCTCGATGCGCAGCAGCTTGTGGCCGACCCACAGCGACACCAGCGCCGGAATCAGCGACACGCAGATGCCCACGACCGGCAGGGCCAGCCCATGCTCGCGCAGCAACACGGCGGCCTGCGGCCCGGCCGACAGGCCGACGCACACCACGAACACGGCCAGCCCCAGGTCCTTGAGCAATTCATAGGCCGCGGGCGGGAACGTGCCCCACGCCGGCCGGTGCGACAGCAGCCACCCGCTCGCCAGCCCCGAGAGCAGCGCGCCGCCGCCGGAGCCGAGCGTCATCGGCACGCCGCCGATGCGCACGGACAGGTGACCGATGCACAGCCCGACGATGAGCGCGAGGCCGACGAACACGAGACTCGTCTTGTTGCCGTAAGCCACCGCCTTGCCGAGCACTTCGCCCGCGCGATCCACATCGCTTTGCAGCCCCTGCAGCGTGATCACGTCGCCGCGTTGCAGCGCAATTCTGTTGAGCGACGGCAACTGCATGCCCATGCGCCTGACCGACTTCACGAATACGCCATGCCGCAATTCGACGGGCGCCTCGCGACGCAGGTCGGCCACGGTTCGCCCTTCCGCCTGCTTGTTGGTCATCACGAAGTCGCGCTCGACGAGCACGATCTCGTTCGTCTCGGTGCCGGCGACTTCGGGGCCGACGAGCGCGTGCGCGTCGAGCATGGCGTCGCGACGCCCGACGAGCAGCACTTCATCCTTCGGCTCTAGCGTGAGGGACTGCGCAATCGCCACCGACGCCGACCGGCGCCGCACGCGCTCAACCGCCACACGGCCGTCGAACGCCGCTTCGAGCGCCGCGACCGTGAGTCCGGTATGCGCCACGCGATAGCTGCGCCCCACGAGATCCGGCGCAGCCGGTGCGCCGATCTCGGAACCGTTCTCGTCTTCCATCTCGCGTGCAAGGCGTGCGCTGTCCTGCCGGAGATCGATGCCCAGCAGGCGCGGCGCGAGCAGATTGGTAAAGAGCACGATGGTGATGAGGCCGAAGACGTATGTGAGCGTATAGGCCGTGACCACGTTGGCCTGCAGCGCCTTAAATTCGTGCGGCGCCAGTCCCAGCCGGTTGAGCGCCTCGATCGCCGTGCCCACCATGGCCGACTCCGTCGCCGCGCCCGCCGCGAGACCGCCGGCCGTGCCCGGATCGAGACCCAGCACGTTCACGGCAAGCATCACGATGCCGAACACGAACACCACTTCGATGATCGACAGCACGCCGAAGCGCAGGCCGCGCAGATTGAGGTTTTCCACGAACTGCGGCCCGGCGGAAAAGCCCATGGCGAAAATGAACAGCGCGAACGCGAAGTCCTTGAGAGAGCCCTCCACCATGCAGCCCGTCTGCCCGACGAGCAGCGCCACCAGCAGCGCACCGCACACGCCGCCGAGCTGGACGGGGCCGAGCCTGAGCCGTCCCAGCCATTGCCCCAGGACGACGCACACGAACACGGTGATCAACGGCACCGCATCGAACAATGGAACCGAACATTGCATATACGCTCCCGGTGCACGGCATGCGCGCTCGTCGACCGCCCTTACCGGCAATGCTCGCGGCGGCGGCCAATGGCCTGACAGGCAAGCGCGCCGGAACGTCGCGACGACGAACTCTGTTGCGTCGAAGAAACTTCAGATTCAGGGAGACACCAGACCGTGAACGCCGGTCTCAGGTCGTGGGTCGCGGCGCAGCGTCGCCGAACGGTGAATGCGATGAAAACGGTGAAAGCGATGAAATGCGGGCCGGCGAAGACGCGACAACCATGGCGCCATTCAGGCCGAAGGGTACGGTGATCATAGCGGCTCCCAAGACGTTGAGACAGCTCGACAGTCGATTTCGCCCCTCCTCCCGGGCAGCCACGGGCGATACCCATTGGTCGCTTCGAACGCAATCCGGCACATGCACCGCACACAAAACTTCGTGCAACTACACGTCACAAGTAATTTAAATTACGTTATCTGCAACCATTCCGCGCTCTTTCGACGCAGTGTGCGCATAGTGTTGTGCAACGCTCCCGAAGTGTCAATACGTGTCGCGCCATAACCCTTGTCCGCTCGCAACAGATTCGCCCGCGTCCTTTGCATGTATCGGTGTGCTTATCAATTTACGCGGAAGCTCGTCGGGCACGGTGGGCACGGGCGCACGCACTGATGCGGCGTCGTTTGCAAGGCGCATCCCGAGGCGGCATTTTTCATGTGGAGAATGAAAAACCAACGTGTGGGCGCGACGCCATGTCGCAGGCATGTCGTGCATGGCAACGAATGGCGCTGGATGTCGCGTCGGATGTCGCGTCGGCCGATCGTGGCGGCGCGGCTCGGGCGAGATTATTCCGGGGCGTGAATGTTGTGGATCGTGCCGGGCCCCCACTCGCTGCGCTCCCACGAACCGTCGCGCAGCGTCCATTCGTGATCGCCCGTCTGGTCCCAATGCGGCGGCGTGAAGCGCATGCCGGGGCGCTTCGGCTCCATGTGACCGTCGACCCACGCGTAGCGGCCGTCCCGCCACTCCCAGTAGCCCGGCACCCAGAACTGCCCCTTGGGCGCCGCGGGCGGGTTTTCGTAGCGCGGCGGCGGCGGCCCACGCTGCAGCGTGATCTCCGCCCACACCGGCAGGCTCGCCAGACACAGCACCGCGGCCAGCGCATGGCGGCGACGTGCGGCGGCGAGGACCGGAAGGCGTGGGCCTGGGCGGAAGAGAGAACGGAAGCGAGAGTTGGAGAGGGCGCTGGAGAGGGCACGGGAGAAGGATCGGGGCGGCGACGACATGCGAGGACGTTGGCAGGCGGCAGGACAGGCATGCATTGTAACGTTCGGACGCCACGCGCGCAGCGGGCAACGTCGCGGCGCGCGGCCCGCGGTGGCGCGGTGGCGCGGCGGTGCGGGCAGTGGCGACATCGGCGACGTATAATCGGCCCACCCACAACCTGCCGCCGCGCGCGGATACCGACGGCGCCGCCACGACCGGCTGCCGCACAGCTCACGTCCATGAACCCTGCCCCCGCGGCCGCCGGTCACCGGCAATTGCTTCGTCTGGCGGTGCCCATCGTGCTCGCCAACCTCACCCAGCCCCTGCTCTCGGCGGTCGACACCGCGGTCGCCGGCCATCTGCCGGGCCCCGCCTATCTCGGCGGCGTCGCCCTCGGAGCCTTGCTTCTCAATTTGCTGTTCTGGGGCTTTTCGTTCCTGCGCATGGGCACGACCGGGCTCGCGGCGCAGGCATACGGCGCGCGAGACGCGGTCCAGTTGCGCGACACCCTTGCCCGCGCGCTGGCATTGGCGTTCTCGATCGGCGCGGTATTGCTCGTCTTTCACGCGCCGCTGATTGCGCTGGGCGTGTCGTGGCTGGGCGGCAGCGAACAGGTGCAAGCGCTCGGGCGCGAATATGCGAGCATTCGCATCCTCGCCGCGCCGCTCGCGCTGGGCAACTACGTCGTGCTCGGCTACCTGCTAGCGTGTCAACGCGTGCGGCAGGGTCTCGCCGTGCAGGTATTCATCAATCTCGTCAACATCGCGGCGGTGCTCCTGTTCGTGCGCGGCTTCGATTGGGGCGTGGCCGGCATTGCGGCCGCCACCGCGCTGGCCGACGTGCTGGGCTTCGCGCTTGGCGCCTGGTTGCTGTGGGCCGCGCGCACCCCGCATTTGCCGCCGCTGCGCATCGCCGCGCTCGTCGAGCGCAGCGCGATCTGGCGTCTGCTGCGGCTCAACCTCGACATCTTCCTGCGCACGCTGTTTCTGCAACTCGCCTTTGCATGGTTCGCACGCGTGGGCGCGCGCCTTGGCGACACCACGCTCGCCGCCAACGCGCTGCTCCTGAATTTCCAGACGTTCATGGCCTACGGTCTGGACGGCTTCGCGCACGCCGCCGAAGCGCTCGTCGGCGCCTACGTGGGCGCGCGGCAACGCCATGCGCTGCTCCATGCGATTCGGCTGTCGCTGGGCTGGGCGCTGGGTTGCGCCGTGGCATTCGCGCTCGTATATGCCGTGGCGGGCGGCGCGATCATCGACACGCTCACCGACCAGGCGGTGCTGCGCGAGACGGCGCGCGAGTTCCTGCCTTGGGCCGTCCTCTCGCCGATCGTGGCCGTGTGGTGTTTCCAGCTCGACGGGGTATTCATCGGCGCGACGCGCACGCGCGAGCTGCTGGTGTCCTCGCTGATCGGATTGGTGGTGTTCGGCGCGGTGATGCCCTTCACGCTCGACGCGTGGGGCAATCACGGCCTGTGGGTGGCGCTCATGGCGTTTCTCGCCACGCGCGGCGTCGTGCTCGGTGCGTTGCTGCCACGGATCTGGCGCGCCATACCGCCTCGCACCGCTTGAGGCCTGCGCGGCGCTGCGGCGTCCGGCAGGCGTTGCCGCGCCGCTCGACGGCCTGCCGCCCCGCCCCTGGCGTTCGCTGATGTCGCGAATACTGCGGGTACGCCTCAGACCGTCCGGATGCACGCCAGCGCCGCCGCATGCAGCTCGGCGTTGGCCGCGGCCAGCACGCGCCCCTGCGACTCGAGCGTGAGCGGCTTGCCCTCCCAGTCGGTGATCACGCCGCCGGCCGCCTCGATCACCGGCGCCACGGCGAGATAGTCGTAAGTCTGCAGCCCCGCTTCCATCACCAGTTCGATGTGGCCGCTCGCCAGCAGGCCGTAGGCATAGCAATCGCCGCCGAAGCGGCGACGGTTCACCGCCTTCGTCAACTGCTCGAAACGCACGGCTTCGTCGGCATCGAAGATATCGGGCGAGGTGGCGTATACGGTCGCGTCCGCGAGCGCCGTGACCGGGCTGGTCGCGCACGGCGCGCCACCGAAGCGCGCCTCGCGCACGCCGCCGGCCACGTCGTTGATGCCGACCCAGCGCTCGCCGGTGGCCGGAATGTCGATCACGCCCACGACCGGCTGGCCGCGATGCAGCAAGGCGAGCAGCGTGCCCCACAGCGGGTGGCCGGTGATGAAGCTGCGCGTACCGTCGATCGGATCGACCGACCAGACGAACTCGGCGTCCACCCCCTGCTTGCCGAACTCCTCTCCCCAGATGCCATGCGACGGGTAGCGCCTGGCAATGGCCTCGCGCAGCGCCGTCTCGACCTCGCGGTCGGCGATCGTGACCGGGCTTTCGTCGGCCTTGTCGTCGACGGCCAGGCGGCGGCGAAACCAGCCGAGCGAGAGCGGGCGGACGGCGTCGGCCAGCGACGCGGCGAAGGCCGCATACTCCGTCACGGCGGCAACAGCGGGAACGGACGACATGCGCGAATCTCCTGCAAAGCGCCGCCCGAGGCGGCATGGAACGAAACAGCGGGCGCCCGGATCGGCGCATGACGATGATACGCGTGCGGCGCGAAATTCCGATGAAAATCGCCACAAATTGCCCCGCGTCGCCCGAATCTGGTGCAAATTTGCTATGCTCGCGGCCTGCCTCCAGGGGTGTGCACCCCGCTCACGGGCGTCACTCGCACAGGTTTCACTCATTTTCACGGGACATCCATGCTTTCCGGTCGCGGCGTCACGCTCTCCGTCTCGGCGTCGGTCATGTTTTCGATCATGCCCGCGCTCGTCGCGCACCTGACGCCCCTGTCCGGACTCGATGTGTTCGCCTGGCGCATTCTGCTTACCCTGCCCGGCACGCTCGTGATCGTCGCGGCGCTGCGGCGTTGGCACGTACTGGGCAGTACGTTCTCGCACGTGTTGCATCGGCCCGCCATGCTCGGCGCGGTGCTGCTGTGTTCGGCCATGCTCGCCGTTCAGCTCTGGCTCTTCATGTGGGCGCCGCTGCAGCAGCGCATGCTCGACGCCTCGCTTGGCTATTTCCTGCTGCCGCTCACGATGGTGCTGGCCGGGCGCACGGTGTACAAGGAGCGCCTCTCGCCGCTGCAGACGGCAGCGGTGATCGCCGCCGCGCTCGGCGTTGCCCACGAACTTTGGGCGACACGGGCACTGTCGTGGGTGACGGCGGTGATCATGTTCGGCTATCCGCCCTACTTCATGCTGCGCCGCCGGCTGCGCATCGATGCGCTGAGCGGCTTCATTCTCGAACTGATGGCGATGACGCCGGTCGCCGCCGTCGTGCTGTGGCAGGCCTGGCCTCAGAACGCCCTGGTCATGGGCGAGCCGCGCTTCTGGTTCTGGCTGCCCGCGCTGGGCCTGCTCAGCGCGGGCGCACTCGCCAGCACGCTCGCGGCCGCGCGCATTCTGCCGATCGGCGTCTACGGCATTCTGAGCTACGTGGAACCGGTACTGCTCTTTGCCGTGTCCGTCTTCCTGCTCGGCGAGCCTTTCACCGCGAGCGGATTGTGGACGTATGTCCCAATCTGGATCGGCGTGGCACTGATCGTGTTCGACAGCCTGCGAACCCTGCATCGCCAGCGGCTCGCCGGCGAGCTGCGTCCCCCGCCCGACGGCGCGGGGGACGTCTGAAGCGCTCGGCGTCGCGCACGCCCCGGGAAGATTCGAGGCGTCTGCCGACGGGCCGCGACCGGCCGGGCAGCCCCGCGTGCGCTGTCGCAACGCCGCGTTATACTCGCGTGAGCCTGTAAGACGACTACCATGAAAAATCTCGCCAAGATCGCCATTCTGCTTTCCTCGGGGCTTCTCACCGTCACGCTTTCGGCCTGTGGCTCGTCTGCCCCGCTGTTCACCTCCGACGGGCGGCCGACCCAGCAGATCCAGTGCTCGGCCGCCAGCGCCGGGGATTGCGAGCAACGCGCACGCACCCAGTGCGCGCAGAAGGACTACGACGTGCTCACGCGCGAGGCGAGCGGCGGCGTGGCCAATCTCGTCATCGCCTGCCACGCGAACTGACGCCGCGGCGGCCCTGCGGCACGCCACCCTGGCGTGCATCCGTCCCCGGTTGGCATTACGATGCATTATTGCGTGCGATCAATGTGCCGCCATGGCGCGGGGTGACTTACGCCGCACGCAGTGCGAGAATCGAATCGTCGCGACGAGTTGCCGCGCCGGGCGTGTCCGCCGCCACTCGCGCTCCGGGATCGCGCACGGGCGCTGTCGGGCACCGTGCACGTGCGCGGATCCGGGCCATTTGCTCACGCCACCCGCGCCATTCACGTCATTACGCCATTCACGCACCACCAGCCCAAAGAGGACGCCATCATGTACGAACGCATTCTGGTTTCAATCGACGGCAGTACACCCTCGAACCGCGCCATCGATGAAGCGGTCAAGCTCGTTGCGCTCAGCCACGGCAAGATCCGCCTGGTATCGGTCGTTCCCTCCCTCGCCAACGCCTACGCCGCGGGCGCCTACAGTGGCTTCGTTCCCCTCGAGAGCCAGGAATCGTTCGAGAAGGAAACGAGCGAGATTCTCGCCACTGCGCAGGCCGACCTGAAGAAGCGCGGCGTCGACGCCGAGACGAAGATGATCTCGCTCGAGGCCGGCACCGACGAAATCGCCGACGCCGTGCTGCGCGACGCCCAGGAGTGGAATGCCGACGTGATCGTGCTCGGCACGCACGGCCGGCGCGGTCTGAACCGTCTGCTGCTGGGCAGCGTCGCCGAAACGCTGCTGCGTATCACGACGCTGCCGATCCTGCTCGTGAAGGCGGCCGACAAATAACTGCGGCGCGAGCCTCGCCCCGGGCAGCCACGACGCACGGCGCACGCGCGAGACCGGCGGCGCCAGGCCGCCGAAGAACGCGGCCGGCCGGTCGGGCGCAAGGGGCTTTACGTCAGACGCTGAATCACGGCACGCCCTCGCGCGTGCCGTTTTCGCATTGGCGTGCGCGCTCGACGCAAGCTGCCGAGGCGCGGCGGCGAGACAGGGTTGGGAGACGGCGCGAGACGACGTGAGACGGCGCAAAACGGCGCTGCTTGGCGCGGCGCCGCCCGCCGTGCCGTCAGCGAATCCCGGCGCGCATGAACGACTGCACGAACTGGCGCTGAAACAGCAGGAACGCGATGAACAGCGGCGCAGCGCTCATGAGCGTGGCCGCGGTGATGAGCGACCAGTCGATGCCCTGATCGGTCGACGAAAACACTTGCAGGCCGACGGTGAGCGGGCGCGTCTCGACCGAGTTCGTCACGATGAGCGGCCACAGGAAGTTGTTCCAGTGATGGCTGATCGACACCAGCGCATATGCCACGTACACCGGACGCGCCAAGGGCACGTACACGCGCCACAACACCTGCCACGCGTTGGCGCCCTCCACGCGCGCGGCGTCGTCGAGCTCCTTTGGCACCGTCTTGAACGCCTGACGCAACAAAAAGATGCCGAAGGCCGACGCGAAGTACGGCAGCGCGATGCCCACGATCGTGTCGCGCAACCCCAGCCACGCGATCGTGCGGTAGTTCTCCACGATGAGCACGTCGGGCATGACCATCAACTGCAGCAGCACGATCATGAACGCGATATCGCTGCCGCGAAACGTGAAGCGCGCGAAAGCATAGGCCGCGAGCGTGGCCAGCGCGATCTGCGCCGCGAGGATCACCGTCACGAGCACGAAGGTATTGACGAGGTAGCGCCCAAACGGCGCGGCCCGCCACGCGTGCGCGAAGTTCTCGAGTGTGAGCGGTGCGCTCAGCGAAAAGCGCGTGGCGTAGGCCGCCGGATGGAACGCGCTCCACACGGCATAGAGCAGCGGCAGCAGCCACAGCAGACCGAGCAGCCAGGCGCCGGCCACGTCGAGCCCGCCCGAGCGCCCGGCGGCGCAGAACACGGCACGCCGGGCACGTTTGTCGACGGACGTCCGCGCGTCCGGGATCGAAGGCAAAGAGGGGGTCATTGATAATGCGTGCGTGAGTCGAGCAGTCGGAATTTCACGAAGGCCACGACGGCCAGCAGCGTGAGCAGCACCACGGTCAGCGCCGCCGCATACGCGGTGTCCCAGAAGCTGAACGCCACCTGGTAGATGTAGTACAGCAGCAGTTGAGTCGCGTTATCGGGCCCGCCTCGCGTCATCACCACGACATGGTCGACGAGACGGAACGCATTGATGAGCGCGTTGATGACGACGAACACGGTCGTCGGCATGAGCAGCGGCCACTGCACGCGCCGGAAGCACTGCCAGCGCGACGCGCCTTCGAGTGCGGCCGCCTCGGCGAGCGTGGGCGGGATCTGCTGCAGCGCCGCCAGGTAGAAGATCATGAAGAATCCCGCTTCCTTCCACACGGTTACGACCATCAGCGCGGGCAGCGCCGTGCCCGGCTGCCCCAGCCAGTTGCGCTCACCCCAGCCGAACGCCTGCGCGACCTGCGCGATCAGGCCGTACTGCGGCGTGTAGAAGAACAGCCAGATGTTGGCCACGGCGATCATCGGCAGGATCGCGGGCGTAAAGTACGCCAGACGCAGCAATGCGCGGCCCGGCATCTGGCGATGTACCCACAGCGCCATGACGACGGCCAGCACGATCGCGGCCGGCACGGTGATCAGTGCGAACAGCACATTGTTGCGCAGCGCCTGCCAGAAGACCGGGTCATCGGCGAGCAGCCGATAGTTCTCGGCGCCGACGTACACGGACGGCGCCCCGGCGCGCGCGGTCGAGAACACGCTGTGCCAGAGCGTGGCGATGGCGGGATAGTGAGTGAATGCGATGAGCAGCACCAGTGCCGGCAGCAGCAGCAACCAGGGCGCCCACGCGTGAGCATGACGGTTCATCCGACGGTCCATCGATTCGAAGCCTCCAGGGCGAAAGCGCGCCACACGGTGGTGCAGGCGCGCCGGCGCCGCCGTTCGGCCAGACAGCCGGCGACGGGCCGATCCGGTGCGATCGGCGCCATCGCCACCAGCAGCAAGTCTGGCCGGCGTTGAGGCTTGTTAACTCGCGGTCTAACGCGCAGCTTGACTGGCACCTTAACTGGCACCTTAACTGGCAGCTTAACTGGCAACTTAACGCGCGTATGGCCGCAGAATGCGGTCAGCTTCGCGTTGCGCGTCGTCGAGCGCCTGCTTCGGCGACTTCGTGCCCGTCAGCGCCGCCTGCAGTGCGTCGTTGAGCGCCTTGGTCACACGCTGGTTGTCGTGCGTGGAGAACTCGGCCACGCTGCTGCCGAGCTGATCGCGCGCGACGGCCGCGGCGGGCACCTTCTGCACGTACTGCTTCATCGCCGGCGTTTCCCAGGCGGCCGGCGTCACCGCCACGTAGCCCGTGTCGATGCCGAACTGCGCCGCGCGCTCGGGCGTGGTCGCCCACTTGATGAACGTCATGGCCGCCTGCTTCTCCTCCGGCGAGCTCTTCTTGAACACATAGAAGTTGCCCCCGCCGGTCGGGCTGCCGCCGCGCACCTTGGCCGGCATCTTGCCCACGCCGAACGCGAACGTGGCATTCGTGCGGATATTGGTAAGGTTGCCCGTCGTCGTGTAGATAATGGCGGCCTTCTTCTCGAGGAAGTCCTTCGGCGTGGTGCCCCATTCGATCGAGCCCGTCGGCATGGCCTTGTACTTCGTGGCGAGGTCGACCCAGAACTGCAGCGACTCCACCGCCTGCGGGGCGTTCAGGAACGTCCTGGTGCCCGCGGGGTTCATGAGCTCGATGCCGGCGGGCGTCGTAAACGCCTGGAACAGCCAGTAGCCGAAGCCCGTCGACGGCACCTTGATGCCCCACTGCGTCACGTTGCCCGCGGCGTCGCGCCGGGTGAGCTTCTGCGCGTAACTGGCCAGTTCCTCCCAGGTCGCGGGCGCGCGGTCCGGGTCGAGACCGGCCTCGCGGAACAGGTCCTTGTTCCAGTACATCACGATGGTCGAACGCTGGAACGGCACGCCCCACGTGTGGCCGTTGATGCGCGAATTCATCATCAGCGCCGGGTAGAAGCCGTCAAGCCACTGCTTGTCGGCCGGCGTGCTGGCAATGCTGTCGATGGGCACCACGGCGTCCTCGTCGATCAGCGTGAAGACGTCGGCGGCGGCCAACACGGCTACCTGTGGCGGCGTGCCGGCCTTGACGGCGGTCAGCGCCTTGACGACGGAATCCTGATAGGTGCCGGCGTACACCGGTTTCACCTTGATGGAAGGATGCGCCTTCTCGAAGTCCGCCACCAGATCGTTGATGATCTTCGTCACCGGACCGCCCACGGCCACCGGATAGTAGAACGTGAGCTCGACCGGCTTTTGCTGGGCCATCGCCGGGCCCGCCAGCCCCGTCAGACCGTTCAGTGCCAGCGCGGCCGCGCCGGCCGCAAACGTTTTCATCATCGTGCGTCGCATGTCGCTAGGTTCCCCATGTCAGCGTGGTGATAGATGTGTGCTAGGCCGCCATCGGGTCGGCGGCAGCCGGCTCGGCCGGCAAGCGCGCGCCCGAGGCGGCATCGAACAGGTGCTGGTCGGCGCGGTCCCATTGCAGGCCGATGGGCTCGCCCCGCGCGAACGGCCGATGCCCCGGCACGCGCGTGGCGATTTCGCCCGCGTCGCCGAGCGTGCAGGCCACGAGCGTGTCCGCCCCCAGATACTCGACGGCGCCGACCGTCGCGAGCACCGCGCCGGCCGAGCCCGGCGGCACCGCACGCACATGCTCCGGACGCAGGCCGAGCAGCGCGGCGTCGCGCGCGCCTGCTACGGCGAGCGCGGGGCCGGTCTGGCCGGCGGGCACGAGCGCGTCGCCGTGCCGCACGAGACGCAGCAATTGCATGGGCGGCGTGCCGATGAAGCTCGCGGCGAACGGCGTGGCAGGCGCGGCGTAAAGCGTATGGGGCGCGCCCCACTGTTCGATGCGACCATTGCGCAGGAGCACGACCTGATCGGCCATGCTCATCGCCTCGGTCTGATCATGCGTGACGTACACGAGCGTCATGCCGAGCTGCCGTTGCAGCGCGCGGATTTCGCGACGCATCTCCTGGCGCAGTTGCGCGTCGAGGTTCGAGAGCGGTTCGTCCATCAGGCAGACCGACGTCTCGGCGATCACGGCGCGACCAAGCGCCACGCGCTGCTGCTGGCCGCCGGAGAGCTGCGACGGCTTGCGCCCCAGATACGGCTCGAGTCCGAGCAGCGACGCCACGCGCGCCAGACGCCGCGGGTAGTCGCGCGCGGGCTCGCCGCGCACGCGAAGGCCGAACAGCAGGTTCTCGCGCACCGACAGATGTGGGAACAGCGCGTATGACTGGAACACCATGGAGAGCCTGCGGCGCGCGGGCGGCAGCTCGGTCACGTCGACGCCGCCGAGCACGATGCGACCGCTCGTCGGCGTCTCGAGCCCGGCGATCATGCGCAGCAACGTGGACTTGCCGCAGCCTGACGGACCGAGCAGCACGACGAGGGAGCCGGCGTCGGCGGAAAAACTCACGTCGGCCAGCGCGAGCGTATTGCCCCACTGCTTGCTGACGGAATCGATGACGAGCGATGACATGGCCGGAGATGCGCAGCGCCGCCCCGCCTTGCGTGCGAGCGGCTGGATCGGAAAACCCCGACCATAACCGGCCAGCGATGGCAGTTTGATGACATCTCGCGAGGTTCACACTGGCGCCGCCCGCCCGGGCAGGCCGCTCGCCGGATCTCAGGCGGCTGCCTGGCGGCGTCTGGCGCGCAGCAGCGCCTTGGAAATGATGCGTGTCTCGGAGCTCGCCGCGCCGGTGCGGCGCGCCACGGCGTCGCGAAAGAAACGCCGCGTCTCGTCGGCGACGGTCTCGCGCTCGTTGTCCATCGTGAGGATGTGATAGCTCTCGCCGAGCAGGCATTTCTGCTTCACTGCGGACGACACGCCGTTGTAGACCAGGCGCGCGTTATGCGGGCTCGACGTATCGTCGTCGACCGCGTGAATGATGAGGCAATCGGCCGTCACCCGCCCGAGGCGCTCGCGCACGTGAGCCGCCAGACGCCGCGCATTGTAGAGATGGGCGAGCGGCAGCGAGGCGGCGCCGACCTCGGAGGCGTCGTGCTCGGACATCGACTTGGCCACGCGCGCGCGCAGCGCTTCGTTCTTCAGGCCGAACGGCGCCTTCTCCTGATAGCGATAGCGATTGCGCAGCGGCGTGTGATAGACGAGATCGATGAGCGGGTAATACCAGGGAATGGTCCAGCCGTCATACACCAGCGTGACCGCGAGCAGCGAGAGCGCCGTCACGTCCGGCTCCTCCTGGGCGACGGCGAGACTCAGCGTCGCGCCCATGCTCAGCCCGCACACCGACACGGTGACGTGCGTGTCGCGAAGCTCGCGATACTTCGTGCGCGCGGCGGCGATCCACGCGCGCCAGTTCGTGCATGGCGTACCGAGCCCATAGCCCTCGATGTGCGGCACGCACACGGTGTATCCGTCGCGATGCAGCGCCTTGGCGACCGGGCGCATTTCGAGCGGCGTACTCGACAGTCCCGGCAGCAACAGCACGGCATGCGAGCCGCCCTTGTAGAAAATCGATTCCTGAAACATGCTCAAACTCCGCCCGAGACGATCGGCGCCTCGCTGACTTCTCCCGCGTTCGCCGCCGGCGCGAGCGTATGCAACGGCGTGACCGGACGCACCGTCGGCCCGGCATGCAGACGCAAGATGACATAGGTGCCGACGTGCGCGCGGAAATACTGCAACTCGCAATGAAACACCTCATAGCCGCCTTCGCGCGTGCGGATGCGCAGGTTGTGCGCGCCGTGCTGCGGACGCTCGCCGTCCGCGCTGAAGAGTCCCGCCAGGCGCGCCGCGTCCTCGGGATGCAGCAGCGCGCGCAGTCCGTCGCGCTTGACGACCTCGGGCGTGACGCCGGTCGCGCGGCGGAAATGCTCGTCGACGAACTCGTAATGCGTGGCCGGGTTGGCCAGATAGAAGATGGTGTCGAGGTGCTTCGTCAGATAGGTCATCAGCGCGTTGCCGAGCTGGACCGAATCGGACAGCACCATGCGTTCGTTCTCCGCGCGCAGCAACATGTCGTAGCGCGTCTGCGCGACTTCGGCAATCAGCTCGGCGCGATACTGCGCACGGCGCAGGCGCTCGATGAGCACGACCGCGAGCGGGGTGATCGTCAGGAATCCGGTCACGATCATGACGTCGCGCCGGTCAAGCATGGCGATGTCGCGAAACGGCGGCACGAAGAAGAAATCGAAGATCGGGATGCTGATGAGCATTGCCATGATGGCCGGCCCCAGCCCCCAGGTGAACTCGACGATGATGACCGCGCAGGCGAAGAACACGCCCGGCATGGCATGATCGAGCACCGGGTGCATCAGGCTGCGCAGAAGAAACGCAGCAAATACCACCATTAACGCGCCGACGTAGCGTTTGGCGCCGGGCTCCGCCCAACGTCGGGCGTTTCTGATTTCCATGATTCCCCGCCGGGAGCTGCCCGGCGCTCAATAATCCGAGGATGCCGTCGGGACGACGGTGTGGCTGTTACAAAATATTACGGATTATCGCACGCCGCTTGCGGGCCGCCTGATCCGGCAAACCCTGACGCAGTGGCTTCCCGGCAACATGGCGAGGACGGCGCGCGAAGGGAGCGCGAAGGGAGCACGAACGGAGCGCGAACGGCGCCGGTGCCCGGCCCGCGGCATGGTGCTCGGCAGGCGTACTGCGGCCCGAATGTCGGCTCGCAGGCGGGCGAAAACCCTGAAAACCCATGGAATACAAGGACTTGCCGCGAGCACCGGTGGGTTTCGCGGGGTGCTCAGCGCAGCATGAAGGACATGGCGGACAGACAGTTCAGGACGCGCACGGCCGCCTCGACGCTCGCCGCCTCGTACTGCAACGTCACGCCATCCACGCGCTCGAGCGTCGGCCACTGGCAGAACAGGTCGGCGAGCGCCGTGGTCTGCGCCTGCAAGCGCACCTCCACGGGGGTCGGCACCACATACGGATGCCACTTGCGCGGGTCCGACAGCGACTCCTTCGCCGCCTCGCGGATCAGATCGCACGACTGACTCGGGGTGAGCGTCATGCCGCTGCCCTGCCCCCAGGCCGCCTTCGTCTGCACGAAGCGGGCATGCGGGAAAACCAGTTGCGTCTCCTCACAGAAGACGTCGTCGCCGCTGGCCATGACCACCGGCACGCCGCGCTCGCCGGCAAGCGCGCCGTAGAGCATGGCCTCGCTCGCCTCCGCGCCGCCCAGCCACACGCGGGCAAAGGCAAAGCTGTTGATGGTGTGCGCGAGGATTCCCGCGCTTTGCGCCTTGCCGTGATAGCCGATCATGAAAACCGCATCGCAGCCTGCCTCCACGCCCGAGACCATGCCGAGATAGCGCGGCTTGCCCAGCACGATGCGCGCCCGCGGATCGAGTTCGTCGGGCAACAGATTGCGAAAGCCGCCATGCGAGTCGTTGACCATGACTTCGGTGGCCCCGCCCGCGAAGGCGCCCTCGACGGCCGCGTTGGCTTCGCGCGTCATCCAGCGGCGGGCGCGTTCGTATTCGCCGTTGCCGGCGCGGGTCTGTTCGGCGTGAAAGACGCCCGCGACGCCTTCGATATCGGCGGAGATCAGGATTCGCATGATGTCGACATGTCCGGTGACAGGCTTACAGCGCGGCCCAGTCGGGCAGCACGTCCGCGAGTGCGCGGCGCACATGGCCGTCGCGCCCCAGCACGGATTCGGCCGCAAAGAGCGCGTGCAGGATCGCCTGCTCGGTGGCGTCCGCCGTAGCCTGGAAAATGGGGTCGAGCAGGGCATCGGGAACGAGCGCCGCCGGCGCCACGCGGCCCTGCGCGTCGTAAGGCACCGTATATCCGGTCGTGAACGCCAGCGCGACGTCGCCGCTGCCGTGACCGTACACGGAGCCGGTGCGTGCCAGTCCCGCGCCGGTGCGCGCGGCAACGCGGCGCAACTGACGCGCATCGAGGGGCGCGTCGGTGGCAACCAGCATGATGATCGAGCCGCGCTCGGGTGCGGCGCTCTGCTCGGGTTGCGCGAGCCGCGCGTCGAGCACCGGCCCGACATGGCGCCCCGCAATGACCAGCTGCGACGGCCGGCCGAAGTTCGACAGCACCAGTACGCCAACGGTAAAGGTCGCCCCGGCCGTCTCGACGATGCGCGAGGCCGAACCGATGCCACCCTTGAGCCCGAAGCTCGACATGCCGCGGCCTGCGCCGACCGCGCCCTGCGCGAAATCCGGCGAGGCTTGCGCGAGCGCCTGCGCGTAGTGCGCCTCGCTCACGCCGAATGCCTGCATGTCGTTCAGGTAGCCGTCGTTGCATTCGAACACGGCGGGATTGAGCGACGCGCCTGCGCGCCCGATGTCCGGATTCGCCGCGATGGCCGCGCGCAGTTGCGCGAGCACCACATGGCTCACGGAGAACGTGTTGGTGAGCGCAATAGGGGTCTCGACGACGCCCAGCTCGTCGATCTGCATCAGGCCGACGCTCTTGCCGAAGCCGTTGATCACCGCCGCGGCCGCGGGCACCTTGGCGCGAAACGGGTCCCAGTGCGCGGCCGGTCCGGTGGCCGCGGCCGTGGCGCTTGCCGCCGGGCTCGGGCATACCACGCTCACCCCCGTTTGCAGGGGGCCGTCCGCGAGCGTCGCATGGCCCACGTAGACGCCGGGCACGTCCGAGATCGCGTGACGCGGCCCGGCGGGCAGCAGCCCCACGTAGGGGGCGCCGAACAGAGCTTCGCGAGGGTCCGACGTAGGCGTCATGGCTTGCATCCGCCGCAGGGCGCGGCAGTTCCGTCAATGCCGGTCGAGTTTCGGATCGAGCGCGTCGCGCAGGCCGTCGCCCAGCAGGTTGAAGGCGAGCACGGTCAGGAAAATGGCCAGGCTCGGGAAGATGGCGATATGCGGGGCGTTGACCATGTCGGCGCGCGCTTCGTTGAGCATGGCGCCCCACTCGGGCGTGGGCGGCTGCGCGCCCAGACCGAGGAACGACAGGCTGGCGGCCGTGATGATCGACGTCCCGATACGCATGGAGAAGTACACCACAATCGACGAGACCGTGCCCGGCAGGATGTGACGCATGATGATCGTCCAGTCCGACGCCCCGATCGAGCGCGCCGCCTCGATATACGTCATGTGCTTGAGCACGAGCGTGTTGCCGCGCACCAGGCGCGCGAAAGCCGGTATCGAGAAGATGGCCACGGCCACGATCACGTTGATCATGCCGTTGCCCAGCACGGCCACCACGCCGATGGCGAGCAGGATGCCCGGGAAAGCGAACAGCACGTCGGAGATGCGCATGACGATGCGATCCCACCAGCCTTCGTAATAGCCCGCGAGCAGCCCGAGCACGGTGCCGACCACGGCCCCGAGTGCGACCGAGCCGAAGCCGGCGGCAAGCGAGATGCGCGTGCCGGCGAGCACGCGGCTGAAAATGTCGCGCCCGAGCGAATCGACGCCGAACCAGTGCTTCGCGGACGGCCCCGCGTTCAGGGCGTCGTAGTCGAAGAAGTTCTCCGGATCGAACGGCACGAGGTGGGGCGCGAGGATCGCGATGACGACCAGCGCCAGCACGAACACGCCGGCCACGAGGGCGATGTGCTGCTTCTTGAACTTGCGCCAGAACTCGCGCCACGGCGTGCGCACGCGATGGTTGCCGACGGAAGTCGCCGCAGGGGCGGCCGTGGTAGGTTGACCCGCGTTCATCGTGCGTGCCTCACTTGTAGCGAATGGTCGGGTTGATGACGGCATAAAGCACGTCGACCACGAGGTTGATCAGAATGAACTCGAGCGAGAACAACAGCACCAGCGCCTGAATCACCGGGTAGTCGCGCATCTCGACCGAATCGACCAGCAGGCGTCCGAGCCCCGGCCAGTTGAACACCACCTCAACGACGATCGAGCCGCCGAGCAGAAAACCGAACTGCAGCCCCATCATGGTGACGACGGGGATCATGGCGTTGCGAAGCGCGTGCTTGAACACCACGCGCATTTCGTTGAGGCCCTTCGCACGCGCCGTGCGCACGAAGTCCTCGTGCAGCACCTCGACGAAGGCCGAGCGCGTGAAGCGCGCCATGACGGCCGCGACGGCCGCGCCCAGGGTGATCGACGGCAGGATGTAGCTCTTCCAGGAATCGGCGCCCATCGTGGGCAGCCAGCCGAGCTGCACCGAGAAGATCTGCATGAGCAGCATGCCCATGGCGAATGCCGGGAACGAGATGCCCGAGACCGCCAGCGTCATGCCGAGCCGGTCGGGCCATTGATTGCGCCACACGGCGGATGCCACGCCGAGCGCCATGCCGATGATCACCGACCAGACCATGCTCACCACCGTGAGCCACAGTGTGGGCATGAAGCGGCTGCCGATCTCCGCCGAGACCGGTTGCTTGCTGCGCATCGACAGCCCGAAATCGCCGCGCACCGCATGCGTGATGAAGTGCGTGAACTGCGAGAGCAGCGGCTTGTCCAGCCCGAGATCCTGGCGCACCAGCGCCACGGTTGCCTCGTCCGCCTGCGGACCCGCGGCCAGACGCGCCGGGTCGCCCGGCAACATATGCACGAAGCCGAACACCAGCACTGCCACGATCAGCAGCGTGGGGATCAGGCCGAGCAGGCGTTTGAGAGAGTAAGTGAGCATCGCAATCTTGCCGAACGTCTTGCCAAACCAGGTCTTGCGGCGCGGCCCTCGGGCCGCGCCGGAATCCGCGCCCCCGCCGTGAAGGCGGCGGCGCGGGCCCCGCACACCGCGCGGCGGTGCTTACTTCATCGAGATGTCGGTGAAGTTGAACGAGCCGTCAGGCATCGTGTACACGCCCGACAGGTTCTTGTTGCGCGCATACAGCAGCTTTTCCGTCACGAGGAACGCCCACGGCGCATCGTTCCAGATCTTCTGCTGCGCGTCCGTGTAGAGCTTGGTCTTCTCGGCGCGATCGGTGGTGAGCAGCGCCTTGCTGAAGTCCGCGTCCACGGCATCGTTCTTGTAATACGCGGTGTTGAAAAGCTTCGGCGGGAACGACTCCGAGGACAGCAGCGGACGCAGCGCCCAGTCGGCCTCGCCCGTCGACGACGACCAGCCCACGTAGTACATACGCACGGGCGCCTTGTCGGGATCGGGCGCCGACTCGACCAGCTCGACGCGTTGGCCGGCTTCGAGCGCACGCACCTGCGCCTTGATGCCGACTTGCGCGAGCTGCTGCTGCACGAACTGGATCACCTTCTGTGCCGTGGTGTACGTATAGGCCGACCACAGCGTGGTCTCGAACCCGTTCGGGTAGCCGGCCTCCTTGAGCAGTTCCTTGGCCTTGGCCGGGTTGTACGGCCAAGGGCCGGTCTTGGTCGCGTAGTCCACGCCCTTGGGCACGACGCCATCGGCCGGCGTGGCGTAGCCCGAGAACGCCACCTTCACGAGCGCTTCCTTGTTGATGGCGTAGTTGATCGCCTGGCGCACGCGCACGTCGTCGAACGGCTTTTGCTTCGTGTTGAAGCTGATGTAGCGCTGGATGATCGACGGGCCGGCGATCACGTCCACCTTGCCGCTGGCCTTGAGGCCTTCGGCCTGCTCATAAGGCACCGGGAAGGCGAAACCTGCTTCGCCCGTCTGCATGACGGCCGCGCGTGTGTTGTTGTCGACCACCGGCTTGAACGTGATGGTGTCGACCTTCGGATAGCCCTTCTTCCAGTAGCCGTCGAACTTTTTCACCTTGACGTGATCGGTGCGGTTCCACTCGACGAATTCGAACGGGCCCGTGCCCACCGGGTGCGCGGCGATGTCCTTGCCGTACTTCTTGAGCGCCTCGGGCGAGATGATGACGGCCGAGGGGTGCGCCAGCGTGTTGATGAACGGCGAGAACGGCTCCTTGAGCGTGAACTTTACCGTGTGCGGATCGACCACTTCCGTCTTGGCGATTTCCTTGTACAGGTTGTAGCGCTTGAGCTTGTTCTCCGGGTTCGTCACGCGGTCGAAGTTCGCCTTGACGGCGGCGGCATCGAAGTTCGTGCCGTCCTGGAACTTCACGCCGGACTTGAGCTTGATCGTGTACACGAGCCCGTCGGGCGAGACCGTGTAGCTCTCGGCCAGCACGTTGATGAGCTTCATGTCCTTGTCGAAACCGAACATGCCCTCATAGAACGACTTGGCCACGGCTTGCGACAGCGTGTCGTTCGCATCGTATGGGTCCATCGTCGTGAAGGTCGATTGCACGGCCATCACGACATCCTTGGCGGCAAACGCCGGGGCGGCGCCGAGCACGGCGCAGGCCACGGCGGCGGACGCGAACGCGGTTTTCCAGCGAGCGGCCAACAAAGCGTTTTTCGACATCTGTCTTTCTCCTTCTGGTCTGACGGGGTCGCCGCGGGCGAGTCAGTGACTGCGTCCCTTGGCGGGCAATTTTGACGACGACTGCAACTGCGGGGTACTGCCTTGGCTGCCGGATGTGCCGGGGCCCGGCCCCGGCAAATTCAATATGTGCCGGCCACGCGGTGACGCGCCACGAAGTGTCCGGCGCCGACTTCCACCAGCGGCTGCACTTGCGGTTCGTCGCCGATCGCGCGAATGGGGCTCGGAATTTCCTCCGTGAGCAACTCGCGCTTGGCGTGGCGGCGCGCCGGATCGGCGATCGGCACCGCCGACATGAGTTTCTTCGTGTACGGATGCTGCGGATTCTCGAAGATCGCTCGGCGCGGCCCGATTTCGACGATCTGGCCGAGATACATCACCGCCACGCGGTGGCTGATACGCTCCACCACGGCCATGTCGTGCGAGATGAACAGGAATGCAATGCCGAACTCCTTCTGCAGGTCGAGCATCAAGTTGATGATCTGCGCCTGCACGGAGACGTCGAGGGCCGAGACGGATTCATCCGCGATCACGACCTTCGGCTTGAGCGCCAGTGCGCGCGCGATCGCGATACGCTGGCGCTGGCCGCCGGAGAATTCATGCGGATAACGCTGCGCGTAATCGGCCGGCAGGCCCACGCGCTCGAGCAACTCGGCCACGCGCTTTTCGGCCTCGGCGCCACTCGCCACGCCGTGCACCAGCAGCGGCTCCATGATCGAGAAGCCTACCGTCAGGCGCGGATCGAGCGAGGCGAACGGATCCTGGAAGATGAACTGGATGTCGCGGCGCAGCGTTTGCAGCGCGCGGCCCGCAAGGTCGTGAATCGGCCGGCCGGCGAATTCGATCGAGCCGCCCTGGCTCGCCACGAGCCGCAGCAGCGCGCGTCCGGTCGTGGACTTGCCGCAGCCCGACTCGCCCACCAGGCCGAGCGTTTCCCCCGGATACAGTTCGAAACTCACGCGCTCGACGGCGTGTACGCGCTGCTTTACGCGCCCGAAGAAGCCCGACGGCACGTCAAAGCGCGCCACGAGATCCTTCACGCGCAGGATGGGGCCGGCGTCGGTCCTGACCGTCGGCTGCGGGGTTTCGGGGGCCGGCATGGCATCGGCCGGGGCGTCGTAGCGCAGCAGCGGAAAGCGGGCGGGCAAGTCGGTGCCCTGCATCGAGCCCAGGCGCGGCACGGCCGAGAGCAGCGCCTGCGTGTAGCGCTCGCGCGGCGCGTCGAAAATCGCCTGCGACGGGCCTTCCTCGATCTGATCGCCCCGGTGCATCACGAGCACGCGGTCGGCCACCTCCGCGACCACGCCCATGTCGTGCGTGATGAACACCACGCCCATTTTCATTTCATCCTGCAGCGCGCGGATCAGTTGCAGGATCTGCGCCTGAATCGTCACGTCCAGCGCGGTGGTCGGCTCGTCTGCGATCAGGAGGCCAGGCTTGCACGAGAGCGCCATGGCGATCATCACGCGCTGGCGCATGCCGCCCGAGAGCTGGTGGGGGAAACGGCCGAGCACGCGCCGCGCCTCGGGAATGCGGACCAGCTCGAGCATGCGCAGCGCTTCGGCGCGTGCCGCGGTGGCGTCCTTGCCCTGATGCAGGCGAATCGACTCGGCGATCTGCTCGCCCACCGGGAACACCGGGTTGAGCGAGGTCATCGGCTCCTGGAAGATCATCGCCATGTCCGCGCCGCGGATGCCGCGCATGGTGCCGGCGCTCGCGCGGGTGAGATCCACCAGCGTGCCGTTGCGCCGGCGCAGCACCATCGAGCCCTGCGTGATGCGCCCGCCGCCGTTCTCGACCAGACGCATGGCGGCCAGCGAGGTCACCGACTTGCCCGAGCCGGATTCGCCCACGATAGCCAGCGTCTCGCCACGGTCGACGTGGAAGCTCAGGTCGCGCACGGCCGTGACCACGCGCTCGGACGTCGCGAACTGCACGGTAAGGCCGCTCACGGCGAGCACGCGCTCGTCGGGCAACGAAATCGTCGGGGTTGTCTTACGCTCTGCCACGCCTGTCCTCACTCGTCTTCTCTTGCTGAACCCGGTCCCGATGCGCGCGCGGCCGGTTGGTGTCCCGGGCGCCGCGTTCATTCGTGGATGGCCGTCACGGGCGTCTCGCCCACGCGCGCCACGCCGCGATACATCCCTTCGGTATTGAACGGCAACGCCACGTTGCCCTGCGCGTCCACGGCGATGAGACCGCCCCGGCCCTGCACGCGCGGCAGACGCTCGCGGATCACGCGCTCGGCGGCGTCGGCCAGCGACAGGCCGGCGTAGGCCATGAGGGCGCCCACTTCGTAGCAGGCGACCGTGCGGATGAACGCTTCGCCGGTGCCGGTGGCCGACACGGCGGCCGTGGCGTCGTTGGCGTAGCAGCCCGCGCCGATGAGGGGCGAGTCGCCAACGCGCCCCACGGCCTTGTTCGTCATCCCGCCGGTGGACGTGGCCGCTGCGACGTGACCGCCGACGTCGCACGCCACGGCACCGACCGTGCCGAACTTCGTGTCCGGATCGATCGGCGCCTTCTTGAGCGGAAAGTCATGATCGAGCGCGACGGCCGCCTCGGACAGCGCTCGCTGCCACTGGGCGTACCGGGCTTGCGTGTAGAAGTAAGCCGGATCGACCAGCGCCGCGCCATGGGCCGCGGCGAACGCCTCGGCGCCCTCGCCCACGAGCAGCACGTGCGGGCTGCGCTCGAGCACGGCGCGTGCGGCCAGAATCGGATTGCGCACGCGGTGCACGCAGGCAATGGCGCCGGCGTCGAGCGTGGCGCCGTCCATGATGGCGGCGTCCAGCTCGTGCGTGCCTTCGTGAGTGAAAACGGCGCCGCGGCCGGCGTTAAAGCGCGGGCAATCCTCGAGATGGCGCACGGCTTCGGTCACGGCGTCCAAGGCCGAGCCACCCGCCGCGAGCACCGCCTGGCCGGCGCGCAGCACGTCCGCCAGCGCTTCGTGATAGGCCTTGACCTCCTCGGGCGACGTGTCGCGGCTGATGGTGCCGGCACCACCGTGAATGGCGATGACCGCGCGTTGTGCATGACTCATGAGGCTTTGTCCTTTCTGTCCTGATTGCCGGGCGCGACGCGCGAGGCGGCGGCCGGGTTCGGTGCGACCTGCGCCACGGCGCTCGCCGAGCCCACGGGTGCGAGGGACGCGGAGTCGAGCCACGGCAACAGGAAATCGGTCAGCTCGGTTGCCCGGTCGACGGCGTGTTTGGCGCGTTGCGCGACGGCGTCGCACAGTGCGTCGATCATGGCGAGCACACTCGCTTCGGAGTTGCTCGACAGGCGCGGCTTGCTGCGAACGAAGATCACGATGTCGCCCAGCGGCGCCAACGGCGAGGTCGGGCTGTCGGTGAGCACCAGCACCGGCACGCCGCGACCGCGCAAGCGGCGGCACAGCGTAATGGTGTCGGAGACGTAGCGCGGGAAGGCGAGCGCAATGACGAGATCGCCTTCGCGCAGCTTGAAGAGCTGGCGCGCCGCATGCGTGGAACCGCCCGCCCCGACCACGGCCTGCACGTTTTCGCAATACGGATCGAGGCCGTGATGGAGCAGCCCGGCGAGATAGCCGCTGGCGCCGAGCCCGACCACGTAGATGCGGTGCGCGTGCAGGATCGCGTCGACGGCGCGCTCGCAGGTGCCGGCGTCGAGCGAGCGACGCGTCCAGTCGAGGTTCTCCATCGCCTGGGCCAGCGATGCGGCCATCACGTCGGCACTGGCGCTCGCCTGCGCCTTGCTCGTGCGCAGACTCTCGATGGGAGCGAGCGTCGCCTCGAAGCCGCGCACCATTGCGGCACGGCACTGCGGATAACCGTCAAAGCCCAGCGCACGGGCGAAGCGATTGACCGTGGCGAGCGACACGCCGACTGCATTCGCGAACTCGTCGATACGCATGGTCGCCGCGCGGAACGTGTTCTCGAGCACGAACGCCGCCATGCGCTGCTGCGCTGGCGTGAGATCGGGCATGGCACGCACGATGCGCTCGGTGAGCGGCAAGTCGGCGGGCAACGATTCGGCGTGGATCATGAATGCAGGCAATCCTTCGGAGTGGAGGAAAGTATATTTTCATCGCCACCCCGTCAAAAGAAAAAAAATAGTTCAAATGGCGCCAGAGCGCGTGCGACAGCCTCGCACCCTCCTTGCAAACCCTGTCAAAACAAGGGGGAAGGGCCGCCTTGATACGTAAAATACGGGCATACTAGGGGAAACCCGAATGCACGAACTTGCCGGGCGCTAGGCAATCCGATGTCTGGAGTGCGGCAAAGACAACGCAGCGCCCGTATTGACCTTGTCGGCTTTGTCTTTCCCGCCCCGCCGCGTGCGTGGTGGGGCCGCAAATCTCACGCAACAGATTCACAGGACAGTCGTGTGACCGCCTGGGGAGGCTTGGTCGGAGGCGAGTCGTAACGTGCAGTCAACATGGCGTAGTGGTGGGCGAACATGTGCCCGCTACGCTGACGTGAAGCATTCGCCTCGAGGAGCAAGACCATGCTGAGCCCGCATGAAATCGCCACGCTGCTGTTGGCGGCCGCATCCCTGGGACCCATCGACGCCGACGCGCTCGAACGGCCCGATCTCGCCGCGCTGGAACAGGCGCGCCTCGTCCACGTAGCGGTCAACGAAGGCCAAGCCAGAGTGACAGTGACCGAGGACGGTCATCGCGTGCTGCGCCGCTTGGGGCTCGCGCCTTCGACATGAGGACGCAAAGGTGTGCCGCGGTCGACGCCGGTGGCCGCGCAGCGCGCGGTGACGAACGAGACAATTGCGGTGGGCCAGCGTCCCGGTGCAAAGGAAGTCGCCGCGGATGGCAGCGAGGATCGCGAGAAACGCAGCGATCGCGATGCTCTCGTCGCCCGCTATCGCGGCGATGGTCATGTCGGCCATGCCGGCCACGCCGGCCATGGGGCTCGCGATCTCGGTGCTGCCGCTGCCGCCGGGCACGGTGACGAGGCCGTGGCACGGCAGGCAGCGTCGCGGCCTGCCGGCTCGGGCGATCGGATGGATCGGACGGATCGGCTGAGCCGATCAGAGCATCGCGAAGAAGAGGCTTAAGCGAGCCAGCACAATCAACAGAATCTGCATCAGAACAAACAGTGCCAGCGGCGAGAGGTCGAAGCCGCCGAGCATTGGGATCACGCGGCGCAGCGGACGCAGCAGCGGGTCGAGCAGATGTTGGAGAATCGGCATCGCCGTGGCACGCGGGTTCACCCAGGACAGCACCGCCATGAGCAGCGTGAGCCACATGACCAGGTTGGCCCCCCATTTCGCGACCAGCACGAGCGCGACGAGCAAGCCACGCGGGAATACCGTGACCGGCGACACCCCGACCACCGCCGTGATCAGCACCAGATAAACGACGGCGCACAGCCAGGCGCCGACCACGCACGCCCAGTCGATGCCGCCGACGCCCGGCAGGACGCGCCGCAACGGCAGCACGATCCAGTTGGTGAACTGGAAAATCCCTTGTGAGAGCGGATTACGCGGCGGCAGGCGTGTCATCTGCATCCACACGCGAAGTAACAGCAAGGCGCCGAATAGCGAGAAAACGAGGTCTAGCAGCAGACGGGCAATTTCGACGAGCATCTGGACTCCAACGGATTGTGCGGTCCCCCGCAAAACCGGCATTGTCGCATGCGTTTGCCCGAGTTCAATCGTCTCCCAACGCTTTGAGTGGATGCGCGTCGTCCGGCCACGGCGAGACGAAGAAGGCATCGACCTGCGCTGCCGGCACGTCGTCGAGCGTGGCATAACGCCAGCGCGGCTGTTTGTCCTTGTCGATCAGCAGCGCGCGCACGCCCTCGACAAAGTCTCCCGATGCGAATACGTGGTGGCCGAGCCCCAGTTCCATCCGAAAGGCATCGGCCAGATCGAGGCGTCGCCCCTTCTGCAGTTGCCGGTCGGTCACCCACAGGCTGAGCGGCGAGCGCTGCCGCAGCAGCGCGAGCGTGTCGGCCGCCCAAGGCGTATGCACGTCCTCGGCGAGCGACGCCACGATGGCCGACACGTCGAGGGCGCTGAAGTGCCTGTCGAGCGTCGCGCGGACCTGGGCAAGCGGAGCGTCGTCCGCCCAAGTGCGGCCCAATGGCAGAATGGCCGCGCGCAGGGCGCCAAGAAGATGCGTCGGGTCCGCGGCCCCGCCTAGCGCCCTCCGCGCGCCCGACCGGGCCGGCCCTCCCTCCCGGTCTTTGCCTGCCACGGCCGCCGACCAGTCGTATTCGCGCAGCATGCGCCTGAATCGCTCGGGGGCGTCGCCCTCGAGCCAGACGTCGGCCAGGCCGCAGTACAGCGCATCGGCGGCGGTGAGGGTAGCGCCGGACAACCCGAGGTAGCGGGCCAGCGTGGGCGCCAGATGGCCCAGGAACCAGCTTGCGCCGACATCCGGAAACAGCCCGATGCCCGTTTCCGGCATTGCCAGACGCGTGCGATCCGTCACGATCCGCAGGCCTGCGCCCTGTGCTACGCCCATGCCGCCACCCATCACGATGCCGTCAAGCAGCGCGATGTATGGCTTCGGATAGCGGTGGATCAGGTAGTCCAGGCGGTATTCTTCGACGAAGAACGCCTGATGCGCGGTCGCGTTGTTCACGCGGCTGTCGTACAGTGCGCGCACGTCCCCGCCCGCGCAGAACGCCTTTTCGCCCGCGCCTTCGATGAGCACGGCATGCACGGCGGGATCGACGGCCCAGGCGTTGAGCTGCGTCCACATTGCACGCACCATGCCGTGCGTGATCGCGTTGAGTGCGCGCGGCCGGTTCAGCGTGATCACGCCGAAGCCGTTGACCACCTCGAACAACACTTCGTCCTGGGCCCGAACCGCGCCATCTTGCAGATTCCCTTCCTCCTCCACTTCAGCCCCCACTTCGGTCACTACTTCGGTCCCCACTTCGGTCACTACTTCGGCCCCCCATTGCGGCCCGCACTTCGGCCCCCACGTCGGCCCGCACTTCGGCCACCACTTCGCACTCCGCCAGCCGGCCGTGCCGGTTCCCGTCTCACGGGCCGGTGCGCCCAGCCGGTGCGCCCTGCCGGCGCGCAACGCCGCGGCGGCGCCTCACTCCAGTGCGCGGGCGATCACCTGACGCTGAATCTCGCTGGTGCCCTCGTAGATTTGCGTGATGCGGGCGTCCCGATAATGCCGCTCGACCGGATAGTCCTGCAGATAGCCGTATCCGCCGTGGATCTGGATCGCGTGCGAGCACACCCACTCGGCCAGCTCGGATGCGAAGAGTTTCGCCTGCGACGCCTCCGACAGGCACGGCAAGCCCTGCGTGCGCAACGCCGCCGCGTGCAGGATCAGGAAGCGCGCCGCGTTGATGCGCGTGCTCATGTCCGCCAGCATGTTCGCAATGCTCTGATGCTCGCGAATCGGCTTGCCGAACTGCTGGCGCTCGCTCGAATAGCGCAGTGCGGCTTCGAACGCCGCGCGCGCGACCCCGAGGGCGAGCGCCGCGATGCCGATGCGCCCGCCTTCCAGATTGGACAGCGCGATCTTGAGCCCCTGCCCTGGTTCGCCGAGCAGCGCGTCGTCGCCGACCTCGCAGTCGACCAACGTGATCGGGCATGTGTCGGACGCCCGAATGCCCAGCTTGTGCTCGGGGGGACCGACTTCAAATCCTTTGGTGTTCGTCGGGACGATGAATGCCGAGATGCCGCGCTTGCCCGCCGAGGGGTCGGTCACCGCGAACACGATCGCGAGTGCCGCGCGCTTGCCGTTCGTCACGAACTGCTTGCTGCCGTTGAGCACCCATTTATCGCCGCGGCGCTCCGCACGCGTGCGCAGGTTGTGTGCTTCGGAACCGGCCTGCGGCTCGGTCAGACAGAAGGCGCCGATCTTGCGACCAGCAGCCAGGTCCGGCAGCCAGCGCTCACGCTGCGCCTGCGTGCCGAATTTCAGAATCGGCGCGCAGCCGACGGAGTTGTGAACGGACATCATCGTGGCCGTGGAGGCGCAGCCCGCCGCGATTTCCTCCATGGCGAGCGCGTAGGCCGTGTAGTCCGTGTACGAGCCGCCGAACTCTTCCGGCACCATCATGCCGAGCAGACCCAATTCGCCCATCTGGGCGACCATGGCGTCGGGCAAGGCGCAATCCCGATCCCATTGTGCGGCGTTCGGAGCAAGCTGTTCGGTGGCGAACGCACGCGCCATGTCGCGGATCATGCGCTGGTCTTCGGTATAGAAATCCATGGTCTGTCTCCTGCGCCCTCACGGGATCCGAACGGCCCGCTGGCGCCTGTCGTGTCGATGGGTCCAGTTTAGGGATCGCCGCGCTTTGGCACCATAGCCAAAAACAGCAAACTGGATGAGCGGAATTGCCATCGGAGACGTCCGATCGCCGCCTCGGACAACCCCGAATTTCCGCTTGCCGCGGCCGGTGCCCCGCCAGCCGGTGCGCGCCGGCGGACGCGGCGTCGGCCGGCCCGGGTGGATAAATCCATCACCCACTCTGACCCGTTTGGACATTGCCCGGCGCCGACAGGGCGCATTAGGATGAATTTCGCCATCGTCCCCGAGAGCGACGCGCCTGCCCAAGACGGCGCCCGGGGAAGCCGCAGCCGCCCGCCGAAGCCCCTTGCTCGTCGGCGTACCCTGCCGGCCCGCATTCGACTAAAGGAGACGACCCATGACTGTGGACTACGCCGACGCCTACCGGGCGTTCGATCTCGACGCAACCGTGCGTGCCACGCTTGCCGGCAATCTCGACGCAATGAACGCGTGCATCGAGTGTTGCGACCGCCACGCCCTTCCCGGCCGCATCGCGCTGTTCTGGGAAGGCAAGGAGGGGGCGAGCCAGACCTGGACGTATCGCCAGTTGCAAGAACTTTCCGCACGCTTTGCCAACTTTCTGCGGGAACAGGGCGTGCAACCCGGCGACCGCGTGAGCGGCCTGCTGCCGCGCACGCCCGAGTTGCTCGTGACGATTCTCGGCACATGGCGGGCGGGCGCTGTCTATCAACCGCTCTTCACCGCGTTCGGCCCGAAGGCAATCGAGCATCGCCTGCACAGCGCGCAGAGCAAGCTCGTGGTGACCGACGGCGCGAATCGCGCCAAGCTCGACGAAGTCGCCCATTGCCCGCCGGTGGCCACGGTCGGCGGTGCGCGCGGACAGGGCGTGCGGCGCGGCGACTTCAGCTTCTGGCATGAAGTCGAGGCCCACGGCGAGACGTTCGCGCCGGTGCTGCGACGCGGTGACGATCCGTTCCTCATGATGTTTACGTCGGGCACTACCGGGGCGGCAAAGCCGGTCATGGTGCCGCTGCGCGCGATCATGGCATTCGTTGGCTACATGCGCGACGCGGTCGACCTGCGTCCGAGCGACGCGTTCTGGAATATCGCGGATCCGGGCTGGGCCTATGGTCTCTACTATGCCGTGACGGGGCCGCTCGCGCTGGGCGTGCCCACCACGTTCTACGATGGCCCGTTCACCGTCGAGAGCACCTACCGCATCATCGGCAAGCTCGGCATCACGAACCTGGCCGGCTCGCCCACGGCATTCCGGCTCCTGATCGCCGGTGGGGACCGGGCAGCCGCGCCGGTGAAAGGACAGCTTCGCGCCGTGTCGAGTGCCGGAGAGCCGCTCAACCCCGAGGTCATCCGCTGGTTCGACGAGCATCTCGGCGTGACGATTCATGATCACTACGGACAGACCGAACTCGGCATGGTCGTGTGCAATCACCACGCGCTCGCGCACCCCGTGCAGGCGGGGGCGGCGGGCTTTGCTTCGCCCGGCCACCGCGTGGTCGTGCTCGACGACGAAGGTCGCGAGTGCCCCGTTGGCCAGCCGGGCGTGCTGGCGCTCGATCGCAAGCAGTCGCCGCTCATGTGGTTCACCGGCTACTGGGAGCGCGAGACGCCGGCATTCGTGGGCGACTACTACCTCTCGGGCGACACCGTCGAGCGCAACGAGGACGGCAGCATCAGCTTCGTGGGACGCAACGATGACGTGATCACCTCCGCCGGATACCGCATCGGCCCGTTCGATGTGGAGAGCGCGTTGATCGAGCATCCGGCGGTGATCGAAACGGCCGTGGTCGGCAAACCCGACCCGGAGCGCACGGAGTTGGTAAAGGCGTTCGTCGTGCTGCATCCGCAGTTCGCACCGACCGAAGCGCTGGCGCGCGAGTTGCAGGAGCACGTGCGGCATCGTCTGTCCACGCACGCGTATCCGCGCGAGGTCGAGTTCGTCGCCGAACTGCCCAAGACCCCGAGCGGCAAGCTGCAACGCTTCATTCTTCGCAACCAGGAAATCGCCAAGGCGGCGCAGGCCTCGGCCGGCGCGTCGCGACCGGTCGGCACGGCCTGATCGACCGGTTCTCGGCCGAGACGTGCGAAGCGGCCCGGGCCGGCCCGGCCCGCGGGACAGGCTGATCCGGTACTCGCACGCTTGTGCAGCACGCTTACACAGCCATTTGCGCAGCCATTTGCGCAACGCGCTTACACAGCGCACTTACACAAAGCACTTACGCAGAGCATTTACGCAGCACACTTACACAGGAACCGCAGCCCATGCAAATCAAGGATCGTGTCTTTCTCGTGACCGGCGCATCGTCGGGTCTGGGCGCCGCCACTGCGCGCATGCTCGTCAATGCAGGCGGCAAGGTCGTGCTTGGCGACGTCAACGTGGACGCCGGCGCCAGACAGGCGGACGCACTGGGCGAAGCCGCCCGCTTCGTCGCGACCGACATCACCCGCGAAGACGACGTGCAGCGTCTGGTGGAAACGGCCACGCAAACCTTCGGGGGCCTGAACGGCGTGGTCAATTGCGCCGGGCTCGTCATTGGCGAGCGCATTCTCGGCAAACAAGGCCCGCACCGGCTCGACAGCTTCGCGCGAATCATCAACGTCAACCTGATCGGGACGTTCAACGTGCTGCGGATCGCCGCGGCGGCGATGGCCGGCGGCGAGGCCGACGCCGAGGGCGAGCGCGGCGTGGTCGTCAATACGGCGTCGGTCGCCGCCTTCGACGGACAGATCGGACAGGCGGCCTATGCGGCGTCCAAGGGCGGCGTCGCGGCCCTGACGCTGCCGGCTGCGCGCGAGCTCGCGCGCGTGGGCGTGCGCGTCGTCACGATCGCACCGGGCATTTTCGAGACGCCGATGATGGCTGGCATGACACCCGAGGTGCAGGCTGCGCTCGGTGCGTCAGTGCCCTTCCCGCCGCGGCTCGGCAGGCCGTCCGAGTACGCGGCGCTCGTGCGCCACATTGTCGAGAACACGATGCTCAACGGAGAAGTCATCCGTCTCGATGGCGCGCTGCGCATGGCGCCGAAATAAGCCGGTCCAGCGCCGGCATCCGGCCTGGCGCGCGACATCGGAATACACCGAGCCCCCTTTCGGACGGGGCCGGAAGCGCCGGCGGGGGCCGCGCTGCTAGAATCCCTGCGTCCCCCTGCTACGGTATTCCGTTTCGCGACGCATGGAAAAAGGCAGCATCTCGATTCACTTCGTCATCAATGCCCTGGCGCACGTCGAGCGGCTCGGCGGCAATGTCACGGCGCTGCTGCGGGCGGCCGACATCGCTCCCTCGTTGCTTGCGCATCCGCAGGCGCGGGTCTCATCCGACCGATACGCGAACTTGTGGCGGCTCATCAGTGTCGCGCTGGACGACGAGTTCTTCGGCCAGGATTCGCGGCGGATGAAAGTGGGCAGCTTCGCAATGCTGTGCCATAGCGTGATTTCGTGCCGCACGCTCGAGCACGCGCTGCAGCGCGCAACGCGCTTCATGGCGCTGCTGCTCGACGACTTGGAAATGCGCCTGGTTCGCGACGGGGACGTCGCGCGGCTCGAGGTTCATGAACGGGCCGATGCGCGCTCGCCGCGCATCTTCGGGCATGAAACGCTGCTCATTCTCTTCTATGCGCTGACGTGCTGGCTCATCGCACGACGCGTCACCTTGGGCACGGCGTATTTCGCTTATCCCGAGCCGGTCTACAGCGACGAGTACCGCACGATGTACGCGCCGCGTCTGATATTCGACGCGCCCCACACGGCGATCGAGTTCGATGCGTCGTGCCTGGACCTGCCCGTGGTCCAGGACGAAGTCACGGTGAAGGACTTCCTGCGGGCCGCGCCCGCCAACATCATTCTCAAGTACAAGAACACGAAGGGGATGGTGGCACGGGTGCGTCGTCGGCTCAAGACGATGCCCACCGATAGCTGGCCGGCGTTCGAGACGCTGGCGTGCGAGTTTCACACAACGCCGTCCACGCTGCGCCGGCGACTCGAAGACGAAGGCCAGTCTTACCAGTCGATCAAGGACCAGTTGCGACGCGACCTGGCGATCCACGCGCTGTGCCACACATCGAAGCCAATGCTGGAGATTGCGCTGTCATTGGGCTTCGCCGATCCGAGCGCGTTCTTTCGCGCGTTTCGCAAGTGGACCGGCGTGCGGCCCGGCGACTATCGGCGTCAGGCCGTGGAGGCCTGACGCGCGTGCCGACGGTGACGCCGCGACGCGGCAGCCAGCCGCAGAGCAGGCCGCCGCAGACCACAATGATCCGGCGGTGCGAAACAGGACGAGCAGATTGCGCCACGGAAATTTCTGCCGTGCCTGCGGTGCGGCCTTCGCCTCGAGCAGCGCGCCGCCGTTGCGGATGTTCGCGGGTTCTGCCACGTTGACCCGCTTGCACTTGTCCGGGTCGCGATAGCCGACAAGGCCGGCCCGTCAGGAGGGCAAACGCTTATTCCTGCGCGGCGAGCGCGTGAGCCGAACGCTCGGCGCGATAGTTGAGCTTGTGGGAGAGTTCGTCGGCGGCAGACACCACCTTCTCGACGATGCCGCTCCCGAGCAGATCCGCTTGCACGCGGGCTTGCGGAATCGTCACGCTGATTACCGCGACGATCTGGGCCCGATGGTTGCGCACCGGGGCGGCAATGGTCGAGATGTTTTGCTCGAAGAACGATTCGCTCATGCTGTAGCCACGGGCAATGTCCTCCTGCACAACCTTGTAGAGCGCGTCGACGGTCGTCGGCGTATGGGTCGTGAACGCCTCGAGCTTGCCCTCCGGATACCGTTGCTTGAGCGAGGCGAGCGAATAATCGCCGAGCAGAATGTGGCCGACGGCCGTCGCGTGCGCCGGCAAACGCGTACCGACACGCACCGTGCCGAACACCAGCTCGCGGCTCGCCGCCTTCGCGACGAAAACCGCGTCGCGCTGATCGAGAATCAGGATGTGGCTCGAGAAACCCGTCGCGTCGCGCAGTTTCTCGATGACCGGCGTGCCCAGATCCGTGAGCTCCAGCGAGTTCAGATACTCGAACCCCAGACGCAGCACCGCCACGCCGAGCCGGTAGTGGCGATCGTCGCCCGCCTTCTCGATGAAGCCCTCCGCTTCCAGCGTCTGCAACAGACGGAAAACCGTCGAGCGCGGAATACCGAGACGACGGGCCAGGTCGGCGCCCGCGAGTACCGGCTCGCGCGCCGAGAATGTCATGAGAATGCGAAGCCCGCGCTCGAGACCAGGAACGGAATACTTGTTGCCGCTGTCGTTGCTCATGCCGTGTGCGCACACTGGCGCCGACCGGCGGGCGGCGATTCCGCGCAGCCGATGGACGATGTCGATGGGAGGCGCACATTATAGGCTACGGCCCCGCTGCACGACCATGACGGTATCGCATGCCAGGACCAGGCCACTTTCTCACCGGACGATAACGGTTGCGCCTGCGCCCACTCGGGTTGCGCCCGTTCTCGCGGCGCGGTGCCCTATCGGGGCGCAGACCGGCACTCTTGTTGGGCGAGCAGCCTTCGGCCGGCGCCATGCACCGCAATGGGGGTAATTCCGAAGCGCGTCGACCCGCCGTTTTTGTCATCATTGCGGCTGCAAGCTTGACAAGCTGGCGCATGTGGAGCGAGACACCCTGACCAGAGCCGAGAACAACAAACGATCCGGACTGGCCAAAAGGCACGTATTCCTTTTCTCCTGACGCTTTTGCGATTGCCTATCCCAATAGCCACTCAGGAGCTGCGCCCACCTGCCAAGTGGGCGTTTTTTTGCTGGTCAAACGCTCCCTTCGCAGTGTGGTCCGACCCGCCCGCGGCGTTCTTCACGAGAGAACCCGATGTCCTGGCATGCTTGTTGCTTGTGTTTCCAGCATCGGGGATCGACGCCGCCTTGGCCGAGTTTCGACGATAAGTACGCACCAGACTGCACCGGTTCGTGCGAGATCGCGGAATCCGGACTCGCCCCCTGCGGCGCCTCCGTTTGTTTTGGGTCGAGGTGTTATGTTTACTGAACTGAGCGACGTTGAATGGCACGCCCTGCGTGATCTGATTTGCGACCGACCGGTCCGTACGGAACGACGAGGCCGCCCTCAAGTCGAGCAGCGCACGCTGACCAATGCTGTCTTGTGGGTGCTGTTCACTGGCGAGAGCTGGTCCAAGCTGCCCATGCAGTACCCCTCCGTGCCGACTTGCCGCCGCAAGCTCAACGAATGGCGCGAATCGGGCATGCTCGATACGATTCTGAAACGCCTGCAACAATCCGGACGCGACATCAGCGCCTGCGCAGGCCAGATCAGCAAGCCGGCACGCAGCACGCCGTGCGGCGACACCGATCGCCTGCGGGGCGTGTTCTGGACGAACCCGGCTTCGTGGAAGCCCCCGGTAGCCGTCCGCTGAGCGGGCGTACTGACATCCGCCAGGGACGCAACGCGTCCCGCCCGGCAGGCATGCCGCGCATCGTTCGCGGCGCCGCCGGGCAGGCAACACGGGGTTAGCCAGATTGCAGTCGACGCGCGAGACGGGCCACCGGCCGCGTCTCGCGTCACAGCGCTGCGCGCACCGCTTCGGCAATGGCCAACGACGCCGTCAGGCCGGGCGACTCGATACCGAACAGGTTGACGAGCCCCGCGACGCCATGCACGGCCGGTCCATCGATACGGAAGTCGGCCGCCGGTTCTCCCGGTCCGCTGATCTTCGGCCGAATTCCCGCATACCCCGGCTGCAATGCGCCGTCCGCCAGCGTCGGCCAGTAGCGCCGCACCGCCTCGTAAAAACCGTCGCCATCGGACGGCTTCACCGTGTAGTCGATGTCGTCGATCCACTCGACGTTGGGACCGAAGCGCGCTTGCCCGCCGAGATCGAGCGTCAGATGCACGCCAAGCCCGCCCGGTTCCGGCACGGGATAAATGAGGTGCGAGAACGGCGCGCGTTGCGTACAGCTGAAATAGCTGCCTTTCGCGTAGTAGCGCGGGGGAACATGCGCCGGCGCAAGCCCCTCGAATCGCCGGGCCAGATCGACAGCGTGGAGTCCGGCGCTGTTGACGACCGTTTTCGCGAGCAGCGTGGAGGTCTCGCCCTGGGTCTGGACGTCCAGTTCGATGCCGGCAGGTGAGCCGACACGCGCGCGCGTCACTCTCGACTCGAACGCCAGCATTGCGCCGTCGCGTTGCGCATCGCCGAGCAGGGCGAGCATCAGGCCATGACTGTCGACGATCCCCGTGGACGGTGAGAGCAGCGCGCCAAACGTGCGCAACGCGGGCTCACGCCGAGCGACCTCCGCGGCCGTGAGCCACTGGAGATCGTCCACGCCGCTCGCGCGCGCATTGGCGGCAATCGCTTCGAGTTCGTCGAGCTGATGGTCGTTCGTCGCCACGATGAGCTTGCCGCAGCGGCGATGCGCCACGCCGTGCGACACGCAGTATTCATATAGCCGGTGCTTGCCCTCCACGCACAGCGTGGCCTTGCGCGAGCCGGGGGGGTAGTAGATGCCACCGTGAATGACTTCGCTGTTGCGCGAACTCGTGCCGGTGCCAATCGCGCGCTCGGATTCGAGGATGATCACTTCCCGGCCGGCCTGCGCTAGCGCCCGCGCGACGGCCAATCCCACGACACCCGCGCCGATCACGACGCAATCGACGTTGTCCATTGCTGTTCCTTGATTACCTTCCGATTCGCATGAGGACATCGAGCGCACCCGGCTGCCGGGCGCGCATCTCCCCATGCGGATCGGCTGCGGGGGGAGCGCCCCCGCAGCGTCACTTCAATACGGCGCAATGTGGCGCAATGTGGCGCAACACCGCGCCTGCCGAACGCTTACAGCGCGCTCGTCAGCTCCGGCACCACG
>NZ_CABPSC010000022.1 GCF_902459585.1 Pandoraea nosoerga
GCTGACGCGTCGGCCGCAGGCGCCGGCAGGCGCGACGCCGCCGGGCGCCGCGGCACCGGAAGATGCGCAGGTCCTGCAATTGGCGGCGCGTCGCGGCAAGGCCCCGGCGGGCGGCATGGGGAGCACCGGAAATACGTCGTCAAGCGACTCCGGCGATTGGGAAGAGTTTTGACGTTTCGATGGATTGGGATGAGTACGCCGGCGGCATGCCGGCCTTCACGGGGTAGAGGTCGTTATGTTTAAGAATGTCACCATCCGGGCGCGGCTGACGCTGGCGCTCGGACTCTTCATGGTGCTGCTGGTCGTGGGCGCCGCGGCGGGCCTTCTGTCGCTGCGACAGAGCAACGCATCGCTTCAGGAAATCTACTCGAACGACATGGCCTCGTCGCGTTCCCTCGCGCAGACGACGATCGCCACGCTATCGGCCCGGGTGACGCTCTCGCGCATCGAATTCATCGCCGATCCGACCGAGATCAAGACCGCGATCGAGAGTGTGCGGACCAACCTGAAGAAGGCCGACGACGCTTGGGCCGCCTACGCCGCGCTGCCGATGAACGAGCAGGAAAAGCCGCTCGCCGACAGCGTCGTGGCCGCCCGCGGCAAGGTCGTGAACGAGGGCATCCTGCCGGCGCTCAAGGCCATCGAATCGGGCGACATTCCCGACTTCCACGCCAAGACCGTGATGGACGTGCCGCGCCTGTTCGCCGACTACACCAAGGCGATGACCGTGCTGGCGGATCTGCAGGTGAAGAACGCGGAGGAACGCTACCTCGCCGCACAGGCGCGCTACACGCTGGTGATGTGGCTGGTCGGCGTCGGTCTCGTCGTCGGCCTGATCGTGAGCATCATCACGCAGGTCACGCTCACGCGCGCCATCGTCGGACCGATCGACGACGCGATCCGGCACTTCGAGAAAATCGCCGCGGGCGACCTCACGCAGCGCATCGAAGTGTGGAACGACACCGAGACGGGGCGCCTCTTCAAGGGCGTGAAGCACATGCAGGACAGCCTCGTGCGCACCGTGGCGGAAGTCCGCTCGGGCACCGAGTCGATCACCTCGGCCGCGCAGCAGATCGCGGCGGGCAACACGGACCTGTCGGCGCGCACGGAGCAGCAGGCGGCCTCGCTCGAAGAGACGGCCTCGTCGATGGAGCAGCTCACGGCGACCGTCAAGCAGAACGCGGACAACGCGCGCCAGGCGAGCCAGTTGGCGGTCAACGCCTCGGAGATCGCTGCCCGCGGTGGGGACGTCGTGGGCCGCGTGGTCGGCACGATGAACGGCATTTCGGCGAGCTCGAACAAGATCGTCGACATCATCAGCGTGATCGACGGCATTGCGTTCCAGACCAACATCCTCGCGCTCAACGCGGCGGTCGAAGCCGCGCGCGCGGGCGAGCAGGGCCGCGGCTTCGCCGTGGTAGCCGGCGAAGTGCGCACGCTCGCGCAGCGCAGCGCGGCCGCCGCCAAGGAGATCAAGGAGCTGATCGAGGACTCCGCCCACAAGGTGCAGGACGGCTCGGCACTCGTCGAGCAGGCCGGTCAGACCATGGACGAGATCGTGCAGGCGGTCAAGCGCGTGACGGACATCATGGGCGAGATTTCGGCCGCGTCGGCGGAGCAGTCGGGCGGCATCGAACAGGTCAACCGCGCCGTGACGCAGATGGACGAGGTCACGCAGCAGAACGCGGCGCTCGTGGAAGAAGCGGCCGCCGCGGCCGGCTCGCTCGAGGAGCAGGCCAACCGTCTGAAGTCGGTGGTGAGCGTGTTCCGCCTGGACGCCAGTCAGGCGGGCGCGAGCCACGCCGCCCCGGCGGCCATGCCGGCAGTGGCGCGTCCGGTCGCGAAGAAGGTCGCGGCGCCGGCCGCCGCGCCCGCGCCGAAGGCAGCACCGGCGCCCGCACCGCTGCGCAAGCCGGCGCCGGCGGCCGCCGCTCCGGCGGCGAGCCGCACGGGCACGGACGACGCGAACGGCGATTGGGAAACCTTCTGATCGCACCGGGCGTGGCATCTCCCGCCGGGAGAGCATAGGCAACAACCTACAGGAACGGTGCACGCGCCTTGCCCGCCGGGGCGAGGCGTGTGTCGGCAAGTGGCAACACTGGGTAAGACAGGGCCGTCGCGCGCGCTGCACGAAAGTGCGGCGCCACGGCGTGCCGGTAGTGGAGGGGTCGCATCATGATGCAGTTGAGTCTCAAGGCAAAACTCTGGTCCGCGCTCGCGCTGATGTGGCTGGGCCTGTTGTTCCTCGGCGGCTGGGCCGCCTGGCATGAGCGCGGCACGATGCTCTCCGAGCGCCGCACGGCCGTGCAGGACGTTGTCACGAGCGCCGACGGCATCGTGCGCGACTACGCGGCGCAGGCCGCCGCGGGCAAGATGAGCGTCGAGGAGGCCAAGCAGCAAGCCATGGCGCGTCTGAAGACCATGCGCTACGGCGACAACGGCTATCTCGTCATCTTCGACTCGAAGCCGGTCGTGCTCATGCACCCGACGCTCGCCGACCTGGTCAACAAGGATGTCTCCAACTACAAAGATACGAACGGCAAGCTGCTCTATGTCGAGATGGTGCGCGTGGCCAAGGACAAAGGCACCGGCTTCGTCGAGTACTACGGACGCCGCGCGGGCAGCGACGAGCGTCTCGCGAAGATCTCGTTCGTGAAGTACTTCGCGCCCTGGGACTGGGGCCTGATGAGCGGTGTCTACGTGCAGGACATCGACGAGGCGTTCTACGGCACGCTGATGCGCTTCGGCGCCGCGCTGCTGCTGATCGGGGCCATCGTCACCGCCGCCATGATCACCATCATCCGCAACGTGCAGCGCAGCCTTGGCGGCGAGCCCGAATACGCGGCGCAAATCGCGCGGCGCATCGCCTCGGGCGATCTGCACAGCCATGTGAGCGTGGCGCCGGGCGACACTTCAAGCCTGCTCTACGCGATGCAACGCATGCAAAGCACGTTGGCCGACACCATCGGCCAGATCCGCCAGGGGACCGAGTCCATCACGACGGCCGCGCAGCAGATCGCGGCGGGCAACACGGACCTGTCGGCGCGCACGGAACAGCAGGCGGCCTCGCTCGAAGAGACGGCCTCGTCGATGGAGCAGCTCACGGCGACCGTCAAGCAGAACGCGGACAACGCGCGCCAGGCGAGCCAGTTGGCGGTCAACGCCTCGGAGATCGCCACGCGCGGCGGCGAAGTGTCCGGTCAGGTCGGCGAGACGATGGACGGCATTTCGGCGAGCTCGAACAAGATCGTCGACATCATCGGCGTGATCGACGGCATTGCGTTCCAGACCAACATCCTCGCGCTCAACGCGGCGGTCGAGGCCGCGCGCGCGGGCGAGCAGGGTCGTGGCTTCGCCGTGGTAGCCGGCGAAGTGCGCACGCTCGCGCAGCGCAGCGCGGCCGCCGCCAAGGAAATCAAGGCGCTGATCGAGGACTCGGCGCGGCGCGTACAGGACGGCACGGCCCTTGTCGCGCAGCAGCGACAGACCATGGACGAGATCGTGCAGGCGGTCAAGCGCGTGACGGACATCATGGGCGAGATTTCGGCCGCGTCGGCGGAACAGTCGGGCGGCATCGAGCAGGTCAACCGCGCCGTGGCGCAGATGGACGAAGTCACGCAGCAGAACGCGGCGCTCGTGGAAGAGGCCGCGGCGGCCGCCGGTGCGCTCGAATCGCAGGCGCACGAACTGCGCGCGGCCGTGTCGGTATTCCAGACCGGCGGCGGCAGTGATGGCGGTGAGGCGCGCGGGGCCGACGCGGCAACGCCGCGCTCGATCCGCGCGGTCCGGCGCGAACCGGCACCGATGGCCCGGGCGGCATGAGACGCGACGCGCAAGGACCATCGAGCCGCCAGTAAAGCGAGCGATCCACGCCGTATTCAAGTGAGACACCATGACTGATTCGCGCAACTCTTCGCATCTGACGCGCCGTGGGGCCGCTGGCCCCGACGGTGAGGTCGGTTCGCGCAGCGCGGATTTCGCGCGCGCGAGCGGTGCGGCCCTCGCGGGCGAGCGTGACTTTGCCTTCTCGCTGGCCGACTTTGGCCGCATCCGCAACCTGATCTACCAGCGTGCGGGCATTGCGCTTGCCGAGCACAAGCGCGAGATGGTGTACAGCCGCATCGCGCGGCGCCTGCGAGCGCTTGGCATGACGAGCTTCACCGAGTACCTCGACATGCTCGAGGCCGATACGGGCGACGCCGAGTGGGAGTCGTTCACCAACGCGCTCACCACGAACCTCACGTCGTTCTTTCGCGAATCGCATCACTTCCCGCTGCTCGCCGAGTTCGTGCGCAACCGTCCGAAGCCGATTTCGATCTGGTGCTGCGCCGCGTCCACCGGCGAGGAGCCGTATTCGATCGCGATGACGCTGGTCGATACGCTGGGCTCGCGGCCCAACGCGAGCGTGCTGGCCACCGACGTCGATACGCAGGTGCTCGCGCGCGCCTCGGCCGCCGTGTACAACGGCGAGCAGACCGGCAAGCTCACGCAGGAGCAGTTGCATCGGCACTTCCTGCGCGGCACGGGCGCGAACGCGGGCAAGATCAAGGTGCGTCCGGAACTGCAGCAGCTCGTGACGTTCGAGCCGCTGAACCTGCTTGCGCCGTCGTGGCAGATCGGCGGGCCGTTCGACGCCATCTTCTGCCGCAACGTCATGATCTATTTCGACAAGGCCACGCAGGCGCGCATTCTGGAGCGCTTCGTGCCGCTGCTCAAGCCGGATGGACTGCTCTTTGCCGGGCATTCGGAAAACTTCACTTATGTGAGCCGCGCGTTCCGTCTGCGAGGGCAGACAGTCTACGAGCTGGCCGGCACGGGCGCACGGGGAGCGTGACATGGCACAGCCGCTGGCCGAGGCGCTCGCCACCAACCATTATTTCGACAACGCCTTCAATACGCGGGCGGTGAAGCTGCTGCCCTCGGAGTACTACGTCACGACCGAGGACATCATGCTCGTGACCGTGCTCGGCTCGTGCGTGGCGGCGTGTGTGCGCGACACCGTCACCGGCATCGGCGGCATGAATCACTTCATGCTGCCCGACGATGGCGAGAGCGAGCGAGATCGCATTCTGTCAGCGTCCATGCGCTACGGGGCGTATGCGATGGAAATGCTCATCAACGAGCTCATCAAGCTCGGCGCGCGCCGCGAGCGGCTCGAAGCGAAAGTCTTCGGCGGCGGTGCGGTGCTCGCGGGCATGACGACACTGAACATCGGCGATCGCAACGCGAACTTCGTGTTGCGGTATCTCGAGATGGAGCAGATCCGCGTGAGCGCGCAGGATTTGCTCGGACCGCACCCGCGCAAGGTGTGTTTCTTGCCGCGCACCGGGCGGGTGATGGTCAGGAAGCTGGGCGACCGGGGAGACCCGGCGATCGTCCAGCGCGAACAGGCGTATGCGCAGCGACTGCGCGCACGCGAAGTACGGGGCTCCGTAGAACTCTTTGCGCCACCGGCCAGAAATGCCAAGCCTCGGCCGGGGCCTGACAACCGACAAATGGAGGAGGCTTGAGCGAACCAATCAAAGTCCTGTGCGTGGACGATTCCGCACTCGTGCGCAGCCTGATGACCGAGATCATCAATGCCCAACCGGACATGACCGTAGTGGCGACCGCACCCGACCCGCTCGTGGCGCGCGACCTGATCAAGCAACACAACCCGGACGTGCTCACGCTCGACGTCGAAATGCCGCGCATGGACGGCCTGGACTTCCTCGAGAAGCTCATGCGCCTGCGCCCGATGCCGGTGCTCATGGTGTCCTCGCTTACCGAGCGCGGCTCGGAAGTCACGCTGCGCGCGCTCGAACTCGGCGCCGTGGACTTCGTGACCAAGCCGCGTCTGGGCATTCGTGACGGCATGCTCGAGTACGGCGAGATGATCGCCGACAAGATCCGCGGCGCGGCGCGCGCGCGCGTGCGCAGCGCGCCGCCCAGGAGCGCTGCGCCGGCGCCGGTCGAATCGGCGCCGATGCTGCGCAACCCGCTCGTATCGACCGAGAAGCTGATCATCATCGGCGCGTCCACGGGCGGCACGGAAGCGATCCGCGAGGTGCTCGTGCCGATGCCGCCCGACGCCCCGGCCATTCTCATCACGCAGCACATGCCGGCGGGCTTTACGAAATCGTTCGCGCAGCGCCTGAACGGCCTGTGCCGGATCACCGTCAAGGAAGCCGAGCACGGCGAGCGGGTGCTGCCGGGCCACGCGTACATCGCGCCGGGCGGCGACACCCACCTGCAGCTCTCGCGCAGCGGCGCGAACTACGTGGCGCTGCTCGATCCGGCGCCGCCGGTGAATCGACATCGGCCGTCGGTCGATGTATTGTTTCGCTCCGCGGCCGTGCATGCCGGGCGCAACGCCATCGGCGTGATCCTCACGGGCATGGGCCGCGACGGCGCCGCCGGCCTGGTGGAGATGCGCCAGGCCGGCGCCTACACGTTCGCGCAGGACGAGGCGAGCTGCATCGTGTTCGGCATGCCGCGCGAGGCCATTGCGATGGGCGGCGCGGAAGAGGTGGTCCCGCTGCACGAGATGGCCCGAAAAGTGCTGCATCAGGTCGCGAAATTTGGCGAACGCACGCAACGGGTATAGTAGGGCGCCAAATCGGCCCCTAATTGGCATTTGTTCGCCGTATGCCTCGCGTTGGTTTGCGGACACACTTAGGGCACTGAGTGAAGGCGGCATTTGCCCATGAATCTGGCCGGCTCCCGCGCGGAGCCCGCCGAATTGGAGTGAAGATGGTAGACAAGAACATGAAATTCCTGGTCGTCGACGACTTCCCGACGATGCGACGGATCGTGCGAAACCTGCTCAAGGAGCTCGGTTTCTCGAATGTGGACGAGGCCGAGGATGGCGCGGCGGCGCTCGCCAAGCTGCGCGGCGGCAACTTCGAGTTCGTGGTGTCGGACTGGAACATGCCCAACATGGACGGCCTGACCATGCTCCAGCAGATCCGCGCCGATCCGAACCTCTCGAAGCTGCCGGTGCTGATGGTCACGGCCGAAGCCAAGAAGGAAAACATCATCGCCGCCGCGCAGGCCGGGGCGAGCGGGTACGTGGTCAAGCCGTTCACGGCGGCGACCCTTGACGAAAAGCTGGGCAAGATCTTCGAGAAAATGGAAAAAACGGGGGCCTGACCGTGACCCACGAGGCGAGCACTGAATGGCCGGCCGAGCCCGACGGCGCTTACGTGACCGGCGAGGCGGATCCGGCCGAGCGCATGCTCATGCGCATCGGGCAGCTCACGCGCATGCTGCGCGACAACCTGCGCGAACTGGGGCTGGACAAGCAACTGGAGCAGGCGGCCGAGGCCATTCCCGACGCACGGGACCGGCTGAACTACGTCGCGACCATGACCGAGCAGGCGGCGGTGCGCGCGCTGACGGCCATCGAACTGGCCAAGCCGATTCAGGACCGTCTCGAGAGCGACGCCAACGCGCTCGACGAGCGCTGGGCCAAGTGGTTCGACCAGCCGCTCGAGCTCGATGACGCGCGCCAGCTCGTGCAGGACACGCGCACGTATCTGCGTCGCGTGCCCGAGGACACCCGCGCGACCAACGCGCATCTGATGGAAATCATGATGGCGCAGGATTTCCAGGATCTGACCGGGCAGGTCATCAAGAAGATCATGGACGTGGTGCAGGAGATCGAGAAGCATCTGCTCCAGACGCTGCTCGAGAACATGCCGCCCGAAAAGCGCAAGGAAGCCGAAGACTCCCTGCTCAACGGCCCGCAGATCAAGAAAGAAGGCCGCAACGACATCGTCTCGGATCAGGGCCAGGTCGACGACCTGCTCGCCAGCCTCGGATTCTGACGGCCCGGCGGCCGGTTGGCCGCCCGGGCGAAATACCGCCCAATCCCGCCTCTATTCCCCCCTTTGTGACTTGACGGTTACGGCCATAATCGGTCGCGATAGGGTGGGTTCGTCCGCCCGTTGTGGATAGGGCATGGCTGAGGATAGCGATCTCGAAAAGACGGAACCTGCGTCCCCCCGGCGCCTTGAAAAGGCGCGCGAGGAGGGACAGGTTGCGCGTTCGCGCGAATTATCCACGTTCGCCCTGCTGGCGGCCGGGGTGGCCGGCCTGTGGATGATGGCCGAGCGTATCTCGCAAGGTTTCGGGCAGCTCATGCGCCGCGGCATGCAGTTCGAGCCGGGCACCGCCCTCGACACGCACCGCATGCTCTCGAGCGCCGCGCACTCGGGCGCCGACGCGCTCATGACCATTGCGCCGCTGCTCGGCCTGCTGGTGATCGCGGCGATCACCGCACCGATGGCGCTCGGCGGCTGGCTTTTCACCACCAAGTCGCTCGCGCCCAACTTCGGGCGCCTGAACCCGCTCAAGGGCTTCGGGCGCATGTTCTCCGTGCAGGGCCTGATCGAGCTGGTCAAGGCGGTCGCCAAGACACTGCTGGTCGGCGCCGTGGCCTACTGGGCAATCGCGCGCGATCGCGACGCGGTCATGGGACTCATGACGCAGTCGCCGCGGGCGGCGCTGCCATACGTGGGCGAGATGATCGTGGTGTGCTGCGCGTTCATCGTGGCCTCGCTGCTGCTGGTGGCGGCCATCGACGTGCCATTCCAACTCTGGCAGCACTACAAGAAGCTGCGCATGACCAAGGAGGAAGTGCGCCAGGAGAACAAGGAAAACGAAGGCGATCCGCACCTGAAGGCCCACATTCGCCAGTTGCAGCGCCAGGCCGCGCGCCGGCGCATGATGCAGGACGTGCCGAAGGCCGACGTGATCGTGACGAACCCGACGCACTTCGCCGTCGCGCTCGAATACAAGGAACACATGAGCGCGCCGCGCGTGCTCGCCAAGGGCACCGATCTGGTCGCCCAGCGTATCCGCGAGATGGGGGTGGAGCACAACATCCCGATTCTCGAAGCCCCGCCGCTGGCCCGCGCGCTGCACGCGCACGTGGAAATCGGTCACGAAATTCCGGCCACCCTGTACACGGCCGTGGCCGAAGTGCTGGCGTGGGTCTTCCAGCTTCGCCGCTGGCGTACCGAGGGCGGCGTGGAGCCGGTCACGCCGACCGAGCTGCCGGTGCCGGCCGAACTCGCCGCCCCGCGGCGCGCCCGGTCGAAACGAGTGTAACGAATGAACCTCAACCCTCGCGCGAACCAGCTGCTGCGCACCTCGCAACTGCTCCTCGGCGGCAATCTGAAGTCGCTCGCCGCGCCGGTGCTGATCATCATGATTCTGGGCATGATGATCCTGCCGTTGCCGCCGTTCATCCTGGACTTGCTGTTTACGTTCAACATCGCGCTGTCGGTGATGGTGCTGCTCGTGAGCATGTACACCCAAAAGCCGCTCGACTTCGCGGCGTTCCCGAGCGTGCTGCTTTTCTCCACGCTGCTGCGTCTGTCGCTGAACGTGGCGTCCACGCGCGTGGTGCTGCTCGAAGGGCATACCGGTCCGGACGCGGCCGGCAAGGTGATCGAGGCGTTCGGTCACTTCCTGGTCGGCGGCAACTACGCCGTGGGCATCGTGGTCTTCATCATCCTGGTCGTGATCAACTTCATGGTGATCACGAAGGGCGCCGGGCGTATCGCCGAAGTGGGGGCGCGCTTCACCCTCGACGCCATGCCCGGCAAGCAGATGGCCATCGACGCCGACCTGAACGCCGGCCTGATCGGCGAAGAGGAGGCGCGCAAGCGCCGCGCCGTGATCGCGCAGGAAGCGGACTTCTACGGCTCCATGGACGGCGCCTCGAAGTTCGTGCGCGGCGACGCGGTCGCCGGTCTGCTCATCATGCTGATCAACATCGTCGGCGGGCTGATCGTGGGCGTGGCGCAGCACAACCTGGATCTCGCCACGGCGGCCAAGAACTACACGCTGCTCACTATTGGCGACGGCCTCGTCGCCCAGATCCCCGCGCTGGTGATCTCGACGGCCGCCGGCGTGGTGGTCTCGCGCGTGGCCACCGACGAGGACGTCGGCCAGCAGGTCGTCTCCCAGCTCTTCAGCAACCCGCGGGTGCTGGGCATTACCGCCGCCATCCTCGGCCTGATGGGGCTGATCCCGGGCATGCCGCACCTGGCATTCCTGCTGCTGGCTCTCGGCCTTGGTGCGCTCGCGCGCTGGCAGTTCCGTCGCGCCGAGGCGAGCAGGCAGCAAGCCGCGCGTCCGGCGCCCGTCGCGGCGACGGCGCCGGCCGAAGTGGCCGAAGCGTCGTGGGACGACGTGGCGCTCGTCGATCCGCTCGGTCTCGAAGTCGGCTACCGCCTGATCCCGCTCGTCGATCGCAATCAGGACGGTGAGCTGCTCAAGCGCATCAAGGGCATTCGCAAGAAGTTCGCGCAGGAGATCGGCTTTCTCGCGCCGGTCGTCCATATTCGCGACAACCTGGAGTTGCGGCCGAACCAGTACCGCATCACGCTCAAGGGCGTGATCATCGGCGAGGGCGAAGCGTATCCGGGGCAGTTGCTCGCGATCGACCCGGGGCAGGTGAGCGCGCCGCTGCAGGGCACGCCGACGCGAGATCCGGCCTTCGGCCTGCCCGCGACGTGGATCGACGTCGGCCAGCGCGATCAGGCGCAGGCATACGGATACACGGTGGTCGATGCCGGCACGGTCGTGGCCACGCACCTGAACCATCTGATCAACGCCCACGCGCACGAGTTGCTCGGGCGCCAGGAAGTGCAGCAGCTCATTGAGCGCATCGGCAAGGACGCGCCGAAGCTCATCGAGGATCTGGTGCCCAAGACGATCGCGCTCACCACGCTGCAGAAGGTGCTGCAAAACCTGCTCGAGGAGCAGGTGCCGATTCGCGACATGCGCACCATCATCGACACCATTGCCGAACACGGCGCGCGCGTGCAGGACCCGCACGATCTCACGGCGCTGGTGCGCCTGTCGCTGGGCCGCGCGATCACCCAGAGCGTGTTCCCGGGCAACGGCGACCTGGAGGTCGTGGGGCTCGACGCCAATCTCGAAAGAATTCTCACGCAGGCGCTGTCCGCCGGCGGCGGCACCGGCCTCGAGCCGGGCCTGGCCGACACGCTGCTGCGCGAGACGCAGGCGGCCGTGGCGCGTCAGGAGCGCCAGGGGCTGCCGGCGGTATTGCTGGTTCAACATCCGTTGCGCTCGCTGCTCTCGCGCTTCCTGCGCCGCAGCCTGCCGCAGCTCAAGGTTTTGTCGTATGCGGAAGTGCCTGATACGCGCAACGTGAAAATGACGGCACTCATCGGAGGTCAAGCGTGAAGATTCGGAAGTTCTTTGCGGGCACGTGCCGCGACGCACTGCGCCAGATTCGCGAGGAAATCGGGCCCGATGCGGTCGTGTTGTCCAACCGTTCGGTGGCCAACGGCGTGGAAATCGTGGCGCTGGCGGAAGAGGATCTCGACGCGCTCGCCGGCGGCGACATGCCCACTTACCGGCCGCGTCCCCGTCCGGCTCCGGCGGCGCCGCCGGCGGCGGCCGCGGCGGCTCAGGACATCGCGGCGGCGAGCGCCTTCGCGCAGAGCATGATGGGCGAACTCCAAAGCATGCGCGGCCTGCTCGAGGAGCAGGTGGCCGGGCTGGTGTGGAACGACAAGCGGCGGCGCTCGCCGGCCCAGGGCGAAATCCTGCGCACGCTGCTCGCCGCGGGTTTTTCGGCGCAGCTCGGCCGTGCGCTGCTCGAGCATCTGCCCGAAGGCAGCGGGCGTGAGCCGGGTCTCGAGTGGGTGAAAAATGCGCTCAAGCGCAATCTGCCCGTCATGGCGAACGAAGACGAATTGATGGAGCGCGGCGGGGTGTATGCGCTCATGGGGCCGACCGGCGTGGGCAAGACCACGACGACGGCCAAGCTCGCCGCGCGTTGCGTGATGCGCCACGGCGCCGAGAAGCTCGCGCTGCTCACGACGGACAGCTACCGTATCGGCGGCCACGAGCAACTGCGCATCTACGGCAAGATCCTGGGCGTGACGGTGCATGCGGTAAAGGATGCAACGGACCTGCGTCTCGCGCTCACCGAGCTGCGCAACAAGCACATGGTGCTCATCGACACGGTGGGCATGAGCCAGCGCGATCGCACCGTGCCGGAGCAGGTGGCCATGCTGTGTGGGGCGCACACGCCGGTGCAGCGCCTGCTGCTGCTCAACGCCACGAGCCACGGCGACACGCTCAACGAAGTGGTGCACGCGTATCGCAGCGCCAGCGCGCAAGGCGGCGACCTCGCCGGGTGTATCCTGACGAAGCTCGACGAGACCACCAATCTCGGCTCGGTGCTCGATACGGTGATTCGTCACCGTCTGCCGGTGCACTACGTGTCCACGGGGCAGCGCGTGCCGGAGAACCTGCACGTGGCCGAGCGCGAATTCCTGATCGAGACGGCGCTCTCGGCGCCGGTGACGGGGTCGCCGTTCGTGCCGGCCGAGGAAGACCTGCCGGCCGTGGTGCGTGGCGTCGATCCGAACTACAGCGGGCTGTTCGCGCCCGCACAATCTTCTGGCGAGGCGTGCTTTGGTTAAACTCGTGCTCGATCAAGCGGAGGGACTGCGCCGTCTGGTGGCGCGCCATGCCACGCGCATCATCGCCGTGGTCGGGAGTACGCCTGAAGCGGGTCAGACGAGTGTGGCGCTGAATCTGGCCAGTGCGCTGGCCCATCACGGTCAGGATGTCGTGCTGGCCGACGAGAGCGGCCATGCCGCGCCGGCGCTCGGGCTGCCGCTGCGCGGCGACATCCATGACGTGCTTGCCGGCCGCATCGCGGCCGATTCGGTTCGCGTGCATACGCGCGAGAACGTGGTGCTCGTGCCGGTGGCGCATCGCCATCCGGAGCGCATCGACCCGATGCGCGCGCTGCCGGTGCTCACCGCGGGCGAGCCCGATGTCGTGGTGATCGACTGCACGCACGCGGGCGCGCTGCTCAGTCCGCTTGCCGCGCATGCGAACGACGTGCTGGTGGTGCTCGGGCGCGATCCGGCGTCGATCACGGGAGCGTATTCGTGGATCAAGCGGGCGCATTACGAATATGCGCTGGCGCAATTCCGGGTGCTGGTGAACCGGGCGGAGGATGTGGAGGCCCGCGTGGTGTGCCGCAATCTGGCGACGACGGCGAGCCGTTATCTCGCGGTGTCGCTGGAGCTGGCGGGCCATGTGCCGGCCGATCGTCAGGTCATGCGCGCGCGGCAATTGACGCGCACGGTGGTCGACGCGTTCCCCATGGCGCCCGCGGCGGTGGCGTATCGTCAGTTGGCCGCCCAGGTCATGCACTGGCCGCTGGCGGTGCCGGAGGCCGGGGGGCCGGCTCTGGGTGCGACCCTGGGCGTGGGAATGGGTGCGGCAATGGGTGACATCGGCGGCGATCGCGGTGGCGAGCTGGCGCACGGCGTGGGCGCGACGAGCGCGCACACGGCCTGAGCGGCACGGCACGCGTCGAGAGGAAGCGGAGGGAAACATGTATACCGCGCGCGGGAAGGTCGACACGAACGACACGCTGACCCAATACGCGCCGTTGGTGCGCCGGCTGGCGCTGCAATTGATGGCCAAGCTGCCGGCGAGCGTGGAATTGGAGGATCTGATCCAGGCCGGCATGCTGGGTTTGCTGGATGCCGCCAACCGCTATCAGGAAACGCAGGGCGCGCAGTTCGAGACTTACGCGAGCCAGCGGATTCGCGGCGCCATGCTCGACGAGCTGCGCGAGCTGGATTGGGCCTCGCGAGGCATTCGCAAGACGGCGCGCCAGATCGAGCAGGCGGTGCAGCGCCTGGAGCAGCGGCTCGGACGAGGGCCGTCGGAGAGCGAGATCGCCGGCGAGATGTCCATCGGGCTGGCCGAGTATCAGCAGATGCTGCAGGACGTGCACGGCTGCCAGCTGATTTACTACGAAGACTTCGAGTCGGCGGACGAAGAGCCCTTCATCGACCGCATCTGTGCGGACCCGGGGGCCGATCCGCTGACGATGCTGCTCGACGAGGGGCTGCGCGGCGGCGTGGTCGACGCGATCGAGCGCCTGCCCGAGCGCGAGAAGCTGCTGATGAGTCTGTACTACGAGCAGGGCCTGAACCTGCGCGAGATCGGCGCGGTGCTCGAGGTCAGCGAGTCCCGCGTGTGCCAGCTCCACAGCCAGGCCATTTCGCGGCTGCGTGCGACGCTGCGCGAGAAGGCGTGGACGTCGGCGAGTTGAGCCGCGTCATTGCCGTAGCGGAAGCGGTGGTGAATCGGTGGTGAAGCGGTGGCGAAGTGATCGTCGACGGGCGGGCGCACGGCGAGAAGATTCCCGGGCCGCTCGCCGGGTGTCGCTCCGGCTCTCCGGCCCGCCGGCCGCTCAAGCGCCGAGCGCTGCAAGCGATTCGGGGTTCAAGCGGTAACGCTTCCCCCGCTCGAGCGTGGGGTGGTGCGTCCGTCGGGGCCATACAGCGGGGCATTCTGCTCCGGGCCGTACAGTACGTTGAGCGCTTGCTGGGTGTAGGTGAGACGGGTGCGGATCAGCACGCCGTTCGTGTCGTTGGCGCGCTTGGCCTCGGCCGCTGCGGCGAGCAGCGTCTTCCACGCGCCGTCGATGCGCGCGTCCGCTGCCGCGGCGGCCGTGGCTCCCGCTTCGTCGGGCGTGTAGCCCAACGCCTGGAGGTGCGCGTCACGCTCGCGGCCGAGCGCCGAGAGTTCCGCCACCGCGCGCGTCTTGCGCTCGGTGAGTTCGGGCAATGCGTCGAGCGTGCCGTTCACCAATGCCTGCTGTTCCTCGTCGAGCAGCGTTGTAAACGCGCCGATCGCGGCCGTTTCCGTGACGAGGGCATTCAGCAGGGCATCCGTGGTCATGACTTCGATTGCGTCGAGAGCAGATCGCGCGCGGTCGCAATGAGGCCATCCGCGATCTTGTTGGTGTCGATCGTGAGCCGGCCTTCCGAAATCGCCTGCTTGATGGCGGCGACCTTGGCGACGTCGATATCGGCCGAACCCGTCTGTGCCAGCGCGGCCTGCAGGGCGCGCATCTCCGAGGACAACGCGCTCGTGCTCACGCTCGCCGCGCCGCCGGCGTTGGCCGCGGACGCCGTTGCGCCGTCGGTGCTCACAGTGCCGGTCGTCGCCCGGTCCGCCGTGCCCTTACCCGGGCCGACGCCAGTCAACGGATTGGCGGGTGGTTCGATTTTCATGTGCTTTCCCCAGAAACCTGCCTGTGTAACGGCATTATCCGCCATAACTTTAGGCAAGTAACATCCTGTTACCAGTTCAAGTACCCGGGTGATTTCAACGAAGATTTAATGATAGTGAGCGCTTGCTGCGCAGACTCTACAGGGCCACTTCCACTTCCACGTTGCCTCCTTTGCCCGTCCTGACGGTGCCGCTGACGACCTGACCGGCGCGGGTACGCACCTGGACGGGATCGCCCGCGCTGGCGCGCGAGAGCACCTGGCCTTCGGTGCTCACCTCGAAGCCGGAGCCGCGTGAGACCACGCGCACCGTCTGGCCCTGCTGCACGGCAATCGCGCTGCGCAGCAGATCGGAGCGAATCGGCAATCCGGACGTGATGCGGTTGACTGCCACCGTGCCGACGATCTGGCCGGCGTCGGTCGCCACCGTGCGCGGCAGCAATGTGAGATCGCCCTGGCGCGGCGACAGATCGTTCGGCCCGATCGTCTCGCCCGGGTTGATCTGGCGGGCGGCCACGAAATACGTTGCGTTGATGCTCACGCGCGCCTGCAGGTACAGCGTCCACGGACGCTCGCCCGCGCAGCGCACGCCAACGGTCGTCGAGCCCCACAGACGCGCGCCGGGCGGCAGGAACGGTTCGAGCGCGCTGCACGCGGGCATGCGCTCGGAGACGGCGTCGCCCACGGTGATCGTCACGCGGCCCGGCAGGCCGGTCGTCTGCTCACGCAGGAAACGCTCGGCCGTCTGCCGCACGACTTCGGTGTTCTGGAATTGGGAATTGCCTGGGACCGTTGCCTGCGGCGACGGTTGAGGGGCAGGAGCGACCTGAGCGGCAGTGGCCCCCGCATTCGGTTGGGCATTGACGGCGACCGGCCGAACGTTGCCCGGCACGTTCGAAGCGACGCCACCCGCGGCGGCATTGTTGCCGGGAATGACGATGGCCCCGGGCCCGAGCGCGTTGCCCAGGTTCTGCGCGGCAGGATCGGTGGCGATGCCCGCGTTCGGGCTCTGCGTGGCAGCGTGTGCGACACCATCCGCCCCCGCTGTCAGCGGGGCGGCGAACGGGCCGGAGAACAGCGCGGAGAACAGGGCAATGAGCACGGCGGCCCGCAGGCCGGCTCGCGAGCCCGCGCGACGACCACGCCGCGGCGCATGGCGCTCGCGGGCGGCGCTGACGACACGGTCGCCGAAATTACCTGCCATGTTCACTCTCCTTCGCGTGCGGCTCGCGGGGCATTCGTCGCGCACTCACGGTGCACGGGGTGCATTCAGTGCAGCCCGACGCTCGACCCGCCTGGCGCCCCGGACCCCGGCGGCGCGGTGAAGCCGACGGCACCGGGCAGTGTTCCTGTGCCTGGGGGGCGAACGCCGTCCGGCGCCGTCAGGAAGCCATTCTAGAGATGTCCGGCCGGGGGCATGGCCCGAAATGGCGGTCAATCTCGTGCCTATTCATCCGATTGAATCCCGGAGCGCGGGCATACGATGCGAAGCATGCCAAAAGGTCCGTACTTTTTTCGGACCCGGCAGGACATCCCGTCGGCGCGCCATGGCGACGCCCGCTTCCCGGGACGCGACGCCGCGGCCCCGGCGGCCCTGGCGCCAGGGCGCGACGACGGACGGACTTCTTGTGCAACACCTGGCAGCAAGGCAAGCATCGGGCGAGACGAGATCATGGACAAACTGGACGCGGCATTGCGATTTTCCCAGCAGGCGCTGGCCATGCGCGCCTATCGCCAGGAGATCATCTCCTCGAACATCGCCAACGCCGATACGCCGGGCTACAAGGCGCGCGACGTCGATTTCAACAGCGCGCTCACGCAGGCCGTCGAGCGTGGCGCGCAGCAGCAGCTCGCCACCGAGTCGAGCGTCTCGCTCACGCGCACCTCGCCGCGCCACATCGCCGCACGCGGCGCAAGCACGGCGCCCCCGCTGGGTGGGCCCGAGCTGCTCTATCGCGTGCCGTATCAGCAGAGCGTGGACGGCAACACCGTCGAGCTCGACGCCGAGCGGGTGAACTTCGCCGATAACGCCGTGCATTACCAAACGGGCCTCACGGTCCTGTCCAGCCAGATCAAGACGATGCTGGCAGCCATCACGAGTCAAGGGTAAGCGCCATGCCACTGATGAGCATCTTCGACGTCGCCGGTTCGGCCATGACTGCGCAATCGCAGCGCATGAACGTCACGGCCAGCAACCTGGCCAATGCCGAATCCGTTACCGGCCCGGACGGTCAGCCGTACCGCGCCAAGCAGGTCGTGTTTCAGGTCAACCCCGTGGCCGGCGCCGACGTGGGCGGCGTCAAGGTCGCCGGCGTGGTCGACGATCCGTCGCCGCTCAAGACCGTGTACGACCCGAAGAATCCGGCTGCCAACGCCCAGGGCTACGTCACCATGCCCAACGTGAATCCGGTGGAAGAGATGGTCAACATGATCTCCGCTTCCCGCTCCTATCAGGCCAACGTCGAGGCGCTCAACACCGCCAAGACGCTGATGCTCAAAACCCTCACGGTCGGCCAGTAAGGGGCCGCGCGGAGATCCGAATCATGGCAAGTATCAACACGTCGAACGCCGGCAATTTCTCGCAGTCGTTCCTCGACTCGATCAACGGCACGGCCAACAGCTCCAGCTCGAAGTCCTCGGCGGGCAGCGCCGACGACCTGCAAAACAGCTTTCTGAAGTTGCTCGTCGCCCAGATGAACAACCAGGACCCGCTCAACCCGATGGACAACTCGCAGGTCACGTCGCAGCTCGCGCAGATCAGCACGGTCTCGGGCATCACGCAGCTCAACACCACGCTCTCCTCGGTCACCTCGCAGCTCAACTCCACGCAAAGCCTGCAAGCCGCGGCGCTCGTGGGCAAGGGCGTGCTGATTCCGGGCAACGGCATCGGCGTGGGCAGCACGACCGGCACCGACGGCACCGTCACGAAGACCGCCACGCCGTTCGGCTTCGAGCTGCCGAGCGACGCCGACACCGTCACCATCCAGATCAAGGACGCCACGGGCAAGGTGGTGCGCACCGTCAACGCCGGCGCCCTGGATGCCGGCGTGCAGGCACTCACGTGGGACGCCAAGGACGACGCGGGCACCGCCGTGGCCGACGGCAAGTACACGCTGACGGTGACCGCCTCGGCCAACGGCAAGGCCGTGACGCCGACGCTGCTCTCGTATGCACAGGTGCAAAGCGTGGTGGCGAGCACGACCGGCTCGCCGCTGCTCAATGTGGGCACGGGCACGAACGTCAAGCTCGCCGACGTGCGCGAGATCCTGTAAGCGACCCGTTTTCGACGCAAGCCCTTAACCGTTTTCCTCGCGACGCACATCGTCGACAACCGAACTCAGGAGTAACAGCATGGCCTTTTCGACCGGATTGAGCGGCCTGAACGCCGCCTCCAAGGACCTGGACGTCATCGGCAACAACGTTGCCAACGCGGCTACGGTCGGCTTCAAGCAAGGGCAGGCGCAATTCGCCGACATCTACGCCAATTCGCTGTTCGGCGCGGGCAACAACACTGTCGGCATCGGTACGCGCGTGGCGGCCGTGGCGCAGCAGTTCACGCAGGGCGACATCACGGTCACGAATCGTCAGCTCGACCTGGCCATCTCGGGTAACGGCTTTTTCCGGGTGTCGAACAACGGCACCATTGCCTACACGCGCAACGGCCAGTTCTCGCTCGACAAGAACGGCTACATCGTCGACGCCAACGGCGATCACCTGACCGGCTACCTCGCCGGCCCGAACGGCATCATCAACAGCGTCTCGCCGGTCGATCTGCAGATCCCCACGGGCGATCTCGCGCCCACGGCCACCAGCAAGATCACCGGTCAGTTCAACCTCGACTCGCGCAACGCGGTCAACACCACGCCGTTCTCGATCACCGACCCGAATTCGTACACCAACGCCACGTCGCTCAAGGTCTACGACTCGCTGGGCAACGCGCACGACGTGAACCTCTACTTCAAGAAGACGAGCGTCGACGCCACGACCAACAACGCCACGTGGACCGTCTACGCCTCGGTCGACGGCACCACGCTCGTGGGCACCGGCCCGATCGGCACGATGACGTTCAACTCGGCCGGCAGCCTCGTGGCGCAGACGGACTCGACCGGCGCGACCGTGACCGGCCCGATCACGCTGCCCACGATCGCCTACGGCAACGGCGCGTCGAACGCGAACATGACGCTCGACCTGTCGGGCACCACGCAATACGGCAACACCTACACGCCCAACACACTCACGCAGGACGGCTACACCTCGGGCCGCCTGACGGGCTTCACGTTCAACGCCGACGGCACCATCGTGGGCACGTACTCGAACACGAAGTCGATCACGCTGGGGCAGGTGGCGCTGGCCAATTTTAACAACGTGCAGGGTCTGATTCCGCTGGGCAACAACCTGTGGGCCGAATCGGCAGACTCGGGCATTCCCATCGTCGGCGTGCCCGGCGGCACGAACCTCGGCAAGCTGCAGGCCGGCGCCGTGGAAGCGTCGAACGTCGACCTGACCGCAGAACTGGTCCACATGATCACCGCGCAGCGCAACTATCAGGCCAACGCGCAGACGATCAAGACGGAAGACCAGTTGATGCAGACGATGGTCAACCTGTAATCCGGAGCCGCGCATGGGTAACCTGCAGCAGAGGCGTCGATGGACCGTCTGATCTATGTCGCCATGACCGGCGCGAAGCAGGCGATGGAGCAGCAATCGACCACCGCCAACAACCTGGCGAACGTCTCGACGCCCGGTTTTCGCGCCCAGCTCTCGGCGTTTCGCCAGGCGCCGGTGCGCGCCGCCGACGGCACGACCGGCACGCGCACGTTCGTGGCCACTTCCACGCCGGGCACCGACTTCACGCCCGGCGCGATGCAGCAGACGGGCCGCGCACTCGACGTGGCCATCCAGGGGCAGGGCTGGCTCGCCGTGCGCGACGCGCAAGGCCGCGAAGCCTACACCCGCGGCGGCAACCTCGAGATGACGGCCGATGGCCAGATCACGCTGCACGGCCTGCCAGTGATGACCGACGCCGGGCCGGCTGCCGTGCCGCCGGGCGCGTCCGTGACCATCGGCACCGACGGCACGATCTCCGCGCTGGGACAGGGCGATCCGCCCAACTCCATCGCGGTCATGGGGCAACTGAAGCTCGTCAACCCGCCCGAAGCGAATCTGGTGCGCGGCGACGACGGCCTGTTTCGCACCGCCAACAACGTGCCGGCGCAGGTCGATCCGAACGTGGTGGTCGTTGCCGGCTCGATCGAGAACAGCAACGTCAATCCGGTGAGCGGTCTGGTGAACATGATTTCGCAGTCGCGGGCCTTTGAGATGCAGATGAAGATGCTCTCGACGGCCGATACCAACGAACAAACCGCCAACCAGTTGCTGAACTTCAGCTGATGGCCTCGCGAGACGCCAGCGCGCGCTCGCTACCGTACACGGGGAGTCAAATCAAATGATCCGTTCGCTCTACATCGCCGCCACGGGCATGAACGCCCAGCAGACGAACATGGACGTGATTTCCAACAACCTCGCCAACACCAGCACGAACGGCTTCAAGAAGGGCCGTGCGGTGTTCGAGGATCTGCTGTACCAGACCCTGCGCCAGCCGGGCGCGCAGTCGTCGCAGCAAACGCTGCTGCCCTCCGGCCTGCAGCTGGGCACCGGCGTGCGTCCGGCCGCCACCGAGCGCATCTTCACGCAGGGCAACCTCACGTCGACCAACAACGCGAAGGACGTGGCCATCAACGGCGACGGTTTCTTCCAGGTGCTCATGCCGGACGGCACGACCGCCTACACGCGCGACGGCTCGTTCCAGGTCGACAACAACGGCCAGCTCGTGACCGCTTCGGGCTACCCGATTCAGCCGGCCATCACGATTCCGGCCAACGCGCTCTCGCTCACCATCGCGCGCGACGGTACGGTCTCGGTCACGCAACCGGGCAACACGGCCAACGTGCAGATCGGCACGTTCCAGCTCGCCACCTTCATCAACAACGCCGGGCTGCAGAGCCTGGGCGAGAACCTGTACGCCGAAACCGCGGCTTCGGGCGCGCCGAACGTGGCGCAGCCGGGCACCAACGGCGCGGGCGTGCTCAACCAGAACTACGTCGAAACGTCGAACGTGAACGTGGTGGAAGAGCTGGTGAACATGATCCAGGCGCAGCGCGCCTATGAAATCAACTCGAAGGCGGTGACGGCATCCGACCAGATGCTGCAGCGCCTGACGCAGATGTAAGCAGCGGCTCGCCGCTGATCGCTTCAGGAAATGCCGACCATGTCCGCAAAGATCGTCATCCCACGCAGCAGCGCAGGCCAGTCGCGGTATCTTGCGCTCGCCGCCGCCGTCGCGTTGGGCGCTCTGGCGGGCTGCGCCTACGTGCCGCAGGAACCGGTGGTGCAGGGCCCGACCACCACGCGTCCGCCGCCCCCGCCGGTGGCGGCCGACCCGGAGGGCTCGATCTATCGACCGCTGTACTCGAACCGCCCGCTCTTCGAAGACCGGCGCCCGCGCAACGTAGGCGACATTCTCACCATCGTCATCAACGAGAACACGGCGGCGAGCAAGAATTCCGCAGCCAACACGAACCGCTCGAGCAGCGGCTCGCTCACGCTCAACCAGATGCCCGGGGTGGTCGGCGGCGTGTTCAACAACCAGAGCCTGAACGCGAGCGGCGGCAACAAGTTCGACGCCAAGGGCGCGGCCAACGCCAACAACGTGTTCTCGGGCCAGATCACGGTGACGGTCATGGACGTGCTGCCCAACGGCAATCTGGCGGTGGCCGGCGAGAAGCAGATCGCCATCAACCAGGGCACCGAGTACATCAAGTTCTCGGGCATCGTGAGCCCGCAGACGATTTCGGGCTCGAACACCGTGCCCTCGACGCAGGTGGCCGATGCGCGCATCGAATACCGCGGCAAGGGCTACATCAACGAAGCCGAGACCATGGGCTGGCTGCAGCGCTTCTTCCTCAACGTGTCGCCTTTCTGATGCCCTTGTGATGTCGAACATGCCGTACCCGTCGCGCCGCGCGCTTCGCCTCCGTCTCCCTGCTCGCCCCGGCTGCCTTCGCCGTTGGGCGGGCGCCGTGCGCTCGCTCGCCGTGGCGGCAGCCGCCGGTGCCGCGCTGCTGGCAATGCCGGGCGCGGCGCACGCCGAACGCCTGAAGGAGCTCGCGTCGATTCAGGGCGTGCGCGACAACCAGCTGATCGGCTACGGCCTGGTGGCCGGTCTGGACAACTCGGGCGACCAGACCACGCAGACGCCGTTTACCGTGCAGAGCATGACCAACATGCTCTCGCAGCTCGGCATCACCGTCGCGCCAGGCACGAACATGCAGTTGAAGAACGTGGCCGCGGTCATGGTGACGGCCACACTGCCCGCATTTGCGCGTCCCGGCCAGGCCATCGACGTGGTGGTCTCCTCGATGGGCAACGCCAAGAGCCTGCGCGGCGGCACGCTGCTCATGACGCCGCTCAAGGGGCCGGACGGTCAGGTCTACGCGCTCGCGCAGGGCAACCTGCTCGTGGGCGGCGCCGGCGCGTCGGCCAACGGCTCGAGCGTGACGGTCAACCAGCTCGCTTCGGGCCGCATTCCGGCCGGGGCCATCGTCGAGCGCGCCGTGCCGACCGCCATGGGCGGCCAGCCGGGCACCGTGCAGATGGAGCTGAACGTGACCGATTTCTCGACCGCGCAGCGCGTGGTCGACGCCGTGAACCGTCGCTTCGGCTACAGCACCGCGCAGGCGCTCGACGGCCGCGTGATCCTGCTGCGCACGCCGACCGATCCGTCCTCGCGCGTGCAGTTCCTCGCGCAGCTCGAGAGCCTGGAAGTGCGACCCGACAACACGGCCGCGCGCGTGATCATCAACGCGCGCACCGGTTCGGTCGTGATGAATCAGAACGTGACGATCCAGCAATGCGCGGTGGCGCATGGCAACCTGTCGGTCGTCATCGACACGCAGAACAACGTGAGCCAGCCGGCGCCGTTCTCGGGCGGTCAGACCGTGGTGGCGCCGAATTCGCAGATCTCCGTCCAACAGGAGAACAACGCGCTCAAGCTCGTCAAGGCGGGCGCGAACCTCGCCGACGTCGTCAAGGCGCTGAACTCGCTCGGTGCGAGCCCGGCGGACCTGATGTCGATTCTGCAGGCCATGAAGGCCTCGGGCGCCCTGCGCGCCGACCTGGAGATCATCTGATATGGCCGACGGCTCCCGACTCACCGGCGCAGGCAAGTCCCTTCCCGACCTGACGCAGCGCGCGACCTACGACATGCAGGGTCTCACCGCCCTGCGTGCGGCTGCCCATCAGCAGACGCCGCAGGCCACGCAGCAGGCGGCCAGGCAGTTCGAGGCCGTCTTCACGCAGATGATGATGAAGAGCATGCGCGAGGCCACGATGTCGGGCGGCCTGCTCGGCAGCGATCAGGAAAAGATGTTCAACGGCATGCTCGACGACCAGCTCGCCCAGCAGCTCGCGTCGAACAAGGGCATCGGCCTGGCCGATCTGATGCTCAGGCAGCTCGCGAAGACCGGCACCACGTTGCCGCCGGCCGCCATGGGCCGTCAGCAGCCGCTGCAGGGCCGCGCCTACAACGCCGCAGACGGCATCGGCATTGCCGAGGGCGCACCGGCGGCTGCCGGCGAGTTCGTCGAGCGCATGGCCGCGGCCGCGCAGAACGCGAGCGCCAGCAGCGGCATTCCGGCGCGGTTCATGCTGAGTCAGGCGGCGCTGGAGTCCGGCTGGGGCAAGCGCGAGATCCGGCGCAGCGACGGCAGCACGAGTTTCAACGTCTTCGGCATCAAGGCGGGCAAGAGCTGGACGGGCCCGACGGTCGAGGTCGCCACGACCGAGTACGTCAACGGCCAGCCGCGCAAGGTGATGGCCAGGTTCCGCGCCTATCGTTCTTACGACGAGGCGTTCGCCGACTACGCCAGCCTGATTTCGAACAACCCGCGCTACGCGTCGGTCGTGGCGGGCGCCAACGACGCCGCGAGCTTCGCGACCAACCTGCAGCGCGCCGGTTACGCGACCGATCCGCACTACGCCAGCAAGCTCATGAAGATCATGAAGCACTTCGCCTGACGGACGGACGGACCGACGGGCGGCAGGCGCGCCCCACGAGCTCCCCACGATCGCCCCATGAGCGCAGAAGGGGCGCACGGCAATGCCCGGCAAGGGGTGGCAGGGGTGGCAGGGGTCGGCAAGGGGCTGCGATGGCCGGCCGCCGGCATGGAAAACGGGACGAAATCATGCGGCGACGGCCTCAATATTGGCGCCGGGCTGCCGTAAACACATCGGTAACGGTGCGAAGCCCAGGGCTCGGGACACAGAGCCGCGGCGCGCGCCCCCAACTCAAGCCGCGAGATCATGAGCCTAATCAACATTGGCATGAGCGGGCTGAACGCTTCCCAGTTCGCCCTCAATACCACCGGCAACAACATCTCCAATTCGGGGACGGCCGGCTACAACCGTCAAGTTGTCAACTACGCCCAGCAGAACAGCCAGTTCACGGGCATGGGCTACCTCGGCCAGGGCGTGCTGGTGACCGACGTGTCGCGCGTGTACGACCAGTTCCTGTCGAACCAGGTCAACCAGGCGCAAACCCAGTTCAGCCAGCTCAACACCTACTACCAGCAGATCTCGCAGATCAACAACGCGCTGGGCAGCTCGACGACCGGCCTGCCGGCGTCGATGTCGACGTTCTTCACGAATCTGCAGAACATCGTCTCGGGACAGGCCAACTCGGCCACGCGCGCGACGGTCATCTCGTCGGCGCAGACGCTCACGAGCATGTTCCAGTCGCTCTCGGGGCAGATCGCCTCGCTGCGCTCGAGCATCAACGGCACGCTCGCCCAGTCGACCGACCAGATCAACACCTACGCCAAGCAGATCGCCGCGCTCAACGACGCGATCCAGCAGGCGCAGGCCAACGGCATCAACGCCACGCCGAACGATCTGCTCGACCAGCGCGACCAGGCCGTGGCCAACCTGAACGCGCTCGTGCAGACGAACGTGGTCAAGGACAGCAACGGCGCGTACAACGTGTTCATCGGCAACGGGCAATCGCTGGTGATGGGCAACTCGGCCTACCAGCTCACCACGGTGGCGTCGACGAGCGACCCGTCGCAGATGACGCTCGCCTACGTGACGCCGAGCGGCACCAAGGTGCCGATTCCCGAGTCGTCGATCACCGGCGGTTCGGTGGCCGGTCTGCTGTCGTTCCGCAGCGGCGCGCTCACGCAGGCGCAAAACACGCTCGGCCAGATCGCGCTGTCGCTGGCCGGCACGTTCAACGCGCAGAACCAATTGGGCCTCGACCTGTATGGTCAGCCGGGCGGCGACTTCTTCACCGTGCCGAGCCCGACCATCGTCGCCAACACGAACAACTCGAACGCCGCCACGCTCAACGCGAGCATTACCGACGCGTCGAAGGTCACCGCGAGCGACTACACGGTGTCGTATGACGGCACGAACTACACGCTCACGCGTGTGACGGACGGCGCGACCTGGACGGCCGGCGCACCCGCCACGCCGGGCGCGCCGCTCGCGTTCACCGACACCAGCGGCAACGCATTTGCCGACGGCTTCAGCGTGACGGCCGGCGGCCTCGTGGCCGGCGACAGCTTCACGATCCAGCCCACGCGCAACGCGGCGCAGAACATCGGCGTGGCAATCACCGACCCGGGCAAGATCGCCCTGGCCGCGCCCATCCTGGCCTCGACGCCGTCGACCAACACCGGCTCGCTCAAGACCGATCAGGGCAGCGTGGACGCGAACTACCTGTCGAACGTGCTGACGGCGCCGGTCTCGTTCACGTTCAGCAAGGACGCGACCACGGGCGCGCTCACGCTCGTCGCGCCCTCGCCGATGACGGTGACGGTCAACGGCGTGACGACCACGTATGCCGCGGGCGACACGGTGCCGTATGACGCGACCTACGGCGCGAAGATCACCATGAACGGCATGACGGTGAATCTGAGCGGCACGCCCGGCAATGGCGACAAGGTCACCATCAGCCCGAACACGACGGGGGCGGTCACCGACAACCGCAACGGTCTGGCGCTCGCCGGGCTGCAGAACGACAAGACGCGCGTGGGCGGCAAGGAGAGCTACGCGTCGGCTTACGCGAGCCTCGTCTCCTACGTCGGTTCGACCACGAACACGTACAAGGCCACCAGCGCCGCGCAGCAGACGCTGCTCACGCAGGCGCAGACGGCCCAGTCGTCCAATTCCGGCGTGAACCTCGACGAAGAGGCCGCCAACCTGATCAAGTATCAGCAGCTGTATCAGGCCAACTCGAAGGTGATCCAGACGGCGTCGCAGCTGTTCGACACCATCCTTCAGATGGTCAACTAAGCAGGGGTCGAACGATGCGCATCAGCACCAACATGATTTTCGAGCAGGGCACGCAGGCGATGAGCCGCAACACGTCCGACATGCTCAACGCCCAGGCGCAGCTCTCGTCCGGCAAGCGCGTGACCACGCCCAGCGACGACCCGGTGGCCGCGGCACAGGCGGTGGCCGTGTCGCAGGACAAGGACATGAACTCGCAGTACGCGACGAACCGCAAGTCCGCCATGACCCAGCTGCAGCTCGAGGATTCGACCTTCGGCAGCGTCATCGCCAACCTGCAGCACATCATGTCGCAGGTGGTGAGTGCGGGCAACGCCACGCTGAGCGACAACGACCGCACGACGATCGCCACCGACCTCCAGTCGAGCTTCCAGCAACTGCTCTCGCTCGCCAACACCACGGACGCGAACGGCCAGTACCTGTTCTCCGGCTTCCTGGGCGGTTCGGCGGCTTATGTGGCCTCGCCCACCGGGGCGAGCTACGCCGGAGACACCGGTATTCGCAACGTGCAGGTCGGGGCGAACCGCGTGATCCCGGTCAACGACATCGGCTCGAGCATTTTCGAGGGGCTGCAGCCGGCCACCGCCGGCACGCTCATCAGCGGCAACGCCGCCAACACGGGCACCGCCACGTACACGACCGTTTCGACGACCGACGTGACCGACCCGGCGGCGAACCACCAGTTCCAGATCAGCTTTGCGATCGACAACACGACCACGCCGCCCACGACGAACTACACCATCAAGGACCTGACCGACACCACGGCCACGGACGTGACGGGCGTGTACACGTCGGGCCAGCCGATCTCGTTCGCAGGCAAGACGGTCACGTTCACGGGTGTGCCGGCCACGGGCGACAACTACACGGTGCAGCCGGCCACGCAGGGCAGCACGAACGTGTTCGACAACCTGCAGTCGCTCATCAACACGCTCAAGACGCCGTATGGCCTGCAGGGCCCGAGCGGGCAGGCGAACCTGAGCAACGCGCTGACCACGTTCAACCAGATGTTCAGCAATACCTACGACAACGTGACCACGATACGAACGACCATCGGCTCGCGGATGAACGAGCTGACGTCGCTCGACAACATCGGCAGCGGGGCCGACCTGTCGTATCAGTCGCAGCTGAGCGACCTGCTGGATGTCGACCTCATCGGCACGGCCAGCAAGTTCGCGCAACTGCAGGCCTCGCTGCAAGCCTCGCAGCAGAGCTTCATCCAGACGCAGAAGCTGTCGCTGTTCAACTACCTGTGACCGGTTGCCGCGCTCAGGCCTTCGGCACGAAGGCCGCCGTGGCGCGGATCATCATGTCGATGCCGATCGAGATGAAGTGGTCCATGACCGGCGCGATGCGCGGCATCATCAGTTCGAGCACGACGAGACCCACGCCGAGCGTGAGCGGGAAGCCCACGGCAAAGATGTTGAGCTGTGGCGCGGCGCGGTTCAGGATGCCGAGCGCCAGATTGCAGATGAGCAGCGCGGCGACCAGCGGCAGCGACAGCATGAGCGCCAGCGTGAAGAGCTGCGTGCCGAGCATGGCGAGGTAGTGCCAGCCGGCCACCGAGATCGGCGTGCCCGAGACGGGCAGCACCGTGAAACTCTGCACCAGCGTGGCGAACATCACGAGATGGCCGTTGGTGGCGAGAAAGACGAGCATGGCGACCACGTTGAGCAGCATGCCGAGCACGGCCGTGCTGCCGTCGCTGTTGGGGTTGAGCAGCGTGGCGAAGGACAGGCCCATTTGCAGGCCGACGAAGTCGCCCGCCATGCTGATCGCCGAGAACACGATCTGCATGCACCAGCCCAGCGCCGCGCCGATCATGACCTGCTGCGCGAGCACCCACAGACCCTCCCAGGAGAACGGCGAGACGGCCGGCATGGGCCCGAGCACCGGCGCGAGCGCGAGGGTGACCACGCCCGCGAGGCCGATCTTCACCGTGGCGGGCACGGCGGCGTTGCCGAAGAGCGGTGCGCTCATCGACAGCGCCAGCAGACGCGCGAACGGAAACAGGAACGCCGCGATGACGCCCGAGAGCTGTTCGTAGGTAAAGCTGATCAACGGGCGCGCGGCTTACCCGACGAGGCCGGGAATGCCGGTGAGCAGCTGGCGCATGTAATCGACCATGAGGTTGAGCATCCACGGGCCGGCGATCACCAGCGTGACGAACACGGCGAGCAGCTTGGGGATGAACGACAGCGTCATTTCGTTGATCTGCGTGGCGGCCTGGAAGAGACTCACGAGCAGGCCGGAGACGAGGGCGACGAGCAGCAGCGGCGCGGCCAGCAGCAAAGTGACCTGCATTGCCTGGTGGGCGAGCGCCATGACGGTTTCGGGAGTCATCTCGCGTTCCTCGTCGCTACATCGTGAAGCTCTGGGCGAGCGAGCCCAGCAGCAGTTGCCAGCCGTCGACCACCACGAAGAGCATCAGCTTGAACGGCAGCGACACCGTCGAGGGCGAGACCATCATCATGCCCATCGACATCAGCACGCTCGCGACCACCAGATCGATGATCAGGAACGGGATGAAGATCGTGAAGCCGATCTGGAACGCGGTCTTGAGCTCGCTCGTCGCGAAGGCGGGCACGAGAATGCGCATCGGCACGTCCTCGGGGCCGTTCATCGGCGGCGTCCTGGCGAGCTTGGCGAAGAGGGCGAGGTCGGCCTCGCGCGTCTGCCTGAGCATGAACGCGTGAAACGGCTTGGCACCCGTGTCGACGGCCTGCTCGAAGCTGATCTTGTTGGCGGCGAACGGCTGGTAGGCGTCGGTGTAGGCCTTGTCGAACACCGGCGACATCACGAAGAACGTCAGGAACAGCGCCAGGCCAATCAGGATCTGGTTCGGCGGCGAGGTCGTCACGCCGATGGCATGGCGCAGCAGCGAGAGCACGATGATGATGCGCGTGAACGCCGTCATCATCAGCAGGATCGCCGGCAGGAAGCCGAGCGACGTGAGCAGCAGCATCGTCTGCACGGACAGCGAGTACGTCTGTCCGCCGCCCGGGGCGGGCGTCGTCGTGAGCGCCGGCAACGTGGCCTGCGCGAGTGCCGCGCCCGGCAGGGCGATGCCGGCAACGACCAGTCCGAGCGCCAGTCCCGGCATCCACCCGGCCCGCAGCAAGCCGCGTGACATCAGGAATCCTTTTTCATCGAATCGCGCAACTTTTGCGCAAAAGCCTGCGCGGCGCGGTTGGCCTGAGCGCCGACCGGAGCGGCCGGCGCGGGGGCGGGCAGGTCGGCAACGCGCTCGGCGTCGATCACGTGCAGGCTGCGCACCTGTCCCGGCGCGACGCCGAGCACCACCCAGTCGCCGGCCACTTCGACCACGACGACGCGCTCGCGCTGGCCGACGGCGGCGCTGCCCACGATGCGCACGTTGCCGCTGCCCATCGGGCGCTGCAAGCCGAAGCGCTTGGCAAGCCACGCGAGCCCGAAGAGAAGGGCGAGCACCAGTACGAGACCGAGGCCGGTCTGCACGATGCCGGCGCCGCCGAGACTCGGCACGGCGGCGGCCTGCGAGGCGGTGCCCTGGGCGTGGGCGGTGCACAGGGTCGTCAGGCCGAGGGCGGCGGCTGCCACGGCGCGCCCGACGGGCGCGCCGCGGACTTTCGTTGCAATCATCGGTTGAGCTTACGGATGCGTTCGGATGGCGTGATGATATCAGTCAGGCGAATGCCGAACTTGTCATTGACGACCACCACTTCGCCCTGCGCGATGAGGCAGCCGTTGACCAGCACGTCCATCGGCTCGCCGGCCATGCCGTCGAGCTCGACGACCGAGCCCTGCGCGAGTTGCAGCAGGTTCTTGATGGCGATCTTGGTGCGGCCGAGCTCCACGGTCATCTGGACCGGGATGTCGAGAATCAGGTCGATGTCGTTGTGCGTGGCGCCCGGCGGATTGCCGGCGCTCGCCGAGAGCGGCTGGAACACCGGGGCGGGCGCCGGCTGCGGGGCCGCCGCGGGCGCCGATTCGGCGGCCGTCTGCTCCGCCATGGCGCTGGCCCACTCGTCCGCCATGGCCTGGGCGTCGTCACCGGGCGTTTGAGGGGTATCGCTCATCACTCGTTGTCCTTCGTGTAATCGCTGTGCGAATGGTTGATCATCTGGTTCACGCGCAGCGCGTATTGACCATTGAAGACGCCGTAATTGCAGAGCATCACGGGCACGCCGTCGACCTTGGCCTCGAGCACCTCGGGCACGTCGAGCGGAATCACGTCGCCCACGCGCATGTTGAGCAGCTGCGAGAGCGTCATGTCGACCTGCGCGAGGTTGGTCACGATTTCCACGTCGGCGGCCTGCACCTGCTGCGAGAGCAGGCGCACCCAGCGCTTGTCGACTTCGAGCGTCTCGCCCTGGAGCGGACTCGAGAGCTGGTCGCGCAACGGCTCGATCATCGAGTACGGCATGCAGATGTGGAATTCACCGCCCACCGAGCCGAACTCGATGTCGAACGTCGTGGTGACCACCACCTCGTTGGGCGTGGCCACGTTGGCGAACTGCGTGTGCATTTCGGCGCGCACGTATTCGAATTCCACCGGATGCACCGGCTTCCAGGACGCGCCGTAGTTCTCGAACACCAGATCGAGCAGGCGCGCGATGATGCGCTGCTCGGTCTGCGTGAAGTCGCGCCCTTCGACGCGCGTATGGAACCGGCCGTCGCCGCCGAACAGGTTGTCCACCACCAGGAAGACGAGGTTCGGATCGAACACGAACAGCGCCGTGCCGCGCAGCGGCTTGATGTGGACCAGGTTGAGGTTGGTGGGGACCGGCAGGTTGCGGATGAATTCGCTGTACTTCTGCACACGCACCGGGCTGACCGAGATTTCGGCGCTGCGGCGCATGAAGTTGAACAGCGCAATGCGGAACAGGCGCGAGAAACGGTCGTTGATGATCTCGAGCGTGGGCATGCGCCCGCGCACGATGCGTTCTTGCGTCGCGATGTTGTAGGGCCTGATGCCGGAATGATCTTCCGTATCGGACCGGTCATCCTGTTCGCCGGTGACGCCCTTCAGAAGGGCGTCGACTTCTTCCTGCGACAGGAACTCCTCATGCGCCATGAATCACTCACTGAATTACAAACGCGGTGAACAGCACTTCGCCCACGGCCTGCTGCGGCATGTTGGCCGCGAACGGCTGCGCGATCAACGTGCGGATCTCGCTCGCCAGACGGCGCTTGCCGTCGATCGTGGCCAGATCCTGCGGCTGCTTGGACGAGAGCAGGAGCAACACGCGGCTGCGCACTTCGGGCATGTGCTGCGTGATGCGGGCTTGCGTCTCGGCATCCGCGACCTTGAGCGAGAGGCCGATGTGCAGATAACGCTCGCCGTCTTCGCCCGACAGGTTCACCGTGAACGGATCCATGCCGACGAATACGGGCGGCGGCGGTGGCGGCGGGGCTTTCGCCGCTTCGCTGCGGCCGGTGAGCAGATACACGGCCGTGGCCGCGCCTGCAGCCGCCATGAGCGCCACCGCAACGATCAACAGAATCCATTTGCGCACACCCCCTCCGGAGGGAGCAGCGGCTTGCGTCGGTGCGGGATTTGCCATGTATTCGCCTGCTATTGGGTAGTGATTGTCGGCCACTCCGGCTAGGGGTGATCGACCGAAAAGAAGGGACAATCGCGTCTAACTCGCGTCTTTGTCTTAACGGCAGGAAAAACCGCCGGCTTTAGGTCTGCGCCTTCCAGACCGATGGGACGAGCTCGGGGCAGCGAGCGTGCGCGGATCCATTCATGGGCGCCCTGCCGGTCGGGTGCGGCGCGGGCGCGGCCGGCCCTTATTGGACCCTGTGCTTGGCCTTCATTGGCCCTCATTGGTCCTCATTTGGCCCCATTGGACGTCATCGGCCGGACAGGCGTCGGACGATCAGGCGAACGTGTCGACGAGGCCGTTGCCCGCGCGCACCGGCACGCTCACGGCCGTGGCGAGCGGCGTGTCGTTGCCGGAATCGAAGTCCGCGGTCGTGCCGCGGGCGCTGCCATTGCCGTTGCCATTGCCGCCGCCGTTGCCGCCCGCACCCTGCTGCGCAAACGTCTGCTGCTGCGAGCTGTCGGCGCTCACCGAGGCGTTACCCAGCGCGATGCCGTTGTTGGCCAGGTTTTCACGCAGTTGCGGGAGCGCGGCCTGTACGGCGTCGCGCACCGCGGCGTGCTGCGAGACGAACATCGCCTGGGCCGAGTCGTTCGCCACGTTCAGCACCACGTGCAGCGGGCCGAGGTCGGGCGGGTTCAGGCTCAATTGCGCCGTTTGCGTGTGGGCCGAGGAAAGCCACACGACTTGCTGCGAGAGCTGGTTGTTCCAGTCCTGCGTGCCGACGCGCGCACTCAGCGCGAGGGCCGCCGGCAAGTTGGCCTGGGCCTGCAGTTGCGGTGGCGCGCTGAGCGTGGCGGTGGCCGTCTGTGCCGCCTGCGCGGCGGCCTGCGAGGCGGCACTGGCGGCAGCCGCGGCTTGCGTGGCAGCGTCGCGGTTGCCCTGTGCCTGCTGCGCCATCGCGTCGGCCACGCGCGACGCCTGTGCGTCGGCGCTCACCGGGGCGGTTGCGGCCGCCCTCGCGTCCGTTGCCGCGGTTTGTGCGCCGGCGGCGGCCTGCGAGGCCGTGGCGTTCTTCGCGAGCGCGTCGAGCGACAGGCCCGGCCCGGTCGTATTCGAGGCCGCCGGCGTCACAGTCCCATGGACCGGCGCCTTGGCATCGGCCGTGGGGGGGGCCGCGGTCTTGGCGTCGGCGGCTCCGCCTGCCGGCGGCTGCCCCGTCAACTGGGCCGCACCACTGGCTTGCAGGGCGCCGTCCACGGCGGCTGCGATGGCCGCGCCCGCGCCGGACTTGCCGTGCGCGGCGCTCGCTGCTGCCTGCGCGCTGGCGCTCGCGTCAGCCGGCGCCGGTGTTTGCGGCGCGAGCGGCGCGCCATTCATCGCGGCCAGTGCGACGGCGAGCGCTGCCGCGGCATCGCCCGATGCGGCGCTCTGGACGTCGTCGCTGTCGTCGCCGCTGTTGTCGTCCTTGCCGCCGTTGGCTGTGTTCGCCTTCGACGGCTGCGATGGCGGGTTCGACACGCTCGTCTGCCCGGCCTGCGCCGTCTGGCTCGCCGGGCTGCCGGCCGCGGCGCCGTCCGTCGAGCGGGCACCGCCCGACGACGCATCCGTCCGCCCGGCCGGGGCGTTCGTCGCCGCGCCGCTGCTCACGGCGGGGGCCGGCGTCGGCACGCTCCGGGTCTGCTGCGACAAGACGGTCGAGAACGGCAGTGCGTTGCCGTCGTCGCTGCTCGACGCGCCGGCGCGGCCGGCCTTCACGGCCTGCATGGCGGCACTTGCGGAGTCGGTCAGGAAGCTCAGAATCGACATGTCGGGCTCCTACGGTCCTTCAAATCTGGGATTCGGCACGGCGGCGCAGGCTGCGCGCGGCGTACTCGTCGTTTTCCTTCTGCTCGCGACGCGCCACGCGCAGGGCGGTGCGCGCCTGCTCGCGCGAGGCGAGCGTGCCGAACGAGTTCAGGCGGCGCTGTTGCGCCTGCCACTCGCGGCGTGCGGCAATGAGACGCTCCTCGGCCTGCTCGAGCAGCATGGCCTGCTGCCCGATGGCGGCGTCGAGCGTATCGATGAATTGCTGGAAGTTGCGCCAGTCGCAGCCTGCCATGCCCTGGATCGTTGCCGCCTGCATGCGCGTGCGGTACTCGTGGCGGTACTGACGCAACGCTTCGAGCTGGCGCTCGACTTCCGCGCGCTGGGTCTGGCGCTCGCCGAGCAGGCGCGCGGCCTCGTCGACGTCCTTCTGCGCGAGTTCGATGAGCAACTTGAGGGGCAGGGTGGAGTTCATGGCCGCCTCCGGTCAGTGGAACAGTCCGCGCATCTGCTGCACGGCGTCCTGATAGCTGGCCCGCTCGCGCATTCCCTGCTGCAGGAAGCTTTCGAGACGGGGGTAGAGTTCGATGGCCTGATCGAGCATCGGGTCGCTGCCCGGCGCGTAGGCGCCCACGTTGATGAGGTCGCGGTTGCGCTGGTAGCGCGAGAGCATCTGCTTGAAGCGGCGCACGCTGTCGAACTGGTTGTCGTCGATGAGCGCGGCCATGGCCCGGCTGATCGATTGCTCGATGTCGATGGCCGGGTAATGTCCGGATTCCGCCAACTGACGCGAGAGCACGATGTGGCCGTCGAGAATGGCGCGCGCCGAATCGGCGATCGGGTCCTGCTGATCGTCGCCTTCGGTGAGCACCGTGTAGAACGCGGTGATCGAGCCGCCGCCGTCCGGACCGTTGCCGGCACGCTCGACCAGCGCGGGGAGCTTGGCGAAGACCGAAGGCGGGTAACCCTTGGTGGCCGGCGGCTCGCCGATCGCGAGCGCGATCTCGCGCTGGGCCATCGCGTAGCGCGTGAGCGAGTCCATGATCAGCAGCACGTCCTTGCCCTGATCGCGAAAGTATTCGGCGAGCGTGGTGGCGTAGGCGGCGCCCTGCAGGCGCAGCAACGGTGAAACGTCGGCCGGGGCGGCCACCACGACCGAGCGCGACAGACCGTCCGGTCCGAGAATGTTCTCGATGAAGTCCTTCACTTCGCGGCCGCGCTCGCCAATGAGTCCGACCACGATCACTTCGGCCTGCGTGAAGCGCGCCATCATGCCCAGCAGCACGCTCTTGCCCACGCCCGAGCCGGCGAAAAGCCCCATGCGCTGGCCGCGTCCGACCGTCAGCAGCGCGTTAATGGCGCGCACGCCGACGTCGAGCACCGATTCGATGGGCGCGCGTCCCAGCGGGTTGATCGGCACGGACGCGAGCGACGCACTGTCCGTCAGCCCGAGCGGGCCGAAGTCGTCGAGCGGACGGCCGGCGGCGTCGACCACGCGGCCGAGCAGCGCCTCGCCCACGGGCAGGCGCTTGCCGTTGTGACGCTGGCTCGGCAGCGGACCGTCGGCGGCCGGCTCCAGGGGGAATACGCGCGCGCCCGGCAGCAGGCCGGCGACTTCCGTTTGCGGCATCAGGAAGAGACGGTCGCCGCCGAAGCCGACGACTTCCGCTTCTGCCGTGGCGGGTTCGCGCGAGGCGTCGTGCACCGGCAGCTCGATCAGGCAGCCCGCACCGACCGGCAGCCGCAGGCCGACCGCTTCGAGCACGAGCCCGGCGGCGCGCGTCAGGCGGCCGCAGCGGCGCGTCGACTCGACGGCATGCACGTGCGGCAGGCGCTCGCGCAACGTGTTCTGCCAGCGGCGCAGGTGCGCGTCGCGTGCAATCTCCCGGGCGTCGAGCGCGTGTACCGCCGCTTTGGGCGCGGCGGCGCAGGCGCGTGCCGCCACGTCCTCGTCCATGGCGGCGCCCGCTGTCGCGGCCTCGGCGCGGGGGGCGGAGGCCGGCTCGTGAGGTTCGTGATCCTCGGGCTGCAACGCGCCGGCCTGGGCTGCCGTATCGATCTCGTCCCACAGGCGGACGGACGGTGCCGCGTCGTCGTTCGCCTGAACAGGGGCGTGCGACGGCGGCGGCGCGTCGCCATGCGCGCCGGCCGTGCCGGAGAGCACCGGCGCGTGGGCCGAGAGGGGGGTGAGTTCGGGGCTCACCACGGCAAATCCTTGCCCAGGGCGGCCATGACGCGCTGCCAGCGCGTCGCGACGGTGGCGTCCACCTCGCCGCTCGCCGCTTCGGCTTTGCAGCCACCGCGCTCGATGCCCGGATCGGCGCGCACGGTCCAGCCGGCCGCCTGCAGCTCCGCACCGACGTGGGCCTCGACGAGCGCCACGTCCTCCGGATTGAGGAGCAGGCGCGGCGAGCCGGTGAGCGGATCGTTGGCGAGCAACTCGCGCACGATGGGCAGCAGCGTTTCAGGGTGGATGGTGAGCGTCTGGCGCAGCGCCTGACGTGCGATGTCGAGCGCCAGGCCGAGCAACGGCTCGGCGACTTCGCGATCGATGGCGTTCACGGCATTGCCGAAACCATGAGCAATGTCGGCGAGCTGCGCCGCGCGGGTCTGCACTTCGTGCTGACCGGCGGCCTGTCCGGCGGCATAGCCTTCGGCGTGGCCGGCCGCGTAGCCCTGGGCGTGGCCTTCGGCGCGCGCCTGTTCGCGCCAGGCGGCGATCTGTTCGACGAGCGCCGGGTCGTCGAGCGGGCTGGGCGGCGCGGGTTGCGGTGGCGGCGGTGGGGGCGGCGGGTCGAACGACGCCATCTCCCAGCGTTGCCAGGCGGACAGGCGTTCCTTCGGGATGATGGTCGACATGCGCGTGAGCCCCGTCCGGTTACACGTAAGCGTCGTCGCCGCGGCCGCCGATCACGATGGCGCCCTGGTCGGCGAGGCGCCGCACCACCTGCAGCACCTTTTTCTGTTCGGCTTCGACTTCCGAGACCCGCACCGGGCCGCGCGACTCGAGGTCTTCGCGCAGCAGTTCGGCGGCGCGCGCCGACATGTTCTTGAAGAACTTCTCGCGCAGCTCGGCGGGCGCGCCCTTGAGCGCGATGATGAGCGACTCGGACTCGATTTCCTTGAGCAGCACCTGAATGCTGCGGTCTTCCACGTCGAGCAGGTTCTCGAACACGAACATCTCCTCGACGATCTTCGCCGCGAGGTCCGAGTCGTAGTTGCGCACGGCTTCGATGACCGACTCTTCGTGCACGCCGCCCAGGTAGTTGAGAATCTCCGCGGCCGTGCGCACGCCGCCCATCGGGCTGCGCTTGATGTTCTCGCTGCCCGAGAGCAGCTTGGTGAGCACGTCGTTGAGCTCGCGCAGCGCGGCCGGCTGAATGCCGTCGAGCGTGGCGATGCGCAGCACCACGTCGTTGCGCAGGCGCTCGGTGAAGAGCGCGAGCACTTCCGAGGCCTGATCGCGGTCGAGGTGCACCAGGATCGTCGCGATGATCTGCGGATGCTCGTGGCGGATCAGTTCCGCCACGGCGTTCGAGTCCATCCACTTCAGACCCTCGATGCCGCTGGTGTCGCCGCCTTGCAGAATGCGCTCGATGAGACCCGCGGCCTTGTCGCTGCCGAGCGCCTTGTTGAGCACCGAGCGGATGTATTCGGACGAATCGAGCGAGAGCGCGGAATGCTGCTCGGCCTCGAGCACGAAGTCCTGCAGCACGTCGGCGATCTGGTCGCGCGAGACCTGGCGCAGCGAGGCCATGGCCGCGCCGAGCTTCTGCACTTCCCGCGGGGCGAGGTACTTGAAGACCTCCGCCGCTTCGTCTTCACCCAGCGACATCAGCAAAATGGCGCTGCGTTGGAGTCCCTCAGCCGCGCTCATCGCCGCCACCCACCCATGATTTGACTACCGTTGCCACGATCTTCGGATCCTGTCGCGCGACTTGGCGCGCGTACTGCAAGTTACGTTCGTAGGCGCTCAGTTCGCCCTTCTTGCCCGACTCGCCGTCGGCGCCTTCGCCCTCGGCGTCCTGCGCGCCGTCCGCACCCGCGGCGCCGGCGAGCGTCGGCTCTGCCGGCGGCGGCGGGCTCAAGTGCTTGCGGATCGCCGGGCGGATCACGCCGAACCACAGATAGAGGCCGATGAGCGAGATCAGCACCCACTTGCCGACCTGCTTGGCCAGTTCGATGTTCTGGCGCTGGCGCCACCACGGCAGGTTCGCCTCCGGGTCTTCCTCGACCGTGAACGGACTGTTGACCACGTTGAGCGTGTCGCCGCGCTGGCCCGAGAAGCCGATTGCCTCCTTCGCCAGGTTCTGGATCTGGTCGAGCTGCGCCTGCGTGAGCGCGACCATCGCGGGCTTGCCCTTCGCGTCGGTGCCCGGGCGATAGTTCACGACGATGGCCGCCGACAGGCGCTTGAGGCCGCCCGTGGCTTGCTGCACGTGGCGAATCGTGCGGTCGACTTCGTAGTTGACCGTCGTGTCCCTGCGGTCGCTGCGCGGGCCTTGCGGGGCGCTCGCCGCGCTCGCCGGGTTGGCGCCGTTCTGCGCGAACTGTTGCGGCGGCTGCGTGATCGGTGCGCTCGCCTGCCCTGGGGGCTGGTTCGACAGCGCGCCCGGCACACCACCCGGCGGCGTGATACCGATCTGCGAGGCTTCGCTGCTTTGCTGGCTGCGCACCGCCTGCTCGCCCGCGTTCGGCTTGTAGTTCTCCGAGGTCTGCTCGACCTGGTTGAAGTCGACGTCCGCCGTGACCTGCGCATGCACGTTGCCCGGGCCGACGATCGGGTTCAGGATCGATTCGATGCGGCGGGCGTAGGACTGCTCGAGCTCGCGCACGTACTTGAGCTGGCTGGCGTCCAGACCCAGCCCCTTGCCGCTCTGCGCGGAGAGCAGGTTGCCGTTCTGGTCGAGGATCGTGACGTTCTTGACCGGCAGCTCCGGCACGCTCGAGGCGACCATGTGCACGATGGCGCTCACCTGGGCGTCGTCGAGCACGCGGCCAGGGTAGAGCGTGACGAGCACCGAGGCGCTCGGCTTTTGCTGCTCGCGCACGAAGACGGACGGCTTGGGGATCGCCAGATGCACGCGCGCGGCCTGCACGGCGGACAGCGACTCGACCGAGCGTGCGAGTTCGCCTTCGAGAGCCCGCTGGTAATTGACCTGCTCGGCGAACTGGCTGATGCCGAACTTCTGGTTGTCCATCAGTTCGAAGCCGACCAGACCGCCCTTGGGCAGGCCCTGGGACGCGAGGCGCAGCCGGACGTCATGCACCTGCTCGGCCGGCACCAGAATGGCCCCGCCGCCCTCGGCGAACTTGTAGGGCACGTTCATCTGCTGCAGCGACGTGATGATGGCGCCGCCGTCGCGGTCGCTCAGGTTGCTGTACAGCACCTTGTAGTCCGGCGCACGGCTCCACAGGAAGACGGCGATCAGCAATGCGACGATCGCCGCACCGCCGATGAGCAGCGGCAGGCGCTCGCGTGAGCGCAACTGCGCGAGCAGGGGCGGCTTGGCGGCGACGTCCGCCGTCTGGGTGGCGGCGTTCATGCGCGGCCCCACGCCAGTGGCGTCAACATTACGTTCATCGCGGTGGAAGTGCTCACTAACATGCGACAGGATTCTCCGGGTACGCTTGGCAAGGCGCTCACGTGTGCGGGGACAAGGAACGGAAAGGTCCGACTCACGGTGCGCACGATGCCGATGGTCCTGATTATTCGACGCCGAATATGGAATCGTTTTGAGGATTAGGCGGGTGTTTTGCCGCTAATTAGGGTATTGGGGGCTTGCCGGCAGGTGGTAAGCTCCGACGTGACTGATAAAAGGCAAACCGGTGCGAGCGGCTCGGCGTCGCGCGTGGCCGGGTTCCGTTGAGGACGAGTAGAAGATGGCTATTCCGGGGATCGAATCGGTATTGCAGAAGCTGGGCGGTGTGGCGTCGCAGGCGGCGGGCTCGATCATGGGCACGTCCAGCGCCGGCGCTGCCTCGGCCACCGGCGGCTTTGCCGCGGAACTCGACGCGTCGCTCAGGCGCGTGTCGGCGGCGCAGAATGGCGCTGAGGCGCAGGCCCGGGCGTTCGAAATGGGCGAACCCGGCGTGGCGCTCAACGACGTGATGGTCGACCTCCAAAAGGCCAACATCGGCTTTCAGATGAGCCTGCAAGTGCGCAACAAGCTCGTTTCGGCATACACCACCGTGATGAACATGCAGGTGTGAGGCCAGCGGCGGCGCAATGTCGCCCCATGTTTCGCGCGGTCGGCGCGCCCCGGCCGATTCCATTCATCGGTCCCTCCGTCGATCCCTTCGTCGATCCCTTCGTCGATTCCGCTCGCCGTTCCCTTCCAGACACCTTTCGGCCATTTCCCTCGCCGGCCGCCGTCGTCACGGCGCCTGGACGACGGGCGCGGCTGCCGGCGCTCAGGCGGGGGGGACGTCGGCGCTGCTGGATGGTGCAGCGGGTGCAGCGGTGGCGTCCGGTGCTGGCGTCTGCGCGGTGGGCGCCGCGCCGGGGGGCATTGGCGGCAACGATGGCGTCTTGCCGCCGCGGCTCGCTTCGAGTTTGTAGAGCCACGCCAGCAGTTCGGCCACGGCCTGATACAACTGCGCGGGAATGCGCTGGTCGAGGTCGACCTGCATCAGCAGGCTCACCAGCTCCGGCGATTCGTGAACGTACAGGCCATGCTCGCGCGCCGTGCGCACGATGGTCTCGGCGAGCAGGCCGTAGCCCTTTGCCACGACACGCGGCGCCGTGTCCTTCGCGCCGTAGGCGAGGGCCACCGCGGTGCGGCGCTCCGGCGGCAACGTCATGCGTCACCTCCTGCCGGCGATGTGGCACCCGGCGCTCGCTCGCCGGCGGCTTCACTGGCCGCACGCGTATTTCCCGCGCCGGCGGCGCCCATGGCGTGCGCGCCGACTTCGCCCGGCGCGTCCGACGCTTCGGCGCCCAGGGCCCCGAACGAAAGCTGGCTCGCGATCAGACCGACCGCGGCCAATCGCTGACGCAGTTCTTCGCCTTCATTCGCGAGCATGTCCGCCGACGCCGCCGAGTCCGCGAGCATTCGCGCTTGCAGTTGTTGGCCCGACAAACCGAGCGTGACGTCGACCGTGCCGAGCGAGGGCAGCGTCAGACGCAGATGCGTGTGCCACGTCGAAGGCGCGGCCGCCTCGCCTGGCGCGGACTGCCCGGCGCGCTCCTCGACCTGCCACTCCATGGGGGCGCCGGGCCACGCCATGCCGTTCCACTGGAATTGCGGATTGACGAGCATGTCGAGCTGCTGGCGCACCAGCGTCACGCTCTCGGCCGGCGTGTTCGCCACGGCGGCAATGGCGCCGGCCGGTCCATGCGGGGGACGGTCGGCGGCAGCCGACGCGTCCTCGCCGTGCCCGGCAGGCAGGACGCTGCTCGTCGTCTGCGCGACGCTGGCCGCATGCGCGAGCGCCGTCGCGGCATTCGGCAGGTGGGCTCCCGCCGGCAAGCCGCCGTCCGCGGCGGGTTGGCCGGGCGAGCCCGGCGTCGTCGTCGGCTGCCCTGGCAATGTCGACGATGGCGGTGAAGGATTCGCCGCGCCCGGCAAGGCGTCCAGGCGCCCGGGACCTAACGTTGGCCACGCTGTTGTGAGCGTCGCCTCGCCGGCGGCCGGCCCCAGCAGCCGTGTGAGCGGTCCGGGCCCGGGCAGCGTCGCGTCGGCCCCGGCGGCGCGCAGTTGCGCCGCGAGGTTCGCGGACGCGGGCCAGCGCAATTGCGGCTCGGCCTGCAGTTGTTCGAACGAGCGGCTGCCCGACGCCCATTGCGCCAGATGCGATTCGTAAAAGAGGCCGCTCGCGGACAAGGCTTCCCTGAGCGCGGCGGCGACCAGCGGCGCGAGCGCCGGTGCACCGGTGCCGGGCGCGGCCGGCCATACCGGCGCACTCGCCTGAATGGGGCCGGGCGACTCGGGCGCGAGGCGCAAAATCGTGTCGATGGTGCGTGCGGCCGCCGAGAGCGTTGCCTGCTGGATCGGGGTGGGAAGGCGTGCGGCGGTTTGGGCGGGCGTGTCGCCCAGACCGACGGGGGCGCTCGGCGAGCCGCGCGTGGCGAGGTCGCCGAGCGCGGCGGTCGCGTCGCCCGCGGGCGGTGTGCCGGCAACGGCGCTCGGTGCGCTTGTCGTGGAGACACCCTGGCCGAGCCCGAGCAACGAATCGAGCCGCCGGGCGAGTGTCGTGGCCAGAACCGAGTCGAGACCGGCCATGCCTTACTCCGAAATGCGGGCGACGAGACGCGCTGCCGGGCGGCGCGCCTCAGGTGCCCAGGTTCAGGCCGTAGACTTCGTGCAGGGCACGTTGACGGCGCGTGCTGTTGATCATGGCGTCGAGATGCGCGAGACGCGGCACCACGAGATCGCGGATGGCCGCGTCGTCGGCCAGAATGCGGCGGATGATGGCATGCTTGCGCGCGCGCTCGTCCTCGCTGAGTGGCAGCGCGGCGTCGAGCTGTTTGATCGCGTCGACCTGCGCGCGGTACTGCGCCTCGAGGTCGATGAGGGCATCCCAATCGCCGTCACGCGCCACACCGAGCATGCGCTCTGTCAGACCGGCAATACTTTCGTAGCAATCGAGCAAGGTCGCGGCATCATTCATAGCGCACTCCGGTGCCCGCCTGGGCGGCGGCGGCACCCGTGCCGGCGGCCGGGGCGATTTCTCGCCAGGCCGATGCAATGGTGTCGAGCAGGGTGTCGACTTCTCTTACCTTGGCCACGTCGTTCTCGAGGTTCGCCTCGAGCAGACGCCGCCCCATGTAGTCGTACAGATCACGCAGATTGCGGGACAGTTCCCCGCCGACTTCCATATTGAGCCCGTCGCGCAGCCCACCGATGATTTCGATGGCCTTCGAGATGGCCTGGCCGCGCTCGGCGATGCGGCCGTCCTCGAAGTGCACGCGCGCGCGGGTGAGCGCGGCCTTGGCGCCGTCGAACAGCATCACGATGAGCTGGTGCGGGCTCGCAGCGATGACGCCCGTCTCGAGACCGACCTTGCGATAAGCGTTGGCGGCATTTTGACCGTACATGTCTTTCTCCGGGGCGCGTGGCCGATTGAGCGTGACGCGCGCTTACTTCGAGGACGACGACGAGGACGACGAGCCGCCCAGCACCTGCTTGAGGTAGTCGCTCGTGTTCTGCAGCTTGGCCATCGTCGCATCCAGCGCCGTGAATTGCGCCAGATAGCGGTTCTGCATTTGCGTCATCTGGTCCTGCCAATCCGATTCCTGCTGCTGGATCTGCTTGATCGTGGTGTTCAGGCTGTTCGTGGCCGACGAAATCGCGCCCTTGCTGCTCAGGAAGTCAGTGACCTGGTTGTTCAGCAGCGAGGCGTAGCCCTGCGAGAACGCCACGGTGCCGCGGCTGCCGGTGTTCGTGCCGCCGATCGTGAGCTTGAGTCCGTCGACCGCGGTGCCGGCGCCGCCGGTGAGCGTCTGGCCGGTGCCGACGGCCGACATGCCGCCGATCGTGCCCTGCACGTCCACACCGGTCTTGAGCGTGTTGGTGCCGAACACGGCGTCGAGCGCCGAGCCGCCCGTCACTTGCACGCGCGAGGCCGAGCCGTAGCGATTCGAGGTGATGGTCAGAATGCCGCTCTTTTGCGCCACGCTCACGCCCGAGCCGGCCGCCGAGAAGACGCTGTTGCCGTTGATCGCCGCCTGGATGGCCGTGGCGAGCTGGTCGGCCGTATACGTGCCCGGCGGGATCACCACGCTCGCGTTGTTGCCGTCGAGCAGCAGGTTGAGCTGGTTGTTCGCCGAGGTGATCGTGGTGCTCGCGCCCAGCGACACCGAGCCGGTCGCCGTGCCCTGCGTGGCCACCTGCGTGATGTTCACGGCGTAGTTGCCCGGCTGCGTCTTGCTCGACGAGCCGTTGTACGTGACCAGGCTGTCCGTGCTGATGCCGTTGGTGGCGAGCAGCGAGGCGAGTTGCTGGAAGCCGTTGCCGCTCGACATGGCCTTGTTGAGCGCGCTGGTGTCCACCGACAGCGTGCCGTCGTTCTGGAAGTTCACGCCGATCTGCGCGAGCGACGTGAGGCCGGTGCTCTGCACGCCGGGCAGCCGGCCGTTCAGAATCTGTTGCAACTGCGTTTGCACCAGGTTGACCGTCGAGTCGCCGATCAGCGCACCGGTCGCCTGGCCGGTCGGATCGTACTTGGTGAGGGTGTTCATGGTGCTTTGCAGCGTGTTGTACGCGGTGACAAAGCTTTGCACGGCGGTGGTGACCGCGCTCGAATTGTTGGTCAGGGTGACCGTGGTGGTGCCTGTTTTCACGAGCGACAGCGACAGGCCCTGCACGGCGTTCTGCACGCTGTTCGTGGCGCTGGTGATCGCCAGACCGTTGACGGTGAGCTTGGCGTTCTGCGCCGCGGCCGTCTGCGTGAGGTTCTGCGTGCCGGTCGCGTCGTAGGTGAGCATGTTGGTGATCGCCGCGTCGCCGCCGGCGGCCGCGCTGATGTTCATGCTCATGTTCTCGCCCGTCGTCTTGGACGTGAGCACGAGTCGATACGGGGTGTTGCTGCCGTCGTTGACGATCGTGGCGCTCACCGGCGCGCCCGAGGCGTTGATCGCGTCGCGAATGCCCTGCAGCGAGTTGTTGCTGCTGTCGATGGTGATTGTCACCGGCTGCTGCGAGGCGTTGGCGGTGAAGCTCGCGCCGGCGTATGTGCCGTCGGTGAGCGTGCCGCCCGAGATCGTGCCGAACGAGAAAGTGAGTTTGGTCGGGGTGCCCGAGCCGATGGCGCTCGTCTGGTTGGCCACACCGCTCGTTGACAGGCTTTGCGCCTGCGCCAGTTGCGAGATGTTGACGCTGTAGGCGCCGGCTGCCGCACCGTTGCTGCTCGAAGCCGTGAGAATCGTGTTGTCGCCGACGTTGGCCGACATCTGCAGGTACTGCGATGCGCTCGACAGGGTGAGCAGCGAGGCCTGGAACGCGGACAGCGAGGACTGCAATTGACCGAGCGCGGAGAGCTTGGTCTGGTAGCTGGATTCCTGGTTCTTCAGCAGCGTGAGCTTGTTGTTGGCAGGCTGCATCAGACTCGTGACGAGCGCATTGACGTCCAGCCCCGAGCCGATGCCGGGAGAGGAAATGCTGCCGCTCGAAGACGTTGAAGTTGCCATGTTTTCTGCTCTCGCTTTGTTGAACTCGGGCTTCCTTGCCGACATGCCGCGACAGGTCGGTCTGTAAAGCTTAAGGCGGCGGCACCGCTTGATGCAGTGACGCCGCCGGCGGACCGCGCGCCGAAGCGCGCGGTGTGACTTCAGTGCCGCTCCGGTATTACTGGAGGAGCTTGAGCACTTGCTGCGGCAGCTGGTTGGCTTGCGACAGCATCGAGATACCGGCTTGTTGCAGGATCTGCGAGCGGGTCAGGCTGGCCGTCTCCGCTGCGTAGTCCGTGTCTTGCACGCCCGAACGCGCCTGCGTCAGGTTTTGCGTCGTGGTCGACAGGCTCGAGATCGTCGACTGGAAGCGGTTCTGCGTAGCACCCAGCGTTGCGTTGAACGAGTCGACCGTCGTGATGGCCGCGTCGATCTGCGAGAGCATCAGCGTGGCGTTGTTGACCGTCTTCACGTCGGCGGTAGCCAGGCTGCCCGACGTCGTGTACGTGCCGGCGGTCAGGCCGAGCTGTTGCAGGGTCGTCGGCGTACCGGTGTTGGTCGACGAGATCGCGAACGACTGGCCCGAGCTGATGTGCATTGCGCCGGTCGAATCGACGAACGCGTTGATGCCGATGTTCGCCGAGTTGATGGCCGTTGCCAGGTCAGCCGAGCTCTTGAACGTGCCGGTGATGTCGTGAGCCACGCCGTCGACCGTGAAGGTCAGGTCGCCGGTCGAGAGCGTGGTCTGGAACTGCTTGGCCACGCCGGTCGACGTCACGGCAGCACCGCCCGCGTTGATGGTTCCCGGCAGACCGAGGGTACCTTGTGCGGTCCCGGCGATGGTCAATGCCGCGGCCGGATCGGTGTTGGCGATGACGAGCTGGCCCGACGAGTTCACCGACGCGATGTTCGCGGTGAAGCCGGCCTTGGCGCCTGCCGTGTTGATGGCGGCGGCCAGGTCGTTGGCGTTGTTGTACGTGCCGGCGGCGACATCGATGGGGGTACCCCCGCCGTCCGCAATCGTCAGATCGCCGGCAGCGATCGTGAACGACAGCGGGTTGGTCGTCGAGTTGGCTTGTGCCACGGCGCCGATGCTCGACGTGGTCATGCTCTGCGTCAGGTTGACCGAGATGGTCTGGCCGGCGTTGGCGCCAACCTGGAAGTTCGCCACGCCCATCGTGCCGTTGAGCACCGACAGACCGTTGAACTGGGTTTGCGAGGCCGTGCGGTTGATTTCAGCCAGACGTTGCTGGACTTCCTGGTCCAGAGCGGCACGGTCCGAATCCGAGTTCGTGGCGTTGGTCGCCTGAACGGCCAGCGTGCGGATGCGCTGCAGGTTGTCCGTGATCGACGACAGGGCGCCGGCAGCGGTCTGCACCAGCGAGATACCGTCGTTGGCATTGCGCTGTGCCTGGGTCAGACCGTTGACCTGGGCGGTCATGCGGTCGGTAATGGCCAGACCGGCGGCGTCGTCGGCGGCGCTGTTGATGCGCAGGCCCGAGGACAGGCGCGTGATCGAGGTTTGCAGCGCGCCTTGCGACGAGCTCAGGTTACGTTGAGCAACCAGCGAGAAGATATTGGTATTGATGACAGATGCCATTTAGCAACTCCTTTCCCAAATAAATTGGCTCCGGCTTAAGCGCCGTAACTTTGGCTCACGAGCCAATCGCCGAAAGCCGCCGTTGTAGGGGATATCGGACGGCATTTGGGAAAATTTAGGGTGCTTTTGCAAATTGCTTTGCCACCCCCCATCGACCGTGCCCGTCGATGTCGGAAAAACGCTAGTGAGCCAGTCTACGAAATTCCTCCACGATCGATCCGCCAAGGAAAGGGGCAATCTGGCGCCTATTCATATCCTGTAAGGCGCTGAGAGGCGGCAAGCCCTGCGGCGCAGAGGGCGCCCGAGCGCGAAGAGCGCGTGTGCGCGTGTGCGCGACGAGGCGCCGCGGCGACGAAAATTTTTTTGCCGCGCCCGTGAAAAAGACGTCGCGGATACCAGGCCGGATGCCGGAAATGCGCATGGCCCGCGCAGCCGGGCCATGGAGTGAGTACTTATTCACTGCCGGTCCGCCCGTGGGCGGCCGGCCAGGGCTGCGCCGGCGATCAAACGCCAACCGGTCCCATCTCGGCGCTGACCAGACCGTGCTGCATGACGTAATAGGTCAGCTCGGCGTTGTTGTTCAGACGCATCTTCTCGAGCAGACGCGTGCGGTATACGCTCACCGTCTTGACCGAAAGCGACAGCGCATTGGCAATATCGGTGAGGCGCTTGCCCGAGCCGATCATGCACAGCGTCTGATACTCGCGATCGGACAGGCGCTCGTGCGGCGGCTGGTCGGCGTCCGGGCCGAGATAGTCGGCGAGCGTCTCGGCGACCATCGGGCTCACGTACTTGCGGCCGGAGGCGACCTGCCGCACGGCCGAGACCAGTTGCTGCGCGTTCGACCGTTTGCTCAGATAGCCGGCCGCGCCAGCCTTGAGCGCTCGCAGCGCGAACTGGCCTTCGCCGTACATGCTGAAGACCATGACCGGCAGACGGGGGTGCTTGCGTCGCAGGGTCTTGAGAATCTCGAGACCGTTCGTGTCGGGCAACGAAATATCGAGCAGGACGATATCCCATTGCGCCGAGTCGGTCATCTCCAGCGCTTCCGCGCCACAGTCGGCTTCGCCGACGACGGCGATGCTCCCGCTATCGGAGAGCAATTGTCGGACGCCCTGCCGCACGATGGCGTGGTCGTCGACGATGAGCACTCTAAGCGTCATGATGCGTATCCGTGAAGAGCGAGCGATTCCGGGGCCTGCAGGGCCTGGATTCCGGCCGGGGCCGGAAGGATCTGGTGCCAGGGAAGGCGGGCGCTCACGAGCGTCCCCGATCCCTCGCCACCGCCAATGCGCAGCGTGCCGCCGAGCGCCGTGCAGCGCTCGCGCATGCCGATCAGGCCGAAATGTCCCTGCTTGCGGCGCGCGCCGCGGGCAAGCCCGCAACCATCGTCGCAAACCGTGAGTTTGAGCGAGCGATGGCTGCCGTCGAGCGCGACGACGACGCGCGACGCGCGGGCATGACGAGCAACGTTGGTGAGCGCTTCCTGCGCGATGCGATACAGCGCGAGCACCGCCTCGGGCGTGAGCCGTGCCACGCGCTCGCGGGTCACGTCGTCACACCGCCAGATGCAGGTAAGTCCGCTTTGCTCGCCGAAGCCGCGCAGCCACGCGCGCAACGCCGCCACCAGACCCGCGTCGAGCGCGGGAGGGCGATGGCGGCCGACGAGTTCGTGTGCCGCGTCCTGTGCGGCACTTGCCGCATGCTGGATCTGGGCGCAGAGGGATTGCCATTCGGCGGGGTTGGCCGGCGGGCGCATCGTCAGGCGCGCGACCGTCAGTTGCAATGCCGTGAGATGGGCGCCGAGGCCATCGTGCATTTCCTGCGCAAGGCGCGTGCGCTCGGCCTCGCGTGCGGCGTCGATCTTGCGCGCCACCGACTGCGCGAGCGCACGGGGGACGCCCGCGCGCGAGGCGGGTTCCACCGGCAATGACGCATCGCAGACGGCGGCCTGATCCGATGCCGGCGTCACGGCGCGAGCGTGCACCGCGTCGTCCAGCGACGTGCGGCGTCTCGCAGCCTGTGCGGCAGGATCGACGAGATACGGCATGGAGGCAAATCCCTGAGAGAAAAAGTCCCGTGCCGCAACCCACGCGGCGGGACCGACAACCAATTTAACAAACTTTACATTTCGTCACAATTACACGCGGCGGGCGCCCGCGTGGTTGACAGCGAAGCATAACTAATTGATTTGGATCAATAAGTTTGCGCTTGCTTGAGGAGGATTCTGCGAAGACCCCAAATATATCAGGGTTTGTCCTAGCGTATCCAGTCGAGCGTATGTTTCAAACGACACTTTCGATCTAACCAGTTGTAGTGCCTTGATTTTTATCGGTACTTCATACGGTTGTGAGTTTCTTTCAGACAATCGCCCGGAAGTGCCGCGCGCCTCATCGGTGACGGTACGCCAGGCGCGGGCCCTATAGGGCGTTGTTTTCTGTTTCCGGATCCAGAGGAAGCGTCACGGTCACGACCAGACCCTGTCCGTGCGCGCCCGGGCCCAGCGTGACGGCGCCGTGGCTGGCCGCCACGATTTCTTTCACGATGGCGAGGCCAAGGCCGGTGCCGGGTTGCCCGGGCGGCGCATTGCGATAGAAGCGCTCGAACACGCGCTGGCGCGCTTCGGCCTGAATGCCGGGGCCGTCATCGACCACGCGCAGGCGCGCGGCGCCGCCCTCGCGGTCGATCGCGACAGTCACGCGGCCGCCCTCATGGATATAGCGGATCGCATTGTCGACAAGATTCATGACCATCGCATGAAACAGCTCGCCGTTGCCCGAGACCCAGACATGCGCTTCGGCGGTCTCCAGCCCCAGGTCGATGTCACGCCGCTGCGCGAGGGCGACGAGCTCTTCGAGCACGCCGGCCGCCACGCCCACCAGATCGACGCGCGAGCGCGAGAACGCCGGCGTGTCCGCCGCCTCCGCCTGTGAGAGCAGCAGCAGCTTGTTGGTGAGGTCGGCCAGTCCGCGGCTGCTGGTCTGCATGGCGGCGAGCACGTCGGCCAGCGCGGCGCGGTCGTCCAACTGTGCGGCGAACTGCAACTGGGTGTCGAGCAGCGTGAGCGGCGTGCGCAGCTGATGTGCGGCGTCCGCCACGAAGCGGCGCTGTTGCTGCGCCTGTGCGGACAACCGCTGGATGCACAGGTTGATCGCGTCGACGATGGGGCGCAATTCCGTTTGCAGTTGTCCTGCGCGAATGGGCACCAGCTCCTGCGGGGCGCGGCCGGCCACCTCTTCCTTGAGCCGGATGAGCGGATGCAGCTCCACGGTCAGGCCGATGAGCACGAGTATGGCGGCGAGCGCGGCCATGGCGATCTGGCGATGCAGCGAGGGCTCCCAGAGCTGCGCGAGCATCTCGTCGTGTCCGTGCATGGTCTGCGCGACCACGACGGCGACGCGATAGCGCTGCCCGGAGTCGTACATCGTGCGCACGTAATTCACCACGCGAAGCGGCTCGCCGTTGAGGGTGACGTCCGTGTAGACGGGCGCGGACGCCTGAAACAGCGGCGGATGCGGAAAGTCGGGCGGCCCGGCAAGCAGGCGGCCGTCTTCCGTGATGACCTGATAGAACACCCGGTCGCGCGCCGGCGAGGCGAAGAGCTCGAGCGCCGAAGGCGGCACGCTGGCGCGCAGCGCGCCGTCGACCCACGTGAGCTCGCCGGCGATGACCTGCGCCGACGTGAGCAGCGCACGGTCCTGCACGAGCTCGGCCGTGTCGCGCGCGCTGCGATAGGCGAGCCACGCGCTCGCGCCGATATAGAGCGAGAGCGGCAGCATCAGCCACATCAACAGCCTGACGCGCAGGCTAAGCATCTTTCTCGCGCAGCAGATATCCGAGACCGCGCAGCGTCATGATCGCCGCGCGGCTGGTCTCGAGCTTCTTGCGCAGGCGATGGATGTAGATTTCGATGGCGTCCGCGCTGGGTTCGTCGTCCAGGCCGAACACGCCGTCGACGAGCGCGCTCTTGGCGACGGTCTTGCCCTGCTTGCGCATGAGGATCTCGAGCACGGCGTGCTCGCGCGAGGGCAGCGCAAGCGGTGCGCCGGCGATGGTGAACTGGCGGGTGCCGGTGTGATAGACGAGATCGGCGCACTGCAGCTCGGCGCCCTGTTCGGGGGAGTGCCGCCGGGCCAGCGCCTTGACGCGCGCGATAAGCTCGCGCACTTCGAACGGCTTGACGAGGTAATCGTCCGCCCCCGCGCCAAGGCAGTCGACTTTCTCGTCGACCGAGCCGCTCGCCGTCAGAATGATGACCGGCACGTTGTTGCGCCGCTCGCGCAGGCGCCGCAGCACATGCTTGCCGCCGAGCCTGGGCAGCATCAGATCGAGCAGCACGACGTCGTAGGTTTCCGTTTGCAGCAGGCGATCGGCCGCATCGCCGTCGCGCGCGGCGTCGACGGTGAAGTTGTCGTCGCGCAGCATGCGGGCGAGCCAGTGGGCGAGCGTGTCGTTGTCTTCGATGAGCAGCAGTTTCATGACGGCGAGGGCGTAATGCGCTCGGGAGTGTGCCCGCTGTCCGGACGCTCGCCAACAGCGGGTAAACACCCATGAGTCGCGAACGAAAACCTGCAAGCGGCGAAAGCTTGATGAAAGCTTCGATTTTCTACAATCGCCATCGAGGCAGGGGAATTCGACTCAGTGGACCGCTGCCCCGGCCCCGCGACGCGTCGCGCGAGGCCCGCCGGCGCCGCACACGCGCTCGGCCCCATTATCCCTAAAACGATGGAGACACCACAATGCGAGCAAGCCTTGGCACGCGCCTGCCCAAAGCCTTCGTGAAACCCGCAATCGCCGCCGTGCTCGGCGTGTCGCTGGCGCTGGCCGCCGCACCGGGCTTCGCCGCCGACAGCGGCAAGATCACGATCATGGTCGGCGGCATCACGAAGATGATCTACCTGCCGGCCAAGCTCGCCGAGCAACTCGGTTACTTCAAGGAAGAGGGGCTGAACGTCGAACTGCTCTCGCAGCCAGCCGGCGTCGACGCCGAGAACGAGCTGCTCGCCGGCGCGGTGCAGGCCGTGGTCGGTTTCTACGATCACTCCATCGATCTGCAGAGCAAGGGCAAGGAAGTCCAGGCCATCACGATCTTCGGTCAGGTGCCGGGCGAGGTGGAACTGGTCAACGCCAAGAGCAAGGACACCATCAAGAGCATGGCCGACGTGAAGGGCAAGACCCTCGGCGTGACCGGCCTCGGCTCCTCGACGAACTTCCTCACGCAGTACCTCGCCGCCAAGCACGGCATCACGTCGGCGCAGTACTCGGTGCTGCCGGTCGGCGCGGACAACACGTTCATCGCGGCGATCAAGCAGAACCGCATCGACGCCGGCATGACGACCGAGCCCACCGCCTCGCAGCTGATCAAGACCGGCGACGCCGCCGTGCTCGTGGACATGCGCACGATGGAAGGCACCGTGGCCGCGCTCGGCGGCGCGTATCCGGCATCGAGCCTGTACGTGCAGCGCTCGTGGCTCGACAAGCACAAGCCCGAAGCGGCCAAGCTGGCTCGCGCGTTCGTGAAGACGCTCAAGTACATCAACACCCACTCGGCGACCGAGATCGCCGACAAGATGCCGAAGGACTACTACGGCAAGAATCGGGACCTGTACGTGCAGGCGCTGCAGAACTCGCTGCCGATGTTCTCGCCGGACGGCCGCATGCCCAAGGGCGGTCCCGAGACCGTGCTTAAGGTGCTCGCTGCGTTCAATCCGAACGTGAAGGGCAAGCACATCGACCTGTCGAAGACGTACACCAACGAGTTCGTCGATCAGGTCAAGTGATCGGGCGCTCGCCCGCCCTCGCGTTCTCGCGTTCTCGCGTTCGCGGCGCGGCCTGCGCACCCCTTGACCCCGTAATACCGGCGCGCGCGCAGTTCGGCGCGCACCCCGAGCCGCCCGCGCCTGACGACCGTCCGGTGTGCGGGCCGGCTCATCCCAACGCAACGGCAAGACCGTTAGCCATTCGACGTACCAGAGGAGCCGGGCATGACCCAGACCACCACCCCCACGGCGCCGGTGCGTGCCGCGAGCACCGTCTCGCGCGACACGCCGGCCATCGAATTCGACAATGTGTCGTGCCGCTTCATTTCGCCCGACGGGCGCGCCACCGTCGCGCTGCGCAATTTCAGCATGTCGGTCGCGCGCGGCGAATTCGTCGCCATCGTCGGGCCGACCGGCTGCGGCAAGTCGACCACGCTGTCGATGATTACCGGCCTGCTGCGTCCCACGACCGGCACCGTCCGCGTGATGGGCCAGACGGTAAATGGCATCGATCCGCGCATCGGCTTCGTCTTCCAGAACGACGCCGTTTTCCCTTGGCGCAGCGTGCGCGAGAACGTGGCCGCCGGACCCCTCTTCCGGGGCCAGTCGAAGGACGCCGCGTATGCGCTGGCCGACGAGTGGATCAAGCGCGTTGGCCTCGACAAGTTCGGCAATCACTACCCGCACCAGCTCTCGGGCGGTATGCGCAAGCGCGTGGCGCTGGCGCAGACGTTCATCAACAACCCCGAAATCCTGTTGATGGACGAGCCGTTCTCGGCGCTCGACATGCAAACGCGCACGCTCATGCAGGACGAGCTGCTGCAACTGTGGTCGTCGACGTCGGGCTCGGTGGTGTTCGTCACGCACGATCTGGAGGAAGCGATTGCGCTCGCCGATCGTGTGTTCGTGCTGAGTGCGCGTCCGGCCACGCTCAAGAACGTGTACACGATCGATCTGCCGCGCCCGCGCGTGATGTCCGAGATTCGCTACGAACAGCGTTTCATCGACATCTCGCGCGAGATCTGGGCGGATCTGCGCGAAGAAGTGAAGATCGGTTGAGTCTGTCGGCATTGGCGAGAGCCGGCGACAGTGAATTATCGGGCGGCGCGGCAGGCGCGCACGCCCATGCCGTCAGGAGGAGGGCATGAACATGAGTGAACAGGCCATGCTGGCAGGAATCGGCGACGCCGATCTCGCACGCGAGGAAGCCGCGGCGCAGCGCCGTATCAAACAACGTCGCGCGCTGGTGATTTTTCTGCGCGTGGCCATTCTGGTGGTCGGACTGGGCGGCTGGGAACTCGCCGCGCGCGTCGGCTGGATCGATCCGTTTTTCTTCTCGCAGCCGTCGCTCATCGTGCAGCAGATCTATGACTGGTGCGTGGAAGGCACGTCGCAGGGACCGCTCTGGACGCAGGTGATCGTCACGCTCGAAGAGACCGTGCTCGGCTTTCTGATCGGGGGGGTGGCCGGCGTGATCTGCGGCATCGTGCTTGGGCGCAACAAGCTGCTTTCGGACGTTTTCAGCCTCTACATCCAGATCGCCAACTCGATTCCGCGCGTGGTGCTCGGCTCGATCTTCGTGATCGCGTTCGGCCTGGGCATGGCGTCGAAGGTTGCGCTCGCCGTGGTGATGGTGTTCTTCGTGGTGTTCGCCAACGCCTTCCAGGGCGTGCGCGAAGCCGACCGCTACATGATCGCCAACGCGCAGATTCTCGGTGCGTCGCGTCGTCAGGTGACGATGTCGGTGGTGATTCCGTCGGCGCTGTCGTGGATTCTCGCCAGCCTGCACGTGAGCTTCGGCTTTGCGCTCGTGGGCGCCGTCGTCGGTGAATTCCTCGGCTCCAAGCAGGGCATTGGCCTGCTGATCTCGACCGCGCAGGGCGCGTTCAACGCGAGCGGCGTGTTCGCCGCGATGATCGTGCTCGCCGCCGTGGCGCTGGGCGCCGACTATCTGCTCACGTCGCTCGAGAAGCGCCTGCTCAAGTGGCGTCCGGCCGCGTTCAGCAACGAGTGATGGCCGGCTGAGGCGAGTCCGTCGCATGAAAAAACGGCGCCACCCGCAGGGGCAGCGCCGTTTTCCCGTTGGCGTTGTTGGTTGGCCGTTCGTTTGTCGTTCGTTGGCCGTTCGATGGGCGCCGCCGCGCAGGGCGACGCCCGCCCGGTCAGATATTGAGCTTCGTGACCTTCGTGCCTTCGACGTTCAGGTTGGCCATCAGGCCGGCGTTGGTCATGACGATGACCTCTACCGGCGAGGTGGCCGTATTCAGGTCGACCGCGCCGTTGGCCCCGACCTTGACGAGCGCGACGGAGGCGTCCGCGCCAGCCGTCCAGCCGTCGGTGCGCTGGAATTTGTCGAGCGCGTCCTGCGTCATGAACAGGAAGATGACCGCCTTGGACTGCGCGCCGATTTGCAGGCCGAACGACGCCGTCACGGTGTTGTAGTAACCCTTGGTCGCGCCGCCGACGCGCAGCGCGCCTTCGCCATACTCGCCGCCCACGACGAAGCCGGCCTGCAGCACGGACGGGAACACGAGCACGCCGCGTGCGCGGTTTACCAGTTCGCGCGAGCCCTTCACGGAGGCATACATTTTCTCGAGCGCGCCGTTGACGGCCGCATCGATTTCGCGGCGCTTGTTCGCGTTCGTGCCGGCGGCCTTGTCGCTCCGATCGGCCTGCGAAGGCGTCGTGGTGGTGCAGCCTGCCAGAGCGAAGGCGGCAGCCGCCATGGCCACGGAAGTTTTCATCAGGAATTCGCGTTTCTGCATTTTCTCCCTCCGGAAAGCGTATGCCGCTTGCAACGTGTGGCGGCGGTGGATGCGGATAAAACGTCAGGCCGACGCAACACCCCGGCGGGGCGAGACGCTTCGGCATTGAAGCGGCGATGAGGACGATGATTCGGCGTCCGATGGACAGCGCATTCGCGACGTTGCAGTACGCGCCGGCATGACAACGATTATGCGGTGTCTGCGTGTATTGTCAAGAAACCGGCGCCACAAGTTCCGCTAACTCGCTTGCATCTTCCGCTAATTTGTAGGCGCATGCCTACGTGCACTTGCGCATGTATTCTTCCTTGAGCGCCTTGCGCGGGTTTGTGCGCGTAGGAATGTCGATACGATTGCCGTTGGGCGCGACGACCGGCCGGTCGCGCGTGTAGACCGGCTTGTCGGGGGTGTTGGCGATTTTGTCGGCGAGGGCGCGGCATTCGTCTCGCAGGGACGGTGACCCGGCCCCCGATGCGGCGGCTTGCGCCGCCGCCTGGTCGCGCGCGGCCTGCGAGCATTGCTCCGGGGGAAGGGCGCGTCCGACGCTATCGAAGCACACAGGCGTTTGCGCGTGTGCCAGCGCGCCGCTGCCGAGAAGGGCCAGGGCCAGCGTTACGCGCATCAGGCGATCGAGCCGTGGGCGCTTCCCGCACGCGGCGGCCTCGCGGGCGGCGCGTGTGCGCAACGAGCCGACTGGCGTGGCGGGCGGATGGGATGGCGCGGACATCGGGAACATCGGGCAGAGCGGGGCGGTGCGGCGTGGCATCGTCGATCTCCTCAATGGGCACCCGCCGTGGCGCGGGTGCGCCTATTCTGGCACTGCATCTGCCGGATTGTCGATAGCGGCGACGCCATGTCGCGCCGGGTGCCCGGCCGGGCGATCGGTGCGCAACTCCAGCCGGTAGCCCACGCCATAGATCGAGCGCACGGTTTCCTCGTCGGGACGGATGGCCTGCAGCTTGCGGCGCAGATTCTTGATGTGGCTGTCGACGGTACGGTCGGCCACCACGCGGTGGTCGTCGTACATGCGATCGAGCAGATGCGCGCGCGGGAACGTCTTGTCGGGATGACTGGCGAGCGTGGCGAGCAGGCGCAGCTCCACCGGCGTGAGGGGCAGCTCGTGGCCGTCGAGGCGCGCGTGATGACGCACCGGATCGATCACGAGCGCAGGCGTTTGCGGCGCGGCGGCGGGAGCCCCCGCCGTGGCGCCGTTGCCGCGAACGCGTCGCAGGATGGCCTTCACGCGCGCCACCACCTCGCGCGGACTGAAGGGCTTGCAGATGTAGTCGTCGGCGCCCAGCTCCAGACCGAGCAGACGATCCGTTTCCGCGGCGCGGGCGGTGAGCATCACGATGGGGACTTCGGAGATTTCACGCACGGCGCGGCACACTTCCAGCCCGTCCATGCCGGGGAGCATCAGGTCGAGCAGCACGAGACGCGGCTCGGTCGCGCGCACGGCCGGCAGCACGTCGCGGCCGTCGGCGACGATGCGGCACGGCATGCCGGCCGCGCGCAGATATTCGGCGAGCAATGCGGCCAGTTTCGGCTCGTCTTCGACAATCAGGATCGGGGCGGTGTCGGCAAAGGTCATCGCGTCGGACGGGGAGCGGAGGGGGGATTCGGTCTGCAAGGCGGGATGCACGGATGACGGGCTCAGCAGAGGGCCCCCGGCGCGTGGGCGCCGAAGGCGGCGGCGCCCGCGCAATGCGCCGGGCTGTGGCGGGGCGCGGCTGCGTCGCCGGTGGCGCAGCCGGAGTACGGCAGCGTGATGGCGAGCGCGAGGCCGCCCAGCGGCGAATGCCGCGCCACGATCCGGCCGCCGTGTGCTTCCACGATGTGCTTGCACAGCGCGAGGCCAAGGCCGGCGCCGCCGCTGCGCCGGCTGCGCGACGCCTCCACGCGGAAGAGCCGCTCGAACAGGCGCGGCAGGGCGTGGTCGGGCACGCCGGGCGCCGAGTCCTCGATCTCGAGACGCAAGTGTTTGTCGGTGGATGACAGATACACCCGCACGGCGCCGCCTGCGTCGGTGTAGCGCAGCGAATTCTCGAACAGGTTGCCGAGCAGTTGCGTGAGACGGTGCAGGTCGCCCTCGATGACGAGCGTGTCGTTCGGCAGGTGCACGTTGAGCGCAATGCCCTTGGCCTCGAACCAGTCGCCGAAGGCGGTGACGGCCGTCGCGACCCGCTCGGTCATGTCCACGGGCGCGAACTGATAGGTCAGCGCGCCGATGTCCGAGAGCGAGAGTTCGTAGAGATCGTCGATCAGTTTGGAGAGCAGCGAAATCTCGACGCGCAGCGAGGCGAGTGCGTCTTGTGTCAGCGGGCGCACGCCGTCCTCCATCGCCTCGATCTCGCCGCGCATGACCGAGAGCGGTGTGCGCAGCTCGTGCGAGATGTCGGCCAGCAGGTCGCGGCGCAGCCGGTCGTTGTGAGAGAGCGTGTCGGCCAGCCGGTTGAGATCAGCGGCCAGGCGGGCGAGTTCGTCGGCGCCGGCGGTGGGCGCGCGTGCGCTGTAGTCGCCCATCGCCATGCGGTGTGTGGCCTCGAGCAGCGGGGTGACCGGCACGAGCAGTCGCTGGGCGAGGCGCAGCGCGACGGCCCCGAGCGCGGCCATGCCGAGCAACGCCAGGTACACCAGATTGTCACCCCGCAGCCAGCTCTGGCCGCCGGCGGCCGCGCGCACGACCAGCGCCGTAGCCATCATGGTGATCAGGCCCGTGGCGAAGATTGCGAGGAAGAGCTTGCGGGTGATGCCGGAGTTCATGCGCTTGCGTGAAAAGAAGTAGCCCGAGGAAGTGATCCGAGGAATGAGCGCGCAATGCCGCGCAATGCCGTGTAATGACCGCGGACCGGCGAGCGGCGAGGCGAGCGCTGTGCGTCTGGCGCGCCATTCTCTCAGCTTCGGCGCGGCGCGCGCCGTGCCTCCACAAATTTTCCTCGATTTGTCCGCAGTCGCTGCACGCGCGCTTTTTACCATGCCTTACCAGGCTGGCCGCCATGCCGTCATGCCGCTTGGCCGGCTGCTTCAACCGTTCACATCTTTCGAAGGGAACCGGACCCGGTCCGGAACCGGCGCGGGGGCGCCTCATCATGTCGAAGCTATCGATGCTCAAGCGCGACACGTCGCGCGGTCTGGTCCGCTCGCTTGCGCAGCTCGCGGGGGCGGGCGCCATGCTCGGCGCCTGCTCGACGCCGGCGCCCATGTCCACGCCCATGAGCGTGATGCCCATGCCGCGCGTGGCCAACGTGCAGACGGCCGGTTCCATCTACCAACCGACCACGGCGACGAACTGGTTCGAGACGCCGGTGGCGCATCGCGTGGGCGATCTGCTGACGATCGCCGTATCGGAAACTTCGTCGGGCAGCAACAAATCGCAGAGCGACGTGTCGCGCAATGCCAGCGTAACGGCCAAGAGCGCGAAGGCCGACGGCGCCGATTCGGTGCTCGAGCGCTGGTTCAACATCGGCCAGTCCGCGAGCAGTTTCAAGGGCAACGGAAATTCGGCCTCGAGCACGGCGCTTACCGGCACGATCGCGGTGGCGATCGTCGAGGTGCTGCCGAACGGCGCCTACGTCGTGGGAGGCGAAAAGCAGGTGATGCAGGGGCGCAACATGGAGACGTTCCGCTTCACCGGCGTGGTGAACAAGTTCGACATCTCTCCGGGCAATGTGGTGGCGTCGAACAAGGTCGGGCAGGCGAAGGTGGCGCGCGTGGAGGACGGGCAGATTGCCGACGGCAGCAGCGTCGGCTGGCTGCAGCGCGTCGTGCTCGGCGTGTCGCCGTTCTGACGATGCGCCTCGCGATGGTGCTGGCGCTCGCGGCGGCGGCGAGCGCGACGCTGGGCGGGTGCCTCTTCGCGACGCCGGTGCCGGTCGTGGCGGCGCAGGTGGCGGCCACGGTGGTCACCACGGGCGCGGCGCTCTCAGACCAGTTGCCGCCGGTGCAGCCACCGTCGGAGCCGGCCGCGCCGGAGCTGCTGTCGCACAATATGTGCATCGAGCTGGCGCCGGACGGCATCTCCGACTTGCTGCCCGCCATCCAGGGGCGGCTGCGGGCTTACGGCATCGTGAGCACGATCTACAGTCCGGGCACGTGGCCGGCGGGCTGCATCGTGCTGAACTACCAGGTGCGGCGTGCATGGCGCAATTCGCTATGGGGCGCGGCGCCGACCGAATACCTGGCCTACGCGACGCTCACGCTCAGCCGCGACGGCGCGATCATCAACACGGTGTATTTCGACGGGCGCTCGTCCACGATCGAATCATGGTCGGCGTCGAACTCGCGCATGGCGCAACTGGTGGACCGGCTGGTGGTGTTCTGAGGTCCGGAACGGCGATCGCTGCGCGATGCCTTCTCACCACGACGGACGAAGGGTGTTCGCGTGCCGGCAATACGCTCGGCCGAATCGGGTCGGCTCGAAGTGCTTGCCGACCCGGTGTATCAGTTCGCGAGCCAGCGGTGCGGTTCGATAACCGCCTCGGAGGGTTGCTCGGAACGCTTTTCGGCGATGCGCCGGAGCGCGGCCATCATGGCATGTGCGGGCATGTACGGGCATGTGCGCAAAGGGGCGAGCACGGTCTGCTCCTGTCGACGTTCTATGGCCCGCAGGGCTTCCGGTACGGTGGACGCACTGCTTAACTGCGGGTCGGGTACTCGCCGACGTAGCGCCGGCTCAGCCATTTGCGGATTCGACCGCGCTGCACGGGCTTTGCCGCCATGCGGCGGCTCGCCTCGAGCGCGCTGGCGACAGACGCTCCGCCGAAGAACCGCGTCGTGTCCGGCGGCACGTAGTCCGGATACAGGAACCAGTTGGCGCGCAGGACCATGATCACGCCTGCACTTCGGTGCTGCGAATGAGGTCGTCGACCCAAGACCGTCCGAATGCCTCGCCGGCACGGCGCGCCTCGCCGATCGAGTCGAAGGGCGAGCCGTCGAGGCGAAACAGTTTCGGTGCCGACGAGGATGCCGGGTCGTTCTCGGAAGTACGGGAAATCCTTACGGAGACGCCGAACGTCCGATCATGCCTGCGCTCGATGGACCCTGCGTCCTGCTCACGGAATACGCAGGTTTCCAGGCGAAAACCTCGGTAAAACGGATTGATGTAAGCCATGTTTTCCTCCAGCGGCGAGTGGCGCAACATCACCGCGCGGGGGCAGGTGATGTACAGGAAAGGCGACGGGGGGGCGGTTACGCGGGCTTGATGTTGGAGGCCTGCATGCCTTTCGGCCCGCGGGCGACATCAAAGGAGACTCGCTGGTTTTCCTGGAGGGTACGAAATTCGGTGCGCCCTTGGGGCTGAATTTCCGAAAAGTGAGCGAACAGATCTTCGCTGCCGTCGTCCGGCTTGATGAAGCCGAAGCCCTTGCTGTCGTTGAACCACTTAACAATTCCGGTGCTCATGCGAACTCCTGGTTTTCCCGGTGTGCTGCCATCGCGAAATGCGTGACTGGACACCAGTGGCGGACAAACAAGAATTCAGAGATCGGAAGTGTCTCGCAAAGATCGTGAAGATCGACGCTGGTCGATGAAAGTCAGACTTGATGTTCGATGCATCACTTATACGCGGGTTATGCCCGGCGCACAATGTATTTCGTGTAACGAGATGGGGGCCTCGGGTGCCGGCAATGAGCCGACGCAACCCATTGAAAAAATGTTGGCGCGCCCGACTGGAATCGAACCAGTGACCCTCGGCTTCGGAGGCCGATACTCTATCCCCTGAGCTACGGGCGCGGTGCTCGCCGCCGGGAAGGAGTGCGCGAGCGCGCTGCCGGCGGGCAAAGAGGTAGAAGCATAGCGGTTTTGCCGCGCGCCGTCCATGCCCCGTGCATTCTCGCGCCCCACAATGCGGCAATTTCATGCCGCACGACGCTCCCGCGCGGATTTGCTGTGCGCGCAATGCGCCCGCGCTTTGCGCACGAACCGCGCGGAACACTGCTTTCGCTTTCGCGTAAGTTAGGGAAAATACGGGACTTTTGCGGCGTCTACGCACCGCCTTCGCGTGTCATCCGCCGAACGTTTGTTGCTACAATGGTTCGTTATTTTGACTGGATGGTGCCAGCCATCCGGTGTGATGCACTCGGTTTCCACAAAAACTATTGAGAGATCCCGCATGAGTGAAGCACATAACGAGCATGAGTCCCTCATCAAAACACCGAAGCAGCTCATCGCCGCAGTCGTCGCAGGTTTTCTCGTACCGATCGTCATCATCGTCTTGCTGGTCAATTACGTGGGCAACAGCGCCCTGACCGGCGCCGGCAGTTCCGCCATGACCGAACAGGCCATTGCCGAGCGCATCGCGCCCGTGGCCAAGGTCGAGATCAAGGACGCCAGCGCGCCACGCGTGTATCAGACCGGCGAACAACTCTACAAGGCCGTTTGCGCCGCCTGCCACGCCTCCGGCGCCGCCGGCGCGCCGAAGGTGGGCTCGCCCGACTGGGCGCCGCGCATTGCGCAAGGCTATGACGAAATGCTCAAGATCGCCCTGGCCGGCAAGGGCGCCATGCCGCCGCGCGGCGGCACCAGTCCGGACGACGTGACGGACTACGAAATCGGCCGCGCCATCGTCTATATGGCCAACGCCTCGGGCGGCAAGCTCCAGGAGCCGCCAGCGCCGGCCCAGCCCGCCTCGGGCGCCGCAGCCGCGCCCGCCTCCGGCGCTGCCTCTGCCCCGGCCCCCGCCT
>NZ_CABPSC010000023.1 GCF_902459585.1 Pandoraea nosoerga
CGCGCCGGGCAAGCCGATCTCGACGCCCGCGACAGCGCTGCCCGAGCCGCCGGACGCCGCCGCACGGACCTGAGCGCGGGCGCGGGCCGCACGACGGTTCGATACCCGCGCCCCTCGCGAATGCTGCGCCTGTTGCACCCATCGTGACGAGCGTGGTGCCCCACGAGAAGACCAGAACACACGTCGCTTTACACAAGGGAGATTCACACCGATGTTGCACCACCGCCCGTTCACAGGCCGTGGCGCCGCCCTCGCGCGCGCCTCGCATGCTTCGACTCGTCACCCGTCGCCCTCCTCCATGACGCGCGCCATCGCCGGGGTCTTTGCCGTGTGCGCCGCCTCGCTCTCGCTCGCGTCCGGCAGCGCCTTCGCCCAGCAGGCGCCGGACGCGCAGCCTGCGGCCAATGGCGCAGCGGCGGCCGCGCTGCCGGCCACGACCGTCTCCGCCGGGCGCGATGACGATGTCAAGGTCGAGCGCGTCTCGAGCGGCGCGCTCGGCACGCGGCGCGCGGTCGACACGCCATTCTCGGTCACGGCCGTGAACAGCGAGCAGATCAAGAACCAGATGGCACAGACCGCCACGGACGCCTTCAAGTACGATCCGTCCGTCAGCACGCTCTCGGAGAACAAGCGCAACGAAAACTCGTACTTCGCCGTGCGCGGCATTCGCGTGGACATGCTCGACGGCACGAAGGTGGACGGGCAGAACTTCGTCTCCTGGCAGGCCGACATTCCGCTCGAACCGTTCGAGCAGGTCGAGTTGCTCAAGGGCCTGTCGGGCTTCATGTACGGTTTCGGCGCGCCGGGCGGCATCATCAACTATGTGCTCAAGCGCCCGACCGACGAGCCGCTGCGTCAGATCTCCGTGGGCTACGAAGCGAGCAACGTCTGGAGCGAGAAGGTCGATCTGGGCGGCCGCTTCGGCCCGGACAACCGCTTCGGCTACCGCCTGAACCTCGTCAACGAGGAAGGCAACACGGCCGAGCCGAACAACCACGTGCGCCGCAAGACGATTTCGTTCGCGACCGACTTTCGCGTCACGCCCGACCTGACGATCGGCGCCGACGTCATGTACTGGAAGCGCCAGACCACGGGCACGCTGTTCGGCATGAACTTCGCCGGCGCCGGGGCGGTGGCCGACGCGAACAAGGTGGCCCGCAATCTCGCCCAGCCCTTCACTTACTACGAAGGCGACACGCTCTCGGCGGGCGCGTCGGCGGACTATCGCATCAACGACCAATGGAAGGCCAATTTCAAGTATCGCTTCGCGCGTCAGAACCGCCTGAACGGCGACAGCTTCCTGTCGGTGCTCAATGCCGCCGGCGACTACGCCGACACGCAGTACAAATGGAAGACGGCTTACTACTACCAGGCGTGGGACGGCATGGTGCAGGGCAAATTCAGCACCGGCGCCCTCAAGCACGACGTGGTGTTCGGCGTGGGCTACCAGAGCCAGACGAAGCTCAACGACAACGGCATCGGCGGCAACGGCATTGCGCTCGGCACCAGCAACATCTATAACCCGTCGCTGCTGCCGAACCAGGACATCGGGCTCGACTATCAGCCGTACCGCAGCGAGAAGATTTCGCAGCGCGCGATCTATGCGAGCGACACGATCGGCATTACCTCGCGTATCTCGGTGCTCGCCGGCTTGCGCTACACCGAGTTCCATGACGACGTGTATGACACCAGCGCACAGACCACGTCGTCCTACCGCGCGAAGCCGGTCTCGCCGACGGCTGCGCTGATGTACAAGACCGACAACGACTCCACCGCCTACGTGAGCTACGTTGAATCGATGGAACCGGGCGGCTCGGCAGGCATTACCGACAAGAACTACCCGCAGACCTTCGGCCCGCTCACGAGCAAGCAGTACGAGGTGGGCTGGAAGGCGGACAAGGACACGTGGGGGGCGAATCTCGCGCTGTTCCGCGTGGAGCGCGGCTACGGCTACACCAACCAGGCGGGCTACTACGTGCAGGACGGCACGCAGCGTTTCCAGGGCCTCGACGCCAGCGGCTGGGTGCGTCTGGCGCGGGACTGGCGCGTCATTGGCGGCGTCTTGCTGCTCAACACCAAGGCCGTGGACGTGGACGATCCGGTGGTCGCCGGCAAACGCATCTTCGCCACGCCGCGCTACGTGGTGACCGGCCGCGTCGAGTACGACACGCCGTTCGTGCGCGGCCTGACGGTGGCCGCCGGCGTGAAAGTGACCGGCCAGCAGGAAGTCGATGCCGCCAATACGCTCTCGGTGCCCGCCTACACCACGATCGACCTGTCGGCGAGGTACACGACCCGCATCGCGGGCAAGGCGGTGGTGCTGCGCGCAGCGGTCAACAACGTGACCGACAAGCACTACTGGACGACGACGTACAACGGCTTCGTGCTGCCGGGCTCCACGCGGACCTTCCTCGCCAGCGCCACGATGGACTTCTGAGCCACACGCGGGGCAGGAAAACGATAGGAAAAAGGAAAAGGCCGCTCGAATGAGCGGCCTTTTTTCTTTTCTCGTTGCCCGCCGCTGGCGGGCAGTCGCGCGAACGGCGGCTCAGCCCACGAACGCGCGCTCGACGAGGTAGTGCCCCGGCGCGTGGTTGTGGCCTTCGACGAAGCCGCGCTTTTCCAGCAATTCACGCGTGTCCTTGAGCATGGCCGGGCTGCCGCACAGCATCACGCGGTCGTGTTCCGGCGTGAATTCCGGTAGACCGATGTCCGTAAAGAGCTTGCCCGACTCCACCAGCTCGGTGATGCGGCCCTGGTTCTCGAACTCCTCGCGCGTGACCGTAGGATAGTAGATCAGCTTGTCGCGGACGTACTCGCCGAGGTACTCGTGCTCGGGCAGGTGCTGCGTGATCAGCTCGCGGTACGCCAATTCGCTGGCGAAGCGGCAGCCATGCACGAGGATGATGTGCTCGTAGCGGTCGTAGACTTCCGGGTCGCGGATGATGCTCATGAACGGCGCGAGCCCCGTGCCGGTCGAGAGCAGATAGAGGTTCTTGCCCGGCAGCAGGTTGTCGTTGATGAGCGTGCCCGTCGGCTTGCGGCCCACGATGACCTTGTCACCGGGCTTGATGTTCTGCAGACGCGAGGTGAGCGGACCGTCCTGCACCTTGATGCTCAGGAACTCCAGCTCTTCCTCGTAATTGGCGCTCGCCATGCTGTAGGCACGCAGCAGCGGCTTGCCTTCGACTTCCAGGCCGATCATCGTGAACTGGCCATTGACGTAGCGGAACGACGCATCGCGCGTCGTCTTGAAGCTGAACAACGTATCAGTCCAGTGGTGGACTTCCAGCACGGTCTGTTGATTCTGTGAACTCATATTCGCGTTGACGTTTGACGGAGGGCGGCGGCGCGGTGCACAGGCCTGGCCGGGAGTCTCCCGGCCCGCCTGGGGTGTGCCTGCGCGGGCCGTCCGTGATGGCCCCGATGCCCGGCCCCGGACGTGTCGGGTGCACGCACTGTCGGTCGAGGGCGGGAAAACCCCACTATTTTACCCCAATTGGGAATGGCTTTCATTTGTCCGCTTCATTTGTCCCCTGCGCACGCGCGGGATTTTCGGCATGGGGATTGATATCCGTTACGGCGCGTGCGCCCTCACCCCCTGCTGTCCCATATAAGTATCGTATTCAAGCGCCGCAAGACGGCGCGCCAGCCGGTGTGCGCCCAGCAGCAGCACGCCAAGCAATGCCGCGGCGAATCCGTAGCCGTAAAGCGCCGGGCCGTAATGCAACGTGGCCCAGGTGAGCACGGCGTTGAGCACCACCAGCAGACCGGTGAGCAGCAGCACGTCGCGCCGCCGGTCCAGATAGAACAGGACGTTGAGCACGCCGAGCAGCAAGACTTGCAACCCCGCCGCAATCACATCCACGCGCAACAGCGGCTGCCAGGCCGCCGGCATGCCGACGAGCCGCAACAGGTCGTCGCCGAACGCGAAGACGAGCAGCGTCACCACCGCCTGCACCTTGAGGATCTCGTAGAGGCCCGCGCGCACGGCGCGCACCATCGATATGCGCGAGGCCGAGATCTGGCGCAGCGTGCCGCCATGGCGGATCGCGTCGAAGAAGCCTGCGTAAGCCTCGGCGAAATCGGTCTCGATGCGCAGCAGGAACACCGCCATGCCCGGCATCACGCACAGGTACGAGAGGAATATCGGCAGGTCGTAGACGGGCGCCGCGCGCAGGGGACCGATCACCGCCATGCCGGTCGCCGGCGACGCCCAGAAGATCAGCTTGTCGATCCATACGCCCAGCCCGAAGCACACGCCGACGCCCACGAGCGACAGACGGAGATTGCGCGGCACGAAGACGTCCCACGAGAGCCAGGTCGTCGTCCGGTACTGGCGCACGACGATCGCCGTGAGGCCCAGCAGCAGGCAGGTGTGGCCGATCACGAAACCGCCGAGCAGTCCGGCAAGTCCGTAGCGCCCGAGCAGGACCGCGCTCACCACGCACAGGCTGTAGCCCGCGCAGAACACGCCGAGAATGGCGCGGTACTGCTTCACGCTCGTGAGAAACAGCACCACGATCCACAGATTGCCCAGCAGCACGAAGCCGACCCACATCAGCCAGCGATATGCGAGCGGCTGGCCCGCGAAGAGCGTCTGCGACAGCACGAGGCCGACGACGCCCATCGCGACGGTCGTGACGAGCGTGACCGCGTTGAAGGAGGGCATCACCGCCTGCGGCTCGCCCGCGAAAAGCCTGTCACTCAGATAACGCGTGAACGCAAGCTGGATCAGACCGGTGGCGATCACGCTCGACGCGATCAGGTACGTGACCGACACCTGGAACTGCATGAGAACCTGCGGCGGGTGAACGTTTGCGAGGCTCATCAGGCCAACCAGAACGACCCCGACCATCGAGAGGACCAGCGGCCCTGCGCTGATGATGCCCGCGTAGCTGTACGCGGCGAGCGTTCCCGAGAGCGTATCGCTGCGCAGCAGGCGCCGCAGCTCGAAACCGATGCCGGCCATCAGTCCGCACTCCCCGCCATACGGCGGCAACAGAGCCCCTGATACAGCGAACGATACGCGTCGCACATCATGTCGAGCCGGTAGTAGCGCGCCACGCGCGTCATGCCGGCCTGGCGCGCGGCATGCCACTCGGCGGGCTCCAGCACGTCCACGATGGCCGCGGCGAGCGCCTCGGGGTCGGCCATCGGCACGACGCGCCCCGCGCGGCCCAGCGCCCGGTCTTCCGCACCCTGCCCCTCGATCACCTGACGGCATGCGCCCACGTCCGTCGCCACAACCGGCACGCCCGCAGCCGCCGCTTCGAGCATGACGAGCGGCAATGCTTCGGACACGGACGAGAGCGCGAGCACGCCGATCTGCGGCAGCACCGATTCGACGGCGCGATAGCCCATGAAACGCACTTGAAACTCCATGCCGAGACTTGCCGCAAGGTCGCGGCACTCCTGCGCGTAGGCCGGATCCTCCGTGTCCGGCCCCACGATCCATGCCTGCACGTCCGGGCGCGCGCGGTACGCAATGAAGACCGCGCGCAGGAACGTCTTGATGTCCTTGACCGGCACCACCCGGCCCACGAGCGCCACGACGGGCGGAATGTCCGCATCGCCGGCGCAGGGCGGCGACGGCCGGCGCAGCGCCGCGAAGCGCGCCACGTCGACGCCGTTGGGGATGACGCGCGTCTTGCCGACCGGCGCGCCGTCGCTCACCTGTCGCCGGCGATTGCCCTCGTACAGCGCGACGATCTCGTCGGCGGCGTCGTAGCACACGCGTCCGATCGCCTCGAAGAAGCGCATCCACAGGTTCTGGAAATAGCCCACCTGCGAGATGTCGCGCTCGAACGGTCCACGGTTGTCGCGCAGCCATTCGCTTTGCAGCAGGTCGAGCTTGCGCTCCTTGGTGTAGCTGCCGTGCTCCGTCACGAGCAGCGGCCGGCCGCTGCGCATGCGCAACATCGCGCCCAGCAACCCGGCATAGCCGGTCGACACCGTGTGGTACATCCGCGCCGCGGGCAGCGCATGGGCGAGTCGCGCGAGCTGCCAGATCGGCCTGTGCATGGCGCGCACCGTCCAGAAATAATCGGTAAACGAGGGGTCGTGGCAATGCCGTTCGTACCGCTCGGTGATGAAGCCCCACGCGCTTTCGCCATGCAGGAACGCCGCTTGCGCGAGCGGCTGGCCGTCCTGCAATTGCGGCACAAGCCGCGAGAGCAGGTCTCGCACTGTGTCGTCCGCCCCGGTCGACGGCTCGCGTAGCGACGCGCCGCCGTCGGCGCCCGACGCATGGCGACGACGAAACATGTCGTGCATGCGGGCGACGTCCGCGAATGCCGGGGCCTCGCCGGACTTCGGGCGCGTTCGCGAAGGCCGCCCGGGGGCGCTCGCCGATGGTGCCGATGATGCTGACGGCGCCGGCGTTTCATAAAGGTAGTGCGCTTCGAAGTGCGCGACGTTGGGCGGCATGGCGTACACCGGTTCGCCGTAGTCGTCACGACGACTGCCGATGAACACGACCGCAAACGTCAACTCGGGAAACGCACGGATGAGCTGATCCACCCACGAGGACACGCCCCCTCTCACATACGGAAACGTACCTTCGAGCAGCAGCGCGACGTCGGCCACCACCGCGCTGGCCACCCGATCGGACCCCGGAGGTGCGGGTGCGAAATCGCCGGGCGTCGTCATGGCCGCGTCCAGAAGCGCACGGCAGGTTGCACCACCGGCGAGACGGCAGCGCCCGTCACGGCACTCTCGCCAATGCCGCCGAGCAACTGCGACACGTGGTCGTAGCGGCCCTTCTGAAACGCGGCTTCGGCCAGCCAGGGCAGCAGGCGCTCTGTCGGGAAACTGTGGAACTGCGCGTGCCGCAGATACATTTGCGCCGCGTCGGGCTGCTCGCGCATGAGTGCGCAACGGCCGAGCAAATACCACATCGACGCGTCATCCTCATACTGCGCCAGCGTATTGCGCGCGAACGTCTCCACGCGCTCCAGCGTGTAGCGCAGCACTTCGCCGCGCACGAGATTCTGATAGACCAGTTCCCAATACAGTTGCGCGAGCCGCCGGGCGGCGTGGGCGCGTTCGTCGTCGTCCTGGGCCGCCTCGTGCCAGGCTCGCGTGGCGAAAATCTGCTGCATGATGCGTTTTTCCAGTCCGTCGAGAATGCCGTAGGCCAGCAGGCGCACCTCCTCGACCGGATCGGCGAGCAAGTCGCGCGCGATTTCGCTCGTCACGCGCGAGGGCAGCGCCTGCACCGAGACGAGCGCCGCGACGCGGTCGTCGCGCTCACCGCGCACGTTGCGCAGCCGCGCGCGCAGGCGCATGCCCGCGCCGTGCCGCACGCGCGCCATCAGATGCGACACGAAGCCGGGTGCGCTCACCCGCAACGCTTCGGGCGCCTCGCGCGGTGGCGGAAACAGGTAGCCGAGCAGCAGGACGCCCAACATCACCGCAAGGCCCGCCATCGGAAGGAAGAAGACGATCAGCGCCGCATGCAGAAAGACGCCTCGCCGCTGACGGTAGCGGGCCGGCAGCACCCGCACCATGAAGAGGCCGGCCAGCGCGGCCGCCACGGCCTGCCATGCCAGAACGACCGGCAGCGCGCCCGACGCCACGGCGTCGCCGGCCGTCAGCACGAGCTCCAGCGCGCGCAACTGACAAGCGATGGCGAGCGCCGCACCGCCCAGCAGCGTCAGCCAGCGCACCACGCGCAGACAGTGCGTCACTCCGCTGCGGCGGGCGTGCCACCTCGGGGCCATGCGCGAGTTCCCGGATGGCGGCTCAGCCATGATCCACACACCGCTCCATGAGCTTGAGCAGTCCCTCGCCGGGCGACTCGGGGTCCACATGGGCCGTATGAACCGCAATGTGGCCGGTCTCGAAGTCGACGTCGTACTGCTGGCGCAGCAGCGTCTCGACGCGCATCAGGTAGCCGTCGATCCCGTGCTCGTCCGTGATCGGCATCAGCGCAATCGCAATCTGGCGACGCGGCGTGCCAATGGTCCACAGCGCGTCGAGCGCGCGCCGCTGACGCACTGTCTGCTCGAACAGCGAATCGCCTCGCGCGCCGCGCGGGAACGCGAGCGCGACCAGCGACGATTCGATGCCGCTCGCGCGCTTCAGACGCGCCAGGCGGCCAAGTTCGAGCGCGAAGTCGTATGGCGCCTGCGGCACCGATTCGCGCACGGCGGCCACGAGCGGCTGATGCGCCACGCCGTCGGCGTAATACGCGAGCAGGACGAGCAGCAGTTGCAGATTGTCGTGGTTGAGCGCCAGGAACGGCATGCGACGCACGATCAACAGGCTCACCAGCGTGCCGTCGCCGTCGAGCAGCGGCGCACACGCGAGGCACGCGCGGGTGTCGCTTGCCGCATCGTCGGCGCGCACGTGGGCAAGCGTGCCCTCGCTCAGGCAATGCTGCACGAGCGGGTCGTCCGGATTCGGCTCGAACCCTTCGCCAACCCGTGCAATGGCGGTCGGCACGAGCCGGCCCGCGCGCACGGGAAAAAGCGACGCGACCTCGATCTGGCACGTGAGCGCGGCGAATTCGAGCATCGGCTGTGCGTTGGGCAGGCCGCTGCCAAGCGTGTGGATGTCGCCCGCGCGCCGTGAGCTCAGATCGCGCAAGCGGGTGAGTGCGTCGCGCAACGTCACCGGCCGGGCCAGCAAGTCGCGTTCCAGACGCTCGTGCGAGACGCGCAACAAATAATGGTTGTGCGTGATCGCCACGAGCCGGTCGCTGTAATAGGCGTTGATGCCCTGTGCGCGATGCGCGCGATTCGACCAGATGTCGCAGAAGTGTCCGGCGACCAGCGCGACGATCGTGCCGCCGGCGAAGTGCACGGTGGGGAACGGCATGCCCGGCCGCGCGCTCAGCCCATACCAGCCGGCCACGAGCACCAGCGAACTGGCCACGCCGGCGAGCGCGCCGTAGCGCAATGCGAAGACGAGCACGACGAGCCACAACCAGGGGAATTGCGTGGCGAGCAGCAGCGGATCGTCGGGCCGAAGCCGCCAGGCCACCAAGAGCGCCAGCACGGTGCCGACGACGACTTCGAGCAGCGCGAACGGACGCACCATGGCAGGCGCGACCCATCGCCCCCAGCGCCCGAGATTGCCGAGCGGCTGCGAGCGACGCACGCGCACCGACGATGGCGCGTCGCGTGCCGGTTCGGCGTCTTCTGGCGTGGCGGTAGTCACGTGGCGCTCGCGGAAAAATGAGTTCAGCCGGGTCGTGCGGCCGGATGCCCCGGGTGTCGGGCCCTCGGCTGCGCGTCGTCGCACGCCATCGAAATGCCCTGAATGCGGCAAGGGCGCACGCGCGACTGATGCGCGATGGCAGTATGCACGGTTGCCCGTCATCGGACGGCGTCTCGCCCCGGCACACCGGGCCGCAATGGTGGCACCGGAGGGGCGGCAGTGGATCGCAGATCCGCCCTTCCCGGCACAGGCCGGGACGACGTGTCATGCCCTGTCACTGCTGATCCGAACTGGTCTCCCAGGTTTGATGGGACCGCACTTTACACACGGCCGGTCCTACTTTCGTCCCCATTTTCATCGTGCGAAAACCCACGGCCTTCCTTCAGGAGACCGGCTCGCCTTCGAACGTGTACGGACCGTCGTACCGCCCGACGCAGGCCATGTGCGTGCGCAGGCCCGCTCCCGGCTGCCACAGGTGCAGCGCAAAACCGGGGGGCTCGAGCATGATGGACTCCGGGGCGTCGGCCGCGAGGTCGAGCGTGATCTGATGCGCCGTCGATACGCATGTGCTCGCCAGGACGCCCGGCGCGCCTTGCACGCTTGCGTGAATGCTGCGATGCAGATGGCCGCAGATGACGCGCTCGACATGACGATGGCGTGACATCACGCGAGCGAAACCTTCGCGGCTCTGCGCGCAAAGGCCCATGCCGTCCATCCAGTGAATCCCCGTGTCAAACGGCGGGTGATGCATCGCCACGACGGTCGGTCGCGCCGCGCAGGCATGCAGCTGCTCGTCGAGCCAGGCGAGTCTCGTCTCGCATAGACGGCCGCCGGGCCGCGGTGGGTTCTGCGTGTCGAGGGCGAGCACGGTCAGAGGCCCGAGGTCGACGCGGTACTGCACGAACTCGCCGCCCGTCCGTAAATAGGCGTGGTCGGGAAACGCCTCGCGCAGCCACTCGCGATGGTCGTGGTTGCCGACGACGAGATACAGCGGAATGGACAATCCGGCCAGGCATTCGCGCAGTACTTCGTATTCCGACGGATACGGCGTGTCGACCAGATCGCCGGTGGCGATGACGGCGTCCGGGCGCGGCGAGAGACGCTCAATGGCAGCGATCGCCTGACGCAGCGCGCGTGCCGTATCGACGCGTGCGCACGCCAGCGTGTTGGGACGAGTGACATGAAGATCGGTGATCTGACATAGCAGCATGGGGCAATTCCTCGAAAAGATGCGGCGTGCGCCGGGCGGCGTCACGCTAGCCGGCACGAATGACGCCGCGATGACGTCACGTGGGGCCAGCACGGAGCGCGCCGATGCCAACCAAAAGTCGTCTTCGTGCGCAAGCCCCCGGAAGGCTAGGGAAACCCCCAAAGCCCGCCTGGCAAGGGATTGCGCGCAGGCATGCCCGGAGATGGCCGGAGATACCGGGATTTTGCAATCAAAAACGAGAAAGTACGCGGCATGCCATAACAAAATCGCCGCAAACCGTTGTCAGGACTGGCCCACAGCCCGTCGAAGGCTCTATAATGCGCCTGCCCGGCCAGTGCCGGCGCCCTCTCGATGCGTGACGGGGCAGATCCGCGGATCGCGCCTGCATGACGCGTCGCGAAGGCGAACCTCTGGCGTGTGCCGCGTGCCTTATGGCGCGGATACAACACCGACACTCGTCAAATGACGAAAGTGTTAGAGTTGTCGCCGGTATTCACCACCTCTCAAGGGAAACACACATGAACAAACAGGAACTGATCGACGCCGTCGCCGGTGTTACGGGTGCAAGCAAGGCTCAAACTGGCGAAACCATCGACGCTGTGCTCGAGGTCGTCAAGAAGGCTGTCGCCAAGGGTGACTCGGTTCAGTTGATCGGCTTTGGTTCGTTCGGTTCGGGCAAGCGCGCTGCGCGTACCGGCCGTAACCCGAAGACCGGCGAAGCGATCAAGATCCCGGCCGCCAAGACCGTGAAGTTCACGGCTGGCAAGGCGTTCAAGGACGCCGTCAACAAGAAGTAAAACCAGTTGCGCGCAGGCCGGCCTCCGTGCCGGCCTATCTTTTTTGCTCGCGCCATCGCTTTGCGACATGCGGCAAACGGATGAGCGTCACGTCATCCTCTCGCGAGGTCCACGACTGATGTGACGCCGCGTGCCTCGCGGGTGTCCCGCACACCGATCCCTTCGGAGACCGGGCGCCCGCGACGAAAGCCCCCACCGCCTGGCGTCGTCACCCGCTCCCCCCTTTCTTCGCTCGCCTTTCTTCCCTCACGTTTCCTCACGTTCGCGCTTTCTCGCTCCTTGCGCGTCTCGTCGCTTCCGTTTCGCCAGTCGCATTGCACCGTCTGGTTGTACCCCCGTTGCGCCCTCTCGTTGCGTCCTCTGGTTGCGCCCTCTCGTTGCGCCCTCTGGTTGCGCCCCCTTTTTCGCATCGTCCGGCACAATTTTTCGCCGCGGCAACTGTGCTATGTTGCGTGACATGACACGCGCGACGACTGCGGCGACTGCCGCCTCCCCCGAGGTTTCGCACGCTGGCGACACGGCCGTCGCAGCCGCACTGCCCGACGCCGCCCAGGCGCGTCGTCTGTCGGCCCCGCGTGTGCTGGTGATGCTCGCCGCCGCGGTGATCGCCGACTGGCCGCCGCAACCCGATTCGGCCGGCCATACCGACCCCGCCGGCGCGATCGAGCCGGAGACCGTTCATCAGCTTCGCATTGCCACGCGGCGCCTGCGCGCGCTGATCGACGTCTTCTCCGCCTGGCTGAAGCCCCGCTGGCGGCGGCGTCTGAACGACGAACTCCGTTGGCTCCGCCTCGAGATGGGCCCCATGCGCGATGCCGACGTGCTGGCCACCACGACCCTGCCCGCGTTGCGCATCGAGCATCCCGACATCGAATGGCCCGCGCTCGACGCACACGTCGCCAGGCTGCGCGGTGACGCACAGGCGCAAGCCGCGCGAGCGCTGAGCAGCGAACGTCGGGTCGCGCTGTACGGGTTGTTACGCCAGGCATTTGGCGTTGCGGAAGACGGCCGCGCCGACGTCCGCAACGCGAAGGCGCTGCGACGCGCATCGCGCACGCCGGGCAAGCGGCCTCGCACGCTGGCCAGGCACGTCCATAACGTGGTTCGGGAGCGCTACATCGCCTTGTTCCCGGATTGCCGACGTTTGGCAATGCTCGACACCGGGCAGTTGCACGCCCTGCGCGTGCGAATCAAGCATGCGCGCTACAGCGCCGAATTGCTCGCGCCGTGGCTGCGCAGATCGATGCGCGCGCCGTATCAGGACACGCTTCGCGCCGCGCAGGCCTTGCTCGGGCAACTCAACGACGCCGTCGTTGCCCAGCGCTTGTGCGAAGACTTGCCGATAAGCGCCGAGCAGCGCGCCGTGCTGACGGGCCGGCTCGATACGATCATCGTCAACGCCACGAGCCGCGCCGCGCACGTGCTTTGCCATCTGCCCGATGCGCAGACGCTCGAGCGCGGCCTGCGCAAGGCCTGACTTTCGTCACCACGGCCACGACGAAAAGCACAGAGGGCGGCCAGGCCGCCCCCTTTCGCGCTGTCGGTCTCTCGGGCTCCCCCTCGCTCATGCGCCGCGCCTCGCCCGTGAGCCTTACACCACCCTGGTCCTCAGCAGGCGCATCCCGTTGGCGATGACCAGGAGACTCGCGCCGACGTCTGCGAACACGGCCATCCACAGCGAGGCCAGTCCCACGGCCGCCAGGGCGAAGAACACCCCCTTGATGCCCAGCGCGACGGCAATGTTCTGTTTGAGCACCGCGGCCGACCGTTTCGACAGATCGATGAACGCGGGCAGCTTGCGCAGGTCGTCGTCCACGAGGGTGACGTCAGCCGTCTCCAGCGCGCTGTCCGTGCCGCTCACGCCCATCGCGAAACCAACGTCGGCGGCCGCGAGCGCCGGAGCGTCGTTGATGCCGTCGCCCACCATTGCCACGTGCCCGGACTGCTCGCGCAATGCCGACACCGCACGCCACTTGTCTTCGGGCAGCATCTCGGCGCGCACGTCGCTCACGCCGGCCTGCTCGCCGATCACCTGCGCCGTCGCCCGGTTGTCGCCCGTGAGCATGACCGTGCGCACGCCCATTTGGGAAAGCCGCGCCACCGCGGCTCGGCTCTCCTCGCGCAACGTGTCGGCGACGGCAAGCACGGCAATCGCCTGCGTTTCGCTCGCCAGCACGATGGCGGTGCGCGCTTGCGACTCGAGACGCGTCAACTCGGCCTCCACGCCCGCATGGCACACGCCGAGAGACTCGACCAGACGGTGATTGCCAAGGTAGTACAGCGTCTGCCCCACGCGGCCCTTCACCCCCATGCCGGGCAGCGCCTCGAAGTCGGTCACTGGTGCAAGCGGACCCAGCCCGGCGTCGCGATGCCCGTCGACGACGGCACGGGCGATCGGGTGGGTCGTCTGGGCATCGAGCGCCGCGGCGAGCGCGAGCGCACCGTCACGCGAGGTCTCGCCCAGCGGCACGACATCCGTCAGACGCGGCTCGCCGCGCGTGAGCGTGCCGGTCTTGTCGAGCGCCACGGCGCGAATCAGGCGCCCGTTTTCCAGGAACGCGCCGCCCTTGATCAGAATGCCGGCGCGCGCCGCTGCCGTCAGACCGCTCACGACCGTCACCGGCGTCGAGATCACGAGCGCGCACGGGCAAGCGATGACGAGCATCACGAGCGCCTTGTAGATCCAGGGCACCCACGCCAGACCGAACGCAAGCGGCGGCACCAGCGCGACGAGCAGCGCACACAGCACCACCACTGGCGTGTAGATGCGCGAGAACCTGTCGACGAAGCGCTGCGTGGGCGAGCGCTGCTGCTGCGCGGTCTCCACGATGCGCACGATACGGGCGAGCGTCGTGTCGCCCGGCGCAACCGTCGTGCGATACACGATGAGGCCGCTCTCGTTGATGCTGCCCGCGTAGACGTCGTCGCCGACCGTCTTGTCGACGGGTACGCTTTCGCCCGTGATCGACGCCTGATTGAGCGCCGAGCTGCCTTGCTCGATTACGCCGTCGATCGCGATGCGCTCGCCTGGACGCGCGCGAACCCGCGAGCCGACCGGCAACGTGGCGGCGGGTACGTCGATCCAGCTTCCGTCGGACTGTTCCACGGAAGCCTGATCGGGCGCGAGGCGCATCAGCGCCTCGACCGCGCGGCGCGCTCGCGTGAGCGATGCGGCCTCGAGCCGCTCGGACAAGGCGAACAGCACAATGACCATCGCCGCTTCCGGCCACTGCCCGATGCACATTGCGCCAATCACGGCGAGCGACATCAGGAAATGAATGTTCAAGGTGAAGTGGCGCAGCGCGATCCAGCCTTTCTTCAACGTCGGCAGGCCGCACGACAGGATCGCCGCCACCACGATGGCGCCCACCCATGGACTGTGCTCCGGCACGCCCGACCAGACGGCGACTTCGCTGGCGGCGGCGAGCACGCCGCCCGCTGCCAGACGCCACGCCTCGCGCGGGCGCGCCTGGGGAGCCGGTGGCACCGCGTCGGTGGCGCCGCCGAGCGGCACCGGCGTCATGCCTAGCTTGCGAAGCGTTCCGGCGACGGACTCGCTGTGGCGAGCGGCGTCGCGCGCCGACATGCGCGCCTCGAAAACGACGGTCAGCTCACGCTTGAGAAGATTGAAATAGAGAGCGTCGACGCCGGGTTGGCGCTCGAGCTGATCGCGAATCAGACGCTCTTCGGTCGGGCAGTCCATCTGGTCGATCCGAAAGCGCGCCTGCGGCGCACCGGTGTCGGGAATCGGCGCGGTCGCCGCGACCCGCGCAACTCCCGCACAGCACGCGCCGTCGGCGTGCGAGTGCCCGGCGGGTGCCGGTGAGGCGTGCGCGTGGGCATGGTCGTGCTCGTGCTCGTGCTCGTGACCATGCGGGTGCGCATGATGGGGCGTCTGTGCCGCGTCGTGGCGATGGACCGCGCCGCCGACCGCGCCGCGACGGGGCATCGAGGAATCCGCTGTCATCGGGTCCGCGATCGAACCCGTCATTGGCTGCGCAATCGGGGGCGTCACGCGGGCCGGCTTCGAGGGGTTGGACATGCTCACTCCTGGTTGACCGATTCGTGTTACCCTCCATTCAAAACCCTGTAGTGACTACGGAGTCAAGCATGAAGATCGGAGAACTGGCCCGGGCGGCGGGCACCGACGTCGAAACGATCCGTTATTACGAACGCGCCGGCCTGTTGCCGCCGCCGCCGCGCACCGATTCGGGTTACCGCACTTATGGCGAAGATCACCTGGAAGCGTTGCGCTTCATTCGTCACTGCCGCTCGCTCGACATGCCCCTTGCCGACGCCAAACGCCTCGGCGAGCTCGCTCACGACACGAGCGTGACATGCGAAGACGCCAATCGGCTGATCGAAACGCACCTCGCGCGCGTCCATGCACGCATTCACGAATTGCAGGCGCTCGAGCAGCAGTTGCTGCACCTGCAGGCGCAATGCCAGAGCCGCCACGACACCAGCGACTGCGGCATCCTGCGCGCCCTCATGCAAGGCGCCAACGGCGAAGCCTGCGCCTGCCACAACGACACCGATCCAATCGGCGTGGCTTGCGATCACGCCCTCACCCCCGCCTCTCACCCCGCATCCGGGCATACGCATCGGCATACCGGATCGCCGTCACGTCGGGGCGGCTCCGCGTAATCTTGCGCAGTCGTGCGTAATCATGCGTAGGCAAATTTTTCCTCGCACAGCGTACACCGAAGCAATGCGCCACGACATTGCCTACGAGCCGGCGTCAGAAGCGCGGGCCGTTTGACGTCTTTCGTTGCATCGCCGCACGCCATCGCATCACAAATGTGATGAATTGCGTGTTTTCCCGCGCAAGCAGGGGCAAATCGGCCCAGTTTCTATACAATGTCCCGCACGCGTCGTGCCGCGCCGCATTCGAGTCTGCGAACGGCGATCGCGCAACGCCCGGGGGCGCGCCGATAGATCGCCATCCGTCTCAACACTCGTTTATTTGCCGGAGACTTTATGTCCAGCGACGTATCCGCAACGCCGACTCCTGCGACGCAAAGCAGTGCCGACATCGTCATCATGGGCGCGGGCGCGGCTGGCATTTCCGTGGCCGCCAGTCTGCGCCGGCGCCGCCCGTCGGTCTCGATCACGATCATCGATCCGGCCGATACGCACTACTACCAGCCGGCATGGACGCTCGTCGGCGCCGGCGAGTTCGACGCGGCGCGAACGGCGCGGCCCATGTCGAGCGTGATCCCCGAAGGCGTGAACTGGGTGCAGGCCGCCGTCACCGCATTCGTGCCGGAACACCAGCAGGTGCTGCTCTCGGATGGCCGCCGCATCGCGTATCGCTATCTGATCGTCGCCCCCGGTCTGCAACTGAACTGGGAAGCGATCGACGGCCTGACCGATACGCTCGGGCGCAACGGCGTCACGTCGAACTATCGCTTCGATCTCGCCCCCTACACATGGTCGCTGGTGCGCGAGTTCAAGGGCGGCAACGCGCTCTTCACCCAGCCCCCCATGCCGATCAAGTGCGCCGGCGCCCCGCAAAAGGCGATGTATCTGTCGGCCGACACATGGCGGCAGAACGGCGTGCTCGACAAGACCCGGATCGAATTCCACCTGGTGGCCCCTGCGCTTTTCGGCGTGAAGGACTACATTCCGGCGCTCATGGAGTACGTGAAGCGTTACAACATCTCGCTCAATCACCTCTCGCACCTGCGTGCGGTCGACGGTGAGCGCCGCGTGGCGCGCTTCGAGATTTTCGATGCCGACGGCCAATCGCAGTTTGTCGACAAGTCTTTCGATTTCCTGCATGTGGTGCCGCCGCAAAGCGCGCCCGACGTGCTGCGCACCAGTCCACTCGCCGATGCCGCGGGTTGGTGCGAGGTCGATCCGGCGACGTTGCGCCACGCGCGTTACGTCAACGTGTTCGGGCTGGGCGACGCCATCTCGGCGCCCAACGCCAAGACAGCGGCCGCCGCGCGCAAACAGGCGGTAGTGGTCGCCGAAAACCTGCTCGCGGCAATGGACGGCCGCGCGTTGCCCCTGCAGTACGACGGCTATGGGGCGTGCCCGCTCACGGTCGAGCACGGCAAGATCGTGCTGGCCGAATTCGGCTACGGCGGCAGGCTGCTGCCCACGTTCCCGATCGACGGCACACGCCCCAACCGCTTCGCGTGGATGCTCAAGAAGTACGTGCTGCCGAAGGTGTACTGGGATTTCATGTTGCGTGGACGCGAATGGCTGGCGCAACCGAGCCGCTCCGACCATAGGTGAAACCCCAACTCAATTTTCATGGACGGGTGCCGTTAAAGGTCAAAGGACCCGGTTTCGCGACCGGGCACGAGCTTCTTGTCGGGCCACGCCTTGCGCGCGGTCTGCCGGGGACGCAGGCGCGGCGCACCGGGAGATGAGCGCCGCCTGCCTGTCACCGGCCGACACATTTACGCGTCTTATGCAGAACATGATTCAAGGGTTTTCCGGCGGCACGACCTGTTCGACGCGCAGGCTTGCCCAGCCTTGCGGTATTACACGCGGCACTGACCACCGTTCAACCGTTCGGGCGACGTTCGCCTGCCTGCCGAGATGAACGATACAAACGCGCTGCGCCGGCAAGTCGTGCTCGCCGATCTGCTGCTGGATCGTCAGCGGCTGTTGCGCGCCCTGAGTCTCAAGCTGCGCACGCCGAGCCCGGCCGGCAGCCACAGCGCGCTCGTCGTTCTGCATGTCGGGCGCGGCCAGCGCACGGCAACGAGCCAGGCGGCCATCTCGGACGCCGATCTGCTGGCGACCATCGCGTTTCGCATCGGTTCACGCATTCGCCGCCGCGACCTGATCGGGCGCGTCTCCGATCAGCAGATCGCCATCCTGCTGCGCGACCTGGGCAGCCGCGAGGCCGCCGTGCAGGTCACCCGCCGTTTCATCCGCGCCGGCGAGTCGCCCGTGCCGTGCGGCAACGGCCTGCTCTACCCGATTCTCTCGGCTGGCATCACGCATCTGCCGCAGGTGCCCGTCTGGCCGGCCACGTTGCTCGAACACACCTCGGACGTGGCCGACCAGGCCATCCGCGAGAGTGCGTCGCGTTTTCTGGTGACCGAGGCGCCATTAGCGCCGACCGAAGGCGTTCAGCCGCCCGACGAAGCGGGCAACGAACACTATTGGCGCAGCGCCATCGGCCGCGCCCTGTCCGAGTCGGAATTCCGCCTGCACTACCAGCCCCAGATCGACATGCGCACGCACCGGCTCACTGGCCTGGAGGCGCTCATCCGGTGGCAGCGCGACGACGAACTGATCATGCCGGGTGAATTCATCCCGGCCGCGGAGCGTTGCGACGTGATCGGCCCGATCGGCGACTGGACCCTGCACGAGGCCTGCCGCCAGCTCGATCAGTGGCACAAGGAGGGCGAAGAATACCCGCGCGTGGCGGTCAACCTGTCGGCCCAGCAGATGCGGGTACAGACGCTCGAGACGGTGCGCTACGCACTGCGGCATCATCGCGTGCCGCCTGACAAGCTCGAAATCGAGATCACCGAGTCGTCGCTGATCTCGCATCTCGACGAAGCCGCCACGTTGATGAACGAGCTCGTGGCGATGGGCGTGCGTCTGTCGCTCGACGACTTCGGCACCGGCTACTCGAGCTTCGTGCGCCTCAAGCGCTGGCCGTTCGGCACGGTCAAGATCGATTATCAGTTCGTGGCCGGCGTGCTGCTCGGCGGCTACGATACCGAACTCATACGCGCCATTATCGCGATTGCCCGCAAGCTGGAGATCGAGACCGTCGCCGAAGGCGTCGAGACGAGCGCCCAGCGCGATGCCCTCGCCTCGCTCGGCTGTCATGCGTGGCAGGGGTATCATTGCACGCGTCCCCTGCCGCCCGGTCATATCGAAACGTTCATTCGTGATTGGCACGGGCGCCTGTAAACGCGTCTGCAACCGCTTCAGCCATTGACCAACGTTCTGTTCAATCGCCGTCGCGCCGCTCCCGTCCTCGTTGCCGGACTGGTCGCTCTCGCGTGCGTCGTCATTGCCTGGGGGCTGGCCCGCTTTGCGGCCGACCAGCTCGTGGCGAACCGCTCCGCACGCCTGCTCTATGAAGAGCGCAGCGTCGCGAGCCGGCTGGCGCATGGCACTGTCCACACGGTCAATCAGGACCTGATCCTGATTCGCGGCATTCCGCAGGTGCTCGCGCAAATCGAGCAGATCCAGGCAGCCGCCGAGCAAATCGACGATCACCCGGTCGCCGGACTGCCGCCCGCGAAGGCCCGCGAGGCATTGCTGGCCAACGCGACGCTCAAGCCGGTCAACGAACTGCTGCATGCGACGCAGCTTTACTTCGGCGCCGACCTCGTCTGGCTCGCGACACCCGACGGCACGACGATCGCCTCGAGCGACGCCCACACGGCCGACCCGCTCGTGGGCGAGAACTACGGCGACCGCGAGTATTTCCGCATCGCCGTGCTTGGCGGCAACGGGCAGCAATACGTGATTGGCCGCAAGACGCGTTTGCCGGGCATCTACTTCACCGCGCCGGTCTACCAGGACGGTCGACTCGTCGGCGTGGCAGTCGTCAAGCTCGGGCTGCGCCGGCTCGCGCACTGGGTCGACTCCGGCCTGTCGTTCGTGACCGACAAGAACGGCGTCATCGTGCTGGCCAACGACCCGACCTTCACGGGCATGGCGGTGCCCGGCGCAGGCGTGTTCAAGCTCACACCGGCCGAGCGGCGACGCATCTATCAGCAGGAAGACTTCACCGTCGTTCCCATCGAGAACTACGACCTCTCGCCGGCCACCCCGGCGTTTCTGGAGAACGAAGACGTCGAAGACGGCGTGCGCGACCCGCGGCTCGTGCGCGTGAGACCCGACGACCAACCCTATCTGCTCGAAGCCGACGCGGCACTCGACAGCGAACTGGTGATCTACACCATGAGCGAGGTGCCCACGCTGGGCAGTCTGTTCGTCGAGCGTCGCCGCTATGCCGTGCTGGTGTTCGCGCTCCTGCTGAGTTCGGCGGGCGCCCTGTTCATGCTCATCCGCTACCTGCGCCGGGAAAAGCTCCAGCTCACCGACACGCTGGCCAAGAATGCCGCCCTCGAACACGAAGTCAAATACGACGCGCTGACGGGCGCACTCTCGCGCGGGCACTTCCTCAAGCGCCTGCGCGCGGAGCTCATGCAGGCCAGCGCGACCGAGGTGCCGACGAGCATCATCCTCGTCGACCTCGACCATTTCAAGCAGATCAACGACACCTGGGGCCATGCCCTTGGCGACACGGTGTTGGCCACGTTCGTCCGGCTTTGTCACGAATCGTTACGCGAAGATGACATTTGTGGACGTTTGGGCGGCGAAGAATTCGCTATTATCTTGAGTGGCGCCAACGAGGCGCGCGCCTTCGAGGCCGCAGAGCGACTGCGCGAGGCCGTTCGGAGTGCTCGCATCGTCGTCGACGCACGCACGCTGCAGTTCACCATCAGTGCCGGCGTTGCCGAGTGGCATGCCGGCGACGACGACAATGCGTGGCTGCAACGCGCCGACGCAGCGCTGTACCTTGCCAAATCTCGCGGACGCGACCGCTGCGCCCGCGAATCCGACCTCCGGGTGCTCTCCCGGGCAGGGTCGTAACGGACTTCGGGCTCACCGGCCCGAGGTCGCCAACCCAGACCGGACCGATGCCCAAGACGAATCTCGCGACATTCGCCCCATCGCCATTGCGCGTCCTGCAGGCCGCCGCAGCCCTCTGTCTGGCGCTCAGCAACGCCGCACACGCCGACCTGTCCCTCTTGCAGCCGCCACGCTCGCTCACGGGCGGCGCCCCGCTGCAGTTGACACTGCTCGCCACACAGGACTCGCCGGGGCGCAAGACCATCACGCTGCCCGACGAGATCGTCGTTCGCATCTCGAACGACGATTTCAAGCCGACGCTGCTGCGTCTGAAGCGCGCGGCCGTCACCCCGGCGCAGCTCACGCTCTCGAACGGACAGTTCCGGCGCGTCGCCTACGCCGCCGCGCTTCCCGCCGAGTTGCGCGGCACGGTGCGCGTCGAGCCGCTGGACTGGGACGCCTCGACCACGACCATCGTGCTCGATCGCGCCGCGCCTGCCGAGCCGATGGTGGCCGCGGCGCCCGCCTCCCGGGCGTCCGCTGCGGGCGCTGAAGTCGCGTCGTCCACGTCGGCGGCAGCGGCGGCGCCCCCATCGGCCACCAGCGCATCGGCCACCAGCGCATCGGCGACCGGCGCGGCGGGCAGCGTGCCGCCTGACGCGATCGCTCCCACGAGCGACACCGAGTTCGCGCGCATCTCCTCCAACGAGCCGATGTACATCGCGTTCGGCAAGAACGGGGACACCAACGCGCGTTTTCAGCTCAGCTTCAAGTTCCACATCCTCAAGCCGGACAATCCGTCGTCCAAGGCTTTCCTGGACAACCTCTACTTCGGCTACACGCAGTTGTCCGTCTGGGACCTGGAAGCGGAGTCAGCGCCGTTTCGCGACTCCAACTACCGCCCGAGCCTTTTTTACTATGTGCCCGACACCGGCGTGCGCGCCGGCTGGTTCACGTCGCTCGGAGTGGCCGCAGGCATCGAGCACGAATCCAACGGCAAGGCCGGCGACGACTCGCGCAGCATCAACACCGTCTTCGTCAAGCCGATCCTCACGTTCGGCAACCCGTCCGACTATCACTGGACGGTCGCGCCGAAGCTCTACGCCTATCTGGAAAAGAAGGACAACAGCGACATCCAGGACTACCGCGGCTACATGGACCTGCTCGTGCTGTGGGGCAAACCCAACGGGTGGCAGATCGGCGCCACGCTGCGCAAGGGCATGAAACGCAATTACGGCAGCGTGGACGTGCAGGTGACCTATCCGCTCGGCAAGCTCATTCCGGGCACCGGCGGCTATATCTGGCTGGGCTACTTCACGGGTTACGGTGAAGACATGCTCGACTACAACCGCCATTCGCCGTCGCAGGTGCGCATCGGGTACAGCGTTTTCCGCTGGTAGCACGACAACGCGGCGGCGCGCTCACAGCACCAGCACCAGCGCTCCGCCGACGATCAGCGCGCCGCCGATCGCCGTCTTGAGCGTCAGCGGTTCGCCCAGCACGATCCAACCGATCAGGATCGCCATCGCCACGCTCAGCTTGTCGAGCGGCGCCACTCCCGATACGGGCCCGAGTTGCAGCGCCCGGAAATAGCACAGCCACGACAGGCCGGTCGCCACCCCGGAGAGCACCAGGAACAGCCAGGTGCTGGCGCTCAGGCTGGCGGGGCGCTGCCATTCGCCGCGCATGGCAACGATAGCGAGCGTCACCGCGAAGATGATGACCGCACGGATCAGCGTGGCCATGTTCGAATTGACGTGCGCCACGCCGAGTTTGCCTAACACCGCCGTCAGCGCGGCGAAGAACGCCGAGCCCAGCGCGAAAAGTTGCCAGCTGCGCAGCATGGAATTCCTTCATATCGGCAGCGATCTGCCGGTAAACACCAGAAACACGGACGAAAGTCCATACCTAGCGTCGGCCGTGGGGGAATCCGGGCCGGCGCCGCCATCGGTGCGATAATGGCACCTTCTGTTTGACTGCCTCACCCAGCCGCCCGCCCCTATGTCCGAATTGCACGACCGCCCCGACAGCCCTTGCATTGGCGTTTGCTCGACCCTCTTCGACGAGGTCTGCAAGGGTTGCGGGCGCACTGCCTACGAAGTCTCGAACTGGGTCTTCTTCTCCGAAGAGGAAAAGGCGGCCGTGTGGGCGCGCATTGCCCGGGAAGGCAAGGCAATGCGCTTCTGTGAAAACAGCACTGCGAACGGCACTACGACTTCGCAACCTTGAACTGCAACGACTTGTACTCGAGAAACTCCTCGAAGCCGTACACGCCGTTCTCCCGCCCGTGGCCCGACTGCTTGAAGCCGCCGAACGGGGCCTGTACGTTGAACTCCCCGCCATTGATGTCCACCTGTCCGGTGCGGATCTGACGCGCAACGCGCACGGCCCGCGCCTCGTCGCCGGACCACACGCCGCCGCCCAGCCCATAAATCGAGTCGTTGGCAATGCGCACGGCGTCGGCTTCGTCCTCGTATGTGATGATCGAGAGCACTGGACCGAAGATCTCCTCTTGCGCAACGGTGGCATCCGGCGCCACCCGGCCGAGCACCGTCGGCTGCACGAAGAAGCCCGTCTCGAAGCCCTCGGGCACCGTCTCGCCGCCGGCGATCAGCTCGGCGCCTTCGGCCAGCCCCTTGCGGATGTAGTTCAGCACGCGCTCGCGCTGGGCGGCTGACGCCAACGGCCCCAGACGCGTCGACTCCTCGCGCGGATCGCCCAGCGTAAAGCGCGCGACCGCCTCCTTCACCAGCGTCTTCACTTCCTCGTAGCGCGACGCCGGCACCAGCATGCGCGTGTGTGCCGAGCAGGTCTGTCCGGAGTTCAGGTAGCAGGCGTTGAGCGTGCCCTTGACCGCAGCGGCCAGGTCCGCGTCGTCAAGCACCACGGACGCCGACTTGCCCCCCAGCTCGAGCGCCACGCGCTTGACGGTCTGCGATGCCACTTCCGACACTCGCTTGCCCGCCCGCGTCGATCCGGTAAACGACACCATGTCGACGTCCGGATGTCGCGCCAGCACCTCACCGACGACCGGGCCCAGTCCCGTCACCAGGTTGAAGACGCCCGCCGGCAAGCCGGCCTCGGCGATCACCTCGGCGAGAATGAACGCATTGAACGGCGCCACTTCGGACGGCTTGAGCACCACCGTGCAGCCCGCCGCCAACGCCGGCGCGACCTTCAGCGTGATTTGATTTAGCGGGTAGTTCCAGGGCGTGATTGCCCCTACGACTCCTACCGGTTCGCGCACGACGAGCGAGTTGCCCACGCGCGCCTCGAACTCGAACGACTCGACGAGCTCGGCGTACTTGTTCCAGTGATAGATCGGGCCGCCCACCTGGATGGCGCGCACGAGCTTGATGGGCATGCCCGTCTCACCCGTCATGGCCTGCGCCAGATCGTCGCCGCGCGCCTTCAGTCCCGCCGCGATCTTGCGCAGGTAGCCCGCCCGTTCGGCCGGCGTCGTGGCGGCCCAGCTGTCGCGCGCCCGGCGGGCAGCCGCAACGGCTGCTTCGGCGTCCTGCACGGCGCCTTCGGGAATCCGCCCCATGAGCGTCGCGTCAGCGGAGTGAAACACCTCGAGCGTGCCCTGCCCCACCGGGGCGACCCACTTTCCGTCGATATAGAACTTGTCGTGCGTGATCATGCATTGCCTCCTGATGCCATTAGGACACGAGTTAGGACACGAGTTAGGACACGAACGTGTCATTGTAGTGCGCTTGCGCGTTCGCTTTGGTGTCGCAGCGCCCGTATACGCAAACAGGGCGCCTGCAACGCAAGCGCCCTGCATGGGACCGCCAATGCCGGAGAAGCCCGGTGTCAGACTTCCACGCCCTGGCTCGCCAGGTATTCGTCGTAGGTGCCCTGGTAGTCGACAAGCGTGCCGTCGCTCTTCACTTCGATGATGCGCGTGGCCAGCCCCGACACGAACTCGCGGTCATGCGACACGAAAATCAGCGTGCCCGGATACTTGTCGAGCGCGATCTGCAGCGATTCGATCGACTCCATATCCATGTGGTTGGTCGGCTCGTCCATCATCAGCACGTTGTGGCGCCCGAGCATCAGCTTGCCCCAGATCATGCGGCCCTTCTCGCCGCCCGAGAGCACGCGCACCGACTTGCGCACGTCGTCGCCGCCGAACAGCAATCGCCCCAGCGAGCCGCGGATCACCTGGTCGTCGTCACCTTCCTTGGCCCACTGCGACATCCAGTCGGTCAGCGTCACGTCTTCCGGGAACGCCTCGGAGGTGTCCTGCGGCATATAGCCGATGTTGGCGTTCTCGGCCCACTTCACGTGGCCGGCGTCGACCGGCAGATCCGCCATCAGGCAGCGCAGCAGCGTGGTCTTGCCCGCGCCGTTCTCGCCAATGATCGCCACGCGCTCGCCAGCGCGCACCGCACCCGAGTAATCCTTGAAGATCTGGCGGTCGAACGATTTCGCAATGCCCTCGAATTCGAACGCGAGGTTGTGCAGCTTCTTCTCGAATTCGAAGCGGATGAACGGGTTCTGGCGCGACGACGGCTTGACGTCCTCCACCTTGATCTTTTCGATTTGCTTCAGACGGCTGGTCGCCTGACGCGCCTTCGACTTGTTCGCCGAGAAGCGGCGCACGAAGTCCTGCAGGTCGGAGATGCGCTCCTTCGCCTTCGTGTTCGCCGCCATCTGGCGCTCGCGCGCCTGCGCCGACGCCAGCATGTAGTCGTCGTAGTTGCCCGGGTAGATGGTGAGCGTGCCGTAGTCCATGTCGGCCATGTGCGTGCACACGGCGTTCAGGAAGTGGCGGTCGTGCGAAATGATGATCATGGTGGAGTTGCGCTCGTTGAGCACGTCTTCCAGCCAGCGGATCGTGTTGATGTCCAGGTTGTTGGTCGGCTCGTCGAGCAGCAGCACGTCCGGATTCGAGAACAGCGCCTGCGCGAGCAGCACGCGCAGCTTCCAGCCCGGCGCCACGTTGCTCATCGGCCCCTGGTGCTGCTCCGTCGGAATGCCCACGCCGAGCAGCAGTTCGCCGGCGCGCGCTTCGGCCGTGTACCCGTCATACTCGGCGAACTTCGCCTCGAGTTCAGCGGCGTGCATGTAGTCGTCGTCCGTCGCTTCCGGATTGGCGTAGATCGCGTCGCGCTCGCTCATGGCGGCCCACATTTCCGTGTGGCCCATCATCACGACGTCGAGCACGCGCATGTCTTCGTAGGCGAACTGGTCCTGCTTGAGCTTGCCGAGACGCACGTTCGGTTCGAGCATGACGTTGCCCGAGCTCGGCTCCAGGTCGCCGCCGAGGATTTTCATGAACGTCGACTTGCCGCAACCGTTCGCGCCGATCAGGCCATAGCGGTTGCCCCCGCCGAACTTGACGGAGATGTTCTCGAAAAGCGGCTTGGCGCCGAATTGCATCGTGATATTGGCGGTAGACAGCACAGGCGGTATCCGGGAGATGAGGTGCGGTGGCACGAAATTGCGCCACGAAACCCGACATTTTAGCACCGATGCGTGTCACGCGTGCCCTTGCCGGCGCCTGCCCGCCCAGCCCTTCCCATGGCGGCAGGCGTGCGCTCGGCGAAAAAAACCGCCGGGGGCGCCGGCGGTTGCTGCGCGACAGGCGCGCGCGCCCAGCCGCGCCGGGGCGAGCCGCCTTACTGCTTGGGCAGCGAGCCTTCCACGCCCTCGACGAACCAGTTGATCTGATGCTTCTCGTCATCGTTGAGCGTCTTGCCGGGCGGCACGATCTCCTTGCCGTCCTGGCCCTTGATCGGACCGGTGAACGGGTCGTACTTGCCGTCGCGGATGGCATCGTGGCGCTGGGCCACCGCCTTGCGCGCCGCCTCGGGCACGGCCTTGTCGTTGATCGCGACGAGGTTGATCTCGTCTTCCTTGATGCCGCCCCAGACCGGTGTGTTCTTCCAGGTGCCCTGCATCACTTCGTCGACGGTGCGAATGTAGTACTTGCTCCAGTCGATGGCCGCCGAGGCCAGGTGCGCATTGGGGCCGAACTTGCTCATGTCCGAATCCCAGCCGAAGGCATGAATCTTCTTCTCTTCGGCCACTTGCATCACCACGGCCGAGTCGACGTTCTGCATGAGCACGTCCGCGCCCTGGCCGACGAGCGACTCCGCCGCCTGACGTTCCTTGCCCGGGTCGAACCAGCTATTGATCCAGACGACCTTCACCTTGACCTTCGGGTTCACTTCACGCGCGGCAAGCGTAAAGGCGTCGATGTTGCGGATGACTTCGGGAATCGGCACCGAGGCCACATAGCCGATGACGTTCGTCTTCGTCACATGACCGCCCACGACGCCGGCCAGGTGGGCACCTTCGTAAGTGCGCACGTCATACGTGCCGAGGTTCGGCGCCGTCTTGAAGCCGGTGGCGTGCTCGAACGTCACGTCGGGGAAGTCGGCCGCGGTCTTGACCATCGAATCCATGTAGCCGAACGACGTACCGAAGACGAGCTTGTTGCCCTTGCTCGCCAGATCGCGGAACACGCGCTCCGAGTCGGCGCCTTCGGGCACGTTCTCCACGCGCGTCACGGTGACCTTGTCGCCGAACTTCGCTTCGACCGCCTTCGCACCCTGCTCGTGCGCGTAGGTCCAGCCCGCATCGCCGGGGTTGCCGATGTAGACGAATGCCACGCCCATCGGCCCCTTGGCTGCTGGCGCTGCCGACGCGGCCTGCGCGTCGGACGCCGCGCCCGGGGCGCCGGCCGTGCTGCTTTCCTGCTTGCCGCAGGCGGACATCAGCATGGCGGCCGCCAGGCTCGCCATCGTGATCAGGACTTTACGTCGCATCGATTCTCTCCTCGTCATCGATTTGTTTCAGGTGGGTGTTTTTTGAAGTGCGCCGGCAAGGCGCGACACAGTGACGGTGCGCCGGCTCATGACCCCGCGAAGAACGGCTTGCCCAGCGACGCCGGCGCATTGAGCCGGATCGTCTGACGGTTGTGCGAGATGATCACCAGCACCACGATCGTCGCGAGATACGGCAGGCTCGCCAGCGCCTGAGACGGAATACGCATGCCCATGGCCTGCGCCTGGAACTGCAGCGCCATCACCACGCCGAAGAGCAGCGCGCCGAGCACCGTGCGCCCGGGCCGCCAGGTGGCGAACACCACCAGCGCCAGCGCGATCCAGCCGCGGCCCGCGGTCAGATTTTCCTGCCACAGCCGCAGATAGCCGACCGAGTAATATGCGCCCGCGAGCCCGGACATGGCTCCGCCGAAGAGCGTGGCGAGATAACGGATGCGCACGACCGGGTAGCCGATGGCGTGGGCGACGGACGGGGCTTCGCCGATCGAGCGCAGCACCAGTCCCGCGCGCGTGCGATAGAGGAACCCCGCGATCGCCGCCAGCAGCGCCACGGCGAGATAGCCAAGCGGGTTGAGTGAAAAGATCGACGGGCCGAGCACGGGGATCGCCGAGAGGCCCGGGATCGGCACGTCGCGCAGCATCGGGATCGTGGCGTCGGTGTAGGGACGCCCGACATACGCCGAGAGCCCGACGCCGAAGATGGTCAACGCAAGCCCCGTGGCGACCTGATTGGCCATCAGCGAGAGCGTGAGCCAGGCGAAGACGGCGGACATCGCCACCCCGGCGGCGACCCCGGCGAGCACGCCGAGCCAGAGGCTGCCCGTCTGCACGGTGACGGCGAAGGCGCCGATGGCGCCCATGAGCATCATGCCTTCCACCCCGAGGTTGAGCACGCCCGACTTCTCGGTAACGAGCTCGCCGAGCGCGGCGAGCATGAGCGGGATGGCGGCAATCACGGCGCTCGCGGCGAGCGGTGTGAGCAGATGGATCCAGTTCACGGCGCGCTCCTCAGGTCTGGCCCGCCACCGCCCGGGTGCGGCGGCGCAGGCGGTAATTCACGAAGACGTCGCACCCCAGCAGGCTGAAGAGCAGCAGCCCCTGGAAAACGCCGCTGATGGCCTTGGGCAGTTGCAGCGACGTCTGCACCGCTTCACCGCCGAGATATAGCAGCGCCATGAGCAGGCTCGCGAGCACGATGCCGACCGGATGCAGTCGTCCGACGAACGCCACGATGATGGCGGTAAAACCATAACCGGGCGCCCACGTCGCCTGCAGTTGCCCGACCGGGCCGGCAACCTCCCCGGTGCCGGCGAGCCCTGCCGCCGCCCCGCCGATGAGCAAGGCAAGCCAGACCGCGCGCGGCTCGGAGTAGCCGGCATAGCGCGCGGCGAGCGGCGCGAGGCCACCCACTTCCATGCGGTAGCCGGCAAAGCTCTTGCGCATGAAGAACCACGCGGCCGGCGCCGCGGCCACCGCCATGAAGATCGACGCGTTCAGACGCGTACCGCGCCACGGCGCCCAGTGCCAGTCGCCGAAAAACCGCGGGAACAGCGCGTCGCGGCCAAAGTTGATGGACTGCGGGAAGTTCATCCCATGCGGGTCCTGCCACGGCCCGCTCACCAGATAAATGAGCAGTTGCGTGGCGACGTAGGTCAGCATCAGGCTCACGAGAATCTCGTTGGCGTTGAACCGCACGCGCAGCAGCGCGGGGATCGCGGCCCACAACATGCCGCCGAGCGCGCCCGCGGCCATCATCAGCGGCAGGAGCCACGCGCCGCCGCGACCGTCGAAATGAATGGCGACGCCCGACGCGAAGATGCCGCCGAGCAGCAGTTGCCCTTCCGCGCCGATGTTCCATACGTTTGCACGGTAGCCAATGGCGAGGCCCAGCGCAATGAGACACAGCGGCGAGGCCTTGAGCAGTAGCTCGGACCAGCCGTTCAGACTGCTGACCGGCGCGAGGAAGAAAGCGGCCATGGCCTGCGCCGGGTTCTTCCCGAGCAGACTGAAGACGAGCACCCCGCCGGCCAGCGTGACGAGCGTGGCCGCGAGCGGCATGACAAGCCGCATGGCGTGCGAGGGACTTGGCCGCGGCTCAAGCGTGAAATCGAACATGTTGTCTGGGAATCGATGAAAACCGATGAATACACGCCGGCCGCCGCGACAGTGCCGCCTCGTCGCCGCATACCGTTGTGCCGCCGTCATACGGTGCCAGCGGCCAAGCGCCGGGCGCTGCCGGCGCGCGCCTCGCCCACTGCCTCACGCCGCACGCTCGCCCGGACCGCCGGGGAACATCCCCGCCATCCACAGACCGATCTCGCGCGCGTCCGTCTGCTCCGGCTTGCGCACCGGCGAGAGCCGCCCCTGCGCGAGCACCGTGATCCGATCGCAGATCTCGAACAACTCGTCGAGCTCCTCGGAGAGCACGAGCACCGCCACCCCGCGCGCCGACAAGTCGAGCAACTGTTGACGGATGAAGCTCGCCGCGCCAACGTCCACGCCCCAGGTCGGCTGCGCCACCACGAGCACGCGCGGCTCCTGCAGGATCTCCCGGCCGACGATGAACTTCTGGAGGTTGCCGCCGGACAGGCTCTGCGCTGCGGCCTGCGGCCCGCCGGCCTTGACGTTGAAGCGCTCGATGCATTGTGCCGCAAAGCGGCGCAGCGCCTTGCGACGGATCCATCCGCCGCGCAGCAGCCCGAGATGGGGCGTGCCGGCCGCGCCCAGCAGCGCGTTGTCGGCGAGCGACATGCTGGGCACGGCGCCGCGCCCCAGCCGCTCCTCCGGCACGTAAGCCAGTCCGAGGCGGCGGCGAGCGGCGGGGCCCATGCGGCCAACGGCGCGCGAGTTCAGGGTAATGGCGCCGGCGTGCGGCGCGCGCGCCTCTCCGGACAGCGCGGCCAGCAGTTCCGCCTGGCCGTTGCCGGACACGCCGGCGATACCGACGATTTCGCCCGCATGCACGTCGAGATTCACGTCGCGCAGCGAAGTGCCGAACGGATCGTCGCTCGCCATCGTGAGTTGACGCAGCGAGAGCAGCACCTCGCCCGGTTGATGCGCGCGGCGCTCGATCTGCGGCAGCGCGCGGCCGATCATCATCTGCGCCAGCGTATCGGCCGTTTCCTCGCGCGGGATCGCATGCCCCGACACGCGGCCGGCGCGCAGCACGGTCGCGCGATCGCACAATTCGCGGATTTCGTCGAGCTTGTGACTGATGTAGACGATGCTGCAGCCTTCGGCCGCCAGGCGACGCAGCGTCGCAAAGAGCTTCTGGACCGCCTGCGGCGTGAGCACCGAAGTGGGCTCGTCCATGATCAGCAAGCGCGGGTTCTGCAGCAGGCAGCGCACGATTTCGACGCGCTGCCGTTCACCGACGGACAGGCTGTGCACGTGACGCACGGGGTCGACTTCGAGCCCGTATTGCGCCGACACCTCCCGGATGCGCTCGGCCAGCGCCTTCAGGTCGTGACCGGCGCCGTCGAGCGCGAGCGAAATGTTCTCCGCAACGGTGAGCGTCTCGAACAACGAGAAATGCTGGAACACCATGCCGATCCCCAGCCTGCGGGCCGCGGCCGGGCTGTCGATGCGCACCGGCTCGCCCTCCCAGCGAATTTCGCCGGCGTCGGGACGCACCGCCCCATAGATGATCTTCATCAGGGTGCTCTTGCCAGCGCCATTCTCGCCCAGCACCGCGTGGATCTCGCCGGGCAGCACGCGCAACGCGACGTCGTCGTTGGCCAGCACGCTCGGGTAGCGCTTGGTAATGCCCGAGAGCGCCAGGCGTGGGGTCGGTTCGGGATGGGATGTCACTGGGAAAATTCTGAGTCCTGGGCTTGGGCGGGACGAAAATACCCAATTCGCGGGCAATTGTCGAGCGTGTGTCAATAAGATGGCATCCCCGGTCTCATTGCGCGCGACAGCCGTCTGTTTTGGTGATAGGGACTTTCCGCTATGGAGTCGGCCGCCCTTGTGCCTCATAATGATTTACTTATGCACTACTGGGTCCGACATATTCGGATTGTTATATTTCTATGAGCCAAAACCGTGAACCGATCGACACTTATTTGCTGCGCGTGCTGCACACCTTGCTGATCGAGCGCAGCGTCACGCGCGCGGCTGTCAAGCTGAACCAGTCGCAGCCGGCGATCAGTGCGGCCTTGCGGCGTCTGCGAGACATCACGGGCGATCCCCTGCTCGTGCGCGGCAAGTCCGGCATGGTGCCCACCGAGTACGGTCAGTCGCTGCTGGAGCCGACGCAGAACGCGCTGCGCGAAATCGAGCGCATCACGGTTCAGCAGTCGAATTTCGATCCCGCCACCACGGTGCGCACGTTTCGGATCGGCTCGCCCGACTATCTCAATACGCTGTTCGTGCCGACCGTCGTCGAACGTTTCCGGCAGCAGGCGCCCAACGCCCAGCTCGAACTGCACTCGCTCGGCCCGGCCTTCGACTACGAGCATGCGCTCGAAGACGGCAAGGTCGACATCGTCATCGGCAACTGGCCCGAACCGCCCGAGCAACTCCACCTCTCGAATCTCTTCGTCGACCAGATCGTCTGCCTCGTGCGCAACACGCACCCGTATGCCAAGCGCGGCCTCACGCTCGACCAGTATCTCGCCAGCCCGCATCTCGCGCCCACGCCCTACTCCGTCGCGCAACGCGGCGCCATCGACATGCATCTGGCGCGCGAGCGTCTGAAGCGCAACGTCGTCGTCACGATCCCGTACTTCAACCTCGCGCCCTACGTGCTGCTCAAGTCCGATCTCATCTTCACGACGACACGGCTGTTCGCCGATCACTACGCGGAATTTCTGCCGCTGACCGTGCTCGAGACGCCGATCGACTTTCCGCCGATGCAGTACTACCAGCTCTGGCATGAGCGCACCCACTACTCGGACGAAGTGCGCTGGCTGCGCAGCGTGATCTCCGACGCCACGCGCACGCTGCTCGACGCCCGGGCGCAACCCTGATCGCCGAAGTGCCGGGGCGCTCGCCGGTCGGCACGCGGTGCGGCGCCCCACGCGTGGCCGCGCACCGGTTTTACCGGCGGAGCGGCCCCCACCGCTCCGCCGAACCGCATGGCGGCGTTCCCCATGCACAGGAACCCCGCCCCCGACTTCCCGCTTGCCCATTGCCACGCTCGGCCGCACACCATGAATATGCGGCCGGCATGGCAACGCTTCACCGGGAAGCCTCGGCCAGTTGCCGCGCCAGCGCGTTGTGACGCGTGACGAGCGACGGCAGGTCGAGCGTCGTCAGACGCCCTTCGCGCACCACCACGCGTCCGTTCACCACGCTGTACGCGGCTTGTCCGGGATTACAGAAGACCAGCGCCGCGACCGGATCGTGCAGGCCGCCGGCCATGCCGACGCCGCGCGTGTCGAACGCCACGAAGTCGGCCGCCATGCCCGCGGCGAGCACGCCGATGTCGTCGCGCCCGAGCACGCGCGCGCCGCCCACGGTCGCAATCTCCAGCGCTTCGCGCGCCGTCATCGCGTTCGGGCCGAAGCCGACGCGCTGCAACAGCAAGGCCTGACGCGCCTCGTTGATCATGTGTCCCGCATCGTTGGACGCCGAGCCGTCCACGCCGAGACCGACCGGCACGCCGGCGTCGCGCATGCGGCGGATCGGCGCGATGCCCGAGGCGAGCCGCATGTTCGAGCACGGGCAATGCGCCACACCGGTGCCCGTCTTCGCGAAAAGCGCGATGCCGGCGTCGTCGAGCTGCACGCAGTGGGCGTGCCATACGTCGTGCCCGACCCAGCCCAGGTCCTGCGCATACTCGGCCGGCGTCATGCCGAACTTCTCGCGGCTGTATGCAATATCGTTGACGTTCTCCGCCAGGTGCGTGTGCAGCGACACGCCATAGTGGCGCGCCATCGCCGCCGACTCGCGCATGAGGTCGCGACTGACGGAGAACGGCGAGCACGGCGCCACGACCACGCGCAACATCGCGTAGCGGCCCGCGTCGTGATACGTCTCGATGAGTCGCTGCGTGTCCGCGAGGATGTCCGCTTCACGCTCGACCACGCGGTCGGGCGGCAGGCCGCCCTGGCTCTGCCCCACGCTCATGCTGCCGCGGCTCGCGTGAAAACGCATGCCGATCTCGGCGGCCGCCTCGATGCTGTCGTCGAGCTTGCAGCCGTTCGGGTAGATATAGAGATGATCGCTCGACGTCGTGCAGCCCGAGAGCAGCAACTCGGCCATGGCCGTCTGCGTCGAGACGCGGATCATCTCCGGCGTGAGGTTCGCCCACACCGGGTAGAGGTTCGTCAGCCAGTTGAACAGCTCGCCGTCCTGCGCGGCCGGAATGGCGCGCGTGAGGCTCTGGTACATGTGGTGATGCGTGTTCACGAGGCCCGGGATGACGACGTGCCCGCTCAGGTCGAGCACTTCGTCGGCGGTGGCCGGCAGCGTGTCGCTGGTGCCGACGGCCACGATTCGGTTGTCTTCCACGTAAAGCCCGCCGCGGGCGATCTCGCGACGGCCGGCATCCATCGTGACGAGGACGTCGGCATTCTTGACGAGCAGTGTTTTGCTGGTTTGAGAACGGGTTGTCATGGTGTAGTGACGTGGAATCGATGACCTGTGAACGAACGGGGCGCCGCGCTCAGTGCGCCTCGAGCCCCATGCCCGCGCCGTTGGGCTTGCCGTGGCCGTTGGCCACCGGCGCCTTGAAGCCGTTGAAGTAAGCGTTGAGGATCACGGCCGAGAGCGTCGCGAGCAGAATGCCACTATGGAGCAACGGGGCCAACTGCTCGGGCATCTTGGCGAAAAACTTGTTCGACGCGACCGGAATCATGGCCATGCCGATGCTGATCGCCACGATATACAGGTTGTAGCGGTTGTTCGAGTAGTCGACCTTCGACAGGATCTTGATGCCCGTGGCGAGCACCATGCCGAACATCACCACGCCCGCGCCGCCGAGCACGAATTGCGGAATCGAGGCGACGACCACCGACATCTTGGGAATCAGGCCGAACACGAGGAGGATGACGCCCGCGGCCGCGCAGACCCAGCGGCTCTTCACCCCCGTCACGCCAACCAGACCGATGTTCTGCGAGAACGACGTGTGCGGGAACGTGTTGAACACGCCGCCGATCACGGTGGCCACGCCGTCCACGCGCAGGCCGGCCACGAGCGTCTTCTCGTCGACGGGCTTGCCGACGATTTCGCCGAGCGCGAGGAACATGCCCGTCGATTCGATGAACGTGATCAGGATCACGATGGTGAGCGTGAGGATCGCCCACGGATCGAAGACCGGCATGCCGAAGTGAAACGGCAGCACGATGTCGAACCACTTCACCTGATCGAGACCGTCGAAGTTCACCTTGTGCAGCAGCAACGCGATCACGAAGCCGAACAGAATGCCCAGCAGCACGGCGATGTTCGAGAAGAAGCCCTTCACGAAACGCGTGACCAGCAGAATGAAGACGAGCACCGCGAACGACACGCCAAGGTAGACCGGATCACCGTAATCGGGGTTGCCCACGCCGCCGGCCGCCCAGTTGATGCCCACGCCGATGATGGTCAGACCGATGGACGTGATCACGATGCCGGTGACGATCGGCGGGAAGAAGCGCAACAGCTTGCCGACGACGGGCGCCACGAGCGTGCCGATGACGCCCGAGGCGATGGTCGCCCCGAAGATGCCGGGCAGGCCGAGCGACGGATTGGTGCCAATGGCGAGCATCGGTCCGACGGCCGCGAACGTCACGGCCATGATGACCGGCATGCGGATGCCGAAGCGGCCCACCCCCACGCTCTGCAGGAGGGTTGCGATGCCGCAGCACATCAGGTCGGCGGAAATGAGGAAGGCGATCTGGTCCTTGGGCAAGCCAAGGGCGCCGCCGATGATGAGCGGCACGGCTACCGCGCCCGCATACATCACCAGCACGTGTTGCAGGCCCAGCATGAACAGTTTTCCGATCGGCAGTCGCTCGTCGACCGGATCCACCACGGCTTTGGTTGTCACACTCATTGCGTCTCCGTCCCAGGGGGGCTGTTTGATTGATATTTTTGGGGTGGCTCAATGGTGCAGGCCGACGCCTTTTGCGGCAAGACCGGCGCCGGCTATAGTGTTTTTTTCATAGAACGTATGCATGAATGCTTATCATGCGTTGCGGGTTTTCCCCAAGCATGCACGCAGGCATTGGGCTTTCCGGGCGGGTGGTCTCCCACCGTGAAAACGCCTCATGCGCCAAGCGTTATAAGCTGGATAACAGAATCAAATAAGGGTGACGAAAATCCCCGGTTCTGTGCATCGGGCCTCCATTCGAGATCGCTTGCCGGCATATTGAGGCCTGTCATCTTTCTGTCCGACTTGGCGGGGTATGTGCGCGTTTTTATCTTTGGTATTGCGCGCGTTGTCCGGCTGCCATCTCCCTACAATGCAGCCATCCATCACAGGAGACATCATGGGACGACTGACTACCCACGTACTTGATACATCGCACGGCAAGCCGGGCGCGGGCATTCGTGTGGAGCTCTGGCGCGTGGACGGCGAGCGCCGTTCGCTGCGTGACGTGCAGACCAATCACGACGGCCGTTGCGACAAGCCGCTGCTCGAAGGCGAGGAGTTCGTCGCCGGCGAATACGAGCTGGTATTTCACGCGGGCGACTACTTCGCCGCCCAGGGCGTGGAAGTGCCCACGCCGCGCTTCGTCGATCGCGTCGTGTTGCGCTTCGGCATTGCGGAGCCTTCGCAGCATTACCACGTGCCCCTTCTGGTGTCGCCGTGGAGCTTTTCCACGTATCGCGGCAGCTAAGACAAGCGCGAGCGTGAACGTCAGGCAGTTGAGGAGAACATAAGATGGAAGCGTTTATTACCGACTGGGTCAATCTGTTGCTGCGCTGGCTGCATGTGGTGGCGGCGATCGCATGGATTGGCGAGTCGTTCTATTTCGTGATGCTGGACAACGGCCTGAAGCCGCCCAAGGCCGCCGAAGACAAGCAAAAAGGCGTGTTCGGCGAGATGTGGTCGGTGCACGGCGGCGGTTTCTATCACGCGCAGAAATACCTGAATTCGCCGCCGCAGATGCCGGAAGACCTGCACTGGTCGAAGTGGAAGTCGTATACCACATGGCTCTCGGGCTTCGCCCTGTTCTGTGTGCTGTACCTGCTGCAGCCGCAGACGTATCTCATCGACAAGAACGTGATGGATCTGCAACCGGGTCAGGCCGTGGGCCTCGCGGTGGCGTTTCTGATCGGCGGCTGGTTCGTCTATGACTTCCTGTGCCGCATGCTGGGCAAGAACGAGCGCGTGCTCGGTGTTGCCGTGGCGCTGTTCGTGATCGCCGCAACATACGCGACGACGCACATCTTCGCCGGCCGCGCCGCATTCCTGATCGTGGGGGCGATGATGGCCACCTCGATGTCGGCCAATGTGTTCTTCTGGATCATTCCGGGGCAGCGCAAGAGTGTGGCCGCGCTCTCGAAGGGGGAAGTTCCGAACCCGATCTGGGGCAAGCTCGGCAAGCAACGCTCGGTGCACAACACGTATTTCACGCTGCCGGTCGTGTTCATCATGATCAGCAACCACTACGCGTTCACGTACAGCAATCCGTACAACTGGGTGATCCTCACGATCATCATGGCTGCGGGCGCGATGATTCGTCAGTTCTTCGTGCTGCGTCACGCAGGCAAGAATCTGTATGCGCTGCCGGTCGCGGGCGCCGCCCTGCTCGCCGGCGTGGCGGTGTTCGCCGCGCCGCGCCCGGCGCCCGCTCCCGCCGCTGGCGCGCACGGTGAAGCCGCCGCCCCCGCGGTGAAGCTCTCGGAGATCCAGCCGATCGTCACGCAACGGTGCGCCACCTGCCACTCGGCCAAACCGACGATGATGGGCAGCGCACCGGCAGGCGTGATGCTCGACACGCCGGCGGAGATCTCTCAGAACGCGCAGCGCATTTATCAGCAGGCCGTGGCGCTCAAGTCGATGCCGCTGGGCAACGTGACCCAGATGACCGACGACGAACGCCAGAAGATCGCCGCCTGGTTCAACGGCGGCGCGCAACAATAGCGGCCGGACCGTCCTTCTTGCTGGACCCATGTTGGGGCGCTTCGGCGCCCCTTTTTTATGTGCGCTACGCGGCGCCCTCGTCCCGCGTGAGGCCGATGTCGCGTGCGGCGGGGGGCTCACGGAAACGAGCCCCCGGGAACTTCGTCTCGGGGACAGAGGTCTCTATCACGCGTCCGGCAGTCCGGGCGTGGTGTTTTGGGGCAGCGGCGGCATCGGCCAACCCTCCCATGACGTCAGATGACCGGCAGGCCACGTCCACGTCACGTCACGAGACTCCATGAGCTTTCTTCTTTTTTCCGCTTCACGGCAAGGCGTTGTCTGGTTGCATCTGCACCAGGCGATGTTTCCGCCGTCCCTCTCCGGGCCACGCTAGCGGGCCTTTGTGCGCGGCTCGCCAGCGCACGCCCGCCGGCCTGTCCGTGCGCACGTTCGTTACGGGCAGCGCGCCCACGCCGTCGCTTGCGCGTGGGTGGCGATCCATCGCTTCGAATTCTCGGCATTTTTCGATGTGCAAGCCACGGTGAGCCGCGTCCCGACACGACGCGGCGATTTGTCATCGGGGGGACCATGTCTCTATCCACGCATTCCAACGCTTCCAACACGCTACAGGGCGCGAGGACGTCCCTGCTCAAGCAGTTCACGTCGCTCGCGGTTCCGACGATCCTGTCGGGCTGGGTCTACACCGTCTACACGCTGATCGACGGCATTTTCATCGGCCGTCACGTCGGCCAACAGGCGTTGGCCGCATTGAATCTGGTCGTACCGCTGCTCTACGTCCCCTACGCGATCAGCGTGATGGTCGGCGTGGGCGGCGCCACACTGATCGCTCGTCTGCTTGGCGAGCAGCGACACGCCGATGCGCGTCGGGCGTTCTCACAGGTGCTCTGGGTGATGTTCGCCTCCGGCATCGCGATGAGCGCCGGCCTACTGGCGTTCAGGCACGAGATCGCTGCCGCGCTCGGCGCGCAAGGCGCCATCACGAACGACGTGGTGGCCTATCTCTCGGGCTGGGGATGGTTCGTGCTGTTCGCCAATGGTCTGTACGCCATGGAGCTGTTTCTTCGCGTGGAGGGCGCGCGCGCCGCGCGCTTCGGCCTCTACGCGATGTTCCTCGGCGCGCTCGCCAACGTGGCGCTGGACTACTGGCTGATTGTCGTGCGCGGTATGGGGATGTACGGCGCGTCGCTGGCAACGGGTATCTCGATGATGGTCTCGAGCAGCGCAATGTTCGCCTATCACCTGTGGCTCGCGCGCAAGGTCGTGCCCGCGGCGCAGGCGTTTGGCGGCGGCACGGTCCACGTCTGGCGCGCCATGTACAACGGTGCGTCCGAGTTTCTCGGCGCGATCGCCCCCGCGGTAACAGTATTCGCCTTCAATCGCGTGATCCTGGCGAATTTCGGCGAGCCGGGTCTCGCGGCGTATGCCATCCTGGAATACATGACGCTCGGCGCCACTGTCACGATGGTCGCCCTCGTGCAGAGCATGCAGCCGATGATCAGTTTCTATCGCGGCGCCCGCGACACGCGATCGCTGCGCGGGTCGTTCCGGCTCGGCGTGATGGCGGTACTGGGCTTCTCGCTGGCGGTGGCCATCGCGATGGCAACGCTGGCGCGTCCGCTGACGTTCGCGTTCCTGCCGTCGGGCGGACAGGCGTGGTCGATTCTCGAACACGCGGTGCTGTGGTACGCCCTCGCCTTCCTGCCGGCGGCCGGCAACCTGATCGTGGCCGGCTTCCTGACGGCGGTGGAAGCACCGGGCCCGTCCGCGGTCATTGCAATGCTGCGCAGTTGGGTGCTGCTGCTCGGTATGCTGTGGTGGCTCGACGCATGGCTCGGCGGCGAAGCCATCTGGTACACGCTGCTGATCACGGAAACAGTGACGCTCGCCGTCAGCGTCTGGCTCTACTGGCGCCATGCACGCGGCGAGAAGTTGTTGCCCGCTGCGGCGATGCGCTGAGCGGCGCGGTTCAACGAAGAAACGGCGCGGCCCGACGGTCACGCCGTTTCCGTTGCCATTTTCGTTTCCGTTTCCGTTTCCGCTACCGTTCCCGAGGCCGCTCAGGACGGTATCTTCAGCGAGAAGGTCTGCGCGAGCGACTGCACGCTGCCCGGCTGCGCGGCGCCCGGAATGCCTTCGGGCGGCGCGGCGAACGGCGGCAAGGCCGTCGGGGCGCCCGGCGTCACCGCAGCCCATTGGGGCTCGGGCAGTTCGTTGAACACCTGGCGCAAACGCGCCCCCCACGTGTCGTGAATCATCCGGTAGTACACGTTCTCGTCGTCCAGCGATGCAAAGCGCGTCACCCGCAGCGAATTTTCCTCGTACACGAGCAGGTCGAGCGGCAGGCCTACCGAGACATTGGAGCGCAGCGTGGAATCCATGGAGATCAACGCGCATTTCGCTCCGTCGTCGAGCGACGTGGCCGGCGTCACGAGCCGGTCGATGATGGGCTTGCCGTACTTCGACTCGCCGATCTGGAAGTACGGATTGACGGAGGATGCTTCGATGAAGTTGCCTGCGGAGTACAGTTGGAACAGGCGGCTCGGCGCGCCGGCGATCTGTCCGCCGAGCAGGAAGCTGCAGTTGAAGTCGACGCCGAAGGTCTCGAGCGCCTTGGCGTCTCGCGCGTAGACGTCGCGGATGGCCTGGCCGACGACGCGCGCGACATCGGTCATGGATTTGGCGTTCCACAGCGTATCGGTGTCGCGTGCGTCGATGAGTTGCTGGCGCACGGCCTGCGTCACCGCAAGGTTGCCCGCCGAGAGCAGTACGAGCACGCGCTCGCCCGCCTGCTCGAACACGAGCATCTTGCGGAAGGTGCTCACGTGATCGACGCCCGCATTGGTGCGGGTATCGGAGAGAAAGACCAGCCCGGCGTCGAGCTTCATGGCCACGCAGTACGTCATGTCGTTCCTGTCTTGCGAATCTTGCGAAGCGTCGGCAGCGTCGCACGAAAGTCTATTGTTGTCGATCGATCGGCGCGGCGTCGACGATGACGTTCACGTGCAGCGCCTCCGTCGCCCCGCCGCTGCGCATGCCTCGCACGGGCGCGGCCGATTCGTAATCGCGCCCGACGGCCAGCCGGCAGTAGTTGCCGCTGGCAAAGCAGGCGTGCGTCACGTCGATGCTGACCCAACCCGCGCCGTCGACCCAGACGTCGACCCACGCGTGGCTGGCGGCGTGCGGTACGTCGCCGGGATCGATGTATCCGCTGACGTAACGCGCCGGCACCCCACGCGCCCGGCACACGGCAAGCATGAGGTGCGCGTGGTCCTGGCAGACGCCGCGCCCCAGCGCCAGCGCCTGCGCCGCGGTACTGGTCACCGCGGTAATGCCGGACTCGTAGTCGACGGCGTCACAAATAGCGGCGGCAAGCGCGAGCAAGTCGTCAACGGTCGCCACGCCCGCGGCCCCTGCCAGCGCATCGATGGCTTCGCTGCGCGCGGTGAGCGGCGTCGGGCTGGCGAAGGATAACACTGGAACGGCATGAGTCGTCTCGCCGAGCCTGCCGTCGACGAGCGGCGTGGTTTCCACCTCTCCCTCGGCAAGCAGGCGGATCTCGCTGTGCGGCTGGTGCAGCACGAGGGTGTGCATGTCGTTGCCATAGGCGTCTCGGGCAGCAGTGAGTTTGCCAGGCGCGCTCAGCCGCCATTGCACTATGCGCTGCCCGCCTGAGGCCGCAGGCGTGAGCCGCAACTGCTGGATGGTGTAGCGCACCGGCGAGTCGTAGCGGTAGGTGGTTTCGTGACGGATGGTCAGGCGCATGGTGTCAGGCGGCGAGCGGAATCAGGAAGGTCTGGCTGATCTTGTTGCCGAGCACGGACACGCGTTCGAGAAACTCGGTGAGTACGGCGTGCAGTCCCTGTTGCTGGATTTGCCGGATATCGGTGTACTTGAGTTCGGCTTGCAGTTTGCCGGCATATCGCTCGACGTCGCCAGACTGGGCGTTGGAGAGCGTGGCCAGGTTCTCGCACACGCCGTTGAGGGACGCGAGCAGCGAGCGCGGCATGTGGGGATTGAGCATGAGGAGTTCCACGACACGCTCGGGGGTAATGACGTCGCGATAGACCTTTCGGTAGATCTCGAACCCGGACACGCTGCGCAGCACGGCAGACCAGTAGTAGAAGTCGGTGGGATGCGACGCATGGGGACCGGCCCGGTCGGCGCGCACGGCCTCATGAAAGCGCACGTCGAGAATCCGCGCGGTGTTGTCGGCGCGTTCGAGAAAAAGGCCGAGGCGCGTGAAGTAGAACGCGTCGTCCTGGAACAAGGTGCCGAAGCTCACGCCGCGCGAAAGGTGGGAGCGCACTTTGACCCATTCGAACAGGTGGGCAGGATCGTGTTCGAGCAGGTCGAGCATTCTGGGAAACTCGAGCCAGGTGCTGTTGACGGTTTCCCACAGTTCGGTGGTCAGGGTGCCGCGCACGGCGCGCGCGTTTTCGCGGGCTGCCGCGAGGCAGCAGGCAATACTCGAGGGATTGTCGCGGTCACGCACGACAAAGTCGAGCACGTTGGCCCGCGTGGCGCGCGAGTGTTTGCGGTTGAATGCAGGCTCGAGCTCGGAGATGCGCAGCGTGGCGCGCCAGCCGGCTTCGTCGTCGAAGGCGCTCGTGGGCACGGGCGGCTCGGTGTCGTCTTCGTCGTCGATGGCATCCTGCGGCAGCAGCAGATTCTGTAGATTGACGTCCAGAAGACGTGCCGTGTTTTCTGCCCGCTCCATGTAGCGGGCCATCCAGAACAGGTGATCGGCGGTGCGGCTGAGCATGATGGATTTCCGAGGGGTATTCGGTCTTGTCAGTACGGGCTGCCTTCCGATGGCTGCTTCATTCCGCTGGCTGCCTTCCGTTGGCTGCTTTCGGAGCGTTGCTTTGGTCGATCGGCTTTGGTCGATCGGCTTTGGTCGGTGTGTTCTCGCGATTACTTTTCGAGCACCCAGGTGTCTTTCGTGCCCCCGCCCTGCGACGAGTTGACGACGAGCGAACCTTCGGTCAACGCCACCCGCGTGAGGCCGCCGGGCACCATGGTCACGCTCTTGCCCGACGACAGCACGAACGGCCTCAGGTCGATGTGCCGCGGCGCGATCCCGGCTTCGACGAAAGTCGGGCAGGCGGACAGCGCCAGCGTGGGCTGCGCGATGTAACCGTCCGGCTTCGCGATGAGCCGTTCGCGGAAGGCCTCGATTTCCGCCCGGGTGGACGCCGGGCCGACAAGCATGCCGTATCCGCCCGCGCCGTGGACTTCCTTGACGACGAGTTCGCCGAGATGCTCGAGCGTATATGCGAGGTCGTCCGCACGGCGGCATTGGTAGGTCGGAACGTTGTTCAGGATCGGCTTTTCGCCGAGGTAGAACTCGATCATGTCGGGCACGAACGGGTAGATGGACTTGTCGTCCGCCACGCCGGTGCCAATGGCGTTGGCCAGCGTGACGCGTCCGGCCCGGTACACGCTCAGCAGGCCGGGCACGCCCAGCGTGGAGTCGGCGCGGAATGCGAGCGGATCGAGGAAGTCGTCGTCGATGCGCCGGTAGATGACGTCGACGCGTTTGGGGCCGTTGGTGGTTCGCATGTAGACGAGGTTATCCTCGACGAACAGGTCCTGCCCCTCGACCAGTTCGATCCCCATTTGCTGGGCGAGGAAGGCGTGCTCGAAGTACGCGGAGTTGTAGATGCCCGGCGTCATGACGACGACGGTGGGGTCGTCAACGCCCGTCGGGGCGACCGCGCGCAAGCTGTCGAGCAGTAGATCGGGGTAATGCTCGACCGGCGCAATGCGGTTCCTCGCGAACAGCTCGGGGAACAGGCGCATCATCATCTTTCGGTTCTCGAGCATGTACGAGACGCCGGACGGAACACGCAGGTTGTCCTCCAGCACGTAGAAGGCACCGTCGTCGCCGGTTCCCGCTCTGACGACATCCACGCCGGCGATGTGCGCGTATATGCCGCCGGGCACGTCCACGCCCTGCATCTCGGGGCGATACTGCGCGTTCATGAGCACCTGCTCGGGCGGAATCACGCCGGCTCGCAATATCTCCTGTTCGTGGTAGACGTCGTGGACGAACCGATTCAATGCCTCGACTCGCTGGCGCAAGCCGGTCTGCAGGGTCTGCCACTCATGTGCGGGAATGATTCTCGGGATCAGGTCGAAGGGAATCAGTCGCTCGGTCCCCGCATCATTCCCATACACGGCAAAGGTGATCCCCACCCGGCGAAACGCCAGATCGGCTTCGGCGCGCTTATGGTGCAAGACATCGTCGGACTGGCACTTCAGCCAGTCGTCAAATCGCCGGTAGTGCGAACGCGTCGCGCCCGTGACGCTCGCCATCTCGTTATAGCTCTCGACCATATGCTTCTCCGCAGATTGCTGTGTCGAGATCGAGCAATAAATATGCCCGAGCTATGCCCCCCTTCCGGCACGGTTTCGGTGCGCAATTCGCTTTCGCGCACCACGCCGGTGATCTGGAGTATAGGATTCGGCGCTGTCGGCGTTCCGGCTTTTTCCGCGGCCATAAAAAACGCCGGGGGGCCCCGGCGTTTGTCTGGTGCTGTTATGGCTCGCCCTATGCAACCTTCTTTGTGGTTCGGGCCGCGTCCAACGCGGCCTGCGTCAACAGATAGACGCCCGGCA
>NZ_CABPSC010000024.1 GCF_902459585.1 Pandoraea nosoerga
TCCAGCGCTTCGGCCAGCGCCATGATCGCGGCTTCGCCCAGCTCGCCCTTGTCGCCCTCGAGCGCCAGCTTGGCCGAGCCCTTGATGATCGGCAGGTCGTCGCCCGGGAAGTCGTACTTCGACAGCAGTTCGCGAACTTCCATCTCCACGAGCTCGAGCAGCTCGGCGTCATCCACCATGTCGCACTTGTTCAGGAACACGATGATGTACGGCACGCCAACCTGACGGGCCAGCAGAATGTGCTCGCGCGTTTGCGGCATCGGGCCGTCAGCAGCCGAGCAAACCAGGATGGCGCCGTCCATCTGCGCAGCACCCGTAATCATGTTCTTGACGTAGTCGGCGTGGCCCGGGCAGTCAACGTGCGCGTAGTGGCGGTTGGCCGTCTCGTACTCGATGTGCGCGGTGTTGATCGTGATGCCGCGTGCCTTTTCTTCCGGCGCCGCGTCGATTTCGTCGTACTTCTTCGCCTCGCCGCCGAACTTCGACGACAGAACCGTTGCGATAGCGGCGGTCAGGGTGGTCTTGCCATGGTCAACGTGACCGATGGTGCCAACGTTCACGTGCGGCTTGGTCCGCTCGAATTTTTCCTTTGCCATTTCCGAATCCTCAGATACTGAATAGACGATTTAACAGTGAGTTGGGTGTGCGCATCGCGCGATGCGAACACCCGTCAAATTACTTGCTCTTCGAGCTGATGATGGCTTCGCTCACGTTCTTCGGAGCTTCAGCGTAGTGCTTGAACTCCATCGTGTACGTGGCGCGGCCCTGGGTCAGCGAACGCAGCGACGTCGAGTAGCCGAACATTTCCGACAGCGGCACTTCGGCGCGCACGATCTTGCCGCCGCCCACCATGTCGTCCATGCCCTGCACGATGCCGCGACGGCTCGACAGGTCGCCCATCACGTTGCCCATGTAGTCTTCCGGCGTTTCCACTTCCACGGCCATCATCGGCTCGAGGATGACCGGGTTGGCGCGGCGCATGGCTTCCTTGAAAGCCATCGAACCGGCCATGCGGAACGCGTTTTCGTTCGAGTCCACATCGTGGTACGAACCGAACGTCAGGCGAACCGTGACGTCGACCACCGGGAAGCCGGCGAGCACACCGGTCGCGAGGGTGTCCTGAATACCCTTGTCGACGGCCGGAATGTATTCGCGCGGGATCACGCCACCCTTGATCTCGTCGATGAACTTGTAGCCCGCGCCCTGCTCGCTCGGCTCAAGCGTAATGACAGCGTGACCGTACTGGCCGCGACCGCCCGACTGCTTGACGAACTTGCCTTCGACGTCCGCTGCCGACTTGCGAATGGTTTCGCGGTAAGCAACTTGCGGTGCGCCGATGTTGGCTTCCACGCCGAATTCGCGCTTCATGCGATCGACCAGAATTTCGAGGTGGAGCTCGCCCATGCCCGAAATGATGGTCTGGCCCGACTCTTCATCGGTGCGCACGCGGAACGACGGATCTTCCTGCGCCAGGCGGTTCAGGGCGAGGCCCATCTTCTCCTGGTCGGCCTTGGTCTTCGGCTCGACGGCCTGCGAGATCACCGGCTCCGGGAACACCATGCGCTCGAGCACGATCGGCGCCGACGGATCGCACAGCGTATCGCCCGTCGTGGCGTCCTTCAGGCCCACGGCGGCAGCGATGTCACCGGCGCGCACTTCGTCGATTTCTTCACGCTGGTTGGCGTGCATCTGCACGATACGGCCCAGGCGTTCCTTCTTGCCCTTGACCGAGTTCAGCAGCGTGTCGCCCTTGTTCACGACGCCCGAGTAGACGCGGAAGAAGATCAGCTGACCGACGAACGGGTCCGTCATGATCTTGAACGCCAGCGACGAGAACTTCTCGTCGTCCGAGGCCTTGCGCTCGGCCGGCTGTTCCTTCTCGTCCGTACCCTTGACCGGCGGAATGTCGACCGGCGACGGCAGGAAGTCGATCACGGCGTCCAGCATGCGCTGCACACCCTTGTTCTTGAACGCGGTACCGCACAGCATCGGCTGGATTTCGCAGGCGATGGTACGCGTGCGCAGACCCTGGATGATTTCAGCCTCGGTGAGGTCGCCCTCCTCGAGGTACTTGTTCATCATCTCTTCGCTCGACTCGGCAGCGGCTTCGACCATGCTCTCGCGCCACTTCTGGGCGTCGGCCTGCAGCTCGGCCGGAATGTCGACGTAGTCGAACTTCATGCCTTGCGTTGCCTCGTCCCAGATGATCGCCTTCATCTTGATGAGGTCGACCACGCCCTTGAAGTTTTCCTCGGCGCCGATCGGCACCACCACCGGCACCGGGTTAGCCTTCAGGCGCGTCTTGAGCTGGTCGTAGACCTTGAAGAAGTTCGCGCCGGTGCGGTCCATCTTGTTGACGAACGCCAGACGCGGCACGCCGTACTTGTTGGCCTGACGCCACACGGTTTCGGACTGCGGCTGCACGCCGCCCACGGCACAGTAGACCATGCACGCGCCATCGAGAACACGCATCGAACGCTCGACTTCAATCGTGAAGTCGACGTGACCCGGGGTGTCGATGATGTTGATGCGGTGCTTTTGATAGTTGTTGGCCATGCCGGACCAGAAGCAGGTCGTGGCGGCCGACGTGATCGTGATGCCGCGCTCCTGCTCCTGCTCCATCCAGTCCATCGTCGCGGCGCCATCATGCACTTCACCGATCTTGTGGTTCACACCGGTGTAGAACAGAATGCGCTCGGTCGTCGTGGTCTTGCCGGCGTCGATGTGAGCGCTGATACCGATGTTGCGGTAGCGCTCGATAGGGGTTGTACGAGCCACTTTAAGCCTCTTTCAATGTAGCCGCCATTTTTGAGGGGGCTACTAACACAAACGGGCGAGGCGCAATTTTTCATGCGCACCCGCCCCGGTTTCTGCTTTAGGTACTGCCTGCCTGCGTCAGAAGCGGAAGTGCGAGAATGCCTTGTTGGCTTCGGCCATGCGGTGAACTTCGTCACGCTTCTTCATGGCGCCGCCACGGCCTTCCGAGGCTTCGATCAGCTCGCCTGCGAGACGCAGGGCCATCGACTTCTCGCTACGCTTTTTCGCGGCCTCACGCAACCAACGCATCGCCAATGCCATACGACGCGACGGACGCACTTCGACCGGAACTTGATAGTTTGCACCGCCAACACGGCGGCTTTTGACTTCAACGACCGGCTTCACGTTGCCGAGAGCGGTGTTGAAGACTTCCAGCGGATCCTTGCCCGCCTTGGTTTGGATCTGCTCGAAAGCACCATAAACGATGCGCTCGGCCACCGACTTCTTGCCGGCAAGCATGAGCACGTTCATGAATTTAGCGACATCAACGTTGCCGAACTTCGGATCGGGCAACACTTCGCGCTTGGGGACTTCGCGACGACGCGGCATGATTTCTTCCTTAATAAATTCAGTTGGAGCCAGGCTCCAGGCCACCTACTAGCCGCTTCTCGGCCGAGTGACCACTTACTCAGTGACGATGAACACCATCACCGAACGTATATCCGCTCAGCCGCTCAGGCCTTCGGACGCTTCGCGCCGTACTTCGAACGGGCCTGCTTACGGTCCTTGACGCCTTGCGTGTCGAGGCTGCCGCGCACCATGTGGTAACGCACACCCGGCAAGTCCTTCACACGACCGCCGCGGATCAGCACGACCGAGTGTTCCTGCAGGTTGTGGCCTTCACCACCGATGTACGAAATGACTTCGAAACCGTTCGTCAGGCGCACCTTGGCGACCTTACGCAGAGCGGAGTTCGGCTTCTTCGGCGTCGTGGTGTACACACGGGTGCACACGCCGCGACGCTGCGGGCAGTCCTGCAGGGCCGGGCTCTTGCTCTTGATTTGAGCAGAGGTGCGCGGCTTGCGGACCAATTGGTTAATCGTTGGCATTGTGATTTCCTAAATGTGTCAAAAGCGTGGCAGTCAAGGCGGACCGCCATGCGACTTTACTGCGTACTCTCCAGCCAAACCCGCGGTTTGTCCGCATCTAAACGCTTGATGCAAAAGCCTTTTGCATTGGGCACGGGCATACCGCCGGAAAAACCGGAGCCTGCGACTATACATGGCGTCAATGCAAGTGTCAACGCTTTCGCGCGCGATTTCGCCCCGTAAGTCGTTGATTGCCGCTGGGTCCATGCGAGTGCGGTTCCGCCGCTCCGTCGCGTCACCCCGTCGATCACGCTCAGCCCTGCGGCGCGAGGAGCGGCGCGACGGGCGCCGGTGCCACGCATTTTCGCGGTTGCCACCCTCATGTATGCAAATTACACTCAGCAAATCACGCCTTCGTCGGCAAAATATCCATACATACCGCCACATTTCCCATGGACGCCTTCCACGACACCCTGCGTGCCACCTTCTGGAAGCCCGCACTCGCCACCGGCAAAGGTCCGCGGTATCTGCGGCTGGCAAGCTTCATCGAGCAGTCCGTGGCGGACGGCCGGCTGCGTCCCGGCGACCGCCTGCCCGCGCAGCGCGAGCTCGCTTCGTGGCTCGGCATCGACTTCACGACGGTCACGCGGGCCTACAACCGGGCGCGCGAGCGTCATGCGATCGAAGGCCGGGGCCCGCTCGGCACGTTCGTCAGTACGCCGCGCGTGGCGCTCGACCAGGTCCTCGATCTGGGGATGAACATTCCGCCCGCGCCCGCTGACATTTTCCTGGGCGAGCTGCTGCGGCAGGGCGTCGACGAAGTGCTCCGGCATACCGACGCCTCGCGGCTCATGGCGTATCAGTTGGGCGACGGCGGAATGGCCGACCGGCAGGCCGGCGCGTTGTGGCTCGCGCCGATGCTCGGTTCGATCGAGCCTTCCGAGATACTCGTATGCCCCGGCGCGCAGGCCACGCTGGCGGCTCTGTTGCTCGCGGACACGGCGCGCGACGACACGGTGCTGTGCGAGCCGATCGTCTACCCGGGACTGCGCAGTGCGGCGCGCACGCTCGGGCGCCATCTCGAGGCCGTGGCGACCGACGGCGAGGGCATGCTGCCCGACGCCCTCGCCGCCCGCGCGCGCGAACACGGCGCACGGCTCGTCTATCTGAATCCGACGCTGCAGAACCCGACGACGCGCACCATGCCGGAGCAGCGCCGCCGCGAGCTGCTCGAGCTTGCCGAAACCCTCGACCTCACGTTCATCGAGGACGATCCCTACTGGCGCCTCGCGCGCAACGCGCCCCCGCCGCTTGCGCGTCTCGCGCCGCACCGTGTGCATTACGTCGCCACACTGTCCAAGTGCCTCACGCCGGGCCTGCGCACGGCCTACGTCCGCCTGGCCGACGCCAGCCGGCGCGACGCCTTTCTCACGGCGCTGCGCGCATTCGCGCTGATGGCGCCGCCGCTCATGACGGGGCTCGCCACGCAGTGGATTCACAACGGCATGGCCGAGCGCATTCTGGCCGGTGTAAGCGCCGCGGCGGCGCAGCGTCAGGCGATCGCGGCCGGCATTCTGGGCGGCGGGCGAATCGCGAAGGAGGCAAAGCAAACAAGGGAAACGAAGGGAACGAACGAAGCGATCGCGCAGGGCATTCATCTGTGGCAGCCGCTGCCGGCGCCATGGACGGCGCGCGAGCTGACGATGGCCGCACGCGCCGAGGGCCTCGCGGTGACCCCGGCCGACGCCTTCTGCCTGGCGCCCGACGCCCCCAACGCCATCCGCATCTCGCTGGGCGGCGTGAAGGAGCCCGAGCGGCTCGCGAGCGGCCTGCGGCGGCTCGCGTCGCTGCTGCGCGAAGCGCCGCCGAGCCTGCGCGGCGCGGTGGTGTAGCGAACGCCGGTCAGACTCGCAAGCCGGCAGGGTCACCCTCTTGATGCACGTCAAGCTATCAAATAACGTAGTCCTGCATGTCGCAAACGGCGTATCGGGTGTCATCCGCCGCGTTTTTTTTGACGCGCCGAGTTCGTACACTCCGAAACACCCGAGACTTTGGCGCGACCCCCTCCAGTGACCGCAGGAACCCCTCTTCAGCCATGCAGGCGAGCTTCGAAAAAGACAGCATTCTGGTTCTCGACGTCGACGGCACGCTGACCGATTCCGTGCGCATCCACCAGCGCGCGCTGCTCGGCGCCATGCAGTCGCTGGAGTTCGGCGATCTGAGCACCGACTGGGGCAGCTATCCGCATCACACCGACACCGGCATTCTGATCCAGGCGCACGTCGAACACGGCCGGGCGCTGCCCCAACCGCACGATCTGGCGCGCTTCGAGCACGAGATCGACGAGCGCTTCACCGCGCTGCTCAACGCCCACGGGCTGGCCGAGATTCCGGGCGCGCGCGCCTTCGTCGAGGCGGCGCACCGTTCGCGCTGGGGCGTGGTGTTCGCCACGGGCGGCATCCGGCAGGTAAGTCATCGCAAGCTGCGCTGCGTGGCCATCGACTACACCGACGCCATGCTGGTCACGGCGTCCGAATACAGTTCGCGCGAACAGCTCGTCGCCGAGGCGATCAAGCGCGCGCAGCTCGGCTATGGCATCACCAAACCGCGTGCGATCGTCTCCATCGGCGACGGGGTGTGGGACCTGAAGGTGGCTCGCCAGCTCGGCATCGACTTCGTGGGCATTGGCTCGAGGCGCCAGCGCTCGCCGCTCTATGACGAGGGCGTGACCGTCTACGACGACATGTGGGACGCCATGCACTGGCTCAATCCGGGCCGCGGCCGCGCAACAGGTATTCGCTTGGCGTCACGCCCATGAAGCGGCGAAACATGGTGGAAAACGCGCTCGGCGTGTCGTAACCGACTTCAAGCGCGACCTGCGTGATGGGGCGCCCGGCGCCGAGCAGCGGCAGCGCGCCGAGCAATCGCATCTGCTGGCGCCACTCGCGAAACGGCAAGCCGAATTCCGTCATGAAGCGACGCTCGAGCGTGCGGCTCGACGCGCCGACCTGCTCCGCCCAGTCCTGCAGGCTGCGGCCATCGGCGGGCGTACTCAGATAGGCGTCGAAGATCTTGCGCAGACGCGCGTCGCGCGGCACCTGCAGATGAAACGGCGACTCGCTCTTCCACTCCATCTCTTCGAGCAGCAAGGCCATGATGAGCCCGTCCTTGCCGTCGGCGGACCAGTTCACCGGCAGCGTCATGGCGCGCAGAATCAGTTCGCGCAGCAGCGCAGACACGCGAATGACGACAGGCGTGTCGGGTGCGGGCATGCCGCAGCGCGCCACGTCGACGTAGACCGTGCGCATTTCCACTTTTCCCCGCATGCGCACTTCATGCGTGATCTCCCCCGGAATCCACAACGCGCGTTGCGGCGGGATTACCCAGTACGACGCATCGGTCCGCACTTCGAGGATGCCGGTGCACGCGTACATCAACTGCGCGCGCCGGTGGCTGTGCGGCCGGATGACGTAGCCATCCGGATAATCCTTCGCCAACGCGCCGATGGGACGGTCATGTCCCTGGAAGTCCAGGGGTACCGCACGTGTAATCGGCATCGGCACCAGGCCTCGTTCTTGGCGACGCTCCGAGCGTAACATCGGGCACGCGCCCGCTCCAAGCCGCGGCGCGCGCAGGCCCCGCGCCCGTCCCCCTTTCATCGCCCCTCCTTTCTCCTCTTTCTCCTCCTCCCCCATCCGGCGCCTCACCGGCCCCGCTGCTCGCCGACGCGCCCGGGCAACCGGCACACGCTCAGAACGGCTTGACGATCACGAGCGCCACGGCCACGGCCATCGACAGCAGCGTGATTGGCAGGGCCCGCACGAAAAGCGCCTTCGGCTGCGACGCCGGCTGAACAACGCTGTCCCGCTCCATGCGCCGCAACGTGGCCGAGAGCCGCCCGTGCAGCGCGGAGACGACCACCACGAAGACCAGCTTCGCCATGAGCCAGGGCGCGCTCCACCAATGGGCCATCACGGCCAGCACCGGGCCGGTGATCCACACCACGATGAGCGCCGGCGACGCGAGCCGATAGTCCGCACGCCGGGCGATGCGCCGCCACTCCGGCTGCGCGAGGCGTCCGCCCAGCGCCATCGTCACCATGCCGGCAATGAAGATGACGACCGAGATCAGATGTACGGCCTTGATCCACAGATAAAGCATCGGAACCTCCGCAGACGTCACTCAATTATTCTCGATTACACAATAATTGCTTGTCAAAACTCGCCTTTATCACCAATACGCGCATCAATAGACTGTGACTGTCGACGATGCATTGAGCATCGCCCCCTTCAAATGACAGGAGAAATACCATGAAGCGCCCCCTTATTGCCTCTGCCCTCGTTTGCGCCATGCTGGCCGTGTCGGCCGGTTCGGCTTTCGCCAGCGACGCGTTCGACGGCCCGTCCGAATTTTCGTGGGTGCCGCAAACCAGCGCCCTGAGCCGCGCCCAGGTGCGTGACGAACTGATCCAGGCCCAGCGCGCCGGTCTCGTGGTGCAGCACGACACCGTCTACCCGAAGGCTGCGCCGAGCGCCCAGCCCGCATCGGCCGCCGCCCCCGTCACGATGGGCTCGGTCGGCGCCGCACAACGCGCCGGCACGACCTACTTCGGCTCGTAATGTCACCGCCGCGCCGTGCGCCTCGTTGCGAGGCGGCGGCGCGACGCGTTCTGCGCATAACGACGTGCCGGCGCGTGTAGACGCCGGCGCTTTCGCGAGATTCTGCGGCCCTCGCTCGCTTGTGGCCCAAGGCTCCTGTCGCTGTGCGTAGCGGTTCAACGCACAGGACCTTGCCCGTCGCTTCGGCGACGGGCTTTTTTAGCCGACGCCCCCGGCGGGCGCGGGCCGAGCATGCTGACAATAAAAACGACGAAGCCCGCCGAAGCGGGCTTTCGTCGTTTACGGCAAGCGGCAGCGGCAGCGCGCCTTGCGGTCAGCCGTTTGCCGCCGGTGCGGCGCGATGACGGCGAACGGCCGCGGCGCTCGCCGGGTCAGCGAGACAGCCACTTCGAGAGGAACTCGAGCGTGCGGCCATGCGCGAGCGCCGCCGCGGGCTGATGGTAGGCGCCGCGCGCCCAGCAATTGAAGCCGTGATCCGCGCCCGGATAGACGTACAGCTCGGTGTTCGGGCGCGTCTTCACCGCTTCGCCGACCGCGCTCACGATGTCCGGCGTGATGTGGGTGTCGAGCGCGCCATAGTGGAATTGCACGGGCACTTTCAGATTCGCCGCTTCGTCCAGGTGGTTGTGAATGCCACCGCCGTAGTACGGCACCGCGGCGTCGACGAGACCGCGCGCCGCGCTCAGATACGACAGCAGGCCGCCGAAGCAATAGCCGACGGCGGCAACCTTCGCGCCGTCGGCGAGCTGAGCGCGCAGCGTCCGGGTCGTCGCTTCGATATCCTTCACGGCCTTCTCGACGTCAACCGACTTGCGCAGTTCCATCGCGCGAGCGAGATCGTCGCCCGAGTAGCCGAGTTCGACGCGCGGTGCGGCACGCCAGAAGACGTCCGGTGCGAGAACGACGTAGCCGTCCAGTGCATATTGGTCGGCCACGCCACGAATGTGCTCGTTCACGCCGAAGATTTCCTGCACGAGTACGACGCCGGGAGAACTGGCCGTCTTGCCCGCAGGCGGCAACGCCAGATAGGCATCGAAGGCGCCGTCCACGGTTTCGACACGGATCCATTGACTGTTCGACACGGAAATTGCTCCATCAAGAGAAGGGGAAATGCCTGCGCGTGCCCATGGGGGCCGGGAAGGCCGCCGCAAGCGGCATGCGCAGTCGGACCGGATCAGTATAGGCACTTTCGCGCGAGCTTTCAGCACGGCGCCGCGTACCCGGAACGCCCGCCGGTCAAGGCTGCGCCGGCTTCGGCGGCGTCACCGGGCGGCTCACCGCCGCACAGAGGCGGCGTCATCGCGACACATGCGGCGCGCGCTCGCCAGGTCGTTTCAATGACCGAACCCGGGCCGTCCCACGCGAGCGCGGGACTCACGCGGCGAGCGCCGCTTCGAAAATCTTCGCCACGGCCCCGAAGCCTGCGACCCGCCCGCCGGCGAATCCCCGCCCCGCCTTACACGCGGTTACCGCGTGCGGGTGCCCGCATCGCAAGACGGTAGGCTTGCGTCCATGCGTTCGACCTTCCGGGAAACGCGTTTATTACGGAGTCCATATGAATACGATCACGAAGCGCCAGACACTGATGTCGCTCGCGCTCATGCTGTCATTGACCGCGGCATGCCTGCCCCCGGCGACGGCGGCCGACGGCCCGCCGTCTGCCGCGCGCGCCCAGAGCGACATGCCGCCCCCACCGGCCCCGCTGCCTTCACCGCCCTGGACCGCGCCACACGTGGGCGCCGCGCATGGCTTCGGCGCGCCGGCGGGCGTGGTGGGCGTGGGGAGCCCCGCGTTCGGCGCCTTGCGCGTCATCGACGAAATCGCGCATCTGTATCGCGTCGGCGGCCATCCGGAGAACGTCTTGCCCTTCTACCGCGAAACGCTGACGCAGGCGCGCGACCCGCTCGTGCGCCGCCATCTGCGCGACGCCATCGCCCGCGAGGAACTGAAGCCGGCCGACACGGCGGCGGCCATTGCCACCCTGCGCGCCCAGTTGAACGAGGATCTCGCGACGCTCGCGACGCGCACCGAAACCAGAAACCGCTAGGCGGCCATGCCGTGGCGGTGCCATACAACCGTCTCAGCCGGGCGTGGCGGCATAGCGCCCTGCGCTGCCGGCGCGAGGTTCAGAAAACGTACTTCGCGCCGAAGTTCACGAGCACGCCGCGCACCCCTCCGGTGCCGAAGCTCTTTTGGTAAGACACCCGGCCGTGCATCGAGAAGTTGCGCGACGGCGTGCCGTTCACGCCCAGCGAGAACAGCATCGCGTCGCCGTACCGTCCCGTCTGGAACATCGCGTCTCCGACCTGCACGCCGGTGCCGCCCGCGAACGCGTGAACGATGTCGAATCCCGCGTATGGCGTTACGCGGCCGGTGCTGACCTCGACGGGCCGCGTCAGCCGCACGCCGAGGCGTCCGGTAAGCTGGTTTTGCGAGCCGATGTTGACTGCCAGACCGTCGCCGTCGGTCATGTTGCGAAACGCGAGATGTTGGCCGACGAACTGCAATTGCGGTTCGAGGTTCAGGCCGTAGGAGAGCGCCAGCGGGTAGCCCGCCTCGGCGGAGGCCGCATAGCTGGTGCCCCGCAAGGGCGCGACCTCGCCTCGCGCGTCGGTCGTGGTACGCCCGTTGAACCAGCCAACGGACACGATGCCGTCCACGTACCAGCCCTGCTGACTCTGGTAAGTTCCGAAACCGTACAAACGGTAGATGCTCGCGCGCGTGGCGCTCGGTCCATCGATGGCCACGGGCTCATAGTGCAGCCAGCCCATCGACCCGGCAGCGCCGAAGCGCCACGTGCCGTCATCGTCGACTTGCCTGAACAGATTTCCGCCGACCTGAATCGCGCCGTAGTCGCCGCTGATGTCGTAGCCGAACGCCTGAAAGCTCTGATTCGACCGGTATTTGAAGTTGCCCCCGTAAGCGCGCATGAACATCTCGCCCGGTCCACGATCGCGCCCGAGTTCGCGATCGTCGCGCACCTCGCCCAGGCGCCGGTGCAGCGAGTCCAGGTCCATCAATCCTGCGTGCAGGAACGCCACCGGTGCGCTCAGATACGACGCTACCTGCGGTGCGACCTCGCGACGAGCGTCCGGCGGCACCGGATCGTCCACTTCGCCGCCGGGATCGCCCGGCGCTTCCGGATCGACCTCCCCGCCCGGCGTCACATACGCGCTTTGCAAGCGATAGTCCCAATGGCCCGCCCCCGTGCTCACGAGGTTCTGCGAGGCTTCGGCCGTGCCGTGCACCGAGCCCGGACCATAGGCGTATAGCCGGTACTCGTATGGCGAATCGGGCGCCACGACATATCCGCCCGCCAGGCTGAACGCGCCGACTGTCGACGCGCCGGCCACCTGCACCACGGATATCCCCTCGTCGTTGGTGATCACGCCGCTGGGCGAGGTGAGCCGTCCCGGGCTGCCTGCGCTCGGCCGGATTTGCAGCAACGTGGTCCCGCTCGCCGCCCCGCGGATCAGCAAGCGGTCGCTGTATTGATTCGAGAGCGCGCCCCCTTCATTCAGGTAGGTGTTGAGCGTAACCGTACCGCCGGTGCCCACGTAACCGTTGTCGATCGCCACGCTGCGATACGACCCCTGGCTGGTCGGCGCCGAGTCAAGCAGTGCCGTCACCGGAAAATCGATCAGACTGTCGGTATTGGTAAGCTCCGTCACGTTGGAGCTCGCCATTACGTGCCACACGCTGTTGCGAGTCAGATTGACGACCGACGTGCTGGTGGCATCCGTATATATCCGCCCGGTCAGCGTAGCGTTGCTGGCATCGAGGTTGAGCGTCGCGCCGAGCCCGGAGCGCGTTGTCGCGTTGATGGCACCGCCCCCGCCGCTCAGTGTGCTGTTGACGACGCTGACGTTGGCAACGCCCCCGAAAGCCCATAGCGCCACGCCACTATCGGAGGTGACGGTCGTGTCCTGCAGGCTCAGGTTGTAACCGCCGGCGCGCGGGGGCGCCGCCACGCCCGCGCGCGCCCCGACGCCCCCCGCAGCCGGCGCGGCGACATCGCTGCCGAGCTCGGTCGGCGCCGCCGGCGTGGGCGTGACGATGGCCAGCGGCGGCGGTGGCTCGGTGGACGCCATCAAGGGCGTTGTGGCAGGCAACGTCGGCAATGCCGGCGTAGGAGCCGACGCCTGCAAGCCGGTGATCGTCTGCGGTGCGTCGAACACAATGGCCGCCGTGCCCGCCCCGGTCGCACGCAGCGTCGCACCGGTCGCATTGAACTGGCCGCCGTTCTGGATACGCACGGCGTAGGCGTTGGTCCCGCTCGTCGTGACCGAAGTGCCTGCGCCAGTCGCGCTGCTGCGCAGCAGGTTCACCATTCCCGCGTTTGCGTAGACGCCGTAAGTACTTGCCTGATCGGTCGTGATGCTGCCGCCGGCAAAGTTCGTGGTGCTTCCCGTCCAGCCGTAGATGCCATATCCCTGCGTGCCGTGCGTGGCGATCGCGAAGTCCGACAGGTTCACCGTGGCCGCCCCGCTGCCCGCGAGCAGGCCATGCGCCGACTGTCCTTGCGTAGTGATCGAGCCGGTGGCAAGCGTGGCCGTCGTGCTGCCGGAAATCCATATACCGTAGGAGGACGCGCCGCGCGTGCTCACGTCGACCTGCGAGCCCCTAACGTTCGACGTGCCGCTCGCGGTCAATCCATAGGTGGCGCTCTGCGTGGTCGACACGCTGAGCCGATTCAGATTGGCGCTCGCCGTACCGATGCGCACCGCGTGGCTGCCCGCGCCGCTCGTGCTGACCGTGACCGTGCCGGGCGTTGCGGGATCGGTATTCGTGTTGAGCGTGCCGCCGGCCTCGACGTTGAGGCCGAGGTTACCGTCCACGGCAGTCGTGATCGTCGAATTGCCGTTGATGGTGGCCACGGAGCCGTTGTAGACCCGCACGCCCCCGGCGCTCGCGCCGGCGCCCGTGCCGAGCGCGCCCTTTGTGGTGATCGACGAGTCCGTGAGGGTGATGCTGCTGCCGCCCCAGGAACGCACGCCCCAGCTATCCTGCCCATTCACCGTGATGGCGGTGTCGCGCAGATCGATGGTCGATCGCGCGCCATACGGCCGCATGCCGTCGGCGGCAAGGCCGTTGGTCTCGATGCTCACGTTCGCGCCGGTGAGCAGCGACGGGCCGCCCGTCGCTTCGGGCATATACACGCCATGCACCGACGGACCGTTGCCGACGAGTCGCACACCGGCCGAACTCGCCACGATGTTGACGGTGCCATACGCGATGTACAACGCGTCATTCGGTGCACCTGCCCGATAGTCCGAGGTGATGACGATCGGCCCAGGCACGCCGAGATTCGGGTTCATCGTCACTGTCGCGCCCCTGAACACCGACACGCCGGCGCCGCCCAGCTGCGCCGGGTACGTGCCCGTCGGATGAATCGTCACCGAACCTTCGATCGTGCCGCTCGCAACGACGCTCCCGTCGTAATACTGCTCGTAATCGAGGTTGCTGCCGGAGGGGATCGTCGCGGCCGGATAAATCTGCGCGCGCACGGCGCCGGCATGCAAAAAGGCGAGGGAGATGGCAATCGTCAGCGGCCGGCGATGCGGCAAAGAAGCTTGTTTGGCGCGGGTCACGTTACCTCCATGGGGGAAGGAGACAAGGGGACACATCGAAAGCAGTGCGAAACACCAATGCCGTGTAATGCTCCGCAAGGTCAGGTAAACACTAGACCAATCGTGGCATAAACGACAGCGCCACGAGCGGAGATTTCACCGGGATTTCCTCCCGAAAAGACAGCCGGTTATTTTAATAATCGATTCGGCTTGCTTAACGTAATTTGAATTATCGGAATCCGTCCGGGCGAGCTCGTGCAAACCCTCACGCGCGCGACGCCGTCATCATCCGCGCATTCCATTGCGGCAGCCATTCGAGCAGGAATTGTGCGAACCCTTCGGCCGCCGGCGAAGCCGCGCGTGCCAGCGGTCGGTACACGCAGACCTGCCGGATCGTCTCGGGCGACACGACGCGCCGCATCACCAGTCCGAACGGATGGGCGAGCGCCGCCACGTAACCCGGCGTGAGCGTGGCGGCCAGGCCCTGCGCCGCCACGCCAAGCGCGGTCGTCACGTTGTCGACCACGTCGATGGGCGTGATGCGTGCGTCCGGCGGCGCCGACAGGCGCATCTGCGCGACGCTGCGCTCGTGGTCCCGACCCGCGGCGACGAGCGGCGTGTCGCGCAGCTCCTCCCAGCGCACCTTGCGGCGGCGCGCCAGCGCATGCTCCGGCGCACACCACAGCACCCACGGGCTGTCGAACGCCGGCTCGCCCGCGACGTGGGCGCCGGTCGCGCGATTCGGTCCGATGGCGAGATCGAGGTCGCCGCTGCCCACGTGATCGACGAGCGCGTCGACGGGCGTGTCGACCACGCGCACCACCACCTTCGGCCGCAATGCCGCATACGCGCGAATCGCGGCCGGCAGCGCCATGCTCGCCAGCACCAGCGGTGCGCCCACGCGCACGATCCCGGCCGCCCGGTTGCGCAGGTCGTCGGCCGTCTTCTCCGCCGCCTGCACGTGCCGCAGCACCGACTCGGCCGACGCGAGGAAGTCGCGCCCCGCGCTCGACAGCGCCACGCGGCGCGTAGTGCGATCGAAGATGCGAAAACCGATCACCGACTCGAGCTCGGCCACGAGCTGGCTCACGGCCGATGACGTGAGGCCGAGGCGCTTGCCCGCGTCGGCGAAGCTGTGCAACTCGGCGATGGCGACCAGGGCTTCGAACTGGCGCAGTGTGACGCGGGTCAGGGGCATGGCGGGCCGATTATCAAGTTTCGCTTATGAATGGACCAGAATCGATTGATTGTTCCGCAAAGGGCCGTCGCACACAATCGGTTTCCAAAATTCCCCGAGTTTCCCGACTTCCCTGACTTCCCTGACTTCCGTGATTCGAGACCAAGCGAGACCGCCCATGTTCTCCCATATCGACGCCTATCCCGGCGACCCCATTCTCGGCCTGAACGAAGCGTTCGGCCGCGACCCGCGCGCGCACAAGGTCAACCTGTCGATTGGCCTCTATGTCGACGACGACGGCCGTCTGCCGGTCATGCGCGCCGTGCGCGAGGCCGAAGCGGCCGCTCTCTCGGACATTGCCCCGCGTCCCTATCTGCCGATGGCCGGCACGCCGGCCTACCGCGACGCCGTGCAGGCGCTCGTCTTCGGCGAGGACCGCGCCGCGCGTCGCGAGGCACGCATCGCCACCCTGCAGACGCTCGGCGGCGGCGGGGCGCTGCGCGTCGGCGCCGACTTCCTGAAGCGCTACTTCCCCGACAGCACCGTGTGGATCAGCGACCCGAGCTGGGACAACCATCGCGTGGTATTCGAGAGTGCGGGCTTTCCGGTGCAGGCGTATCCGTACTACGACGACACCACCGGCGGGCTGCGTTTCGACGCCATGCTCGAGACGCTGGCTGCCCTGCCGCGGCACAGCATCGTGCTGCTCCACGCGTGCTGCCACAACCCCACGGGCGTGGATCTCACGCAGGCGCAATGGCAAACGCTCGCGCCGGTACTGCGCGAGCGCGGCGTGATCGCGTTCGTGGACATGGCCTATCAGGGCTTCGGGGACGGACTGGAGGCGGACGCCTTCGCCGTGCGCACGCTGGCCGACGCCGGCGTGCCGACCGTGGTCGCCAACTCGTTCTCGAAGAACTTCTCGCTGTACGGCGAGCGATGCGGCGCGCTGTCGGTCGTGTGCGCCTCGGCCGACGAGGCCTCGCGCGTGTTCGGGCAACTCACCGGCACGGTGCGGGCGAACTACAGCAATCCGCCGACGCACGGGGCGCGGCTCGTCGCCCGGGTGCTCGGCACGCCGGCCCTGCGTCGCGCCTGGGAGGAGGAGCTCGGCGGCATGCGAGAGCGCATCGCCACGATGCGCGCCGAGATTCACGCGCGCCTTGCCCCACACCTGAGCGATGACGCGGCGGCGCGCTATATCGGGCAGCGCGGCATGTTCACGTACACGGGTTTGTCTGCCGCGCAGGCGGACGCGTTGCGCGAGACGCACGGCGTCTACGTGCTGCGCTCGGGACGCATGTGCGTCGCGGGTCTGAACACGCGCAACGTCGACACCGTGGCGCGTGCCATCGCGCAGGTACTGACGAAAAGCTGAACGGCTGCGCCGGCGCAGCCGGCACGGCCGGCACGTCGGTCGCGCGTGTCGCGCGTGTCGCGCCGGACCGGCATCCGAATCAACGGAGCGCATGCCCTGCGCGACTGCATGCAGGGCGCACGAAAACGACAGGAGACAACATGAGCATGAGCACAGCCACTGCCGCCGGCGCCCGCGTCGGCCGCGACGATACCTCTCACACCTGGCGCGCGGTGATATCCGCGTCCATCGGCAACGCGCTCGAATGGTTCGATCTCGTCGTGTACGGCTTTTTCGCCGTCACGATCGCGAAGCTGTTCTTCCCCGCGCACGACGACACCACCTCGCTGCTGCTCACGCTCGGCACTTTCGGCGTATCGTTCTTCATGCGGCCGCTGGGTGCCATCGTGATCGGCGTCTATGCGGACCGCCGGGGCCGCCGCGAAGCGCTCACGCTCACGATCGTGCTGATGATGGCGGGTACGGCAATCATCGCCTTCCTGCCGACCTACGCCTCGATCGGCGTGCTCGCGCCGATGGGCATCGTGCTCGCGCGGATGATCCAGGGCTTCTCGGCCGGCGGCGAGTTCGGCAGCGCGACGGCGTTTCTGGCCGAGCATGCGCCGCGCCGGCGCGGCTTCTTCGCGAGCTTCCAGGTCGCGAGCCAGGGCCTGACGACACTGCTCGCCGCGGGCTTCGGCGCGGTGCTCACCGGTGCGCTCTCGCCCGAACAGATGCAGAGCTGGGGCTGGCGCGTGCCGTTCCTGTTCGGCTTGCTGATCGGTCCGGTGGCGTATTACATCCGCCGCCACGTGAGCGAGACGCCCGAGTTCCTGGAGGCCGAACCGACGCAGACACCGTTGCGCGACACGCTTGGTCAGCAGAAAGTCCGTTTGCTGCTGGCCGTGGGGGTAGTGGTCGTGGCGACCGTCTCGACGTACCTCGTGCTCTACATGCCGACGTATGCGATCAAGCAGCTTGGCCTGCCGGCGTCGGTGGCGTTCGCGGCGACGGTGGCGACCGGCATCGTGCAGATGCTCCTGTCGCCGCTCGTCGGCGCGTGGTCGGACCGCGTGGGACGTGTCAAGCCGATGATGATCGCAGCCGCCGCGCTGCTGGTGCTGATCTGGCCGATGTTCTGGCTGCTCTCGACGTACCCCGGCTTCGGCGTGATGCTGGCGCTGCAGACCCTGCTCGGCGTGCTCATGACGATGTACTTCGCGCCGTTGCCGGCGCTGGCGTCCGAGATCTTCCCGGTGAAGACGCGCACGACGGGCTTGTCGCTGTCGTACAACCTGTCGGTGACGTGCTTCGGCGGCTTTGCGCCGTTCATCCTGACGTGGCTGATCAATGCGACGGGCAGCAAACTCGCGCCGAGCTTCTACATGATGGCCGCCGCCGCAGTCGGCCTGCTCGCCCTGAGCCGCGTGTACCGGCATACCGGAGTGCGGTGATCGCCGTCAATACAGCCCATGCACCCGCCCGAACAAGCGGGCGAGGCCCAGCAGGGCGTCGATGTTCGGCGTGGGCACCTGCACGCGCTGGCCGATTTCTCGGACCACGCTCACCAGCGCATCCAGTTCGATGGGACGGTGCGCTTCCACGTCCTGCAACATCGACGTCTTGAACGCCCCCAGTTTCGCCGTCACCGCATGGCGATCCTCCGGCGACTGGTCGATCGCGCAACCGATCCGCGCGCCGATGGCCGCGGCCTCGCGCATCGCCGCCGAGCAGAATTCACGCACCAGCGGATCGTCGAGCAGCCGGTCGATCGTCGCTCCCGTGATCGCCGAGACCGGGTTCATCGTCAAATTGCCCCACAGCTTGTACCAGATGTCCAGACGCACGTTCTCCGACGCCTTCGCCTCGAAGCCCGCGCGCTCGAGCAGCGCCGCGAGACGCTGCACGCGCTCGCTCATGCCGCCGGCCGGCTCGCCCACGATGAGCCCCCGCCCCATCCGGTGATCGACGAGGCCCGGCTCCGGCGTGGTCGCGCTCGCATGCACCACGCACCCGAGCACGTTCGCCTGCGCAATGGCGGCGCCGATGGCGCCGTCCGGATCCACGCTGGCCAGCGGCGCGTCGCCGAACGGCGCCACGCCCTTGCAGAACCACCACGGCACGCCGTTCATCGCCGGCAGCACGATCGTCTGCGGACCGAGCAGCGGCGTCACCGACGCGGCCACCTGCGAGAGCGCCGGACCCTTCACGGCGATCACGACGAGGTCCTGCACGCCCAGCTTGCCCGCCTCCTCCACCGGATGAGCAGCCGCCACAGGCGCCGCGATCAGCGCTTCGCCCTGCCTCACGCGCCAGCCGCGCTCTCGCAGTGCCGCCAGCGTCGCGCCGCGCGCCAGCGCGCTCACCTGCGCCTCGCCCGTCGCCGCGAGCCTCGTGCCGATCAGTCCGCCGATGGCGCCCGCACCAATGATCGTCACCTTCATTCGCTCACTCCTGTCATTCCCGTCGCTCCTGTCGTCGTGCCGCGAGCCGATAGTTTTCCTTGAACCGCTCCGGCACCCGCTCGTCGAAACCGAGCGCCACGCGGCGCACTTCGGGGCTGTCGCCCGGCGCGTGCCCCACTCCCAGCGCCGCCGCACGCGGCGCGTCGATGCGCGCGACCATGCCGGAGAGCCGCCCCAGCCCGGTGATCTCGCACTCCACGAGATCGCCTGCGTCGACCGAGCGCGAGTGGCACGGTGTGCCCATGAGGATCACGTCGCCGGGCACCAGGGTGATGTGCCGCGCAATATCCGCAATCACGTAGTGCGGGCCCCAGATCGTCTCGTCGCCGATGTGCGCCTCCTGCACGATGCGCCCGTTGCGAAAGGTGCGCAACGTCTGCTCAAACAGGTTCACCCCGCGCACGACGCCCGGGCCGATCGGCAACAGCGTATCCGCGCCCTTCACGCGCAGCATCGACCCCTGGTCGGTGTCGCGAAAGTCCTGCAGCCCCATGTCCAGCGCCGGGCAGAAGCCTTCGATGTAGTCCCACGCCTCGTCGGGCAGCACGTTGCGGCACGTGCGCCCGATCACCACCGCGTACTCGCCCTCGTAATTCAGGTAACGGCAATCCTCGGGCTTGAGAATCTGTCCGCCGTGGCCGTTGAGCGACGTGGGCGGCTTGGTGAAGTAAGTCGGCGTGTCCGTCGGCTTCGGCTTGTTGCGCGTCTCCATGCTACGCGAGCGATAGGAGATATGCACGGCGATAATCTTCGACGGGGCGACCGGCGGCAGGTGCGCGACCGTCTGCGGATCGACCGTGCGGCCGTCGTCCAGGCGCAGCCATCCACGCTCAGGCCCCGTTTCGACGATCGTGCCCCAGAACGCGCTGCCGCCGAGCAGCACGCGACGACGCTCGACGCGCGGGCCGCGCATGACGGCGGGCAATTCGCGCAGCGGAAATTCGAAATCCATGGGCTCGCCTCGTCAGACAGTGTCAAACCAGATATGCACGTTGCCGGTGCCCCGCGCGTTCTCGTAATCGGAGAGCACCGTGCCCGGGCTACGGCAGTGCGCGCCGCCGAGCGCGCCGACCATCTGCAGGTAATGCGCGCCATGCGCCTCCCACGGCCGCTTGCGGTAGTCCTCGTCCCAGTCGGCGAGAATGCGGTCGTGGCGCCCGTCGCGAAACGCGGCGATCGCGCGCTTGTCGCTCTCGACGTTCTCCGGACGCGACACGTTGCTCTCGTGGAAGATGCGTGGATGGTTCGGCGTCCAGTCGATGCCGTTGAACCTGTGGCTGAGCGCTCCCGAGGCAAGCATCACCACGCGCAGCCCGCTGCGCCGGATCGCTTCGCCGATCACCTCGCCCGACTGCAGAAAGTGCTGCGTCTCGCAGTTCTGACACGAGCTTACGGTGACGATCGGCCACCCGTCGAGGCGCATCTGCTTGATGACGTTGATCGTTGGGTAATGGCGCGGCAGGTCGGGGTGCTGCACCGCGCGCGCGCGAACGCCGCGCTCGCGCGCCACGGCGTCGACCAGGAACGCCAGTTCCGGGTGCCCGCGATAGTCGTAGGGCACGCCGTGCAGATACCACGGCATCTCGTCCGAGACGTACATCCCCGCGTAGTGGCGGCCGGCGTCGATCAGATGGTAGCCCGTGGTGAACCAGTGCGAATCGAAGATCACGATCGCATCGGGGCGCGCGGCCGCGATGCGTTCGCGCACGCGCGCATAGCCGGGAATCAAGTCCGAGTCCGCGCCGGCGCCCTGCAGCACGCGGAACTCCTCGCACTGCATCAGGCCGGGATGATGCGACACCAACGCCGCACCGACGATCTGTCCCATGTTGCTCTCCTCTCACTTCGTGTCTTGTTCGTGCAAAGCGCGGCTCAGCGGTGACTGAAGCTCGCCCTGAACGGCTGTTTCGGTACGACGACATCCTTGACGTCGCAGAAGAACTCGAAGCTCCAGTCGCCGCCCTCGCGGCCGACGCCCGAGCGCTTGATGCCCCCGAACGGCGCCGCCAGATCGCGAATGCCGAAGCTGTTGACCCAGATGAAACCCGTGCGCACGCGCTGCGCAAGCTCGATGGCGTGCGTCTGCTCGCCGTAGCAAACGCCACCCAATCCGTAGTCGGTGCCGTTGGCCATCTCCACGGCCTCGTCGTCGCTCGCGAACGTCTGCAGCGTAAGCACCGGGCCGAAGACCTCCTGCTGCACGATCTCGTCGTGCTGGCGCAGCCCGGTGAGCAGCGTCGGGGCAAAGTACTGCTCGCCGAACGGATGACGCGCGCCGCCCCACAGCACGCGCGCGCCGCGCGCCACGGCGCGCTCGACGAAGCCCTGCACGCGTTCGAGCTGACGCGGGTGGATGATCGGCCCCACCTCCGTGGCAGCTTCGCGCGGGTCGCCCACGACCAGGCGCTCGACCACCGCGCGCAGCTTGCCGGTGAACACGGCCGCGATATCGCGATGCACGAGCAGGCGCGTGCCGGCCAGGCACACCTGCCCGGCGTTGCGATACATCAGCGCAGCGGTCGCGGCAGCGGCGTCGAGATCCGCGTCGGCGAGCACGATGAACGCCGACTTGCCGCCAAGCTCCAGACTGCATGGCACGAGATTGGCCGCCGCCGTCCGCGCGATCCACTTCGCGGTGCCGACCGAGCCGGTAAACGAGATGCGGGCGAGGCGCGCGTCGCTCACGAGCGCCGCGCCGGTCTGCGCGCCCGCGCCTTGCAGCAGGTTGAAGACGCCCGGCGGCAAGCCCGCTTCGTGCGCGCAATCGGCGAGCAGGGACGACGTGAGCGGCGCCCACTCCGGCGCCTTGAGCACGACCGTGTTGCCCGAGGCGAGCGCCGGGCCGATCTTCCACGTGGCGAGCATCAGCGGCGAGTTCCACGGCGTGATCACCGCCACCACGCCCGCGGGATCGTGCCGCACGACGTGCCGCGCCTGCGGCGTCTCGATCACGCGGTCCTGCAGCGTGAGCGCACGTTCGGCAAACCATGCGATGTTTTGCACCGCGCGCGGCACCACGCCATGCGCCATGCGCGAGCGCAGCACGCCCGCGTCGTGACTCTCGAGCGTGGCGAACGCCTCGGCGTGGCGGCCGATGGCATCGGCGAAGCGCTGCAGGTACGGCTGGCGCGCCGCCGGGCCCAGCGCCGCCCACGTGGAAAACGCGCCCACGGCCGCGCCCACGGCGGCGTCGACGTGCGCCGCGCTGCCGCTCGCGATATCGCCCAGGCGCGTCTGGTCGATCGGGCAGACGCATTCGAACGTGGCGTCCGACGCCACGCGTTCGCCGTTGATGTAATGATCGGGCGAGACCGATACGCCGGCGACTTCAAGATTGGGGGAGCTCATGCCTTGTCTCGGGAGCAGGGAAAAGGATTGGGGAAAGGGAGCGTTCAGCGCGCTCGACGTGTGCGCAGTGGGAGACGGGCGCAAGGTGGGCGCAAGGCGGGTGCAAGGTGGGTGCAAGGTGGTGCCAAGCGAGCCCGCCAGCCGGCTCACCGCGAGACATTGCGCGGCGCTTCGGCGGCGCCCCGGACGGTCGCGAACTTCGCGGCAAGTGAGCGCGTCGCATTCGCCAGCAACGTCGTGTCGATGCCCACCGCGATGAAGCTCACGCCGGCATCGACATAGGCATGGGCGAGCGTCTCGTCCGCGCACAGGATGCCGGCAGCCTTGCCGGCACGGCGGATGCAGCCGATGCCGTCCTCGATTGCGTTGCGCACGGCCGGATGCGTGGCCTGACCGAGATAGCCCATCGACGCCGCCAGATCCGCCGGCCCGATGAAGACGCCGTCGACGCCATCGACGGCGGCGATCTCGTCGACCTGCGCGAGCGCATCGGCCGTCTCGACCTGCACGAGCAGGCACGTCGTCTCGTTCGCCGCGTGCAGATAGTCCTCGTAACGATTCCATCGCGACGAACGCGCCAGCCCGCTGCCCACGCCACGCGTGCCCCGCGGCGGGTATCGGGTGGCGCTCGCGAGGTCGCGCGCCATCGCGGCCGATTCGACCATCGGCACGAGCAGCGTCGTCGCACCGATCTCGAGCACCTGCTTGACGAGCGCGGCGTCGCCATGCGGCAGTCGCACGACGGGGTGCGTCGGATAAGGCGCCACGGCCTGCAGGGTGGCAAGCATCGTGCGCAGATCGTTGGGTGCGTGCTCGCCGTCGATCACCAGCCAGTCGAAGCCGCTGCCGGCGCAAAGCTCGGCGGCGTAGGGCGAGGCGAGACCCAGCCACAGGCCGATCTGGCGTTCGCCGCGAGCGAGCGCCAGCTTGAAGAGGTTCGGGGGCGTTTTCATGAGTTGGCTTCCATCTCCGATACGCGGCGCGCGGTAGGCGCCCGCGCGTTTCTTGAGCGGCGGCCGGTGCGCGATGGCGCGGCCGTCAGGCAAAGCGCACGCCAATGGCGCCCAGCGCACCGTAGTCCGCATGGAAAACGTCGCCGGCCGCACAGGCGACCGGACGCGTGAACGACCCGGCCAGCACGATCTCGCCGGCCTGCAGCCCTTCGTCGAACGCGCTCAGTTTGTTCGCGAGCCAGGCGATCCCGTTGCCGGGGTGTCCCAGCACGGCCGCGCTCAGCCCGGTCTCTTCGATGACACCATTGCGATAGAGCAGCGCGCCGGTCCAGCGCAGATCGATGGCGTCCGGCTTCACGGGACGCCCGCCCAGAACCACGGCCGCGTTCGCCGCATTGTCGGCAATCGTGTCGAACACCTTGCGCGGCGCCTTCGTGTCGCGGTCGAACAACTCGATGCGACCATCGATGAGCTCCAGCGCGGGCGTGACCCATGCGGTGGCGTCGAGCACGTCGAAGAGCGTCACGCCCGGCCCCTTGAGCGGCTTGGCAAGGATGAACGCCAGCTCCACTTCCAGACGCGGCACGATGAAACGCGACGCCTCGAGCGTGGCGCCGTCGGTCACGAGCATGTCGTCGAGCAGCGTGCCGTGGTCCGGCTCGGTGATCTGTGCCGCCACCTGCATGGCGCGCGACGTCAGCCCGATCTTGTGGCCGATCATGCGGCGCCCCTGCGCGTACTTGAGCGCCAGCCACGCCTGCGCGATCGCGTAGCTGTCCGCGAGGGTCATGTCGGGGTAGCGGCGGGAAAACTGCATGACCGGCGTGCGGCTGCGCTCGGCTTCGTGCAGTTCGCGCGCGAGGGCCTGATGTACCGAGGGCTCGAGCATCGCGTGGTCTCCGTAGGGCCGCCCGCGGGCGAACCGTTCTTCTGTCGATGCCCTCCATTGTTACGGCCGGCCCGCCCGCGGACAATCAATCGATTTTGGGCGATTGATAAGCAAAACTGGATAATCGGCGCCGCGCTTCGCACGGATCGCGTCCCCGCCGGCGGGCTACGGGTGTTGCGGGCCCGCGACGCTCTCAACCGAGCGTTGAACGCGGGCCCCACGCGCCGGCACTCCTGGTTCTTCTCGCATTTCCTGATCTTTGCGTTGCTTTGCCGCTCAACGTCGCGCTATGTCGGCGATCTTCCGCGTGGACGTGCGCGTGGCAGCGAAATAGCGATTCGCAGTCGACGCGCCCCATCAAAAATGAGAGTGATTTGCATTTATAATCCGCTGCGTTTCATTACAACGCATTACGCGCAACGAACGGCCTGCCGCCACGCTGTCTGTTTGCTGGCGGCTGTCCGGATTCTTGTTCCGGTTCCTGTCCGGTTCCTGTCCGGTTCTTGTCCGGTTCTTGTCCGGTTCTTGTCCGGTTCTTGTCCGGTTCCCTGCCCCGATTTCTATTCTCAGCCTCGAAGATTCGCCAACCCGATGAAGCCGTCCGACATTCGCCGCACGCCCGCGTCCCCTGACTCGCCCGTTTTCCCCAGCACCCTCGCCACCCAGCCCACCGCGCGCCGCCGGCTGCCGCGCACCACGGCATGCGCCGCCGCGCTGCTCATGACGACGCTGGGCGCCGCCCACGCGCAGCAGGCGACGCCCGCACCGTCGACCCGCGCGGCCGACGAAGCCAGGGCAGAAGTGGAACTCGGCGCTGTGAACGTGTCCGGCGACTGGCTCGGCACCGGCCTCGAGAACAGCGCGAAGACTTTTCCCGGCGCGCGCACGGTCGTGAAGAAGCAGCAGATCGAGGAGTCGGGCGCCACGAGCATCGGCGACGTCATGCGCCGCATCCCGGGTGTGCAGGCGACCGACAACTCCAGCACCGCCGGCAGCGCGATTTCGCTCAACATCGGCGTGCGCGGCCTCACGGGCCGCTTCACGCCGCGCTCGACGGTGCTGCTCGACGGCATTCCGATGGCCGTGGCGCCCTACGGGCAGCCGCAGTTGTCATTCGCGCCGATCAGCCTGTTCAACATCGAGAGCATCGACGTGGTGCGCAGCGGCGGCGCGGTGCGCTACGGTCCGCAGAACGTGGGCGGCGTGATCAACTTCAAGACGCGCTCGATCCCCAACGCGCCGGGCCTGAGTGCCGATGCAACGGTGCGCGAGAACGTCTACACCGCCGGCGGCGGAGCCAATACGCAATACGGCCTGTTCCTCGGCACGCAGATGGACAACGGCCTGGGGCTCGCGCTGCTGTATTCCGGCATGGTGGGTCGCGACTGGCGCAAGGGCAGCGACGAGCACGTACAGGACCTCGCGCTGAAGTTCCGCTACGAAATCACGCCCGATCAGATGGTGTACGGCAAGGTGTCCTACTACGACGTGAAGTCGAAAACGCCGGGCGGCCTCACCGTCGCGCAATTCAACGCGGACCCATTTCAGAACACGCGCCCGAACGACTACTGGAGCGGCAATCGCACCGGGCTCGACTTCGGCTACCTGAACACGATCTCCGAGACGCAGGAGTTCGAGGTGCGCACGTTCTACAACGAGAGCTATCGTCAAAGCACGCTGGTCAATTCGGCCTTCACCGCGACGACGCATCAGCCGCGCAATTATCAGACCTTCGGCTTCGAGCCGCGCTTCACGCAGCGCCTCTTTGCCGGCCCGAGCGCGCATGACGTGACCGTGGGCTACCGCTACGTTCACGAGCGCGGCGACGACAATAGCTGGACGACCACGCTGGCCACCGGCCGCAACACGGCCACCCAGACGTTCAACAACTTCACCAGCGCGAACGCGTTCTACATCGACGATCGCATCGCGTGGGGCAACTGGCGCCTCACGCCCGGCGTGCGCTACGAGATGATCAGCTCGCAGCGCGTGGACAACGCGACGAACGCCACCTATCGCACCGACAACAACAAGGCGCTGCCGTCGGTCAATCTGTCGTATCTGGTCAACGACGCCTGGACGCTCTTCGCCGACTACAGCACCTCGTTCGGCCCGGTGCAGAACACGCAGCTCAACTCGATGTCGGCCGCCAACCCGCTCGAGCCCGAACTCGCACGCACTTACGAGATCGGCACGCGCTGGACGGACAAGCGCTGGAAGGCCGAACTCACCGCGTTCAAGATGAAGTTCGACAACCAGATCCTGCAGGTGCCCGGCAGCAGCCCGGCGACCTTCCAGAACATCGGGGCGACGAACCACGACGGCATCGAAACCGCCGTCGACTATACGTTCGATCAGGACAGCGCGCTGCGCGGCCTGAACCTGTACGCCAACTTCACTTACGTGCGCGCGATCCAGAAGTCAGGAGCGACGTCGGGCCTCGACGTGCCGTTCTACTCGCGCTTCACCGATACGCTGGGCGCACGCTACGAGATCGGCCAGTGGACGTTCAACGTCTCGACCACGCACCAGAGCTCGCAGTACTCGGATCTGGCGAATACGGAAGCGGAGTCGGCAGACGGCAGCAACGGCAAGGTGCCGGGCTTCCGAATCTGGAACCTGCAGGCAATGTACCGAATCCCCGGCTACAAGAATGCCGACGTCACCGTCGGTCTGAACAACGTGTTCGACAAGCGCTACTACACGCGTAACGTGGACAGCAACGCGGGCCGCATGGTCGGCGCGCCGCGCATGGTCTACGTACAGGGGCACTTCGGCTTCTGAGCGGGCGCCCGGCGCCAGGCCCGAGCGCGGCAACCACCTGGCAGCAGCCCGGCGGTAACCCGGCAGGAATCGGAAAAAAAGCGGGCAAAAAGCGAGCAAAAAGCGGGCAAAAAAAAATCGGCACCCCGCAAAGGGTGCCGATTTTCCTGTTGGCAACGACTTCGGTCTCAGGGCGGCGGCGCCCGCATTCGCCAGCGCCGCCTTGCCTGTTACTTCGCCATTACTGCGTCATCACTCGGCCGTAGGCTGCTCCACCGAGTTCGGCATCGGAGCAAACGCCTCTTCCAGCGCGATCTGGTCGTGACGCTCGCGATCCGACGTCTCGCGGGCCTTGCGGGCCTTGTGATACGCCAGACCCGTACCTGCCGGGATGAGACGGCCGACGATGACGTTTTCCTTCAGGCCACGCAGGTCGTCCTTCTTGCCCATGATCGCGGCTTCGGTCAGCACGCGCGTCGTTTCCTGGAACGATGCGGCCGAGATGAACGAATCCGTCGACAGCGACGCCTTCGTGATACCCAGCAACACGTTCTCGTAGGTCGCCGGACGCTTGTCCTGCGCGATCATCGCGTCGTTCTCGTCGAGCATTTCCGAACGTTCGACCTGCTCGCCGGTGATGAAGCGCGTATCGCCCGGATCGACGATCTGCACACGACGCAGCATCTGGCGAACGATCACCTCGATGTGCTTGTCGTTGATCTTCACACCCTGCAGGCGATACACGTCCTGCACTTCGTCGACGATGTAACGCGCCAGCGCCTCGATACCCTGCAGACGCAGGATGTCGTGCGGGTCGGCCGGGCCGTCCACGATCATTTCGCCCTTGTTCACCACCTGACCGTCGTGCACCAGCACCTGCTTTTCCTTCGGAATCAGGAATTCGTGCTGATTGCCGTCCAGATCGGTAATGACCAGACGCTGCTTGCCCTTCGTGTCCTTGCCGAACGACGTGGTACCCGTGACTTCGGCCAGAATGCCGGCGTCCTTCGGAGCACGCGCTTCGAACAGTTCGGCCACGCGCGGCAGACCCCCCGTAATGTCGCGGGTCTTCTGCGATTCGGTCGGGATACGTGCGAGCACTTCACCCACCGGTACGTGCTGACCGTCCTTCACGGTGATCAGCGCGCCCACCTGGAAGCCGATCGTCACGGCGTGGTCGGTGCCCGGAATCTTCACTTCCTGACCGTTCTCGTCGAGCAGCTTGACCTGCGGACGCACGTTCTTCGACGCCGGACCACGACGCTTCGGATCGATCACGACCAGCGTGGACAGACCCGTCACATCGTCGATCTGCTTGGCCACCGTCACGCCTTCCTCGACGTTCTCGAACTTGGCGATACCGCCGTGCTCGGTAATGATCGGGCGCGTGAGCGGATCCCACGTACCGAGCTGGGCGCCGGCCTTGACCTGCGCGCCGTCGAGCTGCAGCAGCGTGGCGCCGTAGGGCACCTTGTGACGCTCGCGCTCGCGGCCATGGTCGTCCGTGATCAGGATTTCGCCCGAACGCGAAATCACGACCTGTTCGCCCTTGCCGTTCGTCACGTAGCGCATGGTCGACGTGAAGCGAACCGTACCGTTCGACTTGGCTTCGATCGACGAGGCCACCGCCGCACGCGACGCCGCGCCACCGATGTGGAACGTGCGCATGGTCAGCTGCGTGCCCGGCTCACCGATCGACTGCGCAGCGATCACGCCGACCGCCTCGCCGACGTTCACGCGCGTGCCGCGGCCCAGGTCGCGGCCATAGCAGGCTGCGCACAGACCATAGCGCGTGTCGCAGGTGAGCGGCGTGCGCACGCGCACTTCGTCGATACCGAGCGACTCGATCATCTCCACGACGTCTTCGTCGAGCAGCGTACCCGCTTCGAACACCGTCTCTTGCGTTTCCGGGTTCACGATGTCGGCCACGGCCACACGGCCGAGGATACGGTCACGCAGGGCTTCGACCACCTCACCGCCCTCGACCAGCGCCTTCATTGCCACGCCGTTGCTCGTGCCGCAATCGTCCTCGACCACGACCAGATCCTGCGTCACGTCGACCAGACGACGCGTCAGGTAACCGGAGTTTGCCGTCTTCAGTGCCGTATCGGCCAGACCCTTACGTGCCCCGTGGGTCGAGATGAAGTACTGCAGCACGTTCAGGCCTTCGCGGAAGTTCGCGGTAATCGGCGTCTCGATGATCGAGCCGTCCGGCTTGGCCATCAGGCCGCGCATACCGGCGAGCTGGCGAATCTGGGCGCTCGAGCCGCGAGCGCCGGAGTCGGCCATCATGTAAATCGAGTTGAACGACTCCTGATCCACGGCGTTGCCGTCGCGGTCGATCGTCTTCTCCTTCGAGAGCTGCTCCATCATCGCCTTGCCCACGGCGTCACCAGTAGCGCCCCAGATGTCCACGACGTTGTTGTAACGCTCTTGCGCCGTGACCAGGCCCGACATGTACTGACGGTCGTATTCCTTGACCTTCTTCGACGCTTCGGCGATCAGCTCTTCCTTCTTCGTCGGCACGAGCATGTCGTCGACGCAGATGGAGATGCCGGCGCGCGTGGCCAGACGGAAACCCGACTGCATCAGCTTGTCGACGAAGATCACCGTCTCGCGCAGGCCGCAGCGGCGGAACGCCGTGTTGATCAGCTTCGAGATTTCCTTCTTCTTGAGCGACTTGTTGAGCACCGAGAACGGCAGGCCCGGCGGCAGGATCTCCGACAGGATTGCGCGGCCGACGGTGGTCGGGTACAGCGTGACCTTCGGCGTCTTCTCGCCCGTTTCCGGATCGACCGTGTACTCCGTGATACGCACGTTCACGCGCGAAGCCAGTTCGACTTCCTTGTTGTCGTAAGCGCGCAGCACTTCCGAGACGTCGACGAACGACAGGCCTTCGCCGCGGCCGTTGATCTTGTCGCGGGTCGCGTAGTACAGACCCAGCACGATATCCTGCGACGGCACGATCGACGGATCGCCGTTGGCCGGGAACAACACGTTGTTCGAGGCCAGCATCAGGGTACGCGCTTCCATCTGCGCTTCGAGCGACAGCGGCACGTGAACGGCCATCTGGTCACCGTCGAAGTCGGCGTTGAACGCCGCGCAAACCAGCGGGTGGAGCTGGATCGCCTTGCCTTCGATCAGCACCGGCTCGAACGCCTGAATCCCCAGGCGGTGCAGCGTCGGCGCGCGGTTGAGCATAATCGGGTGCTCGCGGATCACCTCTTCGAGGATGTCCCACACCACCGGCGTCTGGTTCTCGACTTCCTTCTTCGCGGCCTTGATGGTCGTGGCCACGCCCATCACTTCCAGCTTGTGGAAGATGAACGGCTTGAAGAGTTCGAGCGCCATCAGCTTGGGCAGACCGCACTGGTGCAGCTTGAGCGTCGGGCCCACGGTAATCACCGAACGGCCCGAGTAGTCGACGCGCTTGCCGAGCAGGTTCTGACGGAAGCGACCGCTCTTGCCCTTGATCATGTCGGCCAGCGACTTGAGCGGGCGCTTGTTCGCGCCGGTCATCGCCTTGCCGCGGCGGCCGTTGTCGAGCAGCGAGTCCACCGATTCCTGCAGCATGCGCTTTTCGTTGCGCACGATGATGTCCGGGGCCTTGAGCTCGAGCAGACGCTTCAGACGGTTGTTGCGGTTGATGACGCGGCGATACAGATCGTTCAGGTCCGAGGTCGCGAAGCGGCCACCGTCGAGCGGCACCAGCGGGCGCAGCTCGGGCGGCAGCACCGGCAGCACTTCGAGCACCATCCACTCGGGCTTGATGCCCGAGCGCTGGAACGCCTCGAGCACCTTCAGGCGCTTGGCGTACTTCTTGATCTTCGCTTCCGAGCCCGTGGCCTGCAGCTCGGCGCGCAGATGCTCGACCTGCTGATCGATGTCGATCGAGCGCAGCAGCTCGCGCACGCCTTCCGCGCCCATCTCGGCACGGAATTCGTCGCCGTATTCCTCGACCTTGTTGTAGTAATCCTCCTCGGTCATGATCTGGCAGCGCTTGAGCGGCGTCATGCCCGGATCGAGGACCACATACGCTTCGAAGTACAGCACGCGCTCGATGTCGCGCAACGTCATGTCGAGCACCATGCCCAGACGCGACGGCAGCGACTTCAGGAACCAGATGTGCGCGACCGGCGAGGCCAGCTCGATGTGGCCCATGCGCTCGCGACGCACCTTCGCCAGCGTGACTTCCACGCCGCACTTCTCGCAGATCACGCCACGGTGCTTGAGGCGCTTGTACTTGCCGCAAAGGCATTCGTAGTCCTTGATCGGACCGAAGATCTTTGCGCAGAACAGGCCGTCACGCTCGGGCTTGAAAGTCCGGTAGTTGATCGTCTCCGGCTTCTTCACTTCGCCGAACGACCACGAGCGGATCTTGTCCGGCGAGGCCAGACCGATCTTGATCGCGTCGAACTGTTCGTCCTGTTGGACTTGCTTGAATAGATCGAGCAAAGCTTTCATTGCTTTCTCCTGTTGCCTGAACGCGATTAACCGCGCTCCAGGTCGATATCGATACCGAGCGAACGGATTTCCTTGACCAGCACGTTGAACGACTCCGGCATGCCGGCATCGATCACGTGATCGCCCTTGACGAGGTTCTCGTACACCTTCGTGCGGCCCGTCACGTCATCCGACTTCACAGTCAGCATTTCCTGCAGCACATACGAGGCGCCGTATGCTTCCAGTGCCCACACTTCCATTTCACCGAAGCGCTGACCACCGAACTGGGCCTTGCCGCCCAGCGGCTGTTGCGTCACCAGCGAGTACGGACCGGTCGAGCGCGCGTGCATCTTGTCGTCGACCAGGTGGTGCAGCTTGAGCATGTGCATGAAGCCGCACGTGACCGGACGCTCGAAGGCTTCGCCGGTACGGCCGTCGAACAGCGTGACCTGGTTCTTCGACGGGGTCATGCCGAGTTCTTTGGCGATCTCGTCCGGGAAGGCCAGATCCAGCATGCGGCGGATTTCGTCCTCGTGCGCACCGTCGAACACCGGCGTTGCGAACGGCACGCCGTTCTGCAGGTTGCGCGCCAGGGTCATCACTTCGTCGTCCGTCAGGCTGTCGATGTCTTCGTGCTGACCGCTCTCGTTGTAGATCTTCGTCAGGAACTTGCGAATTTCCTGGACCTTGGTGTGCGCCTGCAGCATTTCGCCGATGCGCCAGCCCAGACCCTTCGCCGCCCAGCCGAGGTGCGATTCGAGAATCTGACCCACGTTCATCCGCGACGGCACGCCGAGCGGGTTGAGCACGATGTCGGCCGGACGGCCATCGGCCATGTACGGCATATCCTCGATCGGCACGATCTTCGAGACCACGCCCTTGTTACCGTGACGGCCGGCCATCTTGTCGCCAGGCTGCAGACGACGCTTGACCGCCAGGTACACCTTCACCATCTTGAGCACGCCCGGCGGCAGTTCGTCGCCTTGCGTGAGCTTCTTGCGCTTCTCTTCGAACGCCAGGTCGAACTGGTGACGCTTCTGCTCGATCGACTCCTTGATCTGCTCGAGCTGTTGCGCGCCTTCGTCGTCGGCCAGACGGATGTCGAACCAGTGGTAGCGGTCCAGATCGGCCAGGTATTCCTTGGTGATCTTGGTGCCCTTGGCGAGCTTCTTCGGACCGCCGTTCGCGGTCTTGCCCACCAGGAAGCGCTCCAGACGCTGGAACGCGTCGCCTTCCACGATACGCAGCTGGTCGTTCAGGTCCAGGCGATAGCCCTTGAGCTCATCGTCGATGATCTGCTGGGCGCGCTTGTCGCGCTGGATGCCTTCGCGCGTGAACACCTGCACGTCGATCACGGTGCCGCTCATGCCCGAGGGCACGCGCAGCGAGGTGTCCTTCACGTCCGACGCCTTCTCGCCGAAGATCGCGCGCAGCAGCTTCTCTTCCGGCGTGAGCTGGGTTTCGCCCTTCGGCGTGACCTTGCCCACGAGCACGTCGCCGGCCTCGACTTCCGCACCGATGTACACGATGCCCGACTCGTCCAGACGGCTCAGCTGCACTTCGGCCAGGTTCGAGATGTCGCGCGTGATTTCCTCGGGTCCGAGCTTCGTGTCGCGCGCGACCACGTTGAGCTCTTCGATGTGGATCGACGTGTAACGGTCTTCCGCCACGACACGCTCCGAGATCAGGATCGAGTCCTCGAAGTTGTAGCCGTTCCACGGCATGAACGCGATCAGCATGTTCTGACCCAGCGCCAGCTCGCCCAGATCGGTCGACGCGCCGTCGGCGATCACATCGCCGCGCGCCACCTTGTCGCCCACTTCCACGATCGGGCGCTGGTTGATGTTGGTGTTCTGGTTCGAACGCGTGTACTTGATCAGGTTGTAGATGTCCACGCCGACTTCACCGGCCACGGCCTCGTCGTCGTTCACGCGAATGACCACACGGCCGGCGTCGACGTAATCGACCACACCGCCACGGAACGCCTGCACCGTCGTACCCGAGTCGACCGCCACGGTACGTTCGATACCCGTACCCACGACCGCCTTTTCCGGGCGCAGGCACGGCACGGCCTGGCGCTGCATGTTCGAGCCCATCAATGCGCGGTTCGCGTCATCGTGCTCGAGGAACGGGATCAGCGAGGCGGCGACCGAGACGATCTGCGACGGCGCCACGTCCATGTACTGGATGCGGTCCGGCGTGACCATCAGCGTTTCGCCCGCTTCGCGCGCCGACACGAGTTCGTCGGTCAGCTCGCCGTGCTCGCCGATCGACGCGTTCGCCTGCGCGATCACGTAGCGGCCTTCTTCAATGGCCGACAGATAGTCGATCTGGTCGGTGACCTTGCCGTCCACCACCTTGCGGTACGGCGTCTCGAGGAAGCCGTATTCGTTCAGGCGGGCGTACAGCGCCAGCGAGTTGATCAGGCCGATGTTCGGGCCTTCCGGCGTTTCGATCGGGCACACGCGACCGTAGTGGGTGGGGTGCACGTCGCGCACTTCGAAGCCCGCACGCTCGCGCGTGAGACCGCCCGGGCCCAGTGCCGACACGCGACGCTTGTGCGTGATTTCGGACAGCGGGTTGGTCTGGTCCATGAACTGCGAGAGCTGCGACGAACCGAAGAACTCGCGAATGGCCGACGAGATCGGCTTGCTGTTGATCAGGTCGTGCGGCATCAGGTTTTCCGACTCGGCCTGACCCAGACGTTCCTTCACGGCGCGCTCGACGCGCACGAGACCGGCGCGGAACTGATTCTCGGCCAGCTCGCCCACGCAACGCACGCGGCGGTTGCCCAGGTGATCGATGTCGTCGACTTCGCCGCGACCATTGCGCAGATCCACCAGGATCTTGATCGTCGCGAGAATGTCGTCGTCCGTCAGCGTCATCGGCCCGACCACTTCGTCACGGCCCACACGACGGTTGAACTTCATACGACCCACCTTCGACAGGTCGTAGGCTTCTTCGCTGTAGAACAGACGATTGAACAGGGCCTCGACCGCGTCTTCGGTCGGCGGCTCGCCCGGGCGCATCATGCGGTAGATCGCGATGCGCGCGGCCGTCTGGTCGGCGGTCTCGTCGATGCGCAGCGTGGCCGAGATGTACGAACCCTGGTCCAGATCGTTCGTGTACAGCGTCTGGATGTCCGACACGCCCGACTCGCGCAGCTTCGCCAGCACGCTTTCGGTGATTTCGTCGTTGGCGTTGGCGATCACTTCGCCGGTGTCGCCGTCGATCACGTTCTTCGCGAGCACGCGGCCGAGCAGGTAGTCTTCCGGCACCGAGATGAACTTGGTGTTGGCGTTCTCCAGGTCGCGGATGTGCTTGGCGTTGACGCGCTTGTCCTTCTGGACGATGACCTTGCCTTCGCGATCCGTGATGTCGAAGCGCGCGACTTCACCGCGCAGACGCTCCGGCACGAACTCCATCTGTGCGCCTTCCGGCATCAGCTTGAAGTTGTCGAACACGAAGAAGTTCGCGAGGATCTGTTCCGGCGTGAGACCGATGGCCTTGAGCAGAATCGTGACCGGCATCTTGCGACGGCGGTCGACGCGGAAATACAGGATGTCCTTCGGGTCGAATTCGAAGTCGAGCCACGAACCGCGGTAGGGGATGATACGCGCGGAGAACAGCAGTTTGCCCGAGCTGTGCGTCTTGCCCTTGTCGTGTTCGAAAAACACGCCCGGCGAGCGGTGCAGCTGCGAGACGATGACACGTTCCGTGCCATTGATGACGAAGGAACCCGTGGAGGTCATGAGCGGAATTTCGCCCATGTACACTTCCTGTTCCTTGACTTCCTTCACCACCGGCTTGTTCGGCGATTCCTTGTCGAGAATCACCAGACGAACCTTGGCGCGCAGGGCCGAGCAGAAGGTCAGGCCGCGCTGTTGGCATTCCTTGACATCGAACGCGGGAGTGCCCAGCACATAGCTGACGAACTCCAGACGTGCGAACCCGTTGTGAGAAACGATCGGGAAAATGGAGGAAAAGGCTGCTTGCAGACCCTCCGGCTTCCGCTCCGATGCAGGCACGTCGGCCTGCAAGAACGATGTGTACGAGGCGAGCTGGGTGGCCAGCAAAAACGGCACCTTGTGCACGGTCGGACGCTTCGCAAAACTCTTGCGAATGCGTTTCTTCTCGGTGAAGGAATAGTGCATTACGATCTCCGAATCACTACGCTGACGACGACGGCAGGCATCGTCAACGGGTGTTCATCGACTGAGACCAGACGTCCCCCGCGGCGGGCTTGCCGCGGAGCAACGAGCTTGGTGGTTGGCCGCTACCAACCGCTGGCTGACGGCGACGGATGCCTGTGTTGCCCGTCGCCCGACCAAACTTGCCTTCTGCAGTCGCTTCAGAAGACAAAGAGAAAACCGCCAGGCGCGCGTCGCGCCGCGATTTTTTCTTTGGCCTCTTCGGTCTTTCCGCGGTGCGTCGCGCACCGCGCGCTTTGCGCCGCGCTCGTGTGAGACGTCCGTTTGAAACGGCGCCCTCACGGGCACTTTTGCGAAAATGCTTTACTTTCAATCACTTGGTGTTCGTCGACACCGGCTTTCGAATTCAACATCCCGATTTCGGGATTTGCATCTCCAGAAAGCACAAAAAGGCTGACGACATTTCGTCGCCAGCCTTCCCTACGCGCAGAGTCGAATTACTTGACTTCGACCTTGGCGCCGGCTTCTTCCAGCTTCTTCTTGGCTTCGTCGGCGGCAGCCTTGTCGACGCCTTCCTTGACAGCCTTCGGAGCGCCATCGACCAGGTCCTTGGCTTCCTTCAGGCCCAGGCCGGTGATTTCGCGCACGGCCTTGATGACGCCGACCTTGTTTGCACCGACTTCCGCCAGGATGACGTTGAATTCGGTCTGCTCTTCAGCAGCAGCGGCACCGCCGCCAGCACCCGCCGGGCCAGCCACTGCCAGGGCAGCTGCCGACACGCCGAACTTCTCTTCGAACGCCTTGACCAGGTCGTTCAGTTCCATAACCGACATCGCGCCTACGGCTTCGATGATTTCGTCTTTCGTGATTGCCATTTGTAAAACTCCTAGATTGTGTTCGGACCGAAGTCAGCGATCGTGTAACCGAAGCGAGAATCAAGCAGCTTCCGCTTGCTTCTTCTCTGCCACGGCAGCCAGGACGCGAGCAAAGCCGGAAACCGGCGCTTGCATGACACCCAGCAACTTCGCGAGCAGTTCGTCGCGGCTCGGGATCGAGGCCAGCGCTTGCACGCCCGCCTTGTCCATCACCTTGCCGTCGTACGAGCCGGCCTTCAAGATCAACTTGTCGTTGCCCTTCGAAAAGTCGTTCAGGACTTTCGCAGCGGCTACGGGATCCGTCGAGATACCGTAGATCAGAGGACCGGTCATCTGCTCAGCCAGGTCAGCAAACGGGGTGTTTTCCACCGCACGGCGAGCCAGCGTGTTCTTCAGAACGCGCAGGTAGACGCCTTGCTGACGCGCATTGGCGCGAAGCTTCGTCAGATCGCCAACCGTGATTCCGCGATATTCAGCCACAACGATGGTCGAAGCGGCGGCGACTTGCGCCGATACTTCTGCCACGACGGCTTTCTTATCATCAAGATTAAGTGCCACGGTTAACCTCCAAAATTGACATCACCTCATGGTGATGCCGTTCCACTAACGGCTCGCCGACATGTCTGGAGTTTCTATCCCCGCGCCCGGTTGCCCGGGGGCGGAGATGTGACTGCATAACTTGTTCGGGTTCGCCATCTGCGTTGGCTGGCGTATTAAGGGAGTGTCAGTGAATGCCCATTCCCGCCAACGGTCTTTGATAACCGGAAGCGATTTCCGAAGAAACCGCTTCCGCCCAAAGTCTTTTGCTACCGGCTGTCGATCTCGAGGATCTCGGCCATCGCCGGGGACGCCATCACCCGGCGATTGCGATACATTGCGATGCGGTGTCGCTTAGGCGCCCAGGCTGGCCTGGTCCACGCGCACGCCCACGCCCATCGTGCTCGACAGAGCGATCTTGCGCAGGTAGACACCCTTGCTCGAAGCCGGCTTGGCCTTCGTCAGGGCGTCGAGCAGTGCCGACAGGTTCTGCTGCAGCGCGCTCGGCTCGAACGACGCGCGACCGATGGTCGCGTGGATGATGCCGGCCTTGTCGACGCGGAACTGCACCTGACCTGCCTTGGCGTTCTTCACTGCCGTAGCGACGTCCGGCGTCACCGTGCCCACCTTCGGGTTCGGCATCAGGCCACGCGGGCCGAGGATCTGGCCCAGCGTACCGACGATACGCATCGTGTCCGGCGAAGCGATCACGATGTCGAAGTCCATGTTGCCGGCCTTGATCTGCTCGGCGAGGTCTTCCATACCCACGATTTCGGCGCCTGCGGCCTTGGCTTGCTCGGCCTTCTCGCCCTGGGCGAAAACGGCCACGCGAACCGACTTGCCGGTACCAGCCGGCAGAACGACCGAACCACGAACCACCTGGTCCGACTTCTTCGCATCCACGCCCAGTTGCACGGCGACGTCGATCGACTCGTCGAACTTGGCGCTTGCGCATTCCTTGACCAGGGCCAGAGCGTCGCCGACCGGGTACAGCTTGTTGCGGTCGACCTTGGCGGCCAGTGCTTGTTGACGCTTCGAGATCTTAGCCATTACAGACCCTCCACCGTGATGCCCATCGAACGTGCGCTGCCAGCGATGGTGCGAACCGCGGCATCCAGATCGGAGGCGGTAAGGTCAGGCATCTTGGTCTTCGCGATTTCTTCCGCTTGTGCGCGGGTGATCTTGCCCACCTTGTCGGTGTGCGGCTTGCTCGAACCCTTTTGCAGGTTGGCAGCCTTCTTGATCAGCACCGTTGCCGGCGGGGTCTTCAGGACGAACGTGAAGCTCTTGTCCGCAAATGCGGTGATCACCACCGGGATCGGAAGGCCCGGCTCGAGGCTCTGCGTCTGCGCGTTGAACGCCTTGCAGAACTCCATGATGTTCAGGCCGCGTTGACCCAGGGCAGGGCCCACGGGCGGCGACGGGTTGGCTTTACCTGCAGGAATCTGCAGCTTGATAAAGCCGATGATTTTCTTTGCCATGGTTTACTCCGGAACGAATATGTGGCGCATATTCGGGGTTGAGTCATAGCGCGCGTTCACCCAAAACGGGCTACTGACGCTCCTCGGCGACGGTTGTCACCAACGCAAAAACGCGCCGGACGTCGCGCCGGCGCATTTTATTCTTAGATCTTTTCGACTTGTCCGAACTCCAGTTCCACCGGAGTCGCCCGTCCGAAAATGGTGACGGAAACACGGAGGCGGGACTTTTCGTAGTTCACTTCTTCCACCGAGCCGTTGAAATCCGTGAAAGGACCATCCTTGACTCGTACCAGCTCGCCTACCTCGAACAACGTCTTGGGACGGGGTTTCTCCACCCCATCCTTCATCTGAGACATGATCTTGTCGACTTCCGCCTGACGGATCGGCTGCGGACGATTGCCCGTGCCGCCGACAAAACCGGTCACCTTGGAAGTGTTCTTCACCAGGTGCCAGGTCTCATCCGTCATCTCCATCTCGCACAGCACATAGCCGGGATAGAAACGACGTTCGGTGACCGACTTGTGGCCACCCTTGATTTCCACGACTTCTTCGGTCGGAACGAGGATCTGACCGAAGTAGTCTTCCATACCTGCACGGGCAATGCGCTCTCGCAGCGCCTTGACCGCACTCTTTTCCATGCCGGAATACGCTTGAACGACGTACCAGCGCTTCTTACTCGGTGCAGCCCCGGTATCAGACATATCACTTCCAGCCAAGAATCAAAGAGAAAACCGCCCATTCGATCGTCTTGTCGCTGATCCACAGATACAGCGCCATGATGATGACGAACGCGAAGACGATCGCCGTCGTTTGAGCGGCCTCTTTACGGGTCGGCCAAACGACCTTACCCACTTCCCGATACGCATCCTTGGCAAAAGCCAGGAAGCCTTTGCCGGTTTGCGATGCCAATGCAACACCTGCCGCGACGGCCAGGACGACGACGATAGCGGCAACACGCAGGTACAGCGCCTGTTGCTCCAGCGCGTAGAACGCCACGACGCCGGCAATCACGAGCAGCCCGGCCAGAGCCAGCAGCAGCTTGTCGCCAGTCGTACGTACAGTTTCTACGGGAGAATTCGCCATTTCCAGCTTGCAGACAGTTGTTTGGCAGGGGCAGAGGGAATCGAACCCCCAACCTTCGGTTTTGGAGACCGACGCTCTGCCAGTTGAGCTATACCCCTAAAACAGCAGTGGGGCCAGCCGCCAAAAGCTGACCCCGTAAGCGCGGACCGTTAAGGTACCGGCTTAAGCGATGATCTTGGCCACGACGCCGGCGCCGACGGTACGACCGCCTTCGCGAATTGCGAAGCGCAGGCCTTCCGACAT
>NZ_CABPSC010000025.1 GCF_902459585.1 Pandoraea nosoerga
CCACGCCGATGATAGTGCGGATTCCCGTGTGAAAGTAGGTAATCGTCAGGCTCCCCTTAAAAACCCCTTGCCAGGCGCCTGGTAAGGGGTTTTTGCTTTGCAGGGGCGCTTGAGTTTTGCTTTTGCCTGCCTCCGAAAATGAAGCCTCGGTATGCATGGACGACCCCATGCTCGGCACGGGCGCAATGCGCTGGGGGCGACTTTCGACGCCGCAATCTACGCACTCGCCGCGTGGAGCGCGGCCGCTCGGACCGCGCCTTTGTTTCGACGGCGTCTGTCCGGCAGTCGGGGACCTCGAGCTGGCGTCCACCGCACGCAGCAGGCATCGGCGTCAATTGCCGCAGACCACCGGCGGCAAACTACCAACCACTAAGCCAGCAAGACACTAAACCGCTAGGCCACTACCCCCCGTCTCACACCGTAGCCGCCGTGTCCGGAAACACCGGCTCGCCGAGGTTGAGCATGAGCCGGTTGGCCCAGGCGAAGATCGCGATGGAGTGGATCAGGTCGAGGATTTCGGCGTCGGTCAGTCCGACGTCGCGCAGCGCCTGCAGCTGTTCGGCGCGCACGTCGCCCGGTTTCTCCGTCAACGCGATGGAGAACTGCGCGATGGCCTTCTCGCGCGGCGTCGTGCCCGCCGTGCGCGGATCGTCGAACACCTCGCGAATCACGTCATTGCGCTTGGCCAACTGCTCGAAGCGCTGCGCATGCACCGACGCACAATACACGCAGCCATTGATACGCGAGACGACGGTCGTCGACAATTCGCGTTCAGCGCGCGGCATACCGCCCGGCGCGTACATGATGGCGTTGAACGCCGCGGAGCGTTGCCGCAGAATCTCGGGCTGATGCACGAGGAAGAGGTAATAATCCGACGTCTTTGCCTTCGGATGACTTTCCTCGAGCACGGCGATCTGCTCGGGCGTAGCGTTCTCGAGCGTTACGACGTCGAGCCACGCATCCCAGTCCAGCGTCTCGTTGGTGAAACCGTGCGAACGGATGATGTCGCTCATGCTGCCGTCTCCTGCGGGGCCAATTGTCTGAGGGCTTGAAGACCTGCGACCAGACGCGTCTGGTACGACAGGAATGCGACCAACTGCGCGAGTGCGACGATGGCCGGCGTCGTGAGCCCCGCCGCGGGCAGCTTGTGCAGCGCTGCCTTGTCGCCTTCCACGGGATTTTCGATCAACGTGCGCGTGAAGGTCAGCATTGCGCGCAGGCGCGCATCCGTCACATCCTCCGGCTGCCCGGCCTCGACGGCGGCGAGTTGCGCGGCGTCGACAGTATGCCTGGCGAGCTCGGCGCGATAGTGTGCGGCGAGCGACGGCGAAGGCGTCAGACGGCTCGCATAGAGCGCAACGAGCAGACGCTCCACGAGCGAGAGCCCTTCGAGCTTCGGATCGAACAGCCCGTCGTAACTGCCCTGCGTGGCGGCGGCGACCTTCTCGCGCGCGTGTCGCAGCGTATGCGTGGCCGAGCCGACAGCCAGGCCGGCGACGCGATCCACGAGATCATTGGCGATGTCGTAATGGGCGTACTGAGTATTGGCGGTCATGATTGTCCTTGTGATTGAGCGCGTTCGGCCACGGCCCGTGCGAGGAAGGCCAGCACGGCGCGCCACGAACGTTCGTCGGCGATTGCGTTGGCGTCCGGCTGTCCGCCGCCGGTGCTGATCTTGCCGGAGACCGGATGCGCGTAGACGAGCTGCGTCGTCGGCACATACGGAAAGACGATGGCGTGTCCGGCCTTTTCGAAATCGAGATGCTCGACGGCATACGGATGCGAATGCGCCGCCAACCGTTCGGTCACCATTCGCGAATATCGGCTCGAGGGCCACGACCCATCGTCTTCGGCGGAGAGCAGCATGACAGGCCCGCGGATTTTCTCGACGGGGATGCGGGCACGCTCGACGGCCTGTGCATCGTCGAGCGCCGTCAGCATCGCGTTCGTGTGCCGGTGCGGCGGCGGCCCTTCGTCGAACGGCGCCCAGGATGCGGTCCGATTGTTCTCCCAGATGTGCGGCAACGGCTTGCCGTCGAGCAACCACGTCGGCCCTTCGCGGCCGATGGCCGGATCGCAGGCGTTCTGCGCGCTGTGGATCAACGCGCTAGGCACGTAGCCGATCACCGCGCTGACGGCTTCCGGGAAGGTGGCGCCGAGCAGCAGCACCAACTCGCCGCCGCGCGACTGTCCCGAGAGCGCCACGAAATCGTGGGCGGGGCGCACCGTGCGGCGCAGCCAGTCCATGCCCTTCGCGAAGTACTCGAGCGGCGTGTTGGAGATATAGTCGGGCAGGCCCGGTCCTTTGAAGTAGCCGAGCGCGAAGGCCGCGTAGCCATGCGACGCATAGAGCGCGGCGCGCGGCTCGTTGATGCCGCCGCCCGAGCCGTTGAGGATCATGACGGCGGGAAACGGGCCGTCGCCCGGCGGCAGATACAACGTGCCGACGAGCCCGTCTTCGCGCACGTCGCGCCGCGTTACGCCATCGGCGGCGAGGCGTTGCACGAACGACACGCTCGACGGCGCGAAAGCCTCGCCGCCGTCGCCCGCCGCCAGCGCCGTCACCGTGGTGACGAGCGGCCGGGTGACCGGCTGCGCGAACACTTCGCGACTCTTGCCGTCTTCCGGCACCTGCGACCACACGAGCCCCATCGGCGACACGCCCCGATAGCTGCCGCCGATGGGCGCGTCGCGCGTGAGATCGACCACGCCCTGGGCGTCGGCGACGAACGTGGCTTCGGCCTGCCAGAGCACGCCGCCCGCGCGAGGCGTGCTCGCGGCCAGCGTGACGTGCGCGCCCGGCGCGGCGCCTTGCACCACGAGACGGCGCGGCACGTCGATCAGCGCATCGGCAGGCGTCGCCGTGAGAAAGAGCGAAGACGTCATGATTCGGTGCGCCGGCTCACTTGGCGGCCTTGGTCACTTGCATCGCGACGGTGCGATCGCTCGTGAACGGCGTGACCTTCAGGCCCTTACGCGCGGCCCAGATGTTCTGGTAGTGGTACAGCGCGATCACGCCGACGTCGTCCGACACCACCTTCACCGACTGGCGCAGGATCGCTTCGCGCTTGCCCTCGTCGAACTCGGCGGTCGACGCATCGAGCGCCTTGTCCACGGCCGGGTTGCTGTAGTGGCCCCAGTTCGAGGCGCCGAGCCCCTTCTTGGCGTCGACGGTGGCCAGCACGTTCACGAGCGCGTAGCTCGCTTCACCGGTGCCATTGCCCCAGGCGAGCATCGACATGGCGTACTCGTTCTTGTTCGCGCGGCTCGAGTAGACAGCCCAGGGCACCACCTCCACCTGCGTCTTCACGCCGATGCGCGTCCAGAACTGCGCGACTGCCTGCGCCGTTTCCGGGCCCTGCGGATAGCGATCGTTCGGCACGTGCATCGTCAGCTTGAAGCCCTCGGGATAGCCGGCCTCGGCGAGCAGTTTCTTGGCCTGGGCGGCGTCGAACGGAATGTCCTTCACCTCGGGGTTGTAGCCGAACGTGTCCTTCGGCATCCACTGGTTGGCCACACTGGCCGTGCCCTGCATGATGCGCGTGACGATGGCCTCGCGGTTGATGGCGAGCGAGAGCGCGCGGCGCACGCGCACGTCGAGCAGCGGATTCTTGGCGAGCGGCTTGCCGGCGTTGTCGGTGATGTACTGGTTCGAACCCTCGCGGAACGACGGCTGGAGCAGCATCACGCGCAGGCCCGGGTACGGGAACACGGTCACGTTGGGTGACTTCTTCAGGCGAGGGATGTCCGACGCCGAGACCTTGTCGATCACGTCCACGTCACCGGCGAGAAGCGCTGCCGTGCGCGCCGCGGCATTGTTGACGTAGCGGTAGTCGACCTTCTCCCACTCGGACTTGCCGGCCCAATAGTTGTCGTTGCGCACCATCTCGACGCGATCGCCCGGCGTGTACGAAACGTACTTGAACGGGCCGGTGCCGACCATTGCACGCCCGGCGTTGTAGTCGTCGGTGTTCGACTTCTCGCCCACGTGCTTGCTCACGATATGCACCGATGCGAGATTCAGCGGCAGATCGGGATTTGGAATCTTCGTCTTGATGACGAGCGTGAGCGGATCGGGCGCGTTCATCGTGTCGATGGTGCGCAGGTAGCCCGCAAACGTCGCCACGCTGCCCGGCACGTTGCGGGCGCGCTGATACGAATAGATCACGTCGGCAGCGGTGAACGGCTGGCCGTCGTGCCACTTCACGTTCGGGCGCAGCTTGAATTCCCACGTTCTGGCGTCAAGCGCCTTCCACGACACGGCAAGGCCCGGCTGCAGCTTGTTCCACTTGTTCTCGACGAGCAGATCCCAGAAGTGCAGGTCGACCGAGCGGTCGCCCGCATGGTTGTTGAGCTGCGGATCGAGCGAGGACAGCGGGTCGGCAAAGGCGATGCGCAGCGTCTGGGCGGAGGCCGCGGCGCTCGTCGCGAGCAATGCGGCTGCCAGCGAGGACAACAAGAAGCGTTTCATTATGAATCCTGGTCGTTGATGAGTGAAAGAAGGTGCAGACGTCGCGCGTCCGCGGGCATATCAGGCGTCGTTCAGGTGACAGGCGCTCACATGGTTGACGGCCACGCCGCGCAGCGTGGGCGCTTGCGTGCGGCACCGCGGCATGGCATGCGGACATCGCGGGTGGAAGTGGCAACCGCCCGGCGGCGCGATCGGGCTCGGGATCTCGCCGCGGATCGCCGAGAACGTCTTGTGACGCACGTCGATGCGCGGAATCTCGGCGAGCAGCGCCTGCGTGTACGGGTGGTTTGCGCGGCGAAAGACTTCCTCGACCGGCGCGCTCTCCACGATGCGCCCCAGATACATGATCACCACGCGATCGGACAGGTGTTCGACCACGCCCAGGTCATGGCTGATGAATACGTAGGTGAGACGCAGTTGCTCGCGCAGGTCCATGAACAGATTGAGAATCTGCGCCTGAATCGACACGTCGAGCGCGGCGACGGCTTCGTCGCACACGAGCAGATCCGGCGCAACGGCCAGCGCCCGCGCAATGCCGATGCGCTGGCGCTGCCCGCCGCTGAACTGATGCGGATACCGGTGGCGCAGCGCCGGATCGAGGCCGGCGCGCTGCAGTTGGGCGCTCACGTAGTCGTCGAAGCCCGCCCGGTCGGTCAGGCCATGCACGAGTGCGCCTTCGCCGACGATGCGGTCGATGCGCAGCCGCGGGTTGAGGCTCGCGTAGGGGTCCTGGAAGATCATCTGGATCTTCAGGCGCGCGTCGCGCCGTTGCTCGGCGGACAGCGATCCGGCCGGACGGCCATGAATCTGGATTTCGCCGGACGACGGCTCGAGCAGTCCGGCGAGCATGCGCCCGAGCGTGGATTTGCCGCATCCCGACTCGCCGACCAGGCCGACGACCTCGCCCGGCTTGACGATCAGATCGACGTTATCGACGGCGCGCACCACGGCCGGCGCACGCCCGAGGCCCGCGCGCTCGAGCAGACGTCCGGCAGGGCCCACGCGACGCTCGCCAAAGCGCTTGCTCACGCCGCGCAGCGACACGATCGGTGTCGGCAACGTCGCGCTCGGGCTGTTCGACTTGCCGTGGCCGGCATTCCCAACCTGGCCGGGCTGGCCGTGGCGACTTTGGGACAGCGGCGAATTCATACCATCTCCTTGTGCAGCGCGGCGCCCGGGTGGAAGCACCGCACGAGGCGGCCCGGCGACGTCTGCGTGATCTCGGGCCGCTGCGCGCACGCCGCGCTTGCATACGCGCAGCGCGAGGCGAACGCACAGCCGGCCGGCATGGCGAGCAGGTTCGGCGTCATGCCCGGAATCTGGCGCAGGCGCTGGCCGCGCTTGTTCAGGCTCGGCAAGCTGCCGATGAGGCCGGCCGTATAGGGGTGCTGCGGCGCGTCGAGCACTGCGTCGACGGTGCCTTGCTCGACGATGCGGCCCGCGTACATCACGGCGACCGTGTCGGCCAGACCCGCCACGACCGACAGGTCGTGGGTGATCCAGATGAGCGCCGTGCCGTGCTGACGCGAGAGTTTCTGCACTTCCGAGAGGATCTGCGCCTGGATCGTGACGTCGAGTGCAGTGGTCGGCTCATCCGCGATGATCAGATCCGGGCGATGGAGCATCGCGATGGCAATCGCCACGCGCTGGCGCATGCCGCCCGAGAGTTGATGCGGATACGCGCGCAGGCGCTCGTCCGGACTCGGAATGCCCATCATGCCCAGCGTGTCGCGCGCCAGATCGCGCGCCTGCGACTTCGATACGCGCTGATGCGCACGTACCGCCTCGATCATCTGCATGTCGACGCGCAACACCGGGTTGAGCGTCATCATCGGATCCTGAAAGATCATTGCGATGCGGTTGCCTTGCAGGTGGCGCAACTCCGCGGGCGACAGGCGCGTGAGGTCGCGCCCCTGAAAGAGCACTTCGCCGCCGACGATGCGGCCCGGAGCGTCGACCAGCCCCATGATCGAGAAGCCGGTCACGGACTTGCCGGACCCCGACTCGCCGACCAGGCCCATGATGTGGCCGGGCGGCAGCGAGAACGACACGTCGTCGACGGCGGGAAGCGTGCCCGCGCGCGTGATGAACTGGGTGCGCAGATTGCGCACCTCCAGCGTCAGCGCACGCGACGTGGAGGATGGAGAAGACACGGCGCCGCTCATTTCTGCAACCTCGGATTGAACACGTCGCGCAGGCGGTCGCCCACGAGATTGATGGCGACGACCGTGAGCAGCAGCGCAAGGCCGGGATACACGCTGATCCAGTATTCGCCGGAGAGCATCGTCTGATAGCCATTGGCGATGAGCAGCCCCAGCGACGGCTCGGTGATCGGCACGCCCAGGCCGAGGAACGATAGCGTGGCTTCGAGCGTGATGGCGCGCGCGACCTGCAGCGAGCCCACCACGATGAGCGGCGGCAGGCAGTTCGGCAGAATGTGGCCGAGCACGATGCGCCAGTTCGGAATGGCCTGGCAGCGCGCGGCTTCCACATATTCGCGGCGCGACTCCACGAGCGCCTGCCCGCGCGCCGTGCGCGCGAAGTACGCCCATTCGAGCACCACCAGTGTGAGCACCACGTTGCCGATGCCCTTGCCGACGTAGGCGAGGATCATCAGCGCGACGAGAATCGACGGGAACGACAGCAGCAGATCGACGAGGCGCATGATGGACGCGTCGACGCGCCCGCCGGCATACGCCGCCACGAGACCGAGGATCGTGCCGAGGATGCCGGCGATGAGCGCCGAGCCGACACCGACGCCGAGACTGATGCGCAGACCGTAGACGATGCCGGAGAGCAGGTCGCGGCCCTGACCATCGGTGCCGAGCCAGTAGGTATACGTGGCCGCGCCGTTGGCGGCGAGCGGCGGCAGACGCGCGTCCATCACGTCGAGTTGCATCAGGTCATACGGATTCTGCGGTGTGATCCACGGCGCGGCGAGCGCGGCGGCCACCAGCACCACGAGCAGCACGAGTCCGAGCACGGCGCTCTTCGAGCGCAGGAACTCCCGCATGCCTTGCTGCCAGGGCGACTCGCGGCGCGTCGGGACCGGCTCGGCGACGAAGGCCGCCGCCGGCTGGCCGCCGGGCGAGGAATGAGAGGGCGGATTGAGCGGCATCAGGCGGCGGCCTCCACGCGCACTCGTGGATCGAGCCACTTGTAGAGCACGTCCACGATCAGGTTGAGCGATACGAACAGGCACACCACCACGATGAGATACGCCACGATCACGGGGCGGTCGAGCGAGTTGATGCTGTCGAGAATGAGCTTGCCGGCGCCGGGCCAGGCGAACACGCTTTCGGTGACCACGGCGAAGGCGATGGTCGAGCCGAATTCGATGCCGAGCACGGTGACCAGCGGAATCAGCGTGTTGCGCAGCACGTGCACGAGCACCACGCGCAGCGGCGAGAGCCCCTTGGCGCGCGCGAACTTCACGAAGTCCTGCGGCAGCACTTCGGCGACGCCCGCACGCGTGAGGCGCAGTACCAGCGAAATCTTGAACAGCGCGAGATTGAGCGCGGGCAGGATCAGGTGACGCAGACCATCGGCGGTGAGAAACGACCATTCCACGCCGAACACGCGCACCGTCTCGCCCCGCCCGCTCGCCGGCAGCACGCCCAGGTGCACCGAGAAGAACATGATGAGCATGAGGCCGACCCAGAACGTGGGCAGCGAGAAGCCGACGATGCTGCCCGTCATGAGCAGCTTCGAGATCGGGTTGCGCGGATAGAGACCGGCGAACAGGCCGAGCGGAATGCCGATGAACACCGCGAGCACGAGCGCGGCGAAGGCCAGTTCGAGCGTGGCGGGCAGGCGCTGCAGGATCAGCTCGATGGCCGGCACGTTGTACACGAAACTGTTGCCGAGCTCGCCGCGCAGCGCGCCGCCGACGAAGGACAGGTACTGGCGCCACAACGGCTGGTCGAGGCCGAGCTGCGCGATGATCCGCGCGCGATCGACCTGATCGACGTCCTGTCCGATCAGAATGTCGACCGGATTGCCGATGGCGTGCAGGCCGACGAACACGATGAGCGTCATCAGCCAGACGACGAACACCGCCTGCAGCACGCGACGCAGAATCCACGCGCTCATGCCGTGTGCTCCCTGCCGGCTTCGGCGTCGGCTTCGGCTTCGGCGTCGGCTTCGGCAACGGACGACGGCGATGGCACGGCGGGCGGCGGTGGGGCCGGCGTCCACTCGTCGCCGTAGACTTCGGGCTCGGCGTAGGCTTCCATGTTCGCGTAGTGATGTTCGACGTCCTCGCGATAGAACGTGCCGGCGAGCGCCTGCGCCAGGCGCTTCGCGCCTTCGCTCACGGCCGGAATGTCGCCCGAGAGCGCGCCGTGCGAGAGCGTGGCAGGCGCGCAGAAGCAATGGATGCGCTCGAGACCGGGGCAGGTGCCGGGTGTCTTTTCGAGAAACTCGAAGGCCGGGCCGAGGTCCGGGGAGTCGGACAGCTCGACGTCTTCGTCGCCGGCAGGCGGCGTGTAGCGATCGCTCCACTTACGCACGAATCCGGCGAAAGACGCGAACTCGGGGCGGCCGGCGATATCGATGCGAAAGCCGGTGGCGAACACGAGGAAGTCGAGCACGAAGGTGCCTTTCGCGGTGCGCACGTGCAGGACGTCGCCGAGCGGGGTGACGCCGAGAATCGGCGCGCCGAGATTGAAGCGCGCGTTCTCGTGGCGCGACACGCGCAGCGTGCTGCCGCGCGGCGGCGGGACCTGCTGCACGTTGATGTAGTGACGGATGCGCCACTTCCATTCGTCGGGCAGGTTGACATGGCCATGCGTGAGGCCCGGATTGCCGGCCCCTTTGCCCTTGTTGACGCGCGGAATGTCGGCGCGGCGAATCAGCAGGTCGACGCTGGCCGCGCCGGCTTCGAGCGCCGTCGCGGCGCTGTCCATCGCCGACGCGCCCGCGCCGATCACGCCCACGCGCTTGCCGCGCAGCGTGCCGTAGTCCATGACGTCCGACGAGTGCGCCCAGAAGCGGCGCGGCAAATCGCGAGCGAAGGCCGGCACGCTCGGCCCGCCGAGACCGTCGCGGCCCGTGGCGAGCACCACGTGGCGCGCGTAGACCGTCTGCTCGCCTTCGGGCGACACGATCGACAGCGCCACAACACCGTCGGCGCCAAGCGGCGTCACGGCCGTCACGCGATGTTCGTTGCGCACATCGATGGCGAGCACCTCGCGATACCAGCGCAGATAGTCCATCCACTGCAGACGCGGGATCTTGTCGAGCGCCTCCCACGCGTCGAGGCCGAACTGGGCTTCGAACCAGGCGCGGAACGTGAGCGCGGGCAGGCCGAGCGCGGGGCCGGTCAACTGCTTGGGCGAGCGCAGCGTTTCCATGCGCGCGGTCGTGGCCCAGGGACCCTCGAAGCCGCGCGGCGACTGGTCGAAGATCACGGCGCCAACGCCGAGATGCGCAAGCGACGCGGCGGCCGCGAGCCCCGCCATGCCGCCGCCGATGATGGCGACGTCGAGCACGGGCTGGTCGCGGAACGTGCGCTCGGGCACCCAGCGCCGGGCGGGCAGTTCGAGCCAGGCGAGGTCCTGGCGCAGACGCGCTTCGAGCGCGCGCAGGCCGGTGGCGGATGTCGGGGACTGGGTCATGACGACGAGGCTTCCTTGGGTGCGGGCAAATCGCCGTAGAGCGACTGCAGGACTTGGGCGTGTTCGGTGGCGGCGCGCCGCGCGAAGTCGGGCAGCAACTGGCGCGCGGCCTCGGCGAGGGCGTCCACGAAGGCGAGGGCGGCGGGCGACGGCTCGCGCGCGTCGCGCGTGATCACGCCGAAGAAAAACGGGATGTGCGCATCGATGGGCCGCACGGCCACGCCGTCGAGCGGCAGTCCGTAGGCCGTCACGGGTTCGAGCACGGCCACGCCGAGGCCGGCGCGCACGGCGCTCATGGCGTTGATCGACGCGTTGGTTTCGATGAGACCCACCGGCGTCACGCCGGCTTGCGAGAAGGCCTGATCGAGACGTCGGCGCAGGCGGTAGGGATTCTGCATGGTGATGATGCGCCGCCCCGCGCATGCGGCGAGCGGTAGGCGGTCGTGTCCGGCGAGCGGATCGTCGCTGCGCACGGCTGCCACACACGCCGATTCGCCGATCCAGTGCACCACGATGCCGCGATGTTCGAGCGGCAGGCTCGTCACGCCGATGTCGGCCGCGCCGGTGAGTACCGCGTGCACGACCTGTTCGGGCGAGGTACTGCGCATCTGGACCTGAGCCGTGTCGTGCGCGAGGCCCGGCCGCGCAAGCGCTGCCGGCACGAGCCCGGCCGCCAGTGCCGACGTGGCGGCCACGTGCAGCGGCCGGCGCTGGCCGCGCGCGATTTCGTCGGCGCGGGCGCGAATCTGCTGCAGTCCGGCCAGCACGTGCTCGACGTCTTCGAACAACAGAAAGCCTTGCTCGGTCGGCGTGACGCGCGGCCCGCTGCGCGCGAACAGGGCGTAGCCGATTTCGGCCTCCAGCTCCTGAATCATGCGTGTGATGGCAGGCTGCGAGCGCCCGAGCAGACGCCCGGCGGCCGTGACGCTACCGGTCGACATGACTGCCGCGAAGGCTTCGAGTTGTCGTAGTTCCATCTGGCTGTCTGTGGCGACGAGGGTGAGTGCGGCGGCCGTGGGGAAGGGCGCCCCGCACGGACGGCAGGTTGGGCGCGCCTACGGCACCCACCCCGCGTGACGCATGCGCCGCCCCTCGACGTCGACGACGCCACGGCGCTGACCCCGCCGACCGCGCTGTATTCGGATTGCGTATTCTTCGATCTTTAGCATGCGTCTTGCAAATACTTAATATTTATATGCTCATGCCTGGGCGTGCAAAGGCGGGTTTTGCCTAGGTGACGGCGGAGAGAAATAAATAGCGGCCAATAGTGTCGAATAGTGCCCAATAGCGCCGAATGGCGGTGGAAAGGGAGATCGCCCTGCGGGCGTCAATGAGCGTCAATGAGCGTCAATGGGCGCCAATGTGCGTCCATGGGCGTTCATGGAGGTCAACGGGCGTCGAACGGCAGTCGGTACTGGGCGGGATTTTCGGGGCGTGGCGGCCGGCGCCGCAGCAGCGCCGGGTGATGCGGCTTTGCGGGTGTCGCCTCGGGCGGCTCGTCCGGGGTGAGGCGAAACGCGGGACGCGTCAGCCGCCACACGGCGAGCGGTGCGAGGCCGCCCGCCGTGCTTGCCGCGGCGCTGTCCTGTGCGAGCGAGGCGGCAAGGCGCCGTCCGAGCAGGCGATGGATATCGGGGTCGAAACCCGTGACGGCCGGCATGTCGTCGAGAAGTGCATCGAGCGCCGCTTGCGACGTTACGCTGCCCAGGTATTGCCAGCGGTCGATGACGTGATATTCGACCTCCGGGCCACCGTCAGCCGCGCCGGACGTGCTGCGTTCCTCGATGGCGATGGGGCCCTCGAACGGCCAGGTCTCCAGATGCATCGCGCACAGGGCCTCGCGCATGCGCGAGGTGTGGGCATCGAGCGGCGCCTCGCCGACGCACACGCCGTCGCATCGCTTCACCTGATAGCCGAAGCATGGCCGGCCCGCCGCGACCGTCTCCAGCCCGAGCTGCGCGCAGCACAGCCGATGCTCGTCGGCCAGCGCGCGCAGTGCGCTCTGGGCGCTGTTGCGCGACGTGAACGTGCCGTACAACGTGTCGGCGCTCGCGAAGTCGAGCGTCTTCGCATTGACGAGTTGCGGCGTGTCGTCCTCTGGGCGGAGCTGCCAGCTATAGAGGCTCGACGCGCGGCGCAGCAGCCGGTTGTGAACCGGTTTCAGCTGTTTGACCAGTTGCGACTCGAGCAGCAGCGCGCCAAGCTCGCCCGCCGTGCGCCGCGCTTGCACGCGACGGATCTCCTGCGAGATGCGCAGGTCCTTGGCCACCTGGTGATCGCCGGAGAAGTGCGCGCGCACGCGCGCGCGGATATCGACGCTCTTGCCGACGTAGAGCAGCGTGTCGCCTTCGCCGTAGAAAAGATACACGCCGGGACCATTGGGCAGTGCGTCGATCGCTTCGTCGGGCAGTTGTGGCGGCTGGCTCGATCGTTTCGTGACGCGCTGCACCGCCTGCCCGATCAGTTCGGGCGAGTAGATCGTGTGCAGTTTCTGCCAGAACTGCCACAGCAGATCGGCATCGGCCAGCGCCCGGTGGCGCCCGAGCGGCGCGAGGCCGAAGCGCGCGATGAGGGCGTCCAGGCCATGCCTGGCGGCCGACGGAAACAGCAGGCGTGACAGACGCACGGTGCATAGCACATCCGCCTGAAAGCGGATGCCCGCGCGCTTGAACTCGTTCTTTAGAAAGCCGTAGTCGAAGCGCGCGTTATGCGCCACGAACAGCTTGCCGTGCAGCCGCTCCGCGAGGCCCTCGGCCAGCGTGGCGAACGATGGCTGCCCACGCACCATGTCGTTCGTGATGCCGGTCAACTGCTGGATGAAGGGAGGAATCGGGGCGCAGGGGTCGAGCAGGGTGCTCCATGGTTCCACGCCGTGCGGCCCGACCTCGACCACGCCGATTTCGGTGACGCGATCGTCGAGCGCATTGCCGCCGGTCGTCTCCAGATCGACGAAAACCATGGGCGCGGGCAGCGAACGCGCGAGCGCGTCGGGGTCGACCGCTTCGGGCGCGGCATTCGTGGGTTCGGATTCGACGGCGTTTTCCATCAACTTGCTGTGTGTTGCTCCCGGACGCCGTAGCGCCCGCGTATCGTGCCGCTCAGGACGCCCGCGCCGTGCATTGCGGGCCGCCGGCAAGCGCGCTGGACGGGGGCGGTGCGGCAGACCCGGCGCGGTGGTGTGCCGCGGCCTCGTCCGCGTGCAGGTCCTCGCCGGCGAACGCGGCGACGATGGCACGGAACACGGCGGGTGTCGGCGCGTCGGGCCACTGCAGGTCGACCGGCGCGTCGAGCGCCGGCAGTTCCCCGGCGCGGCGCAGGGCCTCGTCGCCGGGAAGACGCAGCACGCTCGCCAGCACCCAGGCTTCGTGCCGGGCGTGCAGGCCGAGATCGGCTTCCGCCTCGTCCGCGATGGCAAGCAGCGTGCGCCAGTCCAGCCCGACGGCCGGCGCATAGGCGCGCGCTGTCTCTGCATGGGTGGGGCCGGAACCGGCGGTGGAGGCGGAGGCATCTCCCGCGAATGTGTCCTGCCCGGTCAGACGGCGACGCTCGTAACGAGCGGCGATCTCGCGCACGATGCCGGCAAGGTCGCGTTCGGCGGCGCTCAGCGCCAGTTGATCCCAGTCGATGATTTCCATAAGACGTTCCTCGATTGGGTAACATGATACTGTATAAATCCACAGTGTGCTTGTCACGTAGCCGGGCCCCACGTGCGTTGCCTTCGCCCCACGGCGCGCCGCTTCTCGACGCGCAATCGTCCCGTGTAATACTCTGCGCCATTCCCAACGCACAGGAGCTGCCTCCGATGTTGACCCTGTACACCTTTGGCCCCGCCTTCGGCATGCCCGACGCCAGTCCGTTCGTGGTGAAGGCCGAGATGCTGCTCAAGCTGGCCGGGCTGCCCTATCGCACCGACCGCAGCGGATTCCGGCGCGCTCCCAAGGGCAAGTTGCCGTATATCGACGACGGCGGGCAGATCGTGGCCGACTCGACGCTGATCCGGCTGCACATCGAACGCAAGTACGGATTCGATTTCGACGCGGGACTCACGCCCGAGCAACGCGGCGCGGCATGGATGTTCGAAAAGGCGCTGGAGGACCACTTCTACTGGCATGTGGTGCAGGCGCGCTGGTGCGACGACGGGAATTTCGCCAGGGGACCGGCGTCGTTCTTCAAGGCGATTCCCTGGCCGGTGCGCCCCCTCGTACAGACGCTCATTCGCCGCAAGATCCGCGGCACGCTGCATGGGCAGGGCACGTCGCGCTTCACGCCCCAGGAGCAGTCGCAAATCCTCGCGCGCGGCGCACAGGCGGCCGCGGAACTACTCGGCGACAAACCGTATTTCTTTGGAGACAAGCCATGCGGCGCGGACGCCACGGCCTTCGGTTTCATCGCGAGCGCGGTGTCGCCGCACTTCGAGATGACGCTGCGGCACGAGACCGAAAAGCACGCAAACCTGAGCGCATACGTGCAGCGCATGCGCGCCGAGTTCTTCCCGGACGGCTCGGACGGCTCGGCGAAGTGAGCGCGGTGCCGACACGGGGGCGTGGAGCACCGGGAGGGCCAAGTCGCGTGCGGCGCCGTAGCCGGGGCGGCCCGGCGGCGTGGGCTCAGCCCGCCTCGGGGGCCGTTTCGTCGTTGGACAACACGTCGGAGAGCACCAGATTGCGACCCGAGATCTTGGCGGCATACAGCGCGCGATCGGCGCGCATGCACAGCGCTTCCAGGCTCTCGTGCTCGTGCCACGTGGCCACGCCGCCGCTCAGCGTGTAGTGGCAGACGCCGAACGGCCCGGCCACCAGATGGTGGCTCGCCTGAGTGCGCAGACGCTCGGCGATGCGAATCGCTCCCGGGGTATCGGTGCCGGGCAGCAGCACGGCGAATTCCTCTCCGCCCAGACGCCCGAAAACGTCGCCCTCGCGCAGACTGTCGCGCACGAGCTTCACGAACTCGCGCAGGACCGTGTCGCCTCCCGCGTGACCATGTGTGTCGTTGATCTGCTTGAAGTGATCGAGATCGATGACGATGATCGATAGCGGCCAGCCGCGCGCCAGGGCGCGTCCCATTTCCTGGCGAGCCAGCAGGTCGAAGTGCTTGCGCGAGAGCGCCCCCGTCAGATAGTCGCGATTGGCGGCCTCCTCGGCCGTGGCAAGCATGGCGTCGTGAATCATCAGCACCGAGCCCATCGTCATCGCGGGCATCACGATCGTGCCGATGGTCAGCATGACGGCATTGAACGTTGTCGGGGCGAATACCTCGGGCCCGGGAGCGGGCGCCATGCCGAAGATCAGGCCTCGTATCGCATGACCGATGGCGAACGCCGTTGCCAGACCTGCGGTGAGCCAATAGTTGTACGGGTGCCGGCGCGGCGGGATGTGCCGCACGATCAGCACGGCCGTGGCGAGCAGGACCGCCGCGTGGAAAGCGGAGACGACGACGACGCGCGCCTGCGGATTGTGGCTCCCATAGGACCAGAACAGGATGGCGGCCGCAAGCAGGCCCAGCGACGCCCCGAGCGTATGCCATTGCGGCGGCTGCCCGAGAAAGCGCGCGCAGCCCGCGTAATAGAGCAGCAAGCCGCCCGCGAGCGTGACGTTGGCAACGGGAATCGAGAGGAAGTCCGGCACGGTGCCGCGCAGGGCGAAGAGCGGCAGGGCCACGAGCACCGCGACGTTGGCGCCGCACCATTCACGAACGCCCGCCACGCGCGAGCGCAGCAGCGAGCCCACGATCAGCAACATCATGAAGCTGAGCAGTGAGGTGATCGCGAGCAGGGACGTCGTCAACATGATGATGACAGCGGGGGGAGCGGCATGTGTTCGTGCATTGTAATGTACGCCGCATGGCAGCGTTACAGCGTGACACCATGGCAGCGCGAGAAGGCGCTGCACCAGTAGAATGCACGGGTGCGTCCATCCGGTTTCCAGGAGCCTGCGTCAATGCCGTTGTTTCGCTTTTCCCGACATGCTCGCCTTTCCGGCGACTTTCGTTCCTCGCTCGCGTCGCGTTGGCCGCGTTCGCGCTCGTTTTACCCGCGGACGCTCGCATTCGGCGCCGCCGCGTTGGTAATGGCGTTGGCGCACGCACAGGAGCCAATGCAGCGGCGCTCCGCGCAGCCGCCGCTGTTTGCCGCGCCGGCGAGCAATGCCACCGCGCCCGCGACCGATATCAATCGCGACGTGCGCCCGGCCCTCGAGGCGGCGAATCTGTGGCTGGGGCTCGTCGACGTCAATCGCGCGGCACAAAGCTGGCAGCAGGCCGCACCGGTGTTCCAGCGCGCGATTTCGGCCCAGGCGTGGGCCGACAACCTGCAAGTCGCGCGAACGCCGCTGGGCAAGGTCAAGTCGCGCAAAACGAACGACGCCGTCTTCACGCGCACCATTCCCGGCCAACCCGACGGCGAGTATGTGGTGATCCAGTACGACACCGTGTTCGAGCACAAGGCCGAAGCCCACGAAATGGTCACGATGGTCTTCGGCGTGGATGGGCGCTGGCGCGTCGCCGGTTATCTGGTGAGATAGGTTTGCGGCGCCGTCTTCGCGGCCCGGGAAAAGCGCCCGATCAGCGCGCCAGCGCCGGCTCGACGATGGCGCGCGTCGTCTCGACGTGGGCGCGGGCGAGGCGTTCCGCTGCGTCTTCGTCATGCGCACGCAGCGCCGCGAGCAGTTCGCGGTGCTCGTGGTTGGTGGCGACGAGTTGCTCGTCGGAGAACATGACGGGCACGCGCAGCGCCCAGTAATGGAACTGGGTGCGTTCGTGAAACTGGGCGAGCACCACGTTGTCGGCCGCTTTCGCGACCCGTTCGTGGAATTCCGTGTTCAGGCGATTGAGCACCCGCCGCGGGCGGTGGCTCTCTGGCGTCATCTGCTCGATGAGCGCGGCGAGCGCGTCGCATGCCTGCGGGGTGATCTTGCGCGCGGCCAGGCGCGCGGTCTCCGCTTCGATCGCCGCGCGGCTCTCGAAGATGGCCTGGACCTCGAGATGGTCGACGCCTTGGACTTCCCAGCCGCGATGACGGGCAATGAAGCCCTCGCCCTGCAAAATCAGCAACGCTTCGCGCACGGGCGTGCGGCCCACGTTCAGCAACCGGATCAGTTCATCCTCGATGAGGCGCTGCCCCGGCCTGAATTCCGAGTCGAGAATCATGCTGCGGATTTTCGTCCGGACATCACCGGTAATCAGGTTGCTGGGCGCTTTCATCTGAGACGTGTATTCCATTGGGCGGCGGGCGCGCCGCAGACTTCGGCGAGACGCCGCGTCGGGGCGGGGCTGCCGGCAGCGCTGCGTGCCTGCGTTCCCTGGCTGTCCCCCGGCCGCCCTCTGCCGCCCTCTGCCGCCCTCTGCCGCCCGTTGTTCGGTCCGTGTTTGCTCCGTGTTTGCTCCTTCTGCCGCTGCGGATTTTACCGAGTTTCGGTCCGTCGTCCGAAAACCGTCCACGGCGCGTCAGCGTTGGGGCAGCCATGCGCGCGGCGCAAGAATGACGTTCGGTTTCGCGCAACGCTTTCGGTTTCCGAAGTGAGAACTGAGTTATACGATCGTTTGAAGTCGCGGTCGAAGGCCATGAGCCCCGCCATGTCGGGGTTTGCACTCACTTACTTTGGCTCGTTCGAAAGGTGAGCGCCGCCAGGATAGCGTTGCGGACGCCGAAACATAGGTGCGAAGAGGGAACCCGGAGGACTGATGACGATATGAAATGTCGGCGTTGCGCGGCCCGCGAATACCCCTCGGACCCGAGGGGTTATGCTGACGCGCCTTGCCTGGCGCTCACGTGCCAGATGTTGCGCCCGGCGCTCGGGGCGAGCCGGGCTCGCGCCCCCCGCGCGCCTCAGAGGTGCTTGTAGTAGAACGTCGTCGAGCAGAATGCACCGTCGGGCATGAGGGCGTAGTTCGGCACGTCGCCGGCGCGCTGCCAGCCGGCTCGCTGGTAGAGTCGCTCGGCATCGCCGCCGGTGACCGTATCGAGCACGAGCACGTGGCGGCCCTGCGCGCGCGCCACCGCGTCGAGCGCTTGCATCAGCCGCAGCGCCACGCCCTGGCGCCGTGCCGAGCGGTGCACGAGCATCTTCGCCACGTCGGCGCGATGCGGCTGGTTCTCCGGCAGATCGAGCACGAGCTGCACGGTGCCGACGATCTCGCCATCGCGCATCTCATCAAACGTTCCATCGAACGTCCCGTCGGCCGCACCATCGGCCGCACCATCGGCCGCACCATCGGACGCACCATCGGCCGCGGCGCCAGACCGCGCCCCGCAGCCATCGCGCATGCGTCGCGCGACGAGCAATGCGCGCTCGCCGCGCGCAACGCCGTCGGCCACCTTGCGCCAGAACGCGACGGCGCGCTCGCGCGCGAGCGGCAGCATGAAGCTCACCGACGCGCCGCCCTCCACGCAATCGATCAGCACGTCGGCGAGGGCGTCGACGGCGGCGGCGGCCTGCGGCCCATCGAGGCGTTGCACGGCAATGGTAGACGTCATGGGATTCTCCTGGCAGGCATGAACGGCAGCGTCACGAGCCCGACGAGGTAGCGCACGGTCGCCGCTGTGGGGTTGTGATAGCCGATTGGCTGGTCGAGCCGCATGGCGAGGCAGTCGCCGGTCTCGAGCCGCCATGTCGTCTCGGCCAGCGTGATTTCGAGGGTGCCGTCGATTACCCAGATCTGCTGCCACACCTCGTTCTCGCGGGCACCCGTGTCGTATGCCACGCGCTCGCCGGGCGGGAACTGCACTTCCACGAGCTGCATCGGCGAGAACTGCGCCGGCGACAGATTACGCCGCACGTAGCCCGAGCCGGGATCCGTCCATACCGGCTGGTCGGCGCGGCGGGAGACGGGCGAGGGCGGCGCGTCCTCACCCGTCTGCGCGTCGAAGAGCGAAGCGAGCGTGACGTCGAGCGCCGTGGCAAGCCTGTCGAGCACGTTGGCCGTGGGGCTCGTCTGCGCGCGCTCGATGAGCGAAATGCTCGAGCGGCTCACGCCGCTGCGCTCGGCGAGCGTATCGAGAGAGTAGCCGCGCTTGCTGCGCAGCTCGCGTACACGGCGGGCGATGCGTTCATTGATGTCCATGTCGTCCAGTTTACTGGAAATAAATTTCCAGTAAACTGGAGCTCGCCGATGTCCGCCATGTCGTTGTTCGCTATATTGCTGTGCGCTCCATGGTCGTCCGTTTTGTCGTTGCCCGATGCTATCGTTGCCGCTTTCCCGCCCATTTCACCGAAGGTCCCCATGACTGCCCAGCTCATCGTCCGCGATGCCACCGACGCCGACCTTGCCGCCATCCGCGACATCTACAACGAGGCCGTGGAACACACCACTGCCATCTGGAACGACGTGCTCGTCGACATCGAGAACCGACGCGAGTGGCTTGCGGCGCGCGCGAGGCGCGGTTACCCGGTCATCGTTGCCGAGCGCGACGGCGAGGTCCTGGGCTACGCGTCGTTCGGCGACTGGCGCGCGTTCGACGGCTATCGCCACACGGTCGAGCACTCCATTTACGTCGACAGACGCGCGCGTGGCGCCGGCCTCGGCGAGACGCTCATGCGCGAGTTGATCGCCCGTGCGCGCGCCGTCGGCGTGCATGTGATGATCGCGGCCATCGAAGCGCAGAACGCACCGTCGATCCGCCTGCACGAGAAACTTGGCTTTCGCGTGGTCGGCACGTTCGGCGAAGTGGGCACGAAGTTCGGTCGCTGGCTCGATCTGACGTGCATGGAATTGCGCCTCGACTGAGCGAGGGGCACGCACTGCACAAAACTCAGGACTACGCTGTATTGTTTCGGATATAGCGTCATTCCGCATTGGGCATGGCCAACATCACACCACGCGAATATCCGTCGCTCTCGCCCGCCGTGTGGGGCCACCCGCGCAGCGCGCACGCCGCTTTCTCACGCAGTGCGTCATCTCCAACCTTGTCATTCCCATGGTCGGCGTGTAGCCTTGGAACGTCCGGTGTCACTCATGAAGCGTGGTCCCATAGAACTTCACTAGCACGTCACGGCAGGTGAATGTCACGCAGTGTGAACATGCCTCGTGGTCATCGACGTCTCCGACGTCGTGTGACCCCGTGATCGTCGCCAAGCAGTTCGCGGGTCCGCGAGTTCGCGCTTCGTGTTGCTGATACGTCCCCCCAAAACAAGACGGACGGAACGCATATGCCGCGCCTGCCAAGAAAACACTGTCCCGCGGCGGCGGTGTCGAGCGACGACGCTCGCACACTCGCTGCTGCCGAATTCCCCGACTCTCCCCGATCGTCTCCGCAGGCCGAGACGTCCGCCGGGTTGTCGATGTCGCGCCGCGGCTTTCTGAAAGCGTCGGTCGTTGCCGGCATTTCCGTGTACGTCGCGCCAATGGGCAGCCGCGCGTTTGCCGCGCTGTTCGAGGACAAGAACCTCACGCCGGTGGCGTGGGACGCAGCCAAGGGCCAGGCCCGGTTCCGCATCGACGGCACGGCCAAGGTGAGCGGCGCGAAGATCTTCGCGCGCGACATACGCGCGCGCGACATGCCCGGCTGGCCCGCGCAGCAGGCGCACGCCTTCGTGCTGCGCACGACGCTGGCCGACCGGCCGTATCTCGGCTTCGACCTCTCGCGCCTGGACGACGGCCTGCAGCCCGATCGCATCGTGACGGCCGAGGATCTCGCGCGCGACGGTCTCGCGTTCCCCGAGTTCTATGGCGACGACATGTTGCTGCCGGTGGGCAAGACGCCCGCCTATCTCGGCCACGCGGTCGCCATCCTGATCTATCGCGACTTCACGCGTTTTCGCTTCGCCAAGGACCGGCTCAAGTTCCGCGACGAGATCATTCGCTATGGCGACGTGACCGGCCCGCTGGAGCGCGATCCGTGGGGCAGCTTCCGCTACGTGCGCGTGGGCGGCAAGACGCCTTATGACGACGACGTCTATTCCAGCCTCAAGGACGCGCCGATTTTCCCGAGCATGATGCGCAAGCACCTGCCGGTGTGGCCCGACGGCAACGACCATGGCAAGCTCGACGAACAGGGCATGGCGCACGCGGCCAGGATCGGCGAGGCGCTTTCGCATCCGCCGGAGAACTGGCTGGTGATGTCGCGCGAATACAGGACGCAGTCGATCGACACGGCGGCGCTCGAGCCCGACAACGCGAACTGCTGGTACGACGCCGCCGCGCAGACCCTGCACATGGTCGTGCCTACGCAGTCGCCGTCCGAAGTCGCGGAGAACGCGGCGACGATGGCTGCGAAGGGGCATTTCCCGGTCAAGCGGCTCATCGTCTATCCGTGCTACACGGTCGGTTACGGCTCGAAGGACCACTACAACATGCCGTACTACGGTCTGGCCGCCGCGATGTATGGCGACGGCCTGCCCGTGCGCCTCGCCAACGACCGCTACGAGCAGTTCCAGACGTCGCTCAAGCGTCACGCATTCACCATGCGCTATCGCATTGGCGTGGACAAGGAAAGCGGGCTGCTGCAGGCCTTTGCCGGCGACATGGAGTGCAATGGCGGCGGTCGCATGAACTTTTCTCCGTCGGTTGCCATGGTCGGCGCGACGGCCGCGCAGTCGATCTACTACTTCCCGCGCAGCGACCTGTCGAGCGTGGCGATCGCGTCGCGCGCCATCGACGCGGGCTCGGCGCGCGGCTACGGCACGCTGCAGTCGATGGCCGCCACCGAGATGATGATCGACGAAATCGCCGCACAGCTCGGCGTGGATCCGATCGATTTTCGCCTCAAGAACGCGCTGCGCTCGGGCATGAAGAATACGCAGGGCGCCATTCCGGCGGGCGCCGTGCGAGTGGACGAAGTGCTCGCGCGTGCCAAGGCGCATCCGCTGTGGACCGGGCGCGACAAGAAGAAGGCCGAATACGAGGCGGCGCACCCGGGGCGTCGCTACGGCGTGGGCTTCGCGTGCGTGCAAAAGGACTTCGGCACGGGCGCCGAGACCTCGTTCGCGCGCGTCGAGATCGACGAGACCGGCAAGATTTCGCTGCACCACACCGGCACCGAGATCGGCACGGGCACGTCGACGTCGCAGGCCGTGGCCGTGGCGAAATGGCTCGGCATGCCGGCCACGGACGTACACGTCGGCATTACCGAATGGCCGGAGTTGCCGGTCGTGACGAGCGGCGATCCGTACCTGATGTCGCAGGCCGATCAGGACAGGCTCGCCGCGAACCCGCGGTGGTCGCCGGGATATGCGTCGCCCTCGAGCGCGACGAATTCGGCGTTCTATTTCACGCACAGCACGCGCGAGGCTGCCCGTCTGCTGTTTCTGCAGGGCCTGTGGCCGGCGGCGCTGTCGATCTGGCGTCGCGGGCTGGGCGGCGGTCAGGCGGCGCCGCTCGTCGTGCGCGCCGAAGACGCGCGCTGGGTCGAGGGCAAGCTCTCCGCCGCCGGGCTGGAGGCGCTGCCGTTGCCGCTGCTGGCAAAGACCGCGCATGAGCTCGGCCTCGCGACGGGCGCGACCGTGCACGTGTTCAACCGCTGGCAGTGGGCCGAGGCCGATTGGGATCTCGGCGACGGGGTGACGCAGCGCCTGCCGGTCGACGGTATCGCGCTGCGCTTCGGCAAGGGCGGTGCGGGCGCCCATGGGAGTGCGGGCGGCAATGGAGAGGGCAGCCCGGACGCCGCCCAGGCGCAGTCGCTGCAGACGCCGCTCGCGCGCGGTGCGCGGCGCAGCGGCAATGCGCCCGCAAAGTCCGCGTCGCCCGCGCTCGCCGCGGCCGCCGCCGGCGGGGCGCAGGGCGCCAGGGGCGCGCCGTCGCCTCACGCCGGAATCGCCGGCATACAGGTGACGGCGCCCACGCCGGGCACCGGCTACCGCGTGTTCGATCGCAAGCGGGTGTACTACCCCCCCGTCCAGCGCAACAACGCGGCGGTCACCTACTACAGCGCCGTGGGCACGCTCGTCGAGCTCTGCGTGCATGAGGCGAGCGGCAAGGTCGAGCTGCTCACGCATCACTCCATCGTCGAGTGCGGCAACCAGATCTCGCCGCAATTGGTGTCGGGGCAGTTGCAGGGCGGTCTCGCGATGGGCATCGGCCACGCGCTGTACGAATACCTGCCGCTCTACGAGGACGGCCCCGGCAATGGCACGTGGAACTTCAACCGTTACCATTTGCCGCGCGCGGTGGATGTTGCGGTGTGGACGCAGACGGGCGAAGTGCTGCCGCCGATCTCCGAAACCGATGTGCCCAAGGGCATTGCCGAAGTGGTGATGATCCCCGTAGTGGGCGCCATCGTGAACGGCCTCGCCCATGCGATCGGCCACCGATTTACAGACTTGCCGGTGACACCGGAGAAGATCCAGGAGGTACTGGCATGACGGACGCAACGAGCGCGCCGCAGGCCGCGTCGGACGCCCGGAGCGCGGCGGCGGGACAGAGCACGAATCCGGCGGGCAATGCCGGCAATTACGGCAATAGCAGCAATAGCGGCCACGCCGCTTCGGCGCCGGCCGCGGCAAGCGCCGCGTCGGCGCCGGCGGCCCAACCCATGACCCAGGCGCCGGTCGGGCCGCCTGGCGCGCCAGGCACGCAGGGCTCGCAAGGCCCGGGCGGGAGCAAGAAGCCGTGGGAGACGCTGCCCGTGACGGTCAAGGTGAACGGCGTATCCCATGGCCCCATGGAGGTGCCGGCCGGCATGATGATGATCGACTTCCTGCACGAGACGCTGGGCCTGACCGGCTCGCGCCTGGGCTGCGGGCAGGGCATTTGCCACGCGTGCGTGGTGATCGTCGACCACGCCGACGGCAGCAGCGAAACCGTGCGCACCTGCATCACCGGGGCGAACTATTTCGACGGCAAGACGGTGCGCACCGTCGAAGGCCACGCCACGCGCGACGCCGACGGCAAACTCACGCTCACGCCGATCCAGCAGGCGTTTCTCGATCACTTCAGCTTCCAGTGCGGCTATTGCACGCCGGGCTTCGTGAACGCGGCCACGGTACTGATCGAGCGGCTCAAGCGTGAGCCGGTGGCGCGGGCCGACCTCGAAGCCACGATCACGCAAGGTCTGAACGACCAGATCTGCCGGTGCACCGGCTACGTGCGTTACTACGAAGCCGTGCGCGATGTCATTCTCAAGACGCCCGGTTGCGTGAAGGATGCGAAATGAGAGGGCACGTCATGAACCGACATCGCGCCACCCGGTGGAGCGCACGCGTCGCGAGCCTTGCCGTCGTGCTGCTCGTTGCGGCGTGCAACGACTCGAACGCTCCCAAGCCTCCCGAGCCGGCCCAGCCGCCCAGACCGAAGACGTCGATGACGCCCTCGCTCGTCACGAGCGCGACGGCCGCGCAGGCGCAGGCGTCTCCAGGCGCGTCTGCCGCGGCAGCCACCTCGCCCGCTACGCCCGGCGCATCCGACGCATCCGGCGCATCCGGCGCGCCCCCCTCGGGCGCGAAAGCGCCGTCCGAGCTGATCGCGCGCGGCAAGTACCTGGCGCGCGCGGCCGACTGCGCGGCGTGTCACACCAGTGCGGACGGCGCACCGTTCGCGGGCGGCGTGCCGCTCAAGTCGCCATTCGGCACGTTCTATGGCACGAACATCACGCCGGACAAGGACCATGGCATCGGCAAGTGGACGTCCGACGATTTCTATCGTGCCCTGCACGAGGGCGTCGCACCCGACAAGACGCTGTACCCGGCCATGCCGTATACGTCCTACCGGCAGATGACGCGCGCGGACAGCGACGCGATCTACGCCTACCTCATGTCGGTGAGGCCCGCGGCGGTGCCCAACCGCAAGCACGAGCTGTCCTTCCCGTACAACATGCGCTTCGGCATGCGCGCATGGGACTGGCTGTTTCTGAAGGACTCGCTGCCCGACGCCTCGAAGGGCCAGTCGGCCGACTGGCTGCGCGGGCGCTATCTGGCGAACGCGCTGGGCCACTGCGCCGAGTGCCACACGCCGCGCGGCACCTTCGGGCAGCTCGACGGTGCGAAGCCGCTCGGCGGCGCCGCACTCGCCCGTATCGCCGCGCCCGATCTGACACCCGAAGCGCTGGCGGCGCGCGGCTGGACGGTCAAGGACCTGCAGACGTTCTTCGGTACGGGCATCGCACCGCAGGGCTCGGCGTTCGGCGAGATGTACCCTGTCGTGCATCTGAGCACGCAACACCTCACGCCCGATGATCTGCGCGCGCTGTCGACCTACCTGCTCGGCGACGCCCCGCCCGCGCCTTCGCCGCTGCCGCAAAGTCCGGACACGAGCAAGCTCGCCGCGGGCCGCAACCTGTATCTCGCCGTGTGCGCGGGCTGCCACGCGGCGGACGGCACGGGAAAGCCGCACGTTGCGGTATCGATGCTCGGCAACTCGACGGTGCGCCAGAAGGACCCGCGCAACCTGATCGTGGCCATTCTCGACGGCATCGAGCCGCAGAAATTCCCGGGCCTCGAAGCGATGCAGGACATGCCCGGTTTCGACAAGCGCCTCACCGACGCCCAGATCGCGGAATTGAGCAACTACCTGCGAGTGGCCTACGGCGGACAGCCGGGCGACGTGAACTCGGAAATCGTGCGGCAACTGCGGCAGAAGTAAGTCGGCACGACGCCCCGTCGTGACATGCCGCACGCCCGGACATGGCGCATAATGACGCGCCATGTCCCGCACACAACGCCTCTTTGCCCTGATGCAGCTACTGCGCCGTCATCGCTACCCGGTGGCGGGGGCGGCGCTGGCCGATGCGCTCGGCGTGAGCTTGCGCACGCTGTATCGCGACATCGCCATGCTCCAGGCGCAGGGCGCGCACATCGAAGGCGCGCCGGGACTCGGCTACGTACTCAAACCGGGCTTCATGCTGCCGCCGCTGATGTTCTCCGAGGAGGAGATCGAAGCCATCGTGCTTGGCTCGCGCTGGGTGGCCAGGCGCACCGACGGCGCGCTGGCCGAAGCGGCCGCCAACGCGCTCGCCAAGATCGCGGCCGTGCTGCCGCCCGATTTGCGGGCGTCGCTCGAAACGTCGACGCTGCTCATCGGACCCGGCGATCCGCTGCCGCCGATGATCGTCGATCTGACCGTGATCCGCGAGGCCATCCGCGCAGAGCGCAAGCTCCAGCTCTCATACCGCGACGAGGCGGGACGCGTGTCCGAGCGCATCATCTGGCCGTTCGCGCTGGGCTTTTTCGAACGCGTGCGCATGATCGTCGCGTGGTGTGAATTGCGCGACGGGTTCCGTCACTTCCGGGCCGACCGCATCGAGACGATGACCGTGACCGACATCCGCTATCCGCGCGGCCGACGCGCCTTGCTCAAGCACTGGCGCGAGACGATGGGACGCGAATGAGCCGGCGTGCCGGTCGGGCGCCGCGCATGCCGCCCGACGTTTCACATCGAGGTTCGACTGCTGACAAAAACTGACAGCATCCCTTCGTAGGATGGCGTTCATGACAGCGCACGGCGACGCCGCGAACGGCGGCCCGGCGGCGACATGTCAGTCATTCAAAACGACAGGAGCTTCGTCATGCTGCACCCGAACATGGTCATTCTGTATGTGGCAAGTCCCCCCGAAAGCGCGGCGTTTTACGCCGATCTGTTCGATCTCGAGCCGGTCGAGGCGTCGCCCGGTTTCGCGCTGTTCGTCTTCCCGTCGGGCCTGAAGCTCGGACTATGGGCGCGCTACGGCGTGGCGCCCACCGTGATTGCGCCGCCGGGCGGCAGCGAGGTCGTTCTGCCGGTCGCGTCCAATGCACATGTGGACGCGACCTGGGAGGACTGGAGCCGCCGCGGTATCACGATTTTGCAACCACCGACGACGATGGACTTCGGCCGCACGTTCGTGGCGTCCGACCCCGATGGTCACCGTCTGCGCGTCTACAAGCTCGCCGACGCGCCGAAGTGAGAAGCGCGAGGCGCACGGAGCGAGGAGCGGGGCGGCTGTCCCTCGTGCATGCGCCCGTCCTGCGTGCGCCCGTCCTGCGTGCGCCCCTCATGCTCGCGTCACTTTGCTGACGCCGTTTTCACCAGCGCCGGCGTATCCCGATACTGGGCAGGGAAGTGCTGCCTGAGCGCCTTCACCTTGGGCAGATCGTTGATGACGATATATGGATACGTCGGATGCTCGGTGAGGAAGTCCTGATGGTAGGCCTCCGCGGGGTAGAAGCCCGTGTACTCCTCCACTTTCGTCGCGATCGGTTTGCCGTAGGCGTGGGCGGCGTCGAGCTGTGCGATATAGGCTTCGGCCACGCGGCGCTGCGCGTCGCTCATGGGGAAGACGGCCGAGCGATATTGCGTGCCGGTGTCGGGCCCCTGCCGGTTGAGTTCGGTCGGGTCGTGCGCGACCGAGAAGTAGATTTGCAGCAGCTTCCCGTAAGAGACCTGTTGCGGATCGAACGTGACTTGCACCGATTCCGCGTGCCCGGTCGTGCCGCTGCTCACCGTCTCATAGTCAGCGGTTCCAGCCGTGCCGCCCGCGTAGCCGGAGACGGCCCGCGTGACGCCGCGCACATGCTGGAACACGCCCTGAACACCCCAGAAGCAGCCGCCGGCGAACACCGCCGTTTCGGTGCGCGCGCCGCTGGCCGGTTCGTCGAGCTTGGGCGCCGCAATCACGACGGCCGGCTCGGACCCGCCAGACGCAAACGCGCCGACTTGCCACGCGAGAACACCGGCCGCGAGCGCTGCGGCGCCGAGAAGCGCGCGGCGCAGGGCACGGGGGGCAGGCGACAGGGCAGGCGACAGGGCAGGCGGCTTGCGGTGCATCGACGGTTGCGGATGGCGCTGATCGGGTCCCGATGCCGGGGACGGCGCTGACGATTGAAGCGGATCGAAGGGTCTCATCTGGAAATCTCCCGGCGTCGGCGGACGCCTCGTTAGCTACGATAGTCGGCTCATGAGCCTTGCGCGGCGGGCAATACCGTGCGTTTAACCAAAGGTGAAGGCGTAAGCCGACACGCCCGGATCGAGAAACTCGATGCTGAAGGTGCGGTCGTGCACATCGCCGGGCTGGCGCACCAGTTGATAGAGGCGCTGTGAAGTCACGGTGCCCGTGCCGTCGGCGGCGACGTCCGCGCCATGAGCGTCGCCGGGCGCTTCGCCGTCGACGCGCACCCGAAAGCGCACGGACTTGCCGCTCGCGTCCGGGCCGAGCACGAGGTGCAGATCGCGGGCGTGGAAGCGGTAGACGATGCGAGCACCGGCCTGCGTTGCCGTCGCCTGCTCGGGGCCCACGCGCCAGTTGCCGGCCAGCCCCCAGGCATTGAGCGACGGCGAGGTGGGCGCGCGATAGTCGCTCGCCCGGTCCCGCACGGCGCCGCCGGGCGACGCGAAGTTCTCCGCGCGCGCATAGCCCAGGTAGGTTTCCGGCGAGCGAACGTCGCGCATGTCGGCCGCCTGCTGTACGCCGTCGGCTCGCACCGCGGCAAGGCCGGCGGCGACGTGCGTGGCGCCGGCTTCGCGCAGCAACTGCTGGATCACGCGCTCGGATTCGGCGTAGTTGCCCTCGCCGAAATGGTGATAACGCACGCGGCCCTGCGCGTCGACGAAGTAGTGCGCCGGCCAGTACTGATTGTTGAAGCCACGCCAGATGGCGTAATCGTTGTCGATCGCCACCGGGTAGTTGACGCCAAGGTCGGCCACCGCTTTCCTGACGTTGCCGATATTGCGCTCGAAGGCGAATTCCGGCGCGTGAACGCCGATGACAACGAGGCCCTGGTCGCGATATTTCTGGGCCCACGCTCTCACGTAGGGCAGCGTGCGCAGGCAATTGATGCACGAGTACGTCCAGAAGTCGACGAGCACGACCTTGCCGCGCAACGCCTGCGCCGAGAGCGGCGGCGAGTTGAGCCATTGCACGGCGCCGTCGAGCGAGGGAAGCCGGCCCTCCACCGGCAGCGGTGCGGCGTTGGCAGCCGCGGCAGCGGTGCGCGCCATCGCACCGTTCGCGGCGTCCACGGTGTCCACGGTGTTCAGGGCGTTCTGGGTGTTAGCTGCGGCCATGGCGGCACCGCCGGCGTTGGCGTTCGCGCGGGCATCCGCGCCGGCGTTCGAGGGGGTGTCGCCTCGCGGTGGGTCCGCCGGATGGCGTCGCGTGCCCAGTCGTTCGACGAGCTTCTGTTCGATGCCGCCCGTCGAAGCGGTGGAGAGCTGGGCGAGCAAGCCGGTGTCGAGACCGAGCGCGATGGCGACAACGCCGGCGAGCATCAGGCCGCCGAGCCCGCGGCGTATCCATTCCCCGGCGCCCAGCGAGCGCTTCATGGCGACGAACACGCGCCCGCCGACGAGCAGCGCCAATGCGAGCGAGGTGGCGGCACCGGCGGCATAGGCGGCGAGCAACAGCGTCGTGCCAATGCTCGCACCTTGCAGTGCCGCACCGGTGAGCAGCAGCCCCAGGATCGGCCCGGCGCACGGCGCCCACAGCAGGCCGGTGGCAATGCCGAGCAGGAACGACGCCCCGGGCCGTGCGCGGGCGTCGGCAGCCTCGCCGGCGCGGTCCCGCGCCGATTGCGACAGACGGTCGCCATACGAGACGAGCGGGTGCGTGAGGCGTTCGGCGAGCTTCGGGAACAGCAGCGTGGCGCCGAACAGGGCAACGAGGGCGAGCGCCAGCCAGCGGCCGTACTGGTTCGCCTGCACTACCCAGTTGCCGCCCACGGCGGCGAGGGTGGCGACGAGGGCGAACATCGCCACCATGCCCGCGAGCATGGGCAGCACGCTGCGCGAGAACGACTGGCCGGCGCGCGAGAACACGAACGGCAGCACCGGCAGAATGCATGGACTGACGATGGTCAGAATCCCGCCGAGGTAGGCGAGGACGAGCAAGGTCATGAAGCGCTCCTTGGGGCGTCGCCTCTTGTGGGCGACGCGTGGTTTTTCGAGGACAGGCGCCCCGGCGGCGCACCGATGTCCGGTGGCGGGGGGACGTTCAGGCGGCTTGCGGATGGAACGTCATGGCCAGCCCGTTCATGCAATAGCGCAGGCCGGTCGGTTTCGGACCGTCATCGAACACATGGCCCAGATGCCCGCCGCAGCGGCTGCAATGGACTTCCGTGCGAACCATGCCGAAGCTCCGGTCGGCGCGTGTGCCCACGGCGCGCTCGAGCGGCGTCCAGAAGCTCGGCCAGCCAGTGTGGCTCTCGAACTTCGTGCGCGAGGAAAAGAGCGCTTGCGCGCAGCCGGCACACGCGAAGATGCCGGCGCGGTGTTCGTCGTTGAGCGGGCTCGAATACGGCCGCTCCGTGCCTTCCCGACGCAGGATCTCGTACTGCGCCGGGCTCAGACGCTGGCGCCATTCGGCTTCGCTGAGGGCCACCTCGAAACGCTCTACCGGCCGCGCGCCGCGAGCGTCCTCGGCGCGCGCCGGGCGCGCGAGGCGCG
>NZ_CABPSC010000026.1 GCF_902459585.1 Pandoraea nosoerga
GGCGCCGCCCACGGCGCCCGTCACCGAGCCGAGCAGCGTGGTCACCGGGGCGAGCACACCACCGGCGGCCGATCCGCCGCCACCACCCGCGCCACCCGCGCCACCCGTGCTACCCGAGGCGCCGCCCGCAAGCGCGCCGGTCAGGCCCGAGACGAGATTCGTGACCGGCGCCAGCGGGTTGGTGCCCGACGTGCCGCCGCCCGTGGCGCCACCGAGCGCGCCGGTCAGGCCCGAGACGAGATTCGTGACCGGGGCGAGCGGATTGCCACCCGGATTGCCGCCCGAGTTGCCACCTGCGGCGCCGCCCAGCGAACCGGTGAGACCTGCGACGAGATTGGTGACGGGCGCGAGCGGATTGCCGCCCGCACCGCCCGCGCCGCCGGTGCCGCCCAGCCCACCCAAGCCACCCAGGCCACCCAGAACCGAGGTGATCGGTGCGAGCGGGTTGGCACTCGTGGGCGTGCCGTGGACCACGCCGCCGAGGCTGGCGACGGTATTGCCGACACCCTTGACGATGCCGCCGATATCGGCCGCGATCGGGTTGTTGAGTTGACCGCCAATCTTCGTGCCCACGCCGGCGAGGCCGCCGCCGACTTTCGCGAGCAGGCCCGCCACTGGCGCCCCGAGGCCCGTGGCGTTGCCCAGCGTTTGCGTCGTGTTGGTCACCACGTTCGTGATCGGCGTGATGGCCGAGGACAGGCCTGTCGTGAGCTGTTGCACGGGAGCGCTTGTGATGGTTTGCGTGAGGCCGCCGCCAAGCGCTTCGCCCGCCTTGCCGACGGAGGAGACCACGCCGCCGAGCAGCGTCGTCACACCGTTGATCGGCGTGTTGGCGAGCGGGCCGGTTTGACCCAGGCCGGCAACGGCGCTGCCCAGCTGCGTGCCAGCCGTGCCAAGGTTCGTGACCGCGCCGCCGACGCTGGCGAGCGTCGGGTTGAGCGGGTCGCTCACCGAGCCGAGCTTGCCAAGGCCGTTCGTCAGACCGTTGCCCAGCGTCTGCACGGCGTTGCCGGTCGACACCGCGGCGCCGGCCAGGCCGCTTTGCGTTTGCGAACTCACGAGCGGCAACTGCGTGCCGGCGAGCGTGGTGCCCAGGTCACTGACCGTCTTGCCGACCTGCGTGACGACGCCGGTGCTCGCCGTCGCCGCCACCGTGCCGATCGGATTGGTCGCGGCGCCCGTGCCGCCGTTGCCATTCCCGTTCCCGTTGCCATTTCCGTTGCCGCTTCCATCGCCGCCGGTGCCGCCGCCGGTGCCGCCGCCATTGCCCGAACCGTCGGGCACCGTGCCTGCGCCGGTGCCGCCGCCACCGCCCGTGCCGGCGGTCGTGCCACTGCCGCCGCCGTCGCCAAGCGAGCCGCTGGTGCCGCCCGAACCGGAACTGGCGCAGCCGGTCATCGTGATGACGGCAAGAAGGCAGGCGGATGCGAGAAGGTTGCGTTGGATGTTCTTCATGATGTTTTCCTCTGGTCTGTGCGTGGTCAGGCGAGCACGGCGTGTGCTGCCAGCCGGTCGTCCATGCGTTGTGCGATGAGTGCGAACAGAAGCGCGTCGACATCAGCGCTGTTGGGGCCTGTCATCGCACGGCCCGAATTCGTGTGGCCGACGTCGCGAACGTCGGCGGCGTCGAACGGTGTGGCGGTGGCGCGTACGCCACCGCCTTGTGCACCGCCCCTCCCTGGGCTTGCGCCTCTACGATCGTTCTCGGGCGCGGCGCCGCGCTGCGCGGCAGCGACGCGTTGCCGCTCGGCCGCGACGGCGACAGGGCGCGGCGTCGATTGCTTGGTATTGCCAATGATCATGGTGTCCCCCGGTGATCTTCAGCGTTGCGTTGCAGGGGTATCCGCAAGAGGTGTGCCAAGCGCCGGGCGCGAGACCGAATAACTGCTCTAGTTTTTTGTTCGATTGCCCGAGAAGCCTGTATTTATTTGCGTTTTGGAAAACAAGAATCTTTCCGATCGAGAGATCGGCGAAGGGGAGGGGGTGTTGAAAATCAGGGTTAACGCCATCAAAAAAACCGGCGTTCCGGCATGAATTCCGTTCCCGTTACGGGGCGCGTTACGGGTGACGTTACGTAACGCCCGGTCGGGAATCGGCATGTAAAACCGATTTTCGTGACGTCCGCGATCGACGAGCAAATCGGCGGATTCCAGTTGCAGTATCCGCTTCCCTTAATCCATGTAATGTCGGGCAATTGCAAATCGACGGCAGACAGTAATACGGTGCTTAAGCGCCTTAAAGCAGCGCCAGGCCGGCGCTCGCGCGGATTCGGAAATCAAGCGAAAGGTGGGCGTTAGCGTGGAGATAGCGCGGCATGACATTGCATCGCGCCGCGCCGCATAACACGGCATAACACGGCATAACACGACGCAACACCGGTAGCACGGCGACACGCTGCTGCGGAACCGACGGAGCAACCGGCGCGGGCGCGCGCGGCGCAATGGTTGTTGGCGTGAGTAACGCCGACTCCATGACGGTGCTGCCGCTTTCCTTCGCGCGACGAAACATCACACCGTCCAAATGGATGAATAGTTATTTAAATAAGCGCTGCATGCACCGCAGAGCGTTATGTTGCGGCATGCGAATCATGGTTTTCCCTCGCGTGCGTTGCGCAAGCTTGTTTTGGAGTATTGTTTGAGCAACGTCTGTAACGTTTTCTTACATTCTCCGGGGCGATTGGAAGCATGACTCTAGTTTTTGCGTTTTAGTTTAAATTAGCATCGGAAGAAATGGGACGCCGCCAAAAATTCTGATCCGAGAGGCAAAGAGAATGTGGCGTCCAGAGCAAAAGAGGTTCGCAAGCCTTGCTGCGCAACGAACCCGGGGTCGAAGTCCAGAGTTGATAAGCGATATGGCGGACGTCCGTGATGACGGCGGGCCGCGAGTGCCAATGGGCGTGATACGCCTTTTTGAGGGAGACAGACATGAAACTCGGCAATCGTATTCGACTGTTTGCACGCGACGAGCGCGGGGTGACTGCGCTGGAGTACGGCATTCTCGCGGCGATCGTTGCCATCGTCATTGGCGGCACGGTTTTCGGAAGTCTCAACACGACGTTCTCTTCCGTCTTTTCCAAGATCCAGGCGGCGGTGACGGCAGCAGGCGCGTGACAGGCGCGTGACAGGCGCGTCACGCGCGGGCAGTCGATGCATGGGCGGCGCATTCATGGCGTGCCGGTGCCCGTCGCGACACGTTGCGGCGCCATGACCCGCGCACTCGCGCAAGCACAGAACAAGACGGTGCGACGTTCGCAGTCGATGGATCGACCGGCGGGCAGGCCGGATAACAGGGGGACGGATGCCGGTCGCGTGGGCGGCGGCATCGTTCGGAACGATCGGGATGCTGTATTCGCGAGGATGCAGGCCATGCGAACCATGAGAACAAGGGCAGCGGCTTCACCACGCCGGCCATCCCGCGAGCGGGGTGTGACGGCGTTGGAGTACGGCATTCTTGCGGCCATCGTCGCGCTCGTCATCGGTGCCACCGTCTTCACGGGACTGGGCGCGGTGCTCTCGAGTGCGTTCAGCACGGTGACGTCGGCGGCAACGTCGGCCACCTCGCACTGAGCGAGACGCGCATGCTGACGTTGTTGTGGCTGCTTTGCGTACCGATCGTACTTACCGACCTGATTGCGCGCCGCATCCCGAACGCCTGGCTGCTATGCGTCGGGGCGCTCGCGCTGGCGTGGATCGGCTGGCGCGCGTGGCACGGCGAGCCGGGCGCGATCCGGATCCACGGACTGGGGGCGCTGCTGGGATTGGTCGCGCTGCTGCCTTTTTGGTGGCGCGGCGTGATGGCCGCCGGCGACGTGAAGCTGTTCGCGTTGATTGGGCTGGTCGCAGGTTACCCGGCGCTGTTGCCGGTCTGGTGTCTGGCGAGCGTGGCGGCCGGCGCGCATGCCCTGGTGCTGCTCGCGGCTCGCATGAAGTGGCTGGCGCGCTGGCGCGAGGGTCTCGCCAGCCGGCGCGTGTGGCAGCGGATTTTGCAGTGGCGTGCAGGGCGTGTCGGACTGCCGTATGGGGCCTATCTGGCGGCAGCGGCGCTGGTGGTGCGCTAGGCGCGATCGATGTTGCAGGTTGAGACGACGGCTTGAGACGAACGGGCGTCGGGCGGCGCAGGGGCACGCCCGGGGCGCCACGAGTGCTACCGAAGTAGCACCGAAAACATGGGAGGCGCGGGCGACGCCGCGCAGATGAAACGAGATCAATGCGTCGCCAGACACGGCCAGGCGCGCCGTGCGCGACGGGGGGTATCGTCATGAGGCGGTCTGGGGCACGGGCGGAATCAGGGTTGCGAGGGCTGCGCGCGCGCGGCGTCGCGGCACTGGAATTCATGCTGATCCTGATGATCCTGCTGCCCGCGTTTTACGTCGCCGTCGCCTTTTCCATCACCATCCTTGCTCGCCAGATGCTCACCCAGGCCGCCTCGGAGGCCGGCCGCGCGATGCTGCGCGAGGGCACCATGTCGCAGCGCGAGACCTACGCCACGCAGGCGATCACGAATACGCTGACATGGCCGTCGGTGTCGGCCGTCAGCACCAGCTTCACGCCCGACAGCACGTATCCGTGTCCGACATCGGGTGCCTCGGCCGGCAGTTCGCAGTGCATCGTACATGTGACGCTCACGCTGACTCAGCCGATGACCGTCAATTGGCCGGGGCTGGGCCAGCTGGTGCCGCAATACGTCGTCGGCACGGCGGCGATCACGCTCGACACGTCCACGCTGGGGGGCAGTTAAAGCACCGGAGAATGCGCAGAAGGTTGCAGTGAGCGTTTGCCAGGTTGTTATGCCGCCGGCTCGCCGGCGTCCTGCAAGTTGTGAGTGAACGGCCGCAAGGCCTCAAGCCATGAACAAAGCCACCAAGATTCTCGCCGCTGTGCTCGTCGTCGCCGGGGTGCTGCTGGCGCTCTTCGCGTTGCGGCTGGGCATGTCGAATGCGCCGGCCCCGGCAGCCGCGCCGTCGCCGCTCGCGCAGACACTCACGCAACGTTATCCGGCCGTGGTGGCGGCCAGGACGCTCCCCGCCGGTCAACCGATTCGCGCCGATGGCGTGAAGCTCGTGCAGTTCGACAGCCAGACCGCCGGTGGCTTTGCCAACCCGGCCGACGTCATCGGTCGCGTACCGCTCGTGGCGCTCGCCGCCGGCGTTCCCGTCACGCAGAACACGCTCGCGCGCGGCCTTGCCATGCAGCTTGCCCCCAGCGAGCGCGCCGTGGCCATTCCCGTGACGGAGACCGTCGGCGTGAGCAATCGTATCCGCCCCGGCGACTACGTCGACGTGTTCTTCACGATGAAGACCAACCAGGCGCCCGGACCGGCAGTCGGTCTGGCCGACGATACGCAATCGCGGCTGCTCGCTTCGCGGGTGCGTGTGCTGAGCTACGGCAGCGCGTCGCTCGACGACGTGACGCCACCGCCTGCCGCGCCGTCGGTGGCCTCCGCCGTGCAGGCGGCGGCAGGCAGTGCGCCGCCGCCCCCGCCGCAGAATGTGAACGTGCAGGCGCCCATGCCCGCGACGGCGGCCGTGGTCGCGGTGCCGGTGGCCGACGTCAACCGCGTGGTGCTCGGCATGCAGCAGGGCAAGATCATGCTCGCGTTACGCAATCCGGGCGACGACGCCACGCCGGACACCACGCTGTTCACCCCGCCGCCGCCGGTGCTCGCCGGCAAGCCCGGCCTGAAGGCGGACGACAGGACGGCGCTCGATGCGCCGGAGAACCAGGCTTACGCCGGAATTGCCGCGACGGGCCTCGCCGGTGCGCCGGTGCGGCCGGCGGGCGCGCAGCGAGCGCCGCGGAACGGCTCGGGCGGCGCAGGCGGGGGGATGATCGAAGTGGTGCGCGGCGCCGAACGCACGAGCGCCGCTTACTGACACGCAAGCCACCGAGGCGACGCCAGACCCCAGGCGCCGTGCCATTTAACCGACACAGTGACCGATACGCCACGCCATGATCAGAAGCCAGGTTCGCAGCGCCACACGAGAGACCGGACGCGTCAAGGGAATGCTGTTGTGCTTCGCTGCGCTGCTCGCGTGTGCAGCCACGGTGGCGGTGCGGCTCGCGGACGCGGCCGATCCGGCCCGTTCCGCGTCGGGCGGCACGCGCTCGCTCACGATCGGCGTGCACGAGCAGCGCGAGCTGCCGGTGCCGGGCGCCCTGGAGCGCGTTGCGGTGGCCGATCCGGCGGTCGCCGACGTGGTCGTGCTCAAGGGCTCGGGCGGCCGGCGCGGCACCGTGCTGCTCGTCGGCAAGAAGGCCGGCACCACGCAGGTCGCCGCGTGGCCGCGCGGTCTCGACCCCGTGCGCTGGGAAGTGCGTGTGACCGGGGACCTGCAAGGCGCGCTCGGCGACACCGGTACGGCGTCCGTTGACGCACGCGGCAACGCCGCGATCATCCGGGGCCATGCGAATACGGTTCTCGAGCACAGCGGCCTGCAGGCGGCGGCGGTGGACGCTGGCGGCAAGGGCGGCGTGGTCGTCGATCGCTCCACCGTGGGCGAGACCGGCGTGGTGCAGGTCGACGTGAAGATCGTGGAAGTCAATCGCAACACGCTCAATCAGCTGGGTGCGAGCTTCAGTGCTTCGAAGAAGACCGGCTCGGGCAGCTTCGGGGTGGCTTCGTCGCTCAATTCGGCGTTTCGCAGCGGCGCGAGCGGCGGCACGGGCAACGTGACGAATTTCGGTTCGTTCTTCGGCTCGATCACGCGCGGTGCGTTCAGTATGTCGGCCGAGATCGACCTGCTCGAATCGAACGGTCTGGGCCGCGTGCTCGCCGCACCCACGCTCGTGGCGCTCTCCGGCCAGAGCGCGAGCTTTCTTGCCGGCGGCGAGATTCCGGTGCCGCAATCGGGCGGGCTTGGCACGACCACGGTGGTCTACAAGCCGTTCGGCGTGGGCCTGACGGTCACGCCCACGATTCTCTCGCCGAACCGCATTGCGCTGAAGGTGGCGCCCGAGGCGTCGGACATCGATTACACGAATGCGATCGTGACGGACTCGATCCAGATTCCGGCAATCACGACGCGCCGCGCCGACACCACGGTCGAGCTCGGCGACGGCGAGAGCTTCATCATCGGTGGTCTGATCTCGCGCACGACGACCGCGGCAGTCGACAAGGTGCCGTTGCTCGGCGATCTGCCGCTCATCGGCGCGTTCTTCCGCAACCTGAAGTACAACAGCGCCGAGAAGGAGCTGGTGATCGTGGTCACGCCGCACCTGGTCAAGCCCGTGGCGCGAGGGGTGGCCATGCCGCTGCCGGGCGACACGCGCGAGAAGCGCGTCGGTCCGGTGTGGGGCGCCTACCTCATGGGCGGGCCGAGCGACAGCGAGTTGCCGGGATTCTCCAGGTAGCCGCGGGCAGCATCGGCAAGGCGGGGCAGCGCGGCAATCATGCAGCCCCCACGCAACACCGGCGCCGCGACGATGGCACGCAGAGGCCTCGCGCGGGACAACGCCGTACACAAGCCAGACCGGAGCACAACGCAATGGAACGGACACGGGATGGGGCAGGGTAGTAAGGAGTGCAAAAATGAACGCACCGACGCGAATACTGGACACCATGACTGAGTTGCACCGCTTTCTCTTTTGCAGCGCACATGCCGGCCACGGGCAGTGGCTCTCGGCGGCGTTGCGTGAAGCGGGCGTGGTGCTGCAGGAGGCAGGCCGTCCGGCGCAGTTGCAGCAGCGCATCGGCGATCTCGATCCGCAGGTCGTATTGCTCGACTTCTCGGGCGAGACAGGCGAGACGGGCGAGCCCGCCGGCCACGCGGGTGAGCCGCCCGACGGCGGCATCGCGCAGGCCGTCGAGCTCGCGCAGATGCTCAAGCGCGTGGCGCCGAAGCTGCCGCTCGTGGCGGTGGGGTCGATGGCGCACGCGCACGGCATGAAGGCTGCGCTGCGCGCCGGGGTCCACGACTTCATCGACATGCATTCGACATACGAAGAGGCGCTCGACGTCGTGCGCCGCGTGATCGACCATACGCCCGAGCCGACGTCTGCCTCGCCGCAGCGACACGGGCGTTTCGTGGTGCTGCTCGGCGCGCGCATCGGCGTGGGTTGCAGCACGCTGGCCGCACACCTCTCGCAGCTCGGTCAGGAGCTCTGCGTGGGCGCGGCGCCCGAGCGCGCCGCCCGCGCCAAGGCGCTCAAGGCCATGACCGCGGCGACCGTCGCGACCAACGCGGGCGCGGTGAAGGCAGGCGCCCCGGACGGCAAGGGCGACGCGTTCGACGCGTCGCTGGTCGGCCACGTGGCGCTGCTCGACCTGGGGCTGCCCTCGGGCGATGGCCTGCTGTATCTGAACACGCAGAGCCAGTTCAGCTTCGCCGAGGCAGTGCAGAACCTGCGGCGCTTCGACGAGACGCTCGTGCATACGGCCGTCTCGCACGCGCCGAGCGGGCTGGCCGTGTTGCCGCTGCCGCTCGACCTGGGCGAGATGCGCACCGTGGCCGCGGCCGACGCGCTCGCGCTTACCGATCGGCTGCGCGCGTTCTTCGATCTCATCGTGGCCGATCTGGGCGGCTTCTCCAACCCGGCATTCGTCGCGAGCCTGGTGCGCGCGGCCGACGAGGTCTGGCTGGTCGTCGACCAGAGCGTGGGGGCGATCGTGTCGCTCGCCTCACTGCTGCGCGATCTGGAGGAGCGCGGCGTCGAGCGCCACCATTTCCATCTCGTGCTCAATCGCTACGACCCGCGCTACGGCATGGCGGCCGATCAGATCGCCAAGCGCTTCGACGTGCCGCTGCTCGCCACGCTGCCGGACCGGCCGCTCGCCATGCTCTCGGCGACCAATCAGGGCAAGTTGATTCTCGACACCGCGCGCAGCGATCCATACGTGCGCGCGCTACAGCCGCTCGTCGAACGGCTGCTCGCCGCGCAGCACGCCGGCGCCGCCGTGCACCGCCAGTCGTCGGGCTGGCTCGGCCGCTTCATGGGAAAGCACTGACATGACCGATTCCATCGAGTTTGCCGACGACAGGCGCGCGTTTGCCAATTCACAGCAATTCCAGGACATCAAGACCGCGGCGCACGAACATCTGCTCGCGCGCATCGAGGAGCTCGGCGCAGAGTTCGGCCGCTGGAGCCGCAGCGCCATCCAGCAGTTCGTCGATCTCGAGATGGACGGCTTCGTGCGCCTGCGGCGCATCCCGATCAACGAGACCGAACTGCGCCAGATCTCGGACGCGCTCACGAAGGAGCTCGCCGGCTTCGGTCCGATCGAGGACCTGCTCGCCGACCCGGCCGTGGAAGATATCCTGATCAACGGCTACAACGACGTGTACGTGTCGCGCCGCGGCGTGCTGGCGCGCGAGGCGCTGCGCTTCTCGGACAACCAGCATCTGCTGCGCATCGTGCGACGCATTCTCGCGCCGATCGGGCGGCGTCTGGACGAGTCCAACCCGATGGTCGACGCGCGTCTGCCCGACGGCGGGCGTCTGAACGTGGTGATCGAGCCGCTCGCCGTCGATGGCCCTGTGGTGTCGATCCGCAAGTTTCGCAAGGACCCGCTCAAGCCGTCCGACCTGCTCGCGCTGGGCAGCTTCAACGAAGAGATCTATGGCCTGCTCGAAGCGGCCGTGCGCTCGCGCTGCAACATTCTCGTCTCCGGCGGGACGAGCTCAGGCAAGACCTCGCTGCTCAACGCGCTGGCGAGCTTCATTCCCGCGACCGAGCGCGTCGTGACGGTGGAGGACACCGCGGAACTCTCGCTCAATCACCCGCATGTGGTGCGTCTGGAGTCGCGCCAGGGCGGCTTCGACGGCTCCGGCGAAGTGACGATCCGCGACCTGATTCGCAATAGCCTGCGCATGCGCCCGGACCGGATCATCGTGGGCGAAGTGCGCGGCTCGGAAGTGCTCGAAATGATGCAGGCCATGAACACGGGCCATGAGGGCTCGATGGCGACGATCCATGCGAATTCGCCGCGCGAATGTCTCTACCGTCTCGAGATGCTCGCGGGATTCGCCGGATTTCAGGGCAGCGAGAGCAGTCTGCGCCGTCAGATCACCAGCGCGCTCGACTTCATCGTGCAGATCGGCCGCCTCTCGAGCGGGCGACGCCGGATACTGTCGATCACTGAGGTGACCGGGGTTTCCGACACGGTAATCTCGACGCAGGAACTGTATCGCCATGAATCGTTCGTGGGGCCGGACGGCGAGGAGAAGGATCGCTGGGTGTCGCTCGGCATTCAGCCGCACTCGCCCAAGCTGCAGCGCTACAAGGAGCACACGCGCAATGCGGGCGCCGCCGCGTCGCCGGGCAACACGCCGCCCGACTCGGGGGGCGGCGGCTTCTTCGGACGCCGGCGATGAACCACGTCCTGCTGTGGATCCTGTGCATTGCATTGCTGCTCGTCGCGGCAGGGCTGGAGCTGTGGCGGCGCTCGCACCAGCGCGAGAGGGAGCGGGCGACCCGTGCGTTTCTCGAGCGGCAACTTGCGCAGAACGCACCGCAGAACGCACCGCAGAACGCACCGCATTTCGCTCCGAGCGAGACGGCGGCCAGGCGCGCGCCGCGCCGCAAGTCGCTGCCGTGGGAGTTCTTCTTCGAGCGCGCCGGCGTGCAGCCCGATCCGGCGTTCTACGCCACGCTCATCGTGCCGGGACTGGCGCTCGGGCTCGTGTTCTGGCTCTGGCAGGGGCCGCTCTCGGCCATCGTCGTGCTCCTGTTGTATACCATCGGCGTGGTGCTGCGCTACTGGCTCAAGGCGGCGCGCAGGCACCGCAACATCGTGCGTCAACTGCCGGTGTTTCTGGACGGCATGGTGCGCATGCTGAGCGTCGGCAACAGCCTGCCGGCGGCGTTCCAGACCGCCGCGGGCAATGCCGACATGCCGCTGCGCGAATTGCTCGAGCGCGCCGTGCGTCAGGTGCAAGCGGGCGTGGACCTGGACGTCGCGCTCAAGCAGATCGCGCGCGTGTACCAGGTCGAGGAAATCTATCTCTTTGCCGCCGTGGTCGACCTGTCCACACGCTTTGGCGGGCGCGCCGACCAGATCCTCTCGCGCATGTCCGGCTTCATGCGCGATCGCGAACAGGCGCAGGCCGAACTGTACGCGCTTTCTTCGGAGACGCGGCTGTCGGCCTGGGTGCTGGCGGCCTTGCCGATCCTCGTGAGCGCGGTGCTGATGCTGCTCAACCCGAAGTTCTTCGAGCCGATGTTTCAGGAGACGTCCGGGCAGAAGCTGCTTGCCGTCGGCCTCGGGCTGGAAGTATTCGGCGGTTTCGTGCTGTACCGCCTGGCCAAGTCGCTCTGAGCGCGAGGGAATCCACGCCATGAACTCGTTGCCCGCCTCTCTGTCGTCCGACGCCCACCTGTGGATGATGTTCGGCCTGCTGCTGGTTGCCGCCGGGCTGTTGTTGGCCGCCTCGGCGCTTTTGCTGCGCGCGATGCGCCAGGGACGCAGTGAACGCATCATCGACCAGGTGCTCGCGAGCCGCCGGCAACAGGCGCTGGCCGCATTGCGCGCGGCGACCGGGCCGATGGCCTTGCCGGATGAGGGAGCGGGCGACATGGCAAGCGGCGGGCGCGGCTGGCGCGCGTTGTTCGACCGCGCGGCGGCGCTCGGCAAGCGGTGGTCGGAGACACGCCTCGGTCAGCACCTCATCGCGGCCGAGGATCGCCTGCTGCTCGCGCAATGCGGTTACGACAGCGTGCGCGCCAAATCGCTTTTCCTGTTCGCACGCGTGGCGCTGGCCGTGGTGCTGCCAGTGCTCGTGTGGCTCTGGTTTCCGGGCGGTGGCGGACTGGGCACGATACTGCGGCTGATCGGCGCGGTGGGGGGCGGGCTGCTCGCGCCGAAGTTCTACATCCAGCGCAAGGCGGCGAAGCGCCGCGCCGAACTGGTCGACGAACTGCCGCTGCTCATCGACTTGCTGCGCTTGCTGCAGGGCGTGGGCCTGTCGATGGATCAGAGCCTGTATGTGGTCGTGTCCGATTTCCGCGAAGTGCTGCCAATCCTCGCGAAGGAATTCGAGAACGCCAACCGCCAGTACGCCTCGGGCCGTGGCCGCGAGGCGTCGATGGGCCGCCTGCGCGAGGTGTACGACAACGACGATCTGCGCGCACTGGTTCGTCTCATCGTGCAGGTCGAGCAGCATGGCGGCGCGGTGCAGGAACCGCTGCAGCAGTTCAGCGATCGCCTGCGCGAGCAGCGGCGTCAGGCGATGAAGGAGCGCATCGGCAAGCTGACGGTGAAGATGACGCTCGCCATGATGGTCACGCTTCTGCCCGCGCTGATGCTGGTGGTGGCGGGGCCGGCGCTTTTGTCGCTGGCCAAATCGATGGAGGCCATGCCGTGACCCTATCTCCTCAGACACGATGGATCGGGGCGCTCCGCGCGCGCCGCACCGGCCGGGCGGCGGTCAACGCGCTGCTGGGCGCACTGTGTGCCGCGGCGCTCGCGGCGTGCGGCGGCCCGCGCATCGGCGGCTACGGCGCACCGTCGGCCGCGGCGCTCATGCAGGCGCAGCAGAACGACGAGGCCAATGCCAGGGCGGCCCGGCCCGATTCGCGAGAACTGTATCTGTCGATGATCCGGCAGATGCAGGAGCAGGGGTCGTATTTCGCGTCGCTCGCGCATATCGACCAGTTCCGGATTCAGTATGGATCGGCACCCGACATCGACATCCTGCGGGCGGACGCGCTGCGCGAGACCGGCCAGCCCGACGCGGCGCTGCAAGCTTACGGCGCGCTGCTCGACGGCCCGCAGGCCGCTGCGGCCTGGCACGGCACGGGGCTGGTGGCGGCGCAGCGAAAGGACTATGCGGGCGCCGCGCGGGCGCTGCGCGAGGCGGTCAGCCGTGCGCCGACCGAAGCGTTCTATCTGAGCGACCTGGGCTTCGCGCTGCTGTGCAGCGGCGATGCGAGCGGCGCGCGCGTGCCGCTCGCGCAAGCGGCGGAACTGCGTCCGGACAGCCGCAAGGTGCTCGGCAATCTGGCGGTGTATCTGGTGGTCGCGGGCGAGCGCTCGCGCGCCGACGAGATGATGGCACAGGCCAAGATGCCGCAGGCCACGCGCGAGGCCATCGACAAGCTGGCGGCGGATATCCGCGCGCAGATGGCCGCGCGCCGCGCGGCGGCGCGCGCGGCGGCGCAGGCGTCACT
>NZ_CABPSC010000027.1 GCF_902459585.1 Pandoraea nosoerga
CGGCCGGCCGCCGGCCGACTTTGCCGGAGCGCCTGCGGTCTGCGCCGCGCCGCTTGCCGGACCGTGGCCCGCCTGCGCGACACGCACCGGTGCGCTGCCGCTCCCTGTCTCCTGCCCGCGGGCCGGCGCATCCTCCGGCGCCGGCCGGCAGGCGTTCTCCTGACTCATCTTCTTCCCCGTTTCCCCATGCAGCGCCCATTGCCGGGAGAGCCCCCGCTCTCCCGGCCACGCCGGTTTCTTTCCTCAAAACAGCCGCGAAGCGCCAAGGCGTTCGCGTCTTGCCAACGCCGGGGCCGCACCCGCGCCATTCCTGGCGGCTGCCAACGATTGCCGACAGTCACCGGCTTTCGCTTCCCAACCCCCGGAACGCGCGCTCACGCGCGGCGCGGCGCAAAAACGCGCACCCCGCTCACTCCACCTTCATCCCCGTCAGCTCGGGCCGTGCGGGCGGATAGGACAGCTTCAGCCCGGACATGGCGGCAACGAGCAACTCCGCCACCATGAGATTACGGTGGCGTTTCGAGTCCGAAGGCACGATATACCACGGCGCATATTCCGTCGAGGTGGCCGATAACGCCGCCTCGTAGGCTTTCATGTATTGCGGCCAGAAGCTGCGCTCCTTGAGGTCGCCCAGCTCGAATTTCCAGTGCTTGTTCGGATCGTCGATGCGCTCCTGCAGGCGCTTGCGCTGTTCCTCCGGCGAGATATGGAGAAAGCACTTGACGATCGTGGTGTGGCTGTCCGCGAGCAGCCGCTCGAAGTTGTTGATATGCGCGTAGCGGCGCTTGCACTCCTGCGCGTCGATCCAGTCGTGTACGCGCGTGATCAGCACGTCTTCGTAGTGGCTGCGATTGAAAATGGCGAGCTCGCCCGCGGCCGGCACGGCCATGTGTACGCGCCACAGGAAGTCGCGCGAGAGCTCGATCGGGGTGGGCGCCTTGAAATTCGCCACGCGCACGCCGAGCGGATCGACGTTCTGGAAGACCGCACGGATCGTGCCGTCCTTGCCGCTGGTGTCCATGCCCTGGAGCACGAGCAGCACGCGGTGCCGGTTGTTGGCGTGCAGCAGCGTCTGCAGTTCGTCGAGCTTGACGGCCAGATCCGCCATGCGGGCCTTGTCGTCGTCCTTGGATTCACCGGCCAACGGTTTTTCCGCCGGATCGTAATCCGACAGGTCGAGCGTTTTGCCGAGCGGTACGCGCAATTTCTCGAACATCGCCAATCCCCCTGATCCCCCTGATCCCCTTGATTCCCTCAATCCCTTCCCCCAGTCCCGCTGGGAGCCCGGATCCGGGCGCGGGAACCGGCAGTATGGCGCAATTTGCGGGGTGCGCAAAAAAACGCGGCATAAGCGAATCGCCGCGCGCGACAAGGAGGTACAGGGCGAAGCCTGCCGCCGCAAGCGCGGTGGCCGCGGGTACGGGCCCGCCAAAAACGAAGCGCGGCGCCCAACGGGCTGCCGCGCTTTGCGTCCGGCAGCCCCGCAGGCGGGGATGCCGGGATCGGACGACGATCAGGCGCCGAGCTTCTTCCGGAGCAACTCGTTGACTTGTGCCGGATTCGCCTTGCCCTTGGTGGCCTTCATGGCCTGGCCGACCAGCGCGTTGAACGCCTTTTCCTTGCCCGCGCGGAACTCCTCGACGGACTTGGCGTTCGCCGCGAGCACCTCGTCGATGATCTTCTCGATGGCGCCCGTGTCGGTGATCTGCTTGAGACCCTTCGCTTCGATGATGCGATCGGCCGCCCCTTCGTCGCTCGCGCGCTCTTCCCACATCAGCTGGAAGACTTCCTTCGCAATCTTGTTGGAGATCGTGTTGTCGGCGATGCGTGCGAGCAGGCCCGCGAGCTGCGCACTCGAGACGGGGCTCGCCTCGATGCCGATGTCTTCGCGATTGAGCTGCGAGGACAGCTCGCCCATGATCCAGTTCGCGGCGGGCTTGGCGTTGGCCTTGCCGGCCTTCGCGACCACGGCTTCGAAGTACGCGGCCTGCGCCTTCGATTGCGTGAGCACCGCAGCGTCGTAGTCCGACAGGCCATACGTCTGGACGAAACGCGCCTGCATCTGCGCCGGCAGTTCGGGCAGCGCCGCACGCACGCGCTCGACCCACTCGCTGTCGATCACGAGCGGCATCAGGTCCGGATCGGGGAAGTAGCGATAGTCGTGCGCGTCCTCCTTGCTGCGCATCGAACGCGTTTCCTTCTTGTCCGGATCGTACAGACGCGTTTCCTGCACCACTTCGCCGCCGTCTTCAATCAGCTCGATCTGACGGCGCACTTCGTATTGAATCGCTTCCTCGAGGAAACGGAACGAGTTCAGGTTCTTGATCTCGGCGCGCGTGCCGAATTCCTTCTGACCCAGCGGGCGCACCGACACGTTGGCGTCGCAGCGGAACGAGCCTTCCTGCATGTTGCCGTCGCAGATGCCGAGCCACACCACGAGGCCATGCAGCGCCTTCGCGTAGGCCACGGCCTCGGCTGCGCTGCGCATGTCGGGCTCGGTCACGATTTCGAGCAGCGGCGTGCCGGCGCGGTTCAGGTCGATGCCGGTCATGCCGGCGAAGTCTTCGTGCAGCGACTTGCCCGCATCTTCCTCGAGGTGCGCGCGCGTGAGCGTGACGACCTTCTCGTAGGCCTGGCGACCGGTGCGCGGATCGGCCTCGACCTGAATCTTCAGCGAGCCGCCCTGCACCACCGGGATTTCGTACTGGCTGATCTGGTAGCCCTTGGGCAGGTCCGGGTAGAAGTAATTCTTGCGCGCGAAGATGCTGCGCGGCGCGATCGTCGCGCCGATGGCCAGCCCGAACTCGATCGCGCGCTCGACCGCACCGCGATTGAGCACCGGCAGCACGCCCGGCAGCGCCAGATCCACGGGACAGGCCTGCGTGTTGGGGGCGGCGCCGAACTGCGTCGACGCGCCCGAGAAAATCTTGGAAGCGGTGGAGAGCTGTGCGTGCGTCTCCAGACCAATAACGACTTCCCATTGCATAAGGTTCACCCTGTCTCAACTTGTCGGCACGGCGCTCTCGCCCTGCCCTTGCCGCCGGCGCGCCGCCCGTTCGGACGACCCATCGGCGTGTTCCTGTTCTCGCCTGCGGCGCGGGCTGCCGCTGCCGCGGCCGCCACCTACCGGCGGGTATCCGCCGCGCAAACGCCCGAGCGAGGATCGAAGCTCACCGGCCAGGCGTTTTCGTAGATGCCCGGCGTGCAATACGACTCGCAGTTCGCGTGCCCGATGGTCACGTTGCCCGGATCCTGCCAGATCAGCAGCTTGCAGTTGCCGCGGTTCGCGCGCAGCTCGATGCTCGGGCGCCACTGCGTCTGGTGGAAATCCGCCAGATTGAAGTGGCAACTGCCGCGATTGCCGACCCACAGGCGCCAGTCCAGCGTCTGCACCTGGTTGGCCGCGACCCTGAGCGTCGCCTGTTCGCGAAAACCGTCCTCGTCCGTCTGCGAGCAGTAGCCCGACAGATTGATCTCGCGATAGGCAATGGGCGTCGGCCGGTTGAACGGCAGGGTGCAGGACGCCAACGTGAGCGCCAGGCCGGCGAGCACGAGCGCCCTGCCCGTCAGTCGGGCCATGGCCGCCCCGCCCGGCAACGTCGTCACGCGCGCGCGGGCCATGATCAGCGCCCCGCCGGCGCGCGCCGGTGCCAGTCCGTGGCGCGCTGGAACGCGTCGGCCACTTGCAGCAGGCGGGCTTCGTCGAAGTAGTTGCCGATCATCTGCAGCCCCACGGGGCGCGCGTCGCGTCCCGTGCCCACGGGCAGGCTCATGCCCGGCAGACCGGCCAGGCTCACCGACAGCGTGTAGATGTCGGCCAGATACATCTGCACCGGATCGGCGCTCTTCTCGCCGAGGTTCCACGCCACCGACGGCGCCACCGGCCCCATGATCACGTCGCACTGCGCGAACGCGTTCTGGAAGTCCTGCGCGATCAGGCGGCGGATCTTCTGCGCCTTCAGGTAGTAGGCGTCGTAGTAGCCATGCGAGAGCACGTAGGTGCCCACCAGAATGCGGCGCTTGACCTCGGTGCCGAAGCCCTCGGCGCGAGACTTCTTGTACATGTCGAGCAGATCGCGGTACTCGGCGGCGCGATGGCCGTAGCGCACGCCATCGAAGCGCGACAGATTCGACGACGCTTCGGCCGGGGCCAGCACGTAATACACCGGAATCGACAATTCGGTCTTGGGCAGCGACACCGGCACCCGCACGGCGCCCAGCTTCTCGAATTCGGCGAGCGCATCGTCGATGGCCTGACGCACGTCGGCATCGAGCCCTTCACCGAAGTATTCGGCAGGCAGGCCGATGCGCAGGCCCGCGAGCGGCTTGTCCGCGGTGGCCCCGTCGAGCGGCTTGCCGAGCCCGCGCGAGAAGTCCTCGTCGGCGCGCTCGAGGCTGGTGGAGTCGCGCGCATCGAAGCCGGCCATGCCGTTGAGCATCCAGGCGCAGTCCGCGGCGCTATGGCCGAACGGGCCGCCCTGATCGAGCGAGGAGGCGAACGCGATCATGCCGAAACGCGACACGCGGCCGTAAGTCGGCTTGATGCCGGTCACACCGCAAAACGCTGCCGGCTGACGAATCGAGCCGCCGGTGTCGGTGCCGGTGGCAACCGGCGCGAGGCGTGCTGCCACGGCAGCGGCCGAGCCGCCCGACGAGCCGCCGGGCACGGCGCGCGTGTCCCACGGGTTCTTCACCGGGCCGAAGTGCGAGTTCTCGTTCGACGAGCCCATCGCGAACTCGTCCATATTGGTCTTGCCGAGCGTGACCATGCCGGCGTCGGCCAGACGCTCGACCACGGCGGCGTCGAACGGGCTCGTGTAGTTCTCGAGCATGCGCGAGCCCGCCGTGCTGCGCCAGCCGCGCGTGACGAACACGTCCTTGTGCGCCACGGGGATGCCCAGCAGCGGGCGCGTGGCGCCTTCACCGGCAGCGATGCGCGCATCGGCCGCGCGCGCTTGCGCGAGGCTCGCTTCGGCGTCGACGTGCACGAAGGCGTTCAGGTCGGCGGCGCCGGCAATGCGCTCGAGGTAGTGCTGCGTGAGCTCGACGCTCGAGACGCGCCTGGCGTCGAGCGCGGCGCGCAAATCCTGCAAATGAATCAGATCTTGTTCCATGGTGGCTGCTATTGAGCGCGTGAGGGCATGAGGGGGGCGCGGCAGGCGCGTCGCACGTGGCGCGACGGCACGGGCGCGAGGCGCGGCGCCGGCCTCATTCGATGACCTTCGGTACCAGGTAGAGGCCGTCCTGGACGGCGGGCGCCGGGCGCTGGTTGGCCTCGCGATCGACGAGCTCCGTCACGGCATCGGCGCGCAGCCGCTGTGCGACCGCCTGAATTTGTTCGATCGGATGCGCAAGCGGCGCGACGTCCGTCGTGTCGACCGACTGCATCTGCTCGACGAGCGCGAAGAAGCCGTTGAGCTCCTTTTCCATGTGAGCCGCCTCGTCGTCGGCCAGCTCGAGACGCGCGAGATGGGCGATGCGTTTGACGTCTGAGAGATTCAAAGCCATGAAGAAATCCCGAAAAAATGCGCATGGGGAAGCGGCCGGACGCACGCCTGTCGCTGAAATTAGGGACAGAATGCGGCGAATCTGCGAAGGGACGGCGATTCGCTTGCCGTTTCGCTGCGTACACCGGGCCGCGCAGGACGGTCGGCGCGCCGCGCCACAAGGGTCCCGGCGCGTTCGGCGGGGGTGTCGAATGTGGTGTCAACGTGCTCGTTTTTCCTGCAAAACCTGCGAAATTATAAGGTATCATTGCGCATTAAATTTGCGTCGGAGCGTGTTTTTGCACCCTTCGCCGCTGTCGCGCAGGTGGGCCACGGCGAGTCCGGGAGGCGCGGCAGACGATCGCGCAGTCCAGTGCAAGACCCTGACGCGACGGATTTATGACGGCAGCCCCGCCTCCTGCCCGGTACAGCATTCCTCGGTTTGTCCGCATGTTTCGCGAGCCGCCCCTGGCGCCTGGCGATTTTTTTGCGAACGGGCCGGAACCCAGATGACAGGCAGCCGTCCCAGTCACATTCCTTGGGACGGCCTCACGCAAACACAGGATTTTGCATGTTCGGTTTTCTTCGCAGCTACTTCTCCAACGACCTGGCCATCGATCTGGGCACGGCCAACACCCTCATCTACATGCGCGGCAAGGGCGTCGTCCTCGACGAACCGTCGGTCGTCGCCATCCGCCAGGAAGGTGGCCCGAGCGGCAAGAAGACGATCCAGGCCGTCGGTAAGGAAGCCAAGCAGATGCTCGGCAAGGTGCCGGGCAACATCGAGGCCATCCGCCCGATGAAGGACGGCGTGATCGCCGACTTCACGGTGACCGAGCAGATGATCAAGCAGTTCATCAAGATGGCGCACGAGTCGCGCCTGTTCTCGCCGTCGCCGCGCATCATTATCTGCGTGCCGTGCGGCTCGACCCAGGTCGAGCGCCGCGCCATCAAGGAAGCCGCGCACGGCGCCGGCGCCTCGCAGGTCTACCTGATCGAAGAGCCGATGGCCGCCGCGATCGGCGCCGGCCTGCCGGTCTCGGAAGCCACGGGCTCCATGGTCGTCGACATCGGCGGCGGCACGACCGAAGTGGGCGTGATCTCGCTGGGCGGCATCGTCTACAAGGGCTCGGTGCGCGTGGGCGGCGACAAGTTCGACGAAGCCATCGTGAACTACATCCGCCGCAACTACGGCATGCTGATCGGCGAGCAGACCGCCGAGGCCATCAAGAAGGAAATCGGCTCGGCCTTCCCGGGCTCGGAAGTCAAGGAAATGGAAGTCAAGGGCCGCAACCTCTCGGAAGGGATTCCGCGCGCCTTCACCATTTCCAGCAACGAAATCCTCGAAGCCCTGACCGATCCGCTCAACCAGATCGTGTCGTCGGTGAAGATCGCGCTGGAGCAGACGCCGCCGGAGTTGGGCGCCGACATCGCCGAGCGCGGCATGATGCTCACGGGCGGCGGCGCGCTGCTGCGCGACCTCGATCGTCTGCTCGCCGAAGAAACCGGCCTGCCGGTGCTCGTCGCCGAAGACCCGCTCACCTGCGTGGTGCGCGGCTCGGGCATGGCACTCGAGCGCATGGACAAGCTCGGCAGCATCTTCTCCTACGAGTAAGCCAACGTGCGTGGTTCGTCGTCCGGCGCGGTGGGGCAATCCCGTCCACACCTCGCCCGGCGCGGCCGGCCACGCAGCAAGACCCCGCGCACGCTTGGGCGCGTCGCACTTTCCACCGCGCCGCAGCGTCGCGCCCGACTGATATCACACGCGCACCGCAGCGCCTCGCTGCGCGTGCTTCCCTGAAGGGCCCACCATGCAGTACAGTCCGCCGCCACTGTTCAAACAGGGTCCGTCGGCGTTGGCCCGGCTGATCTGTTTCGTCGCGCTCGCCATCGGCCTGCTCGTGGTCGACTCGCACTACAACACGCTCGAGCGCGTGCGCGCCGTCGTCGGCACCGCCCTTTATCCGGTGCAGCGGCTCATGCTGCTGCCGCGCGACGCCATACTCGGGGTCGCGAGCTTCTTCTCCACCGAATCGCAGCTCACCACCGAGAACCGTGTTTTGCGCGAGCGCAATCTCGAACTCTCGGTGCAGGCACAGCGCAACAACCAGCTGGTCAACGAAAACGAGCACCTGCGTCAACTGCTCTCGCTGCGCGAACGGCTGCCAGTGCCAAGCATTCCCGCCGAAATCGAATACGATACGCGCGACCCGTTCACGCAGCGCGTGGTGATCGACCGGGGCACGAAGCACGGCGTGAAGCTCGGCGCGCCGGTCGTCACCGAGCAGGGTCTGCTCGGCCAGGTCTCGCGCGTATTCCTGCTGCAAAGCGAAGTGACGCTGCTCACCGACCGCGAACAGGCGGTGCCCGTGCAGGTCACGCGCAGCGGTGTGCACAGCGTGATCTACGGCGGGCTGCGCGGCGACGTGCTCGACCTGCGCTTCATCCCGCTGTCGGCCGACGTGAAGGTCGGCGACGAAATCGCCACGAGCGGCCTGGACGGCATCTACCCGGCCGGCCTGCCGGTGGCGCGCATCACCAAGGTCGACCGCGTCTCGGACACCGCGTTCGCGCGCATCCTGTGCCAGCCGGTGGCGAACCTGCGCAGTCAGCGCCAGGTGCTGGTCCTGCAATACACCACGCCGCTTGCCCTGCACCCGGACGCCGCCGCCGACCTCGCGCGCGCCTCCGATCCGGCCGCGAGCGGCGAGAAGCCCGGCCAGAAGGGCGGCAACCGCGCCGATCCGAAGCGTGCACCGGCCGCCAGGAAAGGCCACTGAGGAATCGACATGTCACGACCGCAATACATTCTGCTGCCGGTCAATCCGTACTTCATCACGCTCAGTCTCGTGGTGGCGTTTCTGGTGAACCTGATGCCGTGGGGCCACGCGCCCGCCATGCCCGACTTCGTCGCGCTGGTGCTCATGTTCTGGAACATCCACCAGCCGCGCAAGGTCGGCATGGGCGTGGCGTTCCTCGTCGGGTTGCTCATGGACGTGCACAACGCCGGCCTGCTCGGCGAGCACGCGCTCGCCTACACGCTGCTGTCCTACGGCGCGATCATGATTCACCGCCGGGTGCTGTTCTTCACGCTGCTCGGCCAGGCGCTCACGGTGCTGCCGCTGCTGCTGCTCGCGCACGTGGTGCCGTTCATCATCCGCCTGGCCACGGGCGCGGCGTTCCCGGGCTGGTGGCCGCTCGCGGCGAGCTTCGTCGAAGCCGTACTCTGGCCGGTGATCAGCATCCTGCTGCTGGCGCCACAAAAGCGCGCCGTCGACCGAGACGACACGCGCCCGATCTGACGGGCCCGCCGCCCGCCCGTCTCGCGCCACCGAGCCCGCCCGCATGACCGAGTTCAAGAATCCCCAGCAACAACTGCAGACGTTTCATCTGCGGGTGACGGCGGCCGCGCTTTTCGTGCTGATCTGCTTCAGCCTGCTCGCCGTGCGCTTCGTCTACCTCCAGGTCTTCCGCCACAACCAGTACGCGCTGCAAGCCGACGAAAACCGCGTGTCGCTCGCGCCCATCGTGCCCAACCGGGGCGTGATCATGGACCGCAACGGCGTGGTGCTCGCACGCAACTATTCCGCCTACACGCTGGAGATCACGCCGTCGAAGATCGGTCGTCCGCTCGAGGACCTGATCACCGATCTGTCCGACGTGATCGAGATCACGCCGCGCGATCGCGCCCGCTTCAAGAAGCTCATGGACGACAGCAAGAGCTTCGAGAGCCTGCCGATCCGCACGCGCCTCACCGACGAGGAAGTCGCGCGCTTTACCGCACAGCGTTTCCGCTTCCCCGGCGTGGACGTGCACGCACGCCTGTTCCGGCAATATCCGCTCGGCGAGACGGCCGCGCACGTGATCGGCTATATCGGCCGCATCTCGCAGCGCGATCGCCAGCGCATCGAGGCGATGAGCGAGGAAAACGACAGCGACAGCGCGAAGTACGACATCCGGCGCGACGCCAACAATTACAAAGGCACCGACTACATCGGCAAGATCGGTGTCGAGCAGAGTTACGAGACGCAGTTGCACGGCATCACCGGCTTCGAGGAAATCGAAGTCACCGCGGGCGGACGCCCGGTGCGCACGATCTCGCGCACGCCGGCCACGCCGGGCGACAACCTCGTGCTGTCGATCGACATCAAGCTCCAGCAGGTGGCCGAGCAGGCATTCGCCGGACGGCGCGGCGCGGTCGTGGCCATCGAGCCGAAGACCGGCGACGTGCTGGCGTTCGTGTCGGCGCCGAGCTTCGACCCGAACCTGTTCGTCGAAGGCATCGACCAGCAGAACTGGGACGCCCTCAACAACTCGCCCGACCGGCCGCTGCTCAACCGGCCGCTGCGCGGCACGTATCCGATCGGCTCGACGTACAAGCCGTTCATGGCGCTCGCCGCGCTCGAACTGGGCAAACGCACGACGAACTGGGGCTTCCAGGACACGGGCTCGTTCACGCTGGGCAACCACACGTTCCGCAACGACGTGCGCAACGGTCAGGGCTGGATCGACATGTATCGCTCGATCGTGGTCTCGAACGACACGTATTACTACATGCTCGCGCACGACCTCGGCGTGAACGCGATCCACGACTTCATGGCGCCGCTCGGCTTCGGCCAGCTCACGGGCATCGACATCGAGGGCGAGGCGCGCGGCATCCTGCCCTCGACCGAATGGAAGCGCAAGGCCTACAAGAAGCCCGCGCAGCAGAAGTGGTACGACGGCGAGACGATCAGCCTGGGCATCGGCCAGGGTTACAACTCGTTCACGATCCTGCAGCTCGCGCACGCCACGGCCACGCTCGCCAATAACGGCGTGGTGATGAAGCCCCACCTGGTGAAGGCCGTCGAGGATCCCGTCACGCATTCGCGCCAGCTCACCGTGCCGCACGAAAGCGCCCGTCTGCCGTACAAGCAGGCGGACGTCGATTTCGTCAAACGCGCGATGGTCGGCGTGATCAAGGAAGGCACGGGCCGTCAGGCGTTCGCCGGCGCGCCATACGAGGCGGGCGGCAAGACCGGCACGGCGCAGGTCTACTCGCTCGGCAAGAACGAGAAGTACAACCACAACGCGATTCCCGAGTTCAAGCGCGATCACGCGCTGTTCATCGCCTTCGCGCCGGCGGACGACCCGAAGATCGCGCTCGCGCTGATCGTCGAGAACGCCGGCTGGGGCGGCGCGCAGGCCGGTCCGGTGGCGCGCCGTCTGCTCGACTACTACCTCATCGACGAACCGAAGGAGCGCGCGGCCGAAGCCGCGGCGCTGCAGGCGGCGTCCGCGCCCGGTGCGGCCTCAGGCGCCGTCGCCGGGGTTTCCGCGGCGCCCGATGCGCC
>NZ_CABPSC010000028.1 GCF_902459585.1 Pandoraea nosoerga
CGCCACTCCCGTCGCTCTTCACCCGAACCTTTACGTTGTAATCCACTACCCGTTTGACCGGTACCAGGATCTTCATGAACTCGCTCCAAAGTTACGTTTACGTCAATCCGCTGCCATTATAACCACACGACGGATGACGCATTTATTGCACATTTGCGGCATTTTATGGCAAACAAGGGAGTCCCCCCCCTTTCCTCTGCGCCGCGGATGCGCGATCCTCGCGATAACGGTGCCGGAACCCGTCGGACGCAGGCCTGGCCTGGTCTCGCAGCCCCGAACGATCGTGCTATTTTTATGCAAATCGCGACGTACAGCCAGTGTCCTCGTGGTGCATTTCCTCTAGAGATTTTGCCCCGCGTGCGGCGGGCCTATGATCGAATGGCCCACTTCATCGATGCGCGTCGCACGCACGACGCTCGCCGGCCCGCACGCCAGGAGGAGACCATGGCCACATATTCGGAATCGCGCCTTCAGGCCAGTGACGGTCTGTCGCTGCACATGCACACCTGGCGGCCCGACGGCGCCGCGGATCGGCCGCTGCGCGCCGTCGTGGCCATCGTGCATGGCATGGGCGAGCACGGCGGACGCTACGCGCCGCTGGCCGCCCACTTCGCGGCGCTCGACATCGCCACCGTCACCTACGATCTGCGCGGGCACGGCCGCTCGGGCGGCGCGCGCGTCTTCGTCAGGCACTTCGACGAGTATCTCGCCGACACGGAAATCTTCCTCACCCACGTTCGCGCGACATTCGGCCCCGTGCCGCTGTTCGTGCTCGGCCACAGCATGGGCGGCGCCATCGCCGCGCTCTATACGATCACGCGCGCGCCGGCGCACGTGCGCGGCCTGATGCTGAGCAGCCCGGCGCTGGGGCCCGGCGAGCCGGTCGCGCCGTGGATGGTCGCGGCCGGCCGCTGGGTGTCGCGCTGGCTGCCGAAGATGCCCGTATTCAAGATCGATCCGGCAAAGATCTCGCGCGACGCGTCCGTCGTTCGCACCGCCAGGGCCGATCCGCTCAACGCCTATCGCGGCACGCCCGCCCGCACGGCCGCCGAACTGCTCGACGCGATGGCGCGCATTCACGCCAATGCCGGCGCCCTGCATCTGCCGCTCTACATCTTTCACGGCACGGCCGACCGGCTCACCGCACCGTGGGCGAGCGAGCAGTTCCACGGCAACGCCGGCTCGCAGGACAAGACGCTGCGCCTGTATCCGGGGCACTTCCACGAGACGCTCAATGACCTCGACCGCGAGCAGGTCATCGACGATCTGACGCAGTGGCTGCTGCGGCATCTCGACACCGCGAAGGCACGCGCCGACGAGCCGCTCACGCACGACACGCCCTCGGACGTGTGACGGAACCCGCCACGCGAGCAGGGTCTCGGCACGTGCATGCGCCCCCCGCGTTACACTGAAGTCGTATGCAAAACGCGAGGAGCCAACGGCATGCAAGCGCAGACGAAGTACTCGCCGCAAACGGTCACCGGCATGCATTTCTGGACGCCGACGATCTTCAGCATCAAGACCACGCGCCCGGCCGCGCTGCAATTCACGGCCGGACAGTTCGTGCGGCTGGGCTTGCCGGGCGACGACGGCGAGCTGATATGGCGCGCGTACTCGTTCGTCAACGCGCCCGCGGAAGATACGTTGGAGTTCTATGTCATCACGATTCCCGAAGGGCAACTCACGCCGCGCATGTCGCAGCTCAAGGTGGGTGACGAGATTTTCGTCGACCACACGGCCTACGGCTTTCTCACCCTCGATCGCTTCACGGGCGGCGACGATCTCTGGCTGCTGGCCACGGGCACCGGCCTCGCGCCGTTCGTGTCGATCCTGCGCGATCGCGCTGTCTGGCAGCGTTTCGAGCGCATCTTCCTCGTGCATAGCGTGCGCTGGGAACGCGACCTCGCGTACTACGAGCAGTTGCGTCATTTCTCGCATCCCGACGTCGATCCGTCGCTCGTGAAGAAGCTGCGCTTCTCGGTGTGCGTGACGCGCGAGCAGACGCCCGGCGCGCTGTACGGACGCATCACGTCGTTGCTCGCCTCGGGAGAACTGGAAAAGGCCATGGGCGCGACGCTCGACCCGGCCACCTCGCGCATCATGGTGTGCGGCAATCCCGACATGGTGAAAGCGCTGCGCGCCTGGTTCACCGGCAACGGTTACGCCGTGAGCCGCACGGCGACGCCGGGGCCGCTGGTGCTGGAAAAGCAGTGGTGACTGGCGAGCAACGGGCACGCCGGGGGAACGCGAGGGCGGCGCCGACGATCCGCACGCCCGCGCGGCATTCAGTCCGTCGGGGGCGCCCAGTCGGGGCGCCGCTTCTCGATGAACGCCTGCACGCCTTCGAGCGCGCATTCGTCCATCATGTTGCACGCCATCGTCTGCCCGGCCATTTGATACGCGGCTTCGATGCCAGTCTCCAGTTGCCGGTAGAACAATCCCTTGCCCGCCGCCACGGCGGCGGCCGGCTTCGCGAGAATCGAGCGGCACAGCGCCGCCACTTCCGCGTCGAGCCGCTCCATCGGCACGACCCGATTGACGAGCCCGCGCTCACGAGCCGTCGGTGCGTCGATGAACTCGCCCGTCAGCAGCATCTCCATCGCCTGCTTGCGCGTCAGATTGCGTGACAGCGCCACGCCCGGCGTCGCGCAGAACAGGCCCACGTTGATGCCCGACACGGCAAACCGCGCGGCAGACGCGGCCACCGCCAGATCGCACATCGCGACGAGCTGACAGCCGGCCGCCGTGGCCAGACCATGCACGCGGGCGATGACCGGCTGCGGCATGCGCTGCATCGTCATCATGACGCGCGTGCACTGGTCGAAGAGCTTGCGATAGTCGTCGAGCGACGGCTGCGCGCGCATCTCCTTGAGGTCGTGCCCGGCGCAGAACGCCGCCCCCGATGCCGCGAGCACGACCACGCGAGCACCGGCGTCCCGCGCGGTGTCGTCGAGCGCGCGCTGCAGCGCGTCGAGCATGGCTTCGGAGAGCGCGTTGAAGTGGCGCGGCCGGTTGAGCGTGAGCGTGAGCACGCCGGCGAGATCGCCTTCGCCGCGCGAGACGAGAACGAGGGGTTCGGGCGATGCGCCCGCCGTATCGGATGCCGTCATGGTCGCCTCCTGCGTCGCATGCCCCGTGACGGGCGTGCGACGTCGCATGTTGGTCAGACGTCGGCGAGCACCTTCAGATGGGCGACGACGCTGCGCCCGAGCGCCGACAGGTTGTATCCGCCCTCGAGGCAGCTCACGATGCGTCCGTTCGCATGGCGATCCGCGACAGCCTTCACGCGTTCGGTGATCCACGTGAAGTCGGCCTCGGTGAGACCGAGGTTGCCGAGATCGTCTTCGCGGTGCGCATCGAACCCGGCCGAGAAGAAGATCATTTCGGGACGGAACGCGTCGAGCTGTCCGAGCCAGCCATAGTCGATCGCCTCGCGCGCGGCCATGCCGGACGTGCGCGCGGCGAGCGGGATGTTGAGCATGTTCGGCGCCGGATGATCGGCGCCCGAGAACGGGTAGAACGGATGCTGGAAGATGCCGCACATCAGTACGCGTTCGTCGTTGGCGAAGGCCGCCTCGGTGCCGTTGCCGTGATGCACGTCGAAGTCGACGATCGCCACGCGCGACAGGCCGTGCACTTCGAGCGCATGCGCCGCGGCGACCGCCACGTTGTTGAGCAGGCAGAAGCCCATGGCGCGCGTGGGCGTGGCGTGATGGCCCGGCGGACGCACGCTGCAGAAGGCGTTGTCGAGTTCGCCGCGAATGACGGCATCGGTGGCCGCCACGGCGGCGCCGGCCGCACGCGTGGCGGCGCGCCAGGAATATGGATTGAGCAGCGTATCGGGATCGATCGGGAAATAGCCTGACTCGGGGATGCTGTCGCGAACGAAGTCGATGTGCTCCTGCGTGTGCACGCGCAGCAGGCTGGCCTCGTCGACCACCGGCGCCTCGCGCCGCTCGAGCAGGCCGTCGATGCGCCCGGCGATCAACTGATCCTCGATGGCGCGCAGCCGCGCGGGACATTCCGGATGCCACTCGCCCATCTCGTGACGGATGCAATCGGGATGCGTATAAAACCCGGTAGCCATTCGATGTCTCGCCTATCGCTTCGTATCGTTATATTGGTCGGGCGGGGGATGCCCGCCGCGCCGTCGTCTCCACGTCCGGTAGCGGCCGGGCGTGGTGCCTGGCGAGCGTGTGCCGAGTGCATCGGCAAACGCGCGCCGATGGCCGGCATCCCCCATGAGCACTGTCACGGACAATGCACAGGCCTAAAGGTATCACAGGTGCACTCGGTTATACTGCCAGACAGTCTCCCAGCAGACCCGTGTCAGCCGGCAAGGGCCGATCTCCCGAATTTCGGGACGGCGCACGCCGGCATGAAAGGTTGACGCTCGACGCAGCGGCGCACATCGAGTGATCGGTGCGCGAACTGATGACGGCCTCAACGCGACTAACGCGACGTTGGCCCGCACGCCGGCATCGTATTTCGACTTCATACAGGCCTGACAGACAGCATGACATCACCGGTACGGATGTACGACTCACTCTCGCCGGCGCCCTCGCGCCTCACCCATCGACCGGACACTGGCCGTCTGCCCCGTCTTCACGCGGCCCTCGGCAACGTTTCGCGCAGCGCCCCCCAGCCGCACCTGCCGCACCTGCCACGCCTGCCTCGCCTGTCACGCTGGGCCCGTGCGCTCGGCGCCGCGCTTTGCATCGGGGCGCTTGCGCTCGGCGCCACGCTCGCGCACGCACAGACGCGTGCGAAGCCGGTCGCGCAAACCGAGTTCGAGGAAGAGGTGGTGCCGCAGCGCTACGCCGCCCATCCGGAGGTCGATGCGTTCATCAACGACATCGTCGCGCGCGACGGCTTCGATCGCGCCGAGTTGCAGAGAATCTTCTCGCGCGTGGTGTTCTCGCAGACGGCGGCGCGTCTGGCCGCGCCGCCGGCCGTGCCGGGACAGAAGAACTGGACCAACTACGAGAAACGTTTTCTCGACAACACGCGCATCAACGGCGGCGTGCGATTCTGGAATCAGAATGCGGCCACGCTGGCTCGCGCCGCGCGGCAGTACGGCGTACCCGAGGAAATCATCGTCGCCATCATCGGCGTGGAGACGATCTACGGGCGCAACATGGGCAACTTCCGCACCATCGACGCACTCACTACGCTTGCATTCGACTACCCGCCGGCGCGCAATCGCTCCGAGCGCATGGCGCTGTTTCGCAACGAGCTGGAGAACCTGCTGCTCTATGCGCGCGAGCGCGGCGTCGATCCGTTCAGCATCTATGGTTCATACGCGGGCGCCATCGGCATTGCGCAGTTCATGCCGTCGTCGATTCGCAACTACGCCGTCGACTACAGCGGCGACGGCAAGATCAACCTGAGCAACGACGTGGCGGACGCCATCGGCAGCGTGGCCAACTTCCTGAAGCAGCACGGCTGGCAGTCCGGCCAGCCGATCGTATGGAACATCGCCGCCGATCGCGGCAGCCAGGGGCTGGCCGAAGCCGGTGCCGACGGACAGCCGGAGCCGCACTGGAAACTCGGCGACTTCATCAAGGCGGGCATGCTGATGAACGAGCCGCGGCTCGACGTGGGCGCGTCGCTCGACACGCCGGTGCTCATCGTCGATCTGCCCACCCCCGGTCAGGCGACGCAGTACCGCATGGGGCTGACCAACTTCTACGTGCTCACGCGCTACAACCGCAGTTTCTTCTACGCCATGTCGGTGTACGACCTCGCGGACGCGATCAAGGCCGCTCGCGCGCCGTGAGCTCCGCCTCGGGCTTAGGCTCGGCTCGGTGTGGGCTTTGGCGTCGGCCGTGGCCCGCGCCCCCGCTCCGGCCTGGTCGCCGAAACCGCCATGAGAAACGGGACCCGCGGGTCCCGTTTCTCGTTGATGGCCGGACGAACGTCCGGGCGACGTTCCGCCCGCGCCTCAGGCCGGGAACACGCCCGTCGAAAGGTAACGGTCGCCACGATCGCACACGACGAACACGATCGTCGCGTTTTCGACTTCATGCGCGAGGTTGAGCGCGATCTGGCAGGCGCCCGCGGCCGAGATACCGCAGAAGATGCCCTCTTCGGCGGCAAGACGGCGCGCCATGATTTCGGCATCGGACTGCGTCACCGAGACCGTGCGGTCGACGCGCGCGCGGTCGAAGATCTTCGGCAGATAGGCTTCCGGCCACTTGCGGATGCCCGGGATGCGCGAGCCTTCGGCCGGCTCCGCGCCGACGATCTGGATTGCCGGGTTCTGCTCCTTGAGGTATTGCGAAACGCCCATGATCGTGCCGGTCGTCCCCATCGCGGAGACGAAGTGCGTGATGCGCCCTTCGGTATCGCGCCAGATTTCCGGCCCGGTGGTTTCGTAGTGGGCGAGCGGGTTGTCCGGGTTGGAGAACTGATCGAGGATGATGCCGCGGCCGTCGCGCTGCATCTGCTCGGCCAGGTCGCGCGCATATTCCATGCCGCCCTTGACCGGCGTGAGGATGATCTGCGCGCCGTAGGCGCCCATGCTCTGACGACGCTCGATCGAGAGATCCTCCGGCATGATCAGCACCATCTTGTAGCCGCGAATGGCCGCGGCCATCGCCAGTGCGATGCCGGTGTTGCCCGACGTGGCTTCGATGAGCGTGTCGCCCGGCTTGATGCGCCCGCGCGCTTCGGCGTGCTTGATCATCGACAGCGCCGGGCGGTCCTTCACCGAACCGGCCGGGTTGTTGCCCTCGAGCTTGCCGAGAATCACGTTGTTGCGGCGACGGATTTCGTCGTCGGGCAAACGCACCAGTTGCACCAGCGGTGTATTGCCGATGGTGTCTTCGATAGTCTTATAGGCCATTGCGCTTAAGCTTTTTCGGTCGGGAATCGGAACATTCTAATCCACCGGCCAAGTCCGCGCTCCGGGTATGGTCTCCCGGCCGGGCGTCGCGCACGATCCCGGCCGGCGCAGCGCTCAGGCCTTCGGCTCGCCTGTCGTGGCGGGCGCCTTCGACTTCTTCGCTCTGGACGGCTTTGCGCTCGCCGCATCGGCCGCCGAAGCCGGCGCCGGCGCGGCTGCCGCCTTGGCGTCCTTCGTCTTCTTCGACTTCGACGCCTTCGTGGGCGCCGCGCTCGCCGCTGGCCCGGTGACGGGGGACGTCGCGCCGGCGCTGGCGTTGGCACCGGTGGCCGGGGTCGCCGCGGGCGCAGGCGCCGTCGCCCCCGGCTTGGCGCCCGGGGTGGTTGCCG
>NZ_CABPSC010000029.1 GCF_902459585.1 Pandoraea nosoerga
TTATATGGCTGTTGGTTTCTATGTGGCTAAATACGTTAACAAAAAGTCAGATATGGACCTTGCTGCTAAAGGTCTAGGAGCTAAAGAATGGAACAACTCACTAAAAACCAAGCTGTCGCTACTTCCCAAGAAGCTGTTCAGAATCAGAATGAGCCGCAACTTCGGGATGAAAATGCTCACAATGACAAATCTGTCCACGGAGTGCTTAATCCAACTTACCAAGCTGGGTTACGACGCGACGCCGTTCAACCAGATATTGAAGCAGAACGCAAAAAGAGAGATGAGATTGAGGCTGGGAAAAGTTACTGTAGCCGACGTTTTGGCGGCGCAACCTGTGACGACAAATCTGCTCAAATTTATGCGCGCTTCGATAAAAATGATTGGCGTATCCAACCTGCAGAGTTTTATCGCTTCCATGACGCAGAAGTTAACACTTTCGGATATTTCTGATGAGTCGAAAAATTATCTTGATAAAGCAGGAATTACTACTGCTTGTTTACGAATTAAATCGAAGTGGACTGCTGGCGGAAAATGAGAAAATTCGACCTATCCTTGCGCAGCTCGAGAAGCTCTTACTTTGCGACCTTTCGCCATCAACTAACGATTCTGTCAAAAACTGACGCGTTGGATGAGGAGAAGTGGCTTAATATGCTTGGCACGTTCGTCAAGGACTGGTTTAGATATGAGTCACATTTTGTTCATGGTAGAGATTCTCTTGTTGACATTTTAAAAGAGCGTGGATTACTATCTGAGTCCGATGCTGTTCAACCACTAATAGGTAAGAAATCATGAGTCAAGTTACTGAACAATCCGTACGTTTCCAGACCGCTTTGGCCTCTATTAAGCTCATTCAGGCTTCTGCCGTTTTGGATTTAACCGAAGATGATTTCGATTTTCTGACGAGTAACAAAGTTTGGATTGCTACTGACCGCTCTCGTGCTCGTCGCTGCGTTGAGGCTTGCGTTTATGGTACGCTGGACTTTGTAGGATACCCTCGCTTTCCTGCTCCTGTTGAGTTTATTGCTGCCGTCATTGCTTATTATGTTCATCCCGTCAACATTCAAACGGCCTGTCTCATCATGGAAGGCGCTGAATTTACGGAAAACATTATTAATGGCGTCGAGCGTCCGGTTAAAGCCGCTGAATTGTTCGCGTTTACCTTGCGTGTACGCGCAGGAAACACTGACGTTCTTACTGACGCAGAAGAAAACGTGCGTCAAAAATTACGTGCAGAAGGAGTGATGTAATGTCTAAAGGTAAAAAACGTTCTGGCGCTCGCCCTGGTCGTCCGCAGCCGTTGCGAGGTACTAAAGGCAAGCGTAAAGGCGCTCGTCTTTGGTATGTAGGTGGTCAACAATTTTAATTGCAGGGGCTTCGGCCCCTTACTTGAGGATAAATTATGTCTAATATTCAAACTGGCGCCGAGCGTATGCCGCATGACCTTTCCCATCTTGGCTTCCTTGCTGGTCAGATTGGTCGTCTTATTACCATTTCAACTACTCCGGTTATCGCTGGCGACTCCTTCGAGATGGACGCCGTTGGCGCTCTCCGTCTTTCTCCATTGCGTCGTGGCCTTGCTATTGACTCTACTGTAGACATTTTTACTTTTTATGTCCCTCATCGTCACGTTTATGGTGAACAGTGGATTAAGTTCATGAAGGATGGTGTTAATGCCACTCCTCTCCCGACTGTTAACACTACTGGTTATATTGACCATGCCGCTTTTCTTGGCACGATTAACCCTGATACCAATAAAATCCCTAAGCATTTGTTTCAGGGTTATTTGAATATCTATAACAACTATTTTAAAGCGCCGTGGATGCCTGACCGTACCGAGGCTAACCCTAATGAGCTTAATCAAGATGATGCTCGTTATGGTTTCCGTTGCTGCCATCTCAAAAACATTTGGACTGCTCCGCTTCCTCCTGAGACTGAGCTTTCTCGCCAAATGACGACTTCTACCACATCTATTGACATTATGGGTCTGCAAGCTGCTTATGCTAATTTGCATACTGACCAAGAACGTGATTACTTCATGCAGCGTTACCATGATGTTATTTCTTCATTTGGAGGTAAAACCTCTTATGACGCTGACAACCGTCCTTTACTTGTCATGCGCTCTAATCTCTGGGCATCTGGCTATGATGTTGATGGAACTGACCAAACGTCGTTAGGCCAGTTTTCTGGTCGTGTTCAACAGACCTATAAACATTCTGTGCCGCGTTTCTTTGTTCCTGAGCATGGCACTATGTTTACTCTTGCGCTTGTTCGTTTTCCGCCTACTGCGACTAAAGAGATTCAGTACCTTAACGCTAAAGGTGCTTTGACTTATACCGATATTGCTGGCGACCCTGTTTTGTATGGCAACTTGCCGCCGCGTGAAATTTCTATGAAGGATGTTTTCCGTTCTGGTGATTCGTCTAAGAAGTTTAAGATTGCTGAGGGTCAGTGGTATCGTTATGCGCCTTCGTATGTTTCTCCTGCTTATCACCTTCTTGAAGGCTTCCCATTCATTCAGGAACCGCCTTCTGGTGATTTGCAAGAACGCGTACTTATTCGCCACCATGATTATGACCAGTGTTTCCAGTCCGTTCAGTTGTTGCAGTGGAATAGTCAGGTTAAATTTAATGTGACCGTTTATCGCAATCTGCCGACCACTCGCGATTCAATCATGACTTCGTGATAAAAGATTGAGTGTGAGGTTATAACGCCGAAGCGGTAAAAATTTTAATTTTTGCCGCTGAGGGGTTGACCAAGCGAAGCGCGGTAGGTTTTCTGCTTAGGAGTTTAATCATGTTTCAGACTTTTATTTCTCGCCATAATTCAAACTTTTTTTCTGATAAGCTGGTTCTCACTTCTGTTACTCCAGCTTCTTCGGCACCTGTTTTACAGACACCTAAAGCTACATCGTCAACGTTATATTTTGATAGTTTGACGGTTAATGCTGGTAATGGTGGTTTTCTTCATTGCATTCAGATGGATACATCTGTCAACGCCGCTAATCAGGTTGTTTCTGTTGGTGCTGATATTGCTTTTGATGCCGACCCTAAATTTTTTGCCTGTTTGGTTCGCTTTGAGTCTTCTTCGGTTCCGACTACCCTCCCGACTGCCTATGATGTTTATCCTTTGGATGGTCGCCATGATGGTGGTTATTATACCGTCAAGGACTGTGTGACTATTGACGTCCTTCCCCGTACGCCGGGCAATAATGTTTATGTTGGTTTCATGGTTTGGTCTAACTTTACCGCTACTAAATGCCGCGGATTGGTTTCGCTGAATCAGGTTATTAAAGAGATTATTTGTCTCCAGCCACTTAAGTGAGGTGATTTATGTTTGGTGCTATTGCTGGCGGTATTGCTTCTGCTCTTGCTGGTGGCGCCATGTCTAAATTGTTTGGAGGCGGTCAAAAAGCCGCCTCCGGTGGCATTCAAGGTGATGTGCTTGCTACCGATAACAATACTGTAGGCATGGGTGATGCTGGTATTAAATCTGCCATTCAAGGCTCTAATGTTCCTAACCCTGATGAGGCCGTCCCTAGTTTTGTTTCTGGTGCTATGGCTAAAGCTGGTAAAGGACTTCTTGAAGGTACGTTGCAGGCTGGCACTTCTGCCGTTTCTGATAAGTTGCTTGATTTGGTTGGACTTGGTGGCAAGTCTGCCGCTGATAAAGGAAAGGATACTCGTGATTATCTTGCTGCTGCATTTCCTGAGCTTAATGCTTGGGAGCGTGCTGGTGCTGATGCTTCCTCTGCTGGTATGGTTGACGCCGGATTTGAGAATCAAAAAGAGCTTACTAAAATGCAACTGGACAATCAGAAAGAGATTGCCGAGATGCAAAATGAGACTCAAAAAGAGATTGCTGGCATTCAGTCGGCGACTTCACGCCAGAATACGAAAGACCAGGTATATGCACAAAATGAGATGCTTGCTTATCAACAGAAGGAGTCTACTGCTCGCGTTGCGTCTATTATGGAAAACACCAATCTTTCCAAGCAACAGCAGGTTTCCGAGATTATGCGCCAAATGCTTACTCAAGCTCAAACGGCTGGTCAGTATTTTACCAATGACCAAATCAAAGAAATGACTCGCAAGGTTAGTGCTGAGGTTGACTTAGTTCATCAGCAAACGCAGAATCAGCGGTATGGCTCTTCTCATATTGGCGCTACTGCAAAGGATATTTCTAATGTCGTCACTGATGCTGCTTCTGGTGTGGTTGATATTTTTCATGGTATTGATAAAGCTGTTGCCGATACTTGGAACAATTTCTGGAAAGACGGTAAAGCTGATGGTATTGGCTCTAATTTGTCTAGGAAATAACCGTCAGGATTGACACCCTCCCAATTGTATGTTTTCATGCCTCCAAATCTTGGAGGCTTTTTTATGGTTCGTTCTTATTACCCTTCTGAATGTCACGCTGATTATTTTGACTTTGAGCGTATCGAGGCTCTTAAACCTGCTATTGAGGCTTGTGGCATTTCTACTCTTTCTCAATCCCCAATGCTTGGCTTCCATAAGCAGATGGATAACCGCATCAAGCTCTTGGAAGAGATTCTGTCTTTTCGTATGCAGGGCGTTGAGTTCGATAATGGTGATATGTATGTTGACGGCCATAAGGCTGCTTCTGACGTTCGTGATGAGTTTGTATCTGTTACTGAGAAGTTAATGGATGAATTGGCACAATGCTACAATGTGCTCCCCCAACTTGATATTAATAACACTATAGACCACCGCCCCGAAGGGGACGAAAAATGGTTTTTAGAGAACGAGAAGACGGTTACGCAGTTTTGCCGCAAGCTGGCTGCTGAACGCCCTCTTAAGGATATTCGCGATGAGTATAATTACCCCAAAAAGAAAGGTATTAAGGATGAGTGTTCAAGATTGCTGGAGGCCTCCACTATGAAATCGCGTAGAGGCTTTGCTATTCAGCGTTTGATGAATGCAATGCGACAGGCTCATGCTGATGGTTGGTTTATCGTTTTTGACACTCTCACGTTGGCTGACGACCGATTAGAGGCGTTTTATGATAATCCCAATGCTTTGCGTGACTATTTTCGTGATATTGGTCGTATGGTTCTTGCTGCCGAGGGTCGCAAGGCTAATGATTCACACGCCGACTGCTATCAGTATTTTTGTGTGCCTGAGTATGGTACAGCTAATGGCCGTCTTCATTTCCATGCGGTGCACTTTATGCGGACACTTCCTACAGGTAGCGTTGACCCTAATTTTGGTCGTCGGGTACGCAATCGCCGCCAGTTAAATAGCTTGCAAAATACGTGGCCTTATGGTTACAGTATGCCCATCGCAGTTCGCTACACGCAGGACGCTTTTTCACGTTCTGGTTGGTTGTGGCCTGTTGATGCTAAAGGTGAGCCGCTTAAAGCTACCAGTTATATGGCTGTTGGTTTCTATGTGGCTAAATACGTTAACAAAAAGTCAGATATGGACCTTGCTGCTAAAGGTCTAG
>NZ_CABPSC010000030.1 GCF_902459585.1 Pandoraea nosoerga
GGCGCCGTGGGCGGCGCCACCGGCGGCTCGACGGGCGGCAGCGGCGGCCCGCTCGCGCCGGTGACCGGCCTGCTCGGCGGCCTGCTCGGCGGCGTGAAGAAGTAATCGTCGGCACCGGCGCGCGCCGCGTGTATCGCGCCCGGCGCGCGCGGCCCCGGTTTCTCAGATGGAAGTGACAGCGTCATCCGGACGGTCCGCCGCCGGCAAACATTCAGAACGATCAAGGGAGAGGAACATCATGTCGAACGCACTTCAACGCACCCTTCTGGCCTCGGCCGCCATCGGTCTCATCGCCCTCACCGGCTGCTCCAGCGGCGGCGGCGGCAGCGGTGCGAGTTCGGCCGGCACCACCGGCACCCCGAATGCGGTCGGCACGACCGCAGCCAATGCGGGCGGGGTGGTGAGCTCCGCCGGCAACATCGTGAGCGCCCTCGGCGACCAGGTCTCGAGCACGCAGTTGCCGCTGGTGTCGACGCAAGCCTCGCAAGGCTTCGGCGGCGCGCTGTCGAACACCGGCAAGGCGGTCACCGACCTCGGCAACGGCGTGAGCGCGGGCCTCGGCAAGACCGGCACGTCGGCCGACACGGTCGGCATCACCCTCGCGAGCACCGGCAACGTCGTCACGGACCTCGGTCAGGCCGGCGTGTCGCTCGGCAGCGGCGTGGCCGGCATCGGCAAGAGCGGCCCGCTCGCGGGCACACCGGTCGATACGCTCACGAGTGCACTCGGCAACGTCGTCGGTACGGTCGGCCAGGGCGGCATCGCCGGCGGCGCGATTCTCAAGCAGGCGTTCTCGGGCGGCCCGGTCACGCAGGTGACGTCAACGCTCTCGGCCGCGATCAATCCGGTCACCAACGTCGTGTCCGACACCACGCGCACCATCGGCAACACCACGGGCCTGGGCGGCCCGGTGCAGAACCTGCTGACCACGCTCGGCAATACGGTCGGCACGGTCGGCGGCACGATCAAGGGCACCTCGTCGAACGGTGTCGTGACCGCGCTGGGCAACACCGTGATCGCCACCGGCAACACGGTCTCCGGCCTCGGCACGCTGCTCAATGGCTCCACGTCGACCGGCTCGGCGAATCCGTTCGGCTCGCTGCTGGGCAACCTCGGCGCGACGACGGCCGGCGGCGGCAGCGCAAGCCCGCTCGCCCCGGTGACCGGTCTGCTGGGTGGCCTGGGCGGACTGGGCGGCCTGGGCGGATCGTCCGGGGCCAGTAGCGGCAATCCGCTCGGCGCCGTGACCGGCCTGCTCTCGGGCGCGACCGGCGGCTCCTCCGGCAGCGGTAATCCGCTGGCACCGGTCACCGGCCTGCTCGCCGGCGTCACGGGCGCCGCAGGTGGCAGCGCCGGCGCCACGGGCGGCCTCACCGGCCTGCTTGCGCCGGTGACGAACCTGCTCGGCAGCGTGGCCCACGTCGGCAAGTAATTCACCATCGTCGCGAGCGCGCTGGCGCGCTCCGGCACCGCGCATGTGACGAGCTTCATCGATAAGGAGATGCCATGGCCCGCTTCATTTCCGACACCAGCGTTCTGACGCGCGGTCATGGCGAATCCGCCCCGCCCACCTCCGAACCCGTGGCGATGCGCGAGACCGGCGACGGTTTCACGGCGCGTCACGCACACCACACGTTCGGCACCGATGCGAGTGCCGCTTCCGGGGCGACGTCCGGCGCCTCCCCGCTCAACGCAACACACGGCACCATGAGCGACCGACATACGAACCGTAATGATCTCGTCGCCGGCATCGTCCGCTCGCTCGGACGCCGGCTCGCCGTGTATACCGCGCTCTATCACGCCGCGCTCGCCGAACAGCTCGGCCTGAACGTGACGGATCTGAACGCGCTCGATCTGATTCTCGAGCTCGAATCGATCACCGCGGGACAGCTCGCCGAACTCATGGGCGTGAGCTCGGGCGGCATCACCACGGTTATCGATCGCCTCGAGCGCGCGGGCTTCGTCGAGCGCGAGAAGAACCCGCACGACCGCCGCATGGTGATGATCCATCCCATCGCGCAGCGGTGCGCGCAAATCGAACAATTCCTGTCGTCGGTCTCGCGCGAGCTCACGGCGGTGAGCGCCGCCTACGATCACAGCGAGCTCGCTGCCATTCATGATTTTCTGGTGCAGAGCATTCGCACGCTCAAGAGCGAAACGTTCCGCCTGCGCTTCGAAGCCGACCAGGACATCGCGGGGCTGGTATCGGGCAGCCGGCACTCGCCGGCCAAGCCGTGAGACGGCCCGCACCACCCGCCGCGCCGAGGAGAAACGTCATGTCGAAAATTCTGCGTCCCGCGTTGCTCGCGGCCCTGGTCGTCGGCGTCGTCGGTGTCACCGGCTGCTCCAGCTCGGGTGGCGGCAGCGGCGCCACGCCGAACAATCCGAACAACCCGAATGGTCCGAACAACCCCAACGATCCGAACAACCCGAACAATCCGACGAATCCAACGAGCAGCAACGGCGTCATCAGCTCGGTCGGCTCGGTAGTGAGCGCCGTGGGCAACCAGGTCGCGGGCACCACGATTCCCGGCGTGTCGCCGCAGGCGACGCAGGGCTTCGGCGGCGCGCTCGTGCAAACCGGCAATGCCGTGACCGATCTGGGCACCGGCGTGAGCAACGGTCTCGGGCAACTCGGCAAATCGGGCGCCGACCCTGTCGGCACCACGCTCGCGAGCACCGGCGGCGTGGTGGCCGATCTTGGCAACGCGGGCGTGTCGCTCGGCAGCGGCATCGCGGGCATCGGCAAGAGCGGGCCGCTCGCGGGCACCCCCGTCGACACGCTCGCCGGAACGCTCGGCGGGGTCGTCTCCACGGTCGGTCAAACGGGCGTGAAAGGCGGCGCCATGCTCACGCAAACGCTCACCAGCGCGCCGATCGTGCAAGCGACCACGGCGCTCTCCTCGGCCATCTCACCGATCACGAATACCGTCGTCAGCACCACGCAGACCATCGGCAACACGACCGGCCTCGGCGGCCCCGTAGCGGGCCTGCTCGGCACGCTGGGCGGCGCATTGAACGCGACGGGCGCGCAGGTGAAGGCGGCCGCACCGAACGCGGTGGTCGCGAGCCTCGGCAACCCGATCATGGCGCTGGGCAACACCGTCGCCAGCGTCGGTGGCCTGCTCAACGGCACCACCAACGGCACGAGCGCCAATGCATTGGGCGCGGTGCTCGCCAGTCTCGGCAACACGCCGATCACATCGACCTCGGCCGGTACGACGCATCCGTTGGGCTCGCTTACCGGGCTGCTGGGTGGCCTGGGCGGTCTGGGGGGCACGGCCGGGTCGTCCGGCAGTGGCAACCCGCTGGGCGCCGTCACGGGATTGCTGGGCGGCACTTCGGGCAGCAGCGGTAGCAGCGGCAGTGCGGGCAATCCGCTCGCGCCCGTGGCGTCGCTGCTGAGCGCCGTCACGGCGCCGCTCGCCCCGGTGGCGGGCACCACGTCGGCAAGTGCAGGCGGCGGCCTGCTGGCGCCCGTCACCAGCTTGCTGGGCGGCCTGGGCAAGTGAGCGGGTAAGCGCGCGAGCAGCGCGCATTGCCTGCCGGACAGAACGAACCGATAAATCGCGAGAGGGGGGCGTCCTCGAGTCAAAGCTCGACGGACGACGGCAAGCCCGGACAGTGAAGCGACACTGCCCAGGCTTTGTCGTTTGATGGACGGCGATGCAGGCATCGCGTCGACGCGCCGGCGTCAACGTGTGTGCGCAAATGGCGTCGCGCCGCGCCACGAGCGGCGTTGGAGCGTCCTCAAAAAAACAAAAGACCCGGGCGTCTGCGCCGCGGGTCTTCTGACCGAGAATGGGGTGAAGCCGAGAATGGGGCGAAGAATGGGATGGAGTGCGCACCGCGCGGCGGCGCACGTCGGGCGCCGCCGGCGGTACTGAGCGTGCGGACGGTGGCAGCCGACGATGCGATCGCGTGCCTTATTGCTCGCGAATCCAGGTCTGCGTGCGACCGATCAGCGAAATGCCGATGTAGCCGCGCACGTCGAGCTTCTTGCCGCCGTCGGTGAGCGTCATCTTGCAGTTGTACTCGGTGCCGTTTTCCGGATCGAGAATCTTGCCGCCCGCGTACTGATCGCCTTCCTTCTTGATGCCGCGAATGATCTGCATGCCCAGCATCTTCTGATCCTTGCGCTCATCCTTGCACGCGGTGCAGATGCGGCCCGGGTCGTCGTTTTCGCCGAGTCCCTTGGTGATCGTGCCGACGTATTCGCCGTTGCGCTCCGTAATGGTGACGAGCGCCTTGGGCTTGCCCGTCTTGTCGTCGATCGTCTTCCACACACCGACCGGCGAGGTCTCGTCGGCCGCGAACGCCGCCTTGGCAACGCCGCCCAACAACGCTACTGCGACGAGCGCTTGCGCACCCAGACGTCGCCACGACGTCGAATTCGAAATCGCCTTCATGATGTCATCCTCCCGGATACGGAATTGATTTGTCGTAGGACTCACGTACCGGCCGCGCCTGCGCCGCCATTCGCGCGAGTCGCTTTGAAGATTACGTCAAAGGCGTCACAACGTGCAGAGGAAGTCCTCTACTCCAAGGCCGCCGCATCAAGGGCGAAACGGTGTCACGGTTCGCGCAGCCAGACCTGCGTGCGGCCCAGCAGCGAAATGCCGAAATAGCCTCGAACCTCGAGCTTTCGCCCGCCGTCGATCACCTTCACCTTGACGCTGTATTCGCTGCCGCTGTCGGGATCGAGAATCTTGCCGCCGGTGTATTCGTCGCCGTCCTTGCGCAGCCCGCGAATGATCTGCAGGCCCTGCAGCTTCATGCCCTTGCGCCAGTCGGTGCACTCGGTGCAGCGGCGCTCCAGACCGTCGGGGCGGCCCAGGCTTTTCGATAGCGCGCCAACGTACTCGCCGTCTTTTTCAGTGATGGTGATGAGCGCTTTCGGGTCGCCCGTCTCGTCGACGATTCGCCATACGCCCACCGGCGAGATCAGGTCGGCGGCCACGGCCGCGCATGCGCTGGCACACAGGATTGCCGCCGCGCCAAGGCGCCGCCACGGCGCGGCATTGAACATCGGTTTCACAGTGACCTTCGTTAGCGGTTCGAGGGAACGGCGAGCGATTACAACGGCGGCAACGCGATTGCCGTCAGACGCCATTGCACGAGATTACGACGCGTGAGCGTAAACGTCACGACACGCTCGGGACGATTGCTGCGCGACACATGCACGAGGAAATGATTGAAGTCCTCGAACTCGGTGCGTGTGATCGTGCGCGCGGATGCTTCGGTCGGCGCCGCGGCATCGCTGCCGCCCGGCGGCGCGGACGTGGCCGCGTGGGACGCAGGCGCAGGCGGCGCCGATGGCGCGGACGGCGCCTGTTGC
>NZ_CABPSC010000031.1 GCF_902459585.1 Pandoraea nosoerga
CCTGTTGCGGCGGCGGCGCGACCTCGCGCGGCGCCGGTGCCCCGGGCGCAGGCGGCAAGCCGGTGCTGTCGCCGCGCAGCATTGCCGCCACGGCCTGCGGCGTGAGCAGCGCTTCGACCACGCGGTCCGACACCCAGCCACCCAAGGCGAGCGCCAGTGCGCCCAAGGCGTTGCCGCGTTGCTTGTCCATCTGTCGCGACAGTTCGTCGTGCAGGCTCAGCTTCAGGCTGTCACGCACCGCAGGATAATCGACATACGCGGAGAGCGCGTCGGCGTCACGCGCGTTTGCCGCCTCACGCGCCCTCCACAAGGTGTAATACGGCGTGCCAAACAGCAACCCCAGTACGACGAGGAGCCCGACCAGGGCGATCCACAATTTACGCATCATCAATACTCCGACAGTCCACTGCGACGGTCAAACTGCGCATGGTAGGCGTTTCGCGAGAACGCGGCACCAGCGACTTACATTGCTTTACAAATCCTTACAGCACAGGGCCCGGCTGGCTTTTACTCTCGAAGCGTAAGCTGCACGTCGCGGCAAGCTCCGGCGCCGCGCCCTACACGGCGAGGTTACCCCCGATTTGCCGCTGCGCGCTGGTGTCGTCCCGGCGCGCGCCTGCGGCCCTTCAACCGACAAGGAGGTGGCACGATGCGTCACGACCGACTTGTCCGAGCCGTGTGTTTTGCCTTGCTGAGCGGCGCTTCGCTGGGCGCGGCCGCGCAGTCGGCGTCTGACGGCCGCTTCTTTCGCGGCTGGTTCGCGCAAGGGGCCGAGCGACCGGGCGCGCGAGGCGACGGGCGCGGTGACGCCGCCCCCCGTGGGGTCAGGCCGTCGCGCCCCCCCGAAGTGCGGCCGCAGGGCGACCTGCGAGGCGACATCTACAACCATCTTCGCGAGCAACGCCAGCCGCCCGCACCGGCACCGCCGGCCGGGGCGCCGGGACAGCCGGGCGAGCGCAAGCCCGATCGTGGCAATCGCGGGCGCTGAGCGCAGCCCGAGTGTGCGCCTGTGCGCTGCAGGCGATTCAGGCGATTCAGGTCAGCGACGTGTCGACCGTGCGGCGCGGCGCTTCCAGATACTCCAGCGATTGCATCTCGACCAGACGGGATACCGTGCGCGTGAATTCATTGGCGAGCGTGCCTTCGGTGTAGAGCTCCTCGGGCGGCACTTGCGCCGACATCAGCAGCTTGACCTTGTGATCGTAGAACACGTCGACGAGCCACGTGAAGCGGCGCGCTTCCGAGGCCATGCGCGGCGTCATTTTCGGCACGTCCGAGAGCACGACGGTGTGAAAGCGGTTGGCCAGTTCGAGATAGTCGTTCTGCGAGCGCGGGCCGCCGCACAACGTGTGGAAGTCGAACCACACGGCGCCGCCCGCACGGCGCAGCGCCTTCAGTTCGCGCTGCTCGATGTGCAGCAGCGGACTCTCGTCGGGCACGCCGGCGATCTCGGTAAACGCCGCACGCAGCGCACGGTTGGCCTCGTTGCCGAGCGGATAGTGATACACCTGCACCTGCGCGAGCGTGCGGCGACGATAGTCGATGCCGGCGTCGACATTGAGCACGTCGAGCTTCTCCTCGAGCAGCTTGATCGCGGGCAGCACGCGATCGCGATGCAGCCCGTCCGGGTAGAGCGTGTCGGGGCGATAGTTCGACGTCATGACGAACTGCACGCCGTTCTTGAACAGTTCGGAGAGCAGCCGGTGCAGGATCATCGCATCGGCGACGTCGGAGACGTGAAATTCGTCGAAGCAGATCAGGCGATAGCGCTTGGCGACGCGCCTGGCCAGCTCGTCGAGCGGATCGGGCAGCCCCTTGAGCGCCTGCAGCTGGTGATGCACTTCACGCATGAACTCGTGAAAGTGCAAACGCGTCTTGCGCTGCAGCGGCACCACCGAGTAGAAGCTGTCCATCAGGAAGCTCTTGCCGCGCCCCACCCCGCCCCATAGATACACGCCCTTGGGCAAATCGGGATGCACCAGCCACTTCTTGAGGGTGTTGGAGCGCCGCGCCTTGTAGGCGGCCCATTCGTCGTAGCACTGCTGCAGACGATCGACGGCACGCTCCTGGGCCTCGTCGGGCTTGTAGCCGCGCGCGGCCAATTCTTGTTGGTAGTATTCGCGAACGTTCATGCGGACTGCGCGCCCTGAGATTGCCCGAGGGCCGCGAGGCTAAGGGATTCAAAAAAACAAAGGCGAGTTGCCTCGCCTTTGTTCGGACACATCAGCGTGACGCTGCTTACTTGTTCAGCGCGCGCTTCTCGACATCGAGGGCGGCTTCACGCATCACTTCCGACAGCGACGGGTGCGGGTGGCAGATACGCCCGATGTCTTCCGAGGCCGCCTTGAACTCCATCGCGACCACCGCTTCGGCGATCAGATCCGAAGCGTTCAGACCGATCACGTGCACGCCGAGGATTTCGTCGGTCTTGGCATCGGCCAGCACCTTCACGAAACCGTCCGACGAGCCCATGCCCAGCGCACGGCCATTGGCCGCGAACGGGAACTGCCCCGGCTTGAATTCACGGCCTTCGGCCTTGAGCTGCTGCTCGGTCTTGCCGACCCAGGCGATTTCCGGCGAGGTGTAGATCACCCACGGAATGCAGTTGTAGTCGATGTGCGGCTTCTGGCCGGCGATGACTTCGGCCACCAGCACGCCCTCGTCTTCGGCCTTGTGCGCGAGCATCGGGCCGCGCACCACGTCGCCGATCGCGTACACGTTCGGCAGCTTGGTGCGGCAGTGCTCGTCCACGGGAATGAAGCCGCGCTCGTCGGTCGCCAGACCGATGTTGCCCAGGCCCAGGTCGTCGGTGTTCGGCACGCGGCCGACCGAGACGATCAGACGGTCGACTTCGAGCGTCTTGGCGTTGCCGTCCTTGTCCGTGTAGTTGACCGTCACGCTGTTCTTGCCGGTCTTCACTTCGCCGACCTTCACGCCGACGTTGATGTCCAGCCCCTGCTTCTTGAACTGCTTGGCGGCCTCCTTGGCCACGCCGGCGTCGGCGGCGGCCAGGAACTCCGGCATGGCTTCGAGCACGGTGACCTCGGCGCCCAGACGACGCCACACCGAACCGAGCTCCAGACCGATCACGCCGGCGCCGATCACGCCCAGCTTCTTCGGCACGGTGTCGAACGAGAGCGCACCTTCGTTGTCCGAGATGAGCTTGTTGTCGACCGGCATGCCCGGCAGGTGGCGCGCCTTCGAACCGGTGGCGATGATGATGTTCTTGGCGGTGACCGATTCATTCTCGGCGCCCGTCACATCGATCTGATAGCCGGCATCGTTCTTGGCGATGATCTTGCCGTGGCCCTTGAGCCACGTAATCTTGTTCTTCTTGAACAGGAACTCGATGCCGCCGGTCATCTTGTCGACGATGCCCTGCTTGCGCTTGAGCATCTGGGCGATGTCGATCTTGACGTCCGACGTGGTGATACCGTGATCGGCCAGATGGTGGCCGACCTTCTCGAATTCCTCCGACGACGCGAGCAGCGCCTTCGACGGAATGCAGCCCACGTTCAGGCACGTACCGCCGAGCACCATCTTGCCGGCCGGATTGGTCCACTTCTCGACGCAGGCGACGGAAAAGCCGAGCTGCGCGGCGCGGATTGCGGCGATATAACCGCCGGGGCCGGCGCCGATAACGACTACATCAAATTCTTTGTTTGCCATTTTGAGACTCAGTGAAGGTTGACGGCAGAAGAAGGCGCGGCGCGCCGGCCGTGCAACGGATGGCCGGGCGCTGCCGCGCGGTGCGCGCTAACGCTTACAGGTCGAGCAGCAGGCGAGCCGGATCTTCCAGCGCTTCCTTCATGGCGACGAGGCTCAGCACGGCTTCGCGGCCGTCGATGATGCGGTGGTCGTAGCTCATGGCCAGATAGTTCATCGGACGGATGACGATCTCGCCGTTTTCCACGACCGGACGGTCCTTCGTGGCGTGCACGCCCAGAATGGCCGATTGCGGCGGGTTGATGATCGGGGTCGAGAGCATCGAGCCGAACACGCCGCCGTTCGAGATCGAGAACGTGCCGCCGGTCATTTCCTCGATCGACAGCTTGCCATCGGCAGCCTTCTTGCCGTATTCGGCGATCTTCTTCTCGATGTCGGCCAGGCTCATCTGGTCGGCATTGCGCAGGATCGGCACTACCAGACCGCGCGGCGAGCCGACGGCGATACCGATGTCGAAATAGCCGTGGTAGACGATGTCGTTACCGTCGATCGACGCATTCACGGCCGGGTACTTCTTGAGCGCATGCACGGCGGCCTTCACGAAGAACGACATGAAGCCCAGCTTCACGCCGTGCTCCTTCTCGAACTTGTCCTTGTACTTGTTGCGCAGATCCATCACCGGCTTCATGTTGACCTCGTTGAACGTGGTCAGAATGGCGTTGGTCTGTTGCGATTGCAGCAGGCGCTCGGCGATACGGGCGCGCAGACGCGACATCGGCACGCGCTGCTCCGGGCGGCCTTCGAGCGACGTGTCGCGGCCCACCGGGGCGGCGACCGACGGCAGTGCGGCGCGCTGCGCCGGCGCCGGAATCGACGAGGCGGCAGCGGCCGGCTTGGCGCCGGCGGCCAGGGC
>NZ_CABPSC010000032.1 GCF_902459585.1 Pandoraea nosoerga
CCCGCCGCGAGCGCGCCGGTGGCCGCGCCAAGCCCGCCCGGCGCAAGCGCACCGGCGGCCGAGGCCCCGCAAGCGTCCGCGCCGCTGCCCTGGTGCGTGCAAACCGCCCTGCGCGAGGAAGACGACCTCATGCGCAACTTCGGCGGCATCCCCGCCGGCGTTCGGCGCATCGAGGAAACGCGCTTCATCGCCAGCTACGATCGCAGCACCGGCAAGGTCGGGCCGCTCGACAACGGCAATCGCTTCGTGATGGAGTTCGACCCGCAGGGCCACCTGCTCACGAGCACCGACCGCGGCCACTACGCCTACGATGCGGCGGGCCGCCTGCGCAGTATCGACGGGGCGCCCGTGGACTGGGAGGGCGCCGACACCTGGGTCGTGCATGGCGCCTCGCGACGCGAAGCGTGGAAGGAACAGGTGCGCGTGCAAGGCGATCACCTCGAGTGGACCCGCCGCACCATCGCCGGCGGGAACGGGCCGCACCGCCGCCGTCCGGGCAGCCTGCAGGCGCGACGCTTCGACGATGAGTGCTTTGCATTGTCGCGCCAGTGGGACGCGCCCAACGAAGCGCGCCAGGTCGTCACGGCAGACGGCAAGGTGCGCGCTGCCCCGAAGGTGGTGTCCTATCGCACGTTCTCCAGCGTCGAGCGCAAGCCCGACGGCGGCCGCGTGGTGCGGGACGACGGCGCCGCGGCCTTCATCGACGGGCAATGGCTGCCGCTCGCATGGGACAACGAGGTCGCCGAATATTCGCCGCGTCACGAGTTGACGCGCGTCACGCGCACCGATGCGGCCACGGGCGAGCGCCATGTGTCCGAATACCACTACAGGCACGACAGCCGCGGCAACGTCGTGCGCGTGGTCATCACGTCGCCTGGCGCGCCGGGCGAGCGCATCGACCCGTTCGCCAACGTGTTCGTGCGCAAACTGACGTACTACGACCCGGCGCCGGGCGCCCGTCCGGCCGACGGCCCGCTTACGTCGGCAAGGTAAACCGGAAGGTCGCTCCCTGCCCGCCGGGGGCGGGGGTCTCCACCAAGGAGATACGCCGTCCGTGCAGTTGCAGGATGCGATGCACGATCCGCAATCCCAGCCCGCCTTCGCGGCGGGCGCCCCCCACCGTGAAGGGCCGCTCGAAGAGCCCTTCGCGCGCGCTCTCCGGAATACCCGGCCCCGTGTCGCTCACCAGCACTTCGATCTCTGCCCCCATCGGCGCCACGGCCACGGTGATCGCCCCGCCTGCGGGCGTATAGCGCAGCGCGTTGTCGAGCAGGTTCGTCAACACGCGCTCGATGAGGCCGAGGTCGGCGCGCGCAGGCGGAATCTGCGGCGCGAGCGCCGCACGCAGGGCCACGCCGCGCGACTCGGCGCTCAGTTCGAATTTCTGGAAAACGTCCTGAATCAGATCGGTGACCGAGAACGGCTCGGCCTCGGGCTGCACGAAGCCGTGCTCGAGGCGCGCCAGCTCGAATAGCGACTGCGCGAGCGCCCCTACCTTGCGACTCTGATCGAGCGCGATGCCGAGATAGCGCCGCCGCTCGGCGGGGGTGAGTGCGGCGTCCTTGAGCGACAGCGTCTCGAGGTAGCCGTGCAGCGACGACAGCGGGGTGCGAAGGTCATGCGAAATATTGGCGATCAGCTCGCGCCGCTCCTGGTCCTGCCGCGTAAGCGTGCGCCACTGCTCGCCAAAGCGCTCGACCATCTGCCGGAACGCACGCTCGAGCACCATGATCTCGTCGTTCGGGCGCGCCGGCTGCGACGCCAGCGCATCGGCCGACATGGCCGGCAACGGTACGGGCGCCGCGTCGATGTCGAACTCGCGTACAGTGTCCGTGAGTCGCCGCAACGGCCGCGTGATGAGCGCGAAAGCGGTCAGGCCGGCCAGCAAACACAGCGCGGCCACCATGCCGATCGACCACAGCGCCGTATTGAGCGCCACGCTCGTCGCGCCGCGCGCGGCAAAGCGATCGTGCGCCTCGCCGAGCAATACGACATAGACGTAGCCGACGTCGCGCCCATCCACGCGCAGCGGCGCGGCGCTGAACACTTTGCGCGCCTGGGCATTGCGCGGGTCATCGCCGTAGATCGGCAGAGCGCCGCCGTCGAGCAATCGGCGCACGGGCGCCAGATCGACCTGCATGCGACGCAGGTGTCCCTGCGGCGCCGCATGTCCCGTGATGCGTCCCTGCTCGTCGAGCAGATACACCTCGACACTCGGGTTGACCACCATCAGCTGGCCGAACAGACGCCGCACGGCGTCAGGCTTCATGCCGTTCGCGTCCATGAGTTGCGCATTGGCCGCGATGTGTTCCGCGAGTCCTCGCGAGAGGCCCTGAATGACCTCGGCTTCATGCATGCGATTGGCGCGCACCTGCATCCAGGCGGACGTGCCGCTGCACACCAGCAGCAGCAGGGCGAAAACGAGCGACAGGCGCTGCGTGAGGGAGAGATTCCAGCGGCGCATCAGACGGCTCCCGCGTCGGCGCCCGGCTCGCCCTGCGCGCCCGGGCCGTCGGCGGCGAACCGGTAGCCGCGGCCCCAAACCGTAAGGATGCGCGCGGGCTGCGCCGGGTCCGCCTCGATCTTCGCGCGCAGGCGGTTGATGTGCGTGTTGACAGTGTGCTCGTACCCTTCGTGCTGATAGCCCCATACGGCATTGAGCAGGTCCATGCGCGAGAACACCTTGCCGGGCTGGCGCGCGAAGAAGTAGAGCAGGTCGAACTCGCGCGGCGTGAGATCGAGTCGCCTGCCCGCCAGCGACGCCTCGCGGGCGATCGGATCGATGAACAGGCCCGCGATCGCGAGGCTGCCCGCCTCCATGCGAGCGTTGCGTGCGAGCGCATCGACGCGGCGCATGAGCGCCTTGACGCGCGCCACGAGCTCCAGCACCGAGAACGGCTTGGCCAGATAGTCGTCCGCCCCCAGCTCCAGCCCGAGAATCCGGTGGACTTCGCTCGAGCGCGCGCTCGTGATGATGATGGGGGTGTAGCGCGTCATTTCCCGTGCGCGACGGCAGATCTCCAGGCCGTCCACGCTGGGCAGCATCAGATCAAGGATCAAGGCGTCCCAGCCGCCTTCGGCGAGGCGTCGCAGACCTTCGTCGCCGTCGGCGCAGTGCACGACTTCGAAGCGCTCATCGCGCAAATGCAGCGTGAGCAGGTCGGCGATATGCACGTCGTCTTCGACGAGCAGGACACGGCGCGGCGATTCCATCGGCTGGACGGCTCCCGGGAGAGTGGGTCTTGGAGGCCCCATTGTGCGCAGATCGGGCACCGTGAGGTATCACGAATTGTTTAATTTTACGTGAGGACTTCGCCATCGCCGGCGCACTACCCTTCAGTCATCGTTCAATCATCGATCCGGCGCCGCGCTGCGCCGTGTGCCACGAACGGCCCGCGCGCTGCGCCGTGTGCCACGAACGGCCCGCGCCCCACGCCGGATTCGCCACTCACCGGAGGATGTCATGAAGCTGTCTCATCGCCGCCCGCCCGACACCCGGCGCGCGGCCATCACCCCCGCCGGGCGGAGCCCCTCGCGGCGCGTCTTCCTGCTCAGCGCCACCGCCGCGGCCGCGGCTGTTGCCGC
>NZ_CABPSC010000033.1 GCF_902459585.1 Pandoraea nosoerga
CGCCGCCGCGCCACTCAGCGGCCGCGCGCGGCGCGCGGCGGCCGAACTCACGCGCATCCGCACGACGCTCGCCGCCTGCGGCGGTGATCGCGCGGCGGCGTGCGAGGCGCTCGGCATCAGCCGCTCGACGCTCTGGCGAAAATTGCGCGACGCGCCGGGCGACTGAGCCGGACGCATCGCCATGCGCCGTCAGTGCTGGTGACGGATGCGCTCCCACATTTCGTGCCAGTCAAGCCGCTTGTGCGCCGAGGGCTCGTCGTGATGCGTTACCCAGAAGTGATCCACGAGCATGCCGATGGCGAAGCCGACCAATAGCGCCACCAGCATCATCGAGACATTGATCATGGACATGGCAGCCTCCCGCTGATCCGGATCACATCTTCATTCTAGGCCAGCGCTTTCATGCCGGCAGGGGGATTTCGCGGGCCAAGGGAGTCAGCGTGGCCAGGGGGCTCATCGACGCATCGCTCGGCCAGCCGTCGACGGACCATAAAAAAAACCGGGGCCGAAACCCCGGTGCTGCCCATGCGCATGCGCTCACCGGGAAGCGAGCGCCATCGCGATGGCTTACCACGTGGCGATCAGCGCGCCATTGAATTTGGTCTTGATGAACTCCTTCACCTCGTCGGAGTGATAGGCGTCGACCAGTTGCTTGACCCAGGGCTTGTTGGCGTCCTGCGCGCGCACGGCGATCAGATTCGCATACGGGCCTTTCAGGTCTTCGATGGCGATGGCGTCGCGCTGCGGAACCAAACCGGCTTGCGCGGCGAAGTTGGTGTTGATCGACGCGGCGTCGAGGTCGGGCAGCGCGCGCGGCAACTGGGCAGCTTCGAGTTCCACGATCTTCAGCTTCTTCGGGTTCTCGACGATGTCGAGCGGCGTTGCGTTCTTGCCCTCGAGGCCGGCGCGCAGCTTGATCACCCCTTCCTTCTGCAGCAGGAGCAGCGCACGGTTGCCGTTCGACGGATCGTTCTGGATACCGACCTTGGCGCCATTCTTCAGGTCCTTGAGCGACTTCACCTTCTTCGAATAGAAACCCAGCGGCGAGACGTAGGTGAGACCGGCGCTCACGATCTTGTAGCCGCGGTCCTTGACCTGGCTGTCGAGGAACGGCTTGTGCTGGAAGCCGTTGGCGTCCAGATCGCCCGCATCGAGCGCGGCATTCGGCTGTGCGTAGTCACTGAATTCGATGATCTTGATTTCGAGACCGCGCTTGTGCGCGACCTGCTTCACCACCTCGAAGATCTGCGCATCCGAGCCGGCCATCGTGCCGACCCTCAGGGGCTTCTCGGGCGTCTGGGCCGAAACGCCAAAGGCGGCCAGCGCGAACGTAGCGCCGAGCAATGCGTTGATCAGTTGACGGGACAGCATGTGCGATTTCTCCTTTTGCTTATGAACGCCTGTTGGGCGCCTGTTCGGTGTCGGGCGGACCGGATGAGCCCGCGGCGGCCGCGAGCATCGCGACCCAGACCCCGGATGCTGCCACAGATGCGGGTATACGCGAAATACATTATCGGCATTTCCATATCCTCCGCCGGCAGCGATAGCGTCGGTAAATGACAAAAAAAACGCCCCTTCGGACTACCGAAGGGGCGCATCGCCGGGAGAACCGCCTGAGCACGGGCCGGGGGGAGTGGCACGGCTGGCGGGGCACCGCCAGCCGGTCGCGCCAGGAACCAGCGATCAACCTGCAAGACGCGTCGTGCCGTTGTTCTGAATGTCGGCCAGTTCCCGCACGCGCTGTGCCGAACGCGTGCGGGGCCGCCCGTCACTGGCTCAGGGGCACGGCTCTTCGCCGTTCTGACCATTCATCTGGCAGCCCCCGCCGCCACCGAAACCTGCGGGACCGCCGAACGCGGCAAGCCCATTGCCGCCCGCTGCGCCTCCGATACCGATACCACCGGGGCCGCGGGCGCCCACACCGCCACCGCTCGCCCCCGCGCCAACGCCGCCGCCAACGCCGCCACCGGTGCCGCCTCCGCTGCCACCACCGCCGGTGCCACC
>NZ_CABPSC010000034.1 GCF_902459585.1 Pandoraea nosoerga
CTCCACGCCGATGATAGTGCGGATTCCCGTGTGAAAGTAGGTAATCGTCAGGCTCCCCTTAAAAACCCCTTGCCAGTTGCCTGGTAAGGGGTTTTTGCTTTGCAGGGGCACTTGAGTGTTGCTTTTGCCTGCCTCCGAAAATGAAGCCTCGGTATGCATGGATGGCCCCATGCCGGCACGGGCGCAATGCGCTGGCGGGGCGTCAAGGCCATGCCGACGCGGACAGGGAGCGCTTTTTGTACGTTGGCCTTCGGTCAATCCATGCTCGGGAGGGCGCTCGGCAGGGGGGAGTCGGGGCTGCAGACGCCGCTGCAGCGCAGCGAAATACCCAAAGTTCCGGTAGCGAGCACTTATTCGCGTCCTCGATTGACTGCATGGAACCGGCCAGATTTGTGCCATTACGCCACCGCAATTCCTTCTGTCGCCGAACCTGTCAGAAACGGGAGCCTTCATTGGCATCGACTTCGTCCGTTAATATGCCGTGGACCCCATCTCGACCCGGCGCTCGAAGACGTTTGCGCAGCTCAACTCAATACGAAATGAACCAGATGTATTCCTCGGGGCTTAAGTTACCTCCAGTCATTGTCATCTCCCTTGTCGACAGTCACGATCGTCGAGCCCATATGACAGAGCAGATGGCGCGGGCGGGCGTGCCTTTTCGATTCTTCGACGCCAAGCGTATTCGCGAATATCCGCCGACCTATGATGCGCAAACGCGCCTCCGAATTTACGGCAACCACCTGACGCTTGGCGAAGTTGGGTGCTACGACAGCCACTATCAGATCTGGCAAGCACTTGTCCGGTCCGACGACGACATCTGGTGTGTCCTCGAGGATGACATCGAACTGATGGCCGACTTCGCACCACGCTTGGCCTCGGCGCTCGAGGTCACCGTGCCGTGGGGCATCCTGCGGCTCAAGAGCGAAGGCTCCGCCGGTAGTTGGCGAGTCGGCGAGTTGCCGGGCGGTGGTGCGCTCTGCGACCATCGCAAGCAGCCGGGAGGAACGCAGGGATATCTCATTCGCCGCGATGCGGCGCTCGCCCTGCTCGAATACGGCAAGCGGATGATTCACCCGGTCGACGATATGCTCAACCGCAATTGGGAGCACGGCGTTCGTATGATTTCCATGGTGCCGAAGATCGTCGATCACAGGGATGACCAACTTGGCACGACGATCGACGGCCGCCGCAAGGCGAAACGTTCCATCGTTCAGAAGCTGCGCCGCGAATTCCACATGGGGCGGGACAGTCTGAACAGCCATCTGGATGCGTGGCGCCGTCGCAGACTCGGGCACCATGCCTGAGCGACTCGACGCCCGGCGCTCCGCCTCTCCTGTTATCCCGATTTCCAAGAAAATCAAAGACTTGCTTCGCGGATGAGAGTTCGGCGCCATGTCTGGCACAGAATCTGCGTATTTAATTCAGGGAAGGTGTTGACAAGGCGAGGGGACATCTCCATAATTGCAAATTCTCTGCGGAGGGGTGCCCGAGTGGCTAAAGGGGGCAGACTGTAAATCTGTTGGCTTACGCCTACGTTGGTTCGAATCCAACCTCCTCCACCAGAATGCGGAAGTAATGAGCGCCGAAAACCCGGTTTTCGGCGCTTGTTACCAAGAAGCGAGAGTCGGAATCCAAGCGGGTGTAGCTCAATGGTAGAGCAGAAGCCTTCCAAGCTTATGACGAGGGTTCGATTCCCTTCACCCGCTCCAGGTGACGCGCAGACGCAGTAGAAGCAATGGATTCGCCCATGTGGCTCAGTGGTAGAGCACTCCCTTGGTAAGGGAGAGGTCGGCAGTTCGATCCTGCCCATGGGCACCACAAGATAGTGTGAAGCGCGGCAATCAACATGCCGAGCAACCTCGGCAAAAGATAACCCCGTTAGGAGTCGGAAATGGCAAAGGAAAAATTCGAGCGGACCAAGCCGCACGTGAACGTTGGCACCATCGGTCACGTTGACCATGG
>NZ_CABPSC010000035.1 GCF_902459585.1 Pandoraea nosoerga
CCCTCGCATACCCAGGTATGCCACGGCTTCTTGTGCCTTGCCTCAGCCAGATTTCTTTCAACCGGACATCGGTGGAAAGAGTTGGTGGGTCTGGAAGGACTTGAACCTTCGACCCCCGCCTTATCAAGACGGTGCTCTAACCACCTGAGCTACAGACCCGACTTAGATCTACGCAGTCAACAACCGATAAGCGTGAACACTCAACTTCCAGTGCATGCTCTAGAAAGGAGGTGATCCAGCCGCAGGTTCCCCTACGGCTACCTTGTTACGACTTCACCCCAGTCATGAATCCTGCCGTGGTAAGCGCCCTCCTTGCGGTTAGGCTACCTACTTCTGGCAAAACCCACTCCCATGGTGTGACGGGCGGTGTGTACAAGACCCGGGAACGTATTCACCGCGACATGCTGATCCGCGATTACTAGCGATTCCAGCTTCACGCAGTCGAGTTGCAGACTGCGATCCGGACTACGATCGGTTTTCTGGGGTTAGCTCCACCTCGCGGTTTGGCAGCCCTCTGTACCGACCATTGTATGACGTGTGAAGCCCTACCCATAAGGGCCATGAGGACTTGACGTCATCCCCACCTTCCTCCGGTTTGTCACCGGCAGTCTCCTTAGAGTGCTCTTGCGTAGCAACTAAGGACAAGGGTTGCGCTCGTTGCGGGACTTAACCCAACATCTCACGACACGAGCTGACGACAGCCATGCAGCACCTGTGTTACGGCTCTCTTTCGAGCACTCCCACCTCTCAGCAGGATTCCGTACATGTCAAGGGTAGGTAAGGTTTTTCGCGTTGCATCGAATTAATCCACATCATCCACCGCTTGTGCGGGTCCCCGTCAATTCCTTTGAGTTTTAATCTTGCGACCGTACTCCCCAGGCGGTCAACTTCACGCGTTAGCTACGTTACTAAGGAAATGAATCCCCAACAACTAGTTGACATCGTTTAGGGCGTGGACTACCAGGGTATCTAATCCTGTTTGCTCCCCACGCTTTCGTGCATGAGCGTCAGTATTGGCCCAGGGGGCTGCCTTCGCCATCGGTATTCCTCCACATCTCTACGCATTTCACTGCTACACGTGGAATTCTACCCCCCTCTGCCATACTCTAGCCTTGCAGTCACGAATGCAGTTCCCAGGTTAAGCCCGGGGATTTCACATCCGTCTTACAAAACCGCCTGCGCACGCTTTACGCCCAGTAATTCCGATTAACGCTCGCACCCTACGTATTACCGCGGCTGCTGGCACGTAGTTAGCCGGTGCTTATTCTTCCGGTACCGTCATCCCCCCGAGGTATTAACCCAGAGGATTTCTTTCCGGACAAAAGTGCTTTACAACCCGAAGGCCTTCTTCACACACGCGGCATTGCTGGATCAGGCTTGCGCCCATTGTCCAAAATTCCCCACTGCTGCCTCCCGTAGGAGTCTGGGCCGTGTCTCAGTCCCAGTGTGGCTGGTCGTCCTCTCAGACCAGCTACAGATCGTCGCCTTGGTAGGCCTTTACCCCACCAACTAGCTAATCTGACATCGGCCGCTCTTATAGCGCGAGGCCCGAAGGTCCCCCGCTTTCCTCCTCAGAGCGTATGCGGTATTAATCCGGCTTTCGCCGAGCTATCCCCCACTACAAGGTACGTTCCGATGTATTACTCACCCGTTCGCCACTCGCCACCAGGTGCAAGCACCCGTGCTGCCGTTCGACTTGCATGTGTAAGGCATGCCGCCAGCGTTCAATCTGAGCCAGGATCAAACTCTTCAGTTCAAACCTGTTACTGTTTTCGGTTGTGTGACCAACCGGTCGCTCTCAAAGTAGGCTGACAAGTTAATTGCTTAACTTACCTTTTACTATGTGAGCCTCAATAAATTTAAAGCTTATCTGCCGAAGCAGACGCACCATTCATCGAGTGCCCACACTTATCGGTTGTTCAATTTTTAAAGATCAATCGCG
>NZ_CABPSC010000036.1 GCF_902459585.1 Pandoraea nosoerga
CATGGCCCTCGCCCCGCAAGATCCGAACGCACCGGAATTCGTGCGCCGTTACGTCAATCTGGCCGATCCGCGTCTGGGCGCGCAGGCGCTGCAGGCCAGCGACGAGTTCTTCGCGGCCAAGGAGCGCATGCTCAACCCCGAGCCTGCGGTCTTCATTCCGGGCAAGTATGACGAGAACGGCAAGTGGATGGACGGCTGGGAGACGCGCCGCAAGCGCGTGAACGGTTACGACTGGTGCGTGGTCAAGCTCGCGCGCGCGGGCGTGCTCTACGGCGTTGACCTCGACACCAGCCACTTCACCGGCAACTTCCCGCCGGCCGCCTCGCTCGAGGGCTGCTACAGCCCGAGCGGCGATCCTTGCGCGTCGGCCGAGTGGTTCGAACTGCTGCCCTCGACCACCCTGCAGGGCAATGCGCACCACTACCACGCGATTGCCGAGCAGCGCGCGGTGACGCACGTGCGCGTGAACCTGTATCCCGACGGGGGGCTGGCCCGTCTGCGCCTGTACGGCTTGCCGCAGGGCGACTGGGCCCACCGTTCGCGCGACGCGCTGATCGATCTGGTGGCAATGGAAAACGGCGGGTACGTCGTGGCGGCGAACAACCAGCATTTCGGGTTGGCGTCGAACCTGCTGATGCCGGGCCGCGGGGTGAACATGGGCGATGGCTGGGAGACGCGCCGCCGGCGAGAGCCGGGCAACGACTGGGCCATCATCGCGCTGGCGCAGCCGGGCGAGATCGAGAAGATCGAAGTCGATACGGCGCACTTCAAGGGGAATTTCCCGGACCGGTGCTCCATCCAGGCCGCCTACGTGACGGGCGGTACCGAGCAGTCGCTGATTACCCAGTCCATGTTCTGGCCGGTGTTGCTGCCCGAGCAGAAGCTGGCGATGGACAGGCAGTTCGTCTTCGAGGCGCCGGTGCAGAAGCTGGGGGCCATCACGCACATTCGCTTTAACATCATTCCGGACGGCGGGGTGTCGCGTCTGCGGCTGTGGGGCCGCCTGAGCGAGAAGACGGCATAAGGCCAGACCCACGCCCCTCGCACCCGCTGCGAGGGGGGAAAGGAAAAGCGCATGCAGACACAAGGAGAGCGTGATATGTCGGGTCCGACGTTGAAGATAGCGCGATTGACGCGAGAGGCGTTCGCGCCGTTTGGGGATGTGATCGAGTTGTCGGGCGCGAAGCATTTTGCGATCAATGGCGGGACGACCGAGCGGTATCACGATTTGGCGACGGTGGATCTGGGCCCGGACGGCGGCCGCACGCTGATCAACGTGTTCCGAGGCCAGCCGCGGCGCTTGCCGTATGAGGTGAAGATGCTCGAGCGCCATCCGCTGGGCAGCCAGGCGTTCATCCCGTTGAAGACGACGCCGTATCTGGTGGTGGTGGCGCCGGCGGGCGAGCTCGACGTGAGCCAGATGCGGGCGTTCGTATCGGACGGTTGGCAGGGGGTGAACTATGCGCGCGGCGTGTGGCATCACCCGTTGTTGGCGTTGGATGAGGTGAGTGACTTCGTGGTGGTCGATCGCGGGGGCGAGGGACACAACTGTGACGAGCAGGACTTGCCGGGCGTCTATCTGTTGACGCAGGCCGCGTTGGACGCGGCCCGAACCACAAAGAAGGTTGCATAGGGCGAGCCA
>NZ_CABPSC010000037.1 GCF_902459585.1 Pandoraea nosoerga
ACCGCCATGAGCGGCGTGTGCAGCGCGGGCGTGACGTTCCACACCACGTGATAGCCGACGTACACCGCCAGCACGAAGATGATCAGGTTGATCACCGTGTGATTGATCAATTCCATTTGCGTCCCCCCTCCTTATGCGGCGCGCAGCACCTGACCGTCGCGGCACATCAGGCACGCCGCGACAATGTCGTCGTTGGTATCGATGACGAGCTTGCCTTCCTTGTCGATGATCAGCTTGAGGAAGTCGAGCACGTTGCGCGCGTAGAGCGCCGACGCGTCGGCCGCCACCATGCCGGCCAGATTCGTGTAGCCGGCGATCGTCACGCCGTGCACCTTCACGACTTCGTCGGCCACCGACAGCGGGCAGTTGCCGCCGCGCGTGCCGTTGTGCTCGGCACCGCGCCCGGCCGCCAGATCGACGATCACCGAGCCGGGCTTCATCGCCTTGACGGTGTCCTCGGCGATGAGCGTGGGCGCCGGGCGTCCGGGAATGAGCGCCGTCGAGATGACGATGTCGGCCTGCGTGAGTCGCGTGTGCACGAGCTGCGCCTGGCGCGCGAGCCAGGCGGCGGGCATGGGGCGGGCGTAGCCGCCGACGCCCTGCGCGATCTCGCGCTCTTCGTCGGTTTCGAAGGGAACGTCGATGAACTTGGCGCCGAGCGACTCGATCTGCTCGCGCACGGCCGGGCGCACGTCGGACGCCTCGATCACGGCGCCCAGCCGCTTGGCTGTCGCAATGGCCTGCAGCCCGGCCACGCCGGCGCCGAGCACCACCAGACGCGCGGCCTTGACCGTGCCGGCGGCCGTCATGAGCATCGGCATGAAGCGCTGGTAGAGGTTCGCGGCGAGCATCACCGCCTTGTAGCCCGCGATATTGGCCTGCGAGGACA
>NZ_CABPSC010000038.1 GCF_902459585.1 Pandoraea nosoerga
ACCAACGCCATCTCGGCGATCGTGATCGTCGGGGCGATGCTCGCGGCCGGCCTCACCGAAGGCGGGCTCGGCAAGACGATGGGCGTGGTGGCCGTGGCGCTCGCGGCCGTGAACGTGTTCGGGGGCTTCCTCGTCACGCAGCGCATGCTGGAGATGTTCAAGAAGAAAGACAAGTCGCCGGCCAGGGCGGCAAACGACGACGCGACGAAGGGAGCGCACTGACATGAGCATGAATCTTGTGACGCTGCTGTATCTGGTCGCGTCGATCTGTTTCATCCAGGCGCTCAAGGGCCTGTCGAACCCGAAGATGGCGCGACGCGGCAACGCGTTCGGCATGATCGGCATGACGATCGCCGCGCTCACGACCGTGGCGCTGATCTTCGAGCTGCGCAGGCTCTCCGGCGGCGGCTACTCGGGCCTCGGCCTGATTCTCGCGGGGCTGGTCCTCGGCGGCGGTATCGGCGCGTATGTCGCGCGCAAGGTCGAGATGACCAAGATGCCGGAACTCGTGGCCGCCATGCACTCGCTGATCGGCCTGGCGGCGGTGTGCATCGCCGTGGCGGCAGTCGCCGAGCCGGCCGCCTTCGGCATCGTGCCGGCCGGCGAGACGTCGCTGCCCGCGGGCAACCGCATCGAGCTCTTCATCGGCACGTTCGTCGGTGCGATCACGTTCTCGGGCTCGGTCATCGCGTTCGGCAAGCTCTCGGGCAAGTACAAGTTCCGGCTGTTCCAGGGCGCGCCGGTCGTCTACACCGGCCAGCACACCGTCAACCTGCTGCTCGCCATCGCGATGCTCGGCTTCGGCGTCATCTTCTTCCTGTCGCAGAGCTGG
>NZ_CABPSC010000039.1 GCF_902459585.1 Pandoraea nosoerga
TTCCACCGATGTCCGGTTGAAAGAAATCTGGCTGAGGCAAGGCACAAGAAGCCGTGGCATACCTGGGTATGCGAGGGGTTTTTTGTCAGGCTGCATCAGACTGATTCGGGGGGCATAGCTCAGCTGGGAGAGCACCTGCTTTGCAAGCAGGGGGTCGTCGGTTCGATCCCGTCTGCCTCCACCAACTTCTTGGATCGCATCGATGTCAGTCAAAAGCTTTTACGTCTGCAGTAAATCCCTAAGTGATTTTGCGTGAATGTTTTTGAATGACAGCAATGTCATGCAGTATTTGTTCTTTAACAATTTGGAAGAAGAAGTAGTACAACGGAAGCGCGTTAGAGATGGCGCGTGGAAATTGTACGGGTTGTGATTGTATCAACCAGTATTTAAGTGATCGAAAGATGACTTGGAATACGGCACAACGCGAAAACTCAACCTGTAGCGGGAAGACATTCTCGTTATAGGGTCAAGCGAATAAGTGCATGTGGTGGATGCCTTGGCGATTACAGGCGATGAAGGACGCGATAGCCTGCGAAAAGTTGTGGGGAGCTGGCAAATAAGCATTGATCCACAAATGTCCGAATGGGGAAACCCGGCCCTTTGGGTCATCCTAGACTGAATCCATAGGTCTAG
>NZ_CABPSC010000040.1 GCF_902459585.1 Pandoraea nosoerga
GGCGCAATGTGGCGCAATGTGGCGCAACACCGCGCCTGCCGAACGCTTACAGCGCGCTCGTCAGCTCCGGCACCACGGTAAACAGATCGCCCACCAGACCGTAGTCCGCCACCGAGAAGATCGGCGCTTCCGGATCCTTGTTGATCGCCACGATCACCTTCGAATCCTTCATCCCCGCCAGGTGCTGAATCGCCCCCGAAATCCCCACCGCGATGTACAACTGCGGCGCCACGATCTTGCCCGTCTGGCCCACCTGATAGTCGTTCGGCACGTAGCCCGCATCGACCGCCGCGCGCGAGGCCCCCAACGCCGCACCAAGCTTGTCCGCCAGCGGCTCGAGCACCTTCGTATAGTTCTCGCCGCTACCCAGACCGCGACCGCCCGAGACGATGATCTTCGCGCTCGTGAGCTCCGGACGGTCCAGCTTCGTCACCTCCCGCCCCACGAACTGCGACACCCCCGCGTCGGGCGTGGCCGCCACCGTCTCCACCGCCGCGCTGCCGCCCGTGGCCGCCGCCGCGTCGAAGCCCGTCGCCCGCACCGTGATCACCTTCACCGGGTCCGCGCTTTGCACCGTCGCGATGGCGTTGCCCGCGTAGATCGGTCGCTCGAACGTGTCCGCGCTCTC
>NZ_CABPSC010000041.1 GCF_902459585.1 Pandoraea nosoerga
TGCAGCGCGGCCGTCACCGTGTGGAGCGTCGCGGCCTTGATCGATTGGTTGTCGTGTTCGGCAATTACCAGAATGCTCATCTCGTCGTCTCCCTTAGATGACCTTCGCTTCGGTCTTCAGCTTCTCGACGAGCGCTGCCACGTCCGCCACCTTCACCCCCGCGCTGCGCTTGGGCGGCTCGGCCACCTTCAGCGTCTTCAGGCGCGGCGCCACGTCCACGCCCAGGTCGGCCGGCTTCACCGTCTCGAGCGGCTTCTTCTTCGCCTTCATGATGTTGGGCAACGTCACGTAGCGCGGCTCGTTCAGGCGAAGATCGGTCGTGATCACCGCCGGCAGCGACAGCGAGACGGTCTCCAGACCGCCGTCCACTTCCCGCGTGACCTGCGCGCGGTTGTCCGCCACCGTCACCTTCGAGGCGAACGTCGCCTGCGGCAGCTTCGCCAGCGCCGCGAGCATCTGACCGGTTTGATTGGAATCGTCGTCGATGGCCTGCTTGCCCAGGATCACCAGTTGCGGCTGCTCCTTGTCGACGATCGCCTTGAGCAGCTTGGCCACCGCCAGCGGCTGCAACTCTTCGTC